>NZ_JSAK01000002.1:377883-378157 GCF_000802965.1 Pseudomonas fluorescens | reverse complement strand
CGGCATTTTTACAATCACATCCGGTTCATAGGATTTACGACTGCTGCGCAGCCGAGCGGGAGCAAGCTCCCTCGCCACAGGTGCCGGGTTAACCACAGCAGATCTGGCCGACCGTTCCGTGGCGAGCGAGCTTGCTCGCGCTGGGTCGCGAAGCGGCCCCCGGCGTCCTTCCAATCACATCCGGTTCATAGGATTTACGACTGCTGCGCAGCCGAGCGGGAGCAAGCTCCCTCGCCACAGGTGGCGGGTTAAACACAGCAGATCTGGCCGACTG
>NZ_JSAK01000002.1:365230-377615 GCF_000802965.1 Pseudomonas fluorescens | reverse complement strand
GCTCCCTCGCCACAGGTGGCGATTGATCATGCACTCAGGCGGCCGCGCAATGTCTTGGCCATGGCCTCCAGCTCCGTCACCGGGTTTCGCCCGATCAGCATCCACGCATGCTGCATGTCCGCCCAATGGACAATGTTCATCCCGTGCCGACGTTCCCGGGCAAAATGCCGACTGCCCGTGTCGGACAGCGTCACACACAACGCCATAGGCCCGTGGACTGGGTCCAGGTAGGTGATCTGGGCGATCGGCACGCCATCGTATTCGAGGATTTGCGCGCGTTTGAATTCTGCCCGTGGCAGGGTCAGTTGCGCCGGTTTCAGGTTCAAGCCCAGGAGCGTATCGATGGTGCGCAGTTGCGACTGTTGCGCGGCTTCATCGTTGGGCAAGTGATCCAGGGTTTGCGGCACGTAGAGCACCATGTAATCAGCGACCAGTCCGCGCCAATTGCTGTCTTCCTGGCTGGCTTGCCAGCCGAGGAAAAGACGGTCCGCGAGGACGCCACTGACCACCAATCCGGCGGCGACCGCGAGGAATCTGCGTCGACTGAGCTGCGGACGGGCGGGCGAGGGCAGGGTGTCGAGCATGGCTTGCAGGCGATCGACCGGTGCCTGCCGACTCAAATCCTTGTAGGCATCCTTGAACGGCAAGCTGCTGCGGTTCAGCCATTGCAGGCGCAGACCGAGCATCGGGTCCTCGGCAATGGCGGCGTCGATGCGCTGGCGCTGTTCGGTATCGAGCTGGTTATCGAGGTAGGCCACCAGTTGCTCATCCGAGAGTTTCGCGTTCATCGACGTTCTCCGGTGAAAGGGTTGGGCACGGCTTGCAACGGCGGGTATTCGGCCAGTTTTACCCGGGCCGCTGCCAAGCGACTCATCACGGTGCCAATGGGCACTTGCAACACCTCGGCCACTTCGCGGTAGGACAGGCCTTCGACGTAAGCCAGAAACACCGTTTCACGCTGGGCTTCGGGTAACGCGTCGACGCGGCGAATGACCTGCGCCGCGAGGACATGAGTTTGCGCGACCTGTTCACCGTCGAACGACAAGACTTCCTCTCCATCGATGCTGCCCTGGCCGTGGCGCACACGGCGTGCGCGCACTTCGTTGATCCAGATTGAATGCAGAATGCTCATCAGCCATCGATCCATGCGGGTACCCGCCACATACTGCCCGGCACGTTCCAGCGCCCGTACGCAGGTCGCCTGCACGAGGTCTTCGGCGACATGCCGTTGTCGAGACAACAGCAGGCCGTAGCGCCATAAACACGCCAGGTGCTGACTCAGTTCTGTGCGTATTGCCTGATCGCTGGCGATAGGGACCTCCGTCCGCTCGGGGTGTCAGGTTTTCGATGAGTCGTTAATCGCTTCGGCGAGATCTTGATACTCCTCGCACGTGTTGCCGCAAATCGATTCGATGCGCTGCAACTGTTCCTTGGCCAGGTCCAACCGGCCCTTGATGACGTAGGCTTCGCCCAGGTATTCGCGGACCTTGGCGTACTGCGGGTCGAGCTTGACCGATTGCAGGTAATAACCGATACCTTCATCGGTGCGCCCCAGTTTACGCGTGGCGTAGCCGCGATAGTTCAAGGCTTTGGCGGTGTCGGGTTGCTGAAGTGTATCAAGCAGGGTCAGGGCTTCTTCGTACCGCCCGTCCTTGGCCAGTTGATAGGCATAGTCGGTCCGGTCGGCGTCCGGTACTCGTTTGCTGGTCTGCAAGACGCATTTGCGCGCCTTGCTGTCGAAAACCTGACCTTTGGGGCACTGGGGTTTGGCGGGTGTGTCTTCCTCGCCATTGGCCAGGGCCAACGTGCTGGACAACGCGACGAAAAGCGCCAGTGGCGCGGCGAAAATTGAAAATCGGCAATTCATGGAAAAGGCTCCACAGGTCATCGGGCTTGGGACGTCGAACGGGTCGCAAAAGCTCTTTTTGGTGCCCAGCGAACATGAACACCACAGCGTGGACAATTATTCATTTGTTTCGGCTGTTCCTTATAAAAAAGCTCAATTCGAGGGTTTACGCTTGTGGAGCCAGCGTGAGGCTTGCTGCAAACGCGCTGTTGCGGGATGTAAACGATCAATGGGGGCATGAGCTATCATTGCGACTTTCCCATTCAAAGATTTACGGCCATGACTGCTGAAACAGACACTTTGCTCAATGCCCTCGAACACTGCGGTATGGTGGAAATCGACGGGCTGCACGCCTTTGAATTCGCCCTTGATGAAGACGACAACCTGCATATCGAATGCATGGACGGTAGAAACGCGCTGCACTGGGAATTCACCCCTGCGCAGGTTCAGGCCGCCACCTTCGATTCAACTCTGCAAAGTTGGCTGATCAACGATAACGGCGGCGAACACCGCTTGATCTGCCTCGGCGACGTCATCAGCGGCGATAACGACGACGATGACCAAGAGGATGCGTAACCTCTGGCCACTGCTGATCGCCGGCAGCATCGGCGCAATGGGCGTCCAGTCCGCCTCCGCCGACGATTACCAATTGCTCGTGGGTTCCTACACCGCCGGCCAAAGCCAGGGCATCTATCGCCTGAACTTCGATAGCGCCACCGGCCAGATCAACGGCAAACCCCTGCAAGTGATCAACAGCGAAAACCCGTCCTGGCTGACCCTGTCCAAGGATCAGCGCCGGTTGTTCGTGGTCAATGAAAACGGTCCGGGCCAGGCCGATCCGGTAGGGCGCGTGAGCAGTTATGCGATCGATCCCAAGTCTCATGAACTGAGCCTGATCAATCAGGTGCAGAGCCTGGGCAACGAGCCGACCCATTCCAGCCTCAGCGCCGATGCCAGCCATTTGTTCGTCAGCAATTATTCGGTGGCTGAAGATCCGGGCGGCACCCTGGCAGTGTTGCCGGTGGGCGCGGGTGGCACGCTCAAACCGGTGGTGCAGATGAGCAGCCACCCGGCCAGCAGGGTAAACCCCGAGCGGCAGATGTCGGCGCATGTGCATTCGACGATCCCTTCGCCGGACGGCAAGTTCGTGTTCTCCAATGATTTGGGGGCAGACAAGATTTTTGTCTACCACTTCAATCCCAAGGCCAATCCCGATCTGCCATTGACCCCGGCCAAGCCGGCGTTCGTGCAGTTACCACCGGGCAGCGGACCGCGTCATTTGCTGTTCAGCGCCGATGGCAAGCATGCCTGGCTGACCATGGAAATGAGCGCGCAAGTGGCGGTATTCGATTACCGCGACGGCACGCTTGAGCAAACGCAGATGGTCGATCTGGCGGCTGGTCAGCCGGTTTCGGACAAGGCGGCGGCCGCGCTGCACGCATCAACCGATGGCAAGTTCCTCTACGTCAGCAATCGTGGCACCGCCAATCAGCTGCTGACATTTGCCATCGATCCGGCGACCGGGCATCTCAAGGAATTGCAACGACGCGCAGTGGAAGGTGACCATCCACGGGAATTCAGCCTCGATCCGAGTGGCAAGTTTCTGTTGATCGCCAACCAGAAGAGCAACCAGATTGTCGTCGTCGAACGCGATGCCAAGACCGGTTTGCTGGGTAAAACCGTACAGAAACTGCCCATGGACGCGCCGAGCGACCTCAAGTTTCTGGTGCGACAATAGACCGCAGGCCCCGGTTCTTGGGGCCTGTAGCTTTCTATCAATGAGGCTGATATGTGGTAATGCTACAAAGCATTTCAAGGCCTCGTTCCTCGGGGGTTAAGTTTGCTTCACGGCCCCACCGGGCAAGCAAGCCAACTGACTCCGAGGAATACCCACATGAACTTCAATCTCTTCTCCGTAATCGCCGCGTCCGCCATCTCTGCCACCGTTGCGCTGCCTGCCAGTGCCAGCGTTGAAATCAGCGACAAAAAATCCCACACCCAGAGCTACACCCAGAAATACCTGCAACAGAGCGCCAACTTTTACGCCGCGCTGGACCACAAAACCCAGCACTGAAAGTTTATCCCTGCACCTTTTATGCAGGAGCGAAGTCACTTGCCGATCAACCGTTAACGGTGGAAAAGCACTGAAGTGATGTCGCTCCTGCATAACGCATTTACGACAGCATCATATTGCCATCAATCCATTGCTTGATATCACATTGCCTCGGGTTTAAATTTGACGCGGATTTATTGACTCCTTCACTAGAAAAGGATCGACAATATGGCAATGCGTCTGGCTGTGGTACTTCTGTTTCTCTATTCCACCCCGATTTTGTCCGCAGCGGAGCCCATTTCCGGTGAGCCTGAGGCTACCCGTGAGCGCTTGATGAGTTTTATCGAAGACTGAGATAGCGCGGCTTAATGATCAACGCCGCTGATAATCGTTATAGACAGGCGTTGTTGGTGGCTGATGCTTTTTTGAACGATTCTGTGGGCTCTGAAACATGTCCACGGAGTTCATCATGGCCCGCGCAATCATCACTTCTGCCAAACACGGCGCCTATGTGGCTATTGGTCTTTACCTGGTCATGGTGCTGGTTATCAGCCTCTCGCCGCAGTCGCGGCAATCTGTCGAAGCGCCTATTCAAGTCGCACATCCTGGCATCCAGTTTGAACACCGTGCGCAAAACGCGATGGTCGATCAGGCTGAACTTGCAGGAGTCGGCGGAGCATGAACAGATGCAAGCTGTTGATCATCGCCTTCCTGGCTTTCATCACTAATGGATTTTCGTTGCTAGGGATCGGGCAAGGTTCGATAGGTGGGGTGGCACGGGCGATGGAGGCCAACCACAACATCGCGCGCAACATCGAGACCGCCAAGGCCATGGGGATGCTTGCCGGTAATCCACCGCTCAAGCCTGAGGAAGGTTTTTTTGGCCCGTTCCAGGTCGATTGCTCGGCCTTAGGCATGTGCGAAGTCCTGGCGTAAGCACTAACCATTGTGGCGAGGGAGCTTGCTCCCGCTGGGCCGCGAAGCGGCCCTAAAAAATCTACGACTGCTGCGCAGCCGAGCGGGAGCAAGCTCCCTCGCCACGAAAGCCGTGTTATTTCTTCATGATTGATGTGAACAATTCAGACTCCAGGAACCTTTGCAACCAGGCCTGCAATCGTTGATAGGGCGTCTGCGCAAACCACTCGCGATCAACATGGGCGAATTGCCGTACGAACGGCATCAGCGCCACATCCGCCAGACTCGGGTGTTCGGCCAGCAAATAATCGCGACCCTCCAGCAACTCATCGAGCCGACGCAAAAACACTTCGCCCTCGGCGCGGTAAAACGTCATCGGCTGTTCGGGATAGCGCTCGGCGTATTTGTAGCGATTCAGATGCAGCTTGAAGACCTGATCGTTCTCTTCAATAAGCTCGGCAATCGCTTGGCGGCCCTGCGGATCATCCTTGAGCAACCAATCCTGAGGATCGTGCCGGGCCAGTGCCCAGCGCATGATCGCCAGGCTTTCATCGATCACCTGACCGTCAACGCTCAGCACCGGCACCGTGCCCTTGCTCGACAGCGCAAGCATTTCGGCGGGCTTGGCCTTCAGACTGACTTCGACGATATCCACGGCGACACCCGAATAGCGCAGGGCCATGCGCGCCCGCATGGCGTACGGGCAGCGACGGAAGGAATACAGCGTGGTCATTTCACCTCCAGCGTGCTCAGGCCGTTGCCTTGACGGCGCACCTGGATCTGCACGGGAATTCGCTCATGCATTTCCTGCACGTGGGAAATCACCGCGACCTTGCGTCCCTGAGCCTGCAAGCCGTCGAGGGCGTCCATGGCCAGTTGCAGGGATTCCGGATCTAGGCTGCCGAAGCCTTCGTCGATGAACAACGATTCGATTTTCAACGTGCTCGACGCCATCGACGCCAAGCCCAAAGCAAGGGCCAGCGACACCAGGAACGTCTCGCCGCCGGACAACGAATGCACCGAGCGCAGTTCGTCGCCCATCTCGGTGTCCATCACCAGCAACCCCAACATGCTGCCGCCGCGTTTCAGGCGATAACGTCGCACCAGTTGCCGCAACTGCACGTTGGCGTGGTGCACCAGCAGGTCGAGGTTGTAGGCCTGGGCGATCTTGCGGAAGGTGTCGCCGGTGGCGGATCCGATCAACGCGTTCAAGCGCGCCCAGCGCTGGTACTCGGAGTAGGCGTCGGCGATTTGTTGCGCGAGGGCCTGATTGGCGTTCTGCCGGCGCTGGTCTTCGGCCTGCTCGGCGCGCAGTTCGGCGCATAGATGCTCGCTGACGTTGAACTGGCTCTGCAACTCGGTGAGGGCGCTGGCGAGCTGTTCGTCGTCCAGATTGCCGTTATGTTGCGCCTGATGATCGAGCAAACGCTTGTCGCGCTCTTGTACCAGGACGCTGGCCTGTTCAATGGCCTTTTCGCTGTGCTGCAAGCGTTGGCGCAGGTCGCTGACCTGGGCGTCGTCAATCCGCAGCAGGTCTTCAAGACCTCCGTCATCCAGTTCTGGATGGCGGGCGCGCCAGTCGGTGATTTTGCCGGCGAGTTCGCCGTTCTCGCTTTCCAGCGCTTGCAAACGCTCTTGCTGTGCTTTCAGCTCGGCGGCGATTCGTACGAGTTGGGTGAGTACGTTTTGCAGTTCCGTGGCGGTCGTGGTTTCAGCGTTACGCGCCTGTTCTACCGCCAGTTCCAGTTGCTGCTGCCAATGCTCGGCGCTGCTGTGCGATCCGAGCAACTGTTCGAGGGTGTGCTGGCATGCCTGTTGTTGCTCGGCCAGGGCTTTGAACTGCTGCTCGGCGGTTTGCAGTTGCTGCACGCGGGTCTGCTGCCGATCCTGTTCCTTCTCGAGGTTTTGCTGACGCTGCTGCTGTTCGGTCAGCTCTTCCTTTTGTTGATCAAGTTGAGCCAGACGCTCGGCGATCTGTCGATCAAGCTGCATGAAGGTCGCGGCGGGCTCAACGCGAAGCGCTTCCAATGTATCCGCCGGCAAGAGGCTGGCGAACGCGCAGAGTTCTTCGTCCAGGCGCTGACGATCGTTGCCCAGCTCGCGCTGTTGATTGTCCAGCTGCTGGGCCGCTTGCTGGTGCGCGGTTTCGGCGTGACGCAATTGTTGGGTCAGGCGCGCCGCATCCTGTTGCAGGGTGAGCAGGGCGGTTTGCCGTTGTTCATCCTGGCTGATGCTTTGGTTCAACTGACTGTTTTGCTGGCTGAGCCAGGCGCTGCGTTGTTCGGTGTCCTGATTCAGTAGCTGCGCGGCTGACGGATGTGCTGCAAGGCTCGGCGCAAGCGCTTGCTGCTGGGTCGCCAGGTGTTCCTGCTGTTGCAGCAGTTCCTTTTGCTGAGCGATCAGTCCGCCCACTTCCGCACGCAGTTCGGTGAGCTTTTCCTTGAGCTGGTCAACCGCTTTTTGTGCCGTGGCCTGTTCGCCTTCATCGTGGCGGCCAAGGCTTTGCAACAGCGCTTCGGGCTGATGATAAGGATGATCGTTGCTGCCACAGACCGGGCAAGGCTGGTCATCCTGTAGCTGCGCGCGCAGCTCTTCGACACTGGCGCTGCGGGCCAGACGCTGGCGCTCCAGCAGTTCGCGGGTGACGGTCAGGGTCTGCTCAGCCACGGCGAGTTCAGCCTTGGCTTTTACCCCTTCCTGCGTCAGGCGCTCACGTTCCAGTTGCGCGGCGATCTGGCGTTGCTGCAGCTCGGCGCCACGTTTGTCGAGGTCTTGCTGGCGGTCCCAGAGGCGTGTCAGGTCCTCGATGGCACGCAGTTGCTTGCGGTTGTCCTGCAACAGGCTGCCGAGAATGCCGATCTGCTCGGCGACAGCATCCGGTTCGGCGCCGGCCTCCTTGAACAGCACTTCCAGTTGCTGTTTCTGCGCGGTGAGCGCTTCAGTGCTTCGCGTGGCGTTTTGCTCCAGGCCCGCCAGTTCGGCCTGACCTTTGTTCAGTCGATTGCCGATCAACATCAGCTGTTGCAGACGATCACGGTAAGCATTCCAGGCATGGCTCAACGGCGCCAGATGAGCGCTTTGTGCAAGCTCCGCCGCCATGCGCTGCAAGTGTTCGGCAGCTCGGGTCTGTTGCTCGTGCAAGGTCTGGATCGCGCTCTGGCCCTGGGTGCAAGCCTGTTCGGCGTTGTGCCTGGCTTCAGCGCTGAGGGTGGCGTCTTTGGCCAGGCGGGCGAGGGTGCTTTGTTCCTCAAAGGCCTGACGCAACAACGGCGCGCATTCGGTTTGCTGTTGCTGCGCTTCGCTCAAGGCGAGCCGGGTTACGCTGAGCTGTTGCTCCAGTTGTGCCTGACGCTCGCTGAGTTCGCCATGCTGCCGGGTATGTTGGGCAATTTGCGCTGCCAGGGGCGTCAGTAGCGAATCGACCTCGGCCTTGCGGGCGAACTGGTGCCGTTGCGGGGCGAGCTGTTCGAGGCGGGTCAGTTTCAAGCGCTCGCCGGACAGGCTTTCCCAGGTTTGTTGGGCACCGTGCAGTTGTTCGGCGGCGGCCAGTTGCGCGTCATGCAAACGGCGCAGTTCTTTCAGCCAGGCGTCCTGAAGCTCAAGCTGCTTGAGTTGCGCCTGTTGTAACTTCTGTTGTTGTTGCGCGGCGTTGAAGCGTTCGTCGAGTTCGGCGCGGGCCTCGGGCGACAGCGGTGTGACACCGCTGGCCTGATCCTGCAACAGCTTGTGGGCTTCGCGGGCTTCTTTGGTCTTGTCGAAGGCGCGGCGACCCAGTCGTGTGTAAAGCGCGGTATCAGTGAGTTTTTCCAGCAGTTCGCTACGGTCGTTGTCGTCCGCCTTGAGGAACGCGCTGAACTCGCTTTGCGCGAGCAGCACGGCGCGGGTGAACTGTTCGAAGTTCAGGCCCAGTGCGGTTTCGAGTTGAGCTTTGTATTCACCTTTCTGGCTCGCCAGCAGTTGATCCTGATCGATATCGCGCAGGCTCTGGCGACTGGCTTGCAGCTTGCCACCAGCCTTTTCGCGGGCGCGGTTGGCTTCCCAGCGTGCGCGATAACGGCGGCCATCGACGCCGACGAAATCCACTTCGGCATAGCCTTCACCGGTACCGCGACGCAGCAGGGTGCGCGGGTCGCCGGTGCCGATTTCGCCATCGGCGTCCGGCACCTTGGCGTCGCGCCCGGTGTTGTTCAGACGCGGCACGGCACCGAACAGCGCCAGGCACAGGGCGTCGAGCAAGGTGCTTTTGCCCGCGCCGGTCGGCCCGGTAATGGCGAACAACCCGGCGCTGGCCAAGGGTTCGGCGGTGAAGTCGATTTCAAACGGGCCGGCCAGGGAGGCGAGGTTTTTCAGGCGGATCGCGAGGATTTTCATGGCTGTTCGCTCTCCATCTGTACGTCCTGCAGCAGTTCGGCAAAGTCCTTCAGGGTTTGCTCGTCGACCTCGCTGCCGTAGTTGTCCTGCCAGGCGCGGCTGAACAGTTCTTGAGGCGTGAGCTGGTCCAGTTCAACCAATGCAGCACCGTCATCGGCGCCTTCGCGGCTGCCGTTGCCCGCGTATTCCGCCGCAATGCGCACCAGACGCACGGCCTTGCCTTGCAGCGCAGTTTCCACTTGATGGCGCAAGTCGGGCTGCGGCTCGTCGAGGCGCACACGGACTTCCAGCCAGGGTTGGCGCTGGTAGTCGGCCAGCAGGTCGATGTTGGGCAGGTCGGCCAGTTGCAACAAGATGTCCGCCAATGGCGCAGGGCCGATCCGTTGCAGATTGACTGCGCGGGGAATCAGTTTCGGTTCGACGCTGAGCAGGGTTTCGCCGTCGAGGGTGATGTCGAGAATCTGGTGCTGATAGCCGATCTCGGAGAACGACAACGGAATCGGCGAACCACTGTAGCGAATGCGTTCTTCGCCGTTGACCTTCTGTGGCTTGTGCAGATGGCCCAGGGCAACGTAGCTGATCGTTGGCCCGAACAGGCTGGCGGGCAGGGCTTCGGCGTTGCCGATGATCAGGCTGCGCTCGGAGTCTTCCGACACCGAACCGCCGGCCATGTGCGCATGGCTGATGGCAATCAGCGCCTGACCCGGCTGGCGCTTGGCATTGGCCGCTTCGATCAGCCACTCGTGAACCTGGCCGATGCCGCGCAGGTAGTTGTCGCCCAAATGCGCGCCGGTCACTTCGGCCGGGCGCAGGAACGGCAGCGCCAGGCACCACGCGGCAATTTCGCCTTGGGCATCGGGCAGTGGCAGCAAGAGGCGTTCGGCGTCCAGTTGCCCGTCATCCAGCCACAGCACGCGACCCAGCGCATGGGTGCGCAAACGGCGCATCAAGGGCGCGGGCAGTTCGATTCGCGAGCCGGAATCGTGGTTGCCGGCAATCATCACGATAGTCAGCAACGGCTGTTGTTCGTGGGCGCTGACGATGAAATCGTAGAGGCGTTCCTGGGCTTTGACCGGTGGGTTGACCGTGTCGAAGATGTCGCCGGCGATCAGCAGCACATCGGGCTGATCCAGTTTGAGCTGACGCAACAGCCAGTCGAGAAAGCAACCGTGCTCGAAATCGCGATCCTGGCCGTGCAGGTTCTGCCCGAGGTGCCAGTCGGAGGTGTGAAACAGACGCAAGGGCAACTCCGCTACATAAAAAGGTGATGGCCGCGAGGAAAGATGACAGCGGCGAAAGGGCAGAGAGTTTACTGGCAAACGACTGTGGTTGCTGAACACCTTTGTCGGTCACCACGACGGCAAACAGTGAGAAAAACTTGCGACCGTCTGTCCCTTCCTGTCAGTTCTGTCAGTGGTCACTCTCGCAGACCGGGTATCTACTGAATGTGAGCATGGAGCCTTACAGTGCAAGTGACGGAATGCGCCTTTCAATAGAAAGGTGAGGTTGGTCGAGCAGTGACTGATGTGGTTGGGGCGTCACATGTGATTTAGGGACTATCGAAGCTGCAACGATTTTTAATGGAGAATGATCATGTCACAACGTCGTCCGAACACTATCAGTCGAAGCAACAACCCGCGTCATGCCCATGTTTTTTCACCCTCTTCGCGGGCACATTTTGAATGGCTGGCCGGGAGGCTCGACGAAGGAGCCTTGAATCAACGCGAGTCCGGTAAATTTTTTCCTCTGACTGCCGGCGGAATCAGAGATGCCTTTGCCAAAGATGACGATGCCAACGTCCCGCCGCCTCCAGATGGCAAAATTGCCAGTGCAAATCAGCTGACCGGCGCCTGGCTGGACGAGCCAGGAAGTCACTGGCAAAAGCATGATGTGCGTAGTGGCGAAATACTGGATTTTTCCTGGTTTTTCAGCGCGAAGCACTCCTCTCGGCGCTGGAACTATTTCTTGACGAAGGACGGTTGGAACCCTGACGAAGTGTTGTCGCGCGCGCAGTTTGAAGCTGAGCCGTTTTATACAGTGCAAATTAATCTGCAACCGCATTGGGCCCACGGCGAGCAGATGCTGCCCGCTTCACCCACCATCCATAGCGTCCCACTGCCCAAGCGTGACGGATACCATGTATGCCTGGCCGTATGGGAAGTTGCCAATACATCGATGGCTTTTTATCAGGTGGTCGATCTTAATTTCGTGCCGCCGGACGGGGGCGGTGAACGTCCCGAAACGCCGACCGGGCTGGCCGCTGAAACGGTCACTGACAAACAGGTGGTGTTGAAATGGAATGCAGCAGCCGGTCCGCATCCGATTGTCGCCTACCGTATTTCGCGTAATGGAGGCTTTTTCGTCGAAGTCGTCGCGCCGAACCTTACGTTTACCGATAACAGTGTGGCGCCTGAAACCTTGTACAACTATGCCGTCAGTGCAGTCGATGATCTCGGAAATGTCTCTGCGCAAAGCCGACCCATTCAAGTGCACACCTTGCCCGAAGGTGGAACAGGCCCCACCGCGCCGACGAACTTGCACAGCATGCGTCAGACCGAACGAAGTATCAGCCTGATGTGGGGAGCGTCCACGGGCTCGGCGCGAATCATGGACTACCTGATCTACCGTGACGGCGTTGAAGTCAGATCCGTGGGCGCCAGTCAGACCACTTACGACGACTCCGGCCTCACGCCAGACACCGCCTATCGCTACTCCGTGAGAGCGCGTGACCTGAATGGCAGGTTGTCAGCACAAAGTAATGTCCTGAGTGTAAGTACCCAGGGTGAAGGGGGTGCAAAACCAGCGTGGAAGCTGGACACCCTCTATGAGGTAGGTGCTGAGGTGCGCCATAGTGAAAAGAAATGGTCCTGCAAGCAGAGACATACGTCATATACAACAGACTGGGCCCCCGGGGTGGGTGACAACGTGCTTTGGGCAGAACTCACCAAGTGACGGATTTATTGTGAGTGGCTGAACGACCCTGAAGATCGCAGCCTGCGGCAGCCCCTACTCGGCGGATGACCTGTAGGAGCTGCCGCAGGCTGCGATCTTTTGTTTTTACTTGGGATAAAGCGGCGGAAAGCAGCTATCACCGACCGGATCTTGAAACACCACTAACCTGTGGCGAGGGAGCTTGCTCCCGCTGGGCTGCGAAGCGGCCCTAGATTCGGATACACCGTTTTTTCAAGGACACCGGGTCA
>NZ_JSAK01000002.1:265842-365042 GCF_000802965.1 Pseudomonas fluorescens | reverse complement strand
CCCGTTTTTCAAGGGCGCCGGTTCACTTGTCTACGGCTGCTTCGCAACCGAGCGGGAGCAAGCTCCCTCGCCACAAATAGCGCTGCCCGGAATATCGCGGGTTATTTGGGGTACAGCGGCGGCAAGCCATTGGCGTCTTCCGAATCGCCGATAGATACGATCACACCACTTAACCTGTGGCGAGGGAGCTCGCTCCCGCTGGGCTGCGAAGCGGCCCCTCATTCGGATACCCGTTTTTCAAGGGCGCCGGATCACTTGTCTACGGCTGCTTCGCAACCGAGCGGGAGCAAGCTCCCTCGCCACAAACTCGCGTTGCTTAGGTTATTTGGGGTACAGCGGCGGCAAGCCACTGTCGCCCGTGAGGTCCTGCACCCGCTCGGCGATCGGGATCGTCCGAATCGCGCGCCACAAATCCTCACCTTGCCAATGCTGGCCGGTTTCGCTGTACAGCGCGCCGTTTAAGCCGTCGAGGGCGTCGGAAAGTGGTACGAAGCGCGCGGCCATGTCGGCCAGGGTTTCCGGTTGTTGCCGGGCCCAGGCGTCGAGCGCCTGACGGGTGGCTTGGGGGTCATTCGCCTGGCAGGCGCGCTTGAGCTCGTCGAGCACGGTGCGCGGGCTCGGGCCGGTTTGTGCGGTGCGCGCGACTGCCGGTTGCCAGCGGGCGCGCCACCAGAGGCCGAAGCCGAGGAGGGTGGTGCAGGCGAGGATCAGGCTGCTGAGCTTCCAGCGCCAGAGGCTTTCGCTGTCGGCACTGGCATTGACCGGGGAGTTGCCGGCCGGGGTGTCGACCATCAGGCTCGGATTGGCCGCCACCTGCAGGGTGCGGGCGGGAAGGCTGCTGTGTTCCAGATGGTCTTCAAAGGTGTTCCACCAGACTACGTCCACCGAGGGCAGCTCGATGGACCCACTGCGGGCCGGCACCAGCGCCTCGCGATCTTCACGACTGCCGACCAGGCCACGATCGGTGTTCTGGTTGCCCAGCACCGGTTGATCCGGATAGCGACGCAAACCGCTCACTTCGGTTCCGGGCAGCGGCGGCAGTTGCGAACTCGCCAGGCCTTCGGCCTTCACGGTAAGGCTGCGGGTCATGGAGTCGCCGACCTGGACGTGCTCGGGTTCCGGGCTCCAGCTCTCGCTCAAGGTCAGGCTACGCGCCGGCAGCCATGGCAAGTCAGCAGGGTAGGTGGTCGGTTTGGCCTTGACCGTCAGCAGAAGCTCGCCGGAGCTGATGCGCATCAGCTTGCCGGATTTCGGTGACTGGGCTGTCGCGTCCTGGGCGGGCTGTGCATCCACCAGTGCGGCATTGAAGATCTGCCCCGGAATGATCAGCTCACCGCTGTGTTGCGGGTAGATCGCGTAGCGCATTTCAATCACGCCGTGGCGCACGCCGTTGATGTCTTTTTCGTAGGTGCGGGACTCGCCCAATTGTTCGATTCGCGCATCGGGAATCTGCAGCGGTGGCAGGCTGCTGTCATCGTAGAGCGACACCGAATGGTAGATACGCAAGGTCAGTATCGCCTGTGCCTGCACGTAGACGCTGGTTTGATCGAGGCTGGCATCGATGAACACCGGCGCCAGTTTGCTCGCGGTGTTTTGGCTTTCGCTTTCGACCACTTGCACGGTGATCGGCTGACTCTCGACGTCGCCCAGCTTCAGCGACGGGATCACCACGCTGCCGTTCTGTAGCGGCAGAAGGGTGACGATCCAGCGGGTGGTCGCCCGATTGTCGCCGTTCAGCGTGGTCAATTGGTTGACCTGACGGGTGCCGCGCACTTCGAACAGTGACTCCAGGGGCGCCAGGTCGGGTTTGCCGAACTGCGTCACGTCACTGGATTCCAGTGTCAGTTCGATCGTCTCGCCAGAGTTCAGGCGGGTGCGATCAACGCTGGCGACCAGCCCCGCAGCCTGGGCCTGAGCGGTCCATAGCAGTGAGGCGAGCATGAAGGCGGTGAAGCGGGTCATCGAGTTTTTCCCTGATCCTGATGTTGTTGCTGTTCGTACCAGAATTTGCGTCGGAGCAATTCTCCCGGATCATCCGGGATCTGTCGCAGCCATTGCTCCAGCGCCTGCTGCTGTTCGTCATCGATACTGTCGCTGGCCGGGCGCATGGGCGGCGTGGTGTGTTGCTCATCCCCCAGTTCGCTGCCCGGAACTTCGTTGGTGCCGGGGCGAGGTGGTTTCGTGGACGCTTGCTCGGTGCCGGGTTTGGCCTGTTGCTCTTCAGACTTCGGCTCACCCGTGCTCGACGCTTGAGCCGTATCAGAGGGGGGTGATTCTGGTGGAGTCTGCGGCTGTTCGCTGGTGGCGTTGTCCGGCTCGGCGGCGGGCGGGGTGTTTTTCTGCTTGAGCAGGCTTTCCACCAAGGCCTTGTTGGTCAGCGCCGGACGCAGGTCGGGTTGGCGTTCCAGTGCCTGATCGTAAGCATCCAGCGCCGCTTCGAGCTCGCCACTTCTGGCCAGGGCATTGCCTCGATTGTAGTGGGCGTGGGCGTCGTTGCCTTCGGCGAACCGCTGGGCGGCGCCGCTGTAGTCGCCGGCTTCATACAGGGCAACGCCTTGCCACTGGTGATCTTCGAAACGCTGCGCGGCTTCGGCCGGGCGTTTCTGCTTGAGCAGATGCTGGCCCTGCTGGTCGGGACGCAACCACAGATCCTGGAACTCGAAGGCATAGCTCGACTGCGGCACCAGCCATAACAACGGCAGGCACAGCAACCAGCCGCGGCGGCCAGCACAGGCCGCCAGCAACAGCAGCGGCAACAGCAACCAGTATCCTTGATCGGCCCAGGTGTCGAGACGCAGGGTCTGACCGTCATTGCGCAAATGTCGGGGACCATCGAGCAGACCAAGGGCACGCAGGTCTGCGTCGCTCAAGCGCGCGTGGCGATAACGTCCATCCAGGTCGTTGGCAAAAGCTTTGAGGCCGGGCTCGTCCAGGTGCGGCACCAGAATCGCGCCCTGTTCGTCCTTGAGGAAACTGCCGTCCTCCTGGGTAATCGGTGCGCCTTCGGCGGTGCCGATGCCGAGCATCAGAAACTGCGTGGACTTGCCGCTCAGCTCGCGGCGAATTCCCAGGCGTTCTTGTTCTGTCAGGGACGAGCCGATCAGCAGGATGCGGCCATCACCGAGGGCGGCTTGATCTAGCAGCGTCAGGGCTTTGCCCACCGCCAGATCCGCGCGATGGCCGGTTTCGGGCATCAGCGACGGTTTGAGGGCGTCCAGCAGATTGCGGCTGGTGGACAGATCATCCGACAGTGGCACGAGGGTGTGCGCACTGCCGGCATAAACAACGATCGCCGTCTGCGCGTCGCTGCGGTATTGCAGCAGGTCGAAGAGCTTGCGCCGAGCCTGTTCCAGGCGATTTGGCTGAACGTCGGTGGCGAGCATTTCCGGGGTCAGTTCGAGGATCACCACCAACGGGTCGGCGGGTTTTTGGCTCAGTTGCTCGACACGCTCCCAGCTTGGCCCGAGCAGCGCAAATATCGTCAGCAGCCAGGCCACGCCCAAGGCGATCCACGGCAGCTTGCTGTCGCGGCCATTGCCACCACTGAGCAACACCGCATGAAAAGCGGGCGGCAGAATCATCTGCCAGCGTCCGGCGCGCTTCTGCCGATGCCAGAGTTGCCAGAGCAACCAGCCCAACAGCGGCAGCAACAACAGCCACCAGGGACGGAACCAGTAAGGCCAGAGCGCGCTCATCGGCGCCTCCGCAGACGCAGGCGATTGAGGCGCTGACGCCAGTCAGGCAGTTGCGATTGCAAAAACAGATCCTTGGTAAACAGGCGTTGCAGCGGGTTATCCGGCCAGAGCTCGCGGATCACCAGCAGAATGCTCATTAGCAGCGCCATTGCCAATGGCCACTGATACAACGTTTGGGCCGGGCGGGCCTGAGTCGGTTGCTGGGTCACGGGTTCCAGTTGGTCGAGGGTTTCCTTGATCGCTTGCAACTCCTTGCCGTCGCGGGCGCGGAAATAGCGCCCACCCGTGGCTTCGGCGATTGCATTCAGCGATGGCTCATCAAGGTCCAGGCTCGGATTAATTCCCAGAAAGCCCAGCGTGCCGCTTTGCTCCGGGTCGGCGCCGATGCCGATCGGGTAGATTTTCACCCCTTCTTTGGCCGCCAGGCGTGCGGCGGTGATCGGGGCAATCTCGCCGCCGTTGTTGGCGCCGTCCGTTACTAGAATCAGTACGCGGCTTTGCGCCGGACGTTGTCGCAGGCGCTTGAGGGCCAGGCCGATGGCATCGCCGATAGCGGTGTTTTTGCCGGCAATGCCGATGCGCGCTTCATCGAGCCAGACGCGCACGGTGTGCCGGTCGAAAGTCAGTGGCGCTTGCACGTAGGCCTGGCTGCCGAAGAGGATCAGGCCGACGCGATCGCCTTCGCGACTTTCGAGGAAATCACCGAGCAAGTGCTGGACCAAGGTCAGGCGGCTGACGTCTTCGTCCTGCCACTGCATGTCAGGGAAATCCATGGAACCGGACACGTCCACCGCCACCAACAGGTCGCGACCGCTGGCGGCAATCGGCAGCGGTTCGCCGAGCCATTGCGGGCGCGCGGCGGCGGTGAGCAGCATCAACCACAACAGCAGGAACGGCGCTTGTTGGCGCCAAGCCGGCAGGTTCGCGCGGGCACGGCGTCGGGCGAGGCCTTCGAGGTCGCCGAGGAAGCTGACCTTGAGCGCCGGTTCGCCACTGTCGGCGACCGGCAGCAGGATGCGCATCAGCCACGGCAGCGGCAGCAGCGCGAAGATCCACGGCCAGGCGAACTCAAACATGTTTGCGAATCCAGGTATCGACCGCCTGAGTCAGGCCAGCGATGGCTTTATCGTCGAGTTTGCATTCGGGCTTGTAGGCACCTTCCACCAACACCATCCAGCGGGTCAGACCGGCCGCCGGGCAGCGGTTGTCGAGGAATGCCAGCCATTTGCGACCGTTGAGGGTATGGCTCTGGCTGTACGGATAATGGTTGCGGCACAGGCGTTTGAGCAGGCCGTTGAGTTGTTGCAGCCAGGCACCGGCGGGCGCGCCATCGTAGGGCTTGGGCATCAGCGCCAGTTCTGCCAGCGCGGCAACGCGCACCGGGTCCAGGGGTTGCTCGGCGCGAACGATGGGTTTGCGGGCAGGAATGAAGCGCCGCAGCTTCCACAGGCCGAATCCAATGGCAGGCAGTAACAACAGCAGCAACCACCAACCCGGCGCCGGCGGCCAGAAGCCGATTGCCGGCGGGGAAATCAGCGGTTGCAGTTGATCAAGGCTGCTCATCGACCTTTCCCCGGTTTCTCTGGGTTGAGGTATTCGCGCAGTTGCTCGACCATTTCGCTCTGGGTGCTCAATGGCATCAGCAATACCCGAAGCTTTTGCGCCAGCAATTCCCAGCGAGCGATGCGTGTTTCGGCCTGGGCACGATAGGTCTGGCGCAATTCGAAATTGAGTGTGTCGAGTTCCAGTTGTGCGCCGCGTTCGGCAAAGCGCAGCAGGCCGGCAGCGGGCAGGGCGTGGTCCAGTGGATCGGACACCGGCAGCAGCAACAGGTCGCAATGGCGCGACAACAGGCTTAGTTGCTGTTCGGCACTCTCGGACAAGGCGCGCTCGTCGCAAATCACAATGACCAGGCTGCCGGGACGCAACACTTCGCGGGCACGACGCAAGGCAATGCCAAAGGCATCGCGGTCCGGCTCGCTTTCGGTGTGCAGCGATTGGTTGACCCGCACCAGCCGGTTGAGCAATTGCAGCAGGCTCTGCTTGCTGCGCCGGGGTTTGATTTCGTAGTGCTCGTTGTCACCGAACACCAGCCCGCCGACGCGATCGTTGTGCCCGAGCGCGGCCCAGCCAATCAGGCTGGCGGCCTGGGCGGCCAGCACGGATTTGAACATCAGTCCCGAGCCGAAAAACAAACGACGGCTCTGCTCGACCATGATGAAAATCGGTCGTTCGCGTTCTTCGTGGAACAACTTGGTGTGCGGTTCCTGGGTTCGCGCGGTGACGCGCCAGTCGATGGTGCGCACGTCGTCGCCGGCCTGATAGACCCGCACCTGATCGAAATCCACGCCACGGCCGCGCAACTTGGAATGGTGCAGGCCAATCAGCGGGCTGCGCTGGCTCGGCGTGGAAAACAGCTGCACTTCGCGCACGCGATGACGCATCTCGATCAACTCGGCGAGCGTGATGCGGATACCCGGTTGGGGCGGCAGGAGGGCGTTCATCGGGGTCAAGCGACGGCTACGACGTCGAGAATCCGCTGGACCACCCGGTCCTGGTCGATGCCAGCGGCTTCGGCTTCAAAGGACAGGATAATGCGGTGGCGCAACACGTCGAACAGCACCGCTTGAATGTCCTCCGGGCTGACGAAATCGCGCCCGGCGAGCCAGGCGTGGGCCCGGGCACAGCGGTCGAGGGCGATGGAGCCGCGAGGGCTGGCGCCGTAGGCGATCCACTCGGCCATCTCGGGGTCGAACTTGGCGGGTGTGCGCGTGGCCATGACCAGTTGCACCAGGTATTCCTCCACGGCATCGGCCATGTACAAGCCGAGGATTTCCTTGCGTGCGGCAAAAATGGCCTGCTGGCTGACTCGGCGTTCGGGTTTGGTTTCACCGTTCAACGCTTCGCCACGGGCCTGTTGCAGGATGCGGCGTTCGACGGCGGCGTCCGGGAAGCCGATTTTCACATGCATCAGGAAGCGGTCGAGCTGCGCTTCGGGCAACGGATAGGTGCCTTCCTGCTCGATAGGGTTCTGCGTAGCCATCACCAGGAACAGCGGCGACAACTCATAAGTGCTGCGCCCGACGCTGACCTGGCGCTCGGCCATGGCTTCGAGCAACGCCGATTGAACCTTGGCCGGCGCACGGTTGATTTCGTCCGCCAGCACCAGGTTATGGAAGATCGGGCCTTGCTGGAACACGAAGCTGCCGGTTTCCGGACGATAGATTTCCGTGCCGGTGATGTCGGCAGGTAACAGGTCGGGGGTGAACTGGATGCGATGGAACTGCGCTTCGATGCCTTCTGCCAGTTCTTTGATGGCCTTGGTCTTGGCCAGGCCAGGAGCGCCCTCGACCAGCATGTGGCCGTCGGCAAGCAGGGCGATGAGCAAGCGCTCGATGAGTTTTTCCTGGCCGAGAATCTGCGTTGAAAGAAAGGTTCGCAGCGCTAGCAGCGCTTCACGATGTTCCATCGATGACTGTTCCTGGAAATGGAAGGCCGAGGTCGTGCGTAATACGCCAGGGCTGGGGGCGTTACTTTAATCCATCGCGGGGTGCGGCGACTAACGGCATTTTGTGCAAAGTGCGGGAAATGGTTGGGGCAGATAGCGGATTTTTGTAGCAGGGGAGTGATTGGGTGGCTGTGCCGGCCCTATCGCGAGCAGGCTCACTCCTACATTGAAGGTGTACGACGATCTATTGTAGGAGTGAGCCTGCTCGCGATGAAGGCAGATCAAGCGCCTCAAATCTGGCTGATGAAGGTGCCAGTACCGTCAAGAATGTTCTTCAGGGTTTCCTCAACTTCCGCCATATCCACCATGTCCGGGTTGAAGGTGATCTCCAGCACATCATCCCCATTCAACGCATCGGCATCCGCTGCAGCGATTTCGATCTTCAGCAGGGTAGGGCTCAGAGTGACTTTCACGCCGTCCAGCGTCGACGGCTCGCCATCCAGAGTTATTTCCAGCTCATCTTCGTCCGGATATCGGCTCATCAGGAACATTTCGCCCTTTTCGCTGTGGCAGCAGAGCATGGCCATGTTGTCTTCTTCGTCATCGCACGGGTTGACGATCAAGAGGGCGGTGGTCATTTGCATGGGTAGTTCCTGGCTCGACGAGCGTTGTGAAAACGAACAAAACGCGATTCTGCCAGCCTCGTGGAATTTCTGCTCGTTTGAGTGTTAGAGAGCGTGTCGTGAACAAGCAAAGTGTTGCTGGTCATTTCTGGTACGGATGTACCGTAAAACCGGACGGAAAACCGCCGTTTTCCTGTGCGGCTGCTAGTGTTGTTCGAAGCGTGCGCCCTGAGCAGCGTACCGTTGACCGAATATGTCGCAGCACCGCAAGCACGGGCCTTGCCGCACTCGTTAAGCTGCGCAACGGATGAGCACCCGTAAAGACATTGCGCTGCACACAGCCCAGTCGTTTTTGCAGATGCCCATTCACGGAAGGTGAATGTGACCAGAGTGTCCCGTCCAGCTTCACCCACCTGTCACCCTGTTTCCTCTGCCCGAGAATCAGGAACCGGGTGACGGCTAGCTTTGAAACGTAGCCCCGAAAGGGGTTTCGCGCGACGCTTCCATCAATAACAAGCCCAAGCGGAGTACCACAGATGGCGTTCTTCACCGCAGCCAGCAAAGCCGACTTCCAGCACCAACTGCAAGCGGCACTGGCGCAGCACATCAGTGAACAGGCACTGCCACAAGTGGCGCTGTTCGCTGAACAATTCTTCGGCATCATTTCCCTGGACGAGCTGACCCAACGTCGGTTGTCCGACCTCGCTGGCTGTACCCTTTCTGCGTGGCGCCTGCTTGAGCGCTTCGATCACGCGCAACCGCAAGTGCGCGTCTACAACCCCGATTACGAACGTCACGGCTGGCAGTCGACCCACACCGCGGTCGAAGTGCTGCACCACGACCTGCCATTCCTGGTGGACTCGGTGCGCACCGAGCTGAACCGTCGCGGCTACAGCATTCATACCCTGCAAACCACTGTGCTGAGCGTACGTCGCGGCAGCAAGGGCGAGCTGCTGGAAATCCTGCCCAAAGGCACCCAGGGCGACGACGTGCTGCAAGAGTCGTTGATGTACCTGGAAATCGACCGTTGCGCCAACACCGCTGAATTGAACGTGCTGACCAAAGAGCTGGAACAAGTGCTCGGTGAAGTGCGCGTTGCGGTGGCCGATTTCGAGCCGATGAAAGCCAAGGTCCAGGAAATCCTGACCAACCTGGACAGCAGCAAGTTTGTCGTCGATGCCGACGAGAAAGCTGAAATCAAAAGCTTCCTGGAATGGCTGGTGGGCAACCACTTCACCTTCCTGGGTTACGAAGAATTCGTGGTTCGCGATGAGGCCGATGGCGGCCACATCGTCTACGACCAGAACTCCTTCCTCGGCCTGACCAAATTGCTGCGCGCCGGCCTGACCTACGATGACCTGCGCATCGAAGACTACGCCGTGAACTACCTGCGCGAACCGACCCTGTTGTCGTTCGCCAAGGCTGCGCACCCAAGCCGAGTACACCGTCCGGCTTACCCTGATTACGTGTCGATCCGCGAAATCGACGCCGACGGCAACGTCATCAAGGAATGCCGTTTCATGGGCCTGTACACCTCGTCGGTGTATGGCGAGAGCGTGCGGGTCATCCCGTACATCCGCCGCAAGGTCGCGGAAATCGAGCGCCGTTCCGGCTTCCAGGCCAAGGCTCACTTGGGCAAAGAATTGGCTCAGGTGGTTGAAGTGCTGCCGCGCGACGATCTGTTCCAGACCCCGGTGGACGAGCTGTTCAGCACCGTGATGTCGATCGTGCAGATCCAGGAACGCAACAAGATTCGCGTGTTCCTGCGCAAAGACCCGTACGGCCGTTTCTGCTACTGCCTGGCCTACGTGCCGCGTGACATCTACTCCACCGAAGTGCGCCAGAAGATCCAGCAAGTGCTGATGGATCGCCTGAAAGCCTCGGATTGCGAGTTCTGGACTTTCTTCTCCGAGTCCGTGCTGGCCCGCGTGCAACTGATCCTGCGCGTTGACCCGAAAAACCGTATCGACATCGACCCGCAACAGCTGGAAAACGAAGTGATCCAGGCCTGCCGCAGCTGGCAGGACGATTACTCCGCGCTGACCGTCGAGACCTTCGGCGAAGCCCACGGCACCAACGTGCTGGCCGACTTCCCGAAAGGCTTCCCGGCCGGTTATCGCGAGCGTTTTGCTGCCCACTCGGCTGTGGTCGACATGCAGCACCTGCTGAACCTCAGCGAAAAAAATCCGCTGGTGATGAGCTTTTATCAGCCGCTGGGCCAGGTCTCCGGTCAACGTGAGCTGCATTGCAAGCTGTACCACGCCGATACCCCGCTGGCACTGTCCGACGTGTTGCCGATCCTGGAAAACCTCGGCCTGCGCGTGCTGGGTGAATTCCCGTACCGCCTGCGTCACAACAACGGCCGCGAGTTCTGGATTCATGACTTCGCGTTCACCGCAGCCGAAGGGCTGGAACTGGACATCCAGCAACTCAACGACACTTTGCAGGACGCGTTCGTCCACATCGTGCGCGGTGATGCCGAGAACGATGCGTTCAACCGTCTGGTGCTGACCGCCGGCCTGCCATGGCGCGACGTGGCGCTGCTGCGTGCCTACGCCCGTTACATGAAACAGATCCGCCTGGGCTTCGACCTCGGTTACATCGCCAGCACCCTGAACAACCACACCGACATCGCTCGCGAATTGACCCGGTTGTTCAAGACCCGTTTCTACCTGGCGCGCAAGCTCAGCAGCGACGATCTCGAACAGCGTCTGGAACACGCGATCCTGACTGCGCTGGACGACGTTCAGGTACTGAACGAAGACCGCATCCTGCGTCGCTACCTGGACCTGATCAAGGCGACCCTGCGTACCAACTTCTATCAGACTGACGCCAACGGCCATAACAAGTCGTACTTCAGCTTCAAGTTCAACCCGCACTTGATTCCTGAGCTGCCGAAGCCGGTGCCGAAGTTCGAAATCTTCGTCTACTCGCCGCGCGTCGAAGGCGTGCACCTGCGCTTCGGCAACGTGGCCCGTGGTGGCCTGCGCTGGTCTGACCGTGAAGAAGACTTCCGTACTGAAGTCCTGGGCCTGGTAAAAGCCCAGCAAGTGAAGAACTCGGTGATCGTGCCGGTGGGTGCGAAGGGCGGCTTCCTGCCGCGTCGCCTGCCACTGGGCGGCAGCCGTGACGAGATCGCGGCCGAGGGCATCGCCTGCTACCGCATCTTCATTTCGGGCCTGTTGGACATCACCGACAACCTGAAGGATGGCGCCTTGGTGCCACCGGCCAACGTCGTGCGTCATGACGACGATGACCCGTACCTGGTAGTGGCCGCGGACAAAGGCACAGCGACCTTCTCCGACATCGCCAACGGCATCGCCATCGACTACGGCTTCTGGCTGGGTGACGCGTTTGCGTCCGGTGGTTCTGCCGGTTACGACCACAAGAAAATGGGCATCACCGCCAAGGGCGCGTGGGTCGGCGTACAGCGCCACTTCCGCGAGCGCGGCATCAATGTCCAGGAAGACAGCATCACTGTCGTGGGCGTCGGCGACATGGCCGGTGACGTGTTCGGTAACGGCTTGTTGATGTCCGACAAGCTGCAACTGGTTGCCGCGTTCAACCACCTGCACATCTTCATCGACCCGAACCCGAACCCGGCGACCAGCTTCGTCGAGCGTCAACGCCTGTTCGACCTGCCGCGTTCGGCCTGGTCGGATTACGACACCAGCATCATGTCCGAAGGCGGCGGCATCTTCTCGCGTAGCGCGAAGAGCATCGCGATTTCCCCGCAGATGCAGGAACGCTTCGACATCCAGGCTGACAAGCTGACCCCGACTGAACTGCTGAATGCCTTGCTCAAGGCACCGGTGGATCTGTTGTGGAACGGCGGTATCGGTACTTACGTCAAGGCCAGCAGCGAAAGCCACGCCGATGTTGGCGACAAGGCCAACGATGCACTGCGCGTGAACGGCAACGAACTGCGCTGCAAAGTGGTGGGCGAGGGCGGTAACCTCGGCATGACCCAATTGGGTCGTGTGGAATTCGGTATCAATGGCGGCGGCTCCAACACCGACTTCATCGACAACGCCGGTGGCGTGGACTGTTCCGACCACGAAGTGAACATCAAGATCCTGCTGAACGAAGTGGTTCAGGCCGGCGACATGACCGACAAGCAACGTAACCAATTGCTGGCGAGCATGACCGACGAAGTCGGTGGCCTGGTGCTGGGCAACAACTACAAGCAGACTCAGGCATTGTCCCTGGCTGCTCGTCGTGCGTTGCCGCGAATTGCCGAATACAAGCGTTTGATGAACGATCTGGAAGGTCGCGGCAAGCTGGATCGCGCCATCGAGTTCCTGCCGTCGGAAGAAGCGCTCAACGAGCGTGTCGCCGAAGGCCATGGCCTGACCCGTGCCGAGCTGTCGGTGCTGATTTCCTACAGCAAGATCGACCTCAAGGAGCAACTGCTGGGCTCCCTGGTGCCGGACGACGACTACCTGACCCGCGATATGGAAACCGCTTTCCCGCCGACTCTGGTGAGCAAGTTCTCCGAAGCCATGCGCCGTCACCGTCTGAAGCGCGAAATCGTCAGCACCCAGATCGCCAACGATCTGGTCAACCACATGGGCATTACCTTCGTTCAACGACTCAAAGAGTCGACCGGCATGAGCCCGGCGAACGTGGCCGGCGCTTATGTGATCGTGCGTGACATTTTCCACCTCCCGCATTGGTTCCGTCAGATTGAAAACCTGGACTACAAGGTTTCCGCCGACGTGCAGCTGGAGCTGATGGATGAGTTGATGCGTCTGGGTCGTCGCGCCACGCGCTGGTTCCTGCGTGCCCGTCGCAACGAGCAGAATGCTGCCCGTGACGTCGCGCACTTCGGTCCACATCTGGCGGCGTTGGGCCTCAAACTCGACGAATTGCTCAGTGGCGAGATCCGCGAAACGTGGCAGACCCGTTATCAGGCGTACGTCGAAGCCGGTGTGCCAGAGTTGCTGGCGCGCATGGTGGCTGGCACCACGCACCTGTACACGCTGCTGCCGATCATCGAAGCTTCCGACGTGACTGGCCAGGATCCTGCCGACGTGGCCAAGGCGTACTTCGCCGTGGGCAGCGCGCTGGACATTACCTGGTATCTGGCACAGATCAGTGCTCTGCCGGTTGAAAACAACTGGCAAGCCCTGGCCCGTGAAGCGTTCCGTGATGACGTCGACTGGCAGCAACGTGCGATCACCATCTCGGTGTTGCAACAGGGCGACGGCACCCAGGACGTGGAAGCACGCTTGGCGCTGTGGATGTCGCAGCACGAGAGCATGATCGAACGCTGGCGCGCCATGCTGGTGGAACTGCGTGCCGCCAGCGGTACGGACTACGCCATGTACGCGGTGGCCAACCGCGAGCTGCTGGACCTGGCGTTGAGCGGTCAAGCGGTGGTGCCAGCCACTGTCGTCGCCGAGCTGGAACCGGCGGCCTGATCAGGCGTTGAATGAAAAAGCCCCGCATTGAGAGATGCGGGGCTTTTTTATTATTGGGCTTATTTGATCGGTTCTTTATGCAGCCGTTGGTTTTTTAGTACATAAGCAGGCTAGTCGCGAGGCGCCGCGTTTCTGTCGATTATTTGCAAGTCGAATGTTGTGTTTTCGCCCACAGTATCGTGAAAGCAATAATGGTCACGTGTTGGATCCAGCAGGACTTTTTTAATGATTCCTGCGTTGCGTGCTTGAAGGTAAACGGTTGGATTGTCGGTGGTCATATCGTCCAGCGTAATGATGTTTAGTTCAGCGTCCAACAAATTGAATGACGTGGTGTCACCCCCAGCTGCTGGAAATGCCCCCAAAGAACCGTCACTGTTTTTACTGATGTATTTATTTAAGTAACGTGGGGTCAAAATTTGCAGGTTGTAGTAATCGTCATAACACCTGAAATGTAGCAACATATCGATGGGTTCGTTCCAGCCGACTTCGCCCGGCCTGGGTTTCCGATAACCAATGCCCATGCCAGGTCCCAAGTTGTTGGTGTCATAGTAAGGGCGGGACCAACTGTCATTACGAGTGGCAATCGTATTTGCGAAGAGTGCGGGATGTTCTTTCAAGTAAGCTCGATGATATATTTTCTCGAAAAAAGTCATTCTGAGTGCATTGCATTTTATTTTAGCTGTAAAAGAACGCTGCTGATTTTCACTCATATGTTCATCCTTGAATATTTGATTGTTTTGTTTGGCTTTAATAGTGGCTTTGCGCTTATGCAAGTTAATGAGGTGTAAAGCGTTGCGCGCCAGATTCAAGGTAACGAAATTTTGATTGTGTGGCTTAGGTTAATCGTGTCGCAATGATAGGGCGGTAATACAATATTTGAATTCGATGCAGATCTCTGTGGGAGCGGGCTGGCCCGCGATGAAGTCATCACATTTAACGTTGATGGCAACTGTGATTACGCTATCGCGGGCAAGCCCGCTCCCACAAATTTCGTGTCGTTCAATACAGTTCTTTTCGGTTGAAATCTTCAATCATCGACACTTTTTCTGTCGGGCTGGTCAGTAAATTACTGAGCGACTGGTCAAACTTCTGCAGCGCCCGGACTTGAACATTCTGTTGCTCATGTATATCCGCAACGATGTCTTCACTGCGTTTATAGTCCGCCCAGACCGGGCTCAGTGCTTTGGCGTCATGCCCCTGCGCAGTGCCTAAGTAATTCAAGTTCTTGTCATAGAAATCGGCGCTGACATTCGCTTCGACATCCGAACTGCGCGAGGTGATCAATTGGCTGCGACTGTCGACAATTGCGAGCACATCCGGTTTTGCCGCCTGAAGGCTTTGCATGTCCGGATACACCGTGACCGAGCCGAACTGCCGTTTTAGAGACGCCTCGACCCATTCCACCGCCAGATCGGGTTTTGAGGTGGCGACATAGGCGTCATGAATCGACTGCACCAACAGACTCTGGCCGAAGCCGGTGCCGGCGTTGGACCGGTAATCCTGCAGGTAGGCACGGTTGGTCTGGGTGTTGTGGCTATAGACGATGCCCAGCGAAACGTTATTGCCGTTGGGAATGCTTGTGGCGCCGCTGCGACCCACGGGATGCGTGAAGATACCGTCCAGCGGCGTCACCGCTGAAGGCGCCGTGGGCACCGAGCATCCGGTGATTAAAACGGTCATGGTCAATGAACTGACAAACGCAAGTTTCATGGTGTTTCTCCAGTGAAACAACTTCGGTCGGAAAGTTACAGTTGCCGAATATGCTCGGCAGTGACTCCAGACTAAACCGTGCGCCATCGAATGAAATAGCCAATCTGCGTGGTGATTAGCTAGCCAATAGTTTTGTTTGGTTTAAAGGCGTTCGGTTAATTGCTTGAGGAAATAAAAACGCCCCAATCGAGAGTTTGGGCGCTTTTATTTATAGCTGTGGATTCAGCGATCAGTTTTTCAGGGGGATCAACACTTTCTCATCCGGCGACAACACCATGAACACCAACAGCTTCGCCGGTTTAGTCGCGCTGGCGTTTTTCGAGACCAGATGTTCCGAACCGGCGGGTTCGTACCAATACTCACCGGCCTTGTAGGTGACCGCTTTTTCGCCCTTCACCTGAGAAGTGATTGAGCCCGAAAGCACATAGGCCATGGCCGTGCCGTCATGTTTGTGGGCGATGGACGATTGGCCTGGCTTGTAGTCGACTTCGATCATCAAAGCCTTTTTGCCTGGAGCGTTTTTCAGCATTTGGTCTTGCAGTACGGTGACTTTTTCCGAAGGGTCACTGGCTTCATGGGCAAACGCCGGGACGCCAATGGTCAAGGCAAGGGCAGCGAAAGGGGCAGCACAGAGGCGCAAAACGTTCATGGTTGATCACCTGAAGTGGTTGGTTGTCAGGGACCAATCTATTCCGCCAGTGGACGCAAACAAACAGCCAATTCTCGGGAAGGTCAGGGGACCAATCGAAAGGGTAAAAAAGCAAAAGATCGCAGCCTTCGGCAGCTCCTACAGGGAACGTATTCCAATGTAGGAGCTGCCGCAGGCTGCGATCTTTTGATCTTGCTTTAGCGAATCGGAAAACTGTTGAAGTCGACAGCATTGGCCAATTGGCAATCGATCAAGTCGATAAAGCCTTGCACCTGAGGGCTGTTGAAATGCGATTGCATCGCCGATTCCGATTGCCAGTGGGCGCTGACGGTCCAGCGGTTGCTGTCCTCGGGGCAACGATCGACCATATAGGACTCACAGCCCGGTAGCTCACGCAGGGTATCGACAATCTTTTGCAGTTGCTTACCCAGTTCATCCGAGCGGCCGCTGACAGCCTGCACCTTTACGGTATTGATCACGTTGTAGGACATTAGGCTCACACTCCTGAATCAGGCCGGACGAATCCTGCTCATTGAGGGATAACGCCTATGCAGGATAGGCCTGCACCCCCGGACCACCAATAGCCAATCGCCGGATAAAGGCCCAGACCAATCCGTCAGGCGACTTGTTGCAGAATGTCGCGCAAACGGTCGAGGGCGGTGTCGATGTCCAGGGTTTCGATGGCGCCAAAGCCCATGAGAAGCCCAGCCTGAGGCGCTCGCTGGTAGAAAAAGCCTTCGATGGAATACAGCCCCACTTCGACTTTTTTCGCCAGTTCGATGACCAGTGCGATATCAATTGGCACTTTGCACAACACCACCATGTGAAAACCCGCTGTGCTCGGGACCGCTTCGAGCCACGGCGAGAGGTCACCGGCCATGCGCGCGAGGATCCGCTCACGCCGGCCCGCATAAATCGTATGGCAGCGACGGATGTGCTTGAGCAGGCAGCCTTCGGCGATGAACTTGGCCAGCGCCCATTGGGGCAGGGTGGAGGTATGCAGGTCGGTGAGCTGTTTGGCGCGCACCACCGCTTCGAGGATCGCCGGTGGCAGGATCGCGTAACCCAGCCGCAGCTCTGGCAGGAGGGTTTTGGAGAAGGTCCCGACGTAGGCGACGATCCCGCGCTCGTCCATGCTTTGCAGGGAGTCAGTGGGGCGACCTTCGTAGCGGAATTCGCTGTCGTAGTCGTCCTCGATGATGATCGCGCCCAATTCATGGGCCTTGGCCAGCAGTGCCACGCGGCGTTCCTGACTCATGGGCATGCCCAGCGGGAACTGGTGGGACGGGGTGACGTAAATCAGCCGGGTGCCCAGGGGGATCTTGTCCACCTGAATGCCTTCCGCATCCACTGGCACGCCGATCACTGTGGCGCCGTGGGTGCCGAACAGCAGGCGCGCTGGCGGATACCCGGGATCTTCCATGGCCACGATGCTGCCCGGACGCGTCAGCACCCGGGAAATCAGATCCAGCGCCTGTTGGGCGCCATTGCAAACCACCACGTCTTCGTCCTGGCAATTGACCCCACGGGAAAACGCGATGTGCCGCGCGATGGCATTGCGCAGCGCCGGCAGACCTTCGGGCAGGCTGTAGAAGCCCTTGGAGCCGGCAATCTGGCGCAGGGCATGGGAGGTGCAACGCCGCCAGTCGTCCTGGGGAAACTGGCCCTTGCTGGTGGCGCCACCGATAAAGTCGTAACGCAGCGAGCCTTCCAGCGTCGGATGACGCAAAAACACCGGCAAATTGCGCCAGGATTCGATCACCTCAAAACCGGCGAGCTCCGAATGGCTTTGTTTGCGCTGGACTTTCGAGGTCCGCGCGTTGACGTAGGTGCCTTTGCCAATCACGCCGGTGAGGAAGTTTTCGTAGGTCAGTTGGGCGTAGGTATCGGAAATGGTCTTGCGCGAAATCCCCAATTGCTCGGCCAGCAAGCGGCTCGGCGGAAGCTGCGTCCCAGCGGCCAGGCGACCTGATTCGATGGCGCTGCGCAGTTGGTTGTACAACTGGCCTGCCAAGTCTTTGCGTCCGTTGATGACGACATGTAGTTCCATACCGGCGAGGCTCCGGGCAATTGAGGCGCGTGTGCGTCGCGCAAGATTACCCTTATCCGCTTGTCATGCAGAAGTTGCGTAGCGGGAAAACCGTTAATTGGTCTGGTGCCGAGTGGCTCAGGCTTTTTTCGTGAAATTGGAGCTGTAACGCCAGCGTTTCAGCGCCTACCTTAGGCAGACACGTTCGATCCGAGAGGCCGCGCCATGACCCTGCGTCTGGATTACTACAGCGCTTCACCCAAAGCGATGAAAGCGATGATCGCGATGGAGGCCTTGACCAGCAGTTTGAGCATCGAACCGGCGCTTCTGCATCTGATCAAGATCCGCGCTTCGCAGCTCAACGGCTGCGCGTTCTGCACCGACATGCATTCGGTGGACGCACGACGTCTCGGCGAGACCGATCGACGCCTGTATTCCATCGTGGTCTGGCGCGACAGCAACTTCTTCAACCCGCGCGAGCGTGCGGCGCTGGCCTGGACCGAAGCGGTGACGTTGCTCGCCGAGAGCCATGTGCCGGATGACGTGTATGAGCAGGCGCGGGTGCAATTCAACGAAGGCGAACTGGTCGACCTGACCATCGCCGTCACCACCATCAACAGCTGGAACCGCCTGGCGGTGAGTTTTCGCCAAAGTCCCAGTTCCTGACCGGGCTGTCACACCCGTTTCATGTTAAATGCGCAGGATGGAATTCCCAGCGATAGTCGACAGGGAGTCATTCGATGTCATTCATGGAAACCAGCAACCAGCGACGCATTGCCGAGTACCGTGCCCCCATCGATAACACCACGTCCTGGCGCTCGCGGGCGATGGGGGTCGATCCGCTGTTGGCGCACTGTTTCAGCGTGACCGCCCGTTGCGGCTGTTTCATGCAGGCGGCCCGCCGTCTCAACATCAAGGCGATTCAGTTACGCAAACAGTTGGCGCAGCTTGAAAAGCAGTTGCGCTGCTCGCTGTTCAGCCCCTCGGACAATGGCCTTGTCCTCAGTCGGGATGGCTTGCAATTGCAGTCGCAATTGATCGCGCTGGCCCACGAACGCGACCTGCCGGTGATCGAGCAACCCTTGGTTCGCCTCGCGGTGGCCGAGTCAATCCTGCACGACATCCTCGGTCGCGACCTGGTGGCTTTGCTGCGACGCAACGCCAGCGTGCGCCTGGACATCATCAGCCTCGACAGCGAATTGTCGCTGCAGGCGATCAGCGCCGATGTGGTGGTATGGCTGGCCGGCACCGATTCGGCGCTACCAGGCCCAAGCTTTGCCGTCAGCGAACCTCGGCCCCTGGCACGGCTCGACTACCTGCCACACATCGCCAAACGCTACTCACGGGTCGCCGCGCGCCCGGACAACCTCGACGACCTGGCCGATTTCCTGCTGTTGCAATGGCAGCATGATCGGCAGATCGACAGTTTTCGGCCGTGGAACAACCTGGTGGAGCAACGTCTGGCCGGGGTTGTGCAGTTGCATTCCTATGGACTGATGCTGGAGATGGTGCGTTGCAGTGCCTGCATCGGCTTGTTGCCCGGCTACATGCATCGATTCGATCGGGGATTGCTCGGTTTGCCGGGGCTGTTCAGCCAGCCGATGCAGCGTCAGGTGTGGATGGCGGTCAATGCCCAATCGTCTGGGGATGAGCAGGTACAGATGATTGCCCAGTTGATCCAGCATGCTTTCGACGAGCGGCGAGAGTGGTTCGAAGCTTGACCCCGATCCTATTGTAGGAGCGAGCCTGCTCGCGATGAGGCCATTACATTCAACATCGTTGCCGACTGTAATACCGCTTCGCGAGCAGGCTCGCTCCTACAGGTGTTCTCGCCAGACCCCGAGAATGCGTTGTAGAGTAACCGGCCATGTCTGCCTCAAGGATGAATCACCCATGCCCGTCACTGACGCTGTCATCACTATCGAACGGCTCAACGACTCCCACATCGACGGCGTCGCCGCGATTTACCGCGACCCCGAGGTCACCCGGCAGTCAACGCAGTTGCCGTTTCCGTCTGTTGAAATCTGGCGTAAACGCCTGGCGTCGGATAGCGAGCGACTGGTGCAACTGGTGGCACTGCACGAGGAACAGTCATCGGCAACCTTGGCCTGGAGCAGTTTTCGCGCATCCGTCGCAGCCATGCCGGCACCTTCGGCCTGGGCGTGGCGCTGGCGTGGCAAGGCAAAGGCGTCGGTTCGAAACTGCTGGCGGCCGCGCTGGACATCGCTGACAACTGGATGAACCTGCACCGCGTCGAACTCACCGTCTACGCCGACAACGAATCCGCCATCTGCCTGTACCGCAAATTCGGCTTCGAAACCGAGGGCCTGCTTCGCGACTATGCCGTGCGTGACGGTGTGTGGGTCGATGTCTTGAGCATGGCGCGTCTGCGCCGCTCGCCCACCAGCAACCGCACGATCAGCCAGGCGTAACCCCCGGCCAATACCGCTCGCGCTTTTAGTCGTACGCCAACAGCGGGCATCTGCCATGCTGAATGTCCGCAGCACTGCTTCAACCAAAGGAACACCGCAATGGACGATGTACAGCAACTGGGCGAGATGCTTCGTCATTACGCAGACAGCGAAGCGCACAAAAAACAACTGTTCGAGTCGCAATCGGCCGAGTGGGCCAAGCGCATAGGGGAGCTGTTCGATCAGATTCAGCAGTGGCTGGAACCTGTCAAGGTACCGAATCTGCTGGAGGTGAGCCGCGAGGCGTATGTCGCGTCGGGGCCGAGCGTGGCGGTGGAAGCGTCGACCTTCAAGACCGAAAAGCTGTCCATTGTGATTGCCGGCAAACCGGTGGAATTCGTGCCGGATGTGATGGGCGTCGGCGGGCAGATTTCCGTGGCGGTGATGGGGTTCACGGCGGCGCGGTATGGCAGCGTTTCGCTGGTGTGCCTGCCACCGTCCACCAGTTGGCAGTGGCGCAAGACCAATGGCCTGAAAGACCCGGATACCTTTGCCTTCGATGCGAATTTCCTGGCGCAACAGCTACAAAGCCTGATCCCCCGCGAACGCAGCTGAATTCGCTGACCTGATCCAAAACCCTTGTGAGAGCGAGCCTGCTCGGGATGAGCCCGGCACACTCGGACTGTCCTACGGCGCGGTTTATTCCTTTCACGCGATCCTGGTAGGAGCTGTCGTGCGCAGTAGTCGCAAGTCCTGTCGACACGGTGGGACTGACCAAATGTTGGGGGGGCGCTGCGCGTCCCAGCGGGAGCAAGCTCCCTCGCCACAGGAGCTCGGCGGTCAATCCAATCACTTCAACGCCGGATCGCCCATGTTCATTTTCTTCCAGCCCTGCAACAGCACCTGAGCCTTCGGTTCCTGCCCGTTATTCAGGTAATACTGGATCAACGACAACCGAGCATTGCGGTTGGCGGGCTGCACCTTCAACAGCCTTTCCAGTTCCTCGCACGCCGCATCGACCTTGCCGCTGTCATGCAGGGCGACAGCCAATACGTAACCGTACTGCGCGCTCTGCGGTTCCAGTTGCGCGGCTTTGTGCAGGAACGGCATGGCTTGTTCAGTTTTGCCGGCACGTACCAGCGACAAGCCCTGGGTGTGTTGCAGCAGTGCAGAGTCGGGGTGGTCTTTGAGGCTTTGCGCCATCAAGGATTGCGCTTCCTGGCTGCGACCATTGGCTTCCAGCCATTGCACCAGCGTCACCAGTACCGGGTAGAAGTCCGGATCACGCTTGAGCGCAGTGCGCAGCAAACCTTCCACTTCGCCACTGCGACCGCTGGCCTGATACAGCATGGCCAGGTTGAGGTTGGCTTCGGCGCGTTCGGCCAGGCCCTTTTGTACGGCTTCGTACTCCGCGATCGCCGCGTTCCAGTTGTCCTGAGCACCGCCCAATCCCGTACGCGCCACGCTGAGCAAGTCCCGGGCAGCAGCGATGCGTACAGCCCTCACCGGATCACTCAGCAAGGGGGCCAACAGCGGTGCACGTTCCGCTGGCGGCAGGAACGCGCTGATCGCACGCACGGCGCTTTCACGCACTTGCGGTGCCGGGTTGCTCAAGTCCTTGGTGGCCAGCTTCAGCGCCTGTTCGCTGGGATACAGCGGCAACTCGGCGAGCAGGGTTGCTCGTTGAACCGCTGGCAGGTTGCTGCGTTGCAGTTGCTCGTACAAGGCTTGCGCCGCGCCGGGCTGGCCGTTGCGGATCAGCCACAGGCTTTCGTCGTAACGCGGGGCTTGCGTCGCGCTGGCGTTGGCGGTGTTCCAGAGTTTGAACTGCTCGGTGACCTTGTCCCCGGCCTTGCCCTGGTGACAGGTCAGGCAGGCGTCCGGTGTGCCGAGTTTTTTCGCGCGCTCCGGGTTGGGAATGCTGAAGCTGTGGTCATGCCTGAAGTCATTGCCCATGTAGAACTTGCCGGGCATGTGGCAATCGACGCACTGCGAGCCCGGTTGGCCCATGGTGTGGCGGGTGTGCTCGATGGAATCGTAGTTCTTCGCTTGCAGGCCCTTGCCATCGACGGTTTCGATCGAAGTCTTGCCGGCGGTGTTGTGGCATTGCAGGCAGACGCCGTTGCCCGGTGCCTTGAGTTCGGTGCTGTGGGGGTTGTGGCAATTGCTGCAGCGCACGCCCTTGTCGAACATTTTGCTTTGGGCGAAGGAGCCGTGCTCGAAGACTTCGTCCTTGATCTTGCCGTCCAGGGCGTACAGTTCGCGGGTCAGGACGCTTGGCAAGTAATCATCCATCAGGCGTTTGCCGACGGTGAAGCCATCACCCAGCGGTGCGCGGCGGGAATGGCAACGGGCACAGGTTTCGATTTCGACGGTGGCGTTCTTGTCCTTGAGATCGACGGCAAAACCGGCGTGGATCAGATCGGTTTTTTTCGCGGTCCATTCCAGGTGGTTGGAGGCTGGGCCGTGACAGGCCTGACAGCCGACGCCGAGGCTGTTCCATTGACTGTCGAAGGTGTTTTTCGCAGCATCGAAATTACGCTTGTAGCCGGTGGTGTGGCACTCGACGCACATGAAGTTGGCGTTCTGGCTCGGTTTGCTCCAGTGCAGCGGGTCCTTGAAGGTCACGCCTTGGCCCGGATAGAGATGAAACCAGCGGTGCTTCTCGGTATCCCAGGCGATGCCGAGGGCTTGCAAGCGACCTTCGCCGACCTCGATCAGGTATTGCTGCAACGGCGCGATGCCGAAGGTGTAGGCGACCTTGAAGTCAGCGTTCTTGCCGTTGATGCCGGGGGTGTTGACCCAGAATCCGTCGTCCTTGCGCGAGAACCGGGTGGTTTCGTTCTCCGCTTTGAAGGTGACGTTGTTGAAGTCACCGAGCATGGTCTCGGCAGTGGCTTCCTGCATCGCCAATTGGTGATGGGAGCCTTGCCAGTCCTTGACCTGCGCGCTGTGGCAACCCTGGCATTGTTGTTCGTCGACCATTTTCGCCGGCGCCACGGCGACGGGTTGCGCTTGCGGCTTGGGCGCTTGCGCGACCGGCGTGCTGACCGGTGCATAGGTCACGGGCGCCGGTTTGCTGCTGAACAGGAACCAGCCGATGCCCGCCACAGCCAAAAGCAGAAGGCCGATGGTGACGGGAAACAGGTAACGGTTGATCAGGGTCGGTTGCGCATCAGGGTTTGGGTTTACAGCTTTATTTTTATCTTTCGGCATTGCGACTTCCGTGGTCCAGGTGCGTTTGCCGTCAGGCGCGCGTTCATGCTCGATGCAGCTTTGCCGGAAGGCCGGCGTGTGTCAAATGCTGGTTGTGATGTGTCGTGGCTGATGGCCCCATCGCTGGCAAGCCAGCTCCCACAGGGTTCTCGGGTGCGCACAAAAACTGTGGGAGCTGGCTTGCCAGCGATAGCGATCCATCATTCCCCGACAAACCAGCGGTAATACGGATTCCCGCCATCCCCGCGCATCACCTCGCGAATATCCCGGCTCCAGGCATCGCGATCGCCGTCATAGGCATGCAAGCTCGCCCGGTAGAACTGCATCAGGCGTTGTTGATGGATGCTCATCCGCTCGGTAAACCCTAGATCTGCATTCACCAGTACCGGTGGTTGATGCAGGTCCAGCAGCGCCGGCAAAACGCGGCTGATTTCCTTGGAACGTACCCACGGCGCGTATTCGATTCGTGGCTGATCGTCCGTCACCGGTGGCGCGTCAGTAGCGAAGCGCTCCAGTCCCTCGCGATCGGTCACCCAGGTCGCCAGCAGCGCAGCGGCCGAGCCGATACCAACATCCTGCAAGGTACTGCGTACGCTGTCCTGCTGGAAGCGTTGGCTGATTTTCGCGGCATCCAGCTCAATTGGCTCCAGCGAGCCCACCAGTAGCATCTCGTGGAACTCGCTGGTCCACAGCGTTGCGTAGGGGAAGACATCGAGGAAGCTGCGCACCAGCGAGCGCGAGTCGTCGATGTTCTGCGTCGGCAGCGGCAACCACTGGGCGACCAGGCCCTGTTTCTGCAGACGACTGGCGGCCAGTTGGTAGAAGTCGCGGGAATACAGGTTCACCACGCCGGCAGCGGAGGGCGGTGGCGGTTCGAGGGTGATCAGGTCGTAGCGCTGCGGGTTGCGCAGCAGTTCCTGGCGACCGTCGCGCAGGCGCACGTCGACGGCGGGATTGGCTGCCGCGTTGAAGTTGCCCTTGAACAGCGGCGCGGCTTTGACCACTGAGGGCAAAAGTTCGGCGACAACCCGATGTTCGAGGCCGGGGAATTGTGTCAGCGCACCGGCAGTAATGCCGGTGCCGAAACCGATCACCAGCGCCGAACGCGGCTCACCGTTGTGAATCAGCAGCGGCAACAGCGCCTGAATGCGCATGTAGCGCAGGGATGGCATGGCGTCGCCGGTGTTGGAAACGCCTTGGATATACAAACGCTGAAAAGCCTTCTGGCCCTTGCCCTGAGTGACCACGGCGACGGTGCCGCCGCGTCCTTCCTCGTAAAACGCCAAGGTGCCGTTACGCGCGCCCGGCAGTAGGCTGGCCAATTTGTCCACGGGGGTCAGCAGCGCCAGTACTACCGAGATCAGGCCGACCGGGATCACGCCCTGACGTCGACCTTTCTTTACCCCATGACCCTTGCGAACGGCGAAATAGCCAATCGCGGCGGCGATAATCGCCAGCAGTCCAAGGGTTCGAACCAGGCCCAGCAACGGAATCAGCACAAAGCCGCAGAGCATCACCCCGACGATCCCGCCGAGGGTATTGAACGCCACCACCTCACCGACATTGCGCCCGACATGGTCGCGACCGACGCTCAAGCGCAGCGCCACAGGAAACGCCGCGCCGAGCAACACGGTCGGCACGAACACGATACTCAAGGCCGCCACCGCAAAGCGTGCACTCATGCCCAGCAATTCGCTGGCACCCAATGACAACACCCAGGCTTCGACCACGCTTTGGGCGAGCACCAGCCATCGTCCGAGCAAGGCGATTTCCAGCAGCGCGATCAAACCGGCACCGGCGATCAGCAGGCCAAACACGCCCCAGGGATCGCGCAGGCGATCTACCCGGCGGGCGAGCAGGGCGCTGCCGAGAAACAGCCCGGTGAGGTAGGTCGCCAATACCACGGCAAAGGCGTAAGTACGGGTGCTCATGAACTGCACGATGGACTGCGACCAGACCACTTCGTATCCGAGGGCGACTCCACCGGCAATCGAATACAGCCATAGGGCCAGGCGATCCGGCGCTTTGTCGGCGTGGTGTTTGACCGGTGCTTCCACGGGCAGCGACCGATGGCGCTGGAACCACAAGGCTCCCGCAGCGGCCAGCAGATTCAGCATCGCCGCGGCCAGGGCACTGCCGCGCACGCCGAGGGTGGCAATCAGCACGAATGCGGCGAGCAGGGTGCCGGCGATGGCGCCAGCGGTGTTGGCGGCGTACAGGTGTCCGCCAGCCTTGCCCAGTTGCTGCGGCTCAGTGGCAAGCGACCGCACCAACACCGGCAGGGTGCCGCCCATCAACAGCGCCGGAATGCCCACCAACGCAAACGGCAACACCCAGGCCAGCAGTCCGATGTGCTGCTCCAGCCAGGCAAACGGACTGGCCGCGAGGCTCATGGCGAACGTCGCACCGACGCCCAGCACGGCCACCAACACTTCCAGCCCCGCATACAGCAGAACCGGTTGCTGCAAGCGATCCGCCCAACGCCCGAACAGCAAGCCACCCAAGGCCAAACCGGCAAAAAACGCGCTGATCCCGGTGGTGATGGCGTACACCTCGACACCCACCACCAGCGACAGCTGCTTGATCCACAACACCTGGTACACCAGCGCCGCGGCACCGGAGACGAACAACAAAAGGGCGGGGATCAATATCGCCGGGGAGGCGACTTGCGGGGCAGGTATGGCCGACGACTTGCTGGCGACACGTGAGGACATTGCGGATTGCCTTATACAAATTTTGAATCGAACACATCCCCTGTAGGAGCTGCCGCAGGCTGCGATCTTTTGATCTTGCTTTTAAAAGATCGCAGCCTGCGGCAGCTCCTACAGGGATCGTGTTCACATTCTTTAAATAAGTCCGCTCGCCGTTGAAGGCGAGCGGTGGTCGAGCGGTCTTACTGTGCAGCCGGTGCAGCTTTCATTTTTTCAGCGATTTTGGCATCTACCGCAGCGCGGATCTGGTCGATGCTGAAGCTGGCCGGTTTTTGGCTCGGCGGATATTCGATGAACGTTTGCAGGAACCCGGCAGACTTTTGTACCGCTTGAGCTGCCAGATAAACGTTCTTGGTTTGCCAATCGTAATACTGATCGGAAACTACGTCGGCGCGTTCATACGGGTCCATCCGCAGGTTGAGGATTTTTGGCACCCGCAGGCATACAAACGGTTCACTCCAGACTTTAAAGCCACCTGGTTCGCGTTGTTCGCAAAACACTACTTTCCAGTTATCGAAGCGCATCGATACCAGTACGCCGTCGTCATTGAAATAGTAGAACTCCTTGCGCTCGCCTTTTGGTTGCTGGCCGGTCAGGTAAGGCAGCTGGTTAAAGCCGTCGAGATGCACTTTGAAATTAGTGCCACCGGAGGTCGGTGCCCAGCCTTTGAGCAGCTTGTCCTTCACATCGGCGTCGCCAGCCGCTGCGAGCAGCGTCGGGAACCAGTCCATGCCCGAGAACATCTCGTTGGACACTTCACCGGCCTTGATCTTGCCCGGCCAACGAATAATGGCCGGTACGCGATAAGCGCCTTCCCAGTTGGAGTTCTTCTCGTTACGGAACGGTGTGGTCGCCGCGTCCGGCCAGGAGAACTGGTTCGGGCCGTTGTCGGTGGTGTAGACGACGATGGTGTTGTCGGTGATTTTCAGGTCATCGAGGGTTTTCAGCAGTTTGCCGACGTCACCGTCATGCTCGAGCATGCCGTCCGCATACTCGTTGCCGGGCATGCCGCTCTGGCCTTTCATCGATTCGCGTACGTGGGTGAATACGTGCATGCGCGTGGTGTTCATCCAGACGAAGAACGGCTTGTCCGCCTTGGCCTGTTTCTCGATGAACGCCTGGGCGGCAGCCGTGGTTTCGTCGTCGATGGTTTCCATGCGCTTGGTGGTCAGCGCGCCGGTGTCTTCGATCTTGCCGTCGGCGAAACTGTGGATCACGCCACGCGGAGTATTGGCCTTGACGAACTCGGCATCATCCTTAGGCCAGTAAGGGCGTTCAGGTTCTTCTTCGGCGTTGAGGTGATACAGGTTGCCGAAAAACTCGTCGAAACCGTGGTTGGTCGGCAGGTATTCATCCTTGTCGCCCAAGTGGTTTTTGCCGAATTGGCCGGTTGCATAACCCTGCGACTTGAGTGCCTGGGCGATGGTGATGTCACGTTTTTGCAGTCCTACCGGTGCACCCGGGATGCCCACTTTCGACAAACCGGTACGCAGCGGCGTCTGGCCTGTAATGAAGGACGAACGTCCGGCGGTGCAGCTGTTCTCCGCGTAATAGTCGGTGAACATCATGCCTTCCTTGGCAATCCGGTCGATGTTCGGAGTCTTGTAGCCCACCACGCCCATGGAATAGGCACTGATGTTGGTCTGGCCGATGTCATCGCCAAAAATGACGAGAATGTTGGGTTTTTCAGCGGCTACGGCAGTTGCCGAAATCGCCATTACCGAGGTCGCCACCAGGGCCAATTTCGGTAACCATTTACTGATGCGAGTCATCTGACTGGCTCCTTTTCACTTACGTCGCTCTGTGCGACAAACTTTTATTGCGGTCCTGCATGACGTCTTTTGCTTTTACTGTTGCCCGGTTGTGGCGGCGTCAAATGGATAGATCCGGCGCCATTCGGCGGCCATGTCTACTACGGTCCAGCCACGTTTGTTTGCTTCATCCAGCGCCTTGTCCAGACGGCCAATCTGCGACTGGCGGTCATAAGCCCATTCGCGTTTGGCGTCGGTGTGGTGCACCAGCCCCATGAATCGTTTGCCCGGCCCGGCCGCGGTCCACTGCAGCATTTGCAGGTCACCGTCGGAGTTGCCGAAGGCGAGAATCGGTCGACGGCCGATCACTGCGTCGATGCTGACCGGTTTGCCTGGGCCATCGTCGTTGTGCGCCAGTTTCGGCGTGCGCAGGATCGACGCCTTGCCATCCTTGTAGTCAAAAGTGGTGACAAATGTGGTGCCGATCACTTGCTCGGGCGGAATGCCGTAGACCTTTTCGGCGAATGCGCGCATGAACGCGGTGTCGCCACCGGAAACGATGTAGGTCTTGAAGTTCTGGCTGCGCAGGTAGTCGAGCATTTCCAGCATCGGCTGGAAGATCATTTCGGTGTACGGCTTGCCGGTTTTCGGGTGGCGGGCCTGGGTCAGCCAGGTCTTGGCGTAGTCGTCGAAGGCCTCGGTGGTCATGCCGGTATGGGTCGCCCCGAAGATTTTCATCAGGCCGTCGAGGCCGCTGGCGGCGAGTGCCTTGTGGTCATTTTCCAGCACCGCCTGGAACGGCTGGGTGGTTTTCCACTCCGGGTGTTGTGGCGCGGTGCGTTTGACTTCTTCGAGGGCAAAAAGCAACTCGAAGTACATCGGCTGCTCGCTCCACAAGGTGCCGTCGTTGTCGAAAACGGCAATGCGGTCCTCGGGTTTGACGAAGTCCTTGCTGCTTTGATCGGTCACCGCTTGCACGAATTCGATGATGTTCTTTTTCGATGGGCCGTCGTTCCAGGACGGCAGCGGTTCGGCAGCCTGAGCCAACAACGGCAGGCTCAGGGCCAGAGCTAACAGCAGTTTCAATCCGTTGAATTGGCGGTGCGCTATCGGGTTCGTCATGGGAATTCCTTCTCGTGAACGGGGTTGAGTGGTCGCAGTGCGGGAGCGACTGATTCTTTGTTGTGTTCGGCCTGACTGTGCAGCGTAGTCAAGGATTCCTTGAGTTGGTGCAGCGCCTGATCTTTCGACGGCTCACGGCCATAGCACGCCCGCAGAAATGCTTGCAGGCGCGGGCCGATACCGGTGAGCTTCAAGCCCTTGCGGCTGCGCCGCGTCCACAGGTACAGGGTGCTCAATTGCGGCGGTTTGCCGTCAAGCTGCGACGGGATTTGCTGCCAGGCGTAATCGGCAGACGCCAGCCAGGCGCTGTGCCGAGCCTCGCGCCGGGCCTTCCAGGCGAGGTATGCCCTATGGACATACGGACGGGCAAACCAGCCGAGCAACGCAACGCCCGACAGCAGCGCCAACCAACCAAAGGCAAAACCGGAGAGGTGCAGGCGATGGGTCTGGCCGAGGCTTTTCAAGTCTTCGGTGATCGAGAACACCGGTTTGTAAGCACGGTTGGTGGCGGCGTCGAAGTTCACCGCCGGGACTTGGGCAGTGCGGGTCTGCTGGCTGCTGGCGTCCCACCATTTCAGTTCGATGGCCGGCAGGGTGTGATGGCCTTCGCTGTCGATGCGATAGGTCACGCTGTCGATACGCTGGCCGCCTGTGAAGTTGCCGCGCCCGTCGTCGAGCGTGGTGATTTGCGCGGCTTTCGGGTATCGACTGAGGCCACCGACATCGCCCAGTGACGGGGTCGGCAGTGACATCGCGAGGGCACCGTCGGCTTGTAGCGTCAGTTGCCGGGTGAGGCTGTCGCCGACTTTCAGCGGCGTGGACGAATTAAGGACTTTCTGACTGAACCGCAGCCCTTGAGCGACCAGCACCGGTTCTCCGGCCTGGAACCCCGGTGGTTGCGTCGCCGTGAAGTGCAGCGGTTGGCTTTGTGCACTGAGCCCAGCGCTGGCCTGGCCCGGTGTGACCTGAACCGTCAGCGGAGGAATGTCGAAACCCTGTGCCACGTTTGGGGTGATCAAGTAGCTGTAGCGCATGCCATTGAAGGATTTGCCATCGAGCGTCTGGTTCAGGTGCTCGGCGTGGCCATCCGATGGCATCACCAATGCGCCGGGAAGTTTGAGGTCGGGCAGGGTGGGAGCGCTGGTGAACCAGGTGTCGGTGAGCACATCCAGGCGCAATTCGACGAGGCTGCCGACCATGGCGGTGTCGGCGGGTTGCAGGCTGGCCTGGACGCGTAGTTCGGGTTCGGCGGCGAGGGCGCCGGTATTGATGAAACACAGGAGCAAGGCACTGAATATTGTGGTGATTGGTCTGACGCCATCGCTGGCAAGCCAGCTCCCACAAGTGATTTGCATTGCACACCGGTCAACTGTGGGAGCTGGCTTGCCAGCGATCGAGGCGACACGGTCTTTCTGACTGATCATGGCTTCACTCCCGCCTGATCCTGCAAACTGAACTTCTGTTTCAAGAACTTCGCCGGCGATGTCGTCAGGTTCTGCAACCACTGTGCGTCCGAAGCCGCCTGTTCGGTTTGCATCGGTTTGCTCTGGCCCTTGCCCGGCGCCTTGTCCATTTTGATTTCGTCGGGCTTGACCTCAGGGGTGTTTTTCTCCGCGTCTTCGGTGTCTTTCTGCAAGGCGATTGCCAAGGCCAGGTTGGCCGTGGCTTCAGGAAATTGCGGTTGTAATTTCAGCGCCTGGGTGTAGGCCGCGATGGCCTCGTCAAACTTGAAGCGGCGCACGTAAATGTTACCCAGGTAGAAATACGCCTGCGGTGTTTGCAGGCGCGCGAAGCTGGCCAGGGCCAGGTCGAAATCGGCGGCGTTGTAGGCGGCGATGCCTTTCCAGTACGGGTCGACGAAATGCGCGGCGGCCTGCGGGAAATGCTCGTGCTCGAAGGCCCAGCGGCCCTGCTGATCCGGGGTGAAAAACGCATCGGTCAGCGCGTTGGCCTGTGCCGGAGTCGGCTGCAGTCCAATGCCCACTGCCAACAACAATCCGGCCATCCAGTTCACGCTCCAGCCCTTGCGCACGCTGAAGAACGCGAGCAACAAGAGCGGCCAGCACAACCAGTAACCGGCATCCTTCCAGTGCAATTCGCGCTGTTCGTCGCTGGCGCTCTGGAAGTGCTGCTGGGCGTGCAGGTCGATCCAGTCGAGATCGTCGTCATTGAGCGTCAGGCTGCCCAGCGGTGCATCCGTGGCGGAGGCGAGTTGCTTGAGCGCGGTCTGATCAAAACTGCCCAGAGCCGGGTGACCATTGCTGTCGGTGCGTGGTTGGCCGTTGGCGTCGTGGATGATCCCGCCGTCCTCGCTGCCGACTGCAAGAATCAGCACTTGCAGCGCGCTATCGGCGAGTTGTTTGTCCAGGTCGGCCAGTGCCGAAGTGTCGGCGCCGTCAGTGATCAGCAACAAGGTGCCTGGGGTTTTTTCCGCCCCCAGCAGGCGTTTGGCCTCATCGATGACGGCCCCGACGTTTTTCCCCGGTTTACCGATAAGGTCAGTGCCCAGCGCCTGAATGAAGGTGTCGAGCAAGGCCGGGTCATCAGTCGGCGGCAACACCAGATGCGCGCTGCCGGCATAGGCGATCAGCGCATTGCGCGCACCGGCGCGACGCTGGATCAGGTCATGCAGCTTGTGTTTCGCCGCTTCAAGACGCGTCGGTTGCACGTCGTTGGCGTCCATCGACGGCGACAGGTCAATGGCGATGATTAGCGGCGCACGGTTTTCCAGAAAGTCCGGGCGATCCTGTTCCCAGGTCGGACCCGCAGCGGCAATGGCGCCGAGCATCAGCAGCGCACAAACCAGGTGCACCGGTCGCAACCATTGCTGGTCTTGCGGGGTGATCAGCAAGTGCGGCAACAAGTGCTCGGCGATGTTGCCACGCAAACGCCGTTGTAAGTCGCGGCTACGGCGCCACAGCAACGGCAACAGCGCGGCGAAGGGCAGCAGCAATAGCCAGAGTGGCCGCAGGAAATGGAAATCGCTGAGGTTGATGTCCATTTCAGGCCTCCTGCCGCTGACGTGCGATGGACAGACGTGGCCGCAGCATGGCGATCAGGTGATAGAGCGCGAGCAGGGTGATCGCCGCCCCGAGCGGCCACCAGAACAGATCGCGTTTCGGTTGATGGCTGAGGGTTTTCACTTGATGCGGGGTGAGTTGGTCGAGGGTGCTGTAGACCTGATCCAGCGCGTTGCGGTCTTCAGCACGGAAGAACTTGCCACCCGTCGCCGTGGCGATCTGCTGCAAGCCCTGCAAGTTGACCTTGGCTTCGCCGGAAGCATCCGGGTCACCAATGCCGATGGTGTGGATCACCACGCCTTTGGCCGCGGCCATTTCTGCTGCGTGGTCCGGGGTGATGGCGCTGCTGGTGTCGTTGCCGTCGGTGAGCAGGATCACGACTTTTTCCTGTTCGTGGGCTTGGTCGAGCAACTTCAGGCTCAAGCCGATGGCATCGCCAATCGCGGTATTGGGGCCGGCCATGCCGATACCGGTGTCGTCCAGCAACAGCGACAAACTGGCGTGATCGAGGGTCAGCGGCGCTTGCGGATACGCGCCGCTGCCGAACACGATCAGGCCGAGGCGATCTTCTTTACGCTTGTCGATAAAGCCGTGCACGACTTCCTTGACCGCCGCCAGACGATTGATCTTCTCGCCGTTGGCATCGGTGAAATCGGTGGTTTCCATGGACTGGGAAATGTCGACGGCGAGCATCAGGTCGCGCACCGGTTGCTGGCGTTCGATGGGTTTCTCCACGTACACCGGCCGCGCCGCCGCCAGCAGCAACAGTGCCCACAGCAACAGGTTGAGCAGCAATTGCCAGCGGTTGGTGCGGGTACCGGCCTGACTCGGCGCCTGGCCGACCGCGCGGCTCATGGCCCCGAAAAACGGCACACGCACCGCGCTGCGCGCTTCACGGTAATCGGGCAAGTAGCGATAACCGAACCACGGCAAGGGCAGCAGCAGTAACAGCCAGGGGTAATCAAGCTGCCACATGATGACGCTCCACCCAGGTCTTGCAGGTGTTGAACAGTTGCTGACGCTGCTCGTTGGGCATGTCGCGCAGCACTGCATCGGGTGCGTAGGCGAGTTGTGCAAGTTGCTGGCTGAAATCTGCTGGTAGCGGCTGTTGACTGTGCCGCTGCAAAAAGGCCTGCCAATCCTCATTCCCTAACGCCGCGGGACCCTGTAGGAGCTGGCTTGCCAGCGATGGGGTCTGTGAAGTGTGCGTTGTCCTCGCGGATGCCATCGCTGGCAAGCCAGCTCCCACAGGGGATGAATTCCGACGGGTGGGCATCGAGATGGCTACGCGCTTGAGGAGCTCCGGCAGTTCACGCAACGCATTCAAATCATCACTGCGCTTTTGCAACTGCGCCAACCGCACCAGCGCTTCACGCCGATAACGATCTCGTCGCCATTGCAAATAGCGGCGTGCGCTCAGCAGCAAAACCGTTGCGACAAACACCACTAGCAGGACCCACCAGCCCCAGGTTTGCGGCGCGTAACTGACTGGCGCGGGCAGGGCGATTTCCTTCAGTTGCTCGATGCTCGGAACATTCGGGTTCATCGCCGTGCTCCCGCTCGCTTGCCCAATTCGGCGCGCAGTTGTTCGTGCGCTTCGATGGCGGTGCTGAACATCATCAACGGCACCTGACTGCGTCGCAGCAACGTGGCCACGTCCTTGAGCCGGCCGGTGAGAAAATCGCCCAATGGCTGGTGCACCTGACGCCGCTCCACCGCCAGTTCAACCTGCAATTGGCCCTGAGTGATCAGCAGGCGGCCGTTCTTCGGCAGGTTCAGCGCCAACGGGTCGTAGACCTGCATGGCGATCACATCGTTGTGCGCCGCCAATTGCCGCATCAGCTGCAAGGTGCGTTCGCCGGCGCCGGCAAAGTCGCTGACGATGCAGATCAAATGATCGTGCCCGGCCACCGCCAGGCAATGCTGCAAGACCTTGTCGAGCTGGTCTTCGCCCTCGGCGTCCGGGTTGGCGGCATTCAGTTCCTGGTTCTGCTGGGCGATGCGGCTGCACAACGCTTCGATCCGTTTGCGGCTGCGCAGCGGGGCGATGCTGTCGATGCGCTGGTCGTTGAACACCAGCCCGCCGACCCGATCTCCCGCGTTGAACACCATCCAAGCCGCCAGCGCACCGAGTTCGGCGGCGATGGCGGATTTGAAGCTGCGTTGCGAGCCGAAAAACATCGACATGCGCTGGTCTACGAGGATCAACGCCGGGCGGTCACGCTCTTCGGTAAAGGTACGCACCACCGGCTTACCAGTGCGCAACGACGCACGCCAATCGAGGTGGCGCAAGTCGTCCCCCGGTTGATAGCGGCGCAATTCATCGAAGTTCAAACCACGGCCACGCAAGCGCGACGCATGGTTGCCGGCGAGGATGCTGCCTTGCGGTTGGCGGGCAGCAAAACTCAGGTCACGGGCCTTGAACTCCAGGGCCATTAATTGCGCCAGAGAGACATAGACCAGGCCGTCGACATTCATGCAGGGATCGCAACCTTATCGAGCAAGCGGTCAAGCACCTGATCGGCCGTCACGCCGTCGGCCACTGCGTCATAGCTCAGTTGCAGGCGATGGCGCAGCACCGGGTGCACCACGGCGCGCACGTTGTCCGGGGATACAAAATCCTGGCCCTGTAACCAGGCATCGGCGCGGGCGCAGCGGTCCAGGCCGATGCCGCCGCGCGGGCTGGCGCCGATGTTGATCCAGCGTCCGAGGTCGGCGTCGTAATCGGCCGGGTGACGGGTGGCATTGATGATGTCGATCAGGTAGCGGTCAATGGCGGGGGATACGTGCACCGCACTGACTTCCCGGCGCGCGGCGAAGATCACGTCCTGAGACAGCTCGAAGCCTTGCACCGCAGCGGTTTTGGCACTGAGGGCCTGTTCTTCCTCGCGCAACAGGCGCAGCACCTGGCTCTCGTTTTCCGCGCTCGGGTAATCCAGCAGCACTTTCATCAGGAACCGGTCCATCTGCGCTTCCGGCAGCGGGTAGGTGCCTTCCTGCTCGATCGGGTTCTGGGTTGCAACGACGATGAACAGCTCCGGCAGCGCATGGCTGTTGCCGGCCACGGTGATCTGCCGTTCTTCCATGGCTTCGAGCAGAGCGGCCTGGACCTTGGCCGGCGCGCGGTTGATTTCGTCGGCCAGGATCAGGTTGCCGAACAGCGGCCCCGGCTGGAAGCGAATCTCGTTTTTGCCTTCGACCTGGTGCAGCACTTCGGCGCCGGTAATGTCGGACGGCAATAGATCCGGGGTGAACTGGATGCGACTCATCTTCGCGTCCAGGTGCTTGGCCAGCGCCTTGACCGTGCGGGTCTTGGCCAGCCCCGGCAGGCTTTCCAGCAGTAAATGCCCGTTGGCCAGCAGGCCGACGATAATCTGCCGGATCACCTGGTCCTGGCCGAGCACCGCTTCGGCGATGCTGGCTTGCAGGGCGTTGAGGTCGTTGAGTGCGGTCATAGGCTGTTCCTCGCTCAAAACATGAAGGTCGGAATGACCGGAATGAATGACAGACGGAAATTCCAGCGGCTGCTGATCAGGTCATCCGGGTGAATCGCCGAGTACTGGATCTCCCCGGAAATCCGCACCGGCAGCTTGCCGAAGTTGAAGATCCGCCCGGCGCCAAGGCCGATTGGGAAGGTGACTTTGTTTCCACCTTCAGCCTTCCAGTTGACCGTGACGTTGGGGGTCATGCCGATCCGCCATTGTTCGGGGCCGGGGATGCTGCGCTGGATGAAGTACTGAATGTTGGTCAGGCTCACGTCCTTGCGATCGCTGTCGCCGCCCACCGACCACCAGTGCTGCGGAAACAGGCCGAGGGTCCAGTCTTCGCCGAGGTACGCGGCGACGAATGCCGGGCCGAGGGAATATTTGCCGGTGCCGAGCACGTCTTCTTCAGCGGTGGGGAACATCGCGGTCGGACCGAAGCCCCAGACCATCTTGCCGCCCCCGGCGAAGCGAATGGGTTCCTTGGGTGAGAACACGCCGACGTAAGTCAGGTCGCCGAAGCCGCTGGTGCGGTCGAACGGGTCTTGCACCACCGAGGCAAAGTCACTTCGGTCGCTCAAGATGTCACTGGGGCCCATGCCGATCAGGTTGCCGGCCTTGCGGTTGACCGGGGCGCTGACGTAGCTGATGGGCAGGCGGTTGATCAGGTTCCAGTCTTCACCGAGGGAAATCGGGAAGGTCGGCATGAAGCTGTATTTGCCCAGCATGCGCGTGCCATTGCTGTTCGGGCCTTTGAGCGCGGTGTAGTCGAACTGGTTGACCAGCATCACCAGATTGCCCACCGGGTTATCCATCAGTTTGGAGATTTGCTCGGTGGACGGATCGCAACCGGCCTTGACCACTTCCTTGAGGTTGATGTCGAAATCCTGTTGCAGGCGGTGACAGGTTTCCGGGTCGCCTTTGGCAACGGGTGTATTCGGGGTGCCGCCCAGCGCCGGCAATTCGCCGCTGGCGCAGGCCAGACTGCTCAATAGCGTGCTGCAAAAGATTAAACGGGTACTGATGGCCATCCCTGGCTACCTCCTCAGAAAAACGCCAAAGTCATGTTGGCGGCGATACCGTTGCCTTCTGGCCGGTTCTTGGTGTCGAATTCCGGCACCCAACGCAGACTGAAGTTGGCCTGGGCATCGGCGAATTTGCCGCTCCAGCCAATCACCGGGCCGGCGCCGACCGAACGCCCGCGAAAGCCGCTCGAGGCGCCCGACCCGGAATCGTCATTGATCTGCTGGATGTAACCCGCTGCCAGACCGGCCGCCCAGCCGTTACCGAAACCGTGGGTCCACAATGCATCAAGGGTGAAGAGGTCGCCGTTCTGGTAATCCGTCTCATCGTTCTCGGTGTAGAACTCAAGCCCACCCTCCAGCGTGAACTCACCGCCCTTGCCGTCGAGATGAGTGAAGGCCACGGTGGGCATGAAGGTGTAAGTGTTCTGCCCGGCGTTGGCGAGTCGATTGACGTTGTAGGCACCGGTGGGCACGTAGATCGGCAGCGAGAACGAGATGTGGTTGACCTCGTCGAAGTGATAACCGGCGGCGATCGGCGTCACCAGCATGTCGGCGAACTGAGTGGCCTTGTCCTCGGTGCCCAGGGTGCGGCCACGGGGGCCGGTGATGCTCGCGGTGACGTCGGTGTACTGCACCGGCACGCCGATGGCCGAGGCATAGTTCCAGCGTCCCTTGCCGGTGTCCCAGACATGGGTGAAGTCGGCCATGGTGTAGGAAACCTTCATGTCCAGGTCGGTACTCACTGCACCGCCGATCGGTATCTGGGAATTGCCCTTCAGATCACCGTCGTACCAGATGCTGGTCAGGGACATGACCCAGCCCGGTTCCGGCGGCACGATCCCGGCATTGGAAAACACTTGTTGCCCGGTGATTGGCCGGCCAACGCCGCCCTCGACTGCCAGCACGAGCGGGCTACCGCCGACCAGGCACAGCGCCAACAACGGGCGCACTACAAAAGGCTTGATCATGACTCGCTCCGCTTACTGATTTTGTTGGTTTACCGGCGTCAGCAATGGCATTTTCCATTGGCCGTTGGTGACTTCCGGTTTTGGCAGGTACAGGCGCAGCACGCCATAGAACGGACCGTTCGGCGCGGGTAGCCAGTTACTTTGCAGCTCTTTGGCCGGGGCTTTGTTTTGCACGTAGAGGGTCAAGCCGCCGTCGTTATCGAGCTTGAGGTCGGGCAGCATCCGCGAGTTGATCAGGTAGCGATTGAGCGGGTTGGCCACCAGCAGTTTGTTTTTGCCGTCGTACAAGGTCAGGGACCAGAACGCGTCGGCCGGGGGCAGGGCGCCCTTGTCGAAATGCAGGGTGTAATCGTGCTTCGAGGCATCGACCGGCTGACCATCCTTGTCGACGAAGTAGCCGATGTAATTCGCCTCTTCCGCGGAATTGCCGAAGATCCCCATGTTGGCGCCGGCGTAGCGATACAGGTAATTGCCCTTGAGGTGATCGCGGGTGCCGAACAGATCACCGCTGGTGACTTCGTGGGCGTCGACCCTGGTCTTTTTGAACTCGGAAAATTCTGCCTTGGCATCGCTGATGCCGTCTTCCAGGGCCTTGCGTTGTTCGGCGGTGAGTTTGCTGACGTCGAACGGTTGGCCGGCTTCGATGCCGATTTTGGCGAAACGCCCCAGCAGGTCCTTTTCCACGTCCTGGGTCGGGGCGAACGACAGCATGAAATTCAGGTAGCGAAACAGGTCCGGGGTTTCGCTCATGGTCGGCGTGGGTTTCGGCCATGCGACCTTCGGTGCGGCCGGCGGGGCCTTATGTTTGTCGTAGTGGCTGAGGATTTCGACCTTGTAGCCTTTCTGTATCTGCTTGACCTTGGCCAGGTCCTTGTCATCGAACAATTGCGTGCGATAAAGGGCATAGGCGATGTTGCTTTCGCTACGCAACAAGCGGTCGATGTTCAGCGGTTGCTGACCTTGCCAATTGGGGCCGGCGATCATGAAATGGCCGCCGTTGTTGCCGGTACTACGGGTGCCGAGGTACGCGAAGTTCTGCGTGTAGGCGTCGATCAACTGCACCGAGTAATAGCGATGCTCTTCGATCGGCGGCAAGGTCAGCACCACCGGTTCGGCGCGCAAATCCATCCAGACGAAGGAGTAGGGCGTGTCCGCATTCGGCGTGACAAACGCGGTGTCCCTTGCAGTAAAGGCTTTGGCGGTGTTGCCGATCTGGTTGAACGGCGCCTTGAAGTTCGGGCTCTTCTTGTCCACGGCCTGGGTGTAGAGCGTCTTGTACATCTCCACGACCGGAAAACCGTACAGGTAAGCTTCCTTTGCGATGCCCCGGGCTTCTTCCGGGGTGGCGGTGAAATCGGCCCATGCGTTGCTGCTCAAGGTGAGCACCAGGCCGGTCAACAGAATGCGGTTACTCATAAACTTCCTTAGTGAACACTCGGCGTCATTCCAGGACTGTGATGTCGTCGAGTTTCCAGCGCTTGTCGAAACGGTTCGGTCGGGGCATACGGCTTGGCGATGGACTCATGGGCCGGCAGCTCACTTTCCATGGCGATCTTGCCGATCCGGGTGTCCAGCTCCTGAGCACCGACCCCGCAACTGACGAACATCGTCATCAGGCTGAACCCGGCCGCGCGAATGGCACCGTGCATAGACAAAATCCTTATTTACCGAAGGTGGCGTTGAGGCCGACGAACAGCGTGAATTGCGGCATGCCGTCGCCTTTTTTCTCGACGGTCCACTGCGGTTCGATGAAGGCGTTGAGGATATTAGCCCCGTCCTTCCACACTTTGCCGCCACCCAAACCGAGTGGGATGTAGTGGCTGTCGTTCTTCAGGTCGAATGTCCAGATGCCGGTGGAGCGCAGGTACCAGCCTTTTTCCAGGTTATGGATGATGAAGGGCTGCAGGGTTGCGCTTTCGACGTTGGGCCGGTCGTGGTCGCCGGCGAACGAACTCTGATACTGAACCAGCGCACCCAGCAGGCCGCGAGGTGAAGAGTCGATAGCAATGGCGGCCAGACCGCCTTGCCATTTGCCGGTGCCGAGTTCGTCCTGGTCGGCCGTGGGCGCGGTGATCATCGGGCCAATGCCCAACTGCACGCCTTCGGTCTTCACCAGAAAAATATCGAACAGGTTCAGATCACCTTCGCCGGTGCTGTAGCCGCTGTTCGGATCGGGGTGAGTGCTGATCGGCGCCGTGGCGCGAAGCAATTGCGGCACACCAATGAAGTCATTGGGCGCAACCGGCAGCGTTCCGCGGATCATCAGGTCATTGGTATGGATATTGGAGTCGTAGTACTTCGGGGTGTAGTAATCCTGAGCGCTCATTCCCGGCGCAAAGTTCAGGGGGTTGTTGCTCTTGTTCGCGGTTTCGGCGTTCTCCGCCTGGGCGCAAAAATGAGGCGCAAGCAAAGTCGCCAGAAGAAAGGCGTGCATCCCCATTTTGTTCAACATGATTCCCCGGTTCCTTGGTGGCTCACATGGACAACCCGGCACTTGATGGCCGTTACGACGTAGTCTCTTTGCTATCAAGGCTGTAGGACACGTCTTGTTGACGCTAGCAGTTAACCACCGTTTAGCCAATCGAGGGAATGAAATTCTTTGGGTTTGTGTGCAAACTCTCATTATTTTTGTGTACTAAAAAGTTAATGCGAATCAGGGGGTTGTGGGCGAAGGTCGACGCAATGGCGTTGTTTGAAGCGTTTCGCGTTCAAACTTCACCTCTGCAAGAACCGCGGCATGGATAGGTTTGCCTGCTAATAATGACGACGCGGTAGCTCTGAAGAACTCTTTGGGGCGTTGGTAAGAGGGCGGCTAAAGCGATCACTAACGATCACTGAGATTATTCTGTGCATTACGTTTTGAACTGGGCGCGAAGTGACTTTGCGGCGTGTTGCTTCCCCGAAGATTGGTCAGAAACTGATCGCGTGCCAATTTTGTATCTCGTATTTTTTGTGAAATTTGTTCAGGTGTTAATTTTGAATCAAAAAATTGTTGATAGGTTCTCTGATCTCTTAAATGATTTAAGGTAGTTGTAAAAGGCGTCAGGTCATATGGCGCTGTCTGATTTGAAGTGGGGATTCCATTTTTGAATTGATATTGTGTTTGCGCCTTCGTATACGCTTCATGATTTTCTTTGAATTGCCCTGCTGCTTTATATTTCAGCTTGCTCTGTGCGTCGGATATGCTCGCAGGGGACATTCTGGTCAAGGTGACGGAGGGTTGGCGGCCGTCGTTGATAACATTGAGTCCTTGAATTGCCTGGTGTTGTTTAAGATTTGCTTTATTGCTCGTTGCGCGTGATGCCCTTGAAAAAGCGCGACTTAAATCTTTATGTAATTTATTGAATGAAGCTATTTTAAATCTAAGTATGGCGGCGGGACTATGTCCCAGCGGATCGCTTTGGTTAACTGGGTCCCCTATACAATACGCATAGGAGTTGATACCTCCATTCCCAAAAGGACTCCAACTATCCGGGCTGTTAAATCGCATTAACGTCGGGTTGAACATCCGATAGCCATTACCTAAACAATACCCGCCAGTCACTGGATCTTGTCGTTCGCCGTTAAACCCAAAAAGGCTGAGCAGGCCGCTGTCGGAAAGGCGATGTCCGTATGGGGAATAAGATATTGGGTGGTGGTCATCCAAATTGAGGGCGTTTATCACCGAGCGCTGCAAATCGGTGGCCAACAAGCTGGTTTTCACCGTTTTTTCATTACCCTGTAGCTGGGCAAGGGGCTGAACTTCGTGTTGAAAAATCGAGTACGTCAAAAAGTCCTGAATCTCAGTCGCGAGCAGGTTCTTGCAGTAAAAGCGTTGGGATTCGGCGTCACTGAGCGGTAATGTCCCGACGAGCCGGTCAAGCGGATCATATGAATAGCGACAGAGCATGACTTCGCGCATTGAAAACACTCCCATATCCACAAGGGCAGGGCTCTAGATTCATCCTCAGCGATTGGGCTGTCTACTAGCAGAACTGATAGTGAGTATCTCGCGGACGTCCCTGTTTCGTTGTTTTTTGTGGCGAGGGAGCTTGCTCCCGCTGGGCTGCGAAGCGGCCCCCAATACCTGTCACCGCTGAGTATCAGGGACACCGCGATTACTTGATTGGCGACTGCTGCGCAGTCGAGCGGGAGCAAGCTCCCTCGCCACAGATGTTTTGAGTTGTCAGTCAGCACTTCTTCCCTTGGCCGAATGCACGTTCTTCTTGCTCGCGCAGTTCTGGCGTCAGCTCTGCGCCGAAGTCCTCCAGTTCGAACACCTGGCGAATCTCGATCTCGGCCTCAGTGCCCGGCATCGGGTTGGGGCAACGCTTGACCCACTCGACGGCTTCTTCTCTGGACTTCACTTGCCACAGCCAATAACCGGCGATCAGTTCCTTGGTTTCGGCGAAAGGGCCGTCGATCACCGTGCGTTTGTCGCCGGAGAAACGCACGCGGGCGCCTTTGCTGCTGGGGTGCAGGCCTTCGCCCGCGAGGAGAATGCCGGCCTTGGCCAGTTCTTCGTTGTAGTTGCCCATGGCGGTCAGCAGTTCGGTGCTGGGCATAATGCCGGCTTCGGAGTCCTGGCTGGCTTTGATGATGATCATGAATCGCATGGTTTTGTCTCCACTGGATTTGAAGGATTCGCTTCCTGGTCGAATGGCGGACGCCCGAATCGACAGCTGTTCACAAAAAAACCAATCGCCAGATCCTACGGGGAAGTCGTTGTCTGGCGGGTTATCACAATTTGTATCCAGAGTAGGTCGTCGGACAATTTCGTGGTTAACTTCGGCCTCGTCAAAATTCTCCACCACCAACGTTCAGAAGGACTCCGTTCATGGCTCAAGTCACTCTTAAAGGCAACCCGGTTCAAGTCAACGGCCAGCTGCCTCAAGCCGGTTCCAAGGCGCCAGCCTTTTCCCTGGTTGCCGGCAATCTGTCCGACGTGACCCTGGCAAACTTCGCCGGCAAGCGCAAAGTGCTGAACATCTTCCCAAGCGTCGACACCCCGACCTGCGCCACTTCCGTGCGCAAGTTCAACGCCCAGGCCAACGATGTCGCCAACACCGTGGTGCTGTGCATCTCCGCTGACCTGCCGTTCGCCCAAGCCCGTTTCTGCGGCGCCGAAGGCCTGGAAAACGTACAAAACCTGTCGACCCTGCGCGGTGCCGAGTTCATCGAAAACTACGGCGTGGCTATCGCTGACGGCCCGCTCAAAGGCCTGACTGCCCGTGCCGTCGTGGTTCTGGACGAGAACGACAACGTGCTGCACAGCGAGCTGGTCAGCGAAATCGGTCAAGAGCCGAACTATGAAGCGGCCCTTGCTGTACTGAAGTAAGTCTAGTTTTACAATTGTTAACGGCCTGGTCCTCCCCAGGCCGTTTTCATTTGTGTTTCAGTGTCTTGGACAAATCTCCTGTTACGTAAGCCGAAGGTAAATTGCCGGTAAAGGCGCTTTGCTTAAGACCCGCCAGTGCTTATCGTTCAGCCTCATGTAAAAGAAGCCCACGCGCCCAATGGTTGATCACTCAATGCAATCCTCCGCTTCCCGTAGTCCCCGTCGCTGGCTGTTTGGCCTGCTTGTCCTGTTGGTCATCGCCGTCCTGTGCTGGAAGTTCTGGCCCGGCAGTGCTGCGCCGAAAGAGGGTGTGGGGCAGAAAGGCGTGGCCGGGCAGACGGGCCGGTCGGGCGGTATGCGTCCGGGTTTCGGTGGCGCTTCCGGGCCGGTTCCGGTGCGTGTTGCGCCGGCGGTCACTGGTGACTTTCCGCTGTATTACAAGGCACTGGGAACTGTGACAGCGCTGAACACCATCAACGTGCGCAGCCGCGTTGGCGGTGAGCTGGTGAAGATCTATTTCGAGGAAGGACAGATGGTCAAGGCTGGTGATCTATTGGCCGAGATTGATCCGCGTCCGTACCAGAACGCCTTGCTCCAGGCCGAAGGCACGTTGCTGCAGAATCAGGCGCAACTGAAAAACGCCCAGGTCGATGTCGAGCGTTATCGCGGCCTGTTCCGTGAAGACAGCATTGCCAAGCAGACCCTGGACACTGCCGAAGCGCTGGTCGGTCAATACCAGGGCACGGTCAAGACCAATCAGGCGGCGGTCAACGACGCCAAGCTCAATCTGGAATTCACCCGCATTCGCGCACCCATCGCCGGACGCGTCGGTCTACGGCAGTTGGACGTAGGTAATCTGGTGGCAGCCAACGACACCACTGCGCTGGCAATCATCACTCAGACCCAGCCCATCAGCGTGGCCTTCACCCTGCCGGAAAACAGCCTCGACGTAGTGCTGGCGCGCTATCGCAGCGGTGCCAAGCTGCCCGCCGAAGCCTGGGATCGTGGCGATACCAAACTGCAAGCCACCGGCGTGCTGCAAAGCCTGGACAACCAGATCGATGTCACCACCGGCACCCTTAAATTCAAGGCACGCTACGAGAACCGCGACCAGTCGCTGTTCCCCAATCAGTTCGTCAATGTGCGCCTGCTGGCGGACACCCTAAAAGGTGTGGTGCTCGCGCCTTCCGCAGCGATCCAGTTCGGCACCAACGGCACGTTCGTCTATGCCCTGGACGGCGACAAGAAGGTCAAGATCCGTCAGTTGAAGATCGGCGCCAGTGACGGTGAACACACCGTGGTTACCGAAGGCCTTTCCGCTGGTGATCGCGTGGTGCTGGAGGGCACCGATCGCCTGAAGGACGGCAGTGACGTGGAAGTGGTCAACGACCCGCAGCAAGTGCCGACCAACCCGGCCGGGCACCTGCAAGGCAAGTCGGCGGTCAACTCGACTAAACCGGCGCCTGTCGACAAGGCGAAAAAGGGCGGCGCATGAATCTCTCGCGGCTGTTCATCCTTCGCCCGGTAGCGACCACCCTGAGCATGCTGGCCATCGTGCTGGCCGGCATGATTGCCTATCGCTTGCTACCGGTGTCGGCCTTGCCTCAAGTCGATTACCCGACCATTCGCGTCATGACGCTGTATCCCGGCGCCAGCCCGGACGTGATGACCAGTGCCGTGACCGCGCCGCTTGAGCGACAGTTCGGGCAAATGCCCGGCCTGACGCAAATGGCGTCGACCAGTTCTGGCGGCGCGTCGGTGCTGACCCTGCGTTTCAGTCTCGACATCAATATGGACGTCGCCGAGCAACAGGTGCAGGCGGCGATCAACGCCGCGACCAACCTGTTGCCCAAGGATTTGCCGGCTCCCCCGGTGTACAACAAGGTCAACCCGGCCGATACCCCGGTGCTGACCTTGGCCATTACCTCCAAGACCATGTTGCTACCCAAACTCAATGATTTGGTCGACACCCGCATGGCGCAGAAAATCGCCCAGATCAGTGGTGTCGGCATGGTCAGCATTGCCGGCGGTCAGCGTCAGGCGGTGCGGATCAAAGTCAACCCCGAAGCCTTGGCGGCCAACGGCCTGAACCTGTCAGACGTGCGCACGCTGATCGGCGCCTCCAACGTCAACCAGCCCAAGGGCAACTTCGACGGGCCGACCCGGGTTTCGATGCTCGATGCAAACGATCAACTGACTTCGCCCAAGGACTACGCCAACCTGATCCTGGCTTACGCCAACGGCGCGCCGTTGCGGCTCAAGGATGTGGCGGAAATCGTCGACGGTGCGGAAAACGAACGCCTGGCAGCGTGGGCCAACGAAAACCAGGCCGTATTGCTGAACATCCAGCGTCAGCCTGGCGCCAACGTCATTGAGGTGGTGGACCGGATCAAGGCTCTGTTGCCGAGCATCACCGACAACCTGCCGGCCGGTCTTGATGTCACCGTACTGACCGACCGCACCCAGACCATCCGCGCCTCGGTCAAGGACGTGCAACATGAATTGCTGATCGCTATCGCCCTGGTGGTAATGGTCACGTTCCTGTTCCTGCGCCGGGCCAGTGCCACGATCATTCCGTCGGTGGCCGTGCCTCTGTCGTTGATCGGCACCTTCGGCGTGATGTATCTCGCGGGGTTCTCGGTCAACAACCTGACCCTGATGGCCCTGACCATCGCCACCGGTTTTGTGGTGGACGATGCGATCGTCATGCTGGAGAACATTTCCCGATTCATTGAAGAGGGCGACAGCCCGCTGAATGCGGCGCTCAAGGGCGCCAAACAGATCGGCTTCACCTTGATTTCCCTGACCCTGTCGCTGATTGCGGTGTTGATCCCGTTGCTGTTCATGGCAGACGTAGTAGGGCGGCTGTTCCGCGAATTTGCCATCACGCTGGCGGTGGCAATCCTGATTTCCCTTGTGGTCTCCCTGACCCTGACGCCGATGATGTGTGCGCGTCTGCTCAAGCGTGAGCCCAAGGAAGAAGAACAGGGCCGTTTCTATCGGGCCAGTGGCGCGTTCATCGACTGGATGATCGCCGCATACGGGCGCAAGTTGCAGTGGGTGCTAAAGCACCAGCCGCTGACCCTGATGGTGGCCATTGGCACCCTGGCGCTGACGGTGTTCCTGTACATGGTCGTGCCCAAGGGCTTTTTCCCGGTGCAGGACACCGGGGTGATCCAGGGCATTTCCGAAGCGCCGCAATCCATCTCTTTCGCGGCGATGAGCGAGCGTCAGCAGGAACTGGCCAAGGTGATTCTGGCCGATCCGGCGGTTGAGAGCCTGTCGTCTTACATCGGCGTCGACGGCGACAACTCGACGCTCAACAGCGGTCGTTTGCTGATCAACCTCAAATCCCACAGCGACCGCGACCTGAGCGCGACCGAAGTGATTGCGCGCCTGCAACCGGAACTGGACAAACTGGTGGGCATCCGACTGTTCATGCAGCCGGTGCAGGACTTGACCATCGAGGATCGGGTCAGCCGCACGCAGTACCAATTCAGCATGTCGTCGCCTGATTCGGAACTGTTAAGCCTGTGGAGCGGGCGTCTGGTGGAAGCCCTGGCGGATCGCCCTGAGCTGACTGACGTTGCCAGCGATTTGCAGGACAAGGGCTTGCAGGTCTATCTGGTGATCGACCGTGATGCGGCGTCGCGGGTCGGCGTGTCGGTGTCGAACATCACCGATGCGCTGTACGACGCCTTCGGCCAGCGGCAGATTTCCACGATTTACACCCAGGCCAGCCAATACCGCGTGGTGTTGCAATCGCAGTCCGGCGAGAAGATCGGCCCGCAGGCGCTGGACCAGATCCACGTCAAGACCACTGATGGCGGTCAGGTTCGGCTGTCCAGCCTGGCCCATATCGAAGAGCGTCAGGCGCAACTGGCGATCACTCACATCGGTCAGTTTCCGGCGGTGATGATGTCGTTCAACCTCGCGCCCGGCGCGGCGTTGGGGAATGCGGTCGAGATCATCGAACAGGTGCAGAAGGACATCGGCATGCCGATTGGCGTGCAGACCCAATTCCAGGGTGCGGCGGAGGCGTTCCAGGCTTCGCTGTCGAGTACCTTGCTGCTGATTCTGGCGGCGGTGGTGACCATGTACATCGTGCTGGGCGTACTCTACGAGAGCTACATCCACCCGATCACCATTCTTTCGACCTTGCCTTCGGCGGCGGTCGGCGCCTTGCTGGCGTTGATCCTCAGCGGCAACGACCTGGGGATGATCGCGATCATCGGCATCATCCTGTTGATCGGTATCGTGAAGAAGAACGCGATCATGATGATCGACTTCGCCCTCGATGCTGAACGCAATCAAGGCATGGACCCGGAAACAGCGATTTATCAGGCGGCGCTGCTGCGTTTCCGGCCGATCTTGATGACCACGCTGGCGGCCCTGTTCGGTGCGGTACCTTTGATGCTGGCGACCGGTTCCGGTGCGGAATTGCGTCAACCACTGGGGCTGGTGATGGTGGGCGGCTTGCTGTTGAGTCAGGTGCTTACCTTGTTCACCACGCCGGTGATCTACCTGTATTTCGACCGCTTGGGTCGGCGTTGGGGTCGCAAGCCTGAGCCTGTGGAAGCGGTAGAGCAGCCATGAACCTCTCCGGACCTTTCATCAAGCGCCCGGTCGCGACCATGTTGCTGAGCCTGGCGATCATGCTGCTGGGCGGTGTGAGCTTCGGTCTGTTGCCGGTGTCACCGCTGCCGCAAATGGACTTCCCGGTGATCGTGGTGCAGGCCAGTCTGCCGGGCGCGAGCCCGGAGGTCATGGCTTCCACGGTGGCCACGCCGCTTGAGCGCTCCTTCGGCGCCATCGCCGGGGTCAACACCATGAGCAGCCGCTCAAGCCAGGGGTCGACGCGGGTGATCCTGCAATTCGACCTCGACCGCGACATCAACGGTGCGGCGCGGGAAGTGCAGGCAGCGATCAACGCCTCGCGCAACCTGCTGCCCAGCGGGATGCGCAGCATGCCGACCTACAAGAAGGTCAACCCGTCCCAGGCGCCGATCATGGTGCTGTCGCTGACCTCGGATGTACTGGAAAAAGGCCAGCTCTACGATTTGGCCTCGACCATTCTGTCCCAGAGCTTGTCCCAGGTGCAGGGCGTCGGCGAAGTGCAAATCGGCGGCAGTTCCTTGCCGGCGGTACGTATCGAGCTTGAACCCCAGGCGCTCAACCAATACGGCGTGGCCCTGGACGACGTGCGCAACACCATCGCCAATGCCAACGTGCGCCGGCCCAAGGGCTCGGTGGAAGACAGCCAGCGCCTGTGGCAGGTCCAGGCCAACGATCAACTGGAAAAAGCCAAGGATTACGAGTCGCTGATCATTCACTACGCGGACGGCGCGGCCCTGCGCCTGAAGGATGTGGCGAAAGTCAGCGACGGCGTCGAGGACCGCTACAACAGCGGCTTCTTCAACGACGACGCGGCAGTATTGCTGGTGATCAACCGCCAGGCCGGCGCCAACATCATCGAGACGGTCAGCGAGATCAAGGCGCAGCTACCGGCGTTACAGGCGGTGCTGCCGGCCAGCGTCAAACTGAATCTGGCCATGGACCGCTCGCCAGTGATCAAGGCCACGCTGCACGAAGCGGAAATGACCCTGCTGATCGCCGTGGCGCTGGTGATCCTGGTGGTGTTCCTGTTTCTCGGTAACTTCCGTGCTTCGCTGATACCGACACTTGCGGTACCGGTGTCGCTGGTCGGCACCTTTGCGGTGATGTACCTCTACGGCTTCTCGCTGAACAACCTGTCGCTGATGGCGCTGATCCTCGCCACGGGGTTGGTGGTGGACGACGCGATCGTGGTGCTGGAGAACATTTCCCGGCATATCGACGCGGGTGTGCGGCCGATGAAGGCGGCCTACCTCGGCGCCCAGGAAGTTGGCTTCACTCTGTTGTCGATGAACGTGTCGCTGGTGGCCGTGTTTCTGTCGATCCTGTTCATGGGCGGGATCATCGAGAGCTTGTTCCGCGAGTTCTCCATTACGCTGGCGGCGTCCATCGTGGTGTCGCTGATCGTTTCCCTGACCTTGACCCCCATGCTCTGCGCGCGCTGGTTGAAGCCGCACACGCCGGGCCAGGAAAACCGCCTGCAACGCTGGAGCCAGCGGGCGAACGAGTGGATGGTCGGCAAATACGCAACGAGTCTGGACTGGGTACTGCGACACAAGCGCCTGACTTTGCTCAGTCTATTCGTAACAATTGGTGTGAACATTGCGCTGTATGTAGTGGTTCCTAAAACGTTTTTGCCGCAGCAGGACACCGGGCAACTGATCGGTTTCGTGCGCGGTGACGATGGTCTTTCGTTCAGCGTGATGCAGCCGAAAATGGAAATTTTCCGCCGCGCCGTGCTCAAGGACGATGCGGTGGAAAGCGTTGCCGGTTTCATCGGTGGCACCAACGGCACTAACAACGCCTTCATGCTGGTGCGCCTGAAACCGATCAAGGAGCGCAGCATTTCCGCGCAAAAGGTCATTGAGCGCCTGCGCAAGGAAATGCCCAAGGTTGCCGGCGCGCAGCTGATGCTGATGGCCGACCAGGACCTGCAATTCGGCGGCGGTCGTGAACAGACCTCGTCGCAGTATTCCTACATCCTGCAAAGCGGAGACCTGGGCGCATTGCGCGAGTGGTATCCGAAAGTGGTCACCGCGCTCAAGGCCCTGCCGGAGCTGACCGCGATTGACGCCCGCGAGGGCCGTGGGGCGCAGCAAGTGACGCTGATCGTCGACCGTGACCAGGCCAAACGCCTGGGTGTCGACATGGACATGGTCACAGCGGTGCTGAACAACGCCTACAGTCAGCGGCAAATTTCGACGATCTATGACAGCCTCAACCAGTATCAGGTGGTGATGGAGGTCAACCCGAAATACGCCCAGGATCCGATCACCCTCAAGCAGGTGCAGGTGATTACCGCCGACGGCGCACGGATTCCGCTGTCGACCATCGCTCATTACGAAAACAGCCTGGAAGACGACCGCGTCAGCCATGAAGGCCAGTTCGCTTCGGAAAGCATTGCCTTCGACATGGCCGAAGGCGTGACGGTGGAGCAGGGCAGTGCCGCTATCGAACGGGCGATTGCCTCGGTGGGCCTGCCGGAAGATGTCATCGCGAAAATGGCCGGCACCGCCGACGCCTTCGCTGCGACCCAGAAGAGTCAGCCGTGGATGATCCTGGGTGCGCTGGTGGCGGTTTATCTGGTACTTGGCGTGTTGTACGAAAGCTACATCCATCCGCTGACCATCCTGTCGACCTTACCCTCGGCCGGAGTCGGCGCGTTGCTGTCGATCTATGCGCTGGGCGGTGAATTCAGCCTGATTTCGTTGCTCGGCTTGTTCCTGCTGATCGGCGTGGTGAAGAAAAACGCCATTCTGATGATCGACCTGGCGTTGCAGCTCGAACGCCAGCAAGGCATGGCGCCGCTGGAATCGATTCGTAACGCCTGTTTGCAACGTTTGCGGCCGATCCTGATGACCACCCTGGCGGCGATCCTTGGTGCCTTGCCGTTGCTGCTCAGCCGTGCCGAAGGCGCGGAAATGCGCCAGCCGCTGGGCCTGACCATCATCGGCGGGTTGATCTTCAGCCAGGTGCTGACCCTTTACACCACCCCGGTGGTTTACCTCTATCTCGACAAGCTGCGCCATCGTTTCAATAAATGGCGTGGAGTGCGTACCGATGCTGCTCTGGAAACTCCGCTATGACTGACCGTTCGCTGTTCAACCTGGCCACACCGCTGATCACCGCCCGAGGCTCGCGTCTGCTGAGCCTGTCGCTGTGCGTGGCGATGCTCAGCGCCTGCGCCATCGGCCCGGATTACCAGCGTCCGCAAACCGCGGAACCGGCGCAATACAAGGAGGCGGCGGGCTGGCGTCAGGCCAATCCGAGCGATTCGCTGGCCCGTGGCGCCTGGTGGGAGCTGTATGGCGACCGGCAACTCAATGACTTGATCGAGAAACTCAACAGCTCCAATCAGACCGTTGCCCAGTCCGAAGCCCAGTTCCGCCAGGCGCAGGCACTGGTTCGCAGCGCCCGGGGAGCGTTTTTTCCGACCGTGGATCTGTCGTTCGGGAAAAATCGCTCCAGTCAGGGCACCGGGAGCAGTAGTTCAAGTTTGACCAGTTCTTCCAGCGGTATTCGCGACACCTACACCGCCCAGGCCGGCGTCAGTTGGGAAGCGGATGTCTGGGGCAAATTGCGCCGTGGCCTCGAAGCCGATACCGCCAACGCCGAGGCGAGTTTTGCTGATCTGGCGGCGATGCGCCTGAGTCAGCAGTCGGAACTGGTGCAGAACTATCTGCAATTGCGGGTCATGGATGAGCAGAAGCGTCTGCTGGAAGCCACCGTCGAGGCTTATCAGCGTTCGCTGAAAATGACCGAGAACCAATACCGCGCCGGTGTTTCCGGCAAGGACGCGGTGGCGCAGGCGCAGACTCAGCTCAAAAGTACCGAAGCGGACATGATCGATTTGATCTGGCAACGCGCGCAGCTTGAAAACGCCATCGCCGTACTGATCGGACTGCCGCCAGCGGAGTTCAAACTGGCTGAAACCACGAACATCCCGGCATTGCCCGAGGTGCCCTTGAGCCTGCCGTCGCAGCTGCTGGAACGGCGTCCGGACATTGCCTCCGCCGAGCGCTCGGTGGTGGCCGCCAACGCCAACATTGGCGTGGCGAAGGCCGCCTATTATCCCGACCTGACCCTGAGCCTGAATGGTGGCTACAGCAGCAGTACATCGAAAGACTTGTTCAGCGTGCCCAACCGCTTCTGGTCGGTCGGGCCGCAACTGGCCATGACTTTGTTCGACGGCGGCCAGCGCTCGGCGGAAGTCGACCGCAGCGAAGCGGCCTACGATGAAACCGTGGCCAAATACCGCCAGACCGTGCTCGACGGTTTCCGCGAAGTGGAAAACTACCTGGTCCAGCTCAAAGTGCTGCAGGACGAAGCCGTCGTGCGCCAGCAAGCATTGGACGCAGCCCGCGAATCCTTGCGCCTGACCCAGAACCAGTACAAGGCCGGGGTGATCGCGTACCTCGACGTGGTGGTGGTCCAGGCGTCGGCCTTGAACAATGAACGCAGTGCGCTGGACCTGTTGCAGAGTCGCTTGATTGCCAGCGTGCAGCTGATAGCGGCGCTGGGTGGCGGCTGGGACGGGCAGCTCCAAGTAAGCGAAAACCAGTAACGCAAATTTGGGGGTTGGCTGTGGCGAGGGAGCTTGCTCCCGCTGGGTTGCGTAGCGGCCCTTTCGATTATTCAGTCCCACCGAGTTGCCAGAATTTGCGACTGCTACGCAGCCGAACGGGAGCAAGCTCCCTCGCCACAATGATCGATATAAGGCATTCGTCCAGTTAACGTGAAACCTTAAAACAAGCGTTTCATCGGACTGATGGCCCTTTGCTAATTTTGTGAGTGCGTTCTCATTTGGAATCAGTACAATCGCCGCATTTGCCCAGCCGAGAATGAATTCCATTACGGGGGCGTCGCGAGAAGTCACATGCTCATCGGTAGTTATTCCCCCACGCTGGTTATCATCTCGCTCTGTGTGGCGATTCTGGCTTCCTACACCGCACTCGACCTGACCGGGCGCATCGCCACGGCCAAGGGCAGAGCCGTGCATTTCTGGACGGCGGGTGGCGCTTTTGCCATGGGCATCGGTGTCTGGTCTATGCACTTCATCGGCATGCTTGCGTTCAAATTGCCGATCGATCTCGGCTACGACGTCTCCATTACCCTGCTGTCGTTGTTGATCGGCATCCTGTCCTGCGGCTTCGCGCTGTGGTTGGTCAGTCAGCCACAATTACCGGCCTGGCAACTGGGGTTCGGTGCGCTGGTGATGGGCGCCGGCATCAGTGGAATGCACTACACCGGCATGGCGGCCATGCGCATGCAGCCGGGCATCGATTACGACCCGACGCTGTTCGGCACTTCTTTGTTGATTGCGGTCGGCGCGTCCGGTGCAGCGCTATGGATCGCCTTCCGCCTGCGCCAGCACGCACCTTATGTGCGGCTGATTCGTGCTGGCGCGGCAGTGATCATGGGCATTGCCATCGTTGGCATGCACTACACCGGCATGGCGGCTGCACGTTTTGCCGACGGCAGTTTCTGCGGCGCGTCGGTCAACGGCCTGAACGGAAGTGGCCTGGACAACCTCGTGCTGATCACTACCCTGGCGGTGTTGAGCATTGCCTTGCTGACTTCGATCCTTGATGCGCGTCTGGAGGCCCGCACCGCCGGCCTTGCCCAGTCGTTGACCGAAGCCAACCGCGAACTGACCCAACTGGCCTTGCACGACACCCTGACCGGTCTGCCAAACCGAATATTGCTGGCCGATCGTATCGATCAGGCAATGTCCCGGGTCGACGGTGAGGGCGGATGTTTTGCGTTGATGTTCATCGATCTGGATGGCTTCAAACCCGTCAATGACGCATTCGGTCATCACATGGGCGATCAGTTGTTGCGCGAAGTCAGCCTGCGACTGCGCGAGGATTTGCGCACCCAGGACACGCGGGCCCGCATCGGTGGCGATGAATTCGTGCTGCTGGTGCAACTGAGTGAGCCGAACGACGCCATGGCGCTGGCCGCTAGACAGGTCGGGTTGATCGCGCGCTCGTTCCGGGTTGCCGACCATGATTTGCAGATCTCCGCCAGCGTCGGCATTGCGCTCTATCCGGGTAACGGCGCGACCGCCCACGAACTGCTGATGAACGCCGACGCGGCGATGTACCACGCCAAGGGTGCGGGCAAAAACGGCTACAGCTTTTTCGATGCCTCGATGAATAGCAACGCGCGCAAGCAACTGCAACTGCTGCAGGACCTGCGCCATGCCCTGGAACATGACGAGTTCAGCCTGTATTACCAGCCTAAATTCGACGCCAATAATGGCCGGCCCGTCGGCGCCGAGGCGTTGCTGCGCTGGGAGCACCCGACCCAGGGCATGCTGCTGCCGGACAAGTTTATCGAGATCGCGGAGAAGACCGGGCTGATCATTCCAATCGGGGAGTGGGTGCTCAACGAAGCCTGTCGGCAAATGCGCGAGTGGTACGTTCTCGGTTATACCGATTGGCGTATCGCGGTAAACCTTTCCGCCTTGCAGTTCTGCCATGCAGGACTTGTGCAGAGCGTCGCCAAGGCGCTGGCCACGCACCGTTTGCCGGCCAACAGCCTGACCCTGGAAATCACTGAAACCACGGCGATGAGCGATGCCGACGCGAGCATGACAGTGTTGCAAGAGTTGTCGGATATGGGCGTCGATTTGTCCATCGATGACTTTGGTACTGGCTATTCGAGTTTGATGTACCTCAAGCGCCTGCCGGCCAACGAACTGAAAATCGACCGCGGCTTCGTGCGCGATCTGGAGCGTGACAGCGATGACGCGGCTATCGTTTCGGCCATCGTTGCGCTCGGCCAGGCACTGGGTCTGCGGATCGTCGCCGAAGGCGTTGAAACGGGCTCGCAGCAAGACTGCCTGACCCAACTCGGGTGCGACTCGTTGCAGGGCTATCTGCTGGGTCACCCGTTGCCGGCCGAACGCTTCATGGTGGAAATTCACCGAGGTGAAGCACTCGTCGCCAGCTGAGATCAATGGCCTCTGGAGCTGCCGCGGGCTGCGATGTTTTGATGTTGATTTTGAAGATCAAGATCAAAAGATCGCAGCCTGCGGCAGCTCCTACAGTTGCCTTATGCAAAATTTGGAAATGACGGTTATTCTTGCCCCCGACTGCTTACGCTTGAAACGGGGAAAGCTTGCATGGACAAAGTCATTGTCATCACCGGCGGAAGTCGCGGCATAGGCGCCGCCACAGCCCTGTTGGCCGCAAAACAAGGCTATCGGATCTGCATCAACTACCTGGCCGATGAACAGGCCGCACAAAGCGTGCTGGAGCAAGTCCGCGCCCTCGGTGCCCAGGCCATTGCCGTGCGTGCCGACGTCAGCATCGAAGACGAAGTGATCGCGCTGTTCCAGCGGGTCGACACCGAGCTGGGCCGGGTCACCGCATTGGTGAATAACGCCGGCACCGTGGGGCAAAAGTCGCGGGTCGACGAAATGTCCGAGTTCCGCATTCTCAAGATCCTCAAGACCAACGTGCTGGCGCCCGTACTGTGCGCCAAACACGCGATCCTGCGCATGTCGCCCAAGCATGGCGGGCAGGGCGGCAGCATCGTTAACGTCTCTTCCGTCGCTGCTCGGCTGGGCGCGCCCAATGAGTACGTCGACTACGCCGCTTCCAAAGGCGCGCTCGACACCTTCACCATCGGTCTGTCCAAGGAAGTGGCCGGCGAGGGTATCCGCGTCAATGCTGTGCGTCCAGGCTACATCTACACCGATTTCCATGCGCTGAGCGGAGATCCGGATCGGGTCAGCAAGCTTGAGTCGGCGATTCCGATGGCCCGGGGCGGGCGACCGGATGAGGTGGCGGAAGCTATTGTCTGGTTGCTGTCGGACAAGGCGTCGTATGCGACGGGGACGTTTGTCGATTTGGGTGGTGGGCGATAAGTATCAAGATCAAAAGATCGCAGCCTGCGGCAGCTCCTACAGGGAAACTCAATCCCATGTAGGAGCTGCCGCAGGCTGCGATCTTTGCTTTCAGAAGGATCTTACAATTCGCCCCAGCGTCTCCATCGCCTTTTCCGCAGCCTCATCCCACGGGCTGCCATAGTTCAACCGAATACAATTCCTGAACCGCTGCGCTGGCGAAAATATCGGCCCCGGCGCAACGCTGATGCCCTGCGCCAACGCCATCTGAAACAACTTCAGCGAATCCATCTGCGCCGGTAATTCCAGCCACAAAAAGTACCCGCCGGCTGGCTGGCTGACGCGGGTTTCAGCGGGGAAGTACCGGGCAATGGCGGCCAACATTGCGCTTTGCTGCTCCTCCAGCGCGTACCGTAATTTGCGCAGATGCCGATCGTAACCACCGTGTTGCAAGTAGTCGGCGATCGCAGCCTGGGCCGGCATCGATGCGCACAGGGAGGTCATGAGTTTCAGCCGTTCGAGTTTCTGCGCATAGCGCCCGGCGGCGACCCAGCCGATTCGATACCCGGGCGCGAGGCTCTTGGCGAACGAACCGCAGTGCATCACCAACCCTTCGGTGTCAAACGCCTTGGCCGGTTTGGGCGCCTGTTGGCCGTAATACAACTCGGCATAGACGTCGTCTTCGATCAACGGCACTTGGTGGCTACGCAGCAGCTCGACCAATTCCTGTTTCTTCGCCTCGGGCATGGTCGCGCCCATGGGGTTCTGGAAACTGGTCATGCACCAGCACACCTTGATCGGGTGACGTTCCAGGGTTTGCGCGAGCACGCCGAGGTCGATGCCATCGCGCGGGTGCACGGGGATTTCCACGGCTTTGAGTTTCAGCCGCTCGAGGATTTGCAGGCAGGCATAGAACGCCGGGGCTTCGATGGCCACCAGGTCGCCGGGTTCGGTGACCGCTTGCAGGCAAAGGTTCAAGGCTTCGAGGGCGCCGTTGGTGATGAGCAGTTCTTCCATCGGCAGCATCAGGCCGCCGACCATGTAGCGCAGGGCGATCTGCCGCCGCAGTTGCGGGTTGCCCGGCGACATGTCGGTGACGACCATGCGCGGGTCCATCTCGCGGCTGGCACTGGCCAGAGAGCGTGACAGGCGTTGCAGCGGAAACAGGGTAGGGCTGGGAAATGCCGAGCCGAATGGCACGGTGTTCGGGTCCTTGATCGAGTCGAGGACCGAGAACACCAATTCGCTGACGTCGACTTCGGTGGATTCGTTGACCTGGCTACTGATCACTGGTTCGCAGAACGGGCGCGGTGCATGGGCGTTGACGAAATAGCCGGAACGCGGGCGGGCGCGGATCAGGCCACGGCGCTCAAGCAGGTAATAAGCCTGGAACACGGTAGACGGGCTGACGCCGTAGGTCTGGCTGGCGTAGCGCACCGAAGGCACGCGCTGGCCGGGGCCGAGGACGCCGGAGCGGATCAGTTCAGCGATGTCGTCGGCGAATTTTTCGTAGCGTTTCATCGGGATCCCGCAATTGAATCGAATACTGTGGCGAGGGAGCTTGCTCCCGCTCGGCTGCGCAGCAGTCGCCAATTTTTTAGGGGCGCTTCGCACCCCAGCGGGAGCAAGCTCCCTCGCCACAACGGTTTGCATCTTAAAGGCTCAACGATTCATCGGCGCCACAAACCGGCTCTTCGCTTCGCTATAAATGCCGGGTTCATCGCTGTCGACAATCCTGAAACTGATGCTCTGCGAACTACTGCTCGGCCGCTCCGTGGTCATCGCCACCGACACCGGCACGTCGACAATCTCCCCGGGCGCCAGGCTCAATTCGGTCTTGCCTTGCAACTGGAAGCCATCGCCATCGACCAACGTCAGACGGTAGTCCTGACGCTGCTGAGTTTTGTTGATGACCTTCAGGCTGTAGATGTTTTCGATCTGCCCCTGACTGTTCTCGCGGAACAGGCCACGGTCCTTGCTCACGTCCAGCGACACCATCGGCCGCTCGACCAACGCCAGCACCAGGGCCGCGATCATCACCAATAGCACGGCGGTGTAACCAATCAATCGTGGGCGTAACAGGTGAGTTTTGCCACCCTGCAACTGGTGCTCCGAGGTATAGCTGATCAGCCCGGGAGCGTAACCCATCTTGTCCATGATCGAATCACAGGCGTCGATGCACGCGGCGCAACCGATGCATTCCATCTGCAAACCGTCGCGGATGTCGATGCCGGTCGGGCAGACCTGCACGCAGAGCTGACAGTCGATGCAGTCACCGAGGCCCACCTCCGCCGGTTTGACCTCACGCTTGCGCGGGCCACGGTTCTCGCCACGGGCGACGTCGTAGGAAATGGTCAGGGTATCCTTGTCGAACATCACGCTCTGGAACCGCGCGTACGGGCACATGTGCATGCACACGGCTTCACGCAGCCAACCGGCGTTGATGTAAGTGGCCCCGGTAAAGAACAGCACCCAGAACAGACTGATGCCGCTCATTTGCAAGGTCAGCAGTTCTTCGGCCAACGGGCGGATCGGTGTGAAGTAGCCAACGAAGGTCAGGCCGGTCAGCAGGCTGATGGCCAGCCACAAGGTGTGCTTGGCCGAGCGGCGCATCAACTTGTTCAAGCCCCAGGGGGCGGCTTGCAGTTTGATCCGCTGATTGCGTTCGCCTTCTATGATTTTTTCGCACCACATGAAGATCCAGGTCCAGGAGCTCTGCGGGCAGGTGTAGCCGCACCAGACCCGCCCCGCAAACACGGTGATCGCAAACAGGCCGAACGCAGCGATGATCAGCAGCGCCGAGAGCAGGATGAAATCCTGTGGCCAGAAGGTCGCGCCGAAGATGTGGAATTTACTTTCGGAAAGATCCCAGAGCACGGCCTGGCGGCCGCCCCAGTTCAACCACACCGTGCCGAAGAACAACAAAAACAGCACGCCTGCGCCGCTGATGCGCAGGGTGCGAAACAGGCCGGTGAAACTGCGGGTGTGGATCAGGTTGTCGCTGGTCTTGACCTTCATCTTCGGGCGTGAAGGTTCGAATGTTTCTACGGTTCGGACGGGGATTCTTTCGCTCATGGTCTTTCGCTCATCAGCCTCCATCAGGCAGGAGCACTATGAGCGGCGATCTGTTTGCATAACAGACTCAGGTATTGCAATAAAAACCGGATCAGATGGGGTGCTAGCCCCGGCCTGCGACAAGTTGAAGCACCTGTCGCGGTGGGACGCGGGCAGCTATATCAGGCGCCTGCGGGTGCTGTTGATGCGGATCAGTCAAATCACCGAATCACTGTCTGTCGCCTTCAAATGCCGGCGACCGTCAATCGCGCCTGCTACGGTTAATGCGTCGGCTTCTGCTTCGGTGATGTAGATGCGCTGGCCGTTGAGATCCACCGCCGACATGGCCTTGGCCGAGTCGGTGACGATGGTGACATCGGGACACAGGCGAATTTCCTCGCCGTTTTCGGTGGTGAAGAAGCAGGTTTCGTTTTCGATGCGCACGGTCATGACGAGATCCTTTTTTCATCGGGTACTGAAGCGTTAGGTCGCCAGCAATCGCTATCGTTCTGTGCAACCGATTAATGGTCGCTGCGGTCCATCCTCCATGGCTCTTCTCAAGGACAACTGCATGAACGCCTGGTGGCATGAAGTCTGGGTAACCCTGCAAGCGGAATTCGCCGACATCGGCGACGCAGCACAATTGACCCGCATCACCGTGCGCCTGCTGATGGCGGCACTGCTGGGCGGCATTCTCGGCTTCGAGCGCGAGCACAAGGGCAAGGCTGCGGGCGTGCGTACGCACATGCTGGTAGCCCTCGGCGCGGCGCTGTTTGTGCTGGTGCCACAGATGTCCGGTTCCCAGGCCGACGCCATGAGCCGGGTGGTGCAGGGCGTGATCGCCGGCATCGGCTTCCTCGGCGCCGGCACCATCCTGAAAAACCAGGAAGGTGACGAAGGCCACGTCAAAGGCCTGACCACCGCCGCCGGTTTATGGATGACCGCCGCCATCGGCGTCTCGGCCGGGTTAGGCCGCGAAGCCACGGCAGTGGTCAGCACACTGTTGGCGCTGGCAATCCTCGGCGTGATGCCAAGAATCGTAAAACTCATCGATAAAGACAAAGACCCAATGTAGGAGCTGCCGAAGGCTGCGATCTTTTGATCTTTTTCTTCGGCATTCTTCGATGCGGCAAAAATCAAAGTCAAAAGATCGCAGCCTTCGGCAGCTCCTACAGGGGTTGCCTTTATTCAGGTGTAACAATCACCGGCGGCATCGTCGTCGGTGGTTCTTCCCTCGGCGGTGGGTTGGTGCCTGGCGGCTCTTCTTCGGGCACCGGTTGCGGATCGGTGGGTGGGATCACCGGGTCGTCGATGTTCGGGTCGGGTGTTGCGGCGGGGAAAGGATTGGTCATCGGTCTAACCTCCAGTGGCACATGGCGTGAGTCGTGCTTAAGTTGGTTGACCACCGTGTGAAGGTTTTGATTCCAGCCAATTGCCTATGAACTTTTGCCGGTGCCAGCCGCTCGGAACCTAAGTGAGTTCATTCGGCGCGGGGCTTCCGGTGCCGACGACAACCAGACACAAGAGCGTCCATGGGGCGTAAAGGAGTGATGCTCGATGACTGCTGAAAAACCGACTGAGTTGAGCTACAACCCGCACATGCCGCTGTCGCAGGCGCTTCTGTTGCCACGAATCGCGATCGAAAACACCATGCCGACGCTCGAAGGCGGGCAATTCGCGGTCAAGGCTGTGGTGGGGCAGAACGTGGTGGTGACCAGCAAGGTGTTTGCCGATGGTCACGACAAGCTCGCCGTTCGCGTACGTTGGCGCATCGAGGGCGATGAGGTCTGGCATAGCGAAACCCTGACCGATCTGGGCAATAACGGCTGGCAAGGCCAGTTCCGTGTGGAAGATCAGGGCCGCTATGTCTTCTGTATCGAAGCCTGGATCGATCAGTTCGCCAGTTTCCGCTACGAACTGGATAAAAAGCACACCGCCGGCGTTCCTGTCAGCCTTGAGTTGCAAGAGGGTCGTCTACACGTCCAGCAAGCGGCCGAACGTGCCGAAGGGCAACTGAGCGAACAACTGGCCGCGCTGCACCACGAATTGTCCGGGCTGCTCGAAACCGAGCAGGTCGCGCTGTTTCTGCACCAGCGTAGCGCCGAACTGATGGCCCAGGCGGATCATCGCGCTTACCTGAGCCTGAGCCCCGAGTACCCGGTGGATGTCGAGCGCGAGCTGGCGCAGTTCGCCAGTTGGTATGAATTGTTTCCGCGCTCGATCACCGACGATCCGGCGCGCCACGGTACATTCAATGACGTGCACTCGCGGCTGCCGATGATTCAGGACATGGGCTTCGACGTTCTGTACTTCCCGCCAATCCACCCGATCGGCCGCAGCTACCGCAAAGGCCCGAACAATTCCCTCACGGCCGGGCCCGACGATCCCGGCAGCCCCTATGCCATCGGCAGCGAAGAGGGCGGCCACGAGGCGATTCATTCCGAACTGGGCACCCGCGAAGACTTCCGCCGACTGGTCGCGGCAGCAGCCGATTACGGACTGGAAATCGCCCTCGACTTCGCCATCCAGTGTTCCCAGGATCACCCGTGGCTGCAGCAGCATCCCGGCTGGTTCAACTGGCGCCCGGACGGCACGATCAAATACGCCGAGAACCCACCGAAAAAATACCAGGACATCGTCAACGTCGACTTCTATGCCGCGGACGCGATTCCCAGTCTCTGGCTTGAGTTGCGCGACATTGTGGTCGGCTGGGTCGAGGAGGGCGTGAAGATCTTTCGCGTCGACAACCCGCACACCAAGCCGCTGCCGTTCTGGCAATGGCTGATCGCCGATGTGCGGGCGCTGTACCCCGAGGTGATTTTCCTCGCTGAAGCGTTCACCACCCCGGCGATGATGGCGCGATTGGGCAAGGTCGGTTACTCCCAGAGTTACACCTACTTCACCTGGCGCAACACCAAACAAGAGTTGGCGACCTATTTCACTGAGCTCAATGAATCGCCGTGGCGCGAATGCTATCGGCCGAATTTCTTCGTCAATACGCCGGACATCAACCCGGCGTTCCTGCATGAGTCCGGACGGGCCGGGTTTCTCATCCGCGCGGCGCTGGCGACCATGGGCTCGGGCCTGTGGGGCATGTATTCCGGTTTTGAACTGTGTGAATCAGCGCCGGTGCCGGGCAAGGAGGAGTACCTCAATTCCGAGAAGTACGAGATCCGCCCACGGGACTTCACTGCGCCGGGCAACATCATTGCCGAAATCGCCCAGCTCAATCGCATCCGCCGGCAGAACCCGGCGCTGCATACGCACCTGGGCCTGAAGGTCTACAACGCCTGGAATGACAACATTCTGTATTTCGGCAAGCGCAGCGCCGATGGCAGCAACTTCATTCTGGTGGCGGTGAGTCTTGATTCGCATCACCCGCAGGAGGCGAATTTCGAATTGCCGCTGTGGGAAATGGGCTTGCCCGACGATGCCAGTACCCAGGGCGAAGACTTGATGAACGGCCATCGCTGGACCTGGCACGGCAAATACCAATTCATGCGAATCGACCCGGCCCAACAGCCGTTCGGGATTTGGCGGATTACCTCATCTTGAATTCACTACCAACCCTGTGGCGAGGGAGCTTGCTCCCGCTGGGTCGCGAAGCGGCCCCATTTTCTTCAGGAACATGCGATTGACCGGTTTTTGCGACTGCTTCGCAGCCGAGCGGGAGCAAGCTCCCTCGCCACGGGTAATAACCCGTTTTTAGATCGGTGATCGGCTCAGCGGATATTCGAATTCATCAGGAGTTTCAAATGGCGAAGAAACCCAAGGCAGCCACATTCATCAAAGACCCGCTCTGGTATAAGGACGCGGTGATCTATCAAGTTCACGTCAAATCGTATTTCGACTCCAACAACGACGGCATCGGCGACTTTCCCGGCCTGATCGCCAAACTCGATTACATCGCCGACCTCGGCGTCAACACCATCTGGCTCTTGCCGTTCTACCCCTCGCCACGTCGCGACGACGGTTATGACATCGCCGAATACCGTGGCGTGCATAGCGACTACGGCACCATGGCCGACGCCAAGCGTTTCATCGCAGAGGCGCACAAGCGTGGATTGCGGGTGATCACCGAACTGGTCATCAACCACACCTCCGACCAGCACGCCTGGTTCCAGCGCGCACGCAAGGCCAAAAAAGGTTCGGCGGCGCGGGATTTCTACGTGTGGTCCGATGACGATCAAAAATACGACGGCACGCGCATCATTTTTCTCGACACCGAAAAGTCCAACTGGACCTGGGACCCGGTCGCCGGCCAGTACTTCTGGCACCGGTTCTATTCGCACCAGCCGGACCTGAACTTCGATAACCCGCAGGTCATGAAAGCCGTGCTGTCGGTGATGCGTTACTGGCTGGACATGGGCATCGACGGTTTGCGCCTCGACGCGATTCCGTACCTGATCGAGCGCGACGGCACCAACAACGAAAATCTGCCCGAGACCCACGACGTCCTCAAGCAGATCCGCGCCGAAATCGACGCCAATTATCCCGACCGCATGCTCCTAGCCGAAGCCAACCAATGGCCGGAAGACACCCAGCTGTATTTCGGCGACACCGACAAAAAGGGCCTGAACGGCGACGAATGCCACATGGCGTTCCACTTCCCGCTGATGCCGCGCATGTACATGGCGCTGGCCCAGGAAGACCGCTTTCCGATCACCGACATCCTGCGCCAGACCCCGGAAATCCCGGCCAATTGCCAATGGGCGATTTTCCTGCGCAATCACGATGAACTGACGCTGGAGATGGTCACCGACAAGGAGCGCGACTACCTGTGGAATTACTACGCGGCCGACCGTCGGGCGCGGATCAACCTGGGGATTCGCCGCCGTCTGGCGCCGTTGATGGAGCGCGACCGTCGGCGCGTGGAGTTGCTCAACAGCCTGTTGCTGTCGATGCCCGGTACGCCGACCTTGTACTACGGCGATGAAATCGGCATGGGCGACAACATCTACCTCGGCGACCGCGACGGCGTGCGCACGCCGATGCAATGGTCCATCGACCGGAATGGCGGCTTCTCCCGCGCCGACCCGGCCAGCCTGGTGCTGCCGCCGATCATGGACCCGCAATACGGCTACCTGTCGGTCAACGTCGAAACCCAGGCGGGTGACCCGCATTCGCTGTTGAACTGGACCCGGCGCATGCTCGCCGTGCGCAAGCAATCCAAGGCGTTTGGGCGTGGCACGTTGAAAATGCTCTCGCCGACGAACCGCAGGATTCTGGCCTACACCCGCGAATTCACCGGCGCCGACGGCAAGCACGAAATCATTCTGTGCGTGGCCAACGTGTCGCGCAGTGCGCAAGCGGCGGAACTGGACCTGTCGGCCTACGTCGGCATGGTGCCGGTGGAGATGCTCGGCGGTAACGCTTTCCCGCCTATCGGCCAGCTGAATTTCCTCCTGACCCTGGCGCCTTACGGTTTCTATTGGTTCGTGCTGGCGGCGGAAAACCAGATGCCGAGCTGGCACGTGGAACCGGCGCACAGCCTGCCGGACTTCACCACGCTGGTGCTGAAAAAGCGCATGGAAGAACTGCTGGAAGCGCCATCGCGCAACACCCTGGAACAAGAGATTTTGCCGAGCTGGCTGCAGAACCGTCGCTGGTTCGCCGGCAAGGACGCGGCCATCGACCAGGTCAACCTGGCCTACGGCGTGCGTTTCGGTGATGCGCTGCATCCGGTGTTGTTGAGTGAAATCGAAGTCACCAGCGGCGATCAGACCAGTCGTTATCAACTGCCGTTCGGCTTCATTGCCGAGGATCAGGTCGGTACGCCATTGCCGCAGCAACTGGCGTTGTCTCGAGTGCGTCGCGGGCCGCAGGTTGGTTTGATCACCGATGCCTTCAGTCTGGAAAACTTCATTCGCACCGTGTTGCAGGGCATGCAGGACAATCTGGTGTTGCCTTCGGACGGTGGCGAGATCCGTTTCGAACCCACTGCCGAGCTGGAGAAACTGGGCCTGACGGCTGAGTCGGAAGTGCGCTATCTGTCCGCCGAGCAATCCAACAGCTCGGTGGTGATTGGCAGCAGCCTGGTGCTGAAGCTGATTCGCAAAGTCGCGTCCGGCGTCCACCCGGAACTGGAGATGAGTGCCTACCTGACCGGCGCCGATTTCCGCAACATCTCGCCGCTGCTGGGCTCGGTCGTACGCCGGGACAGCAAGGGTGAAGACAACTTGCTGATGATCGCCCAAGGCTACTTGAGCAATCAGGGCGATGCCTGGGAATGGACCCAGAACAACCTGGAACGGGCGCTGCGCGACGAGTTGGCGGATGCCATGTCCGAGCAGGAGCAACACTACAACGCGCTCGGCGAGTTGAAAGATTTCGCCGGCATGCTGGGTCAGCGTCTGGGGGAAATGCATCAAGTGCTGGCGGCGCCGAGCGACAACCCGGACTTCGCTCCGCAGGTCACCACGCAAAAAGATGCGCTGGCCTCGGCCAAGGACGTTTCGGCGCAAATCGAGCATGCGCTGAAGTTGCTCAAGCAGCATCAAAACGAACTGAACCCGGGGGACAAAACCCTGGTCAGTCGTTTGCTGGACAACAAAAAAGCCATCCTCACGCATGTGCAAACCCTGGGCAAACAAACCGCCGGCGGCTTGCGCATCCGGGTGCATGGCGACTTGCACCTGGGCCAGGTATTGGTGATCAAGGGCGATGCCTACCTGATCGACTTCGAAGGTGAACCGGCACGACCGCTGCACGAGCGCCGTGGCAAACACAGTCCGTATAAAGATGTGAGCGGCGTTTTGCGATCTTTCGACTACGCTGCGGCCATGGCCATTAACGTGCACAACGTTGATAACACAGCAGAAGCACGGGCGGCCCGGCAACGGGTTTCCGATCGCTACCTGAGCGAAGCTCGACAAGCATTTGTCGACGCTTATCGGCTGGCGGCAGCTAGTCTTGGTCATGCATGGCAAGATCCTGAAGGCGAAGACGCCGCACTGGCGTTGTTCGGCCTGGAGAAGGCAGCGTACGAAGTGGCCTATGAGGCAGAGAATCGCCCCACCTGGCTGTCCGTGCCCTTGCACGGTTTGTACGGGTTATTGAATGGGCTCAAACCCTTTTCCGATCTTGGTGGAGAGTAGTCATGAGTTTCTCGAACAAGGAAACGGGTCAGCATCACAAAGAAGCGCTGCTACCCAGGGCGCGGGACATTGATGCGCTTGTACGCGCCGAGCATCACGACCCCTTTGCAATACTCGGTCCCCATGGCGATGGCGCCGGCGGGCAGTTCATTCGGGCTTATCTGCCGGACGCGTTGAGCGTGCAAGTGGTGGCCAGGGATTCCGGAGAAGAACTCGGCAATCTCGAAGCAACGCAGACCCCGGGGCTGTTCGTTGGCCACTTTGACCGGGCGCAGCCGTATGTACTGCGAACCCGCTGGGCCGGTGGCGAGCAGTTTTCCGAAGACCCTTACAGCTTCGGCCCGTTGCTCGGCGAGATGGACTTGTACCTGTTCGCCGAAGGCAATCACCGCGATCTCAGCGCGTGCCTCGGCGCGCAGCTGAAGACGGTGGACGGTGTCGACGGCGTGCGTTTCGCCGTATGGGCGCCAAACGCCAAACGGGTGTCGGTGGTCGGTGATTTCAATAACTGGGACGGACGTCGTCATCCGATGCGCCTGCGTCATCCCACCGGGGTCTGGGAATTGTTCATCCCGCGCATGCAGGCGGGGGAGGCCTATAAATACGAAATCCTCGGCGCCCACGGCATTCTGCCGCTCAAGGCCGACCCGATGGCATTGGCCACCTCGTTGCCGCCGGACACCGCATCGAAGGTTGCACCGCCGCTGAATATCGACTGGCAAGACCAGGAGTGGATGCAGGCCCGGGGCGAACGGCAGCGTCCGACCGCGCCGCTGTCGATCTACGAACTGCACGCCGGTTCGTGGCAATGTGAACTGGACGACTTGGGTGAAGTGGCCCGTCAGTACACGTGGCCCGAACTGGCCGAGCGGCTGATCCCGTATGTGAAAGAACTCGGGTTCACCCACATCGAACTGATGCCGATCATGGAGCACCCGTTCGGAGGTTCGTGGGGTTATCAATTGCTCTCGCAGTTCGCCACCAGCGCCCGCTATGGCAGCGGCGATGAATTTGCAGCCTTCGTCAACGCCTGTCACCAGGCCGATATCGGCGTGATCCTTGACTGGGTGCCGGCGCATTTCCCTACCGACACCCACGGTCTGGCGCAATTCGACGGCACCGCGCTGTACGAATACGGCAACCCGCAGGAAGGTTTCCATCAGGATTGGGACACGCTGATCTACAACCTCGGCCGCACCGAAGTGCACGGCTACATGCTGGCGTCGGCGTTGCACTGGCTCAAGCATTTCCACGTCGACGGCCTGCGCGTGGATGCCGTGGCGTCGATGCTGTACCGCGACTATTCGCGCAAGGCCGGCGAGTGGGTGCCAAACCGCCATGGCGGACGGGAAAACCTCGAAGCCATCGATTTCCTCCGTCACCTCAACGACGTGGTGGCACTGGAGGCGCCCGGCGCGCTGGTGATTGCCGAGGAGTCCACCGCGTGGCCGGGCGTCAGCCAGAGCACGCAACAGGGCGGACTGGGCTTCGCCTACAAATGGAACATGGGCTGGATGCACGATTCGCTGCATTACATCCAGCAAGATCCGATGTACCGCGCCCATCACCACAACGAACTGAGTTTCGGCCTGGTGTACGCCTGGTCCGAACGCTTCATCCTGCCGATCTCCCACGATGAAGTGGTACACGGCAAGCACTCGCTGATCGACAAAATGCCCGGCGATCGCTGGCAGAAATTCGCCAACCTGCGGGCCTACCTGAGTTTCATGTGGACCCATCCGGGCAAGAAGCTGCTGTTCATGGGCTGCGAGTTCGGCCAGTGGCGCGAATGGAATCACGACCAGCAACTGGATTGGTACCTGCTGCAATACTCCGAACACAAAGGCGTGCAGAAACTGGTGGGCGACCTCAATCGCCTATACCGCGAAATACCGTCGCTGCACGAACAAGACGATGTGCCGCAGGGCTTCCAGTGGTTGATCGGCGACGATGCAATCAACAGCGTTTACGCCTGGCTGCGCTGGAGCAAGGAGGGCAAACCGGTGTTGGTGGTGGCCAACTTTACGCCGGTGCCGCGTGAGGCTTATCGCGTAGGCGTGCCGTTTGCCGGGCGCTGGACCGAGTTGCTCAACAGTGATTCGGCGACCTATGCCGGTTCAAACTATGGGAACGGTGGCGGGGCGTTTACCGAGGAAGCGCCGAGTCATGGGCAGGCGTTGTCGCTGGTGCTGAATTTGCCGCCGTTGGCGGTGTTGATATTGAGCCCGGAGGGCTGATTCGAAACCGCGTCGCTGCCATCGCGGGCAAGCCCGCGATGGCGTCAGCTTGAGCAACGCGAATCTTGAGGACTTAACCTCACCACCGCATCCGCACACCCAAGCTACCAATCAAACCATTCAAGTCGTTGTCATCCACATCACTGCTGTAGTCCGCGCTGACATACAGGCTCACGGCGGGTGTCACTCTGGCCACCAGACCCAGACCCAGTTCAACCGTCGAAGATTTGCGACTGCTGCTGATCTTGTCGACCTCGTCGAGGGTCACGGTATTGCCGGTATACACCGTGTGCCACAAGTTGGTCCGCACATAGGGTTCGACGGGCAGGCCGTTGATGTCGTAACTGCCTTTCAATTTGGCACCGACGCGACCACTCCATGACGTCACGTCGCTGGAGGACGCATTGCCCGAGCCCGCATAAGGGGTGTCCAGGGTGATGCGCTGATTGATCAACTGCGCCTGAGGTTCAACCACCCAGTTTTCGCTGATGCCAATCGGAAAGCCACCTTCGACCGACAACGTTACCGCGCTGCCTTCGGCGGCTTGCCGGGCGCCTTGTTCGTTACGGCTGAAACCGTTGACCCGGCCACCACTGGCGGACAAGTCGACGTGCCAGCCTTGCGGGCCGGTCAAGCTGTAATAAGCGCCGAGGCTTTCGCCTTGCAGGTTGAGGGTGTTGGTGTTCGGATCAGACATGGCGCGATTGGTCACCAAGCCATTGCTGTTGGCCTGGAACTGGCTGGTGCCGCCGATCAGGCCGACCCGTTGAGTATGACCACTGCCGCTCTGCAAGGTCAGGATCGCCGGGCTTTTGAGTTCGCCGGAACCGGGGATGGAGAAGCCCTGAGCCAAGGCATCGTTTTGTGCCTGGCGTGAAGCTTTTCCATAGAGTTGGTCCCAGGCAGAGGGCGTTGCATCTTCGGTGATGAAGTGGCTGCTTCGCATATCGGGGTGAGGGCTGAAACGGCCGGGATACGTGGTGTCGAGGGCGGGCAAGGTAAGTACCGGAACGTCCTGGCGATACCAGGGCGTTGCTTCTTCCTCGGCCGGGGAGGCCTGCACTTCCATGGAAGAGCACAGCAGGAGTGAACTCGAGACAGTGCAAAAAGTAACTTTGATCTCTTGTTGGGTGAATGAGGTTTTCATGGGGGTCTACCTTGCAATCGCATGCCGTTCTCGCTTTGTCGTCTCTCCTACCCCGAATGAGGGGCGACCGATGGATGGGAGCAAGCCGAGGACCGCCCGGTTTAGCGGGTGTCTTGGCGGGCTTGTCCCTGATGTTGATGCCGGGGGTAGTACGGTGTAGCTAAGAAGACCCCTGCCACTGCGTCAAGAAAATGGCCGATAAGTGGTAGGGGTATTTTGGGTCATATAAGTGACTGATTTTCGACGCATGCCTAAGTTCTTGTTTATTGGCAAAATCGTCAAAATAGTCACGAGCTAGAGCGTTTGCTTCGTATTACCAGCTAATCCTCACACCGAAATTTCCGAACATCCCGCGCTGCTGATTGCTGTCGATATTGCTGCTGTAATCCGCGCTGGCGTAGACGCTGACGGAAGGGGCCAGACTCAGCACGGCACCGACGCCAAGATCGGCATAGGACGACTTTTGTTCAGTGTCGATATCGGTGGTGCTGGCGAAGGTGACCGTATCGGTGGCGGAAAACGTGTGCCACAGGTTGGCGCGCAGATAGGGTTTCAAGGGCAGGCCGGCGACGTCGTAGCTGCCTTTGAGTCGCGCACCGAGGCGTCCGGTCCAGGCGGGATCGGAGTCGAACTTCACCGTTGAAACGCCGTCGTTCTGGCTGTCGAGTGAAACCTGTTGATGGATGATTTGTGCCTGGGGTTCGAGCACCCATTTGTTCGCGAGCGCAAAAGGGTAGCCGGCTTCTGCTGAAAGGGTCACGGCATGGCCCTTGTTGTCGATCTTAAGGCCACGGTCGGAATGACTGTCACCGTCCAGCCAGGTGTACATCGCCACGGTATCGATGTACCAGTTTGCCGGGTCGGTCAGGGTCCAGTAGAGACCGACGCTGTCGCCCTCAAGCTCCACCTTGCCAGCACGTTTGCCTTCGAAGCCCTGGTTGAAACCGTCGACATCGCCTTGCAAGCGACTGTGCCCCACGAAGAACCCGGTGCGCTGGGTTTGCCCGCCAGCGGTTTGCGAGCCGAACAGGTCGTTGCCCACCTGAAATCCGTTGAGCGAACCATCAAACCGTGGCGTCACGGTGCCGGCCCAGGTCTGGTCGAGATCCTTGCCATACACCCGGCCCCAGCCCGCGCCGAACGCACCGGTTTCGGTCAGCAGGCGTTGATCGCCCTGGCGATCGTGGAAGGTGCCGAGGGCGGTCAGTGCCAGTTGCGCATTCGCAGACGGCAATACTGACCAGACCGGCACTTCCTGACGGTACAGGGGAATCGGTGCGGCGCCGGGTACGGCAACCGGCAGAGGTGGCGACCCGGCAGCGGCGACCGGCGTCGCGAGCGGTGCTGCATCCGGTGGGACCAGAATGGGGGGCAGAGTGGGGTCCGGGTTTGGCACTGAGACTGGTGCGACCAGAATCGGTGGCAAGGTGGGATCAGGGTTGGCCACTGCAATCGGTGCGACCAGAATGGGGGGCAAGGCCGGATCCGGGTTGGGCACCACGAGCGGTGGTACCAGAATCGGTGGCAAGGCTGGATCCGGGTTAGGTACCTCGACCAGCGGCACGGACACCACGGACGAGCGCAGGTACCAGCTGTTTGCGCTGTCAGCGGTGACACCGCCCTTGAACAGGTTGTAATCGAAGGCCCCGACCGACAGCGGTGTGTTGTTCAAGGTGAAGGCAGCGTTGTCGCTGGTTGCCGAGCCTTGGGCCTGTACCACCTGGATGCCGTTCTGCTGAGTCAGTGCGCCAAGGCCACCAAGATTAGTGACGGCAATCGTAGTGCTGCCAGTGATGGTTCCATCGTTGATCACCAATTTGTCGCTAGGTGAACTGTCATCGCCGAGGACACTTTGCAACAACAGCTGACCGCCGCTGCCGGCGTAATTGCCTTGCACCGTCAGCGTGTCGTTGGTGCGGGTATTGCCGTTGCTCAGGTCGATCACCCCGGCGTTGTTCAAGGTGGCGAGTTGGCCGGTGGTGAAGGGGGTGATGCGGCCTTGGGTCGATGTCATTGTGCTGCTGGCGTCGATGTTGAACACACCTGTGCCGCTGACGCTGTCACCCAGGACAAGATTACCGTCCAGATCGAAGCCCGAGCCGTTGTTCAGGTTGACCGTTTCCCAGTTGCTGTAGCGAGCGGCACCGGCAGTCGTCGTGTGATCGAAGGTCAGTACGTCGTTGCCGGGACCACCGTTCAGGCTTGGAGTCAGGGCAAGGGTGCTTTCGTCGAGGTTGCGTAAAATCGCGCTGTCGTTGCCACCCTCCATCAAAATCGCCGAGCGGATCACACCGCCGCCGTCCCAAACGAATTTGTCGTCACCCACGCTAGTGCGGATCTCGCCGACGATCTCGCCACCGGTCACGGTGATGCTGTCGTTGCCGCCACTGACACTGATGTTGCCGCCAATCTTGCCACCGGAGACGATGATGGTGTCGGTACCGAAACCGGTCACCAGGTTGCCAAGGATTTGCCCACCCGACATATCGAACAGGTTGTTATCGAGCTTCATGTCGACCCGGCCGATAGTGCCTCCGGTCATTCTGGCGGTGTCGCCGTCCTCGTAAGCGCCGACGATCGTGCCGTCAGTCATCAAAAAGAAATCGCGACTATCGCCCTGGGCCAGGGACTGAATGGTCCCGCCCGTCATGGTGAAGTTATCGACGCCGTTGCCTTGGTTGACAGCCCCGGAGATTTGGCCGGCACTGATACTGAAGTTGTCGGCGCCATCACCTTGATTGACCGTGCCGGTGATGCTGCCGGAATTCATGGTGATCGTGTCGCTGCCCGCACCGAACGTGACGTTGCCATTGATCGCGCCGGTGCCATTGGCGGGAAAGGTCAGGGTGTTATTGCCCGAAAGATCTGACAGCGCTGTGCTGCTGCCACTGTCACACGTGAAGTTGTCATTGCCGGCCGTTGGAGTGAGGGTGCAAGCCGCTTGAGTGGTGAGGGGCCAGCCGAGGCTTAGCCAGATCGAAACGGCACAGGCGCTGTAACGGTATTTGGGCAGATCGTTCGAAAAATTCATCCTTGTCTCCCGCGTATTAGTCGGCGGCTGAGCTGCGGCTTGTCAAAAGCAGCAAGGCATCAGGAGCCCATGGCAGCACGGGTTGCGAGACAACATCGGGAAGGAACACTTCCCGTAGCGGAGCACCTTCGGCAACGACGGCCACTGTGAGTCGCACGTCCGTACGGTTGGTTGTAACGGACGTGAGAACCGTAGCAGTAGTTTTTTGCGGTCGCTACTGTCAGAAATAACAGGTAGGGCGAAAAAATCACTCTCTTGGGAGAGGATTCAGCAGGGTTTCAGAGGTGCACTTCCACCGCCAACGGCAAATGATCCGAAAGGTGCGTCCAGGGCTTGTGCCCAAGGATTCTTGGCTCATGACTGCTGGCATTGCGCAGGTAGATACGGTCCAGGCGCAGCAGTGGAAAACGCGCCGGGTAGGTTTTGGCGGGGCGGCCGTGATGGCGCTCGAAGGCTTCGTGCAGGTAGTCGCGACGGGCGAGGGCGGCGTTGCCCTGGAGCTGCCAGTCGTTGAAGTCGCCGGCGATGATCACAGGTGCGTCGTCGGGCAAGGATTCGAGCAGTTGGCAGAGCAACTGCAGCTGAAGTTGGCGATGGCTTTCGAGCAAACTCAAGTGCACGCAGATGGCATGGACTTCGGCGTGGCCCGGTACGTCCAGCACGCAATGCAGCAACCCTCTACGTTCAGGCCCGGTGATGGAGACATCGAGGTTGCGGTATTCGCGGATCGGGTATTTCGACAGCAGCGCGTTGCCGTGGTGGCCGTCGGGATAGACCGCGTTGCGGCCATAGGCGAAGTCGCTCCACATGCTGTCGGCGAGGAATTCGTATTGCGAGGTTTGCGGCCAATCGTTGTAGCGTGAGGAATGGCGCTCATGCTCGCCAACCACTTCTTGCAGGAACACCAGGTCCGCTGATGTGCTGCGCACCGCTTCGCGCAGTTCCGGGAGGATGAAGCGTCGATTGAGTGCGGTGAAACCCTTGTGGGTGTTGACCGTCAGCACGCGCAATCGGTGAATGGCCGGCGGGGTGTTCAACGGCACTGACGCTTCTGGCTGCCGCTTGGGATTACTGGTCACTGTTACTCCTCTGAATCAGGGTCGCTTATGTATGCGACTGATGGCGGGGCGGGCAGTTCAGCGCGATTCGTCGAGACGTCGAAAGATCGCAGCCTGCGGCAGCTCCTACAGGAGAACGCATTCCAATGTAGCTGCCGCAGGCTGCGATCTTTTGATCTTCATACAAACACAATCTCATACGGCAAGCGCATCCGCTCCAGCACCACAGGCGGCAGCAGCGGTGCAAGTCCAATCGCCGGATCGCCATCGAGCTGACTGGCATAAGCATGGGTGGCGTGGCTTTTGCGCGCGACGGTCCAGGTGTCCAAACGTACTTTGCGCGCGCGATGCCACGGGATTGAAGCGTGATCCCGCGCCGCCAGGTGCCAGGCCCAGACCGGCACTTCGTTAATGGTTGCTCCCGCGATGGTCGCGGCATTGGCGCTGGCGCGACCGACAGCGTCATGGTCGCCCGTGCCGTCCTCGCACCAAATGCTGAACACCACGTCACCGGGGCGTAGATAACGGCTGATGAATTGCGTCAATTCCTGCTCATGCTCGGCCAGGGTGTTGTCGGTGAAGCCGCCGCGAATCCATTTCAGGCTGTGCATCGGCAACCCGAGCCGACGCAGGGCTTCGACGCTTTCCTGGGAGCGAAACACGCTGAGGCGTTTTTCCGACCAGTGCGCAGAAGTCGGTTGGCTGGCGCTGCCGTCGGTCACCGATATCAATTGCAAGGGATGGCCGGTGGCGCTGAGCAATTGCAGCAGACCTCCACACATCACCACTTCATCGCCGGGATGCGCAGAAATCACCACCGCGCGCGCACCCGCAGGGACCAAAGACTGAGTGCTGATGACCGGAATGTTTTCGAGTTGCGGGGCGCTGTTCCAGATTTGCCCTGGGGCGCTGCTTTCACTGATGGAAACAGGTTTCATGGGGTTACGTCCTTGTTACGCGAGCCACGCGGGCTGGTTGATAACGAAGCGCGGCACTCCGAACCCTGGAGTGCCGCGCATCGAGTATTGCTCATGTCAGGGTATTCGTCGCGTCCCGGGCGCGCTCAATTGCAATATTTATCGACCGTGTATCCGGCAGCGGTCACTCCTCTTCTTCATGCTGCAATTCGAACAGCAGCAACGACCGTCCGGTGACCGAGTATTCGTGACCGAATTCGAAGCGCTCCTGGCCGCGAATCGACGGTTGATTGGTGTCGATCATGCAGGTCCAGAAACCGCCATCGGGCACTTCCGGCAGGAGGAAATTGACGACATCGTGATGGGCGTTGACCACCAGCAGCAGGGTGGCATCGCCACCTTTGCGGCGGATACCGGTTTCCTGCGCACGGCCGTCGAGCAGCATGCCCATACAACGGTTGTGCGCATCGTGCCAATGCTCGGTGGTCATTTCGCTTCCGTCCGCCGCCAGCCAAGTGACGTCCTTGACGCCGATGTCCTCGTTGTAATTGCCCACCAGAAAACGTCCGCGCCGCAGAATCGGGTAGGCCAGGCGCAACTTGATCAGGCGTTTGACGAATTTGAGCAGTGCCTTGCCTTCTTCGCTCACGTACCAATTGACCCAGCCGATTTCGCTGTCCTGGCAATAGGCATTGTTGTTGCCATTTTGCGTACGGGCGAATTCGTCGCCGGCCACCATCATTGGTGTGCCTTGCGACAGCAGCAACGTGGCGAAGAAGTTGCGCATCTGGCGCTGGCGCAGTTCATTGATTTCCGGATCGTCGGTGGGGCCTTCGACACCGTGGTTCCAAGACAGATTGTTGTTGCTGCCGTCCTTGTTGTTCTCGTCGTTGGCTTCGTTGTGCTTGTCGTTGTACGACACCAGATCATTGAGGGTAAAACCGTCATGGGCGGTAATGAAGTTCAGCGAGGCATAGGGGCGCCGGCCTCGATGATTGAACATTTCCCCGGAGCCGGTCATGCGCGCGGCGAAGTCAGCCAGTTGGCCGTCGTCGCCTTTCCAGAAGGCGCGCACGGTGTCGCGGAACCGGTCGTTCCACTCCACCCAGCCGGGCGGGAATTTGCCGACCTGATAACCGCCCGGGCCGCAATCCCAAGGCTCTGCGATCATTTTCACCTGACGCAGCACCGGGTCCTGGCGGCAAGCGACGAGGAAACTGTGACGCTCATCGAAACCATCGTGATAGCGCCCGAGAATGGTCGCCAGGTCGAAGCGGAAACCGTCCACGTGCATTTCCGAGGCCCAGTAACGCAGGGAGTCGGTGACCATTTGCAGTACGCACGGGTGGCTCAAATCCAGGGTGTTGCCGGTGCCGGAATCGTTGATGTAGAAGCGCTTGTCGTCGGGCATCAAGCGGTAGTAGGAGGCGTTGTCGATACCGCGCATGGACAGGGTCGGGCCTTGCTCGTTGCCCTCGGCGGTGTGGTTGTAGACCACGTCGAGAATTACTTCCAGATTGGCATCGTGCAGGTGCGCGACCATTTCCTTGAACTCGGCGATCTTGCCGCTGGCCAGGTAGCGCGGGTCAGGGGCGAAGAACGCGATGCTGTTGTAGCCCCAGTAATTGGTCATGCCTTTGTGCAGCAGGTGCTGGTCATTGACGAAGGCGTGGATCGGCAGCAATTCCACGGAAGAAACGCCTAGCTTGCGAATGTGTTCCAGCACGTCATCGACCATCAACCCGGCAAAGGTGCCACGCACGTTCTCGGGGACCGTAGGGTGACTCATGCTGATGCCGCGCACGTGGGTCTCGTAAATGATGGTTTTGTCCCACGGCACACTGACCCGGTGATCGTGGCCCCAGGTATGCGCCGGATCGATCACCTTGCACTTGGGCACAAAAGGCGCACTGTCGCGTTCATCGAAACTGAGGTCGGCATCGGGGTGGCCGATGGTGTAGCCAAACAAAGCTTCGGACCATTTCAACTGGCCGACCAGTTGTTTGGCGTAGGGGTCGATCAGCAGTTTGTTGTGGTTGAAGCGATGGCCGTTGACCGGGTCATACGGGCCGTACACGCGGTAGCCGTAGATCAGGCCCGGATGGGCGTCGGGCAGGTAACCGTGAAAGATCTCGTCGGTGTATTCCGGCAGTTCGATACGTTCCAATTCCACTTCGCCGGCGTCGTCGAAAATGCACAATTCGACCCGGGTGGCATGGGCGGAAAACAAGGCGAAGTTGACGCCCAGACCATCCCAGGTCGCACCCAGCGGGAAGGGCAGGCCTTCCCGGATTCGCGAGGCCTCGGCTTGAGGTGCTGGCGCGGCTTTCTTTGGACTGGTCATAGGTGCTCCTGCAAAGTGAGGTACAGATACGCCGCAATCTGTGGGAGCGAGCTTGCTCGCGATGGCGGCGTGTCAGGCAATACATGTGTTGAATCTGGTTCCGTCATCGCGAGCAGGCTCGCTCCCACAGGTTATTTTTTTCAGGACGAGTGCTTTCACAATGGCGAGCGGACTCGCCACGGAATGAGTAAAAACAACAGCTGGAAAAAGTCAGACCGCAGGCGGTTTTCGCGCGGCGCGGGGCTTTTTCTCGACGGCTTTTTCCCCGGGAGGAATGACGGACGAAGCCGCAGCCGGTTTGGATTTGGCCTTTGGCGCAGCCACTTTGATCTCGCCTGCCTTGCCGTTGGCGGTCTTGCTGACGGCTGGTTTGCCGGCCGGGGCTTTCGCCGGTTTTTTCGGCGCTAGCGCTTCAGCCTCAGCCAGTTTGCGCGCCATCTCCCAGTGGCGGGCTTCCTGACCTTCGGGTTTTCCTTCTGACTCCCAGATCTGATAGGCAAACTCGCGGATGCGTTTATCGTCGGTACTCATCGCAATGCTCCTGAACTGAACTCAAGTGTCGCTAGTTTTGGATAAAGAGATTGACCGGGAAATCCCCCAGCGCGGCGCTGATCATCAGCTCCCTGTGTTCTGTGACTGTGACGCTGGAAAAAAGTCCCTTCAGATTTTCGTCTGCGCTCATGAACGGCAAATTGACCCGGGTATCGCCCCACTGCGGCGCGTCCACGTGTGGCACGGCACTGTTTTCCAGCAGCGCCGCGCAGCGGATCGGCACGATGACGATGGCGCGCTTTCCCTCCCATTCGCGCACAAAGCCCAGTACCCGATGTGCCTGGCTGCCGATGACGTCGAGGGCCTGGTAAGACCCACGTTGAAACAACTCGGCGTGCTCGGCACGTGTGTTTAACGTCTGCGCAATCAAGGCTTGCTTGATGCGCCCGTCGCGCCAGTGCTCCAACAAATCAGGCAGGTCCAGCGTTTGCTGCAAGGCCTGTTGGCGGCTGACGTAATCCACCGGGCGGCGGTTGTCCGGATCGACCAGGGTGAAGTCCCAGAAGTCGTTGCCCTGATAGAGGTCCGGCACCCCCGGCACGGTCATGCGCAGCAAGGTTTGCGCCAATCCATTGAGGGCGCCGGGTACGGCAATCGTCCGGGCTACCTTGGCCAGGGCAGTGCGCAACAGATCACCTTCAGGGCTCAGCAGCAGGCGCTGGGTGAAGCGTTCGGTCGCTTGTTCGTAAGCATCGTTCGGTGCGCTCCAGCTGCTCTGCAACTTGGCTTCACGCAGGGCTTTGCGTTGCCATTGGCTGATGCGTTGGGCATAGGCCTCAAGCGCCGGCTGATCATCGGGACGCAGGTCCAGCGGCCAACTGCCGAGCAACGCTTGATAGAGAATCAACTCGTCGCCGGCTGACGGCATCTGGTCATCGTCGCGTAACGGACGGGCGAGAGCGTGCCAGAGGCCGATCTGTTCGACGTACCATTTGCTGCGCTCACTCAACACCGCCAGGCGCGCGCGGGTGTCCTCGCCGCGCTTGTGATCGTGGGTCGCGGTGGCGAGCAGGTTGTCCGGGAACAGTTCCAGGCGCTGGAGGTTGGCCTCATGGAAATCAGATACTGGCGCACTGAATTGCTCGGTGCTGAAACCGACATCATTGCGTGACAGCAACACCGCCGAGCGATAGAACGCGGTGTCTTCCACAGCCTTCGCGGCGGCCGGTGAAGTCAGTTGTTGAAAGCGCACGCAGGCATGTTTGAGCCGCTTGCGCAGGCGACCGGCAGGACGTTTGCGCCAAGGCTCGCCACCCAACCAATTGGCCAGGCAATCGAGCACCGGCCAGTCAGCTTCGCCGAGGGTTTGCCGGGCGCCGTCCATGGCTTGCTGGAAAAACACTTCGTCCTGTTCTGAACGCCCAAGGGCGCTGATGTAGGTGCGATACACCGAGAAATGCACGATCAGTTCCTGCAACGCTCGACGGATCGCGCCGAGCGTCAGGTCACGGGTCATCAGGTCATCCCGCGCTACTTGCAACAAGGCTTGGGCGACGCTTTCGAAATCCCCGGCGAGCGAGCCATTGAGGATCTGCTGCCGCGCCAGTTGCGCTTCCTGGCGGAAGTCGGCCGGGCGTTCGCTGTAGCGCTGCCAGACTTCACTCAGGTTTTGCTGGCCCTCAGGATCGTGTTGCAGCAGCGACAACTGATTCATGAATTCGTAGCCGGTGGTGCCGTCCACCGACCAGTCGCGGTGCAGGGTTTCGCCTTCCCCGAGGATTTTTTCGACGTAGATCGGCAGGTGCCGACCCGGTGCCAGGCTGTCGACCCGACGCCGCAATTTGCGGCAGTAGCCTCGCGGGTCGGCGAGGCCGTCGATGTGGTCGATGCGCAAGCCGTCGATCAACCCTTCAGCCACCAATTGGAAAATCTTCGCGTGGGTCGCCTCGAACACGGCGGGGCGTTCTACGCGCAAACCGCCCAGTTCGTTGACATCGAAAAACCGCCGCCAGTTGATGTCATCCGCGGCAGTGCGCCAACTGGCGAGGCGATAACTTTGTCGCTCCAGCAGGTTGTGCAGCCGTTGGAAGCCTTCGCTGGTCAGCGAGTCGTAGGCTTCCAGGTTGTGCTCAATGCCTTGCAGGATCGCGGGGTGGCTGGCCAGTTCGCGTAATTCATCTTTTAACGCAAGCGCCAGGTTGTGGGCGTCGGTCTGGTAACTCAGCGTACTGAAGCGGTCCGCGAGCAATTTGAGCGGCTCGGCTTCGGCCTTGAGCAGCTCGCCGTAATCGCTGGGGCAAATGGGAAAGTGATGATCGTAATGCTCGACGTAAAACGCGCCGCGCTCATCGAAGCGCAGCTTCAGGGTGCCGTCCTGCAGCGCGATGCCGTAGTCACTGCCAAGGAACGGCAACAGCAACTGTCCTTCCATCAACGGGTCGGGTGAGTGCCACTGAATATCGAAGAACTCGCTGTACGGGCTCAGGCGCCCCCATTCCAACAAGTCCAGCCACCACGGATTGTCGTTACCGCCGACCGCCATGTGGTTGGAGACGATGTCGAGGATCAGCCCCATGTTCTGCTCGCGCAGCGCACTGACCAAACGGCGCAACGCTGCCTCGCCGCCGAGTTCCGGGTTGACCGTGGTCGGGTCCACCACGTCATAGCCGTGCATGGAGCCGGCGCGAGCGCTCAGCAGTGGCGAAGCGTAGACGTGACTGATGCCCAGACGAGCGAAGTAGGGCACCAGCGGCACAGCATCGTCGAGGGTGAAGTCTTTATGAAATTGCAGGCGCAGGGTGGCCCGCAGCGGTTGTGTCATGACCGGATTCATTGGTCACGCTCGGCCGCCTGAAGCCGCGCACAGGCGAGCAGTTCCAGGCGCCGGGCGGCGTCCGGGTCATCGAGCAGGGCTTCGCTGTTGCCGGGCAAACGTCGGGACCAATTGGGGTGAGTATCGATGGTCCCCGGCAGGTTGGCCTGTTGTTCTACGCCCAATGCATCCTCCAGCGGCAGCAGCACCAGCGGCGCGCGGGTATGGCCGAGGAAACGCACGCTGGCGTCGAGGATTTGGTCAGTCTCATGGGACTCTTCGCGAAAGTTTTGCGGGTCCTCACTCAACGTCCGGCGCAGTCCTTCGCGCTCGCGTTCGCGGTGCTGGCGCCATTCGATTTCACCGTTGGCATCAATCAGGCTGAGGCGCGCATTCCAGTCGATATCACGGCCATGCCACCAGCCATTGAGGGTGGGCAAGTCGTGGGTGCTGGTGGTGGCGAGTGCGTTGTCCGGCCAATCGAGGATCGGTTTGAAATGGGTGTTGTCCTGTTCAAACAGCAACACCCGCATGCCGAGTATCGAACGGGCAATGAGTTTTTCCCGCAGTCCGTCCGGCACCGTACCGAGGTCTTCGCCGAGGACGATGGCCTGATGGCGATGGGACTCCAGGGTCAGTAATCGCAGCAGGTCATCCAGCGGGTAATACAGATAGGCGCCATCGGCGGGCGGTGCACCGTTGGGGATCACCCACAGGCGCTGCAGGCCCATGACATGGTCGATCCGCAGGCCACCGGCGTGGGCGAAGTTGGCGCGGAGCATTTCGATGAACGCGCGGAAACCGTTGCGCACCAGACCTTCGGGGGAGAACGCGGAAATCCCCCAACCCTGCCCGGTGCGGTTGAGAATATCCGGTGGCGCACCGACGGTGAGGGCAGCGAGCAATTCGTCCTGACGACTCCAGGCCTGGCTGCCACCGCCATCGGCACCGACGGCCAGGTCAGCGATCAGGCCTATGCCCATGCCGCTGCTGCGGGCGGCGGCTTGCGCACGCTCCAGGCATCGGGTGATCAGCCATTGGCAGAAGGCGAAGAAGCCGATGCGTCCGGCGTTCTCTTCGGCGAACTCGGCGAGGGCGGCGCTGCGCGGGTTTCGCCACTGTTCGGGCCATTCGCGCCAGTCAAGGCTTTGCCCTTGGGCGGCGCGGGTTTCCTGAATGGCCTCGAAGCGGCAGTGGTTTTCCAGCGCTTCACCACCCGCATGGCGAAAACTGCTGAAGTCGGCGTGCAGCGGGTGTTCGCCCTGAACGAAACCTTCGTACAGCGCTTGCAGCAGTCGGTGCTTGGCTTCGGCGGCGGTAGGCCAATCGATCAGGGGCAGTTCTTCAAGATGCTTGAGTTCAGCGGCCAGACCCGTGGCGTCGATGGCGGTACGCATCGCGCGCTCACCGAGTATCGCCCCCGGCGCGCAATACAGGCTGTTGAGAAACAAACGGCTGGACGGCGAATAAGGGCTGTAGCGATGGGTATCGTTGGCAAACATGGCGTGCAGCGGGCTGATCGCCAGCGCTTCGGCGCCGCGTTCGCCCGCCACTCGAGCCAGGTCTTCCAGGGCTTGAGTATCGCCGAAACCGCCATCACCGGGACGGCGCAGGGAGTACAACTGCACGCTCAAGCCCCAGGTGCGCGGGATCGGGCTGTCCACCGCATCGCCAACGCTGTAGCAGCGCGCGGGCGCCACGGCCAGGGTGAAGCTTTGTCCGTCAATGTTGACGTGTTGATAGCCGACCGGAATCAGCCCCGGCAAAACGGCCTCGGCATCCAGTTTGAGGCTGAGTCGCGAACCATCTTCGAGGTGGATCTCGCACGGTGTCAGCGGCTCGAAGAAGTGCGCCAGATTCAGACCGACGCCGAAATCAGCGGTGATCAATGGCGGCAGGTGTCGCGTCTGTTGCACCGCTTGCAATTCGAGCAGGCTGGCGTCGATTTCCTGGGCGCTGCCGGCCGGGTGGCCGAGTCCGGTCAGGACCGCGCGTAACACTGATGGAGCGACTTTCTGCGGCCGGCCGTTGGCGTCGATCCAGTCCACCGCCAAACCAGCTCGGCTGGCCAGTATTTCCAGTTGCGCATCACTCATTGGCGCTCTCCATCCGGGGGTAGCAAAGGGGCTGCGGCCGTGAGGCTGACTAGCGCGCAATACGGGGCAAGCGTGCCCTGTTCCAACAGGCCGGCTGACTGCACCGGGTGTTCAAACAACAGCTTAGCGTCGGCCTGTGGGGTGTGGACCACGGGCGTGTCGCTGAGGTTCAGGTCAATGCGCAGCTGACTGCCATCGCCCAGTCGCCAGCGTGCGCTGACTGCGCCTTTGGCCAACACTTCGGCCCCCAATGCATAGGCTCCGGGCAGATGTGCAACGATGTGCTCGCGGCGAAGTTGCAGCAGACGGCGATACAGATCATGCGGGCTCGATGGGTGGGTTGGCTTGAGCTCGGGTCGAGACGCTTCGAAGGTCTGTTGCGCGTTGGGGTCAGGGATCTGTTCGCGTTTATGCGGATCGGCAAACGCGCTGAACGCAGCAAACTCGTTGCGCCGTCCTTCGCGTACCAGTTCCGCCAGTTCACCGTGGTGACTGGTGAAAAACAGAAACGGTTGCTCGGCGGCAAACTCGTCACCCATGAACATCAACGGAATCATCGGCGACAGCAGCAGCAACGCGGTGGCGGCGGTTAACGCATCCGGATGGGCCAGTTGATGCAGGCGCTCGCCAAAGGCGCGATTGCCGATCTGGTCGTGGTTCTGCAAAAACAGCACGAACGCGCTGGGTGGCAAATGTCCGCTGGGCTCGCCGCGGGATTCGCCGTGACGATTGATGTGGCCCTGGAACACGAAGCCCTGGCTCAGGCAGCGTGCCAGTTGTTCGGTGGGGTTTTGCGCGTAGTCGGCGTAGTAGGCGTCGGTTTCGCCGGTCAACAGCACGTGCAAGGCGTTGTGGCCGTCGTCGTTCCACTGGGCGTCGTAACCTTGTTCCAGCAGGCTGGCCTGGTTCTTTTCGTTTTCCAGCATCAGCCAGACGTGTCGCGACGGGTCGATTTGCTGCCGTACCCGTTTTGCCAACTCCTGGAGAAAGTCCGGGTCTTCGATGGCGTGCACCGCGTCGAGGCGCAAGCCGTCAAACCGGTACTCCAGCACCCACATCAAGGCGCTGTCGATAAAGAAGTCCCGCACCTCGCGCCGGCGGAAGTCGATGGCGGCGCCCCACGGCGTGTGCTTGTCCTCGCGGAAAAAGCCTTTGGCGTAGCGATGCAGGTAATTGCCGTCCGGGCCGAAGTGATTGTAGACCACGTCGAGAATTACCGCCAGGCCATGGCCGTGGGCGGTGTCGATCAGATGCTTGAGTTGTTCGGGCGAACCATAGGACGCCTGGGGTGCATAGGGCAGAACGCCGTCATAGCCCCAATTGCGGTTACCGGGAAATTGCGCGATGGGCATCAGTTCGATCGCGGTGACACCCAACTTGACGAGACGCGCCAATTGCTGCTCGACGGCTTCAAAACCACCGAGCGCACCAACGTGCAATTCGTAAATCACCGCTTCGTTCCAGGGACGTCCCAGCCACGTACTGTGTTGCCATTGATAGGCCAGTGGATCGACCACCACGCTGTGTTGGCCGATGTCGCCGTCCTGGGCGCGAGAGGCCGGGTCGGGCACCTCCAGTTCGCCGTCGATGTTGTAGCGGTATCGCGTACCCGCCGGGCAGCGGGTGTTGATCACGAACCAGCCATCGGCCTGAGGCAGCAATGGCAAGGATTGTCCATTTTCCAGTTCGACACTGACGTAAAACGCATCGGGCGCCCACAACGCAAATTGCGTTTGTTCTGCGTCCAGTTTGGTTGCGCCGTGGGGCCAGGTCTCAAGGGTCCGTAACGGCATTTCAAAAACCTCTTATTGTTTGTGCGATTTCCCCAAGGCCTTGGCCACCAGTTGTTCATAGAGTTCGGCGTAGGGTTCGACCGCCTGGCACCAGTTGAACGGCGCCGCCATCGCCCGGCAGCGCATGGCATGCAGCAGGCCAGGGAAGGCGAAGACTTTGAATGCGCGGCTCAGGGCTTCCTGATAACTCTCCACCGTGGATTCATCGAACAGGAAACCGGTCACGCCGTTTTCAATGGTGTCGGCCAGACCGCCGGTGTTGCGTGCCACTGGCAACGAACCGAAACGCTGGGCGTACATCTGGCTCAGGCCACAGGGCTCGTAACGCGAAGGCATCAGCAGGAAATCGCTGCCGGCAAACATGCGCCGGGCGTCGGTTTCATTGAAGCCGATGCGCACTCCGATCTGCCCGGGGAAACGCAGGGCCAGTTCGCGCATGGCTTGTTCTTCTTCCGGTTCGCCACGGCCAATGATGGCGATCTGGCCACCGTTGTTGACGATGTACTCGGACACCGCTTCGGTCAGGTCGAGGCCTTTCTGATAGACCAGTCGGGAGACCACGGCAAACAGTGGGCCTTCGGAGTCTTCCAGGCCGAACAGCTCCCGCACATGGGCGGCGTTGACGGCTTTGCCGTCCCAATCGCCAATTTTGAATGGGCAGAAAAGGTGCGGATCGGTGGCAGCGTCCCAGCTTTCATCAATACCGTTGGGAATGCCGCTGAGCAGGCCTTGCTGGGTCTTGGCGGCGAGGAAACCGTCGAGACCGCAGCCGAAATCCGGGGTGGTAATTTCCTGGGCGTAGGTCGCGCTGACGGTGGTGATGTGGCTCGAATAGGCCATGCCGGCCTTGAGGAACGACATCTTGCCGTAGAACTCCATGCCTTCCTGTTGCAACGCGTGATGGGGGATGCCCAGTTCCGGGCACGAGCCCAGGCTGGTTACGCCCTGATACGCCAGGTTATGAATGGTGAACAGCGTCGGAGTGCGCTGACCACGCCAGTGCATGTAGGCGGGCGCCAGACCGGCCGGCCAGTCATGGGCGTGCACCAGATCCGGGCACCAGTGAATTTGTGCGAGGTTGGCGGCGATGTCGGCGGCCGCCAGGCCCAGGCGGGCGAAACGAATATGGTTGTCCGGCCAGTCGCGACCGTTGTTGGCGCCGTAGGGCGAACCTTCACGCTCGTAGAGTTCAGGGCAGATCAACACGTAAATAACCAGACCGTCAGGCATGTCCATGCGCCCGATCTTGCACGGTGGCAGCGCGGCGTGGCCGCCGAGTTCGCCGATGATATGAATCGGGTTTTCGCTATGCATCACTTGCGGATAACCGGGGATCAGCACCCGCACATCATGCAGTTGGGCCATGGCCCGTGGCAGCGCGGCGGAGACGTCGCCCAGGCCGCCGGTTTTCACCAGATCGGCAATCTCCGAGGTCACAAACAACACTTTTTTCTTGTTGGGATTCTGACTGGCAACCGGTGTCAGCGTCTTGGTGACGGGAACGCTGACCGATTGGGCAGTGGGAGCACTGACGACGCTCGATTCGCCGACATGTTGATGAGCACGCTCTCCCTGAATATCTAAAGCCGCACTGGTCATATGAATCTCCCGTGTTGTTGATCTAATTCTTTAGGTCTGGCAAACGGTGTTTCGTGGCCAATTCCTGTGGCCGGGCGCAAAAGCGCTACGCATCGGTGAGCAAAGCGCTGCCCAAATGCGCTGAAGCAGATTGGGTGGATGAGCCATTGCAAAGATTGCACCAGTCGCAACACACCTGCCTTTCAGTCGACCGATCACGCGGAGCAAAAGTTTCGATTATTTTTCCACTTTGTGACCAGCCGGTTTTACCCCGCGAAACTGAGTCTAGGCCAGAAGTTAGAGCGGTAAAGCTCGGATGGCAAAATTGTTCGACAATCGGTTTAACGAGGTACGGGCGTGCCGGATTGGAGGGCAATCGCACCGACGAAGTGCAGTTTTTTTTATGAAAATGGCTGAAAAAGAGGCGGAACTGTCACATCAGTGTGCGTGGGTGAACAGTTGTAATGCACCGTTGCGGTGCATTAATCGGGCTGGTGCAAATGTGGGAGCCTGTGGAACCTGTAGGATCTGTCGAGTGAAACGAGGCTGCGATCTTTTGACTTTGATGTTTAAGAGCAAGATCAAAAGATCGCAGCCTCGTTTCACTCGACAGCTCCTACAAGGGAAGGGGTCGTCAGGTCAGCAGACGGATCGGCTGCCCGGCGGCCCAGGCCTGAATGTCCTCAATCATTTGAGAGAAGAACAAGTGATAGTTCTGCTGGCTGACATACCCGACGTGCGGCGTGGCCAGCACGTTCTCCAGCGTGCGGAATGGATGTTGGGGCGGTAACGGCTCGACATCGAACACATCCAGCGCCGCGCCCGCCAAGCGTCGTTTCTGCAATGCCTTGATCAATGCCGCTTCATCGACAATCGGCCCGCGCGCGGTGTTGACCAGCAGCGCCGTGGGCTTCATCCAGCCCAGTGCCTCGGCATCAACCAGCCCGCGGGAGCGGTCGCTGAGCACCAGGTGCACCGACAACACATCGGCCTGTTCGAACAGTTCCTGCTTGCTGACATAGGTCACACCGAACTCGGCCGCCCGTTCAGCCGTGAGGTTTTCGCTCCAGGCGATCACGCGCATGCCGAACACCTGGCCGAACTGTGCAACACGCTGGCCGATGCTGCCCAGGCCGAGGATCGCCAGGGTCTTGCCATGCAAGTCGCCCCCCAGCCCTTGTTGCCAGACACCTGACCGCAAGGCGTTGGCCTCCGCCACAAGATTGCGGGTGGCGGCCATGATCAGCGCCCAGGTCAGTTCCGGGGCGGCGTGTTTATAGCTGTCGGTGCCACACACTTGAATGCCCAGCGCGGCGGCGGCTTTGAAGTCCAGTGCAGCGTTGCGCATGCCGCCGGTCACCAGCAGCTTGAGGTTCGGCAGTCGCCCCAGCAGGTCCGCATCGAACCGGGTGCGCTCGCGCATTACGCAGATCACTTCGAAGGCCCCGAGGCGCTGGGCCAGGGTTTCGTTGTCGGCGGGGTAGTCATGGACGAAACTCACCTGGCCGATGTCGTCCAGCAACGACCAGTCGACCACGTTACGCGCCACATCCTGCCAATCGTCAATTACTGCGATCTGCACCGCCATCAGCCTTACCTCATTAATGCACGGGATTGGTTTTGTTCAGCCAGTCAAGCAACGCCTTGTGAAACTCTGCCGGCTCTTCCATCTGCGGCGCGTGGCCCATGCCGGGGAATTCGACCAGTGTCGACTGGGGAATGAGTTTCGCCACTTGTTTGCCGAGCACGTCGTAATGACCGATTTTCGCCTTGACCTCGGGCGATGCGATATCACTGCCGATAGCGGTAGTGTCGGACGTGCCGATCAGCAACAGCGTTGGCATTTTCAGGTTCTGGAATTCGTAAAAAACCGGTTGGGTGAAAATCATGTCGTAGATCAGTGCCGAGTTCCACGCGACTTGGGTATGCCCCGGGCCTTTGTTCAGACCCGCGAGCATGTCTACCCAGCGATCGAACTCGGGCTTCCAGCGGCCGCCGTAATAAGTGTTGCGTTCATAGGTACGAATGCCGTCGGCGCTGAGCTTGAGTTCACGTTCGTACCATTGATCGACGCTGCGGTAGGGCACGCCGAGGGCTTTCCAGTCTTCCAGGCCGATGGGGTTGACCAAGGCCAGTTGCTCGACCTGATCGGGGTATTGCAGCGCATAACGGGTGGCGAGCATGCCGCCGGTTGAGTGCCCGAGAAGGCTGGCCTTCTGGATGCCCAGGGCTTTGAGCAGTTGCTGGGTGTTACTCGCCAGTTGCTGGAAGGTGTACTGATAGTGGTCCGGTTTGCTGGAGGTGCAGAAACCGATCTGGTCCGGAGCAATGACCCGGTAACCGGCGTCGCTCAAGGCTTTGATCGAGGTTTCCCAGGTAGCACCGCAGAAGTTCTTGCCGTGCATCAGCACCACGCTGCGCCCGTTCGCCTTGCCATGGGCGGCAACGTCCATGTAACCCATTTGCAGGGATTTGCCCTGGGACTCAAAGGCGAAATGCTTGACCGTGTAGGGATATTCGAAGCCTTGCAGCTCCGGACCATAGGCCGGGCCTTCGGCGGCGATGGCTGGCAGCGCAGCGGTCAGCAGCAATCCAGGCAGCCAGCGGGAAAGGGTAGGGTGCATAGGTGAACTCCGTTGAAAATCCGTCGATGCTGGATCGGCATGATTAGGGCGACATTAAACAGGCAAGCGCAATGACGGTTGGTTCAACCCATCCAGCCCAATGTAGCCGCTGCGAGCACGCCATAGCGGGCGCCTTTGGCAAGGGTCACGATCAGCAGGAAACGACCCAGCGGCTCACGCATGACACCGGCCACCAGGGTCAGCGGATCGCCGATCACCGGCAGCCAACTCAGCAGCAAAGACCAGTGCCCATAGCGTTGATAGTGACCCCGGGCTTTTTCAAGATGCTTGGGGCTCACCGGGAACCAGCGTCGGTCCTGAAAGCGCTCGATGGCGCGCCCCAGCCACCAGTTCACCAGCGAGCCGAGCACATTGCCCAGCGTCGCCACCGCCAGCAGCGACCACAGCCAATACTTGCCGCTGAGCAACAACCCCACCAGCACCGCTTCGGATTGCAGAGGCAGCAAGGTCGCGGCCCCGAAAGCCGCCAGAAACAAGCCGAGGTAAGCGCCAAAAATCAATGGGCGGGGTAGTCCGCCACCACGACATCCGTGCCGTCCTTTTTCAGGCCGATCACTTGATAGGCGTCGCTCATGCCGTCCATTTCCATGCCGGGCGAACCCATTGGCATGCCTGGAGCGGCGACGCCCAACAGGTCATTGCGCTTGCTCAGCGCCAATACCTGATCGGCCGGAACATGGCCTTCGACGAATTTACCGTTGATCAAACCGGTATGGCAGGACGCCAGGCGCGGTGGCACGCCGTGTTGTTGCTTGAATTCGCTCATGTTGGTTTCGACGTGGTCTTCGACCTTGAAACCATTGGCTTCCAGGTGGCTGATCCACTTTTTGCAGCAACCGCAATTGGCGTCGCGGTGGACTTCGATGGGGATCAGGTCGGCGGCCTGGGCCAGGGATGAAATGAACAGGGCGCTCAGGACGGTTAGACGCAGAGAGGTTCGCATGTCGGAATGGGTCTCGGATTGCGGGCGAAAAAAAGCATTCTGACCGGTTTTGCCAGCCAGACATTCAAGGAGTGTTTCGAAGTGATACAGAACCGTGCAGCTCTATCATCGTAGATCAAAGCTGTCAGGCAGATGAGGGGGACATGACAAGATTGTCAGCTTGGCGGGGCTATTGCCGTAGTGAAGCCAAAAAGCTTCATCGGCTGTAACATGAGCCTCCGATTGCATCGCTGATCAACCTGTGGCGAGGGAGCGTGCTCCCTCGCCACAGTGTTTGGCATTCAATCGGGTACATTTATTCAGGTTCAGGCTTACATTCAGGAAATGCTAATGACCCAGTCGCAACGTTTGAAATACTCGATTCTGATCTCCCTCGTGGTGCTGGGGATCATGTTTGGCCTGTCGTATTTGCAGAACGCCGGCGTCATCAGCGAAAAACTGTTCCAGTACATCGCCATTGGCGTGGCGGTGGTCGTGGTCGTCGTCAATGGCGTGATGCGCCGCAAGGTCAAGCCCTGAGCAATAGCCAGGGCTTGATCAGTGATGTTGCAGCATGGCAGCGGCCCGTGGGTCGAGGCTGTAGCTTTTGTCCGGATTGAGGACAATCACGCCTTCGCTGCACAGGCGTTTCAACACTTCGCGCACACTCAGGAAGGACAGGGGAATATCCAGCTCCAGCAACTGAGTGTGCACGCCGCGCACGCCCAGGCTGCGGTCGCTTTCAGCGGCCGTCAGCAAGGCGTCGATGACTTTAAGACGAATCAGGCTGGTTCGCAGGCCAAAGCTTTTGAGCAGGAAGCGGATCCGCTCGTTACCGTGGCGCTCGGTACGCTGGTCAAAAACACCGACCCCAATGGAAGGGCTCTTTGGCGCGTTGCTACCGTCCGTTGGCAGTTGCGAGTTGTACATGGCAAAACTCCTTTTCCGAGCCTGATCAGAAAAAATTGGGCGCTCTTACGTAACAAGACGTATGAGCCACGCAAATCATGAAGATTTAAATGTAGAAATTTCGTCATCATTGCGTGACCAACCTGTCAGACGCCGCAGAATGGCGCTCCTGTCTCCTAAATTTTTTCCGTGTGCTTCGTCCCTAAAAGGATGCGCAGTGCGTGTCAGTACGCAGAACTGTGACCATCGTTTTTCGATCAGGAGCGAGTGTGATTATTTCCAGCCAATTGACCAGGATGAGCCTGGCGGGTCTGTTTCTGGGGCTGAGTCTTGCGGCGAATGCGCGCAATCAGCCGGAGCAGGCGAGTGCCGATATCCGCCGGACCAGTTTCGGCGTGCCGCATATTCGTGCCGAAAACGAACGCGGGCTCGGTTACGGAATCGGCTATGCCTACGCTCAGGATAACCTGTGTTTGTTGGCTAACGAGATTGTTACGGTGAACGGTCAGCGCTCACGGTTTTTCGGCCCGGACCAGTTCACTGTCGAGGAGCGCGAAAACCGCGTCAGCGATCTGTTTTTCAATTGGTTGAACACCCCGCAGGCCGTTGACGCATTCTGGCAAGCGCAAACCCCCGAAGTGCGTGAGCTGGTTGAAGGCTACGTGGCTGGCTATAACCGCTTGCTGACAGAGCGTCGGGCCGAGGGTTTGCCGCAGCAGTGCCAGGGCGACTGGGTGCGTGAAATCACTGCGACGGATCTGGTCAAGCTGACTCGTCGTCTGTTGGTCGAAGGCGGGGTTGGGCAGTTCGCCGAAGCCTTGGCGGGTGCCACACCGCCGGCTGCGGTTGCTCGCATCACTGGCGAGCCATCAACGTTCCAGGTAGCCGCTTCGCGCATGCAACGTTTCGCCCTTGATCGCGGCAGCAACGCGGTGGCGGTGGGCAGCGACCGTTCTTTCAACGGACGTGGCATGTTGCTGGCCAACCCGCATTTTCCGTGGCTGGGCGGGATGCGCTTCTATCAGATGCACCTGACCATTCCCGGCAAACTGGACGTGATGGGCGCCGCATTGCCTGGCCTGCCGGTGATCAATATTGGCTTCAACCAGCACCTGGCCTGGACCCACACCGTGGATTCGTCCAAGCATTTCACCCTCTATCGCCTGCAACTGGACCCCAAGGATCCGACCCGTTACGTGCTCGATGGCAAGTCTTTGCCCCTGCAGAAGCAAACCCTGACGGTTGATATGAAGCAGCCCGATGGTTCGGTCAAAGCCGTTTCCCATGTGGTCTACAGCTCTCAATTCGGCCCGATCGTGCAGTGGCCCGGAAAACTGGATTGGGATAACCAGTTTGCCTACAGCTTGCGCGACGCCAATCTGGACAATGACCGGGTCTTGCAGCAGTGGTACGCCATGAATCGAGCCGGCAGCCTCAAGGCATTCCAGGATTCGGTGCACAAAATCCAGGGTATCCCGTGGGTGAACACCCTGGCGGCGGACGATCAGGGGCAAACGCTGTACATGAACCTTTCGGTGGTGCCGAACGTCAGTGCCGAGAAGCTCGCGCAGTGCAGCGATCCGCGAATTGGCTTGCAGTTGATCGTCCTCGACGGCTCGAACAGCGCCTGCGCCTGGGACATCGACCCTCAAGCCGCGCAGAAAGGCATTTATGCAGCGGACAAGTTGCCACAGCTGTTGCGCAAGGATTTTGTGCAGCACTCCAACGATTCGGCGTGGATGGCCAACCCGGCGCAGCCACTCACCGGTTTCTCGCCGCTGATCAGTCAGGACAGCCAGCCGTTGGGCCTGCGCTCGCGTTTTGCCCTGGATCGTTTGAGCTCGCTGACCAAGGCTGGCGCGATCGCGGCGGTGGATCTGCAACACATGGTGATGGACGATCAGGTGTATCAGGCGGCGCAAGTCATGCCGGATCTGCTGCAATTCTGCGCGGATGGCCTGGGGGGCGATGGAAAAACCCTGGCGCCGTTGTGTGCCAGCCTCAAGGCCTGGGATCGCAAGGCGAATCTGGACAGCGGTCTGGGCTTTGTGCACTTCCAGAATGTGATGGAACCATTGGAACAGGCGCCCGACGTCTGGCGCGTCCCGTTTGATCCGCAAGACCCGCAGCATACCCCGCGTGGCCTCGCGGTAGATCGTCCGGAAGTGGCGACCGCGCTTCGTCAGGCGATGCTGGCCTCGGTAGAGCGGGTCAATGCATCAGGGCTGAAGAAGAGCAGCCGCTGGGGTGATATTCAGGTGGTCAGCAGTGGTGGTCAGCAAACCCCGATTCATGGTGGTCCGGGTGCGCTGGGCGTCTACAACGCGATTCAGAGCGTGCCTCGATCCGACGGCAAGCGCGAAGTCGTCAGCGGAACAAGCTATTTGCAAGTGGTGACGTTCGATGAGAAAGGCCCGCAGGCTAAAGGGTTGCTGGCGTTCTCGCTGTCCAGTGACCCGTCCTCGAAGTATTCCCGGGATCAGACGCTGGCATTTTCGAAGAAGCAGCTGAGTGTGTTGCCTTTCACTGAACAGCAGATCACGTCCGATCCGCAGTATCAGGCGCAAACAATACGCGAGCAGGATGAGAAGGCCGGGACCGTGGCCGCACAGTAAGAGCGATTGTGTTTGAACAAAGAATGAAGGCCGCCCCCGTCAGGGTCGCGGCCTTCAGCTTTTCGGGGGTTGCACCGGAATGGAGTTAAGGACCGGGTTGCCCTCTTTGTTGCGGGTCAAATAGACCGGCAGCACCTTGGGCAGGGTCGCTACCAGGGTGTTGAGTTCCTTGATGTTGTAGATCCCGCCGATACGGATCGCGCCGGTGCTGTTGTCGGCAACCAGCAACGGGGTTTCCAGATAGCGGTTGATCAATGGCAGCGCGTCGTGCAACGCCAGATCATCGAGCACCAGTTTGCCGTTGAGCCAGGCCAGCGAATTGTCGTTGTCGTAGGTCTGGCTGATGCGCGGAATGTAATCGCCATGACGATAACTTGCCTGCATCGCAGGACCGAGTCGCAAGCCGTCTCCCGGCAAATCATCATTGCTGCTGACCAGCACCGAGCCTTCAATCAGGTTCACTTTCACCTGGTCTTCATACATCCAGACGTTGAATTGGGTCCCGGTAACGCGGATTTTGCCTTCGGCCGCCTTGACGACGAATGGATGGCTGGTGTCGTGAGTGACGCTGAAAAACGCCTCACCCTTTTTCAGGCTGACCTGACGCCGATCCTTGTAGTTGCTGTACGTCAGCTCGCTGCCCAGGTTCAGTTCGACTTGAGTGCCGTCCTTGAGGGTGACCTGACGGACATTGTTGGTCGCTTCGAAGTGCTGGTACGAGTCGGGTAACCAACCCAGGTTCCAGCCGCTGTAGGCTGCCAAGGGCAACGCCAATGCACACACCGCGGCGGCCATGCCGAAGGTGCGCCAAGGCGTCTGGGGTTTGGCGCGGACCATCGGCACGCCCGTTGTTTCCGGGCGTGGCAAATCCCCCGCGACCTCCCAGATTTCCAGCATGGCCTTGTATTCGAACGCATGAAGCGGGTGAGCATCCAGCCACTGTTCGAACGCCAGGCGCTCCTGCTCGGTGCAATCTTCGGCGTGCAGACGCATGCACCAGTGCGCGGCGGCATCGGTGATAGCGTCATATTCGGCTTGCGAGAGAGAATTGTCGGTCATTGACTCATCCTGGTTTTGCGCATTCTAACCTTTGGGAGAAGGCGGGGAGAACATCGGTCATGGCAATTACCCATCAAAGTGTATTTTTTTAATTTTAAACGGTGAAAACACAGACCCGGGCAGAGTTCATGACGTGCGTGAATTGAGAGTCATGCGCAGATCCCCGGATCTGCGCACTTATTATGAAGTTCAAGTGGAAGAGGCAGGCACCGGGTCCAGTTGCCGGCCCATTTCGCAGATCAGAAACGCAATAGAGTCGGCATTGCGCAGAATGATGTCGATTCGCTTGTCAGGGTTTTCCGAACTCAAAAAGGCGTCGCGTGCCGCTGCCATTGTCATGGCGCCAGTGACATTGAGAATTTCCTCGCCCACGTGGTACGAACCTGGAATCGAATCCAGGCTGACCCATTTTTGCAATGAGTCATTCCAGCGAGCGAACAGTTCTTCCCGTGGTGTCGCCAGGGACAGTGCCTCTCGCTGGAATTCCACCTGAGTTCGCTTCATCGCTTGGCCGAATCCGGTGATTGGCGTGATGAGATCGCTGAATGGCCGACGAGCCTCCAGTGTGGCAATGTCCACGGTCTTTGAAAAAAGGTGGGAAAACTCATGAATAAGCGTGGAGGCCTGGCTGTGGCCGTCGACGTTGAACGGTTCGGTTAAACACGATTTGTACCAATCGAGCTGTTGATCGAAGAATTTTTCGGTGAAATGCACATTCTTCCCTAAGTCCCGCTCCACGACGAAAGCGATCATAGGGGAGGTTGCATATTTGTTTGAACCGACGACAAACCGCTCGGTGTTCATCAAGTCTTCGTCGGGGTCCACCAGCGCGTTACAGACAGGCAGGATGGCTTGTTTGATTTTTTCGATCAAACCAGCGTCAACGCTACCGACATCAAAAAAACGCTTGAGGAAGGTGTCCAGGCGCGTACCGGGGGTCAGGCGACTTTGTTGCGCCAGATTGTGCAGGCTGTTGAACGCGTAATAGCGTGCCATGTCGATGGCCTGCACGATCATGCGCGCCTTTTCCGGGTGGTTGGCGCGAATTTCCTGCATGCCCCGCGCTTCGATGTTCAGAACCTGATTGACCTCGTGGCTGGTCACATAGCGGTTCTGCATTTTTGACAGGGCTTTTCCGTAATGCACGGTATGCACGTCGGGGTCGATCACCAGTTTTCGGGTGGGCGTGGTCACGAGAGAGGGGCCGTTCAGTTTGGCGTTGCGGATTTGCCACACCGCACCGGGTTTATCCACGGGATAAACCTTTCCTGCGATTGGGGCATAGCGCTGTTTGCTGACCGGATCGAGGTAAGTTTCATCGTCCTTGTCCTTACTCAGGTCTTTCAAGGCGATGGTCGGTGTTTCAAAAGACTGTAATGACGTGCGCACCGGTGAAGTTGGCTTGAGTTGAGACCATTGTGGTTCTGTTACCTTGGTTGCGACCGGCGCTGTGTCGGTCGTTTCCGCAGATGGAACGAGCTCTTCCTCCAGCGACAAGCGCCCCAGCGAAACCATCTGCACCGTCCCGGTAATAAAACTTTCCAAGGCCCGTGTCCAATGGTGATCCTGCAATGCTTCGGCGGAGTCTTCGTAGTCTTTGAAGCTTTGCCACAAAAACTGCACATAAGCGAGTTTGCCCGGGAGCAGATGGGAAAACAGCTTGATGCCGGAGCTGAACAGATGTTTGGCCGCTTCCCAGTCAGACTGTCCGGCCGTTTTGGTGCGACTGCCGAGTAACTGCTCCAGAACGCTGGCATTGTCAGTGTACAACTGGCTCAGCAGATTACCGCCAATGGGCGAAGACGCGAGGGTGAGTTCGCTCACTTCTCCGACAGTCGTCTTGAACAGGTTTGTGAATACCGATTGTTGATTTTCGGGGAGGCGCCGAATAACCAGATCCTGGAGTGGCCCAGGCGTATTTATCGCGGCAACAACACCGGCCTCGTTCTCGAACTCGCTGAAAATCGAACCGCTGTGGTAAGGCGAATACAGGACGTGGGACCCGGAATGTCCGGCGCCGGGGCTTATCAAATAAAGCCCGAGGGCTTTAATGGCTGCGGCACCCGCAGTCTTGAGCAACTCAAGCGGCCTGACGATGGCGTGGGCGCCTTTTACCGCCGCACGGGCGAAGGCATCAGGCATATCCAGCACTTGGCAGATCAGGTCGAAGGCGCTGGGGGAAAGTTGTTGCTGCAATTTCAGCGTGTGGGCATGTTGTAACAATTGCCAGGGTAGCTGTCGAAAAAAACGCAGTTTTCGGCTGTCGACGTCTGTTCCTGCACCCGTCAATTTACTTGCCACTGACTTTGCATAATCGTCATGGATGTTCAGAGACTGCAAAAGTTGTCGGACGCTCTCCTCGTTCAGCCGCTCAGGCAGGGTTTTCGCGGTGGTCGAGGTAATCTTGAAGCCAGTACCTTGACCAATGTTGAAGTGATTCAGTGCAAATTCAGTCAGGGTCCGAGATGGCCCGGCCAACGCCAGGTCGGGGGTGATTTCGATCTCGTCGGGGGCGAGTGACTCGTCGGGGAATCGGCTGGCGAGCAATGACTTCAATCGGTCGTGGGTATACTCCGATAGCGTTTGTATGCCGTGCAGGTAGTCTTTGTCATCGGTCACGCTGTTGCGGTATTGCTCCAGCAGTTCGATGTGCATTTGCTGTTCTTTAATCGGGGCCATGCCGAGCCAGGCGGGCAGGGACTGTTGGCGGGATATTGCCTTGGATATTTGCCTGGCTCTGCGCAAGTTGGTGTCGATACCCATCTTCACCAGGTCGCTGAGCGCTTTTTTTTGTTTGGCTTCCTCAAGCTTGCCAGAACGAATGAGTTCGCAGGCGGCCAGAAAGTGCTCAATTGACAACTGCGCAAGTCGCTGCAGGATATTGCCTTCTATCAATCGAAGGGGCCCAAGGGAATAACGCGTGTGGAGGTTCCGCCGGGCGGGGCTGAGATTTTCCAGCATCTCCAGGCGCCGGCGAGAATCGAGCAAACGGTGATTCAGTGCCTTGGTTACGCTGCTGACCGAACCAAAGACCTCAAACCCTGCTGCGCCGGTCCACAAGATGGCCCGTCCCGAATGCTGGGGATCGAGCCCGCCACGTTCGGTTAGCAGTACGCAGTTGGCCAAGGGCAGCAACTCTCGCTGCCCGGCACTTTCAAGGACCAGTGAATAGGCATCAGGCCTAAACCCTTTATAGGCGCGGCGGTTGTTGCGATCCTGGTGGTCGGGATCCAATACCGTATCGATTATCGCCTGGTCGGATTCTCCCAAAGTACCATCGAGCACCCGCAGGCTGGCTTCCCCACGGATCCCGACGGAAAGGGAGTGGGCCAGTTTGGGCTTTATCTGCTCCAGGTAGTTTTGTTGCAACGCCAGCGAGGAGAAGGGTTGGGCCGAGAATTCTTCGCCGAGCAGGGTTTCGATATCGCTGAAGGTCTTTGCGTAGGCGGCGGCGATGTCAGCCCGCACAATTGAGGGTTGTTGGTTTCCCTCCAGTACCGGCCGCGTCGTCCAGCGCCCAAGGGTATCGAACGTCAGTAGGCGCTCGCTGATCATGCTGCGTATGTCCAGTGCCTTGTCGAACAGAGCGTGGATGTTCACGTTGCCATCGCTGTGTCGAAAAACCTGCAGGGCATATTCGATGTTTTGTCGTTGTTTGTTAATGATCGCCTCGAACAGGGATTCGAAAATGGAGCCGGAAATGGCTTCCCCTGAGACATGCGGCTGTTGGAAGCCAAGAAAGCGGTTACGTTCTTCCAGTGTCAGCAAACCGTACAGTTCATCCTCGTGGCCGGCCGCGCTGAACTTGCTCAGCAACGTGGCTTTAAGGTCTTGATAGTCCTTCAGCACCTGAAGCCCTTGGCTTGGGGTGTAAAGGTAAGCATTGGTGTGGCTGATCATCAGTGAACCCGCCAGCTCGACATAATCAGCCTCGCGTTGCCACAGGCGCACGGTTTCCAGCGTCGGGCGTCTGGTACCCGTGGTGATCGGCTGAATCATTGCGTGCAAGGCCATGCTTTGATCGGGGCTGATGATGCCAGCCTCGCGTTTGAGCAGGAGATCGGCGCGTGCCTTTTCACGGATCGCCCGGCTGAAAAACGCACGGCGCGATGCGCCATCTACGGCGGCTGTGTCCCAGTAGTTCTCCAGTGCTTTGAAAAGCAGGCTGATCAGTGTGCGGGAAGCCGTCTGGACCGCGCTTTCCCACTTTTGCTGGTCGCTGTTGTCGGGCTTTCTTTTAGGATGGGAGAACTCATGAGTCTGCCCGGTTAGCCAGCGTTGATGACGGTAGTAACGCAGCACCGCTTCGCTCAGTGTCAGGGAACTGTGCCAATGCCGTATCGAAGCACCTTCCTGGCTGGCATTCTTCGCGACTGCCACGGTGTAGAAATTGACTTGAGTCTTGCTTTGATCCAGTCCTGGAAAGGACGACTGCAGCAACTCGTCCAGCAGGGCGTTGAGCAACGAGGCGAGGGTGGGCAGTTTCAGCAACTCCACCAGCATGGCTTGATCATTCAGTTGCTGGTTGTGTGCGATCGCAGCGCTCTGGTCCTCGAATACGTCGCCCTCGATGTCCTGATAGGTCACCCGGATGTTGTGGCTGGCTGCCAGGGCTTTGCGCTCGGCCAGCGACATGAGCGCCAGTAGAGCGTTGTCTTCGTCCGCCTCGTTCAGCCTCTGCCCCAGCTGTTCAGTCAAGGCTGCGCGACTGTGGTACTTCTGAATGCCACCGTACGGGGTGTAGACGATGATCCCGTCGGTTTCCGGGGTGGGGCTCAATACAAAGCTGCCAGCGAGGGGAGTCGCTTGCAGCCCCTGCGCATTGAGCAGGATTTTTTCAGCGAGCATCGGTGGCGTCTGTTGGCCGCGCAAAGTCTGGGTGACCAGTTCCACATGAGCGAGCCATTCGAAATCCTTTTGCGTCAGCCCGTGGGTTTTGCCGAGGTCGTTCCAGAGTCCGGGAGACTGCAAGGCCTCGAGGAAAAACAGGGGAGGTGTGGGCATCGTCGAGTCTCTATCGGGGGCGCCGATAACTGCGCCGGTGAATGGATCCTCAAGACTAAAAAGCCCCGGACGGGTGAAGGTGGTAGATAGTTACTACCCATTCGATGAGCGTTTGTGAAAGCTGCAGCGCATTGGTCCGCGTTTTGGCTCATCTAAAAGTTGACAGGCTGCTCGCCGCGCGTTGTTAATCGGCGCTCTACATACGCTGTTGCCCCCTCCAATAATTAGTCTGGAGCTTCAGATGTCTGCGCCACGCGATTCTGTGTCTACTGTTGTCTCGCAAAACCTGTCCCTCGCTGAGTTGACGGCATTGCTTGAGAAGATATTCCTGCGTCACGGCACCTCGGCCGACGTCGCTCGGGTGCTGGCCGAAAACTGCGCCGGCGCCGAGCGCGACGGCGCCCACAGCCACGGTGTGTTCCGTATCCCCGGTTATGTGTCGACGCTCAAGAGCGGCTGGGTCAATGGCCAGGCTGTGCCGGTGGTCGAGGATGTGGCTTCGGGGTTTGTCCGGGTCGATGCCCAGAACGGTTTTGCGCAACCGGCCCTCTCTGCTGCACGGTCGTTGCTGGTAGAAAAGGCCCGCAGTGCGGGCATCGCGGTACTGGCGATTCGAAACTCGCACCATTTCGCGGCGTTGTGGCCGGACGTGGAGCCTTTCGCCTATGAAGGATTGGTGGCGCTCAGCGTGGTCAACAGCATGACGTGCGTGGTGCCCCATGGTGCGGATCGACCGCTGTTCGGCACTAATCCGATTGCTTTCGCCGCGCCTCGGGCCGACGGTGAGCCGATTGTTTTCGACCTGGCTACCAGCGCCATCGCCCATGGCGACGTGCAGATCGCCGCGCGCAAGGGCGAACGTCTGTCACCGGGCATGGGGGTGGATGGCCTCGGTCAGCCGACTCAGGACCCGAAAGCGATTCTCGAAGGTGGCGCGTTGTTGCCATTCGGCGGTCACAAGGGCTCGGCGTTGTCGATGATGGTCGAGCTACTGGCGGCGGCGTTGACTGGCGGGAATTTTTCGTTCGAGTTCGACTGGAAAAACCATCCCGGCGCGAAGACACCGTGGACCGGTCAGCTACTGATTGTGATTGATCCGAGCAAAGCCGCTGGCCAGAGTTTTGCCGAGCGTAGTCAGGAACTGGTCCGGCAGATGCACGGCGTGGGGCTCAAGCGCTTGCCGGGTGATCGTCGCCATCATCAGCGCGCCAAGTCGCAAACCAATGGTATTGCGCTGGATGAACAGACGATGGCGGATCTGCGGGAATTGGCCGGGCTCTGAATTTGCGCAGGCAATTCTCACCCCTGTAGGAGCCGGCTT
>NZ_JSAK01000002.1:0-265831 GCF_000802965.1 Pseudomonas fluorescens | reverse complement strand
CTGGCGATGGCGTCCTCAAGAACGCCATCGCCAGCAAGCCGGCTCCTACAAATTTGTGGGTGTGGATTAGCGGCGTGCCAGCAGCAATCCGACCACCAGGCCGAAACCGGCTGAGACGGCCACGGTTTGCCAAGGATGTCCGCCGATGTACGACTCAGTGGCTTCGACCGCTGGTTTGGTACGGTCACGGACGCTGGTCACCGAGTCCCGGGCTTGCTGGAGTTTCAGGGCGATTTGCCCACGCAGTGTTTCCGCTTCCTCACCGACCAGTGAGGCACTGCTTTTGAGCAGTTTTTCCGACTCTTCGATCAGAGCCTGCAATTCGCTGAAGGCTTGGTCCTTGATTTGTTCTTCGGCAGCCTGTGCGGCGGTTCTACGGGCCATTAAAGTACTCCTTGCAGTTAAGTGGACAGTGAACAATGGAGTCCGCCGCACTTGAAAAAGTTGCAGCGATTTCGCGCGTCGGCCCACTTCCGAAGAAATCCAGAGCAGGACGATTCGTCCTACAGTGTAAGATGTCGCCTATTTTACGCAGCAGGAAATTCCCATGAGCTTCAATCTGGCCGACAAACCCCTTGCCGAGCGCGCTGCGCTTGAGGACGAGAAATCCCGTCTGTTCGAACTCTGGCAAAACAACCTGGGCAAAGCCAAGGGCGAGGCCGCACGGTTGTTTGGTGAGCGCGCCAAGCGCAAAGGCAAATGGGCCGAGTGGGTCCGTGCCGAACTGGATGGCATGTCGCCGCCGGAGTTCTCGAACATGGTGCGCAGTGAAGTCAATCGCCTGATGGCCGCCAGCAAATAAATCCCCCTGCGGCAGCTCCTACAGAAAGCTTGCGACGATCGCCTCACGCACTTTCAACACCACCGGATCGAGCTGGGTGCTGGTGCGCCAGCCCAGTTCGATCGGGTAGCGCGGCAAGGCCAGAGGGCAGGGCAGCAGCGCCAAACCAGTGAGTGCCGCGATGCTTCGCGCCGCATGCGCCGGAATGGTCGCCACTGCGTCACTGCCCTTGAGCAAATGCGGCAACGCTGCAAAGTGTGTGGTCGAGGCACAGACCCGCCGACTCAAGCCTATTGCCGCCAAGCCCTCGTCGGTAATACCGATAAAACCGCCCGACGACACGAGGATGTGCTCACGGGCGACAAACTCCTCAAGGCTGATGGTCTGCTGCCCCTCGGACAGACTGCGCGGATCGACCAGACACAAGTAATTTCCTTCACCCAGCACCTGACGGCTGAGCAAGCGCTCGGCAAACCCGCCGGCGGTGATCGCCAGATCGATGCTGCGTTCCATCAAGGCCTGGGCGACGATCTGGCTGTGGGTCTGGCGAAAGATCAGCCGCAACTTCGGTGCGCAGTTGGCAATTTCTTCGATCAGTCGCCGACCGTAGGCAATTTCGAAATCATCCGACATGCCGACCGTGACGGAACGGCCGTCGTAGTGATGGGCAGTCGGGTCGACCATCGCCAGGCTCTGCCGGCATTTGTTCAGCGCCTCACTGACCACCGGTTTCAATTGATTGGCCTTGAGCGTTGGCGCGAGCCCACGCCCAGTGCGCACGAACAACTGATCGCCATACACTTCGCGCAACCGCCGCAATGCCGCACTGACCGCCGATTGCGTCACGCCCAGACGTAACGCGGCGCGGCTGGCGCTGGACTCTTCATGCAGGGCTTCGAGGACTTTCAGCAGGTTGAGGTCAATGTCGGCGATATTCATTTGGTTCATATCATTCAGCAGTGGGCGGGGCTTTATTCATGATCCCGTGGCGCTTGAGAATGAGCAATACCTGATGCCAACGGAGTTACCGCGATGCCCAAGTCAATTGTTGCAGCCCTGCAAATTGGCGCTTTGCCCGGTGGCAAGGCCGAGACCCTGGAGCAGATCCTGTCGTATGAAAGCGAGATCATCGAGTCCGGCGCCGGACTGGTGGTGATGCCTGAAGCGCTGCTCGGCGGCTATCCAAAAGGTGAGGGTTTCGGCACGCAATTGGGTTATCGGTTACCGGAAGGACGCGAAGCCTTTGCCCGTTATTTCGCCAACGCCATCGACGTACCCGGTGCGGAAACCGAAGCATTGGCCGGGTTGTCCGCGCGCACCGGCGCCAATCTGGTGCTCGGTGTTATCGAGCGCGCGGGCAGCACGTTGTACTGCACTGCGCTGTATTTCGATCCGCAGGCGGGACTGGTCGGCAAGCACCGCAAGTTGATGCCGACCGGCACCGAACGCTTGATCTGGGGCAAGGGCGATGGCTCGACTTTGCCAGTGATCGACAGTCAAGTTGGACGGATTGGTGCGGTGGTCTGTTGGGAAAACATGATGCCGCTACTACGCACCGCGATGTACGCCAAAGGCGTGGAGGTGTGGTGCGCTCCGACGGTGGATGAGCGTGAGATGTGGCAGGTGAGCATGCGCCACATTGCCCATGAAGGGCGCTGCTTCGTGGTGAGCGCCTGTCAGGTCCAGGATTCCCCGCAAGCCTTGGGCGTGGACATCGCCAACTGGCCGGCCGAGCGACCGCTGATTGCGGGCGGCAGCGTGATCATCGGGCCGATGGGCGACATTCTGGCCGGACCGTTGCGCGACGAGGTGGGGTTGCTCACGGCTGAAATCGACACGGATGACCTGATTCGCGCGCGATACGACTATGACGTCGTCGGTCACTACGCCCGCCCTGACATCTTCGAATTGACAGTGGATGAACGCGCCAAACCCGGCGTGAAATTCACCGAATAACCCTCTGTAGGAGTTCACTTGATCACCGACAGGCTCAGCTTGCCACTGTCCATGAAGCGCCGCGTACCGAACAACCCTCCCGCCAGTTTGCCGCGCAGGAGGTAGGGCATGTTGTTCAGGGTCTGCAGTTGGGTCAGGCCATAGGTTTGCCGCAACACCGAAAACGCCGACACGCTGACTGGCACGCTCAACACCGTTTCCGAGTATCGGCCAATGGAACCCGACTGATCGCTGACACCGGAGGCAAAGGGATGGCCGTTGATCTCAAGGTCCAGCGCCACACCGTTGTAGTTGACGCTGGTGCCATTGGGGTTCTGCACGCGAATCTTCACCGCAAACCGTACTTCCATGTCCTGGCTTTGCAGCGGCAGAATGTCGACCACGTTGATGTTCAGCGGATCGTTGTTGGGGTATACCGCACAGGCGCTCAAGGTGAGCAACAGCAGGGAAAGGATGACCGCGTGGATACTGCGCATGGGCGTGAACTCTTAGGAAAAAGGACTGAACCGCCGGCGGCTCAGTCCTTGAGCGTGGTCTAGCGGTTCAATTGTGCAACCGCCACGGGTGTCGCGGGTTCACCCTTGGTCGGGACATCCGGGTTTTCCATGACCTGAAGGATCGAGGCTTCCGGATCGAAATCGTCTTCTTCCAGCTCAATGAACTCTTCAGGCAGGAAGATATTCAGAACGATTGCGCACAGCGCGCCGACGGTGATGGGCGACTCGAAAATGTTGTGCAACGCCTTCGGCAATTCACGCAGGACTTCCGGCACCGCTGCCACACCCAGGCCCATGCCGATGGAAATCGCCACGATCAGCATGTTGCGCCGATGCAGGCCGGCTTCGGCGAGGATCTTGATCCCGGCTACCGCCACAGTGCCGAACATCACCAGTTCGGCGCCGCCGAGCACCGGTTTCGGCATCAGTTGCAGCACCGCGCCGATCATCGGGAACAAGCCCAACACCACTAACAATCCGGCAATGAAAAACGCCACGTAGCGGCTGGCCACGCCGGTCAGCTGGATCACGCCGTTGTTCTGCGCGAAGGTCACCATTGGCATGCTGTTGAACACGGCAGCCATGGCCGAGTTGAGACCGTCAGCCAACAACCCGGATTTGATCCGGCGGATGTAGACCGGGCCTTTGACCGGCTGCCGGGAAATCATCGAGTTGGCAGTCAAGTCGCCTGCGGCTTCCAGCGGCGATACCAGGAAAATCACCGCCACCGGCACGAACGCCACCCAATCGAAAGAGAAACCGTACTTGAAGGGTACCGGCACGCTCATCAGTGGCACGGCGGGCAGGCTGGCGAAGTCGACGTGGCCCATCAACCAGGCCGCCACGTAGCCGAGGGTCAGGCCGATGACAATTGCGCCAAGACGCAGGAACGGCACATCCACTCGGTTCAACACCACGATAGTCCCGAGCACCAGCGCCGCCAGGCCCAGATGACTGGCTGCGCCGAGGTCCACCGCGCCGAAGCCGCCGGCGATGTCGGTCATGGCGACCTTGATCAGCGACAGGCCCATCAGCGTGATGATGGTGCCGGTGACCACCGGGGTAATCAGCATCCGCAGCTTGCCGATGAACTGGCTCAGCACCACTTCAATGAACGCCGCGAAGAAGCACACACCGAAAATCGTCGAGAGAATTTCATCAGTGCCGCCGCCCCGCGCCTTGACCATGAACCCGGCACTGAGAATCACGCTGATAAACGAGAAACTGGTGCCTTGCAGACACAGCAACCCGGAACCCACCGGACCGAAACGCCGCGCCTGTACGAAGGTGCCCAGGCCCGAAACAAACAGCGCCATGCTGATGAGGTAGGGGATTTCGCTTTGCAGACCCAGGGCGCTGCCCATGATCAGCGTCGGGGTGATGATCCCGACGAAACTGGCGAGTACATGCTGCAGGGCGGCGAAGACCGTGGCGGTGAGATGCGGACGGTCGTTGAGGCCGTAGATCAGGTCACTGTGGCGCGAGGCAGGGGGTTTTTCAGAGACAGTCATGGTTGTGGGGGCCAGAGGGCGGGCCGGGGTCAGAAAATGGAGGCGCAGGATGCCAGCAGTGTGAATTGAGGGCAATGTCTGGAACTGCGCAATATCGACGCGCACCAACCTCTGTGGCGAGGGAGCTTGCTCCCGCTGGGCTGCGCAGCGGCCCCAAAACCTGCAATCACGTCTTTTCAGTCAAACCGCATGTACCCGTTTTACGACTGCTGCGCAATCGAGCGGGAGCAAGCTCCTTCGCCACAGAGATCTCGGTTGTTCACGAAAATGCTTCTAGCAAATCCTCTTCAAATGCCTTCTGCGCATCCCCCGGCACCTGGGCGCGATGACGCGCCAGGTGAAACGTAACGTCGAAACTCATGTCGTCGAGCCGCACGGCCCTGAGCAGGCCTTTGTCTTCCCAGCTGCGAGCGAAGTGATTCGGCAAATACCCGACATGTTTTCCGGACAGAATGAAGGCGAGGGTGCCTTCCACCTGTTCCGAGCGCGCCGAACACAACTTGCCCTGGAATGGTTCGTCGCTGCGCAGAAAGCGATAAGGGTGATCGACCCGGTCGCAGGCTTGCAGCGCCTGGTCATCCGGCGCGTCATCGGTGAATAGCGGATGGCCGGGGGCGCAATACAGATGCTGGGTTTCGGTGAACAGTTCGCGGTAGTCAAAGGCGCTTTGCACTTGCGAGAAATAGCCGATGGCCAGATCCAGCCGCTGTTGCAACAGCAAGCGTTCCATGTCCCCCGGCATGGCGCTGATCAACTCGATGCGCACCGACTGATCGCGCTCGCGAAAGCGCCGGATCGCTTCGGCCACCTGTTGCAACACCGATTGGTCCAACGCTTCGGACAGTCCCAGGCGCACCTCACCGATCAAGCGTCCGGCCACGCCGTTGGATAGATGGCGGAACGCTTCAATGGAGTCGAACAGGCTACGTGTGGCGCTGAGCAATTGTTCACCCTTGGGCGTGATCCTGAATCCGCCCTTGCCACGACTGCACAAGCGATAACCGAGGCGGGTTTCGAGCTTGGCCATTTGCTGGCTGATGCTCGACTGGCTCAGGCCCAGCTCACCCTGGGCCGCGCTGAAGCCGCCGCATTCCACGACGCTGACAAACAGCCGTAACAGTTGCAGATCCAGATCGTGGAGTTGACCGAGCATCAAACATTACTCCTGGGTAATGTCAGGTTAATTAACTTGATATTTCACCAATGTATCCGACGACGCATCCTGCCACCACTTCCTCTGGTCAGGTGTTCGTCATGGCTCCCTCGTTCAAGCTGTGTTTACCCGCGCTGTTCCTTGCCATGGCCGCAACGGCCCAGGCCGAGGAAAAAGTCGTCAACCTCTACAGTTGGGCCGACTACGTGGCGCCCGAAACCTTGCAGCGTTTCGAGCAGGAAACCGGCATTCACGTGCGCTACGACACTTTCGATGCACCGGAAGTGTTGGAAACCAAACTGCTCACCGGCGGCAGCGGCTATGACGTGGTGGTGCCGTCGTCCAGTGTCCTGGCCCGCGGTTTGGCGGCCGGTGCGCTGAAAGCCATTCCGCACGATGGCCTGAAGGGCTACGCCAATCTGGACCCGGACCTGCTGGAGAAACTCGCGGCCGTTGATCCCGGCAATCAATATGGCGTGCCTTACACGTGGGGCACCCTGGGGCTGGGGTTGAATGTCGAAGCGGTACAGCAGCGTCTGCCGAACGTGCCGCTCAATAGCCTGGATCTGCTGTTCAAACCGGAATACGCCAGCAAACTGAAAGACTGCGGCATTGCGATCATTGACTCGCCGCAAGAAGTAATCGGCCTGGCGTTGCACTATCTGGGCAAGGATCCCTACAGCACCGACAAAAATGATCTCGACGCGGCGCAAGCGCTGTTGCATCAGTTGCAGCCTTCGGTGCTGTACGTCGCCAGTGGGCGGCAGATCAACGATCTGGCCAACGGCAGCGTCTGTCTGGCCCTGGCTTACAACGGCGATACGAGCCTGGCCGCGGATCAGGCGCGCAAGGCCAATAAACCCTACGAAATTGCCTACCGGATTCCCAAGGAAGGCACCCTCGTGTGGCAGGACAACCTGGCGATCCCAAAGGACGCGCCACACCCCGAAGCCGCGCGCCAGTTCATCGAGTTCATGTTGCGTCCCGAATCGGTTGCGGCACTGACCAACACTTTGTTCTTTGCCACCGCCAACCAGGCCGCCACGCCACTGGTGGACGAGGCGGTGCGTACTGATCCGGACATTTACCCACCCGCCGATGTGCGTGACCGCTTGTACGCCGACCGCAGCATGAGCCTCAAGGACATGCGCCAGCGCACCCGCGTGTGGACCACATTCCGTACCCGCCAATAATAAGGAACCTGAGATGGACGTGCCGATGCAGAACGATCAAGCCATCACCCGTGACAGCCTTTACGGAACTGCCGCCGAAAGCACCTACGCCGGTATCACCAGTTTCATGCGCCGTCGCTACAGCCGTGACTTGCGCGGTGTCGACGTCGCGGTGAGCGGTGTGCCGTTCGACACCGCCACCAGCAACCGCCCCGGTGCACGTTTCGGGCCGCGCGGTATCCGGGCCGCGTCCGCCGGGATCGCCTGGGAGCGTCATTGGCCGTGGACCTTCGATCCGTTCGATCATCTGGCAGTGGTCGACTTCGGTGACTGCGACTTCGATTACGGTTCGCAGCAGTCGACACCGGAATGTATCGAGGCTCACGCCGAGCACATCCTCAATGCCGGCAGCGCGATGCTGACTTTCGGCGGCGATCACTTCATCACCTATCCGCTGCTAAAGGCTCATGCGCGTAAATATGGTCCATTGTCGCTGATTCACTTCGACGCCCACAGCGACACCTGGCCGGACGAAGAGGGCAAGCGCATCGATCACGGCACCATGTTCTGGCATGCGGCGAAGGAAGGCCTGGTCGATCCGTCACGCTCGGTGCAGATCGGCTTGCGCACCACCAATGACGATCATCAGGGGTTCCAGGTGCTGGATGCACGGCAGGTACATCGGCGTGGGATTGATGCGATTGTCGAAGCCATTCGCGCACGGGTCGGGGACAACCCGGTGTACCTGACCTTTGATATCGACTGCCTCGACCCGGCCTTCGCTCCAGGCACCGGAACGCCGGTGTGCGGTGGCTTGAGCACGGTGCAAGCGCTGGAAATTCTCGGTGGGTTGCGTGGGATCAATCTGGTGGGCATGGACGTGGTGGAAGTGGCGCCGGCCTACGACAGCGCGGAGATCACTTCGCTGGCGGCGGCGACATTGGCGATGGAGATGCTGTGTCTTTATGCGGCGAAGCATAAGGTTGACCGGTAACGCCGATCGCGGTGAGTCTAACGACGCCATCGCGGGCAAGCCCGCTCCTACAGGGATAGCGTCAATCCTGTGGGAGCGGGCTTGCCCGCGATGCTTTTTCAGGCGACAGGGATTTTCGGCAGGTCCAGCGTTACACCCCCGCTAAACCGCGCAAACGAGCCTTCAATGGATTCATGCGGCACGCCTTTCGCCACTTCGCTGATCCCATCGAGCCGCGCCAACTGCTCAACACCCAATTGCACATTCAACGCCCCCAGGGTCGCATCCAGTTGTTCACGGGTCCGCGAGCCAAGGATTGGAATCAGCGTTGTGGTCGAGCGCTTGGCTTTTTCCCGCAGCCAGGCGATGGCCACGTGGGTCGGGCTGGCGTCCAGTTCTGCGGCAACGGCCAGCAAGGTGTCGAGGAGGGCGGTTTCACGGGCGCTTTTCTCGGCGTGAACCAGCATCCCCAGTTTGCTTGCGCGATTATCGCCTTCGCTGTTGCGGTATTTGCCGGTGAGGAAGCCGCCACCCAGCGGTGACCACAAGGTCGCGGCCAGGCCCAGCGCTTCGGCCATGGGCAATTGTTCGCGTTCTGCGGTGCGCTCGGCCAGGCTGTACTCGACCTGAATCGCCGCAATCGGCGCGAAACCGCGCACTTCGGCCAGCAGATCGGCGCGAGCAATGCGCCACGCCGGGAAGTTCGACAATCCGGCGTAGTGGATTTTGCCGGCGCGTACCAGATCGTCGAAACCGCGAAGAATCTCTTCCATCGGCGTCACGCCATCGCTCATGTGCGCCCAGAACAGGTCTAGATGATCAGTGTTCAACCGTTTCAGGCTCTCTTCCACGGCGCGAACCATGTTCTTGCGGTTGTTGCCGGTGTGGGAGATGCCCGCTGCCGGCGTGGTGCCCAAGGTGTATTTGCTGGCGATGACCAGGTGATCGCGTTCGGCGGTGATGAACTCGCTGAGCATCGCTTCCGATTGACCACCCTGATAACCGTTGGCGGTGTCAATGAAATTACCGCCAGCCTCCAGGTAGCCGTCAAAGATGCGCTTGGCTTCGTCACGCTCAGCGCCATGGCCCCAACCGGTGCCGAAGTTGCCGGCGCCCAATGCCAGTTCGGAAACCCGCAAGCCGGTTTTACGGCCAAAGACTTTGTAATGCATGGGATGACTCCTGAAAGGAACGCTGAGGCGTGATTTAAATGTTTGGCAACATGTATTAAATATGATGCCAATAATATCTAGCGTCAAGGCGCTTTTCCCTTTGCTGAAAAGCAGGCGACTGACGGACATTTCACTGAAAGGCACGGTTGAGCGGTGGCATACTGCCGCGCATGAATGTCGACTCCCCACTCAGCGCTTGGCAACATGCCATCGAACAAAAGGGCTTCGTCCAGGACGAGGCTCAGGAACATGCCGTCTGGGCGTTGCAGAAGTGCCACGAGGCACTGCATGAGGGACGGACGCCGCTCATGGGCGTTTACCTCTGGGGCCCGGTCGGGCGCGGCAAAACCTGGTTGATGGACCAGTTTTACCAACACCTGCGGGTGCCGGCCCGGCGTCAGCACTTTCATCATTTCATGGGTTGGGTGCACCAACGTTCATTTCAGCTGACCGGTACCGCCGACCCGCTAAAGGCCTTGGCTCGCGAACTGAGCGAAGAAGTGCGCGTCCTCTGCTTCGATGAGTTGTTCGTCAATGATATTGGTGATGCGATCATTCTCGGGCGCCTGTTCCAGGTGATGTTCGAGCAGGGCGTGGTGGTGGTTTGTACTTCCAATCTGCCGCCCGACCAGTTGTACGCCGACGGCTTCAACCGCGACCGTTTCATGCCGGCGATCGCCGCCATAAAGCAGCACATGCAGGTGATCGCGGTGGACGGCGGGGAAGATCATCGTTTGCATCCGGGCCAGGGTTTGCAGCGTTACTGGGTCGCCGCGCCGGGACAGCCCAGTGCACTGGATGACGTGTTCAAAGTGCTGACCGTTGGCCAAGCGGTTTCCAGCGAACCGATCAAGGTGGGTTTGCGTTCGCTCAATGTGCTGCAGGCCAGCCAGAAAGTGCTGTGGTGTCGTTACGCCGATCTCTGCGAGCAGCCCTTTGCCGCGATGGATTTCATGGCCCTGTGCGACACCTTCAGCGCTATTCTGTTGAGTGACGTACCCAACCTCAGCGCGCAAAAACGGCAAGGGCGTATCGCTCGGGGCACTGAAGACGGGGTCGAGCGAGTCGTCGCCGGTGACCGCGAGTTGCCGCAGTTGTCGGTGCATGACGACGGAGTGCGGCGCTTCATCGCTTTGGTCGACGAGTGCTACGACCGCAAAGTGCCGCTGTACCTCGAAGCGCAGGTGCCCATGGATTCGCTCTACACCGAGGGCTACCTGGAATTTCCGTTCCGCCGCACCCTCAGCCGCCTTCAAGAAATGCAGTTGCAGCGTTTCGCCGAGGCGTGAAATCCAGGAGGCGTGAAAATGAATCAACCTCTGTCTCACCATTTGTTGACCATGGCCTACCAGAACGCATGGGCCAATCACCGACTGGCCAAGGCCTGGTGTCAGTTGAGCCAGGATGAATTGGCAGCGCCTCGAGTCAGCTTCTTTCCCAGCCTCAGGGCAACACTCAACCACATCCTGACGTGCGACTGGTTTTACGTGGATGCCCTTGAGCGCGAGTTGCGCGGCGATGATCCGCATCCCGAGTGTTACGTGTTCTTCAAGGACGATGAGCCGTTCAGCCAAGCGATCGACCTCAAGCGCGAACAGGCCCAGGTGGACCGACGCTTGATTGCCTATTGCGAGCAAATGCGCGATGCCGACCTCGGCAAAGTCGTGACCATCGCCCGCGACACGCCGCAATACGACAGCCGCTTGCGCCTGCTGTCGCACCTGTTCGAGCATCAGATCCATCATCGGGGGCAGGTCCACGCGATGCTCAGTGGCACCTCGGTCAAGCCGCCGCAACTGGACGAGTTTTTTTGCGCGGGTGAGTCGCGGCTGCGGGCAGAGGATTTTGCCGAGTTGGGCTGGACCGAAGCTTTGGTTTGGGGGCATTAAGAGCAAAAGTCAGCGCCTACACAAATCCCCTGTAGGAGCTGCCGCAGGCTGCGATCTTTTGATCTTCAAGGCTTGTTGGCACAACCACGCCCGCGATATGTTCGCCACGCTTTCCAGTGCGAGTGACGTACTGGGGCTACCTAATGTGTAATCGAGGATGGAAATGGATTTCGCAGAAATTCTTGTGCTTCAGGCCAGCTACACCAATCCGGTGCATGCCGAGGCCATTGGCCTGGTATTGAACAGTTACGCCGAAGATCCAATGGGTGGCGGCCATTCCTTGCCGGCCACTGTGCTGGAGCACCTGCCGGGTGAACTGGCCAAGCGTCCCCATGCGTTCAGTGTGCTGGCCTTCGTCGGCGGCGAACCGGCCGGGCTGGTCAATTGCTTCGAAGGCTTTTCGACCTTCGCCTGCCGGCCGCTGGTCAACGTGCACGATGTGGCGGTAGTGCCGAAGTTTCGCGGACTGGGGCTGAGCCAGCGCATGTTGCAGAAAGTCGAAGAGATTGCCCGCCAGCGCGGCTGCTGCAAAATCACCCTGGAAGTGCTCGAAGGCAATGCGGTGGCGCAGGCGTCCTACGGTAAGTTCGGCTTTGCCCCGGGCGAGTTCGACCCGGCGCACGGGCGCATGATGTTCTGGATCAAGGCGCTTTAATCCCGACTGTAGGAGCGAGCTTGCTCGCGATGGAGGTCAACGGTGACGCGGGGCATCAGATACCGCTCGTTGTCCTTGAGTCCATCGCGAGCAGGCTTGCTCCTACAGAAAGGCAATCAGCGGTGTAACCATCATTTCGGTCTGTAGGATTCGGTCATTTGCGCGGTTTGGTCGTCCGGGACTCGCAATTCCGTCGCCTGACTTTGCGTGATGTTGCCCAAGGCCAGTTGCTGGTTGTAACGCAGGGTTTCGTAGTAGTAGCGCATGCGTTCGGCCCCGCCTTCGGCAAAAGCGCTGGCGGAGCCGAATGTCATCAGGACGGCGAGGATCAACGTGGTGCGTTTCATGGTGTGCCTCCCACTACAGCGGTCGGATGCTTTTCGTCCATGAACCAATGAATCGATGTCGAGCGCACATTATCCGCCGATTCCGTTAAATGGGAATGAATAACCCTTAGAGTTTCCAGTCCAGACTCAGGGTCACCGTGCGCGGGTCGCCCCAATACACACCGTTGTAGAAACCGACGTTGTCGTAATACTTCTTGTCGAACAGATTGTTGACGTTCAGCGAAGCCGAGAGGTGTCGGTCGAATTCGTAGCGCGACATCAGGTTGACCACGGTATAGGCCTCCTGCTTGATGTCCGTGCGTTCGGTGATCACGCTGCCATCGGCGCGACGCCCCACTGGGCGGTTGGCGCTACGGAAGACGTCACTCTGCCAGTTCACTGCGGCACCCACGGTTAACGCCTGCCATTCGCCGGGCAGGTGATACGCCGTGGAGAAGCGGAACATGTTCAACGGCTGGTTGGTGTTGGTGCGTTCCTTCTCGCCGTTGACCGAGTGGGTGTAGGTGTAGCCGGCCGTCATGTTCCAGCCGCTTAAAACCTCGCCGGACAATTCGGCTTCGAAACCCTGGACCTTGTTGCCTTTGCCGCCTGACGTGTAGAACTCCTCACCAGTGACCGGGTCCGGCGGCACCGAGTCGTCGAGTTCCGCGACATTGTCCTGCTTGCTCCAGAACAGCGCCGTGGCGAGGTTCAGTCGTTCCTCCAGCAGGCTGCCCTTGAGACCCAGTTCATAATTACTGCCCACCACCGGTTCCAGGTATTTGCGACTGCTGTCGCGGTTGGTTTGCGGTTTGAAAATGTCGGTGTAGCTGACGTAAGCGGTGTACTCCGGGGTCAGGTCGTAAAGCAGCCCGGCGTAAGGCGTCCACATGTCGTTGTGTTGCTGGCTGCTGTGATCGACGCCGCTCAACTGGAGGGTGTCGTCATAGCTGTTGGTGGTGCTCGACGCTTTCCAGCTGCCGTAGCGGCTGCCGAGTACGGCGTGAAGCTCATCGGTGAGGGTCAGGCGCGTGGCCAGGTAGCCGGCCTTTTGCCGGGTGCTGTCCTTGGCTCCGGTCAGGCGGGTGACGGTGTCGGGAAACTTGCCGATGTTGCCCATGTATTTCCAGTCCGGGACGTTTTCGTAATCCGCGGCTCTTGGACCGTCTTGCGTGTAGGGACTTTCTTCGCTGCGTTCGGCTTCGCCATAGCCGACCATCATTTCGTGTTCGCGGCCCAACAGCGTGTAGGGACCGGACACGTTGAAGTCATAGGCTTTCATTTTTTGCGTGCCGATCATGTGGCTGACGTTGGCAACCATGCCGCTGCGATCAGCTTCCGGAAAGCCGCCACCGGCGTAGTAAATCTTGCCGTCGGTATCGCTCTCGCGATGGGTGTACGCGGCTTTGAGCTGCCATCCGCCGCCGAGTTGATGATCGATGTTGGCGAATGCGGTTTTGTCCTTGAGCGGCCAGGAACTCCAGGACGTCGCCATGTTGGTCGAGCGTCCGAGGTTGGCCTTGCTGCCGTCGGCGTTCCAGTACGGCACGGTGCCCCAGGACGTGCCCTGGACGTGCTTGTTCTGATAGTCGTAACCCACGGCCAGTACGGTGTCATCGGTCAGGTCGGCTTCGAGCACCCCGTAACCGACTTCCCGCTGCTGCTGGTATTTATCCCGGTAGGAATCGCTGTCACGGTAGGCCACCACGCCGCGCCCGCGCAGGCGCCCATCGAAAGCCAGAGGACCGCCAACGTCGAGATAGCTGTAGTAATCGTCATAGCTGCCGCCACTGACGCCGGTCTTGGCGTCCCACTGCGCGGTCGGTCGTTTGCGCACCATGTTGATGGTGGCCGAAGGGTCGCCCGCGCCCGTGGTCAGGCCGGTGGCCCCGCGTACCACTTCAATGCGGTCGTAGATGATGGTGTCGGAATCGGACTTCATGTAGCTGAAGGTATTCAACATCCCGTCGATCTGGAAATTGTTGATCGTGTAACCGCGGGAGGAATAGCTAACCCGATCCGAGTCGTTGTGCTGCACCACAATCCCGGTGGTCTGGCTCATGGCTTCGGACAACGTGCCGAGTTTGAAGTCGTCCATTTGCTGGCGAGTGACGACGGACACCGATTGCGGTGTTTCTTTGATCGACAGGGGCAGGCGGGTGGCCGTGCTCATGGCGCCGGTGGTGTACGAATCAGTGTTTTCGGTGGTGCTGCCCAGATTCCGGGCGGTCACGTTGGTGGCGCCGAGCATGAGCGTGGTGGGCAGCGTCGTTTTTTCAGGATCGGTTTCAGCCAGCAAATCCGGGCTGAAAGCGACACTGAACAGGCCGAGGGTAAAAGTCATGGAACGGGTGATAGGCGCGAACATCGCAGCCGACTCCTTGTCGTCGATGGAAAAATTCCGTTTGTTCAAAGACGAAGGAGGGCAGAGGGATTTAGACTTAAACGAGAATAATTATTATCTTGCGAAGTTTCCTACAACCCAAAACAACTGAGGGAGCGAGCCTGCTCGCGATAGCGTCGGAACAGTCAGTATTGATGTTGACTGATCTACCACTATCGCGAACAGGCTCGCTCCCACAGGTTTTGCGTTGTATCAGAACTACTGTTGAACGACTCCGGACACTACTGGCGCCCCTTTGGGCTTGATCAGGCTGAAATCAATCAATGGCCGCTGCTGACGCTCGTAAGGATTGCCGATCAGCAATGGCCGTGGCTTGAAGCTGTCGCTGACCACGCTCTTGCTGCGATCCAGTTCATCGAAACTCAGGCCCACCAGGTCCGCCCAGGTGTGGATCAGATGCGAACTGCTGTACGGCCGCCCCAGATCCCCGGCAAAGCTCCAGTCATGGGTTTCGCGCCATTTCGGCGAGGCCCAGGCCATGAACGGAATGGTGTACATCGGCGCCGTCGGTTTGTTTTCGTTCCGCCCGAGGGTGCTATGACCCGCAGAGTCGAAAACGTCTTCGCCATGGTCCGAGAGGTACAGCAGGAAGCCGTTCGGGTCGGTCTTGGCGTAATCCTTGATCAGGCTCGAGACCACGAAGTCGTTGTACAGCACCGCATTGTCATAGCTGTTGTAGGTCGGCAGTTGATCGTCACGCACCCCCGCCGGTACGCCGTTGCGATCCTTGAACTTGTCGAAGGTCGACGGATAGCGGTACTGGTAGCTCATGTGCGTGCCGAGCAAATGCACGACGATCAGCTTGCGCGGTGCAGCGTCGGCCAGCGCCTTGTTGAACGGCTCGATCACGTCGCCATCGTACTGGGCGGCGTTCTGGTTGCGGTTGTTGTTCAGGTACACCTGCTCGTCGGCCTGCTCGGAGAAGGTCGTCAACATGGTGTTGCGCTTGGTCATGGTCTGCTGATTGGTGATCCAGAAGGTCTTGTAACCGGCCTGTTTCATCATGCTGACCAGCGACGGCGTCGACAGGTACAGCTCGGGATTATCCTCGTCGGCGAACGTCAGCACTTGCTGCAACGCCTCGATGGTGTAGGGGCGCGGGGTGATGACGTTGTCGAAGACCGACAGTTGATCCTTGAGCTTGTCCAGTTCCGGGGTGGTTTGCCGAGGATAGCCGTACAGGCTCATGCGCTGACGGTTGGTGGATTCGCCAATCACCAGCACCAGGGTTGCGGGCTGGTTGGCCATCGAGTCCTTGAGGTTGTGCAGCGGCGGGATCTTGCTGGCGCTGTCGAGCATGTCTTGCATGCCGGCCAGGGTGTCCAGATAACGGTGATAGGCCACTGCCATTTGCCACGGCACTGCCGGCTCGATGCGGGTTTCGAACTTCTCGAAGCCGTCGGCGAAATTGCCGGTACGCAGCGTTTGCTTGACCAGCGGATAACCGATCACTGCCACCACAATGGCCGTTGCAGCCACCAGTGCCTGGCCGCGAGGCAGGTACACCGGGCGCAAGCGTGTCCACAGGAAGTAGGCAAAGGCTGTGTGAGCGAGGAAGGCAAGCACCATCCACCAGGCAAAGTACTGGGTCATGTACTCGCCCGCTTCAGACACGTTCGACTCGAACATGATGAAGATGACGCTTTGGGAGAATTCCTGCTGATAGATGAAGAAGTAACCCAGGCTGGCCATGGAGCAAGCCCACAGCACCACGCCGATCAGCGCCGCCATGACACGCGTTTGTTTGGGGAACAACAGCATCGGCGCAAGCCAGATAGCACTCATCACAAATGCCTGGCGGAATCCGGTAAAGCCGGAGGTTCCCGTCAGTTGAATCAGCAGCTGGGTGATACCGGAAAAATACCAGAAGAACAGGAACAACCAGAGAAACCCTGCCCAATCGAAACCCTTCGCAGACGTCTCGCTGCGTTTAAACCAAGCCATTCCACGCTCCAGCCAATATTCACTTCCACCGTCAGGCCACCGAAGTCACCGACGAACGGAGGGCGCACGGAAACCGAGCGGCCACAAGGAACCGGAGTATCAACAAGGGAATGTGAAAACTTTGTGAGTTGTAGCGTAGGCAAGGAACGATGGCGTATCGGAAACAGCGAACGGCTGCTTCCGATTCAAGCGAGGAGCGTCAGGCGTGGGGAGCGCGTTGGGTCACCGGTAAGGGCTGTTGGCCCTGGACCAGCAAGCGCAGTTGAGCAAGCTCTTGGTTCAACTGATCGCGCTCGTCTTTCAACTGGCGCAATTCGTCGCGACGGATAGTGACGTAAAGGGTTTGTGCTGGCAGTGCGGTGTGTACTGTGCCCATTGCTCACCTCGCAAATGGCGTGTCTCAACTGTAGGACTGCCTCCGAAATCAGAGGCTAATCTACTATCGGCGCCAATTTTGATTTCTTTTGCCCCCGAAGGGAACTTTTTTATTTTTCATGGTCGTTGTGTCTTCGGCACGATTCCCGACGTTATCAATCAGGATCGGGCACAATGCCCGGAAACTTCATGCCAACGCTCTGGACTAACCCTCATTAGTCGCGTTGGGCTATAACCATTGACACACATTTATTTGTAGTAGGGAGCATCAGCACATGCAACTCGGGATTATTGGACTGGGCCGCATGGGCGGTAATATTGCGCGGCGCCTGATGCTCAACGGGCATACCACCGTTGTGTACGACCGCAATACCGCCTTCGTCGAAGCCTTGTCTGCTGAGGGTTCCACCGGCGTTGCCGATTTGCCGGCCCTGGTCGCCGGCCTGGCCAAACCGCGTGCGGTATGGGTCATGCTGCCGGCAGGCGCACCGACCGAAGAGACCATCGACACCCTGAGCACCTTGCTCGAAGCCGGCGATACCATCATCGACGGCGGCAACACGTTCTATAAGGACGACATCCGCCGGGCGAAAACCCTCGCGGAAAAAGGCCTGCACTACATCGACGTCGGTACCTCCGGCGGCGTCTGGGGCCTGGAGCGCGGTTACTGCATGATGATCGGCGGCGATGCCGAGACGGTTACTCGTCTTGATCCGCTGTTCAAGACCCTGGCGCCGGGCATGGGTGACATTCCGCGCACCAAGGACCGCCAATCCGATGACGATCGTGCCGAGCACGGCTACATCCACGCCGGTCCTGCGGGCGCCGGGCATTTCGTCAAGATGATCCACAACGGCATCGAGTACGGAATGATGCAAGCCTTTGCCGAAGGCTTCGACATCCTGAAAACCAAGTCCAGCGAAATTCTGCCGCCAGACCAGCGTTTCGACCTGAACGTCGCCGACATCGCCGAAGTCTGGCGTCGTGGCAGCGTGGTCTCGTCCTGGCTGCTTGACCTGACCGCCGACGCCTTGGCCAGCGATCCGAAACTCGACGGCTTCTCCGGATCGGTTGCGGACAGCGGTGAAGGGCGCTGGACCATCGAAGCGGCCATGGAGCAAGCGGTTCCGGTGCCAGTGCTGTCCAACTCGTTGTTCTCGCGCTACCGTTCGCGTGGGCAAGGCACCTTTGGCGACAAAGTTCTTTCTGCCCAGCGCTTCGGCTTCGGCGGCCACGTGGAGACTCCGAAAAAATGACCCATGGGATCCGCAGAAAATCCAAGACTGAACCCGCGCCACCCACCACGCTGTTTCTGTTCGGCGCACACGGTGATCTGGTCAAGCGCCTGCTGATGCCGGCGCTGTATAACCTCAAGCGCGACGGTTTACTCGGGGATGGACTGCGGATCATCGGCGTTGACCACAACGCCATCAGCGATGAAGGCTTCGCGAAAAAACTCGAAGACTTCATCCGCAACGAGGTGGCCGCCAAAGTCGGCAAGGGCGATCAGTCCCTTGATCCGGACGTGTGGGCCAGCCTCGCCAAAGGCATCAGCTACGTCCAGGGCGACTTCCTGGACGACAGCACTTATCAAGCGCTGGCGGCGAAAATCGCCGACAGCGGCACTGGCAATGCGGTGTTCTACCTGGCCACCGCGCCGCGCTTTTTCAGTGAAGTGGTGCGCCGTCTCGGCGCGTCCGGCTTGCTGGAAGAAAGTCCCGACGCGTTCCGCAGGGTGGTCATCGAAAAGCCTTTCGGCTCTGATCTGCAAACCGCCGAAGCCTTGAACGCCTGCTTGCTCAAAGTGATGACGGAAAAGCAGATCTATCGCATCGATCACTACCTGGGCAAGGAGACCGTGCAGAACATTCTGGTCAGCCGTTTCTCCAACAGCCTGTTCGAAGCGTTCTGGAACAACCACTACATCGACCACGTACAAATCACCGCCGCCGAAACCGTCGGCGTGGAAACCCGTGGCAGTTTTTACGAACACACCGGCGCCCTGCGGGACATGGTGCCCAATCACCTGTTCCAGTTGCTGGCGATGGTCGCCATGGAGCCACCGGCCGCATTCGGTGCCGATGCGGTTCGCGGCGAGAAAGCCAAAGTCGTGGGGGCGATTCGGCCCTGGTCGGTGGAGGAGGCGCGGGCCAATTCGGTTCGTGGCCAGTACACCGCTGGCGAAGTCGATGGCAAGCCACTGCCGGGGTATCGCCAGGAAGACAAGGTGGCGCCCGACAGCAATACCGAAACCTACGTCGCCCTGAAAGTCATGATCGACAACTGGCGCTGGGTCGGCGTGCCGTTTTACCTGCGTACCGGCAAGCGCATGAGCGTGCGCGACACCGAGATCGTCATCTGCTTTAAACCGGCGCCGTATGCGCAGTTCCGGGATACCGAAGTTGATGAATTGGCGCCGACGTATCTGCGCATCCAGATTCAACCCAACGAAGGCATGTGGTTCGACCTGTTGGCCAAACGGCCTGGCCAGGCCCTGAAGATGGACAACATCGAACTGGGCTTTGCCTATAAAGACTTCTTCGAGATGCAGCCATCCACCGGCTATGAAACCTTGATCTACGACTGTTTGACCGGCGACCAGACGCTGTTCCAGCGTGCCGACAACATCGAGAACGGCTGGCGCGCCGTGCAACCTTTCCTCGACGCCTGGCAGCAGGATGCGAGTGTGCAGGGCTATGCCGCCGGTGAAAACGGACCGCAAGCGGCCGAAGAATTGCTGGCTCGCGACGGTCGCGTCTGGCACGGCCTCGGATGAGTGAACTGAAGCAACTGCCTATTCGCTTGCTGCTCAGTGACATGGACGGCACGTTATTGTTGCCCGATCACACCCTCAGCCAGCGCACCATTGACTCGGTCCGTTCGATGCGCGAAGCCGGCGTGCTGTTCAGCCTGGCTACCGGCCGGCCACCCAAAGCCATGTTGCAGACCATCGAAGCGCTGGGTGTCGATTTGCCGACAGCCGCCTTTAATGGCGGCACCCTGGTAAACCCGGATGGCAGTCTGCTGGTCGCGCATTACTTGCCCGTCACTGCTGCGCTGACTACGTTGGCGATGTTTGCCGATCAACCGGGCATCGAGGTTTGGGTGTTCAGTGGCGGCGACTGGCTGCTGAAAGATCCGTGCGGCCCGATGGTGCCAAGGGAACAGCACGGCTTGGGATACCCGCCGGTGACGGTTGAAAGCTTCGAACCTTTTCTTGCACGCATCGACAAAATCGTCGCGGCCAGCAACAACGCGCAAATGCTGGTTGAGCTGGAGGCGCAGCTGTTGCCTAAAGTGGAAGGGCAGGCCCAGGTCTCACGCTCGCAACCGGTTTATCTGGACGTCACCGCGATGCAGGCCAACAAAGGTGAGGCGCTGGCCACACTGGCCGAATATCTCGGCGTGCCGCTGGAGCAGACAGCCGCCATGGGCGACGGTGGTAACGACCCGGCCATGTTCCATCGCGCCGGGTTGTCGATTGCTATGGGGCAGGCGGAGGACGAAGTAAAGCGCCAGGCCGATGTGGTGACGGGTACCAACACCGAAGACGGCGCTGCCGAGGCCATCGACCAGTACATCCTCAAACGCTGACCTCTGTAGGAGCTGCCACAGGCTCGGGCCGCGTTCGGACGATCTTTTGATCTTGTTCTTGAAAAGCAAAATCAAAAGATCGTCCGAACGCGGCCCGAGCCTTCGGCAGCTCCTACAGGGATAGCGGTGTTATAGCCAGAAGCTTACGGCGTACCAGCCGAGCACACCCATCACCACCGTATAAGGCAACGCCATCCACACCATCCGCCCGTACGACAGCCGAATCAAAGGCGCAATCGCCGACGTCAGCAGAAACAGAAACGCCGCCTGGCCATTGGGCGTCGCCACGCTTGGCAAGTTGGTGCCCGTGTTGATCGCAATGGCCAGGGTTTCGAAATGCTCACGGCTCATGTGCCCGGCGAGGAACGCTCGCTTCACTTCCGTGATGTAAATGGTCGCCACGAACACGTTGTCGCTGATCGCCGAGAGCAAACCGTTGGCGATGAACAGCATGCCCGGTTGTTGATTGGCCGGCAGGGCCAATACCCATTGGATCAACGGCGTGAACAGTTGCTGATCGTGAATCACCGCCACCACGGCGAAAAACACCACCAACAGCGAAGTAAACGGCATGGCGTCCTTGAATGCGCTGCCGAGACGATGTTCGTCGGTGATGCCGGTGAACGCGGTGATCAACACGATCACCATCAAACCAATCAAGCCGACTTCCGCTATGTGAAACGCCAGCGCGGCGATCAGGATCAGCGCAGCCAGCCCTTGCACGATAAGCGCTGCACGCTGGCGCGCAGTGCGTTCGGCGTTGTCTTCGGCGGCGAAGTTGGCCAGCACGGCGCGAACGTTGTCTGGCAGCAGCGTGCCGTAACCGAACCAGCGCAGTTTTTCCAGCAGCACGCAGGTGACCAGGCCCGCCACCAACACCGGCAGCGAAACCGGGGCGACCTTCAGAAAGAACTCGGAAAAATGCCAGCCCATTTCGTGGCCAATCAACAGATTCTGCGGCTCGCCTACCAGCGTACAAACCCCACCCAACGCCGTACCCACCGCGCCGTGCATGAGCAGGCTGCGCAAAAACGCGCGGAACTGCTCGAGGTCGCCATGGTGAAGGCTGGGCAGGTGCTGGTCGTCATTGAACGCGCTGTCCTGACGCGGATCGGTGCCCGAGGCAACGCGGTGGTACACCGAGTAAAACCCGACGGCGGCACTGATAATCACGGCTGTGACGGTCAGTGCATCGAGAAAGGCCGAGAGAAACGCCGACAGAAAGCAGAACATCAACGCCAGCAGCGCTTTGGAGCGCACGCCGAGCAGCAGGCGCGAGAACAGAAACAGCAGCAAGTCTTTCATGAAGTAGATACCGGCCACCATGAACATCAGCAGCAGGATCACCGGGAAGTTGTGCACCAGTTCATCATAGAGCGCTTGTGGTGTGGTCATCTTCAGCAGCAAGGCTTCGACCAGCAGCAAACCACCAGGCATCAACGGATAACACTTGAGCGCCATGGCCAGGGTGAAAATGAACTCCAGTACCAGCAGCCACCCGGCTGCCACCGGACCTACGGACCACAACACCACGGCATTGAGAATCAGGAAACCGACAATACAGGCCTTGTACCAGCGAGGTGAGTTACCGAGAAAGTTATGCGCGAACGCCTGGACCATGGAGCCGGACATTGGCTACTCCTTGTCTTAAGAAGCGCGCAAGTTGCCGTAAGCAGAACGGAAGATCAAGTGCAGGAAAAATACGTTGGACTATTCAAATAACGTGCGACCACCGCTTTATAGTTGCCATCCAGTGAATAGCCGGCCACGACGACACTTCCATCAGCCTGCACCGCCACTGAAGTGGCCGTATCCAGGCTGCGACCCAAGCGAGTGCGAACCCATCCGTTGCCGTCGCCAAAGTTGCGATCGAGCTGCCCGTCAGGCCGATATCGACCCAGAATGAAGTCGGCCTCAACACCGCCAATCGTCGCGCCTACCGTGAGAATGCTGCCGTCCGCTTGCGTCTGCGCCGCGGTCCACTGGCAGCCAGTGTTACCAATTTCAAGTAACCGGGGTTGGCCGCTATGGCAGTGATGGTCCGGGCGGCCGTTGCTGTGCACTTTCAGGGCGAGGCAGTGCATCGGGTTTCGACTGCTGCCAAAACAAAGCACATCGCCATTGTCCTGCTGGACGATTTGGCTGACTTGCGCGCTTTGCCCCTGAGCCGTGAAACTCATGAAGCCGTCCACGGCAAAACTGACGTCGAGTCTGCCATCTGTGTGATAGCGGGCCAACAAACCTTCTTCCGGTAAATTGATTGAGCCGCCGACCAGGATCCGACCGTCACTTTGCAACCGCAGGGTGCTGAGCCAGGTGTTCAACAGCAAGTGCCTGACCATCACAAAACCACGACCATTGAAGGTGGGGTCCAGTTTGCCGTCTGGTTTGAGTCGTATGAGCATGCCGGTGTGATCGGCCAGTTCGAAGTGATGGTTGGCCACCAACAGGATTCGACCGTCCTCTTGAACGGCAATATCACAGGCTTCTGCGCCCGGCACGCCAGGCGGAAGCCAGGCATCGCGAACACCGTGGGACAGATTGCCGGGTAGGCGCACCACGCAACGACCGTTGTCACCAAAATGTCTCGCCGGGCGACCTTGTTGGTCAAACAGAGCGAGGGCCGGGAGGGTGCGGTGCGCATTCTCGTAGTGCAGGCCGGCGAGCAGGATGTTTCCGTCGGGCAGCACGTGAACCTTTCCCGCCATGGCTTCGAAACCGGATTCGAATTGGCCGATGACACTCCCTTGATAGCCGAATTGCAGATCCGCCGAACCGTCCTCCAGCAAGCGGGCCAGGCCAAAGCGGCTACCGCCAGGTGTTCCGACCTTGGCGGCCACGAGTAAACGACCCTGGGAATCGAGCGTTATCCCGTTGGCCATGCTCGAAGTGCTGCCGGCGAAGTACACCTGGGTCTTGCCATGGGTGGCAAAGCTCGTATCGAGTTTCCCGGCGGTATCAAGCGGGGCAGGGAACATATAAACCGACTGGATTGACATGAACGCATCTCCTTGCGAGTCGTCCTGATCCAGATGTTGGGGTGGCGACTGTATATGGAGAACATTCAATCCCTGAATGATCGTACGCACAACTGTCATAACTAACAGGCGGAGGGTCGCTGTGTGCCACAACACTGTCTTTTCGAACCATTGGCAAGCCTGCAAAGGATTCAGGCGCGCTTAGTTGAAATAGAAGTGTGTCAAAAGTACAAATGGCCACGGTTAGCCAACCAACTAATGACAGGGAAGGGCGCGGATTACTCCGGAGTAATCCGCAAAATGTTTAGTGCGGCATCGACCACGATTCAAGCTTGAAGCCTTCCTGGCTCAATTCTGCACGGGCCTGTTTGAGCAATTGTTCAAGTTGTGCCGGATCGGTGTAGGCACTGATCGGGATCAGCTTGCGACCTATACTGTTTTCTGTGCGATCGATAACGGTCAGGCTGAGTTCGCCGTTGCCGTCCTGTGGCGCCCAGGCCACGCAGTGGAAAGGCTGGAATGCGCGGTCGGCAATCAAAAGAGCTTCGTTGATACGGAGCGGGGCGGTCATAGAATGTTCTCTCTGTATGCCCAATCAAGTGATGTGCCGACGGTTGGGCTTACCGTTCGGCAGTTACTTGTACTGATGCCCGCAACCCCGGTTCGGGTCACACCTGAACAAAAGAAATTTCAACTTTCTTTGATATGCCCGATGTAGCGACCTGCATTGAAAGCTAAATGAAAGGTTTGGACTCGTTAGGTAACTAACCATCAACCTTCTTATAACTAGTTACGTAATAGCCCTATAGTCAAACGATACAAGACCCCGTCAAATTCTTGCTAACGTTACAGCCAGGTCTGCCAAATGACTGTTTTTAATAAAATTTCCTAGAATTTGGCGCCAAGGAACAGTCATGAGCGAAGCTCCTGCCTTACGACGTCTATTAGTGGTGGATCCCTGCGACGACTGCCATCGCCTGCTACCGGGATTGCGCTCCGTGGGTTGGGACGTTGACAGCTGTACGCTGGATAACGTCGCCGATCGATCCTGTGACGTCGGCTTGTTACGACTACAACCGTTCCATCTTGAGCACCCGGATGCGGTCAAAGAGGTGATCAGCCGCAGCGGTACCGAGTGGATCGCCGTGCTCAATCAGGAAGTCCTTCGGCTACAGAATGTCGGGGATTTTGTCTGCGAGTGGTTTTTCGATTTTCATACCTTGCCGTTCGACGTTTCCAGAGTTCAGGTCACACTGGGCCGAGCTTTCGGCATGGCGCGCTTGCGCGGGCAAGGCACGGTTCATATCGATAAGCTCGAGCACGAACTGCTGGGCGACAGCAAGCCCATACGCGAATTACGCAAGCTATTGAGCAAACTGGCGCCCACCGAGTCGCCGGTGTTGATTCGCGGTGAAAGCGGGACAGGTAAAGAGCTGGTCGCCCGCACGCTGCATCGACAATCCCTGCGTCACAGTAAGCCCTTTGTCGCGATCAATTGTGGAGCGATCCCCGAGCATTTGATCCAGTCCGAGCTGTTCGGCCACGAGAAGGGTGCCTTTACTGGTGCCCATCAACGCAAGGTCGGACGGATCGAAGCGGCTAACGGCGGCACACTGTTTCTCGACGAGATCGGTGATCTGCCTCTGGAACTGCAGGCGAACCTGTTGCGGTTCCTCCAGGAAAAGCACATTGAGCGGGTGGGCGGCAGTCAGCCGATACCCGTGGATGTTCGGGTGTTGGCCGCGACCCATGTCGATCTTGAGGAGGCGATTGAGAAAAAGCGCTTTCGCGAAGATTTGTACTATCGCCTGAACGTGTTGCAGGTCGCGACCGCGCCCCTGCGTGAGCGCAACGGCGATCTGTCGATGCTGGCCAACCATTTTTCTCATTTTTACAGCCATGAAACCGGCCGCCGCCCGCGTAGCTTCAGTGAAGATGCCTTGGTTGCCATGGGCAAGCATGACTGGCCGGGCAATGTTCGCGAGCTGGCCAACAGGGTACGTCGCGGGTTGGTGCTGGCCGAAGGCCGTCAGATCGAAGCGCGAGACCTGGGGCTGATCAACCATCATGTCGTTGCCGCGACGATGGGCACGCTGGAGGACTACAAGCACCAGGCTGAGCGCCAGGCCTTGTGCGATGTGCTTAACCGCCACAGCGATAATTTGAGCAATGCCGCCAAGGTGTTGGGGATATCCAGGCCGACCTTCTACCGGTTGTTGCACAAGCATCAGATACGCTAAACGCAAAATCTTTACACAACAAAGCCCCGTCGAAACGGGGCTTTGCTATGGGTCAGAAGTAGTACGGGAATTTCAGGCTGAAGGAGAAGTCTGGCGAGTCGTCCGTCAAGCCAATGGCCAGGTTGGGCACGATCGTCAGGTTATCTGTTGCGGCCAGGGTCATGCCGATGTTGAAGTTGGCCGAGTTGTAGTCGCTGTTGGTGATCGATTGCCACTCACCCCCGTCCGGCTTGATCTTGCTCTTGCGGGCGAACTGATCGGTGAACGAGAACGACATACTCATCTTCTCGTTCAAGGCGAATGCAATGCCGCCGCCGACCTGCCAGGAATCGCCCAGTTTTACGTCGCCGGGCACCTTGGAGTTGACCTGTGGGCTGATATCGCTGAAAGAATCCTCCATGTTGTAGGTATACGACAGACTGCCGAACAGCACAGCCGGGTCGAAGGTCTTGACCAGCGAGATGCCTGGGGTGAGTGCCCAGACACCATTGCCGGTCGGCAAGTCCTCGGGGACCGAGAGGTTATCGTTGCCCGGGTCATTGACCAGTTTGATGCCGTACGGGTCATCACCGGTGGGGGCCTTGAGGCGCAATGTCACGACGGCGTCGGGCAGGTTGGCCGACTCATCCAGAAACTTGTAGGCAACGCCAACGTTCACATCGCCGATAGTCGGGTCGCGGGTAACGGTGGCGTCCGACGTCACCGGGCCGGCGCCACCTGCGCCACCGGAAGAATACGTCGATTCGCGATAAACCACAGGCACGTTAATGTCGAACTGCCAGCGCTGTGCCACGTTGTAACGGGCGGTGAGGTCGAGGGTCCAGTTATCCGCCTTGATACGGTCGAGGTTGATGTTGCCGAGAAAAATCGAGTCCAGGGCCAGAAAACCGTTAAGCGTCAGCGCACGAGTATCGTAGTGCGTGTAGGTCAGGCCGGTTTCGATGCTGAACTTGCCGCCACCGAAGAAGCCGCTGGCTTCGTCATACAGGTTGGACACGCTTTGTGCCGGTTCCGAGTCGTCCTTTAGCGACTGGCCGTATGAACTGCCTGAAGTCCCTGGCGCACCGGAGGCCACCGTCTGACCACCCTTGGGCGTTTCGGCGGGGGATTTGGTCAGGCGTTTGGGGGCCGGTGTCGCAGGGGCTTCTTCAACCTGGCGAACGCGTTGCTCAAGTACCATCAACGCGTTCTGCTGTGCTTCGTAACGCTGTTTCAGCTCCATGAGTTCTTGTTTTAGTGCTTCTACCTGGGGGTCCGGTGCTGCGTAGAGCAATGTGGCCGGGGCCAGGCTACTCAAACAAACGATAGTTCTTAACGTTAAAGATCGGTGCATGGGTTAGCCGTCCCTTCTGACTACATCTGATGAGACTGAGCGTAGATCAGAATCCCGAAGTGCGAAGGCCTCTGAGCTGGTCCAGGTTGCCGTTCAGCGATCCGGTTGTCGCCACGTTGTCACGCAGCACGACATTGAAGGACGTGAGGTTCCTGACCTGGTTGCTACTGCCCAGCAAAGTCGTGTTCTGCATCAGCCCACCCTGGGCAAGGCGCTGTACGGTACTGCCCTGATTGTTATTGGCGACGATGTTGAATTGCACACCGGCACCGGTCGAAGAAACGCTCAGCGAGCCCGCGCCATTGGCGCCGACCAGTGTCGTGCCTGCGGCCAAAGCCTGGCCCTGCTGTTGCGCAACGGGTTGTGCTGACGCCTGGCTGGCTTTGCTGACGTTGATATCAACATTGTTATAGGCCGTGTTGTTGTCGCCGGCCGCCCGCACGACCTGCGTGACGCCTTCGGTGGTGTTGAGTCCGCCGCCACCGGTGACAGTACCGGTGCCGACGCTGGAATTTTGTGAGCGGGAGGAGCCGGTACTTTTTTCGTCGATCATCGACACGTAGAACTGTGGCTTGATGGTCGATTGTTGAATTTGCATCGAGGACGTTGCCCCGATCACTTCACCTTTGGCGTTTTCCCAAGTACTGGTCATGGCAATGCCGAAACTGATGATCCGTCCTGGCATGACAAAGCGGCCGCGCAAGACCGACAGTTCCTGATCATTCAATTCAATCGGTTTAAACGTCTCTGCGTGCGTTGGCAGGCTGGCGGCCAGGCAAACCAAGGCCAGCCAGATTGGAGTCTTCATGAGATGCTCCCGGAGCGTCGTGCTCCCTTGTTATTAGAAGAAGTCGCTTTGGATGAATCCGAAATCCATCAACTCTGTGTCTTGCACCGGGCTGAAGGCGTTGACGCGGTTCTTGGCGGTCAAAGGCAGGGGTGGGTCGAGCAACGCGTTGGTTTTGTCGTAGCCCTGGCCGATGACGGCAAAGATGATGCCGTTCCAGCCTTTTACAAAGTCGTCGACTTTGTAACGTTTATGACCGAGTACCGGATCACCGATATACACCCAGCCGTTATGAACTCGTTGCATGACCACAAAATGCTTGTAGCCACGGATATCCATCAATACCACTACCGGAATTTTGATTTCGCTCAAGGTGTCCTGTGCTACCCGGTAGCCACGGGCCCGCATGCCGATACTTTCCACGTAACGCTTCATGTCCAGCATGGAGAAACCCTGGACTCGGACGAGGTCGTGATCGGAGTTCGCCAGCATGCCTTCAATGATTTGTTCTTCATTCACGTCCAGCCAATAGGCTTGGCGCAAGATGGTTGCCAGCGCCGCTGCGCCGCAACTGAAGTCGGTTTTTTGTTGCACCAGGTCGGCAAACTTGCGCTCGCGGATGCTCTGGATTGGTTTGTACACCACCGCTCCGCCCGGCAGGATGGAAAGCGGCATTTGTGCAGCCTCGATCACACTGGCCACGCACAGCAGAAATGCCAAGGCGATAATGCGCATGATGGGATGCCTTATTGTTATGTTTGAAAAGGCCCCCGTAAGGGGGCCTCCATAGACAGCATTAGAACGATTGGTTGGAGATGGCCAGCGAGTTGCTTTGTTGGTTGCCCACACCAGCAGCCACGTTGACGCCCAGGTTGCCGCTGCCGCCATTCACCGAACCGCTCAGGGTTGCAGTGTTGGTCACAGGGTTGGCCCAGCCAGTTGGAGTCAGCACTTGATAGGAGTAGGTGTTGCTCAAATCATAAGAGCTGCTTTCACTGAAGCTTTTCGCTTTGTCATACGCAGATTCGGACGACTTGCTGCCCGATTTATCGTACGAGGACGCGGTGGATTTCTCGTACGAGCTATCGAACGATTTCTCGAACGAGGAATCGCGCGATTTGTCGTACGCAGATTCACGCGACTTGTCGTATGAGGAGTCGCGAGACCGGTCATACGAGGATTCGCGCGAACGGTCGAACGAGGAATCACGAGTTCTGTCGTACGATTTGTCTACCGATGCGTCAAGCGATGCGCCCAGCGAAGCGGTAAGCGATGCCTCGGAACTGCTGCTGCGGGTGCGATCGCCGAAGCCAAAATTGACAGTAGAGGAATTGGAAGCCGCCGTAGAAGCGTCCAAAGTAGCGTCCAGGGAAGCACTCAATGTAGTGTTCGAAGAACCGCTGGCACTACTGCTGTTGGACCCGCTCGCAGCGCTGCTGTTGGAACCACTTGCAGTGCTGCTATTGGAACCGCTCGCAGAGCTGCTGTTGGAACCGCTCGCATTGCTACTGTTGGACCCGCTCAGGCTGGCGCTCAGAGAACCGCTTGCACTGCTGTTGTTGGAACCGGCTTTAGCCCAGCTCGAAGAAGCGCTTTGACTGCCGCTGGCTTCGAACGACTTGTCGCGGGAGAAGCTGCCGCTGGCCGAGTTGGTAACGGTGATCGTATCCACACGGTAGGTCCGATCAGCGTTGTTATTCACTGTCAGGCCAGGACCGTTTTGAACAGCGGACGCGGTGGCGGTTGCGCTACCCAGTGGGGCATTGGCGTTGGCAATTGCCATGGTGTTTTTCTGCTGGTTCAGATCGCCGCCAGCAATGTTGACACCCACGTTGCCGCTGCTGCCACCGCCGGAGCCGCTCATCACGGCAGAGTTGGTAGAGCCAAAGTTGTCGACGCGGTTATCGTTGCTGACTTGCCTCACGTCAGCGGTGGCGTTGGCCATGCCGAAGACAAAGCTGTTATCAATCGCAGCGTTGTCGGAGGCGGCGTTGGCGATGGCGGCGGCGTTGTCTTGCTGGTTGCCGTTACCGGCCGCCACGTTGACACCGACGTTGCCGCTCGCACCTGCGGCCGAACTGCTCATCTCGGCCGAGTTTTCTGTCCCTTCATTCCAGATGCTGTTGCCGGTACTGTTCTGCCGGTCAGTCGCATTGGCTGTTGCGGAGATAGGAAGCATCCTTGCAGGAGGGGTTTGGTTTTGTTGACCTGGACCGTTACCGTTACCATTATTGCCATGGTGGTTCCCGTCACGACGATCGGCAGCTTGTACAGCAACAGCCATGACCGCAGCAATTGCGAAAACCAGAGGCTTGATTGCCATCGAAGGTTTCATGGTGATTCTCCGTACTTATTTTAGGTTAAGTGTTGTTTTTACCTATCTGGGTCAATCCACGACCCGTACGCTGAAGGTGTTGGCCATTCGGTTTCCCACCCCGGCGCTCTGATTCAACTGAATCACCCCACGGCTACCGGTGAAAGCCTGGTCACTGGTAGTGACCTGGCGATGGCCGGGTGCGGAGTCAGTTGGATCGGAGTTGATGAGCAGCGCCACGTTCTGTTGCATGAGGACGCTGTCGTCGAGACTTTGCGGCTGAGCACCGACGCTGATGCGCAGTGCGTTGGCTTGCTGGTTAATCGCGCCAGAGCTCTGGTTGACGCCCAATGCGCCGTTGCCGTGGCTGAAGGAGTCACCTTGAATGCTCGATTGAGCGTCGATCCGGGGGTCGACCACCGTACGCAAGCGTTGGCGTATTTCTGTGGTCGCGTTGGCGCTACGGCCAACGGCGATGGCTCGGGCATTGGCCTGTTGCTGCAGATCGCCGGCAGCCTGGTTGACCGTAAGGTTGCCCTGGTATTGCGAGCCCGAATTGTCGATGGTGGCGTTATCGATGACTGGGGATTGGGCGAAAGTCGATGTACTGCAAAACATGGCGATAAGCACTAGCTTGCGATTCATCTTAACGGTCTCCCGTCAGGATTTTCATGGCGCCCATGCCTTGCTGGATGCTTGAATTCACCATGTTGGCGATGCCGCTACCGGAGTTTCCCGAACGCCCGGCGGGGAGGTTGGATAGCTGGGACTGGGTGCTGATATTGCCGCCCAGGTTGTTGGTGTTCTGAGTGACCAGGCGGGAGATGCCCGCACCACTGGCGACACCGGCAAAGTCGCCGTCGCTCAACTCGCTCGTTTGCTTGAGCACCTGTTGAGACGGGTTGGCATTGACGGTCGTGGGGTTCGGGTCGGGAACGAGTGGCGGAACCGTTGCGTTGCGCGTCTGGACATCACGAGTGATGATAATGATGCCGTTGTCAGCCTGGACAGGCAGGCAGAACGTTGAGCCCAGTGCGCATCCGATCAGCAGTAGTCTAAAGATGCGTTGATCAATTTTCCCCACGGCGGCAATTCCTTCTGTGAATGAAACGCTGGCCCTTATCAGCGTTGCGAGGAAGAGAGCAGAAGGTGTGCCGGTTTTTGATTCTTTTTTTAAATCAGAGGCTTACAGATTTTGTCCGGGAGCTTGTCGTTCAAGCTGTTACAACGGTGAGACAAAACTTCGTGCGCGGGACCGTCTAAAACGCTTGCGAGGCTCTAGACCGGGGGTTGTGGGGGAGTGTTTCAAGGCTTTAACAAATGAGGGTGTTGCAGGCGAGAGTGCCGCAAATGCGACGTTTGAAGGCGCATGGCTGTTTCAGGAATGGACACTTTTCACCCAAAAGAGGGTGAGCGCTGGGTGAAATCCCCCAAAATCAGGGTTTGTAGCCGAGGAGCCCGCCTACCGCCTCGAACGCCTGTGTGCGCCGCGTGACCCAGTCGCCTTGCAGGATTTGAACGGGTTGCCGATGCTTTTCCAGCCAGGCTTTAGTCATGCTGAAAAACGCCTGGCGCTCACTGAGTTCAGGCTGACAACGCTGACCGTCGTCGGTCCATTCGACGTTTTCCGGCGACAACAGCAGGTGTAGATCGTACTGCCGCGCCAGGAGTGCTTGTTCGATCCAGGTCGGACAGTCGCCGAAAAGGGTCTGGCTCCACAGAATGTTGCTCAGCAGATGCGTGTCGAGGATCAGCAGCTGTGGTTCTCGGGCGCGAGCTTCGTCCTCCCAGGTCAGCTGGCCAAGGGCGATTTCAGGAATGTCCGCCAGGGTGGTGTCCCGTGGATTCTGTTCGATGAACCAGCGTACATACTCATCCACCAGAACCCCGCCAAAATGCGCCTGCAACTCGGCGGCCAGCCAGCTTTTGCCGCTGGATTCGGGACCTGTCAGCACCAGGACTTTCATGTGCGCAACGCCGGGGCCGCGCGCCATTCGCGCCAACCCTGCACCGCAAGCAGCAGGAAGAGACCGTACAAGGCAGCGGTCAGATAAAGCTCTTTGTAAACGAACAGGCCTACGAAGATCACATCCACAGCGATCCACAGCGGCCAGCATTGAACGCGTTTTTGCGCCATCCAGACCTGCGCCACCAGGCTGAAGCCGGTCAGTGCCGCATCGAGCCAGGGCTGGGCGGCGTCGGTCCAGTGAGCCATTGCAGCACCCAGCAACAAACTGCCTATCGCCCCAAGCGCCAACCCCAGCAGCACCGACTGGCTGCCAAGCCGACTGACCTCGCGCCCTTGCTGCGCCACGCCTGCCCGAGTCCACTGGCGCCAGCCGTAGATCTGCAATCCGGCGTAAATGACCTGAAGCAACATGTCCGAATACAGCTTCACTTCGAAAAAGATCCAGCTATATATAAGCACCATGACCAGGCCGATCGGCCAGCACCAGGGGTTCTGTTTGACCGTCAACCAGACGGCAATGACACCGAGGGCGGCGGCAAACAGTTCGAGCCCGGACATGGGGGTTCCTTGGGGGAAGTTGAAGAGGGGGCGGATTGTACCCGAAGATCAAAAGATCGCAGCCCTGTAGGAGCTGCCGCAGGCTGCGATCTTTTTCGGGTTAAACCCGGAACTGCTTGAGCAACCCGTTCAACTGTTCACTCAACCCCTTGAGTCGCACACTCGCCGCGCTGGATTGTTCGGCTGCCAGGGCGGTGCTGTGGGATAGACCGGCGGCCTGCGTGACGTTCTGGTTGATGTCTTCGACAACATGGGCCTGCTGCAAAGTCGCGCTGGCAATCGATGCATTCAACCCGTTGAGGTTGCGCAACGCCTGGCCGATGGCATTCAGGCTCGCGCCAGCCAGTCCGGCTTGCTCGATGGTCAACTGCGACGCCCGGCTGCTGTCGCCGATCACCTTGACCGCGGCTTCGGAATGACTCTGCAGGCGTTCGATCATCGACTGGATTTCCGCGGTCGACTTCTGCGTACGCTGGGCCAGCAACCGCACCTCGTCTGCCACCACCGCGAAACCGCGACCTTGCTCACCGGCGCGGGCAGCTTCAATGGCCGCATTGAGGGCCAGCAGGTTGGTTTGCTCGGCGATCGAACGGATCACTTCCAGAACGCTGCCGATTTGAGTGCTTTCGGCAGCAAGGGTCCGGATCACTTCCACGGCTTGATCGATGGTGGAAGACAAGGTGTCGATCTGTTGCAGGCTGCCATCAATATTGACCTGGCCTTGTCGAGCCTGCGCTTCGGCGTCGCGCATTTCGCTGGCGGCATGTTCGGCGTTCTTCGCCACATCCTGCACGCCGTAGGTCACTTCATTAATAGCAGTGGCGACCAGTTCCATCTGTTGTGATTGTTGCTGGCTGCGTTGCTGGGCCTGAGTGGCGTCGTTGCCCAGTTCGCTGGACGACTGGCCGAGTGCGCTGGCGGATAGCTGTAGCTCACTGATCACCTGGCGCAACTTGGCGGTGAAGGCATTGAAGTGCCGGGCCAGTTGCGTGACTTCATCATGGCCATGGGTGTCGAGGCTGCGGGTCAAGTCGCTTTCACCACTGGCAATGTTGGCCATCGCGTTCACGGTTTCCTGAAGCGGACGGACGATGCTGCGCGCAATCAGCAAAACCAACGCCACCATGACCAACGCGATCGCCAGGCCGATCACCGAGGCTTTCCAGACCTGGCCATAGAACTCGGCTTGCATGTCGTCGATGTACACACCCGAGCCGATCACCCAGCCCCAGGGCTCGAACAGTTTGACGTAGGAGGTTTTTTCCACCGGCGCGCTTGCGCTCGGTTTCGGCCAGCGGTAGTTGACGATCCCCGCGCCCTTGCTTTTGGCAACCGCGACCATTTCGTTGAACACCGCAAAACCGTCCGGGTCGCGGATCGCCGAGAGGTTCTGGCCATCGAGTTTCGGGTTGGCCGGGTGCATGACCATCACTGGCGTGAGGTCATTGATCCAGAAGTAATCGTTCTGGTCGTAACGCAGGCCACGAATGGCCGTCAGCGCCTGCTTCTGCGCGACGTCGCGGGTGAGGGTGCCGGCGGTTTCCAGATCGTGGTAATAGGTGAGAATCCCACTGGCGGTTTGCACCACGTGCTGGGTTTTCTGCGCCTTGGCGACGTACAAGTCGTCGTGAATCTGCTTGAGCATCAACACGCCCAAGGCCAGCAGCATCATGACGGCCACGACCAAGATGAGCCACAACCGCCGGCTGATCGACATATTGCGCAAGCTGTTCATAACGCGGTGCTCCGTTCTTGTTCTTATCATAAATGATCACCAGCCTTCTACCGTACCGATTACGCGGCAGCGCTCATCAGGCTTGTCTGATAGGATTTCGGCCCCGCGCGACAAAACCTGAGACCAAAGTGATTTTTCACGTGATTTTCAGTGGTTTGTGTGGATTATTTGCACGCGGGACTTCAGCGATGCTGATCGCAGTCAATGTTTTGAAAAATATTAACGGGGCATGCGCCGGCGCATAGCCTTTTGGGGGATTGATGGATCTTTGGACTGCCTTTCAGGCGTTGATTCTTGGGGTTGTGGAAGGGCTGACGGAGTTTTTGCCGATTTCCAGTACCGGGCACCAGATTATTGTCGCCGACCTGCTCGACTTCGGTGGTGAGCGTGCCATGGCCTTCAACATCATTATCCAGCTCGGGGCAATCCTGGCGGTGGTGTGGGAGTTTCGCCGGAAGATTTTCGACGTGGTCATCGGCTTGCCGACCCAGCCCAGTGCACGGCGCTTTACCGCGAACCTGTTGATCGCGTTCTTGCCGGCCGTAGTATTAGGGGTGGTATTCGCCGACCTGATTCACCATTACCTGTTCAACCCGGTCACCGTCGCCACCGCATTGGTCGTGGGCGGTATCGTCATGTTGTGGGCCGAACAGCGCCAGCATGAAGTGCATGCCGAAACCGTTGACGACATTACCTGGAAAGACGCTTTGAAAGTCGGCTTCGCCCAGTGTCTGGCGATGATTCCGGGAACCTCGCGCTCCGGCTCGACGATCATCGGTGGGCTGCTGTTCGGCTTGTCGCGCAAGACAGCCACCGAGTTCTCGTTCTTCCTGGCGATGCCGACCATGGTCGGCGCGGCGGTGTATTCGGGCTACAAGTACCACAAGCTGTTTGTCCCGGCTGACTTCCCGGTGTTCGCCATCGGCTTCGTGACCGCCTTCATCTTCGCCATGATTGCCGTGCGCGGGCTGCTCAAATTCATCGCCAGCCACAGCTATGCGGCATTCGCCTGGTATCGCATTGCGTTTGGCCTGCTGATTCTGGCGACGTGGCAGTTTGGCTGGGTGGACTGGACGGCGGCCAAGCCATGAGTGATGGCACTGCGCGCAATAATCGCGGAGGCGATTCCGGCGGAGGGGTCCGTAATCCACGGCTGAAATGGCTGGTGTTTGCGATCTTGTGCGCGCTGCCGCTGTTCGGTTCGATGTCGTTATGGCTGCGCGGGGTTTCCCTGATTCCCTTGGCGGCCTACGGCATCGTCAGCGTGCTGGCGTTCTTGTTGTACTGGAGTGACAAACGCAAGGCCCGCGCCGACACCTGGCGCACGCCGGAAAACGTTCTGCATGCAATGGAATTCGCCGGTGGCTGGCCGGGCGCGTTGCTGGCGCAGCAGGTGTTTCGGCACAAGACTCGCAAAGTCTCTTTTCAACTGGTGTTCTGGTTGATCGTGCTGCTGCACCAGGTGTTCTGGATCGACATGTTGTTTCTCGGCGCAAATCTGCTCGCATTGTTCTGACGGTGCAATCCGGTGGCGAGGGAGCTTGCTCCCGCTGGACTGCGCAGCAGTCCCTTTTTAAGAGGGCAGCTACGCGCCCCAGCGGGAGCAAGCCTCGCCACAGGTGATTCGTTTTACAGCAACAACCCGATCTGCGTTCTTTTGGGCAACTTGCTGACGACCAGTTGATGGGAGCGTCGCAACAAGCCCTGCAATTCCTCAGCGCCCAAAGGGTAGGGCGTCGCCATGATGATCCACTGGGCCCGCGCCAAATAAGGTGCCGGATGAATACCCGGACGGTCGCAATGGCCGAGAAACAAGTCCTTGTCGACCTTGAAGGCCAGCGATGCACCTCGCAGGTTCTGCAAGGCGAACATCTTGTTGCCAGCAATCGAAAACACCCGCACGCCGCCCCATTTGTAATCTTCCCGTGCACCGGGCAGCGCCAGGCAAAAAGCCGCGACATCCTCTTCGCTCATGCGTCCAGCCTTCATATCAAACGGTCCCCGCAGGCATTGAATGTTTCGATCAGATGGTCGAGCCAGGCCCGTACGGCCGGCATGACACCCCGTCGATGAGGGTAAACGGCTTGCAGCCAGCCACCCGGCAGCGACCATTCCGGCAACAATTGCACCAACGAACCGTCGGCCAGTTCCTGCTCGCAGTACATCATCGGCAGCGTGGTAAAACCTTGGCCGGCGAGGGTACAGGTCTTGCGCACAATGAAATCGTCGATGCCCAGACGCGCTTCCATGGCCAAATCGTGGCTTTTGCCCTGGCGATCCACCAGGCGGATGTGCACCATGCGATCGGGTTCGAGGGCGCCGAGCACCGGCAGGCCTTTCAGATCATCCGGGTGATTGATCTCATGCCCCTTCAGAAACGCGGGGCTGGCCACCACCAGCATCTGTGCCTGACGCAGGCGGCGGGTCACCAGCAGCGGATCTTCGTCGCCCGGTTCACGCACACGCAAAGCGACATCCACACCTTCGGTGACCAGGTCGACGCGACGGTTGACCAGCATCACCTCCAGTTGCACCTGGGGGAATTTCTCCAGAAAGTTGCTGATCACCCCCGGCAGCATCTCGTGGGCCAAGCCGACGGGGGAGGATACGCGCAAGCGCCCGCGAGGTTCGCTGGACATGCTGGCCACCGCCTCGTCGGCCATTTCCGCTTCCAGCAGCATCGCCTGGCAGTGCCGCAGATACCGTTCGCCCACGGCGGTGAGCTTGAGTTGGCGGGTGGTACGTTGCAGCAGACGCGCACCGAGGCGTTCTTCCAGTTCGGCGATGCGCCGCGACAGGCGCGACTTGGGAATGCCCAGTAAACGCCCGGCCGCCGCGAAACCACCGGCCTCCACGACTTTGGCGAAGTAATAAAGGTCGTTCAGATCTTGCATTGGTGCGACTCGATCGTTCTATCAGTGAGACAAACTATCGCATTGTTGCACGCTAATCAGCTATTGGTTTCGTCTGTAGGATTGTCTCCATCAGATCGCCCTGGCGGCGATCCTCACCTGGAGAACACACATGAAACTGCTGCATATCGATTCGAGCATTCTTGGTGACAACTCGGCTTCCCGTCAGCTCAGTGGCGAAGTTGTAAAAGCCTGGCAAGCCGCCGAGCCGTCCGCCGTGGTGACCTACCGCGATTTGGCCGCCGACGCCATCAGCCATTTCTCTTCGACCACGCTGGTTGCCGCTGGCACCACCGCTGAGTTGCGTGACGCCGCTCAACAGCACGAAGCAGACCTGAGCGCATCGACCCTGGCCGAATTCCTCGCCGCCGATGCCGTGGTGATTGCAGCACCGATGTACAACTTCACCATCCCGACCCAACTGAAAGCCTGGATCGACCGCATCGCCGTTGCCGGTCAGACCTTCCGCTACACCGAAGCCGGCCCTGAAGGCCTGTGCGGTGGCAAGAAAGTCGTGATCGTTTCGACTTCCGGTGGCCTGCATGCTGGCCAGGCGACCGGTGTTGCCCACGAAGAGTACTTGAAGGTGCTGTTCGGCTTCATCGGCATCACTGACATCGAATTCGTCCGCGCCCACGGCCTGGCTTACGGTGACGAAGTGCGCAACAAAGCCATGAGCGATGCTCACACGCAAATCAGCGAGCAGTTGTTCGCCGCCGCGTAAGGCTTGCATAGAGACATCTGCCGTTCAGGCAAAGCCTCAAAAAACTCTGTATTCTGGATACGCAAGTACCAGGTACGGAGTTTTTTGTTTCTGGTCGTTTCAGATTGTGGCCCAAGTTATGCAGCCAAGGTTCACGTCTCTAGTCCGGTAACAAGGTGGGGCATCCCATGGTGCGTCTTTGTGCAACTTTACTGATTTGCCTGCTCAGCAGCCTGAATTCAGTGCACGCCGCGCCTGCGCCGCACCCTCACTGGAGCGTCGGCTTCCACGAGATGAGCTTTCTCGATCCGCTGGACTTGCAGCCGATGCGCGCCATTGCGTTTTATCCGTCCAGCGAACAAGAGCATTCCAGCAAGCTTGAGGGTTACACGGTCGAGGCCGGTGAAGACACCAAAGTCGCCATGGGCCGTTTCCCGATGCTGATGCTGTCCCACGGCAATACCGGAACCCCGCTGGCGCTGCATGACCTCGCTACTTCACTGGCACGCAAAGGCTTTGTGGTGGTGGCGGTAATCCATCCTGGTGACAACTCCAAGGACCACAGCCGTCTCGGTACTTTGAGTAACCTTTACGGGCGGCCGATCCAGATTTCCGAAGCCATCACCGCGACTTTGGGCGACCGCATGCTCGCACCGTTCGTCAATGCCGATCAGGTCGGCGTGATTGGTTATTCGGCGGGAGGGGAGACAGCGTTGATTTTGTCCGGCGCTACACCGGATCTGGATCGCCTGCGGCGCTATTGCCAGGAGCGTCCCGATGACCGCGACGCCTGCAACACGCAGGGCGAACTGATCGTCGACCGTGATGACCTGCAACCGGTAGCCGATCCGCGCGTTCACGCTTTAATGCTGATGGCGCCGTTAAGCCTGAAGTTCGGTCGCCATACCCTGGCTGATGTGCATGTGCCGGTTCTGCTTTATAGCGGTGACGGCGACAAGCTGGTGGCCGTCGACAAGAACGCCGCGGCGTTGGCGCGCAAGCTGCCCACAGCGCCGGATTTCAAGTTACTGGCAGGGGCAGGGCACTTCGTATTCATGGCGCCGTGCAACGACGAGCAGATCGTCATCATGCCGGCTCTTTGCACTGATGCCGATGGCGTTGACCGCGAAGACATTCACCGCAATCTCATCACCGAAGCCGGGCGCTTTTTCTCCCGCACCTTGGGCAAGTCGACGCGGGCGGGAATGCAGACCGCAGATCAATAAAGGTTGTACAAATTCCTGTAGGCATCAAGCCATGGCGCGGTGTTTCAGCAACAACGTCAAGCCCAAGCCAGTCACTGACAACATCGCCGCACTGAAGAATATCCACGCATACCCCAGATTCAACGCCACCGCGCCCATCAAGGGCCCGGCGATCGCCAGCGCCAGATCAAAAAACACCGCATAAGCGCTCAATCCCGCACCACGACTGGAGTTGGGCACCTGCTTGATCGCCTCGACACCCAGCGCCGGATACACCAGCGATAAGCCGAATCCGGTCAGTCCGGCACCGATCAAGGCATAACCGGTCGACGGCGCCAGCCACAGCATTACGAGACCCACCGTCTCGATGGTCATGCAGGCAATGGCCGAGGTGAACCCGCCAAAACGGCTGATGCTGGAAATGAACATCAGCCGCGCCAGGATGAAGCAAACGCCGAAAACGGTCAGGCAGTAAGCCGCGCCGGTCCAGCCACGGTTGACGTAATACAACGTAATAAAGGTGGTCAGGGTGCCGTAACCAATGGACGCCAGGCTCAGGCTCGCACCGAATGGCGCAATGCGTCCGAACACCGCCCAGAACGGCAGGCGCTCACCACGAACCACCGGCACCGAAGGTTTGTTACGGATCAGCACCAGCGCCGCAAAGGCCAGCACTGACAGGGCAATCCCGAGGCTGGCGAAGCCCAACTGATCGACCATCACCACGCCCAGCGGCGCGCCGATGGCAATCGCGCCATAAGAGGCTATGCCGTTCCAGGAAATCGAACGTGCGGTGTGTTCGGCGCCCACCTGGCCCATGCACCAACTGATGGTGCCGACCCCGATCAAACCCTGGGCGATCCCCAGCAGCAAGCGGCCAGCGATCAGAATCAACAGACTCAACAGCGGCAAGCTTTGCAACAACGTTGAGAGCAACGTCAGCGCGCCACTCAATACAATCCCCGACAAGCCGTAAATGATGGCGCGCTTGGTGCCGATGGTGTCGGACATTCGCCCGGCCATGGGGCGGCTGAGCAGGGTGGCGAGGTATTGTGAGCCGATGGTCAACCCCGCAATGACCGCACTGAACCCGAGTTGCTCATGAACGTACCCCGGCAACACCGCAATCGGCAGGCCGATGCAGAGGAAGGCAATAAAGGTATAAAAAACGATGGAGACGATCTGCAGGGTAATCGCCATGGAGCTTTGCGGAGGCACTTGCTGCACAGTCATGAGGACTCGTTCGCGGGCGGCGGTGGGAGAACTGCATGATGGCGCGGCTGTGGAATAAAAGGAAGCTGGCTAACGATCAAAAGATCGCAGCCTTCGGCAGCTCCTACAGTTGGACGGTGTAAACCCTGTAGGAGCTGCCGAAGGCTGCGATCTTTTGATCTTCAAAAACAAAAAAAGCCCCGTCACAAGACAGGGCTTCTCGGATACAGCTGACGCTTAGAAAACGACGCCCTGGCTACGCAGGTAGTCATCATAAGTGCCGCTGAAGTCGGTCACGCCATCCGGGCTCAGCTCGATGATGCGAGTGGCCAGGGACGATACGAACTCACGGTCGTGGCTGACGAAGATCAGCGTACCCGGGTAGTTCTCCAGCGCCAGGTTCAGCGCCTCGATGGATTCCATGTCCAAGTGGTTGGTCGGTTCGTCCATCACCAGCACGTTCGGCTTTTGCAGGATCAGCTTGCCGAACAGCATGCGACCTTGCTCACCACCGGAGATGACCTTGACCGACTTGAGGATCTCGTCGTTGGAGAACAGCATGCGGCCCAATGTGCCGCGAATCATTTGCTCGCCCTGAGTCCACTGACCCATCCAGTCGAACAGGGTGACGTCGTCTTCGAAGTCGTGCGCGTGATCCTGAGCGTAGTAGCCCAGCTCAGCGGCGTCGGTCCACTTGACGCTACCGGCATCCGGGGTCAGTTCGTTGACCAGGGTGCGCAGCAGGGTGGTCTTGCCGATACCGTTCGGGCCGATGATCGCTACGCGCTCGCCGGCTTCAACCTGGAAGCTGAAGTCTTTGAACAGTGGCTTGCCATCAAAGCCTTTGGCCATGCGCTCGACGATGACCGCTTGGCGGTGCAGCTTTTTGTTTTGCTCGAAACGGATGAACGGGCTTACGCGGCTCGAAGGCTTGACCTCGGCCAGTTGGATCTTGTCGATCGCCTTGGCGCGGGAGGTTGCCTGCTTGGCTTTCGAGGCGTTGGCCGAGAAGCGGCTGACGAACGATTGCAGTTCCGAAATCTGCGCCTTCTTCTTGGCGTTGTCCGACAGTAGTTGCTCGCGGGACTGGGTCGCCACGGTCATGTACTCGTCGTAGTTGCCTGGGAACAGGCGCAGCTCGCCGTAATCCAGGTCAGCCATGTGGGTGCACACGCTGTTCAGGAAGTGACGGTCGTGAGAGATGATGATCATCAGGCTGGAGCGCTGGGTCAGCACGTTTTCCAGCCAGCGGATGGTGTTGATGTCCAAGTGGTTGGTCGGTTCGTCGAGCAACAGCACTTCAGGATCGGAGAACAGCGCCTGAGCCAGCAATACGCGCAGTTTCCAGCCTGGGGAAACTTCGCTCATCGGGCCGAAGTGCTGCTCGATGCCGATACCCAGGCCCAGCAACAATTCGCCGGCACGGGATTCGGCGGTGTAGCCGTCCATTTCGGCGAATTCGGTTTCCAGCTCGGCCACGGCCATGCCGTCTTCTTCGGTCATTTCCGGCAGCGAGTAGATGCGGTCGCGCTCGGCTTTGACCTTCCACAGCTCTTCGTGACCCATGATCACGGTATCGATCACGGTGAATTCTTCGTAGGCGAACTGGTCCTGGCGCAATTTACCCAGACGCACGTTCGGTTCCAGCATGACCTGGCCGCCGGACGGATCAAGGTCGCTACCAAGGATTTTCATGAAGGTCGACTTGCCGCAACCGTTGGCGCCAATCAGGCCGTAGCGGTTGCCCGCGCCAAACTTGACCGAAACGTTTTCGAATAGCGGCTTGGCGCCGAACTGCATCGTGATGTTAGCTGTAGAAATCAAAGGTTTTTCCTGCGAAGCATTCAGAGTAGCTAGGGTTGCGGCAGTACCGAATCAGTACCCGTTCGCGCTGTTCGGCCCTGGGAAGTACATCCCGGGCAGCAGCGCAAGATCCATCTGGCAATAAGTGGACAGCAGCATGTGGAGCGCTTGGCCCGAGTCGAAGTGCGCTGAGGCGGGATTGTTCCCGTCATCAACCAAGGGGGGCGCGTAAAGTTTGGCGGCGATTGTACTGGTCTGGCTCTTTAAACGATAGGGCAATAAGGCCGCACCAGTATCAACGGACAGATTTTCACATCTGAAAGCTAACAATTGGTTACAGACGGTGGCTAAAATGCCATCTTTCACTGGGTGCCGAACCTCGGCATCGGCTCAAGGACGGGCTACCGGGACCGCTGTTTCGTTTTCAGACGCTGCACAAGACCCTTGGGCCGTTGACTGGTCGGGCGCGCAGCTTGTTCACTTCTGACATGTGACGATTTCCGTGAAACTCATCATTGCCGCTATCTATGTTGTATCCATCGCGTACGTCCATTTGCGCGGGAAGGTGCGCCACAAGCTGGGTCGCCAACTGAGCGACCATTCGACGTTTCTGGCGCCAATCAATTGCTTCCTTTATCTGTTCTCGAAAATCCCCAACAAGCCGTATCTCAATCCAGCCGATTTCCCCGACCTGAGTCCATTGCAGGTCCATTGGGAAGAAATTCGCGCCGAAGGCCAGAACCTGTTGCGGGCCGGGGAAATCAAGCGCTCGGACCAGTACGACGACGTCGGCTTCAACTCCTTCTTCAAGACCGGCTGGAAGCGCTTCTACCTCAAGTGGTATGGCGACAGTCACCCCTCGGCGATGAAGCTCTGCCCGCGGACCACCGAACTGGTGCAAAGCATCGGCTCGATCAAGGCGGCGATGTTTGCCGAGTTGCCGCCAGGCTCCAAACTGGTTCGCCACCGCGATCCGTATGCCGGTTCGTACCGTTATCACCTGGGCCTGGAAACGCCCAATGATGCCGGTTGCTACATCAACGTCGATGGCCAGAACTACCACTGGCGCGATGGTGAAGCGGTGATGTTCGACGAGACGTTCATTCATTACGCGGAAAACACCACCCAGCAAAACCGCATAATTCTGTTCTGTGATGTGGAGAGACCGATGAAATATCGTTGGGCGGCGGCGTTCAATGGCTGGTTCAGCCGCAATGTGATGTCGGCTGCCGGTGCGCCCAATGAAGCGGGCGACAAGGTCGGGGGTATCAACCGGCTGTTCGGCAAGATCTACAAGATTCGCCTGCGGGCCAAAGCGTTGAAAAAGCGTAATCGCAAACTCTATTACCTGCAGAAGTGGGCGTTTTTTGGTGGGTTGCTGGCGGTGTTTGTCATGGTCTGATGACGCCATCGCTGGCAAGCCAGCTCCTACAGGGTATTTCGGTGTGATGAAACCTTTGTCTCACTCCAACCACTGTGGGAGCTGGCTTGCCAGCGATGAGGCCATCACAGCCCAAACATCACTTACTGACTTTCTTCCTCGCCGCCGGCTTGGCCGCAGCCTTGGGCTTGGCAGCTGCCTTGGTCGCCCCCTTGCCACCCAGGCTACGCTTGAGCAACTCGGTCAAATCAATAACATCCGCTGTCTTGCGTTCCTCTTCGCCAGTGGCCGTCTCAACATCCTCAATTTTCCCTTCATGGGCCTTCTTGTCCACCAGCGCCATGATCTTGTCTTCAAATTCGTCCCTGTAATCGTCCGGCGACCATTCGACCGTCATGTCCTGCACCAGGCGCTTGGCCATGTCCAATTCGCCCTTGGCCAGCTCGGCCTTGGTTACGTCTGGGCCCAGCGCCAACTCATCCAGGCTGCGGACTTCCGCCGGCCAGCGCAACTTCACCAACACCATGGCCGATTCCATCGGCATCAGCGCCGCCAGATACTGACGGGTATGCAGCACCACGCGGGCCAGCGCGACTTTGTTGGTTTTCGTCAGGGTTTCGCGCAATAGCGCATAGACCTTGCCACCGCGTTTATCCGGAGCCAGGTAATAGGGCGTGTCGATGTTCTGCAGCGGGATTTGCTCGCTGTCGACGAAAGCAAAAATGTCGATGGTCTGGGTCGACAGGGGATGCGCTGAGCGGATCTCCTCTTCGCTGAGCACTACATAGCGGCCCTTTTCGTACTGCACGCCTTTGACGATGTGCTCCTTGGTCACTTCCTTACCCGTGACTTTGTTGACGCGCTTATAGCCCACCGGGTCCATGCTGCGGCTGTCGAGCCAGTCGAAATCCACCCCTTGGGAAGACGTCGCCGAAACCAGCGCCACAGGAATATGCACCAGCCCGAAACTGATTGCGCCTTTCCAGATTGCCCTTGCCATGGTCGTCTTCCCGAGAGTGATGTTCAGGTGACCCGCCGCCTGGAACAAAAGTTTCAGCGGCCTGCAGCCCGGTCCTGGCGGTGCGTCAACTTCGTGTTACATCTTGCCGGGAAAGTTTGGGTTAACAAATCCGAACCCCAGGCGTAGCGTGCTATCGAAGACTCTATTCACGCACTCTTCGGGAGGCTGCCCCATGAACCGATACGTACCTGGCCTTATCGTGCTGGCATTAAGCGGCGTACTCGGTCAAATGGCCCATGCCGACGTCGACTCGCCAGGCACACCGATACTCCTGGCGCAAAATCTGCCGGGCAGCACCAATAACAATCCGTACAACAGCCCGACCCGCCGGGCCAATCCCAACAGCATGCAAGGCACTCAGCCCAGCGCCCCGGCCATTCGGGGGCCGAACACTGTGCCGGTCCCACGCCCGCCGACCCTCGATAACGGCGGCGTTGGCAATCGCTATCCCCAGGGCAGCCCGGCCCCCACCAGCGCACCGAAGTTCATTCCCAATCCGCCGCCCCGCAGCCCTTGAACGGCAGGACTCCCGTTCTGTCGCCATCCTCATGACAAAAGGAATCGTGCATGTTGCGTAAAACCTTTCTGGCTACTTTCTGCGCCTTAATGATCATCACATTCCCGGCCCTCGCAGTAGAGATGCAGAGCGAGCAGGGCACGCTTGAAGTCACGCCGATTGCGACAGGTCTGGAGCACCCTTGGGCATTGGCATTTCTTCCGGATCGTCAGGGAATGCTGGTCACTGAGCGTCCGGGCAACCTGCGCGTGGTAACGGTCGACGGCAAATTGTCCGCGCCGCTCAATGGCGTGCCCAAGGTCTGGGCCAAGGGGCAGGGCGGATTGCTGGATGTGGCGCTTTCACCCGACTTCAAGCAGGACCGGATGGTTTACCTGAGCTACGCCGAAGGCGGCGGCCAGGGAGACAAGGCAGGCACTGCGGTGGGACGCGGACGGCTGTCCGAAGACCTGACAACGCTGAAGGATTTCCGGGTGATTCTCCGTCAGGAGCCCAAACTCTCCTCCGGCAACCATTTCGGTTCGCGGCTGGTGTTTGACCGGGACGGCTATCTGTTTGTGACCTTGGGGGAAAACAACGACCGACCCACCGCACAGGATCTCGACAAGCTGCAGGGTAAGGTCATAAGGATCTATCCGGACGGCAAGGTGCCCAACGATAACCCCTTTGTCGGCCAGGCCGGCGTGCGTCCGGAAATATGGGCTTACGGCGTTCGCAACCCGCAAGGCGCGGCGCTCAACCCGTGGACCGGTACTCTGTGGGAAAACGAACACGGTCCCTTGGGTGGCGATGAGGTCAACATCATCGAACGCGGCAAGAATTACGGTTGGCCGCTGGCTACCCATGGCAAAAACTACTCTGGCTTGCCGATCCCGGAAGCCAACGGCAAAACCGCAGAAGGCACCGTTGGGCCGCACCATGTCTGGGAAAAGTCCCCCGGTTTAAGCGGCTTGGCGTTCTACGACGGCGACCGTTTCAAGGCCTGGCAACACAACGCGTTTATCGGCGCGTTGGTCACTCAGGAGCTGATTCGCCTGCAATTCGAGGGCGACAAGGTGGTTCACGAAGAACGCTTGCTGGGTGAATTCAACAAGCGTATCCGTGACGTGCGGCAGGGGCCGGATGGGTATTTGTATGTGCTGACCGATGAAGAGGATGGCGGGCTTTACAAGATAGGCCTGAAGTAACCGTCGCTTTTGTGGCGAGGGAGCTTGCTCCCGCTGGGGTGCGAAGCGCCCTCCGGTATTGCGACGGCTTCGCCGCCGAGCGGGAGCAAGCTCCCTCGCCACAGGTTTACCCCATGGCAGGCCCGATGCGTTTTTCCAGGCGCAGTGCGTCGGTGTGGTCCTGGTAATAGTCATGAATCAACGCGAAGCGCTGATAGCCGTTGCGTTCATACAGCGCGATCGCTCCCGGGTTATCGATACGCACTTCTAAACGCAAACAGGCGCAATCGTGCTCCTGCGCGCACGCTTCGACGCGATCAAGCAACTGCTTGCCCAATCCGCAGCCCCGAGCCTGGGCATCGATCGCAATCGAATACAGCCGCGCCAACGACGTTCCACGATGGAACAGCACCACGGCGTAACCCACCAGATGCTCGCCGCGCTGCGCCACCAGCAGTTGCCCGTGTGCGTGTGTGATCATCCATTGAAAGCTGCGACGGTTGAGCCGGTCCGTGGTGAAACATTGCTCTTCAAGCTTGAGTAGTGCCGGTACATCTTCAATCACCGCCAACCGAATAACCAGACTCATATAACCCCCGTAAAAGTTGCGTAATGAAACGAGACTTTCAAAAAAGTTCGTGCTTAATAGGAAAGGTCTAGTTCTCCAACGGATCCATCACTATGTCAGCGGTACAAGGTCATTGGCGCGAAGTATCGGAGCAAACTTTAACGTCGGCAACGTATTTGAATGAGCCGAGTAGAACTTCCAGCCAGTTGATTATCATCGTCGAACGCAAGGAAGACTGGGCTTCCTATTTTCCCAGCGAAGACATCGTCACGGCCCAGGAATACCTCGAGCAGACCCGCGACAACGAGCAGGGCAAACGTATTCAGGTGATCAACCTTTGCCGCAGCTACAAGTACCTGGGCCACGGCTATTACTGCTCGCTGCTGGCGGAGGCCCGTGGGCACAAGGTCATTCCGTCGGTCCGGACCATCAGTGAGCTGACCCGCAAATCCTTGTACGGTCTGGCGCTGGATGATCTGGATAAGACTTTGGGGAAAGCGCTCAGCCATCATATTTACAGTGACACCGAAGGCTTCACCTTGACCCTGTATTTCGGCAAGACGCATATCGAGCCATTACAGGATTTGGCGAGACAGATATTTGAAGTATTCGCTTGTCCCATTCTGTTAGTTGAGTTTCGTCGAACTAACGGTTGGCACATAGTCGGTATCAAGTCTGGGGCGTTGCATAAGTTGCGCGAAGACCAGGAAGATCAATTCGCCAACTCGCTGGACAGTTTCAGTCGCAAGATCTGGCGAATGCCACGTTCTAAACGGCTGGCCCGTTACGACCTGGCCATTCTCCACGATCCGCAGGAAGCTTTGCCGCCGTCAAACCCCAAGGCGCTGGATAATTTCATCAGGGTCGGCAGGACGCTGGGCATCGACGTCGAGTTGATCGAACGCAAGGACTACGCGCGGATTGCCGAATACGACGGTCTGTTGATCCGCGAAACCACCAGCGTCGACAACCACACCTACCGCTTCGCCAAAAAAGCCGAGAGCGAAGGGCTGGTGGTGATGGACGACCCCGCGTCGATCCTGCGCTGCACCAACAAGGTCTACCTGACGGACCTGCTCAGGAGCCATCAACTGGGCATGCCCGCGACCGAAATCCTTTACAAGGAACGACCCGAAGACTTCGAGCGCGTCGGCGAGCGGCTGGGTTTCCCGTTGGTGTTAAAGATCCCCGACGGCTGTTTCTCCCGGGGCGTGATCAAGGTTGAAAGTCAGCAGGCCTTGCTTGAAGCCACCGCCGAACTGTTCGAACACTCGGTGCTGTTGCTGGCTCAGGAATTCTTTTACACCGAGTACGACTGGCGCATTGGCGTGCTCAATCGCAAGCCGATTTTTGCCTGCCAGTACTTCATGTCCAAGGGCCATTGGCAGATTTACAACCACAAGGCCAAGGGCCAGGACATCAACGGCGAATGCCGCACCCTGGCGGTTCACGAAGCACCACGGGCAGTGGTGGAACTGGCGGTGAAAACGGCCAATCTGATCGGTGATGGTTTGTATGGCGTTGACCTCAAGCAGTCTGGCGACAAAGTGGTGGTGATCGAAGTCAACGACAACCCGAACATGGACGCGGGCATCGAAGACGCCTATTTGCAGGACGATCTGTATTCACTGGTGCTGGAAGAGTTCATCCGGCGCCTGGAGCTCAAACGTCGCGGCCAGGCCTGGTGAACCGCCGATGATCAAGCGCTTTCAATTGACCCATGGCGCACTGCACGCGGTAGATGGGATGGACGCTGAAGTCATGCTGTTCAGCAATCCCGATTCGGCCGAGCGCGACCTGCTGCACAGCCATTTCAAACTCGATGACCACGCGCTGGCCTCGGCGCTGGACCCGGACGAGGTCTCACGCATCGAGTTCCACCCCGACAACCTGTTCCTGATCTGGAAACGCCCGGAGAATTACTCGGGCGCCGGCAGCCTGGCCTTCGAAGTGTCGTCTTGCGGGTTACTGTTTTGCCCCGATCGCTTGCTGGTGATTGCTACGGACGACGCGCCTTTAAACGGGCTCGGAAAGCGCCAGGCGTTGAACACCCCGCTGGATGTCCTGCTCGATCTATTGTTCAACAACATCCATCACTACTTGGGCCACCTCAAAGTCATCAAGTTGGTAGCCCGGGAGTTGCAGCAGAAATTCAACGCGTCGATGCAAAACCAGCACCTGATCCAGATGTTCAACCTCAGCGAAAGCCTGATCTATTACATAAATGCCATCCACAGCAACGGCGCGGTCTTGACCCGTTTGCGTAACCACGCGGAAAAGGAGCATTTCGGCGCCCATGCGATTGGATTGATCGACGATCTGATCATCGAAAACAACCAATGCTACAAACAGGCAGAAATCTATTCGACGGTGTTTTCCGGTCTGATCGACGCCCGGGGCAACCTGATGAACAACAGCATGAACAACCTGCTGCGCAAACTGACGCTGATCAACGTGGTGTTTTTGCCGTTGAACCTGATCGCGAGCATTGGCGGCATGTCGGAATTCAGCATGATGACGGCGGGATTGCCGTGGTGGGTTTCGTATCCGTTGTTTTTGACCGCGATGATGATTGGGGCGGGAGTGATGGTGCTTGGGCTCAAGCGCTTGGCGAAGTAATTCGGGCGACCGACAAATCGCTATCGCCAGCAAGCCGGCTCCTACGGATCGGGGAGCGTGTCGGGATTTGGGTTGATGCAATACCTGTAGGAGCCGGCTTGCTGGCGATAGCAATTTCCAGATCAGCCGAAATGGCCGGATCAGCTCTGTTGAGTTCCAGAACATTGACCATTGACATGCCATCAACGCCCGGCTAATTTCCGGACATGACTTCCACCGTATTGCGCTGCCAGCCAAGCATTATTATTACCGCCATTCCTCATTTGGCGGGCTAGCTCACGACTGCAGCACCCAACCCGCCCTAGAGGCGGGTTTTCATTTTCTGTCTTCTGGGTTTTGAAACTACCGGACCGCAATATCCGTGTAGGAGCTGCCGAAGGCTGCGATCTTTTGCTTTTGAAAATCGAAAGATCGCAGCCTTCGGCAGCTCCCACATCGGAGATCCGGATATAAGGAGATTGAGATGAATTGCACGACCGAACAACAAACCCTGCTTGAGCATTACGTCAAAAAAATCCTTGCCGCGCCGGTCTATGAGCTGGCGGTGCGCACACCCTTGCAATCCGCACCCGCGCTGTCCTTGGCCTTGGGCAATCAAATCCTGCTTAAGCGCGAAGACTTGCAACCGACGTTTTCCTTCAAGGTTCGTGGTGCCTACAACAAACTGGTGCAACTGAGCGCTGAGCAAAAGGCCCGGGGCGTGGTCACGGCTTCGGCAGGTAATCACGCCCAAGGCGTGGCATTGGCGGCGCGTGAATTGGGGATCGACGCGACGATAGTGATGCCCGCCACCACACCGGAACTGAAAGTGCTGGGGGTGCGCAGTCGTGGCGCGGATGCGTTGCTGCACGGGGAGAGTTTTCCATTTGCCCTGGCCTACGCGCTGGAGCTGGCCGAAAAAACCGGGAAAACCTTTGTTTCGCCCTTTGACGACCCGGATGTGATTGCGGGGCAGGGCACCGTGGCCATGGAGATCCTGCGTCAGCACCAAGGTGCTTTGGATGCGATTTTTGTGCCGGTGGGCGGTGGCGGGTTGATCGCTGGCATCGCGGCGTACGTCAAATACCTTCGGCCCGAGATACGCATCATCGGCGTCGAGTCCGAGCATTCAGCCTGCCTGCACGCAGCATTACAGGCGGATCAGCGCGTCGTTCTGCCGCAAGTTGGCACCTTCGCCGATGGCGTCGCGGTTGCGCAGATCGGTGCCTACGGCTACGAAGTGTGTCGGTTTTGCGTCGATGAGGTGCTCACCGTCAGCAACGATGAACTCTGCGCCGCCATCAAGAACATCTATGACGATACCCGCTCGATCACCGAACCTTCCGGTGCATTGGCGGTGGCCGGGATCAAGAAGTATGTGGCGCAAAGCGCTGTCCGTGGCCAGACGTTCGTGGCCATCGATTCGGGCGCCAATATCAATTTTGACAGTTTGCGGCATGTGGCCGAGCGCGCCGCGTTGTGCGACGCCCCGGCGTGAAGCGTGTCAGCCGGTATGCGGATGTGTACACGTCCGCTCCACGGTTACTCGGCGACGGCTTTCTCGACTTTGCTGGACGCAGACCACACCCGATAGCGAACCTCAATGTCCTTTGGCACATAGAGCACGATCGGCAATTTGCTGTTGTAGCGCAGCATGAAACCGTCACCGACCACCGGCATGAAGTCTAGTTTGCTGGTGCCTTCCGGGCAGGCCATCATCGTGCTCATCGGACCGATGACTTTTTCCAGACGGTAAAACGGGTAACCCCAGCCCTCGAGGTTTTTCTCTTCGAGGATACCGCCCAGGCGTTGTCGATTGCAGTCGACGGCCAGGGTCTTGCCGGCGAGGATTTCGACCTGGAAGTCTTCTTCACGGGGTTGCGGGGCGAGGTGTATGACCTGGCGGGTGAAGCCGCTTTCCGGTTTCGGGAAGGGCGCGACATCTTCGAGTTTTGCCGCGTTGACGATGCTCGACAGCGTCATTGCAATCAGCCCAACGGTGGTGCTGATGGTCGATGAACCCATGATGCCTCCTTGCGTATGTGTGAGGTGAGCGGATACTGGATCGGCTGAGCGCTATTCTCGACGGCGTCAGCGGCCAATGCAAACCTTTCGCCTCAGCGTGCAAATTGCAGGGTTGCCAGCGGCCTTTTTCGCAGTTTGCATGAGTGTTTTTACAAGCCCTTACATTAAGCCCTTGATTTACCGATGAGCTGTGCAGCGAAATTCAAGGCATGTTTTATGCTGTAGATGTTCTCAAGCTGACCGGGATTTCTCATGAGCCAGCGTCGATAGTTGATTTGGCAATCTCACAAAAAGGAGAGGGTCGCCATGTTTCTTTCTGCCTTGGAACTCCGCAACATTATTGAAAGCAGTTTTCTACCGAAACGCTGTCAATGCACGCTGTCGCCGGATTTATCGATGACCGTAAAAGTGTATGCCGATGGTGAAACCGATGAACTCGATCTGTTGAAAACCGGAATCGATGCCCAGCAACTCAATGGCTGTCGGGAAATTAACGAACTGATAGCGGTACTGCGCTCCGATCTTCAGAACCATTACGCAGAGCCCGGGCATAGCCAAGGAATGCGCAAGGCACTTTAAGCGGTTGTTTCAAATTCCACCGACACGCGCCGGGTCTGGAAAAACGCCAGGCCCAGCGCCAGTTCAACTCCGACAGCAAGCAGAATGCCCGGTCCGACGTGGCCATTGAGCCATTCGCCGAAGCCCAAAACTGCCAGCCCCCAGCATCCCACTACAAAGCCATGGGTCAGTGCGTTGCGTGTAGCGGATGGCGCCTCATTGCGGACCAGATAAAACATCACGCCCAGCGCCACGAACAGCACGGCGATACGGCGTGCGATCAATCCTGCCGCCAGCGAATATTCAATATCCCAAGAAGCCAGCAACCAGTCGGGCATCACGCCCCAGGCCAGCGCCAGCAAAAAACACAAAATGGCGGTAAAAATCGACAACGTACGAAACGACAACTGCATGGCGAATCCTTGCGGCAGTGTGGGAGGCGCTAGAGCATAGCGCCTGAATGGCCCCACGAATACCGCAAGGTGCTATTTCAGACTTTTCAGTCAGTTCTGATAACGACAGGCGTCAGAAAGTTTACGGTAGGCGATTTCTGCGGGTTGGCCTGATTGATCGTCGATGTACTTCATATTCGCCGTTACCACTATGCATTCCAGTGTGTCGGGTTCGCTGAGGTCAATCACTTTGCCGACGTGCAGCGGCATGCCGTAGTGATAGGACGGCACATTTGCGGAAGTGGTAGTGTCATCGGCCTGTGCAATGCCGGTTGATGTGGCGCAGACAAGGGCGATTGAAACAAGCAGGGCGCGCGAGTTCATGGGGCGATCTCCAGTGCAGACGCAAGTTTGCTCGACGTGGCGTCGAACCTGCCGCACTGGGCGTCAGAGGACTCTGAGGGCGTGCGGTCCAGTAGAGTGTTGGACTGCGTGATTAAGCATTGGTTAACCCGTCTGAACGCCACCTGTCGTTTAGCCACTACCGTTCGGCGGCAAATACAGTCATTTTTCAGACTAAAGTCGTCTGCAGTCAGAAAAAGCCTTCTGCCATCATTGTCGTTCACCCCGCTTGTTCACTTCAGTCCGGCCCGTTTATTGGATCGGATGAAGGCTATTTCTGGCTGATTGCGCCCTGGCGCAGACGCTGCATTGTTGGAGTTTTTAATGCGTCCCCCTTTTCCGTTCCTCTCCGCGCGCCAGTCACTTGGCTTCGGCGCTTTAGTCCTGTGCGCCGGTTTTACCGGGCTGGCTCAAGCGAGCGGTTTTATCGACGACACCACGGCGAAAATCGAATCCCGTACGGTGTATTTCAACCGCGACTTTCGTGATGGGCACACCTCCACCGAACAGGGCGCTTCGAAACGCGAAGAGTCGGCCCAGGGTTTCATTCTCAATCTGCAATCGGGTTACACCGAAGGCGCGCTGGGTTTCGGTGTCGATGCATTGGGCATGGCGGGGTTCAAGCTCGATTCAAGTCCCGACAGCAGCAACAGCGGGCTGCTGCCATCCAGCGGGAATGACCCGCGCGGTTCGGCGGACGAATACACCAAGCTTGGGCTGACCGCCAAAGTCCGCTTCTCGCAAAGTGTACTGAAGTACGGAGCCTTGCTCCCGGATGTGCCGCTGCTGAAGTACAACGACGGTCGCTTGTTGCCGACCATGTTCAACGGCGCGATGCTCACGTCCAGAGAAGTGAAAGACCTGAACTTCATGGCAGCACGCCTGGACAAATACACCGCCCGGGATTCCACCGATTCCCAGGACATCCGCGTGCACTGCAAGAACAAGCGCTATGCCTGCAACATCACAGCCGATCATTTCGACATGTACGGCTTTGATTACAAGATCAACGAACGGCTGACTGGCCAGTATCACTACGCTGAACTGGAAGATATCTATCGTCAGCACTTCCTCGGTTTGCTGGCCAACCAGCCATTGGGCGGCGGCGTGCTCAAGGCCGATTTGCGCTTGCTCAAGAGTGCCGACAGCGGCGACGCTCGTGCCGGTTCCCTCGACAACCGCGCCTTGAGTGGAATGCTCGCTTACGCCATCAGCGGGCATACGTTCAGCGCCGGTTGGCAGCGCATGAACGGCGACAACTCGATGCCGTACCTGGATGGCAGCAATCCGTATCTGGTCAACTATGTGCAGGTCAACGACTTCGCCGCCGCGCAGGAACGCTCGTGGCAGTTGCGATACGACTATGACTTCAAGGCCATCGGCATCAACGGGCTGAGTTTCCTGACCCGCTATGTGAACGGCGATCACATCAAGGTGCCGGGCAGCGATCAGGAAGGCAAAGAGTGGGAGCGCGACAGCGAGCTCAAATACGTGGTGCAGAGCGGGACATTCAAGGATGTCAGCCTGCGGTTGCGCAATGCGACCTATCGCACCAACTACGAGAAATATGCCCGGGACGTGGATGAGACGCGGTTGATTGTCAGCTACAACTTCTCGATTTTTTAAGGTGGGCCCCTGTAGGAGCTGCCGAAGGCTGCGATCTTTTGATCTTGAGAAGCAAAATCAAAAGATCGCAGCCTTCGGCAGCTCCTACACGTTAGGCGTCAGGTTAACTGATGGCGGTACGGCAAATCCGGCCCTGTTTTGCCGCATGTCAGCGCCGCCGCCTGCACGGCGAACCTGGCCATCCCGTCGATCTGCTCGCGACTCAGTCGCCGCACGCCCTCAATCGAATCCAGTTGTTGCTCGGTCAACCAGGTAATCAACGCAGCCTGGAAGGTATCGCCAGCGCCCACGGTATCAGCGATGTCCACCGGGCAGGCCGGCACCGACCACGAACCGTGAACCCGGCTGAACACCGTCGCACCTTCGCCACCACGGGTCATGAACGCCAGCTGACAACGGTGTTGCAACCAGCCCTCAATCACCCGCGCTGGATCTTGCTCGGGATACAACAAACTCAAATCTTCATCGCTGACCTTGATCAGATCGGCATGCTCGACCAGCGTCGCCACCCGCGAACGCCACAGCTCAATGTTCGGTTGCGGATTGAGCCGCACGTTCGGATCAAGGCTGATCAGACGAGTGCCGCTTTCCCGGCGCACCAATTCCAGCAGCGTGTCGGCAATCGGCTGCACCACCAGCGAGAACGAACCGATGTGCAAACCGCGCACTTCAGGTCCCAGTTCCGGCAGATGTTCGGGTTTGAGTTGTCGATCCGCGCAGCCTTCACCCCGGAAACTGTAGTGCGGCGAGCCATTGGCGCCGACCGCAACCATTGCCAGGGTGGTGGGGGCGGCAAAGTCCACCAGATACTCCGTCCGTACACCTTCCTCTTGCAGCACTTGCAGCAAGCGTCGGCCGAGGTAGTCGGTCGAGAGTCCGGCAAACAGCGCCGCGTCCACGCCCAAACGGCGCAAACCCAGCGCAACGTTGAACGGCGAGCCACCGGCAATTGCCTTGAAGTTCACTTTTGAAGCCAGGCCGCTGACATCGTCTTCACTGAAGAAATCGAACAGCGCTTCGCCACACACCAGATACATAGTTGATCGCTCTTTAAAGGGTTGCGACATGCTGTTGATAGCGTTCGTAGGCCAACCGCGTGGCCGCCACGTTTTCTGCAATCGGCAAGGTTTCACAGGCCGGGTCCAGCTTTACGCAACGCTCGCACAGTTGCGCCAGACTGTCCTCATGCCCGTTTGCCCAGGACTTGCACCACGCTGCCTGAATCGCCGCGCCAAGGGCAGCGGCTTCGCTTTGCTCGGGGCAGACGACTTTCATGTTCATGGTATCGGCGACGATCTGTCGCCACACCGGGCTCTTCGAGCCACCACCGATCAGGCAGATGCTGCGGCTTTGTAAGCCATTGTGGTGCAGCAGGTCCAGCCCGAAACGCAAACCGAAGGTTGTGCCTTCGACCACGGCGCGGCACAGATTGGCCCGGGTCAGGTTGCTCATGGTCAGGCCCGACACGCTGCCGGTGGCGTGGGGCAGGGCGGGGACACGTTCACCGTTGAGGAATGGCAGCATGCTCACGCCTTCCGCGCCGATCGGGGCCTGGGCGACGAGGGCGTTGAAACACTCGATATCCAGGTCGAACAATTCGCGAATCATCCCCGTGGCATTGGTCAGGTTCATGGTGCAGATCAACGGCAACCAGCCGCCGCTGGAGGAACAGAACGTAGCGACCGCGGCGTCCGCGCTGACCTTCGGCTGCTCGGAGTAGGCGTACACCGTGCCGGACGATCCGAGGCTCATGGTGATTGCGCCCGGTTTGATGTTGCCGGTGCCGATGGCACCCATCATGTTGTCGCCACCACCGCTGGACACCAGCGCGCAGGGATTGATGCCCAGGTGTTCGGCGATGCCCGGCAGCAACGTGCCGACGGCCTGATGGGAATTGATCAGCTCCGGCAACGCCGCTTGCAGGCGCCCGCTGGGATCGATGTCACGCAGCAACTGCAAGTCCCATTGGCGGGTGCGCACGTTGAAATAGCCAGTGCCGGAAGCATCGCCGTATTCGCTGCAGCATCGACCGGTGAGCCAGAAGTTCAAGTAATCGTGGGGCAGCAGGATGCGCGCGATTCGGGCAAATACGTCGGGGTGCTGTTCCTGGGTCCACAGCAGTTTTGAAACCGTGTAGCCCGGCGCAATGACCACGCCTAGGCGTTCCAGCGAGCCTTTTTCGCCGCCCAGGTGTTTGAGCAGTCGATCGTTTTCCGCTGTGGTTTCGGTGTCGCACCAGAGCTTGGCCGGGCGCAGCACCTGGCCTTGATCGTCGAGCAGCACCAAGCCATGTTGCTGGCCTGAGACGCCAATGCCGAGGATGTCCTGGCCATCGACATTGGCTGCCACTAGCGCTCGACGGGTGGCGAGCGTGAATGCGTCCAGCCACTGCGCGGTGTCTTGTTCACGACGACCGTTGGTGCCGCTGATCTGCTTGTGCGCGGCGGCACCTTGCCCAAGGACGTCGCCGCTAACAGCATCGAGGATGACGGCTTTGGTGCCTTGGGTGCCGCAGTCAATGCCGAGGAAGAGTTGTGGGTTTGCCATGGCAGGTCCTTGATGTGTCAGGTGGATCTTGGTTGGGCAATCGCGAGCAAGCTTGCTCCTACAGGTTTTGTGTCGTTCATTGAAAGCTGGATCGACGCTCAAACTGTAGGAGCAAGCTTGCTCGCGATAACGGCAGTCAATTCACCGCAGTGTTCAGGCCAACACCCGCTCCAGCGTCCGTGTCACCCCAACCTCGCGCAAACTGTTGCAACACCACTCAAACGCCGCGACGAATTCCGGCGAGTGAGGAATCGTCGTGCCGAAAATCTCCTCAACCGCCAGCAATCGCTGGGTAATCAACACATCGTCCGCCACCAACGCCTGACAAAACGCCGCCCTAGGGTCCGGTATGGCGTAGGTATCGCCATTCTCATCCACCCCCTTCAAGTACCAGGCCCAAGCCGCCACCACCAGCGCCGCACGCTTGGTCTCTCGGCCATCGGCAATTAAGCGATTGATGGTCGGCACGGTGAATTTCGGAAACTTCGACGAACCGTCCGTACACACTCGCTCCAGTTGATCGGCAATCGCCTGGTTGGAGAAGCGCGCCACCAGCGTGTTTTTGTATTCGGTCAGGTCTATCCCCGGCACCGGCGACAGTTGCGGCGTCACGTCCTGGTCCATGTAAGCCCGCATGTAGCGCACGAACAGCGGGTCGTTCATGGTCTCGTGGACGAAACGATATCCCTTGAGGAAACCGAGATAAGTCAGGGCCAGGTGACTGCCGTTGAGCAACTTGATCTTCATTTCTTCGTACGGCGTGACGTCATCGGTGAACTGCACGCCGACCTTTTCCCAGGCCGGGCGGCCGTTGACGAATTTGTCTTCCAGCACCCACTGCACAAAGGGCTCGCAGACCACTGGCCAGGCGTCGTCCACGGCGTGTTTGTCGGCCAGTTGCAGACGATGTTCAGTGCTGGTCATTGGCGTGATGCGGTCGACCATCGCGTTGGGGAAACTTACGTTTTGTTCGATCCAGTCCCGCAGGTTGGCATCGCGCAGGGCGGCGAAGGCTAGTAGCGCTTTACGGGTGACTGCGCCGTTGTGCGGCAGGTTATCGCAGGACATCAAGGTGAACGCCGGCGTGCCGGTCCCGCGACGTTTGGCCAGGGCGGCACAGAGGAAACCGAATACGGTTTTCGGTGCGTTGGGGTTCGCCAGGTCGTGCTGGATCTGTGGCAGGTGGGCCATGAACTCGCCGTTGCTGTCGTCGATGCAGTAGCCGCCTTCGGTGATGGTCAGCGAGACGATGCGGATCTCGGGGCTGGCGAGTTTGTCGATCAGCACCAGGGCATCGTCTTCGGCCAGCAGCATGTCGCGGATGGCGCCGATGACTCGGACTTCGCTGTCGTCGGTATCTCCGAGTTCGAACAGGGTGAACAGGTAGTCCTGTTCTTTCAGGTCGTCCCGGGCGCGTCGGTCTTCGGCACGCAGGCCGACGCCGCAGATGGCCCAGTCCAGGCCTTCGCCGGTGTTCATCAACGCATCGGTGTAATACGCCTGATGGGCACGGTGGAAACCGCCGACGCCGATGTGCGCAATGCCTTGGCGGGTGTCGCTCAGGGCGTAGGCGGGCAGGACCACCTCGGGCGCGAGGCGGTGCAGATTCTGTTGATTGAGTTTCATCGCAGGCTCTCTGAATCAGGCAGCGACGCGCAACGGGCGGGTCAGCGCCACGCCGTCGGCATCGAATAAATGGCAGTGGTTGGCGTCCAGGTGCAGGCCCAAGGTTTCGCCGTAGCGGCTGGCCAGGTCGCCGCGAACCCGCAGGGTCAACGCTTCGCCGGACGAGGTCCGCACGTGGCAGAAGGTGTCGCTTCCCAGGCGTTCGCTGACATCGGCGGTGACTTGCAAGGTGCAGTCGCCCGGTTTCGCCAGTTCGAGGTGTTCCGGGCGAATGCCCAAAGTGACCGCGCCGCCAACGCTGAGGTTGGCGCCGCTCAGCGGCAGGCTGATGCGGGTGCCGGCGTCCAGTTGTACTTCGCAGCCCTGGTTGTCGACACGGCTGACTTTACCTTTGAGGAAACCCATTTTCGGTGTGCCGAGAAAACCGGCGACGAACAGATTGGCCGGTTGGTGATACAGGTCCAGCGGTGAGCCGACCTGCTCGATTTTACCGCCGTTGAGCACCACCACCTTGTCGGCCATGGTCATGGCTTCCACCTGGTCGTGGGTCACATAAATCATGGTGGCTTGCAGCTCTTTGTGCAGGCGCAACAGCTCAAGACGCATCTGCACCCGTAGTGCCGCGTCGAGGTTGGACAGAGGCTCGTCGAACAGGAAGATTTTTGGGTTGCGCACAATCGCCCGGCCAATCGCAACCCGCTGACGTTGCCCGCCGGACAATTGCTTCGGCTTGCGCTCCAGCATCGGCCCCAGCTCAAGAATGCGCGCCGCTTCGCTGACTTTTTTCCCGACTTCAGCCTTCGATACGCCCGCCAGATCGAGGGCAAACGACATGTTTTTGCGCACGCTCATGTGCGGGTACAAGGCGTAGGTTTGGAACACCATCGCCAGATCACGTTTGGCCGGGCTGACTTCGGTGATGTCGCGGCCGTCGAGTTCGATGGTGCCGCCGCTGACTTCTTCCAGACCGGCGATCAGACGCAGCAGGGTGGATTTGCCGCAGCCGGACGGGCCGACGAAGACCACGAATTCCTTGTCGCTCACTTCCAGGTCGATGCCCTTGATGATGGAAAAGCCTTCGAAGCCTTTTTGCAGATTCTTGATTTTCAGGTTGGCCATGGTGATGGGCCTCCGGGTGTTGTTATTCGATTGAGCCCCGATGGGCTTTTGTAGGCGCCGGCTTGCTGGCGATGAGGCCCTTGAAATTCGCATCGCACTTGCGGCCGTCATCGCCAGCAAGCCGGCTCCTACAGGGGATCGTGTTGTGATCTTTATTTCACGGCGCCGAAGGACAGGCCGCGCACCAGTTGTTTCTGGCTGATCCAGCCGAAGATCAGGATCGGCGCGCAAGCCAGGGTCGATACGGCGGACAACTTGGCCCAGAACAACCCTTCGGGACTCGAATACGAGGCGATCAGCGCGGTCAGTGGCGCGGCGTTGGATGAGGTCAGGTTCAACGACCAGAAGGCTTCGTTCCAGCACAGGATCAGCGACAACAGCACCGTGGACGCCAGACCACCCTTGGCGATGGGCAGCAGCACCCGGACCATTTCCTGCCACAGGGTGGCACCGTCCAGCCGCGCGGCTTCGAGGATGTCTTTCGGAATGTCCTTGAAGTAGGTGTAAATCATCCAGACCACGATCGGCAGGTTGATCAGCGTGTAGATCACGATCAGAGCGATGCGCGTGTCGAGCAGGCCGAAACTCTTGGCCAGCAGATAGATCGGCATCAGTACGCCTACTGGCGGCAGCATTTTGGTGGAGAGCATCCACAGCAATGTGCCCTTGGTACGCTGGGTTTCGTAGAACGCCATCGAGTAAGCCGCTGGCACCGCGATCAACAGGCACAGGGCCGTCGCGCTGAAGGAAATCACCACCGAGTTCCAGGCGAAACTGAAGTAATCGCTGCGCTCGTTGATGTGCAGGTAGTTCTCCAGCGTCGGTGTGAAGATGAACTGCGGCGGTGTGGCGAAGGCATCGATTTCGGTTTTGAAACTGGTCAGCACCATCCAGAAAATCGGGAAGAAAATCAGGATCGCAACGGCCCAGGCCAAGGTGCCGAGCAGCAGGCTTTGCAGGCGACGGGATTGTTGAAGAGTCATGGCAGGCCTCAGGCTTTGTCTGTCAGGTTTTTGCCGATCATCCGCACCAGCACGATGGCCGCGACGTTGGCAATCACCACCGCGATCAAGCCGCCCGCGGATGCCATGCCGACGTCGAACTGCACCAGCGCCTGGTTGTAGATCAGGTAGGCGAGGTTGGTCGAGGCGTAGCCGGGGCCGCCGTTAGTGGTGGTAAAGATTTCGGCGAACACCGAGAGCAGGAAGATGGTTTCGATCATCACCACCACCGCAATCGGCCGTGCCAGGTGAGGCAGGGTCAAGTGCCAGAAGATTGCGATGGGCCCGGCGCCGTCGAGGCGTGCGGCTTCTTTCTGTTCCTGGTCGAGGGACTGCATGGCGGTCATCAGGATCAGGATCGCGAAGGGCAGCCATTGCCACGAGACAATGATGATGATCGACAGCAGCGGGTAGTGCGCCAGCCAGTCCACCGGTTGCGCGCCGAACAGTTTCCAGACGTAGGCGAGTATCCCCGACACCGGATGGAAAATCAGGTTCTTCCAGATCAGCGCCCCGACCGTGGGCATGATGAAGAACGGCGAGATCAGCATGACCCGGACGATGCCGCGCCCGAGAAAATCGCTGGCTTCAAGCAAGGCGCTGATCAACACGCCGAACACCACACTGATCAGCAGCACACTGCCTACCAGCAACAGGGTGTTGGTGGCGCCGGGCATGAACCCGGAATCCGTGAGGAAGTAGGTAAAGTTCTCCAGCCCGACGAACTCGTTTTCGCCGGGATTGAGCAGGTTGTAGCGAATCAGTGAAAAGTAAACGGTCATGCCCAGCGGCACGATCATCCACAGCAGCAACAATGCCACCGAAGGACTGACCAGAAACCAGCCAGGGTTGCTCAACCGGCTTTTACGCAGCGGTTGAGGGATTTCCATGTGAGCTTTGGCGGTTGAAGTATTCATGGTGATCACTTGCTCGTTGTCCGGCGAGTTCTCTGTGGCGAGGGAGCAAGCTCCCTCGCCACATGAAGGATGTTGCGGTGGTTATTTGGGATAACCGGCGCGCTTCATCTCGCGTTCGGTGGTTTGCTGCGCCGCTGTCAGCGCCTGGTCGACGGTGGTCTGGCCGATCAGCGCCGCCGAGAACGATTTGCCGACCTGGGTGCCGATGCCCTGGAATTCCGGAATGGTCACCAATTGAATACCGATGTAAGGCACCGGTTTCAGCGTTGGCTTGCTCGGGTCAGCCGCCTTGAGCGATTCGAGCGTGACTTTGGCGAACGGCGCGGCGCTCATGTAGGCCTCGCTGTAAGTAGAGGCGCGAGTACCTGGCGGCACGTTGGCAATGCCGTCTTTTTCCGCGACCAGCGCACCGTACTCCCTGGAAGTCGCCCAGGCGCTGAAGGTTTTCGCCGCGTCCTTGGCCTTGGAACTGGTCGGAATGGCGAGGGCCCAGGAATACAACCAGGCCGAGCCTTTGTCAGTGGTCTCATGCGGCGCATAGGTAAAGCCGACGTGATCGCTGACTTTGCTCTGGGTCTTATCGGTAACGAACGAGCCGGCAACGCTGGCATCGACCCAAATCGCGCATTTGCCGCTGTTGAACAGCGCCAGGTTTTCGTTGAAACCGTTGCTCGAAGCGCCCGGCGGACCGGATTTCTTCATGGTGTCGACGTAGAAATTCAGCGCGTTTTTCCACTCAGGGCCGGTGAATTCCGGCTGCCATTTCTCATCGAACCACCGTGCGCCGAAAGCGTTGGCTACGGTGGTGATCAGCGCCATGTTCTCGCCCCAGCCGGCCTTGCCGCGCAGGCAGGTGCCGTACTGTTCTTTGTCCTTGTTGGTGAGTTTGCCGGCGAACTCGGCTATCTGCGTCCAGGTCGGGCGCTCGGGCATGGTCAGGCCGGCGTCCTTGAACAGGTCGGTGCGGTAATAAGTGATCGAGCTTTCGGCGTAGAACGGCAGGGCGTACAGCGAACCCTTTACTGACAGGCCTTCGCGCACCGACGGGAACACGTCGTCGAGGGCGTAGCTGGCCGGCAAGTCCTTCATCGGCTCCAGCCAACCTTTTGCGCCCCACAGTGCCGCTTCGTACATGCCGATGGTCAACACGTCGAACTGTCCGCCCTGAGTGGCGATGTCGGTGGTCAGGCGCTGACGCAGGACGTTTTCTTCGAGCACCACCCAATTGAGCCTGATGTCCGGATGCTCGGCCTCGAAGGTTTTCGAGAGCTTCTGCATGCGAATCATGTCGCTGTTGTTGACGGTGGCGATGGTCAGGGTCTGGGCGCCAAGGCTGACGCTACTGAGGGTCATGCAGGTGAGGGCAAGCAGAGCTTTTACAGAAGGTTGCATCGTGCACTCCTTTTCTGCACCCGGTGGGTTACAGAAGGACAGTTATTGTTTTTGTGTCTTCCGAAGGCGGGAAGAATGTGCGCTGATTACAGCCTTCAATTGAGGGCGAGACAAATCATCCATCGCACTTGGATTGATACTTTTTTGCACTGGACTTTAGGGCGGTGGACGCAGGGAAGGGCATTTCGGCGGTGAAGTGATATCGAATCAGTACAGGATTCAGGCCGCTAAAAGCAAAAGATCGCAGCCTTCGGCAGCTCCTACAGAGGCGCGCGGACACCTGTAGGAGCTGCCGAAGGCTGCGATCTTTTGATCTTTACGTTACCCGTGATTTTGCTCAGTCAACCGCTGCACCACCAACCGCCGATAGTGCGACGGCGTCATGCCCTTCAGTTGCTGAAAGCGCCGATTGAAATTGGAAATATTGTTGAATCCGGATTCAAAGCACACATCAGTCACCGGTTTGTCGCCATCAGCCAACAACTCGCAGGACTTGCTGATACGCAGGCGATTGACGAACTCGATGAAATTGCGCCCGGTCGCTTGCTTGAATACCCTGCTGAAATAAGTCGGCTTCATGCCCAGATGCTCGGCGACTTCCTCCAGCGGCAACTCGCGGGCGTAGTGGGTGAAGATGTAATCCACAGCGCGGTTGGTGCGGTCGATGTTGTGCTCGTCGGCCAACTGCGGCGTGGTGGCGCCGGACAGCAACTGAAAATCGTCAGAAGCCGCCAGCAACTCCAGCAAAATGAAAAAATGCCCAAGGCGAGTCACGCCCTGGGTGTCGGCGATGCACTGCATCAAGTCCATCGCCTGGCGAATGGTGTGTTTGCAACGAAACTCGATGCCGTACTGCGCACGTTCCAGCAGCGGTGCGAGGGTCTTGAGTTCGGTGAACACCTGGTAACCGCTGTCGAACAGTTCGTCGGTGAAGTTGACCAGCATGTCGCGCTTGGGCACCACTTCATCTTCGGCTACCTGGCTGATCCAGTTGTGGGGCAGGTTGGGGCCGGTGAGGAACAGGCTTTGCGGATAGAAGTTGCCGATGTAGTCGCCAATGAACACCTTGCCGGAACTGGCGACGATCAGGTGCAGCTCGTATTCCTTGTGAAAATGCCAACGTACCAAAGGGCAAGGAAAGCCATGCTGACGATAGATGATGGACAACCCGTTGTGGTCGTCCATCAATTCGTAGGAAGGGTCGGTGACTCTGGCGGATCGGGACATGTCGGGGCGCTTTTGTTGTTATTGCCTGATGATCATGCCTCTTTCAACGTTGCCAATACCAGTTCGCAGTGACCTGAAAAGCTAGAATCCGGCTGGCGGTTCATGCAGGGCGCTGCCGTAAACGGCTTTCAAGCTGCTGGCAATCCAGCAATACCGGACGATCTCGGAGTCTTCAATAAAATCGGTACTGATGATGCTGCAGCGAGTTACCCAGCCACGGGTTGTACCGAACCAGTGGTTGATGCGATGTTTTATGTTTCCCGGCCCGCCCAGCAATGAATAAGTGGTCGCCGACAGCGACCAAAGAAAAGACTCGTAGGGTGCATGCTCCAGCGTCTTGGCGATGTGGCGTTGAAGTTCGGCCGAGTCAGTGAAGGTGCTGTCGTGCCACTTGTGCGGTATGCGGGGCCAAAAATAGTTATCGTCCAGACCTGGTGTGTGCGCCGCGGCCATAACGATGCGGCGATGCGGGCTGGATCGCTTGAGTTCTCCCACCGTCTTCACGGCGTCGTAGGGATGGACGACGCGCAGCCCGAGACGGCGCACCAGTCGATCACTGAGCTTTTTATGATCGAAGAATTCATCGCCATTGCCCAATTGATGAAAGTCCAGCACGAGGAATTCGTCCGGGTTTCGATCAAGAAACACCAACACCGCGTCGATCAACTCCTCCAGCACACGCTCTGAGCGAAAGCCATTGTGATGAAAGTAAAAGACCGGTTCCGGACCTTGCGTATAACCGAGCCGGATATCAAAAGCCCGCGCGCCGTTGGTAAGTTGCCAGGCAAATGAATCGTTCTGACAGCTTGTCCAGTGGCCGAGCACTGCATCCTGACTGGGGGCTTTTTTGTCCATGCCGGCATTATGCGTACAGGGCCAGACGATATCGGTCAGCTTCAACTGATCGATATCCAGCACGTTGCTCATCCATTTCTGCTTGTCGAAGGTGATTGTAGATCCGTGGGTCATGACAGTTCCTTGTCGTTGATCTCATCCCATCCGTGAGGTGAGGAAGTCCATGTGACGGATGTGGAGGGTGTCCACATCCGTAGTATTCGCCTCAGAACAAGACTTTCATGATCCAGCATAGAAGTGCGTGGCGGTATTGCCAGTCATGGAAATATTTCCACAAATATAGCTAATTAATGGCTTGGTGTTACTGGGTATTTTTTTCCGGCTTTTATCAGGTTTGCTACTCGGCAGTAAGAAACGATTTTTGAGTGGTTTATGAAGTCGAAGTTGATAATGTTGCACTTTGTTGCCCAGTCACTTTTTTCTGTATCAAACCAGGAATCGAGATGATCTCGAATTTCTTCAGGGCCAAACGCGTCATAACAGGTTGCGGAAAGCGACCAAAACTCCCCTTGGACGGGCGGTTTTTTCATGACTTCGGCAATGTATTTGTTCAGTTCAACAGGGTTGACAAAGGTTTCGCCAATCCATTTATGCTCGATTTTTTCGCAGAACCAGTTGTAGTCCAAGTCTCTTTGCCGCGGAGCAGCTACCAACACCCGCTGTAATGGACTGATTTGTTTGAGTTTGGCCAGACTCAAATGGCGGTTTGCGGTTGGGATCATTTGCTCGCGAAGATGCTCCCGCATCATGGCGTTGAAGTATTTGAATCAAACGCCTCCTTCCCGTCATTCAATTTATGAAAGGCAAGCACTATGAATTCATTATTGCTTTTTACAAGAAAATCCTTGATGTCGCTTACAAGGTCTCCGAGAGTTCGCGAAGATAAATGGTTGTTGTGGTGGAAGCGAAATCTTGCCAGTCCTACTGCGTCAGCGTCGTAAAACAATCTGACGTCCAGCGCTCTTGATCCACGGCTAAGTTGGGAGAAAAACGGGACGTCCTGACAGATTACATACTTGCGGGGAGGTGCAAGCGCGTAGGATGCTTCCTTGTCACAACCCGCATTGTGGGTGCCTGGAAGTGTCATCTCGCCGAGGGATAGAGTGTCAATGTCTGGGGTGGCTTTCATCCATTCGTAAGTATTGAAGTTGCTCATTAATGCATCCTTGCATCGAATTAATAAGAGCGCCACATTTATAGATTTATAAAGGTGGCGAAGTGCGGGATATTTATAGCGATTAAATAGGTTTTTGCCAATAATAAGTTTGGTCGAGAGTGTAATCGGTTTGTTCGTTTGTTGTGCGCTGTCTATGTTGTAATTTACAGGGTGCGGTTTTTTGCTTCAATCCACTGAGCCATATATTGAGTGCTCTTGTGGTGATGGTGGCGCAACATGCTGCCGGTGAAATTATTGGCTCTAAGTTGCGCCAGATGTTGCTTGCAGTGCGATAACTTTCTGATTAATTCCGGACCATGTATCGACTGCTGATAGCGATCGGCCAATAAGCTCTGCCCATGGGATTGGGCGCACAACCATAGTTCTTTGTCTTTATAAAGTCGGACCGCGGCATCGGCGATTTCACGTGCACTACCGGTCACAGAGCCGGGCCATGGTTCTTCCCCATGCATAGCTTCCGCCCCCACGGGCGTCGTGACATTAGGCGTGCCGCACAGCATGGCATCGACGATTTTGCCTTTGATCCCCGCACCGAAGCGTAATGGTGCCAGGCATACCCTGGCCGCGGACATGACTTGCAACGCGTCTTCCGCCCAGTTCATTACGTGAAACCCTTGGGCGGCATTGTGCAGTGCGGTGGCTTTGGGAGGTGTGTAAGCGCCGTAGATGTGCAGTTGCGCGGCGGGCAGTTGCTCGCGGATCAGCGGCCAAATGGCCGTCTTCAACCACAGCACCGCATCCCAGTTGGGCGCATGGCGGAAGTTGCCGATGTGCAGAAAATGAGCACGATCCTCGAACGATATGGTCGCAGTACCCGGCAAATCGACCATCAGCGGGCACCAGTGCAGCAAGTCGCGTGGCACTTTGAATTGTTCGACCAGCAACTCGATTTCCACTTCGGAGATCATCAGGTTCAGATCGCAGCGGTAAATCGCCGCGATTTCCCGTTTGGCCAGATCGGTATCTGCCATGAACTCGAATTCCTCACGCAACGCCGGCGCGAACAAATCACTGAAGTCGTTGGTGTCGTTACTGGCGTTCAAACGCGCCTTCAGCCGCTGGTGCCGGGCATCGCGCAAGCTTTGAAGGTCGGAAGTCTCCAGTACACGCAGAGCGTCAGGACAGTGCTTTTCAACGCGCCAGCCGAACTGTTCTTCAATCATGAAACGATCGAACAGCACGATGTCAGGCGACAGTTCACTGATGAAAGTGTCGAAGCTGCTGTTGTTCAACTCGATCGGTACTTCGCGAATACCCAGCACCGTGAGGTCGGCCCGGTGTTCACCGCTGTTGGCCGGACTGCTGAAGGTGATGTCCCAGCCTTGCTGCAAAAACGTCTCGAGGATTTGCATCATGTGTCCGCCTGCTGCCGAAGAACGGGGCTCGGGCCAGACGTAGCCAATGATCAGGACTTTGGTTGCGTGGGGCTGAATCATGAGTGGGAGTACCTTGAAACAACGGGGGTGTGAGGAAGGAAGGCAAGGGATGGGATTAAAACATTTATTACAAGCTGGCGCCCCTGGGTCAGAGGCGCCATTTATGCGGCGTCGGAATCATATTCCGCTTTTTTACCCTTTGTTCAGAGCATAGGAAATTTCTCTCCATTTAGAATGTCATTGATCCATTCTGGATCCGTCGGGCTTTCCCAAATGTGGGGGCCGGTGGGATTAAGCGCGTCAGGCGCCAACAACATTTTTCCTTCTGCCTGCCATACCGACATTCGTAGATCAAGATGAACGATGAACTCGTTCGCGGGGCAACTGATCCCACCCCATGGGTCAACGACCCAGGCATCTTTGAACGCGGGTTCACTGAAATCGACGGTCTTGCCAATCGTTCCACTAGGCACTCCCACCACAGTGAAGGTGTGGCCCGGCATTTGCCATATCTCGGCAATGCCTCCACTCTCATCAATGATTTTTTTGGCGGCCCAGGCCATCTGGTCACAGTTTCCTGCGCCTGTCCTGAGTATCACATCTGCATAATCTGGTGAATCTGTCTTGGATTGGACCCAAATCACCACAGGGCTGGAGAGCACTTGGCGCTGAATATCAGTCGGATCATTCGCGATAACCTGATTGGCCGATCTCAGACCTGTCGCCTTGAACTGTTCATCTACTTGTGATTTCGCTTGTTCGGCATAGACCTTGTTTTGTTCTGTAGCCGAAAGTTGATTGAAGCCAGGCCTCTTGGCAATCGGTTCGACTTTGATGGCCGAGGCAGCAACTTCGACGCTTTGAATATTGCCTCTGTTCCATACGGCAAGAATGAATTCACGTTTCTTCTCATCCGTAAGCAGTGCCGTTTTCGCTTTCAGATCCGAGATTTTTTTATGCGTAAAGCCTTTTTTTAATATCAGATCCATATAAATGGAATCCAATGGAGGCAATGCGACAAAATCATTGTTAATCGATATGCCTGCTGCTGTCAGGTATTGATCTTTTAGTTTGTCATGTTCCGTTATAAGACCGTTGTCAAGGCTATCAGAGAATTGGAGGTCTATTTTCTTGAATACGATGTTATTGACAGTGGCTGCACCGTAGTCACAGTAGTAGAAAAGCCCGGTGTCTGACTCCACCACCAGATAGGTTTTCATTCCTGTATTCTGGTAGTCGTAATTGACCAGAAAACCTCTAGCGTCTCGTTGGTCATCGACACCATGGACGATGCCGTCGAGTTTGACTACGAGGGTGTGCTTGGCAAGATCGGCATCCACTTCCTTGTTGGGTAGGCCAAAGTGCTTGTCCGGAATAATTTTGCCCGTAGTATGGAGTTTGTATTGCAGTGGTTCTTTCAAGGGGGAGGGAATAAGCGTTTGAATGTTGTTATTAGTGGCAACGGTAAACAAGCGTCGCTCCTGAACTACCTGGCGGGGACGTCCATTTACAGATAATGATGGAAAAAGACGCTTGTGTTGAATGGATTGCAGTCGTTTCAAGGGGCGAGACTGTCCTCCCACAACCTTTTTCGAGAAACAGAGATTCCCGGTACGTTTGGTAATTCGGCCCAGACTACATACGTCCTCGAAGCCCTCTACTTGTTTAAAGAAAACTGGCGATGACAAGTCATTAAGCACCCCCGGATTTTTAGGATCGAGGCGATACACCTTTTCGCCAACCACAACATCGGTATGTGTCGAGCGATGAATTACATGCGGTTCAGCGTCGAACAGCCGGGAGTTGGTGAGTGCAGTTGAACCGTCACTGAACGTTGTCCGCTCCAGTGTGATGGAACTGTCCGGGCTGAAGTTTTCGAGTGGCGGGCCGTAGGCCTGGTTTTTGGCGACGTCGTAGTCATACCATTTGCCGTCCTTGAACACGGCTGTGACTTTTTCTGCCTGGCCTCCGATCGGCGCAGCACCGATAGTTCCTTGGGCAATGTCGGCCCGTTTTGCGACGAAAACCGGATCAACAGCCTTTGTCGTGCCGTACAGTTTTTTGAGTTGCTCAATTCCGCTGCTGGCTGCGCTATAAGCTCGCGCTCCCAGTTTACCCACCACATTGACACCGGCTTTCAACAGATCGCCAACACCGTCCAGCGGATTGGCATTGATTACGATGTAGCTGCCAGCGATCCATGTGATCTTCAGAACTTTAGGAATGAATCTGGCGCCGGACTTTGCGACTTGTGCGATTTTGCCCGCGACTCCGAAGCCGGGGATAACAAAGCCTGCAGCATCGAGCGTACAGTCAAGTGCTGCGTCTACGATTTGTCCGCTCTGTATGTTATCAACGCATGATTTGAAAGGTATCAAACTTTCAAAAAAACCCATGACATCATTGGAATATTGTTGTTCTGCTTCCCACGTTGTCACGCCTTTTGCCAGTTCGCGTAATTGTTCTCGCCCAGTAATAAAGTGTTCTTTTACTGCGACGGAGGCAATATGGCTTAGCCAGGAACCGGGTGCAAATGCATTGGGTACGACGCCAAAGGTATAACCGAACCCCGGAGACTTTATGCGTAGTGTCTGCGGAATTATTTCGTCGATGATTACCATCGACATTGCGTTTTCTCGTGGTGGCGTTCCTCTTCCATAGGCTCTCCAATCGAATCGTTGGGGTGTTGAACCCTCTATAACGATGGGGGCGCCGGCATTGCCTGGGTACTTGACCGTTTTAGGAGTTCCCCCCAGCGGGAGCGAGTCGGGCAAGTCCGTTCGTTTGCGAATTTACAGAGACGAAGGGAACACCTCAAAGTAACTTACCTTGTCCTCGTGTTGGGAACGTATCAGGATCCCATGTCGACCTTTATGATTATCCTTTACCTCGGATGTCAGGCTGTTTTGGTCGACTTTGGCCTGTCTGCGCACCGAATAAAATTTCTGCGTGCCGTACTCAAGGCTCCTGCGGTCATCTATCGGCAATTGCGATACGAGGTGTTTGAATATTGACTGCGATCCAGTCTGTAAATCATCAAAATATTTGTTGAATTCAAGCTCAAACATCTGGGCAACATTCTTAAGTTGCCCAAATTTGGCGTCCACGGTAGCAACGGGTAATCTGTTATTCGTTGACGAATATTTACCGAGCTCATATCGACCTGTGATGTAAATATCCAATAGCGAATAAGTCGGTTGGTTCATGGCCGTAGCGGAATATCTAAAACATTTATCTTCATATGGCAAACCCTCACCAAAAACACGCGTCAACTCAGCCAACGCCAGCGCTTTTCGGGTTGGAGTCGGTGTTGTCAGATAATCCCGAGCATGGGCGAGTTCTTGCCTGACGCTCTGGAATTTCTCACTGGCAATCGTCACCTGCTCCGGTGAGTATGAGTCACTGGCGTTTTTTACGATGACCCCGTTGGCGATAGCCCAATCGACGAGAGGGTTTACCGAAAGCGATTGAACAGCGATTTCCTGGCCTACGGTAATAGGCGCCAGATCGCCATATTTCATTACGTCCTCAAACTTCATCCCGGAAGACGCACCCGGGGACAGTTGCTCTATTCGCGATACAGCGATCCTGAGCATTGTCCAGGTGTGTGTGCCACAGATCAGGTTATCCGGCATATTTCGAACCAGAAACTCAGGTGCACTGCCGGCCAGTAAGTGATACGCCGCGGCAGGCGCTGTTGTGGCGGTTACTTTGCCTTGCGCCACAAGGTACTGCTCGAGTGCTGAGACCACCTCTGAGGGTTTTGCCCCGAGGTTAGCTTGTTGTGTCAAGTCGTACCCGGCGACATGGTTGCGCGGCTGGCCTGGGGTGGAATCAAGATCAAGTAGTAGCGCTGCCATCGCCCATTCAGCCGTACTGCCTGGCGTTGGTAGAGCATTAAGTTTCAACTCCAGCGTCCTGCCGAGCGTTTTCGCCTCTTCAGAATTCAGCGCGAGCTTCAGGCCCTGGGCAGGGTTGGTGAATGACTTGTCCTGCAACAGTTTTTCAAGTAGCCCGTTGACTGCACTTCTGCCCAAAAAGCTGCGCGTTTCACTGGCGATGATATTTCGTTGGCTGGATGTCAAGGGACGCGGATAAGCAAACGCCCCCCAGAAGTTCCCCGTCTTCGGGCTATCGGGAATGGCGGTGCTCAAGACTTCCACCAGATTACGTGCCTGGGCAACGTTCGTCGGCACTGTCCAGCCACTGGCACTGATGTAGCGCTGCGCACTGACCATCCTTTGGGCTTCTGCCGGATGCTTGAGTGCGAACGTTGAATCAAACGAGGGCGCCATTAAAACATCATCGAGTTTCACGCTGGCATCATCGGATTTCCCTTGAATGAGGCTATTCAAGGCCATGACTAAACGGTGATTGCTGTAAACATTCCCGAGATGTTGTTTTTGGCTTTCAACTGCAGCTTCGGATCTTGGCTCGGCGGGCCTCAAAAGGTCATCAGCAGGGAGTGGGAAAAATGCCCCGTTTGCGTCCAGCTCTCTGGCACGCCGCTGAGCAGTGGCCATGTCCGGCATTTCGTTTTCTCCATGAAACGCCGCTACCAGCGGGAATGGCACGGCTCCAGCGGGAAGGGGGTATGCCACGGTGTGATGCGTGGGGCTGATGACGTGGGCTGCCTTGAGTATCGGACCACACACGCTGGCCCAGCCGGAGTTGTCCGTCAGCGTGAATGCCGTCCGTTGCAAATTGGTCATGCCGGATAGGGTATTGGTGTCGAGATGAATCTTCACCGTCGCCAGGTCCAGTCCGACCTTGTCAGCCCACTCTGCGAAGAACGGGTTCTTGAACGCTTTGTAATAGTTCAACCAGCACTGGCCGAAGGTGGAGTGTGTCGGCACATCGATGTTGGTGGCCGTCATCGGGAACTCCAAGGACTCGAGTACCTTCGTGGTGTATCTGGACAACAGTTGCTTGTCACCGTCAGCCCGCGAAGTGTCAGACCATACGGCACTGCGTCTGCCACGCAACAACTTGACCACCTCGCGTGCGACGTCCAGGTCGGGGTCGGCGGCAGTGTCGATATCATCTTCGATGACCTGACCAGGAGCGACTTCAAGACTCTTGAGCGCAGCCATGGTTGCCAGGTACTGATCCAGGCGCGCTTCGTCACTGAATGGAGTATCAACATCATTAGCGGCGCTCATTGCCGCCATGGCAGGCAATGCAGGAGGGCCAGCAAAGTTCCCTTCACGCCTGACTCTTATTGGCGCGAACGCGGGGCGTGGCGTGGATTGAGTCGTCGTCTCAGACTGAGTTGGTTGAGTCTGGGCCGGCGAGTGTGCCTGGACCTCCTGGATCAACTCCACGTAGGTTTTGTCGGGGTCGGTTTTGCTGGGTTGTTCCAGCAGCAGCGCCACCTTGTGAACCAATTGCACGTCATTGAGCAGATTGTGCTCGGGTGACTGGTACATCAGTTGGAGGATGTCTTCTGACAGGGGAGGCAGGCCCTTGGCGACGGGGGTGCCCACAATCCTCTCGATTTCATCATCGATCCGCTGCTGATGCGACGCAGCGGTTTCGACGACGGGGAAATCATCGTCCGGCAAGGAATCGACTTGCTCTGGCGGGAGAGTCGTACTTTGGATGGGAGTTGTTTCTTCGCCAGACTCTGTAGAGTCGGTGGTATCAACCGTGTTTAACCCGCCAGTGGTCTTCTGCCGGTCATTAGTCGGGATTGCGATGGGCGTAGAAACAAGGCTTGGCGGAGTAACGACGGAAGTGCCTGCAACCGACCCCAATTCATCATCAATCTGTTGTTGGGTCGGTGCTGCGTCGTTTTCCGAGGGCGGTAGAGTATTGGCTGGCGAGGTATCAGCGGGTGCCTGTTCCGGGAGTTGTTCTTTAAAGAAAGTAAGGTAAGTCCCGAGCGCCGTGAGGAACGCTCCTCCGGCTAAACCCACGACAGCGGTTGTTGCCGGATTGTTCCTGGCCAATTGATAACCGGAAGCGGCGGTCCCGACAGCGTAGCCACCAAAGGTGTTGAGTACCGAGGCTAGCTGGGAGACTAGCTGATTGATTGCAGGGGCAAGGGTCTCTCGCCATGATGGGGATGGTTTAACGGTATCTGCATAGGTTGGCTCAGCGTGCAGAGGATCATATTCCTCATCCGCTTCCATGGCGCTGAGTGCTGGACCATTTGAGCCCAGCACCCTCAACGGTATGCTTTCAGGAGGCGAGGCCGAAACCTCCGGAAATCTCAGAAAACGATCGATTTTGCCCATCACTTCACTACCCGCTTGCGCCAACTGTTCCAGCATCTCAATAGGTGTCGCCGATGCGGGAGACGGATCAGCCCCCGGGTCATTGCTGACTTTTTCCTCTGAAACGGTTCCCGTTTGGGGCTTTATGGTTGCTATAAACTCATTGACCGCCGCTTCCAGTCCCTCCACCTGCACCTTCAGCGTAACGGGCGTTTGGACTGTTGCTGACTTTGGCAGTATGGCGAGAGCAGTTATTGGAGTAGCGGGTGGGTTAAGTTGTAAATTTGGCAATACGTCCATCAGCCCCACCGTATGCATCGCGTCTACTGCATACAGCACTCTAGCCGCAAGACCTTTGGGGACGCCCGGCCCTGTTGTAACCACTTCATTATAAAAGCTGGATTTTTTTTCGATCTCTTGCATCGTCGACAGCAACCGCGACGGTGATGCGCTCTGCGTTTTCTCTGCGGAGGCTGGCTCAGGCGTAACGCCAAAGGCAAAATTGTGAGCCGTTAGCACCATGGAGTTTACGGCGCCCCCGATGTCCTTGGGGGAGATAGGGCTGAATACGCCCAGCGCAGCTATTTCCTCAAGCCAAGAACGGTCAGGCCGATTATCGACAATCTCAATCGCCTCTAAACGATGGTTGAGCGTCTGCACCATGGCTGGGAATAAAGAAAGCAAACCCTCCCACTCATTCGAGTTGATTTCACTCATGCCCTGGACTAAATCGTCCATCAGCATTTTTGCTTCTTTTGGTGATGGCCTTACATGAATAAGGTCTTCGAGTTTTTCCAAAGTTACGTCAAGCCCACCCTCACTTGAATTGAGAATGAGTTCACGCATCTCCTGTGTGAAAGCACGCAGTACCTTCCATGTGTCATCGTCGAGCAACTCGCCAGCGGCGATTTTCTGATCTCGTTCCGCCCGTGCAGACGTCAGTTGATCCTGGATGATTCCATGTACGCCCTCACCGTATTTGCCTCGGGGAAAGTTGACGTTTTCTCCGAAGCTATCTGCCCACCGCGCTGGGGGCAAAAGACAGATGACTTCGACAAACTCACGCAATTTTTCTGGCTTGAGGTTCCCGAGCGGCCTGATCGAACGCATGATCGACTCGACAAACAGTGGGGCCAGTACTCTTCCGGTCGATGTTTGCAGAAAACCGGATTTGAGTGTCTGGTAGACATCTTTCTCCGACACGTGCCTTTCTTGGAGCAGCGTCACGACTTTTGACCAGCTTTTTTCCAGGGACTCCTGATCGTATATCAAGCCTTCTTTCAAACTCTCGGGGATATCTTTAGCGCCCAACAGGCCTTTGTATTTCGGGCATGAAATCGGTAGTTTCGAATCACGAGGTGCTGGACTACCCCCGGCAGAGGTTCGTTCAGGCAGTATTTGGATATTTCGAGACGTCGGACTATTGCGCACCTGCGCACCGGAAAGCTTATTGGCCGGTGGCGGCAAAGCGGGCTGGAAAGAGTTCGGAACCGTAAGGAAGGCTGTTGCATTAGCATTAACGGGAGGCATGTGGACTCTTATCGATTCGCAAGACGAGGAAAATCCTGGCCCCCCACGGAATCGGGCGACCAAGGCATCAAGCGCAGAAAGATAAGCGAAACGCTTCTTAAAAAAGTGATGGGAATATGTGTAAAGTTCCGTGTGTCAGGCGGCACGCTTTTATTAACTGCCAAGAATCCCTTTGACCTTATCCCGCAACTGATCAATGGAAAATGGTTTACCAATGACATGCATACCTTCAGGCACATCAATACTTTCGGCATAACCACTGGCAAACAGGATGGGTAACTCAGGTCGTAGCATCCGCGCTTGAACGGCCAGCTCACGGCCATCCATCACCGGCAGTCCTACGTCGGTCATCATCAAATCGATGTACTGATCCTCATCGTTGAGGAACTCCAGCGCCTGTTCGCTGCCATCCGCTTCAAGCACTTTGAACTCCAGCTCCTCCAGCACGTCGACAATCAGCATGCGCACGATGGCATCGTCTTCGACGACAAGGATGATGGAGGCGTTAGCGGACATAGTCGGATTCTCAAAAAATGATGGGCGGTTGCCGGTCGGTCGAAATCGCCGGCCCTCTTGCATGAGTAAGTGGCGGATCCCGACAAGTTCCCAACGCGATATAAAAAGAGTAGAGCAGAAGGATAACCGCTCCCTTGGCGCGGAAGCAGCTCAATGTAGGACTTTGCGCAAAAACACGTCAGAAAAATGGATCCATTCGGCACTTTTGGGGCAAACTCCTTGGTTTTCACCAGTTCGACAAGGCTTGACTATGACCTCTGCGTCTTCGGTTGATGAGCAACGATTCCGCAAAATCCTGAGCCGCAACATCAGCCTGCCGCTGGGCGTCGGTGCTATCAGTGCGGTTTTTTTCGTGTCGCTGATTACTTATTTGTTGTCGACGATCCAGTGGGTCGAGCACACGGATCGGGTGATCAATAACGCCAATGAAGCGGTCAAGCTGACCGTCGACCTGGAAACCGGAATGCGTGGCTTCCTGCTCAGTGGCGACGACAAGTTTCTCGAACCCTACGAAACCGCTAAACCGCGTGTCGAAGTCGTGCTCAATACCTTGCTTGAATTGACCGCCGATAATCCGGTTCAAACCGACCGCCTGCACCGTTTGCAGTCCTTGCAACAGGAGTGGGGCGCTTACGCGCAATCGATGATCGACTTGCAGCGAACCAGCGGCGATTACCGCAGTGCGGTTCGGACCGGGAAGGGCAAGCGCCTGACCGACGAGGTTCGCAAGCAGTTCGAAGACGTGATCGACATGGAGCAACAGTTGCGTGCCGCGCGCAATGAAGAAGTGCGCCGCACCACGATCTGGAGCATCGCCCTTTACCTGTTGTTCATCGCTGGTATCAGTGGCTTGCTGGCGTATATCGGCCGTCGCGACTTGGTTAGCCTGTCGCAAAGCTACGGCGCGACGCTGGCGGCACAGCAGGCCAGTGCCCATCGCCTGGAGCAGCAAGCCTGGCTGCGCAATGGCCAGACCGAACTGGCCGAGCAAGTCTTGGGGCAACTGTCTCTCAATGTGTTGGGTCGCAACATCCTGCAATTCTGTGCGCAGTACCTGGGCAGCGCCGTGGCCGCCATTTATGTGCGCGAAGAACACGGCGGTCTGCGGCGAGTGGCGTCGTACGGGTTTTCTCGTGAGCAGGAAGCCATCGATCAACAGATTTACAGCGACGAAGGCATCGTCGGCCAAGTGGCGCATCAGGCGCGGCTGATCCGTCTCGACAACGTGCCGAGCGGCTACTTCAAGGTCAGTTCCGGCCTCGGCGAAGGTTTGCCACGCAGTGTGCTGGTGGTGCCGACCACTGAAGATGAACGGGTCAACGGGGTTATCGAACTGGGTTTCCTGCGTCCGTTGGACGAGCGTGACATTGAATTGCTCGAACTGATTGCCGGCAACATCGGCACCTCTATTGAGGCGGCGCGCTATCGCCAACGCTTGCAGGAAGTTTTGGCCGAGACCCAGCAACTCAACGAAGAGCTGCAAGTTCAGCAGGAAGAGCTCAAGACCGCCAACGAAGAGCTGGAAGAACAGTCGCGAATTCTCAAGGAGTCCCAGGCCCACCTGGAAACCCAGCAAGTCGAGTTGGAGCAGACCAACGAACAACTCGCTGAGCAGGCGGAGATCCTGGCCGAGCAACGCGATGCCATGGACCTGAAAAACACTGAACTCAATCAGGCCCAGGCCCAGCTCGAAGAGCGCGCCGAGGAGTTGCAACGCTCCAGCAAGTACAAATCGGAATTCCTCGCCAACATGTCTCACGAACTGCGCACGCCGTTGAACAGTTCGTTGATCCTGGCCAAGCTGCTCGCGGAAAACCCCCAGGAAAACCTCAGCGCCGAACAGGTCAAATTTGCCGAGTCGATTTATTCCGCCGGCAATGACCTGCTCAACCTGATCAACGACATTCTCGACATTTCCAAGGTTGAAGCCGGCAAGCTGGAAATCCGCCCGGAGACTACAAGCGTTGCGCGTCTGGTGGACGGCTTGCGCGGGATGTTCCAGCCATTGGCGGCGGACAAGCAGCTGGAATTCCACGTCGAGTTGCAGGACGGCGTACCGGCAATGATGTTCACCGACCGCCAGCGCCTGGAACAGGTCATCAAAAACCTGCTGTCCAACGCGGTGAAGTTCACCGAAAAAGGCAGCGTCAGCCTGAGCGTTGCCGCAGCGCCGAACGATGGCATTGCCTTCAGCATCCGCGATTCCGGGATTGGCATCGCCGCCGACCAACACGAAAGCATTTTCGAAGCCTTCCGCCAGGCTGATGGCACCACCAATCGGCGTTACGGCGGCACCGGATTGGGCTTGTCGATTTCCCGCGATCTGGCGGCGTTGCTCGGCGGCTCCATCAGCGTGACCAGTACGCCGGGGCAGGGCAGTGTGTTTACCCTGGTGTTGCCGCAACAGTACGTTGAACAAGGCGAAGAACCTGCCGCGCCGATGCGCGCCGTCGCGGTGGCGACGGTCTCTCACGTAGCCCCCGCCGCATTGGCGCCGTTGATCACCGAAGAGATTCCCCGCTTCGACGATGACCGCAACAAGGCACCGTTCACTACTCGCTGCATTCTGGTGGTGGAGGATGAGCCGAATTTCGCGCACATCCTCTACGACCTGGCCCATGAACTGGGTTATCAGTGCCTGGTGGCCCACGGCGCCGATGAAGGCTATGACCTGGCGCGGCAGTTCCTTCCAGACGCCATCCTGCTGGACATGCGCCTGCCGGACCATTCCGGGTTGACCGTGCTGCAACGCCTGAAGGAACACGGCGAAACCCGGCATATCCCGGTGCATGTGATTTCCGTCGAAGATCGGGTCGAAGCGGCGATGCACATGGGCGCCATTGGTTATGCGGTCAAGCCGACCACCCGTGAAGAACTCAAAGACGTGTTCGCCCGGCTCGAAGCCAAGCTGACCCAGAAGGTCAAACGCGTGTTGCTGGTGGAAGACGACGATTTGCAGCGTGACAGCATTTCCCGACTGATCGGCGACGAAGATATTGAGATCACCGCAGTCGGCCTCGCCCAGGAAGCCCTGGAGCTGCTGCGCACCACGATCTTCGACTGCATGATCATCGACCTCAAGTTGCCGGACATGCTCGGCAACGACCTGCTCAAGCGCATGTCCACCGAGGAAATCTGCTCGTTCCCGCCGGTCATCGTCTACACCGGGCGCAACCTGACCCGGGACGAAGAGGCCGAACTGCGCAAGTATTCCCGCTCGATCATTATCAAGGGCGCGCGCTCACCCGAGCGCTTGCTGGATGAGGTCACACTCTTTCTGCACAAAGTCGAATCGCGGTTGTCCCATGATCGACAGAAGATGCTCAAGACTGCGCGCAGTCGCGACAAGGTATTCGAGGGGCGCAAGGTGCTGCTGGTGGACGACGATGTACGCAACATCTTCGCCCTCACCAGCGCACTGGAGCAAAAGGGCGCAGTCGTGGTCATTGGCCGAAACGGTCGTGAAGCGATTGAACGATTGAATGAAATCGAAGACATCGATCTGGTGTTGATGGACGTGATGATGCCGGAGATGGACGGGTTTGAAGCCACCATCGAACTGCGCAAGGATCCGCGCTGGCGCAAGCTGCCGATCATTGCGGTGACGGCCAAGGCCATGAAGGACGATCAGGAGCGCTGCCTGCAAGCGGGCGCCAACGATTACCTGGCCAAGCCCATCGACCTGGATCGCCTGTTTTCACTGATTCGTGTGTGGTTACCGAAAATGGAACGTATCTAAGTGGAGCGCAATTATTCAGGCGAACGGAACAGCGAAATCGAATTGCGCTTGTTGATCGAGGCGATCTACCTCAAGTACAGCTACGATTTTCGCGATTACTCCGGCGCATCGATCAAGCGCCGGGTGAGCCACGCGCTGAGCCAGTTCGAGTGCAACACCATTTCGGCCTTGCAGGAAAAGGTCCTGCACGACCCGACGGCGTTCATGCAGCTGCTGCAATTGCTGACGATTCCGGTCAGTGAGATGTTTCGCGACCCGTCGCACTTCCTCGCGATTCGCCGGGAAGTGGTGCCGCTGCTCAAGACCTACCCATCGATCAAGATCTGGATCGCCGGTTGCAGCACCGGCGAAGAAGTCTATTCGATGGCGATTTTGCTGCGTGAGGAAGGCTTGCTCGATCGGACCATCATCTACGCCACCGACATCAATCCGCGCTCGCTGGACAAAGCCAAGCAGGGGATTTTCTCCATGGAGAATGTCCGCGCCTACACTTCCAACTACCAACAGGCAGGTGGCCAGCGTTCATTCGCCGACTACTACACGGCGGCGTATGGCTACGCGATTTTTGACAAGTCGCTGTGTGAGAACGTGACGTTCGCCGATCACAGTCTGGCGACCGACAGTGTCTTTTCAGAGACTCAATTAATTTCATGTCGCAACGTATTGATTTACTTCAATAAAAAACTTCAGGATCGAGCGTTCGGCTTGTTTCATGAATCTCTTTGCTACCGTGGTTTTCTGGTGCTTGGCAGCAAGGAAACCCCGGATTTTTCAGCCTTCGGCAATCAGTTCGAACCGTTGGTCAAACAGGAACGGATTTACCGCAAATCATGAACAGTGAAACGGGCTTGCCGTCCATTGAAGCCATCGTCATCGGTGCATCGGCCGGCGGCGTAGAGGCGTTGCTGACCATCCTTGCCCCGCTGCGCGAGGGCTTTGGGTTGCCAATCATTGTTGTGCTGCACTTGCCAGACGAGCGCCGCAGCCACTTGGCCGAGGTATTCGCCCGGCGAGTGTCGCTGCCCGTACTGGAAGCCCATGACAAGACGCCGGTGGAACCCGGCACGCTGTACTTTGCGGCGCCTGGGTATCACTTGTCGGTGGAGCACGACCGTAGTTTTTCCTTGAGCCTGGAAGACCGCGTGCATTACTCCCGACCAGCCATCGATTTCCTGTTCGAGTCCGCCTCGGATGCATACGGCCCTACCTTGGCCGCTGTGTTGCTCACCGGCGCCAACCGCGATGGCGCCCACGGTCTGGCGCAGGTCAAGCACCGTGGCGGCCTGACCATTATTCAGGACCCGGACGAGGCGCAGGTCGCCACCATGCCGCTGGCTGCACTGGACTTTCATCAGCCAGACCACATTCTCCCTATCCACGGCATCGGCCGTCTGCTTGTCGAGCTGGAACGAATCGCATGCTAAGTAATATCCAGGCCAAACTGCTGATCGTCGACGATCTGCCGGAAAATCTGTTGGCACTTGAAGCGCTGATCAAGCGTGAAGACCGTATCGTGTACAAGGCGTTGTCGGCGGACGAAGCCTTGTCGTTGTTGCTGCAACACGAATTCGCCATGGCCATTCTCGACGTGCAGATGCCCGGCATGAACGGCTTTGAACTGGCCGAGTTGATGCGCGGCACGGAAAAAACCAAAAACATCCCGATCGTGTTCGTCAGTGCCGCGGGCCGCGAACTGAATTACGCGTTCAAAGGCTATGAAAGCGGCGCCGTGGACTTCCTGCACAAGCCGCTGGATATCCACGCGGTCAAGAGCAAGGTTAACGTCTTCGTCGATTTGTATCGCCAGAGCAAGGCCATGAAACAACAGGTCGAAGCGCTGGAGCAGAGCCGCCGCGAGCAAGAGGCGTTGCTCCAGCGGTTGCAGAGCACGCAACTGGAGCTGGAGCAGGCCGTGCGCATGCGCGATGACTTCATGTCCATCGTTGCCCATGAAGTGCGTACGCCGCTCAATGGCCTGATTCTCGAAACCCAATTGCGCAAAATGCACTTGGCCCGGGATAACGCATCGGCGTTTACCCTCGACAAGATGCACGCGATGGTTGATCGCGACGAACGGCAGATCAAGAGCCTGATCCGCCTGATTGAAGACATGCTTGACGTCTCGCGGATTCGCACTGGCAAGCTGTCGATTCGACCGTCGCGCTTCGATCTGTCCGAGCGGGTGCGCAATTTGTTGCAGAACTTTGCCGCGCAGATCGATGCCGCCGAGTCCTCCGTAACCCTTGAAGCCGAGCAACCGGTGGTCGGTAACTGGGACGAGTTCCGCATCGAACAGGTGATTTCCAACCTGCTGACCAACGCCTTGCGGTACGGTGCCAAGAGTCCGATCACCGTGAAGGTGTACAGTGAGAACAATCAGGCCCGGGTGGAGGTGCGAGACCTCGGGATTGGCATCAGCGAAGAAAACCAGCAACGGATTTTCCAGCAGTTCGAGCGCGTCACAGCCAAACACGCGGTTGCGGGGCTGGGTCTCGGATTGTTTATTTCCGAACAGATTGTGACCGCCCATGGCGGTACCATTACCGTCGAAAGCCGGATTGGCGAAGGCGCCCTGTTTCGCGTTTGTCTGCCGCTGTAGGAAAACAGCCAGATAAACGCAACCTCTGAACGACCCCACGGTCGTATCAGCAGCTATTGACCGAACAAAGGCTTCCCATGAGTGAAGATGCACAAGACGTCGTATTGATCGTCGAAGATGACCCCTCGATTCTGATGGTGCTGTCGGCCTATCTGTCGGGGGAGGGTTACCGGGTGCTGCAGGCCGAAAACGGCGAGCAGGCTTTTGAAATCCTCGCCAGCAAGCCGCACCTGGACATGATGATCACCGACTTCCGCCTGCCTGGCGGAATCTCCGGCGTGCAGATCGCCGAGCCGGCAGTAAAACTGCGACCGGAACTGAAGGTGATTTTTATCAGCGGCTATCCGCAGGAAATTCGCGAGACCGACAGCCCGATCACGCGCAAGGCGCCGATCCTGGGCAAACCGTTCGATCTGGATGTGTTGCAGGAAATCATGCAGGACATGCTGTCCTGATTCCGTGCAGGAGCAGCCGCAGGCTGCGATCTTTTGATCTTGTTCTTTCTTAAATCAAGATCAAAAGATCGCAGCCTTCGGCAGCTCCTACAGGGGGATGTTTCAGACGCTGATCATTTCTCGCACTTTCGCCGTCAACAGGTCAAAGGTGAACGGTTTGGTGATCATCTGCATGCCTGAATCGAGGAAACCACCGCGCACCGCCGCATGTTCGGCGTAGCCGGTGATGAACAACACCTTGAGTCCCGGCCGATACTGTCGGCCTATTTCTGCCAGCTGCCGGCCATTCATGCCGGGTAGCCCGACGTCGCTGATCAACAGGTCGATACGCTGGGTGGAATCGAAGATCGGCAACGCGCTGTCGGCATCGCAGGCCTCGACAAAGGCGTAACCCAAGTCACTTAGCACCGTGCTGACCAACGCCCGCACCGCCGGATCGTCTTCGACGATCATCACCGTTTCACCGTCCTGAGCGAACAATGGATGATGATTGTCCACGGGGTAGTCCTGCGGCAGGTCGCCGCCGAAACGCGGCAGGAACAAACTGACCGTGGTGCCTTCGCCCACTTCGCTTTGAATGGCCACGTGCCCGCGCGATTGCTTGCTGAAACCGTAGATCATCGACAACCCAAGCCCCGTGCCCTGACCGATAGGCTTGGTGGTGAAGAACGGATCGAAAGCACGATTGATGGTGCTTTCCGGCATGCCACAGCCGTTATCGGTGACGCTCAGAACTACGTAGTCGCCGGGCTGTAAATTGCTGTGGGGTTTGGTGAACTCGGCGTCCAGTTTGCGGTTGGCGGTGGTTACCACCAGATTGCCGCCGTCGGGCATGGCGTCACGGGCATTGATGACCAGGTTGAGCAGGGCGCTTTCCAGCTGATTGGGATCGGCCTCGGCCACCCATAGTTGCTCGCTCAGCTGCATGTCCAGGCGAATGCTTTCGTTGATGCTGCGCTGCAGCAACTCGCCCATGGACACCACCAGATTGTTCATCTCCACCGGTTTGGAGTCCAGTGACTGGCGGCGGGAAAACGCCAGCAGACGATGAGTCAGTCCCGCCGCGCGATTGGCGGATGTCACGCCGAGGTCGATCAGGCTGTCCAGATCCTCGGTGCGCCCACGGGCCAGGCGCCGGCGCAACAGTTCCAGGCTGCCGATGATGCCGGTCAGCATGTTGTTGAAGTCGTGGGCGATGCCGCCGGTGAGTTGGCCAACCGCTTCCATTTTCTGCGATTGGCGCAAGACCTCTTCGTTGTGCCGCAACTGTGCGGTGCGCTCTTCAACCTGCTGCTCAAGGGTTTCGAGGGTGTTTTGCAGGCGCAGCTCACTTTGACTCAAGTCGACCAGCCGGTCCCTGGCTTCGTACTGTCGTCGGCGACCGCGTAGTGCGGTGTTCACCAGACTGATCAAGGTTTCCGGGTGAAAAGGCCGTTCGAGGAAGGTGACGTTGCCCAGTTGCGGGCCGAAACGTGACGCCGGGTTCTGTTCCGGACCGCCGTGGTGGGTCAGCAGGACGATGGGCAGGTCTGACCAGGCAGGTTGTTGATCGATCAGACCAAGAAGTGGCTCAAGATCGTAGCCCAACAATGCCTCGGCAGCGATCAGTAAAAGACCGGCACCTTCTTCCAGTTCACGGCAGAGTTTCGGCAAATCACTACTGATGATCCCGTCGACCCCGGCCTCATTGAGCAACATCAGTGCAACCTGACTGTCCCGTCCCTGTGGAGCCAGGATGATCGCTCGTTCTGATGTTGCTTCACGGATCATCACGGGGCTTCATCCCCGAGCAACGGATTGCTCGCACCTATATAGGTGGGGACACCGCGCAATACCCCCTGGAATGAATCCAGCGGTTCGCCGATGGTCATGCCATTGGAACTGATGCGATATTCGCGAATGGTTGATTCATGGCTGCCGGTGCGCTTCTTGATGATCGAAATCGCCCGGCGTACCTTGCCTACCGCTTCGAAGTAGCGCAGCAAAATCACGGTGTCGGCCAGGTAAGTAATGTCCACCGGCGCCTGCATATCGCCAACCAGTCCATGTTGGGCGACGGTCATGAATGTCGCCGCGCCTTTGCGATTGAGGTACAGCAGCAGCTCGTGCATGTGCAGCACCAGGGCGTTCTCTTCGGGCATGGCCGCCTGATAGCCGTTGATGCTGTCGATCACCACGGTTTTGATCTCGCCCTCATCGACGCAGCGACGCACCCGGTGAGAGAACTCGCCAGGGGAGAGTTCGGCGGCATCCACTTGCTCGATCATCAGGTTGCCGGTGCCTTGCAGGGCCTTGAGGTCGATACCGATGTTCTTCATGCGTTCGAACAGCAAGCCGAGTTCTTCATCGAAAATGAACAGCGCCGCTTTTTCACCCCGCGCTACAGCGGCTGCAGCGAAGACCATGGCGATCAGGGATTTGCCGGTGCCCGCCGGCCCGAGAATCAAAGTGCTCGAACCGGTTTCAATGCCACCACCGAGCAGCGCATCCATTTCCGCGATGCCGCTGGTCAACTGCTGGCGCACATAACGACCGCGATGTTCGGCAGCCACCAGGCGCGGGAACACGTGTACACCATCGGCCATGATGGTGAAGTCGTGATAGCCGCCACGGTATTTCTGACCACGGTACTTCACCACGCGGATCCGCCGGCGTTCGGCGCCATAGTTGGGCGTGAGCTCTTCCAGGCGAATCACCCCGTGGGCCACGCTGTGCACGGTTTTATCGAGGGATTCGGTGGTCAGGTCGTCAAGCAGTACCACCGTGGCGTCATAGCGCACGAAGTAGTGTTTGATCGCGAGGATCTGCCGGCGGTAACGCAAAGAGCTTTGCGCCAACAGACGAATTTCAGACAGGCTATCCAGCACCACGCGGGTCGGCTTGACCCGTTCGACCACTTCGAAAATCTGCTTTGTCGCTTCACCCAGCTCAAGGTCCGAGGAATACAGAAGCGATTGATGGTGCTCGGCATTGAGCAGACTTTCCGGCGGCGTCAGCTCGAAGATATGCACGCTTTCGTCCAGTTCCCAGCCATGGGAGCGCGCGCCTTGGCGCAGTTCGCGCTCGGTTTCGGACAGGGTGATGTACAAAGAGCGTTCGCCGGCGCGGGCGCCGGCCATTAGAAAGTGCAGCGCGACGGTTGTTTTGCCGGTACCCGGCTCACCCTCCAGCAAAAACACATGACCACGGGATAATCCGCCATCGAGAATGTCATCCAGACCTTCGATGCCGGTGGCGGCTTTTGCACTGATGAACTCATTGGATGTAGACAAAAAATGCCCTCTTTTGACCAGGGGAACGAGGCTGCGGGCGTTAAGGCCGCAATCGACTGCCTGTTTCACTTGACCATTGACCGAGACGAGCGTTCAACCTTTTGTAAGCAAAAAGATCGCAGCCTTCGGCAGCTCCTACAGGTTGAAAGTATTCCCCTGTAGGAGCTGCCGAAGGCTGCGATCTTTGCTTTAAAGCCCCTGCTGCAAAGCCGGATCATCCGGGTTCATCTGCTCAAGCTGCGCCAACAGAATCTGCACGTTCTGCAGTTGTCCGCTTTCTTTCCAGTAATTGATCAACAAGACCCGCGCCTTACGGTCATTCGGATGACGCTGGACGATTTCCTGCAACTGCTTCTGCGCCGCTTCCAGCTCTTGTTCTCCGTGCAACGTGGTGGCCAAGTCGTAGCGGTAATCCTTGTTGTCAGGCTCAAGTTCCACCGCTTTGGAAAGGCCGAGCAGGGCGAACTCACTTTGATCGTGATGCAACAACCAAAGTCCCAGTGCGTGTTGCAGATACGCCGAGTCGGGTTGCGCCTTCAGTTGTTTGGCCAACAGCTGTTGGGCCGCGTCGTTCTGGCCGAGTTTATCCAGCACTTCAATCTGCATCACCAGCGCCGGCAGGTTGTCGGGCGCCAGGCGCAAGGTCTGTTCCAGAGCCTGTTGTGCCTCTTTGAATTCGGCGTTGTGCAGGTACAAGCGGGCCAGCTGATATTGGTTTTCAGCGCTTTCCGGGGCGCTTTTCAATACCTGTTGCCAGGCATCGATGGCCTGTTCCAGAGGCCCGAAATACAAGCCGAGATCATCCGGCGACAGCCCCAGCAAAGCGTTGACCGCAGCAAAGCGCACATTCTGGTCACTGTCATCGAGCAGCGGCCCGAGCAACAGACTGCGCTGACCACTGGGCACCAAGCCGCTGATGCTTTTGATCGCCGCAATACGTACCTCGGGCGCCTCATGCTGCAAGTCCGCATCCGCCAGTTTCAGGGCCACGGAACTGGGGTAGTTGGGCAGTTCGGCATGCAACCACACGCGCCGTTTCGGTGAAATATCGGGGCGAGCCAGTTGCTGGTAAAGCACCCGCGCCGCACCCGGCTGGCCGGCACGGGCCTTCGTCAATGCTTCGCTGTAACCGCGTTTGATGGCCTCCGGTATTGCAGGGGTAGTACTGCGCAGAAACGTCCATGCAAGGACGATGGCGAACAGGACGCAAAGGCTGATAAGTAGATAACGGCGGGACTTGAACATGCAGAATCCGGGCTGGGAAGCTTTTGCAAAGGGGTCAGCTTCGGTCAGGGAGGGCTGTGAGTCAAACCTTGACCCTCTTTAAGGGGGTTTCACCGGCCAAGCGGCCATCCGATTGATCAACGAAATGCCCTACGAGTGCCGTCGACACTGAAACCTGTCGGGACCCCGATGCTGTGACTACGCTTTCTGGATAACGGTCCACGAGCGTTCCCATGCAGGCGCTACTGCAATACTTCAAGACGATCATCCACCCCGGTCCCGGGGTGTTGCTGTTCGCGTTGAGAACCATTGCCGCCGGGCTGTTGACGCTGTACCTGGCCTTTGTGTTCGACCTCGACCAGCCCAAGTGGTCAATCATGGCCGTGGTCATCATCAGTCAGCCATTGGGCGGGATGGTGCTGGCTCGCAGTTTCGGTCAGGTCATCGGCACCACCGTGGGCGCGGCGGTTGCCGTGATTATCATGGCGATTTTCCCCCAGGCCCCGTTGCCTTTCATTATTACCTTGTCGTTGTGGCTGGCGCTGTGCACTGCCGGTGGCACTTTGTTGCGCTACACCAGCTCCCAGGCGTTTGTGCTCAGTGGCTATACGGCGGTCGTGGTGGGGCTGCTGGCGGTGCCGGATCAGGATGGCACCTTCTTGCTGGCCGTGACCCGCGTGACCGAGACATTGCTGGCGGTGGCCTGTGTCTGTGTCGTCAGTCTGCTCACCGCGCGCCCGGAGTCGGTAGCCAAGGATTACTTCGCCAGAATCGACCAAGTGATCAAGTTGCTGGCGACCCATGCCGCCGCCGTTATTCGTACCGAGGAAAGCGAGGCCGACTTTCATCGTCGGCAAATGCAGCTGCTTGGGCAAATCAGTGCTCTGGAAGGGGTACGCCGGCATTTGTATTACGACGCGCCGCGGTTGCGTAGTGCAGACGATCTGGTGCAATTGCTTGGCAATCAATTGGTGCTGCTGACGGCAAGGCTCACCGCGTTGCGCCATCAGCGCGAATTGTTGCTGGAACGCTGGGAAGGCGAGATCCCCAGTGAAATACAGCATTTGCTTACCGAAGAACTGGTCTTTCTCGATGAACTGGCCCGGGAAGGACGAGCGCTGTCGAGCGAGCAGCGGCGCCAGTTTTCTGCGTTACAAAAGCGTTTCGACGCGCTGGCTTACCGTTCGGAGCAACTGATCGAGCCCTTGAAAGCGACTTTGCGCTCGCTGTCATGGTCGTTGCGCTGGGAACAGGCGCGCATGCTGCAGCAGCTGGAAACGATTCTGGAATTGAGCGATGTGATCCAGAGCGGACGCAAGGCCAGCAGTGTTTATCGCGGTCAGGCCAACCCGTTGCATCTGGATTTCACCCTGGCGGCGATGAACGCCATCCGCGCTTACTGCGCATTGATGGTGGCCGGGCTGATCTGGATTGAAACCGGATGGGACGGTGCCCGGGGCGGGATGGTGGTGGTGGGGATTCTTTGTTCCTTGATGGCGACGTTTCCCCGGCCGCTGTTGGCTGCCCAGAGCTTTGCCCGGGGGCTTGCGCTGGCGTTGGTGTTTTCGTCCTTTCTGCAGTTTGCGCTGGTGCCGATGATCAGTAGTTTTGAGCTATTGGCGCTGCTGTTGGCACCATTGCTGTATGCGGTTGCGGTGGGCCTGTCCAGCCCGGCCACAACCGGCACGGGCATTGGGCTCGGGTTGATGACGTGTCTGTTGTTGGGTCCGCAAAACACCGGGACAGGACAAAACAGCGCGATCCAGTGGTTCGAGTTTGCCGGCGCTTATGTGTGCGCGGCCACGCTGGCATTGAGTGTCTATGCCCTGATATTCCCCTTCAGGCCGGTGTTGCGGATTCGCCGGTTGTACAAGGAGAACTGCGAGCAGGTCTACGCCTTGCTGAAAACCCCGGCCACCGATGAAAACCAGTTTGCCTTCGAGAGTCGCATGGTCGACCGCTTGACCATGATGCTGGGGTTGTTGCCCGCCATTCAGGACAAGCCATCGCGAGACCTGTTCGACGTCAGTCTGGGATGCATGGCGCTCGGCATCGCCTTGAACCAGCTCAGGCAGCAGACGCAGAACAACACGTTGCTCAACCCGCAGATGCAAAGTCGATTGTTCGCCACGGTTCGCGAAATCGGGAGGCTGGTTGCTGGTCGGCCCGACATTGAGGTGGATCGCGTGCTCGACAGACTGCACGCATTGGGCGATGAACTGGACGCGCTGCATTCCAGCGTCCATGAACACCTGTGGTCGGTGTTCCGCATGCGCGTGGCGCTGTTGATCGTGGTGTCATTCCTTGAACGCCACCGTCGACACTTCGAATCCGTCAACTTGCAAGGAGTGCCTGCGCTTGCCCATTGATCTGGAAATAGGCGGCGTCTACCTGCCGCCCATCGCCCAGGCGTTACTGCTGGGAGTGCCGGTTTTCCTGGTGCTGGACTGGATCCTTCGGCGCCTCGGCGTGTTGCAGTTTGTCTGGCATGAAGCGTTGTTCGAAGGCGCGTTGTACGCCTGCGTGTGCGCGACGCTGATCCTGCTGATGGGAGCCTGATGCCGTGAAGAAGATCCTTGCGCAACTTACGACGCTGGCGGTGGTGGCGCTGGCATTTGTGCTCGGCTAGTTTGCCTGGGAGCATTACACCCGCGCGCCGTGGACCCGCGATGCCCGAGTGCGGGCCGATGTGGTGACCTTGTCTGCCGATGTCGCGGGACGCATCGTCAAACTCGGCGTGCACGACAACCAGCACGTGGATAAGGGCCAGTTGTTGCTGGAGATCGATCCCTCGCGTTACCTACTGGCGGTGGAACACGCCAAACGATCGGTGGAAGTGGCGAAAGCTTCACTCGGGCAATCCGAGGCCACCATTGTTGCCAGCCAGGCGCTGCTCAGGCAGCGTCAAAGCGAAGAACGTCGCCGGCGGACCCTCAAGGAGCGCTCGGCGATCTCCGGCGAAGAGTGGGAGAAATCCAGCACCGAAGTCTCGGTGGCCCAGGCTGATTTGCTGCGCAACCAGGCCAACCTGGGTTTTGCCCAGGCCAACGTGCAACTGGCCATCGCCGCACTGGCCGAGGCTGAGCACGACCTGGCACGTACCCGAGTCGAATCGCCGATCAGCGGCTTTGTCACCAATCTGCTGACCCGCCAGGGCGACTACGCAACGGCGGGTGGTCCGCTGGTGGCATTGGTGGACGCTGACTCGTTTTATGTCAGCGGCTACTTCGAAGAAACCAAGCTGCCGCGAATCAGGGAGGGTGACCGGGTCGACATCGAGTTGATGAGTGGCGAACGTTTTGGCGGCACCGTGCAAAGCATCGCCTTCGCCATTGCCGACCGGGAAAACGTGCCCGGCGGGCGGCTACTGGCCAATATCAACCCCAGCTATACATGGGTCAAACTGGCACAACGGGTGCCGGTGCGGATCAAAATCGATGCTGACTACGCCGGTAAAGACAAATTGCGGGCTGGAACTACGGCAACCGTGACCGTCCAGGAACACCGCTAACCCTGTAGGAGCTGCCGAAGGCTGCGATCTTTTGATCTTGATCTAAAAAAGAAAAGTCAAAAGATCGCAGCCTTCGGCAGCTCCTACAGGGAGTTGTGTTGTGAGCAAAAAAAGCCCCGCGACCGAATGAGGCGCGGGGCAAAGGAATTGGTTGGTTGCGGCCAACCAAAGGAGCTCTTTAAAAAACGTTACTTGCTGGCAACCGTCTCTGGCTGCCAGCCACCGCCGAGTGCCTTGTAGATCGCGACGATGCCGCGGTACAGGTCGACTTCTGCCTGGGCCTGGGTGTCTTCCGCCGCCAGACGCTCGCGCTGGGCATCGAGCAGGACGAGGAAGTCCACCGTGCCTTCGCGATAGCGGATTTCCGCCAGATCGGCAGCGGATCGGCTGGACTCGCTTTGACGAATCAACGAAATCAGACGCTGCTGGCGTTTGCCGTAGTCGCTGAAGGCGTTTTCCGATTCTTCCAGGGCCAGCAACACTTGCTGCTCGTAAGTCGCCAGCGCGCCTTCGGCGTCAGCATCGGCGCCGCGAATACGGGCGCGCACGCTGCCAAGGTCGAATGCGGCCCAAGTGATGCTCGGGCCCAGTGCCCAGGCGTTAGCCGCCGAAGAACCGATCTGCGAACCACGCCCGGCGGTGAAGCCAAGGAAGCCACTCAAGCTGACTTTGGGGAACAGATCAGCCTTGGCCACGCCGATACGGGCGGTGGCCGACGCCAATTGCCGTTCGGCACTGAGAACATCCGGACGGCGTTGCAGTAGCTCACCTGGATCGCCGATCGGCAGAGCCTTGGCAATCGCCGGCAGGTTTTTGGGGCTCAGATCCACGCTCAACTTGTCCGGACGTTCACCCAGCAGCGTGGCGATGCGGTTCTTCTGCCGAACCTGCTCGGCCTGCAGTTGCGGGACGCTGGCTTCAACAGAGGCCAAACGCGCATCCGCACGCTCAACATCGAGCTGATCGCCAACACCCGCATCACGCAGACTGATGGTGATCTTGCGCGACTCTTGCTGGTTCTGCAGGTTGGCCAGGGCGATTTTCTCGCGCAGTTGCGCACCCCGCAGTTGGCCATAGGAGTCCACCAGTTCAGCAATCATGGTGACTTGCAGTTGGTACAGATCCGCTTCGAACGCTTGCTGTTCGGCGTTGGCCGACTCCAGGTTGCGCTGGATTCGACCGAACAGATCGATCTCCCACGCCATGTCCAGGCCCAGGTCGTAGCGTTCGATATTGACCCGATTGGTGGTCTCGCCCGGAATCTGGCTTTTACCCAATTCACCGCTGGCACGGCTGGTGACGGTCGGCATGGCGTCATTGCTGACGTCATCGCGAATCGCCCGTGCCGCTTTCCAGCGAGCGAAGGCTACGCGCAAATCGCGGTTGCCTTTCAGGGACTCTTTCACCAATTGGTTGAGCGTCGGGTCTTCGAACTGCTGCCACCAAATGCCTTCGAAACGCGAGCGGTCGAAGTTTTTCTGGCCGGCCGCACCATCGGTGGCGGTGGTGATGTTCGCCGGGGCAGTGGCTGGGGTCTTGTAGTCCGGGCCGACTGCACAGGCGCTTAGCGCCAGTACCAGCAGGCTCGGCAGGAAGGCTTTCAAACTCATCAATGCGACTCCAGCTGATTTTGCAGTTTCAGCGCTTTGGCGGCCTTGCGTGCCTCACCGCGTTCGACGAAGTTACGGATCAGTACGTAGAACACCGGCGTCAGCAACAGACCGAAGAAGGTCACCCCGAGCATTCCGGAGAACACCGCCACACCCATCGCATGACGCATCTCGGCACCGGCACCGCTGGAGAACACCAGAGGCACCACACCCATGATGAACGCGAAGGAGGTCATCAGGATCGGCCGCAGACGCAGGCGGCATGCTTCAAGCACGGCGGCCAGCGGGTTCATGCCTTCTTCCTGTTTATCTTTGGCAAACTCGACGATCAGAATCGCGTTCTTACAGGCAAGCCCCACCAGTACGATCAAACCGATCTGGGTGAAGATGTTGTTGTCGCCGCCCGAAGCAATCACACCGGTGATGGCCGACAGCAGGGTCATCGGTACGATCAGGATCACTGCCAGTGGCAGGCTCCAGCTTTCGTACTGCGCCGCGAGCACCAGGAACGCCAACAATACGCAGAGCGGGAACACGAACAGCGCGGTGTTGCCGGACAAGATCTGCTGGTAGGTCAGGTCGGTCCATTCGTAGGTCATGCCGTTCGGAAGTTCTTCCTTGAGCAGTTTCTCGATGGCTTTTTCTGCCTGGCCGGAGCTGTAGCCCGGGGCTGCGGCACCGTTGATTTCTGCGGTGACGAAACCGTTGTAGTGCGAGACGCGATCCGGGCCAGAGGTGTCGCTGACCTTGATGAAGGTCGCCAGCGGGATCATCTCGCCCTTGTTGTTACGCACTTTCAGCTGACCGATCTGGTCGGATTCGAGGCGGAACTGCTGTTCAGCCTGAACGTTGACTTGATAGGTGCGACCGAAGCGGTTGAAGTCGTTGGCATACAGCGAACCCAGGTAAATCTGCAGGGTGTCGAAGATGTCGCTGACAGCCACGCCGTGGGTCTTGGCTTTTTCCCGGTCGATGGCGGCATCGACCTGCGGCACGTTCACGGTGTAGCTGGTGAACAGGCCGGCCAGTTCCGGAACGCTGTGGCTCTTGGTGATGATGTTCATGGTTTCTTTGTACAGCTCTTCGTAGCCCAGGTTGCCCCGGTCTTCGATTTGCAGGCGGAAACCACCGATGGTGCCCAGGCCTTGTACCGGCGGCGGCGGGAAGATCGCCATGTAGGCTTCCTGAATCCCGGCGTACTGGCCGTTCAAGGCACCGGCAATCGCGCCGGCGGACATGCTCGGGTCTTTGCGCTCATCGAACGGTTTCAACGTCACGAACACGATGCCGGCGTTCGGGCTGTTGGTGAAGCCGTTGATCGACAGGCCAGGGAAGGCCACAGCACTTTCCACACCAGGCTGTTTCAGGGCCAGGTCAGACATGCGCTTGATCACGTCTTCGGTACGGTCCAGGCTCGCGGCGTCCGGCAGTTGCGCGAAGGCCACCAGGTATTGCTTGTCCTGGCCGGGTACGAAACCGGTCGGGGTGCTGGAGAAACCGAAGAAGGTCAGGACCATCAGGCCGGCATACAGCAGCAGGGCGATACCGCTTGAGCGGATCACGCGGGCAACGGTGCCGACATAACCATGGCTGGCCTTTTCAAAGAAGCGGTTGAACGGACGGAACAACCAGCCACCGAAGATCTTGTCCAGTACCTTTGAGAAACGGTCTTTCGGTGCGTCATGACCTTTCAACAACACGGCAGCCAGTGCCGGCGACAGGGTCAGCGAGTTGAAGGCGGAGATCACCGTGGAAATCGCGATGGTCAGGGCGAACTGCTTATAGAACTGCCCGGTCAACCCGGAGATGAACGCCGCCGGGATAAACACCGCACACAGCACCAGCGCCGTGGCGATGATCGGTCCGGTCACTTCACGCATGGCACGCTTGGTGGCTTCGACCGGCGTCAGTCCCAGTTCGATATTTCGCTCGACGTTTTCCACCACCACGATCGCATCGTCGACCACGATCCCGATCGCCAGTACCAGGCCGAACAGTGACAAGGCGTTCAACGAGAAGCCGAACAAGTGCATCGCGGCAAACGTACCGATCAGCGAAACCGGCACCGCCACCAACGGAATGATCGAGGCGCGCCAGGTTTGCAGGAACAGGATCACCACCAGGACAACGAGGATCAGCGCTTCGAACAGGGTATGAACCACCGCTTCGATGGAGCCGCGCACGAAGATCGTCGGGTCATAGACGATGCTGAAATCCATGCCTTCCGGGAAGTTCTTCTTCAGCTCGGCCATTTTCGACCGAACCTGGTTGGAAATTTCGATGGCGTTGGAGCCTGGACGCTGGAAGATCGGGATCGCCACTGCCGGCTGGTTATTCAACAGCGAACGCAAGGCGTATTGGCTGGAGCCCAGTTCAACGCGAGCGATATCTTTCAGGCGAGTGATTTCACCGTCGTCGCCGGAGCGAATGATGATGTTCTCGAACTCTTCCTCGGACACCAGACGTCCTTGAGTGTTAACCGACAACTGGAACGCCGTGGCATTTGGCGCAGGCGGCGCACCCAGCGCACCGGCCGCGACCTGACGGTTCTGCTCACGGATCGCGGTCACGACGTCGGTTGCGGTCAGGTTGCGCGAAGCGGTCTTGTTTGGGTCGAGCCAGACCCGCAGCGAGTAATCGCCCATACCAAACAACTGCACATCGCCGACACCGCCCAGACGCGCCAGCTCATCCTTGATGTTGAGCAGGGCGTAGTTGGACAGGTACAGCATGTCGTAGCGTTTGTCCGGCGAGGTCAAGTGCACAACCATGGTCAGGTCGGGCGACGCCTTGTCCACGGTGATACCGATGCGCGTCACTTCCTCGGGAAGTTTCGGCTCGGTCCGGGTCACGCGGTTCTGCACCTGCACCTGCGCGTTGTCCAGGTCTGTGCCCAGGGCGAAGGTGATGGTCAGGGTGATCTTGCCGTCAGCGGTCGACTGCGAGGACATGTACAGCATGTTCTCGACGCCGGTGATGGCTTGCTCCAGCGGAGCGGCCACGGTTTCACCGATGACTTTAGGGTTGGCACCCGGGAAGTTGGCGCGGACCACCACGGTCGGCGGCACCACTTCCGGGTATTCGCTGATCGGCAACTGGAACAGCGAGATGGCACCGGCGATCAGGATCAGCAGCGATAGCACCGCGGCGAAGATCGGCCGTGAAATGAAGAATTGGGAAAAATTCATCGGAGTCGTTATCCCTTAACCGCGTGGAGTCGCAGCAGCCACTTTCACAACCGTACCCGGCGCGACCTTGGCAGGCGCGACTTGAGGCAGGTTGCTGGCTTCCAGCGCTTGTCGTTGTTGGGCGAGGGCCGCGAGTGTTTGTTCGCTGGCCATCGGGATCACTTCAGGAGTGACTGGCGAGCCAGGTCGTACCCGTTGCAGGCCCTTGACGATGATGGTGTCGTCCTTGTTCAGGCCGCTGCGCACGATGCGCAGGCCTTCGATTTTCGGACCCAGTTCAACCGCGCGGTAGGCGGTTTTGTTGTCGGCATCCATCACCAGCACGAACTTCTTGCCCAGGTCGGTACCAACCGCTTCATCGTTGATCAGCATGGCGCTGTAGGTGCCGCTGCCCACCAGTTTCAGCCGTGCATACAGGCCCGGCGTGTAGCTGCCGTCGCTGTTGTCGAACACGGCGCGACCACGGATGGTGCCGGTTTTCGGGTTGACCTGGTTGTCGATGAAGTTCATCTGACCCTGGTGCGGGTTGCCGTCTTCGTTGGACAGGCCCATGTAAACCGGGGTAGTGGCGCCGCGTTTGCCCTGGCGAGCGAGTTGCGTGTACTTGAGGAACACACGCTCGTCAGCGTCGAAGTAGGCGTAAACCTTGTCGGTGGAGACGACGCTGGTCAGCGGGGTGGTATCGGCGGTCACCAGGTTGCCAGCGGTGATCTCCGCACGGCTGACGCGACCACTGATGGGCGCGGTGACGCGGGTGAAGCTCAGGTTCAGTTTGGCCAGATCCAGTTGCGCCTGAAGGGCGCCAACGGCTGCGCGGGCTTCTTGTGCGGCGCTGGTACGCGAATCGGCCAGCTCGGCAGAAATCGCGTTGCTGGTGCGCAGGCGTTCACCGCGCTGGGCTTCGTTTTCGCTGCGGGTGGCGTTGGCGCGGGACTGGGCAACCAGTGCTTCGAGGCGGCGGACCTCGGCCTGGAACGGACGGGGGTCGATCTGGAACAGCAAGTCGCCTTTCTTGACCAGTGCGCCTTCAGTGAACGCCACTTCGTCGATCTGGCCCGAGACCCGTGGACGAATTTCTACGGTTTCCGGCGCTTCAAGGCGACCGGTGAACTCGTCCCACTCGTTGACCGGCTGCTCCAGCACCTTGGCGACGCTGACTTTGGCAGCGGGCAGGGTGGCGGCAGTTTCCGGAGCCTTGCCGCAGGCGCTCATCACCAGTACGGCCAAAACGGCCAACGGGAAGCGCAAATGTTTGAGTGACTGTTCCATGGATGCATCCGCCAATGTGTTGAGATTGGCGAATCATGCGCGGCGGGGTTGTATCGGACGAATCGAACGGGGCGAAGGTAACTATCATTCGGAATGATAGGAGAGGCCTTGGCAGCTCTCTAGCCTGCGCCTTCTCTCAGTGGTTGATCAACTTGATTGATGGAAATTCTGTGTTGCTGAAAAAGCATTAATTGGCTTGAGACGAGTCGAGCCCATCGCTAGCAAGCCAGCTCCTACAGGTTTTGCGCAAATCCTGTAGGAGCTGGCTTGCTAGCGATGGCGTCAGAAAGCACAACCATCAATTCAAGCCAGGCTATCCGGATCCCCAAAAAACATCTGAATCCGCGACCGCAACCAGCGCTCCCCCGGATCATTGTCCTGGGACCCGCGCCACGCCATGTGCAGCTCAAAGCTGCGCACCGGTAGCGGTGGGTCTTCAGCCCGTACACCGCCAGCCGCCGTCAGCGCGTCGGCGGTGTAGTCCGGTACGGTGGCGACGATATCAGTGCCGCTCAACAGCGTACTTAACCCGTTGAACTGCGGAACCGCCAGCACCACATGCCGTTTGCGCCCGAGCTTTTCCAGCTCTTCATCAATAAAGCCGCTCAGGTCACCCGCGAACGACACCAGCGCATGCGGGCGCGCGCAGAAGTCGTCCAGGCTCAAAGGCCCTGGCACCGTATCGGCGCGCAGGAGTTTGGGCGAGCTGCGGCGCAGCACTTTACGCTTGGCGTTGGCCGGCAGGTCGGTGGTGTAGCTGACCCCGATGGAAATTTCGCCCGAGGCCAGCAACCCCGGCATCAGGATGTAGTTGACCCGTCGCACCACAAGCACGATCCCCGGGGATTCGGCACGCAGGCGCTTGAGCAACATGGGCAGCAGGGCGAATTCCACATCATCCGATAGACCGATGCGAAACACCGCGGTGCTGGTAGCCGGGTCGAATTCGGCCGCACGACTGACAGCGGTGGAGATCGAATCCAGTGCCGGAGACAGCAGGGCGAAGATCTCCACGGCTCGGGCGGACGGTTCCATGCTGCGGCCGGTACGCACGAACAACGGGTCATCGAACAACCCGCGCAGGCGTGAAAGCGCGGCACTGATGGCTGGCTGGCCGAGGAACAGCTTCTCGGCCGCGCGCGTCACGCTGCGCTCGTGCATCAATGTTTCGAATACGATTAACAGGTTCAGGTCGACACGACGCAGGTCATTACGATTCATCTGGAGTCCTGGCAGAGTCAGCAAACTTGACGTGAGCGGCCATATGAGAACAATGGCCAGCAAGAATATTACGGGGAAAGGCTGGTACTCTGCACCGAGTAATTCAGTTTTCCTACAAAGGCTGCTTCGGTTTCTTACGACATTTGACGATGTTGCCGCCGCTGCGGAATCAATGACAGGCATGTCGACTATTAATAGCCACTGATAGTGTTGGGTTAAAAGCCCAGCTAGAGTTCATGGCATTAGAGGTTTATTTGGCGAGGTTTGCGATGTCCCGCACGATCCGTTTTCACAAGTTTGGTCCGGCCGAGGTGCTCAAATGCGAAGAGCATGCGGCTGCTCTGCCTGCACCGGGTGAAGTGCAGGTGCGCGTCGAAGCCATTGGCATCAGCTGGTACGACACCCTCTGGCGTCAGAACCTGGCGTCGTCCCGTGCTCAACTGCCGGCCGGTATTGGCCAGGAAATGGCCGGTATCGTCACTGCGGTCGGTGAAGGCGTCGATGACCTCGCGGTCGGTGACAAGGTCGCCAGTTTCCCGGCTCAAAGCCCGAATGATTACCCGGTCTACGGCGAGCTTATTGTGCTGCCGCGCTCGTCGCTGACCCGTTACCCGGACGTGCTCAGCCCGATCGAAGCCAGCGTGCATTACACGCCGCTGTTGATCGCTTATTTCGGCTATGTTGATCTGGCGCGGGTCAAGCCTGGGCAATTTGCCCTGGTCACCGACGCCAGTCACTGCGCCGGACCATCGTTCGTACAACTGGGCAAAGCCTTGGGTGTGCGGGTGATCGCTGCCACTAAAACGGCGGATGAGCGTGACTACCTGCTGTCGCTGGGTGCCGAGAAAGTCATCGTCACCGAAGAAGAAGATCTGCTTATGCGGATCAATAAAATCACCGATAACCGCGGCGTGGATGTGGTGTTCGATGGTTTGGGTGGCCCGCAGATGTCGCTGCTTGGCGATGTGTTGGCACCGCGCGGCAGTCTGGTGCTGTACGGCCTGCAAGGCGGCAACCAGACGCCATTCCCGGCCTGTGCGGCGTTCCAGAAGAACATTCAGTTCTTTGTGCACTGCATCGGCAACTTCACTGGCAAGCCGGAACTGGGCATTATCCAGGACCAGGTCGCACTGCAACGTGCCTTGCGTGACATCAACCAGCTGACCGCTGACCGCGTGCTGCTGCCGCTGAAGACTCGGGTCTTCCCGTTTGCCGAGGTGGTCGAAGCACACCGCTACATGGACGAATGTCCATGCCGCGAACGGGTTGCCCTTCAGGTCGAACCGGCCTAAGCCCCTCAAAAAGTCCGTGCCCGCACGGACTTTTTTGTTTTTAGCCCCTGCCACCACGAGACGTCCCATTGACCTGTCGATGGGCCGGTTCAGCAACTGAACTGGTTTTTGCTCTCGATCTGTAGCTTCTAATCAATATCCAAGCCCTGATAATTGGATGATTACTTTCATCTCAAGGAATGAGCCATGACTGGGTATCAGGCTGATACTTTTCAATGCGCACTGTTGATAAATAATCAACAACTAGTGGGCTTCTTCGAAGTGTCCGAAGATCGGATAACTTCTTTCTTTATTTCTTGTACTAAACGTCTGTGGGACTGTGTCGGACATTTCCTAGGACGCAGAGTGTATTCGCATCGAACCGCGCCAGCCGGGCTTTTCGGCAGTCCTGAGCGTGGTCGACACTCCAGTCGCTGTCAAATAAATCAAATGTTGCCTTAAAAACTTAAGTGTTAGCATCCGGCAGTAAAGTCCAGTACTTCAAACATGCCCAGACAATCCCTTGTTCTGTGCGTGCAGCTGTTTGTACCGTTTCGAAACTATGAGCACCAGGTAAATCAAGATGACGAACATCCATGATCAAGCGATGAACTATGTGTATCAACAAGTGCTGCAGCGCCTGCTGAGTTTTTTTTCCCGCGCCGAGCGCACGGCATTGCAGTTGTTGATTCAACGCTTGGCCATGGCCGCCGGCGGCATGGACCGTATAGGGGATTTCAAGGTGCTGGCGATCCAGTCCGGTTCCCGTGACAGTTGTTACACCCTGGCGCTACTGCGCGCTGCACAGTTGACTATCGCCAGTCGCACGCCGGCAACGTTCAAGTTGCGGGTGGCGACGCTGCGCCTGAATGGCACTAGCCCGACAGCGCTGGAAAACATCCATCGCACCTACAGCGCGTTGTTCGTCTACGACGATCCCCGGGTCGAAGTGCTGATGGTTGATCACCGCGAAGTCTTGTCGTTCGACCATCTGGCGCCGATTTCCGATGCTGGACGCGAGGCCAACCGGATGAACCTGCTGATGATGGGACATCGCCAGGCTTCGCTCGGGATGCTTGAATTGGCGGATGATGGGTATCTGGCCACGGGTGAGTTCTTTGGGCAAATCGCCCGTTGGAATCATGGTGTCGATGCGTTACTCAGCGGTGACACGCCGCGCCAGCAGAAGCAGTTTATCGAAGGGTTGAAACGTGCGGCCGCCAAGGCCGGAATCGATACACCGGATCACGATGAGCCGGGCTACGGCGCACTATTCCCGCTACTCGACGCCATGGGTAACGATTGGTATCAGGGCTTGTATCCGGAACAAGACCAGGCGCCCTGGCGCCCCGCAGGACAGTTTGAAGCGTGTCGTCGTAGCACATTCATCGGCATTCACGACCTGTTGGTCAGCAACCTGGAAGAACGCTGGCCGCTGCTCACTGAATTCCTCGGATTCAAGGCTGACGAGTTGGCGGCACAACTCAGCGATAACGAATTCGTCAGCTTCTCTGTCGCGGCGCATATTCAGGGGTTGCAGGCCTGCTTCATGCAGGGGAGTACCTACGAGGCAGGTGTGGCGCAATACCTGCAACGAGCACTGGTGATGATGCGCCGCAAACAGTTACCGGAACGCTTGTGTGAACAAGTGGTGGACGCCTTCGGGCATTCGACGATGCTGGCAGAACAGCGAGTGCGGACAGCTTCCGAAGCTCAACGCACCTTCGGCTTGAACGAGGCCCAATGGGTGTGCCTGCTGTTTGCGCCATTTGTCGAGCAGGGCGCGATGCTTGAACGCTTCTTGCGCCAGTGCCATCCGGGCATGCTCGTGGCCATGCCGGAACTGCACCGGGCCATGCAGGGGCAATTGGTGGCAGACCAGATCATGCAATGGATGGTTGATGTCAGCGGTCTGTCTGTCAGCCAGATCGGCAGGATCTACCAAATGGGGCCGGTATCCGCGTGCCAGGGACAGGTCATTGATGCGGCGAGCGGCGATACCGGAGTGCTGATCGAAGCCGACGACGCTACCTCCTTGAGCTGTGAAAAGTCAGCAGGTCGTTGAAAGTGAATGTCAGTCGTCAGGCATTTGGCCCCTCGCCATGAAAGGCCCGCGTGAAACCGACTTCGCGTACCAGGCGGTGTACCGTTACCTCACCACTCTGATCAGTGAGCCCGTCAGCGATACACGCGTACGATTGCCCTCGTTGCGGCAGCTGGCGCAGCGTTTGAATGTGTCCATCTCGACCATTCAGTACGCGTATTCCCTGCTGGAAAAGGAGGGGCGCGTCTATTCGGTGGCCAAGTCCGGTTACTTCGCACTGCCTATGCCCGCCATCAACACGCTCTACAGTGGTCACGACTTGCTCGAAACCGTTTATGTGAATGCCCGTCGCCCTGGAATGCTGGTCCTGAGTGCCGACGAGCCCGCGTTGTTACAGCCACTCGACAGCCCGTTGTTGTTGCTGGAAAGAGAGCTGCTGCGCCAGTACCCGCGTGCGCCGCAGCCGGTTTCGCAACCTTGCGGCGAACTGGAGTTGCGCACAGCGCTGGCTGCGCGCTACACCACGTCCGCCGTGCGTTGCTGGCACGCCGATGATGTTTTCATTGGCGCGGACCTTCGCGGTGTGCTGGAAATATTGATCGACGTGCTAGCCCTCAAGGACACCACGGTGGTGGTCGAGTCGCCCTGTGACTGGGTGATATTGCGCTTGCTTCAATCCGCCAGCGTGCGGGTGATCGAATGGCCAGTCCTGGCTGACGGCGGCCTGGACATCGATCACCTTGAAGAACTACTGGAAACCGAATCAGTGCGGTTAGTGATGGTCTCGTCCGCGCTGAACATGCCCCGGGGCAGCAGGGCGTCCGACGAAAACCGGCTGTCCGTGGCGCACTTGCTGGAACGGCACGACACTTGGGTACTGGAAAACGATTGTTACGGTGAACTCGGATTTGAGCCGGATGGCCTGCGGTTTCGTGAACTTCTGGCGCCTGAGCGGCTGATCGTGTTCTCCACGTTCGAGAAAATTATCGGCCCGGAAGCCCCTTACGGGTTTTTGCTCTCACGCCATCTGAGCGCTGAATTGCAGCGACACTTTCTGTTTCGCGCCTTTCGCCTGTCACCGATTCGCCAGAAAGCCATTGCCCGCTTGTACAGCAACGGACGTATCGACCAGCATCTGCAAGTGTTACGGCGGCGACTCAAGGACGGCAAAGCGCAGATGACACAGTTGTTGCGGGAGCGGCTGGGTGAAGCGTTGCACTTTGTCGAGCCGCAAGGGGGCGCGACGATCTGGGTTCGCTCGCTGCGCCGTGTCGATGTGCGTCAAGTGTTCCTGCGCCTGCTCAAACAACAGGTGGTGATTGCCCCGGGAGAACTCTTCAGTCTCCGGGGCCTGCATGCGCAACACCTGCGCCTGAGTCACACCTTCGGCGGCGATCACGACCTCGCTGCTGCACTGGGGTTGTTAGGGGACGCCTTGCGCCTGGAAGCGATCGATTGAGCAGGGCGGTAAAACATCGTCCAGACTGATGGATCGATCCCATCGCGCTACGGTCAAAGTGCCAGTAAACTGCGATCCTACTCCTGAACCACTCTATTCCAGAGGTTTTGCATGACACTCAGTCCTTTTGCGGGCAAACCGGCACCGGCAGAATTGTTGGTCGACATCCCGCGACTGGTAACGGCTTATTACACCGGCCAGCCCGACGCCGCCGTCTCGACCCAACGGGTTGCCTTTGGTACGTCCGGGCACCGGGGCAGCTCATTCGACTTGAGTTTCAATGAATGGCACGTCCTGGCGATCAGCCAGGCGATCTGTCTGTATCGCGAGGCCCAAGGTATCGACGGCCCGCTGTTTGTCGGCATCGACACTCACGCGTTGTCCACGCCGGCCGGTGCCAGCGCCCTGGAAGTGCTCGCCGCCAATGGCGTCACCGTGATGATCGCCGAAGGCGACGAATACACCCCGACCCCGGCGATTTCCCATGCGATTCTTTGCTACAACCGTGGGCGAACTTCAGGATTGGCGGACGGCATCGTCATTACGCCGTCCCACAACCCACCGCAAAGCGGTGGCTACAAATACAACCCTACCAACGGTGGCCCGGCCGATACTCACATCACCAAGTGGATCGAAGCCAAGGCCAACGAGCTGCTGAGCAATAAGCTTGCGGGCGTCAAACGCATCAGCTACGAGCAAGCCCTGAAGGCCAGTACCACCCATCGTCACGATTACCTGAACACCTACGTCGCCGACCTGATCAACGTGATCGACTTCGACGCCATCCGTGACGCCAAGCTGCGTTTGGGTGTCGATCCGCTGGGCGGAGCAGGGGTGCGCTACTGGTCGGCGATCGCCGAGCATTACCGTCTGGACCTGGAGGTGGTGAACAAGCAGGTCGATTCGACCTTCCGCTTCATGACTGTCGACTGGGATGGCCAGATCCGCATGGACCCATCGTCCACCCACGCCATGCAGGGCCTGATTGGTCTGAAAGAGCGTTTCGATGTGGCGTTTGCCTGCGACCCGGATCACGACCGTCATGGCATCGTCACCCCGTCCGGTGGCCTGCTGGCGCCGAACAACTACCTCGCGGTATCCATCGACTACCTGTTCCAGAACCGTCCGCAATGGCGTGCCGATGCGGCCGTGGGTAAAACCGTGGTCAGCAGCGGTTTGATTGATCGCGTGGCCAAGCGTCTGGGTCGTCGCCTGTACGAAGTGCCGGTCGGCTTCAAATGGTTTGCCGATGGTCTGTTCGACGGCTCGCTGGGTTTTGGCGGGGAAGAGAGCGCCGGTGCCTCGTTCCTGCGCAAGGATGGCGGCGTCTGGTGCACCGATAAGGACGGGTTGATCCCGGCTCTGCTGGCTGCTGAAATGACCGCGCGCACGGGTCGTGACCCGAGCCAGGCTTATCGTGCCTTGACCGATGAACTGGGCGAACCGTTCTCGGTGCGGGTGGATGCCAAGGCCAACCCCGAACAAAAAGCCCTGCTGAGCAAGTTGTCGCCGGATCAGGTCACCTCGACCGAACTGGCGGGCGAACCGATCCAGAGCATTCTGAGCCACGCACCGGGTAACAATCAGGCGATTGGCGGTCTGAAAGTCATGACCGAAAACGGCTGGTTCGCGGCGCGTCCTTCGGGCACCGAAGACATCTACAAGATCTATGCGGAAAGCTTCATCAGCGACGACCACCTCAAGCAGTTGGTGGCTGAGGCGCAGACGTTGGTGGATGGCGCCATCTCCGCCAAATAGTTAAGGGGCCTGCTCTCCTGCAGGGGCGGGCTGACCTTTTTATGGGCACGCTCCCCTGTAGGAGCTGCCGAAGGCTGCGATCTTTTGATCTTCAGCATTCTTCAGATCTCTAAGCAAGATCAAAAGATCGCAGCCTTCGGCAGCTCCTACAGGTGGTGTGTAGAACAAAGTAAAAGGGGCGACCTACATGGTCGCCCCTTTTTTTGCCCCGCATTTACCGATTCAAGCCAGATCCACCAACACGATCTCACTGTCCTCGATCGCCGTCACCCGCAACACCTGCTCTTGCGCAACCGCAACACCGTCTCGAGCTTGTGCACGCAAGCCATTGACTTCAATAACACCCGTGGCTGGTACAAGGTAAGCGCGACGGCCGCTGTCCAGCTGGTATTCAGCGGTTTCACCGGCCTTAAGGTTCGCCGCCACCAAGCGCGCATCGGCGCGGATTCGCAGGCTTTGATCGTCTCCGGCCTTGCCGCTGGCGAGGGTTACGAAACCTTCGCGCTGGCCTTTCGGAAACGGCTTGGCGCCCCAGGAAGGTGCCACGCCGGATTCGTTAGGAATGATCCAGATCTGGAAAATCTTCGTCGGTGCCGCTTCCAGGTTGTATTCGCTGTGAGCGATCCCGGTGCCGGCGCTCATGACCTGAACGTCACCCGCTTCAGTGCGACCCTTGTTGCCCAGGTTGTCCTGGTGAGTAATTGCACCTTCGCGGACATAGGTGATGATTTCCATGTCCCGATGCGGGTGCTGCGGGAAACCGGTGCCGGGCGCGATCACGTCATCGTTCCAGACCCGCAGGTTGCCCCAGTTCATGCGTTTCGGGTCGTGGTACTCGGCGAACGAAAAATGGTGATGGGCATCCAACCAGCCATGGTGAGCACCACCGAGCGAATTGAAAGGTCTGAGTTCAAGCATGATCGTCTCCTGAAAAGGTTCGTCATGGGGCAGTGCGCCTGGGCCACGAAGCGAGACCGGTGGTTGATGGTGGGCATCATCCATCAGGCACTGATCGATAAAAAGCGTAAAAAATGCCTCATAACAATCGAATCAATTGATACGAAGTCGCCTCGAAACATTATTATTCAGCCTTCAGTTCATCACCTAAGCCAATGAGTCATAAGCATTTCACTAGAACTCAGAAGCAAATGCAGACACCATAGCCCTCAACAGCCTCACACCCTGGAGTCAGCCCGCGTGCCGCAACACACCCCCGATCTTCCGCCTGAACTTCGTCCTCTTGCCGACATGCCGCTGCTCAAACGCCTGGCCGCACGATTTTTTGGTCACGGCCTGACGCGCCTGCGTGCACAACACCGTGCATCCTGGTTGCACGGGCAGGCGGATGGCTTTCGTAGCGGTCACATCGCCGGCGTGGATTACGGCTACAAGGAAGGCAAGCTCGAAGGGCTGGAGGAAGGTCGACAGGTCCTGCTGATACGCGATTCGCGCTCGACCGAGCATCGGCCACCCAACGTTGATGATCATCTGTTCGACGACTGGCGCCTGCCATTGACCGCGGAGTTGAAGAAGCGCATGAAGGCCGATGTCGCCCGGCTGCTGCCTCCTCACGCCCAACCGAGCGCCAACCAGTGGAAGATGATTTTCAGTGATACGCCGTCAACTTCAGTGATTGCCGGTGCGGGTGCCGGCAAGTCGACGACCCTGGTGTTGCGCATTGTGTTGCTGACACATTATTTGGGCTTTGAACTGAGCTCCATGACCGTGGTGACCTTCACCCGTGAGTCGCGCAAGGACTTCATCAACAAACTGATCGAACTGTTTGCGCTGTGGGGACGGGCGCTCAGCCACAAGGAAGCGCGCGACCTGGTGCGTACCTTCCACTCGCGGATCCTGCCGATGGTTCGCAGCCTGCCGGGCTTCGAACGCTTGCAAGCCTTCGAGAATCTCAGCCACCGCGCGCAAAGCGGCGATGAAGAGGTCGACAGCAATCTGTTCGACCTGCGCATCAACGACGCACAACGCCAACAGCTCAATACCTGCTATCACGCCTTGCACACCCGTGATGAGCGTTTCCGTGAACTGATCAAGCCGTTGTCGCGCCACGCCTTACAGCTCAAAGAACTGGAACGTGACCACCCGGACGTGCAGAAACGCATGGCGGTGACCGAGCTGGCCGCCAAACGTGATGAGGAACTTTGCGACACTGTTGAGGATTTGTGGTTTCGCGCCGGGGCCTGGCCGATCAAAGGCATAGAACCGAATCGTCAGACCTTCGATATCAACGGCTCGACCTTTCATTGCCACGGCTACATTCCTTCCCTCGACGCCTGGGTGGTATTGGGGTTCGATCCTCGGGAAAACGCCCAGGTCTCCCGTCCAAACGCCAAGCTGACTGTCCGCGCGGAATGGGCAGTCAAGCGCACACTGTTTCAAGCTTTCTGCCGTAAGCCATTGATATGGCTGGATAGTTACGACTCATCAAAACGTGTTCTGGCCTCTCTTGCGGGTGATGCCAGCGCTGGGCCGGGCTTCGATTACAAGGTGAAAGGTGAACTCGCGTCCGCACCTTTGCTGGACAGTTTCGTCGCCGCCGCCGGGTTTATCGAAAACCTTGGCCTGGATGTGCCGACCGCCGTTGGCCAGATGAGCTTTTCAAAAGACGACCCGGACCGGTTTTTCTTCGAGGCATTGAGCCTGTACTGGCGAGCATTGGAAGATCATCTGCTCGACCAGAAACCACCGATCATGACGTACAACCGGATGTTTGCGCTGTTCAGCGAGCATTCCCCGGAAAACCTCAAACTGCTCAGTGATGAGTTGCTCAGGCCGCTGTCGCACTTGATGATCGACGAGTTCCAGGATGTATCGCCGCAAATCGTGTCGTGGATCCGCGCCAGCCTGGCCGAAATCCGTAGCCGTGGCCCGGCGATGCACGTCGGGCGAGGGGCCCAGCGCTCGTCGTTGCTCTGCGTGGGCGACGACTGGCAATCGATCTACGGTTGGCGCGGCAGCTCACCGAGTTACTTCATGGAGTTCAACAAGGAGTTTTCGTCGCCGAGCACCACTAAGGTCATGCTCAGCGACAACTATCGAAGCCACCAATACATCATCGACGCCGCCGAGCACATCGTGCGAGCTGCGCCAGCCATCGCGGGCAAAAAGGCCAAAGCCAGTGGCGAGCTGAAAGACCTGCTGCCAGTCAACGTGCTGGACCGGGACGATCAAGGCATGGCCAAACGTCTGATCGAGCATTACCGCAAGGGCGATTCAATCTTGATGCTCTATCGAAAAAGTAGCGATAAGTTATTGATTGAAGAGCATATTCAGTCGGTAGTTAATGTTGATTCTAGCTTGCCGTATGAATCTCGACGCTTGAAACAATTGACTTATCACAGCGCCAAAGGCCTTCAAGCTGATGCGGTGTTTCTGCTCGGCGATTGTCAGCATCTGACAAGTTCACCGTACAAGAACCAGGTGTATCGCATGGCGGGTTTGGGCAAGTCGGGTGACAGCGAGCCTTACGACAACGCGCAGAAAGACGAGATATTGCGACTGGCTTACGTCGGTATTACCCGGGCAGTGAGTCATTGCTATTGGTATGTAGATACGCAGGACACCCAGGCCGTGAACATGCCCAAGGCTTCCGACCGGGTCAGCAAGGGCAAGGCGTTCTTTGCTGATCATCGGGAAGGCAAGACCGTCGCGTAAACCTCCAAAGATCGCAGCCTTCGGCAGCTCCTACAGGGGAACTGCCGAAGGCTGCGATCTTTTGATCTTGAACACATAAAAAACCCGCCAGGCAGGCGGGTTTTTTATTGGCTAACCGAAGATCACTCTTCGATATTGCCCATGGCCGTGGTGTTGAAGCCACCGTCCACGTACATGATTTCGCCGCTGATGCCGGATGCGAGGTCCGAGCACAGGAAGGCGCCGGCGTTGCCGACTTCGTCGATGGTGACGTTGCGACGCAGCGGGGTTTGCGCTTCGTTGGCGGCCAGCATCTTGCGGAAGTTCTTGATGCCGGAAGCCGCGAGGGTACGGATCGGGCCAGCCGACACGCAGTTGACGCGAGTGCCGTCCGGGCCCAGGGAGCCGGCCAGGTAACGTACGCCAGCTTCCAGGGAAGCCTTGGCCATGCCCATGACGTTGTAGTTCGGCATGGTGCGCTCGGCGCCCAGGTACGACAGGGTCAGCAGGCTGCCGTTGCGGCCTTTCATCATTTCGCGACCGGCCTTGGCCAGGGCTACGAAGCTGTAGGCGCTGATGTCGTGAGCGATGCGGAAACCTTCACGGGTGGTGGCTTCGGTGAAGTCGCCGTCCAGTTGGTCGCCCGGGGCGAAGCCCACGGAGTGCACGATGCAGTCCAGGCCATCCCACTTCTTGCTCAGCTCTTCGAAGACCTTGGCGATTTCGGCGTCGCTGGCTACGTCGCACGGGAAGCACAGCTCAGGGCTGGAGCCCCAGCCTTGTGCGAACTCTTCGACACGACCCTTGAGTTTGTCGTTCTGATAAGTGAAGGCAAGCTCAGCGCCCTCGCGATGCATGGCGGCAGCGATGCCGGATGCGATGGACAGCTTGCTGGCGACACCGACGATCAGTACGCGCTTACCGGCGAGAAAACCCATGTGTTGCTCCTCTTTTCAGGTTATTGCGCAGTGGCTGGAGCCAGGAAAGCGGCTTCCAGCAACTGCTGTGTATACGGATGTTGGGGGGCGGCAAAAATGCTTTGCGCGTCTCCCTGTTCGACCACTTGGCCATGCTTGACCACCATCAGCTGGTGGCTCAGCGCTTTCACCACAGCCAGGTCATGGCTGATAAACAGATACGTCAGGTTGTACTTGCTTTGCAGTGAACGCAAAAGCTCCACCACTTGGCGTTGCACGGTGCGGTCGAGGGCCGACGTCGGCTCGTCCAGCAGAATCAACGCCGGTTTTAGCACCAGTGCCCGGGCAATGGCGATTCGCTGCCGCTGCCCGCCGGAAAATTCGTGGGGGTAGCGGTTCCGGGTTTCCGGGTCCAGGCCTACCTCCTTGAGTGCTGCAATTATCGCTTGTTCCTGTTCCGCCTCGGTGCCCATTTTGTGGATCCGCAGGCCTTCGCCAACGATCTGGCTCACGCACATCCGTGGGCTCAGGCTGCCGAACGGGTCCTGAAACACCACCTGCATCTCCCGCCGAAGCGGTCGAACCAGCTGCTGCGTCAGGCAGTCTAGCTGCTTGCCTTCAAACCGGATGGCGCCGGTACTGCCGATCAACCGCAGGATCGCCAGACCCAGAGTCGATTTGCCGGAACCGCTTTCTCCCACAATCCCCAGGGTCTGGCCCTGAGGCAGGCTGAAATTGATGCCATCGACCGCTTTGACGTAATCCACGGTCTTTTTCAGCAAGCCTTTCTTGATCGGGAACCAGACTTTCAAGTCCTCGACCGCCAGCAATGGCGGGCCAATCACGTTGGTCGCCGGTGCGCCGCTTGGCTCCGCTGCCAGCAGGGTCCGAGTGTACGGATGCTGCGGCGCGCGGAACAACTCTTCGCACGATGCCTGTTCGACGATGCAACCGCGCTGCATGACACATACGCGATGCGCAATTCTTTTCACCAGGTTCAAATCGTGGCTGATCAGCAGCAACGCCATGCCCAAACGGGCCTGCAATTCCTTGAGCAATTCGAGGATTTTCAGCTGAACGGTCACGTCCAGTGCGGTGGTCGGCTCGTCGGCAATCAACAGTTCCGGCTCGTTGGCCAAGGCCATGGCAATCATGACGCGCTGGCGCTGGCCGCCGGACAATTCGTGTGGCAGGGCCTTGAGGCGCTTTTCCGGCTCAGGAATGCCAACCATCTCCAGCAATTCAAGGGTGCGTTTAGTCGCCACTTTGCCGACCAGACCCTTGTGGATGCCCAGCACCTCGTTGATCTGCTTCTCGATCGAGTGCAGCGGGTTGAGCGAGGTCATCGGCTCCTGGAAGATCATCGCGATCCGGTTGCCGCGGATGTGACGGATGGTTTTTTCCTTGAGGCTGAGCAGATCCTGCCCGGAATACTCGATGGTGCCGGACGGATGCCGGGCGAGCGGGTAGGGCAGCAGGCGCAGGATCGAATGCGCCGTCACCGATTTACCGGAACCACTTTCACCTACCAGCGCCAGGGTTTCACCGCGCCTGATATCGAAGCTGACACCCTCGACTACACGTTGCGAGCGCTCACCGACGACGAATTCGACGGAGAGGTCGCGCACTTCGATCAGATTGTCCTGATTCATTTCACTTCCTCGGGTCGAAGGCATCGCGAGCGGACTCGCCGATGAACACCAGCAAACTCAACATCAACGCCAGCACGGCAAACGCGCTCATTCCGAGCCACGGCGCTTGCAGGTTGGATTTACCCTGGGCCACCAGTTCACCCAGTGACGGGCTGCCTGCCGGCAAGCCGAAGCCGAGGAAATCCAGTGCCGTCAGGGTGCCGATGGCGCCGGTCAGGATGAACGGCATGAAGGTCATGGTCGAGACCATGGCGTTGGGCAGAATGTGGCGGAACATGATGGCACCGTTTTGCATGCCCAGGGCCCGTGCAGCGCGCACGTATTCCAGATTACGCCCACGCAGGAATTCGGCACGCACCACATCCACCAGGCTCATCCAGGAGAACAGCAGCATGATCCCCAGCAGCCACCAGAAGTTCGGTTGGACGAAACTGGCGAGGATGATCAGCAGATACAGCACCGGCAACCCCGACCAGATCTCCAGGAAGCGCTGTCCCGCCAGATCCACCCAGCCGCCATAGAAACCCTGCAAGGCGCCCGCGATGACGCCGATGATCGAGCTGAGAATGGTCAGCGTCAGGGCGAACAACACCGAAACGCGGAAGCCGTAAATCACCCGGGCCAACACATCGCGACCCTGATCATCAGTGCCCAACAGGTTGTCGGTGGACGGTGGGGCCGGAGCCGGAACTCTCAGGTCGTAGTTGATGCTCTGGTAACTGTAGGGAATCGGCGCCCACAGCACCCAGGCGTCCTTGGCCTTGAGCAGTTCGCGGATGTACGGGCTCTTGTAGTTGGCCTCCAGCGGAAACTCGCCGCCGAAGGTGGTTTCCGGGTAACGCTTGAGCGCCGGGAAGTACCAGTTGTTGTCGTAATGCACCACCAGCGGCTTGTCGTTGGCGATCAACTCGGCGCCGAGGCTGGCACCGAACAGAATCAGGAACAGCCAAAGCGACCACCAGCCTCGCTTGTTGGCCTTGAACAGTTCGAAGCGGCGGCGATTGAGAGGGGACAGGTTCATCTCAATGCTCCCGGCTTTCGAAGTCAATTCGTGGATCGACAAAGGTGTAGGTTAGGTCACCGATCAGCTTCACCACCAGCCCGAGCAGGGTGAAGATGAACAGTGTGCCGAACACCACCGGGTAATCGCGGTTGATTGCCGCCTCGAAACTCATCAGGCCGAGTCCGTCGAGGGAGAAAATCACTTCCACCAGCAACGAACCGGTGAAGAAGATCCCGATGAACGCCGACGGGAACCCGGCAATCACCAGCAACATGGCGTTGCGGAACACGTGGCCGTAAAGCACGCGATGGTTGGTCAGGCCCTTGGCCTTGGCGGTCACGACGTACTGCTTGTTGATTTCATCGAGGAAACTGTTTTTGGTCAGCAGCGTCATGGTCGCGAAGTTGCCGATTACCAGTGCAGTCACGGGAAGCGCCAGGTGCCAGAAGTAATCGAGGATCTTGCCTCCCATGCTCAGCTCATCGAAGTTGTTCGAGGTCAGCCCGCGCAACGGGAACCAGTCGAGGTAACTGCCACCGGCAAACACCACGATCAACAGGATGGCGAACAGGAACGCCGGAATCGCGTAGCCGACGATGATCGCCGAACTGGTCCAGACGTCGAAGTGGCTACCGTGTCGCGTGGCCTTGGCGATACCCAGCGGGATCGACACCAGGTACATGATCAGGGTGCTCCACAGCCCGAGGGAGATCGACACCGGCATCTTTTCCTTGATCAGGTCGATAACCTTGGCGTCGCGGAAAAAACTGTCGCCGAAATCCAGCGACGCGTAGTTCTTGACCATGATCCACAAGCGTTCCGGTGCCGACTTGTCGAAGCCGTACATGTGCTCGATTTCCTTGATCAGCGCCGGGTCCAGGCCTTGCGCGCCGCGATAGGCGGAGCCGGCCACGGACACTTCGGCACCACCGCCAGCGATGCGGCTGGTGGCGCCTTCGAAGCCTTCGAGCTTGGCGATCATCTGTTCCACCGGCCCACCGGGGGCAGCCTGGATGATCACGAAGTTGATCAGCAAAATGCCGAACAGTGTCGGAATGATCAGCAGCAGTCGCCGAAAAATATACGCCAGCATCTGATTACTCCGTGCCCGCAGGGTCGGCTTGCAATTTGGTTTCGATCTCTATAGCCGGTTTGGCATCGGGCTTGACCCACCAGGTGGCGATGCCGATGTCATATTTAGGCGAGACCTTTGGATGACCGATGTGGTTCCAGTAGGCCACGCGCCAGGTTTTGATGTGCCAGTTGGGAATCACGTAATAGCCCCATTGCAGCACCCGGTCCAGTGCGCGGGCGTGGGCCACCAAGCTTTTGCGCGAATCGGCATTGATCAGTTGCTCGACCAGTTGGTCCACCACCGGGTCTTTGAGTCCCATGGAATTGCGGCTGCCAGGTTTGTCGGCGGCGGCGGTCATCCAGAACTCGCGCTGTTCGTTGCCCGGCGAGTTGGATTGCGGGAAGCTGCCGACAATCATGTCGAAGTCCCGCGAGCGCACGCGGTTGACGTATTGCGAGACGTCGACCCGGCGAATCACCAGATCGATGCCCAGGTCGCTGAGGTTACGCTTGAACGGCAACAACACCCGTTCGAATTCGGTTTGCGCCAACAGGAATTCGATGCTCACTGGTTTGCCGGTGGCATCGACCATCTTGTCATCAACGATGCGCCAGCCAGCCTCTTGCAGCAGTTGGTAGGCTTTGCGCTGCTGGGTGCGGATCATGCCGCTGCCGTCGGTCATCGGGTTCTGGAAGGCTTCGCTGAACACCTGCTCCGGAATCTTGCCGCGGAATGGGTCGAGAATCGCCAGTTGATCGTCATCCGGCAGGCCCGTAGCAGCCATTTCCGAGTTCTCGAAATAACTGCGGGTGCGCGCGTAGGCGCCGTTGAACAACTGCTTGTTGGTCCATTCGAAGTCCAGCAACAGGGTCAGGGCCTGGCGCACACGCACGTCCTGGAATACCGGACGCCGCAAGTTGAACACGAAGCCCTGCATGCCAGTGGGGTTTCCGTTGGCGATCTGCTCTTTGATCAGCCGGCCTTCGGTCACGGCCGGGATGTTGTAGGCATTGGCCCAGTTCTTCGCAGTCATCTCCAGCCAGTAGTCGAACTGCCCGGCCTTCAGCGCTTCGAGCGCCACGGTGTTGTCGCGGTAATAGTCGGTGATCATCACGTCGAAGTTGTAGAACCCGCGGTTGACCGGCAGGTCCTTGCCCCAGTAGTCCTTCACTCGCTCATAGCGCACCGAGCGTCCGGCCTTTACTTCGGCGACTTTGTAGGGACCGCTGCCCAGCGGAATTTCCAGGTTGCCTTTGTTGAAATCGCGACTGGCCCACCAATGTTTGGGCAGCACCGGCAACTGGCCGAGAATCAGCGGCAACTCGCGGTTGTTGTTGTGCTTGAACTTGAACAGCACCGTCAGCGGATCTTCGGCAACCACGTCTTCGACGTCGCTGTAGTAGCCGCGGAACATCGGCGCGCCATCCTTGATCAGGGTCTGGAAGCTGAACACCACATCTTCGGCACGGATCGGATGGCCATCGTGGAAGCGCGCTTGCGGACGCAGATAGAAACGCACCCAGGAATTGTCCGGAGCCTTTTCGATCTTGCCGGCGACCAGACCGTACTCGGTGAACGGTTCATCCAGGCCCTGCTTGGCCAGGGTGTCATAGATCAAATTGATGTCGTCGGCGGCGACGCCCTTGCTGATGAACGGATTGAGGCTGTCGAAGCCACCGAAACCGGCCTGACGGAATTTTCCGCCCTTGGGTGCATCCGGATTGACGTAATCGAAGTATTTGAAATCGGCCGGGTATTTCGGCGGCTCGTTGTACAGGGTCAACGCATGCTGCGGAGCGGCACAGGCCAGCCCGGCGAACAACAGGGCGCTGGCCTGCAGGAGCAGGGCACTTGCGGGTTTCATTGATCTTTCTCCGAAGACTTCAGCCACCACGCGCTCAGGCCCAGGGTATAGGGCGGCGTGGTGACAAAGGCGAACCGGTTTCGGTAGGCCAGGCGATGATAATTGAGGTACCAGTTGGGAATGATGTAGTGCTGCCACAGCAGCACCCGGTCGAGGGCCTTGCCGGCGGCGACTTGCTCATCGCGACTCTTCGCTGCGAGCAATTGTTCGAGCAAATGATCGACCACCGGGTTGGCGATGCCTGCGTAATTCTTGCTGCCTTTGACCCCGACCTGGCTGGAGTGGAAATACTGCCATTGTTCCAGGCCGGGACTGAGGGTCTGGTTGAGGGTCATCAGGATCATGTCGAAATCGAACTGGTCGAGGCGCTGCTTGTACTGGGCGCGATCGACCGTGCGCAGCTTGGCGTCGACGCCAATGCTGGCGAGGTTCTCGACGTAAGGCTGAAGAATGCGTTCCAGGTTCGGGTTGACCAGCAGGATCTCCAGGCGCAACGGTTGCCCAGTCGCGTCCTGTAAACGCTGGCCATTGAGCTTCCAGCCGGCCTCGGCAAGCAGGGCCAGGGCTTTGCGCATGGTTTCCCGGGGGATGCCGCGGCCTTGGGTCTGCGACAGGCTGAAAGGCTCGATGAACAGCTTGGCGGGCAATTGCTCGCGAAACGGTTTGAGCATCAGCCATTCATGACCGACCGGCAGGCCGGTGGCAGAAAACTCGCTGTTGGGGTAGTAACTCATGGCGCGCTTATAGGCGCCGCTGAATAGGGTGCGATTGGTCCACTCGAAGTCGAACATCAATCCCAACGCTTCACGCACCTTGGCCTCGGCGAACGTCGGTCGGCGGCTGTTCATGAACAGGCCTTGGGTCTGTGTCGGGATCTGGTGCGGAATTTGCGCCTTGATCACCTCGCCACGGCGGATTGCCGGGAAGTTGTAGCCGGTGTCCCAGTTCTTTGCCTGGTGCTCAATGTAGATGTCGAATTCGCCGGCCTTGAACGCTTCGAAGGCCACGTCGCTGTCGCGGTAGAACTCGACTTCCATGCGATCGAAGTTGTACTTGCCACGGTTGACCGGCAGATCTTTGCCCCAGTAGTCCTTGACCCGCTCGAGAACGATCTGCCGCCCCGGAGTCACCGACGTTACGCGATACGGTCCGCTGCCCAATGGCGGTTCGAAGGTCGTGGCCTTGAAGTCGCGTCCTTTCCAGTAGTGCTGCGGCAGCACCGGCAACTCGCCCAGGCGCAGGATCAACAGCGGATTGCCGGCACGCTTGAAGACGAAGCGAATGCGTTGCGGGTTGAGGATGTCGACCCGCAACACTTCCTGAAGATTGGTGCGGTACTGCGGATGACCTTCCTTGAGCAGCAAGCGGTAGGAGAACGCCACGTCGTAGGCCGTGATCGGGGTGCCATCGTGGAAGCGCGCTTCCGGGCGCAGGTTGAACACCACCCAGCTGCGGTCTTCGCTGTACTCAACCGATTGGGCAATCAGGCCATAACTGGAAGTCGGTTCGTCGCCGGATGGCGCGTATTGGCCGGTGCCGACCATCAGCGGTTCGTTGAGCTCGTTGATGCCGTATTGCAGGAAGTTGGGTGTGGCAACCGGGCTGGTGCCCTTGAAGGTGTACGGGTTGAGCGTATCGAAGGTGCCAAACGCCATCACCCGCAACGTACCGCCCTTGGGCGCTTGCGGGTTGACCCAGTCGAAATGGGTAAATCTGGCCGGGTACTTGAGCGTGCCGAACTGCGCATAACCATGGCTTTCGCTGATCGACGCGCTTGCGGTGGAGCTCAAGGCCAGGCTGATCAGGAGCAGGAGGAGGGGACGCTTCAAATAAGGAATCCGATCCGGGCGGCTTGGGCTTGGTGGTCGGTACAGTAACAGCTTGTATGGACAGGAAAAAGACGGAGGCTTGAAGGGTAATGTCAGCGGGTCAGGATTTGCGATTTTCCGTAGGAGCCGGCTTGCTGGTGATGGTCGTTAACGATGACGCGTTGTGACAGGTTAAACGCGGCGCACCCATCACCAGCGAGCCGGCTCCTACAGGATTGAACATAAAAAAGCCCCTGGAATCAGGGGCTCATTTTTAATGCGGGTTGGACACCGTCAGCATCTGCCCAGGCTTCAGCGCCTGGCCAACGCGCGGGTTCCAGCGCTTGAGGTGTTGCATTTCAACGTTGAAGCGCTTGGCCACGATGTACAGCGAGTCGCCTTGCTGGACCTTGTATTGCGACTGCGGTTTCTTGTCCTTGCTCTTGGACTTGGCTGCGACAACGGTGTTGATACGCCCGGAGTTGCGTTTGCTGGTGTCCTGCATGACCAGCGTCTGACCAGGCTTGAGGTTCTTGCCGCTCAGCTTGTTCCAGCGCTGCAAGTCCTTGACGTCGACATTGTTGGCCTTGGCGATGGAGCCGAGGTTGTCGCCGCGCTTGACCCGGTAGCTGCGTTTGGCACTGGCCAGCTGGGTATCGTTTGCACCTTCGAAAACCGGCTTGAGCTGTTTCTTGCTGATCAACTCTTCAGGCCGCATGGTTTGCAGGCTGGTGGTCAGCAATTGCGCCTTGGATGTCGGCACCAGCAGATGCTGAGGGCCATCGAGGGTGGTGCGCTGCTTGAATGCCGGGTTTAGCTGAAACAGTTCGTCTTCGTCGATGTTGGCGACTTCTGCAACCTTGGACAGGTCCATCCGCTGGTTGATTTCGACGACCTGGAAATACGGCTCGTTGGCGATCGGATTCAGGTTTACGCCGTAGGCTTCAGGCGCCATGACCACTTGCGACAGGGCCAGCAACTTCGGCACATAGGCCTGGGTTTCGGCGGGCAGCGGCAGGTTCCAGTAGTCGGTTGGCAGGCCAAGCCTTTCGTTACGCTCGATGGCTCGGCTGACCGTACCTTCGCCCGCATTGTAAGCGGCAAGTGCCAACAACCAGTCACCGTTGAACATGTCATGCAGACGGGTCAGGTAGTCCATTGCGGCGTTGGTCGAAGCGGTGATGTCGCGACGGCCATCATAGAAGCGTGTCTGACGAAGGTTGAAGTAGCGCCCGGTGGACGGGATGAATTGCCACAAGCCAACCGCATTGGCTCGGGAATAGGCCATCGGGTTATAGGCGCTTTCAATCACTGGCAGCAGCGCCAGCTCCAGCGGCATGTTGCGTTCTTCAAGGCGTTCGACAATGTAATGAATGTAGAGACTGCCGCGTTCGCCGGCGTTTTCCAGGAAAGAAGGATTGCTGGCGAACCACAGGCGCTGCTGCTCGATGCGTGGGTTGACGCCCAGCCCGTCTTGCAACTGGAAGCCCTGGCGCATGCGCTCCCAGACGTCCTGCGGAATCTGCGGGCTCGGCTTTTCGCTGAGCCAGACGGGCTTCTGCTTGGCGCGCGCGGCAATATTCGGAGTGTGTGCCGCGTCGGTTTGCGGCACATGGCTTGAACAGCCTGCCAATGTCGCGGACACAGCCACCGCTATGGCTTGCGCCAGGCGGGACAAAGCGTCCGAGTTGATGGCTTTACGAATAGATGACGACATTGGCTGGAAGTAAGTTCCGGGCAAAAATGTCGGGCGATTCTAGAAAGCGCACCCCCGGCGGTCAACCATTCAGAATTTTAGGACCATCGTGCAAGTCGCTCAAAACTTGTCTTTCCAGGCTCGTAGAGCAGCAAAAACTATATCGGGCGCGGAGTTATCGGTGCCGGTCCGTTCATCTGCTTTTTCTTTAACGGATGTTTCACCGGTGCGCAAAAACGGGTTTGTGCGCTTTTCCAGGGCTATCGTGGAAGGCAGTGTGATGGTCCCGGCTTCCCGTTGCCGAGTGACGTCAGCGAGACGTTCGAGGGTGTCCGGATTACCCGGTTCGACAGCAGCAGCGAAGCGCAGATTGCTCAGCGTATATTCGTGGGTGCAGTAGACCTTTGTCTCCTCGGGAAGGGCCGCGAGGCGCGACAGCGAGGAGTACATTTGTTGAGGTGTGCCCTCGAACAAACGACCGCAACCAGCGGCGAACAGGGTGTCGCCACAGAACAGCAGGTCGGGATGATAATAGGCAATGTGCCCCAGGGTATGGCCGGGGACGGCGATGATCTGGAAGTCATGGCCCAGGATATTGATGCTGTCGTTATCCTTGAGCGCAACGTCCCGCGCCGGGATGGTTTCGCTGGCCGGGCCGTAGACCTTCGCGTTTGTCGCTTTCTTCAGCTGTTCGACACCGCCGACATGGTCATGATGGTGGTGGGTGATCAGAATATCGCTCAGGGTCCATTGCGGGTTTGCCGCGAGCCAGGCTTGCACCGGCGCGGCATCGCCCGGATCGACCACCGCGCAGCGCTGGGTGTCGGTGTCTTGTAACAACCAGATGTAGTTGTCGGTGAAGGCGGGCAGGGCTGTGATCTGTATCATCGTCGGATTCGCCAAGCGGTAAACAATGGCGCATCTTAGAACTTCCTGGCGCGTTGGAGAATGCAATGACTGATAAAGCGTTCGCTCAGGCCGATCCTGATTGGCTGGCGTTGATCAGCGCCGCCCGCGAGTGGCTGTCCGGTCCCCTCGGGCAGTTTTTGCTGGATGAAGAACGGCGCATGCTCGAAGACGAGCTTGGGCGCTTCTTCGGCGGCTATCTGGTGCACTACGGTCCGTCGGCGCAGACGCCGCCACCGGCACCGCAGGTTCAGCGCAATGTGCGCCTGGGTGCGCCGTTGCCGGGGGTCGAGATTGTTTGCGAGGAGCAGGCCTGGCCATTGAGCGAGCATGCCGCCGATGTGGTGGTGCTGCAGCACGGCCTGGATTTCTGCCTGTCGCCCCACGGATTGCTGCGTGAAGCGGCGAGCAGCGTGCGGCCCGGCGGGCACCTGTTGATCATCGGGATCAATCCCTGGAGCAGTTGGGGCCTGCGTCATGTGTTTGCTCATGATGCATTGCGAAAAGCCCGCTGCATTTCTCCGTCGCGGGTGGCCGACTGGCTGAACCTGCTGGGCTTCGCGCTGGAGAAACGCCGCTTCGGATGCTATCGTCCGCCGCTTGCTTCGCCCACTTGGCAGACCCGTCTGGCCGGTTGGGAACGCAAGGCCGGTGACTGGCAATTGTCGGGTGGCGGCTTCTATTTATTGGTGGCGCGCAAAATCGTGGTCGGCTTGCGACCTGTGCGACAAGAACGCCGCGAACCGATGGGCAAGTTGATTCCGTTGCCGATGGCCAAGGTCAACCGTCGTCGTATCGAACCGTAATACACACTTTTATTTTCGGCCGGGGTTGCCCCGGTCTCGGGCGTCGTCGATCGTTGATTGGCGAGCCAACGCATTTTCTGGATAGATGGCATGAGCGATAGCGTAGAACTCTTCACCGACGGCGCCTGCAAAGGCAACCCCGGCCCAGGCGGCTGGGGCGCATTGCTGGTATGCAAGGGCGTTGAAAAAGAACTCTGGGGCGGCGAAGCCAATACCACCAACAACCGTATGGAACTGATGGGCGCGATTCGCGGCCTCGAAGAACTCAAGCGTCCCTGCGAGGTGCTGCTGGTGACCGACTCCCAGTACGTGATGAAAGGTATCAACGAGTGGATGGCCAACTGGAAAAAACGCGGTTGGAAAACCGCGGCCAAAGAGCCCGTCAAGAATGCCGACCTGTGGAAGATGCTCGACGAACAGGTCAATCGCCACAACGTCACCTGGAAGTGGGTGCGCGGGCACATCGGTCACCACGGTAACGAACGGGCCGACCAGTTGGCCAACCGTGGGGTGGATGAAGTGCGCGGCTACAAACAAGCCTGACGACGATCCGTGTAGGAACTGCCGCAGGCTGCGATCTTTTGATCCTGATTTTACAAACGAAGATCAAAAGATCGGAGCCTTCGGCAGCTCCTACAGGGACGGTGTTCCGCATGATAAGATCCGCGCTTTTGCACGATTGACCGATTGAGAGCTGAGCACTAGATGGCCACCAGATCCGTACGAGTCTTCTGACTACTTGTCAACTCTGTAAACAGCATGGTTAGCGTGCTATTTAGCATGTTTAAGGTATTGAAATCATGTGACATACGGCAAATTCTGATAATTCTGCCGGGGGGAGTTTGTAGCCAGGATGAGCCAAATATGTAAACGGTGGGCTATTTTGTATCTCCATCGTTTACATTTTGAAAAAGGGGATTTAGACCCTGTTTCGGTGCAGAATCAGCGTAGTTTCCCATTCCTAGTGAAAGCCCGCTGGAGACCAGTGTCGTGTTGTGCCTTTTTGTCTCGTGATTGGGATTTTATTTCAGGTAACCTTACCAACCCGTTACGCAGCCTAAAACTGAGTGGGCGCGCTCAAATCATCTATTGCTTAGCTAATCCAATTCTGCTGAGGGTTGTCCGATTGTTGCTCCTACCCAAACTATCTACCGCACGACGGCGATGGGACTCTGCTTGCCTATATGGGGCTACCAGCCAAAGCACTTAAAACGCATGGAGTGTTTTAAGTGCAGAGGCCTATCCACGGTGCAAGCATCGGAATATATGAGTGTTGTTGTTTTGTAAATAAGCGGGTGACATTCATAATAAAGCAGGTGACAAACGAAAATAAGTATATGACAACCGGGTACAGGGCGTAAAATCAGCGGCTTGCGTCGGCTCATCAGTAGCGTAAGCATTGATCCGAATCGGTTTTATGCCCTAAGGTCAATCCCGCAATGACTCCCAATCAGCCCCCGTCTCTTCCATCAGCGTTCAATTCGCGTCGAGGCAAGCTGGTCACTAGGGAGTACCTCGACAAGCTGATAATAAAGTGGCGTCGGTAGCGGCGAACGTGAGGCGTATCGTCCGTGGCTGAAAATAGGCTCTTTCCCCTCCAAAGGTACGTCTAGGATCATTCCTGCGGTGCGGATTGACGTTCAGATATTGCGTCACCAGTCCTTCAAACGCGCTCAGCTTTCCGTCTGGAACGGAAACAGTCGCGAAATGAGTCTGGGTGGCTCCGTCGTAGCGTAGATTCAACAACTCAATTCGCTGCTGACCTCGGGCCAGCCCCTCAAATGCCAGTTCAAAGCCTGGCTCACTTACAAACTCAAGTTGCAAGCCAAAGCCACTTTCCTGACCTTCAGAGCGCTGCAGCTGAACAGCTTTTGCCATTCGTCCTCGGAATTGCTCCGGTTGGCTCAGCAACCTTGCGCCATGTCCTCTTCAATCACGTGGAGGGAAGATTGGATCTCGGGTTGGGGGACGAGGTTGATTGGTATCGTTCCGGTCGCCCTGTGCGTTGTAAATGAAAGTGTCGTCGCTGCCCTGCGTTTGGTTCCGTCATCGAAAAGCTCTACCGGCTTATAATCGTTGTCTTCCGTGGAAAGCCTTCCGTTCTTCGAGATGCTTTGCCACGTCCCTAGCGTCGACCTCGCCACGATCATGAATGATCGCGTCTTTAATAGCGTCATCTGCTGCCCGAACCAGCTCTGCGTAGCTCAGGCCACTCGCAACAATAGTGAGCTCCTTCCAGCTTTTAATCGATTTCGAAAAGTTTACGAGCCGATTTTTAAAAACAGCGCAAATCTGTTCCTGGTTGGGTAGCCCGTATTCGATAGCATCATCAAAGCGCCGGAACAAGGCATAGTCGAGAATTTCCGGATGATTCGTGGCTGCAATGATCAAGCTGTTTGACTGATCTTGCTCAATCATCTGCAAAAAGCTGCTGAGTGCACGACGAATTTCACCAACGTCATTGGCCAGGCCACGCTGAGATCCAATTGCGTCAAATTCGTCGAAGAAGTATATCCCTCGAGTATCTCGAATGGCGTCGAAAACCTGCCGAAGCTTGGCCGCTGTTTCACCAATGAACTTGGTAATCAGGCTATCCAGGCGCACGATGTACAACGGGATGCCGAGCTCACCAGCCAAGGCGGAAGCAGTCATTGTTTTACCCGTTCCAGGTGGGCCGACCAAAAGCAACTTACGGCGGGGTGAGAGACCGTGGGCGCGTATTTTTTCGAAGTTGCGTTGTTCGCTGATTATTCGTGCCAGCCGGCCATGGGTGGCGTCGCCCCGAATCATTTCTGAGAAACGAGTCTGCGGAAGAGCAACAGATAGCAGATTGCTCAGTTCACCTCTGGGCTGACCGATGGGAACCGGTAGGGCAGATGGCATTAGCTTTCGTTTGGACTGGGCAGAGTCAATCAGGGTGCGTAAATCCTCAGCAAGCTTTCCATGTCCTTGCTTGGCTTCATGTGCAGCCATCTGCATGGCGACGGCAAGGAAATGACTGTCATCTCCTTTGATGCGTCAGCGAAAAAGCGCTTTTAGATGCTCGCCGCTAGCCATGTTTTTCTACCTTTTTCATCCAATTAGTTTAATCGCTAAGACCTGTTGATACCCTTAGATACGTCCTTAAATGCGTGGCCGTTGGTCAGTAGCGCCGCCTCCCTCGCGTATTCCACCGTAGATGGCAGCCTTGCTGACAGCAACAGCCATCAGGTGGGTAGACTAGCCCGAACGGAAGAAAGAGCCTCCTATTGGGAGTCTGAAAGCTGGCTATGAAGCAGTGACGCAGTATGCTCAGCGCAATTTTCTCCCATCCAGGCCAATGCCCGAACCGCGTCGCCGGCCCTTGTACCTCCCAGTGCCAACATCCAATAAGGTGCATGTTGCAGGGAGGCTTTTACCGCATCCACGGTCAGCAGTTTGCTACGGCCTGTAGTTAGAAAAATCACTTCATCCGGAGCCCGCGAGACCAGTCCAAACGATTTTGCACCTACAGCGCCACTAGCTGTAATCGCCACCTTTCCCTTAGCCGCAATTGAAAGTGCAATAGCCTCTGTCCGCGAAGTTTGCGTTTCCGCTTTCCCTTGCGCGGGAGCAACGTAGATACCACGAGCGATGCGCAAGAGGCTTCCGGCGTTGGCCAAACGCGAAAATGCTTGATCCACTGCGGCCCGGCTGCCCAAATGCAGAAACTCCTTGGGGCTCAGGACGTGGCCTTCAGGGACGGCCAGACTTTTTTCCTGAATCGCTACAGGTAAGGAAGGCATCGATAGGTTCACTTGAAGGCTATGTCAGATGTTTAATACTCCATCTGACATTAGCTCAATACGTTATTTGAACGCCGTCAACCAGTCAGCCTCTCGATGGGTGTCGAAGGCAGAGCTAGAACGGGACTCGAACGAGTCTCCTGGACGGGATCCTCAAGAGCCCGCCATCAATCTGAAGGGACTAGAAGTCGACGCAAAACTGACATTCATTATTTCCAAGGGGTGAACAACAGATTGTCCCCATGGGTACGGAGTCTCCGTCTGAAAATCAGTGCCATCAATAAAACCGATACCGTTTTAAAGATTAGACAGACGATTTTCGGCCCGGCTTCACCTATGCTCGGCCTATTCCCCCTGTGAAGGGGCGATGGTGTTGTGTAGGGCGTGGCCCTGCGGGCATCCATTCATTCTGTCGTCCTGGAGACGTATAAATGGCACGCATCATCGGCGGTCTCGCCGTTTCCCATACTCCGACCATTGGCTTTGCAGTGGATCATGACAAGCAAAGCGAGGCGGCCTGGGCGCCGATCTTCGCCAGCTTCGAGCCGATCAAGTCCTGGCTCGCGCATAACAAGCCGGACGTGCTTTTCTACATCTTCAACGACCACGTCACATCGTTCTTCTTTGACCACTATTCAGCATTTGCTCTCGGTGTTGATGATCACTACGACGTGGCGGATGAGGGTGGAGGTAAGCGAGATTTGCCGGCGATCGGCGGTCATGCAGCGCTTTCTCGACACATCGGCCAAAGCCTTATGGCGGATGAGTTCGACATGTCGTTCTTCCGTGACAAGCCTATCGACCATGGGCTGTTTTCTCCCATGTCGGCTTTGATGCCATTCAAAGATGGCTGGCCGGTTGAGGTTGTGCCGTTGCAAGTGGGTGTTCTGCAGTTCCCGATCCCGACTGCTCGTCGCTGTTACAACCTTGGCAAAGCACTGCGTCGCGCCATTGAAAGTTATCCGGAAGATCTGAGCGTGGCGATTGTTGCGACCGGTGGGGTATCTCATCAGGTTCATGGTGAACGTTGTGGTTTCAACAATCCCGAATGGGATCATCAGTTTCTCGATCTGTTCGTGAATGATCCTGAGCGACTCACGGAAATCACATTGGCCGAGTACGCGACCCTTGGAGGTATGGAAGGCTCCGAAGTCATCACTTGGCTGATCATGCGCGGTGCGTTGTCAGCGAACGTGACCAAGCTTCATCAGGACTACTACCTGCCCTCGATGACCGGTATCGCAACCCTGTTGCTGGAGAACCAATCTCGCGAGATCCCGGTCGACGCCCAAGAGCGCCATCGCCAGAAAATGCACCACCAACTTGCAGGAATCGAGCTACTAGAGGGTACGTATCCATTCACGCTTGAGCGTAGCCACAAGGGCTATCGATTGAATCGTTTCCTTCATCAGTTGATTCAACCAGATTGGCGCAAGCGCTTCCTTGAAACGCCCGAAGAGCTGTTTGATGAGCACAAGTTGACAGCTGAGGAGCGCCGGCTCGTCAGCGATCGCAACTGGCAAGGACTCATTCAGTACGGCGCGATTTTCTTCTTGCTGGAGAAGCTCGGGGCGGTGGTTGGTGTGTCCAACCTTCATATCTACTCAGCTATGAAGGGCATGACGCTGGAGGAGTTCCAGAAGACGCGGAACCAGCAAGTTATCTATTCTGTCGCCGGCAAGCAGTAATGCTCGCACTTTGAAGTTGAAGCCGTGAAGGGGGCCAGCACGCCACGATCGTGCTAGCACCTTTCACGGGGCTTTTTCGTGATTGACCGGATGGCTTCCATCACCGCGATAGCCGCCGGTGAGGGCAAACTGTTGGTTCGGTAGATCAGACCAATCGGGCGTGACGTGTCTTCTAGCCCAAGTGGCAAAATTTGTAATTCGCCGCTGGCAATCTCATGTTCCAGTTGGTGCGCCGACACGACAGCCAACATGTCAGAGTGCAGCAGCAAGCCACGGATAATCGCCAAATCACCTGTCTCTACGACAGGCACTGGTGAGGGGAATCCAAACGCTCTGAAATGCGTATCTAGCAACACCCGGGCTGGTGTGTCGGCTCTGGGAAAAATCCAATTTGCCCCGTCGAAATCTTCCATACCCTCGAAAGCTGACATCAACGGGTGTCCTTTGCGAACCAGGACCACCATTTCCTCAGTGACTAGCTCTTCACTCTGAAGGTCTGTTGCGTAGTCGCTGTCCCGAAGCGCTCCGAACACAAAGTCGATATCCCCGGCACGCAGTTCAGTTGCCAGCATACTGAAGGGGCTTTCATTAGTTGCAACACGTATGCCGGGATGTCTTGCGAGCACCTTGATGATTGCCTGCGGCAGGATGCGCGTACGCCCGAGTGGCAGTGCTCCCACCATTACAGATCCCTGCACCGCACCAGTGATGGCCGCGACATCTGCATCCAGGCGTCGTAAATCATTCAAAGCCCGACGAATCGGGTAGAGGATTTCCTGGCTCGCCTGAGTCGGCTGCAGTCCTCGGCTGGAGCGTTCGAACAGTGCTCTTCCTACTCCGCTTTCCAGCACTTTCAACGCCGCACTTATAGCGGGTTGAGTCAGACCGAATGCTTTCGCAACTGTCTGCATATGGTGGGTCTCACACAGCTTGACGAAAATCTCCAGACGCTTGCTTTGCAGCAGGTATACAGGCTCGTGCCCGGTGCGCCCCAAGAGAGCTGGAATGGAGTCAAGCTCAGCAAGGATTCTCTGGGCGCGAGGCAAAATGGCCTTGCCGTGAGGAGTCATGAGCATGCCGCTTGGGCGGCGCTCGAACAGCGGAGCACCCAGGCGATCTTCAAGCTCATGAAGCGAGCGAGTGATCACGGATTGCGCCCGCAGTAATACTTCGCAGGCTCTGGAAATGCTTCCTTGCTCGGCCACACGCACAAAAGCGCGGATATGCATGAGTGCTGGCAATGCGCGTGCTTCCATGAACATTTCCCTGAATACGAGCCGTTGGCGTGGCTCGATAAACAAAAAGTATACCAGCCTTAGCTCTAGGTATTATTCCGGCGGGATCACGCATGACAGCATCGCTCCAACGTCAAGCAGGAGTCTTTGCATGAACAGCACCCTAGCAAAAAACGCATTGGTAGTCAGCGCTCACTCTGCCGATTTCGTCTGGCGCGCCGGCGGCGCCATCGCATTGCATGCGGCTCAGGGGTATGGCGTCCATATCGTCTGCCTGTCGTTCGGCGAGCGTGGAGAGTCCGCCAAGTTGTGGCGCAAGGGCGCCGAAATGACCGAGTCCAAGGTCAAGGCTGCACGCCGCGAAGAAGCCCAAGCGGCTGCCGACATTATTGGTGCCACCGTTGAGTTCTTCGACATCGGCGACTATCCGATGCGTGCCGACAAGGAAACGCTTTTCCGCCTTGCCGACGTCTTCCGACGGGTGCAGCCGGAGTTCGTCCTCAGCCACTCACTAAAAGACCCTTACAACTACGATCACCCGCTGGCGATCCATTTGACCCAAGAAGCTCGCATCATCGCTCAGGCAGAGGGCTATAAGCCCGGTGAGAAGATCGTCGGCGCGCCACCAGTCTATAGTTTCGAGCCCCATCAGCCCGAGCAATGCGAGTGGAAGCCGGATGTGTTGCTGGACATCACCGAGGTCTGGGACAAGAAGTACGCCGCCATTCAGTGCATGGCCGGCCAGGAGCACCTCTGGGAATACTACACACGTGTAGCGCTGCAGCGTGGTGTGCAGGCCAAGCGAAACATCGGGATTACGTCGAAGAAGAACATTGTGTACGGGGAAGGCTACCAAAGTATCTTTCCACGCGTGACGGAGAACCTGGGATGAGCCTCATCGGTAGAAATGGAGTTGTCGTTCGAAACATTCTGCGAGGAGATGCAGAACTCATCGCCGAGCTTAAGCAGTACGGCGTAGCTACTGTGCATGAAGCGCAAGGACGAAAAGGCCTGCTCGCATCTTCCATTCGACCGATCCAGCAGGATTTCGCACTCAGCGGTTCAGCGGTGACCGTGCTAGTCGCACCGGGCGACAACTGGATGTTTCATGTGGCGGTTGAGCAATGCCAACCTGGCGACATCCTTGTGGTCGCGCCGAGTTCGCTTTGCACCGACGGTTTTTTTGGTGATCTGCTGGCTACGTCCCTCAAGGCACGCGGCGTTCATGGCCTGATACTGGACGCCGGTGTTCGCGATACTCATACGCTGCGCGAAATGGGCTTTGCTGTCTGGTCGCGTGCTGTTCACGCGCAAGGCACCATCAAGGAAACCCTGGGCTCGGTCAATATTCCGATCATCTGCGCCGGGCAGTTGGTTAACCCGGGAGACGTGGTGCTGGCGGATGATGACGGAGTCGTCATTGTGCGTCGTGCAGAGCTGCTTGGCGTGGTAGACGCGAGCCGCAAGCGTGCCGATCTCGAAGAGCAGAAACGTCTTCGCCTGGCCTCCGGCGAGTTGGGGCTGGATATCTACAGCATGCGTGAGCGTTTGGTGGAGAAGGGCCTGAAGTACTACGACAGTCTCGACGAGTTGGAGGGGTGAGCATGCCGCAGACCCGTATTCCATGCATGATGATGCGCGGCGGAACGTCGAAAGGCGCCTACTTCCTGGCAGACGACCTGCCTGATGATCCTGTGTCGCGTGACCGCGTTCTCCTGGCGGCGATGGGCTCCCCCGACGCTAGGCAAATCGATGGGATCGGCGGAGCCGTTTCGTTGACGAGCAAAGTCGCAATTATTCGCGCTTCCTCGCGTCCGGGTATCGATGTGGACTATCTGTTCGCGCAGGTGGTGGTTGACGAGCCTCGGGTGGATTACGGTCAGAACTGCGGCAACATTCTGGCTGGAGTGGGGCCATTTGCGCTTGAACGTAAGCTGATCCCCGTGCAAGCAGGTGTCACATCTGTGCGCATCTATATGGAGAACACAGGTCAGACGGCGACTGCCTTGGTGCAGACACCGGATGGCGTGGTTAGCTATGACGGTGATGCACAGATTGATGGTGTGCCAGGTAGCTCGGCGCCTGTGATTGTACGGTTTGATGATATCGCCGGATCCAGCTGTGGTTCGCTGCTGCCAACGAGCAACGTGCTGGACCGTTTCGACGGGGTCGAGGTGACCTGCATCGATAACGGCATGCCGGTCGTTTTGCTTCGGGCCGAGGACTTTGGGCTCAGTGGCCAGGAGTCCCGAGACGAGCTCAACAACAACGTTGAGCTGAGACGTCGCTTGGAATCCATTCGCCTGCAGGCCGGTCCGAGGATGAATCTGGGTGATGTCACACACCGGACTGTGCCCAAAATGAGCCTGATCTCTGCGCCTGCCTTAGACGGTTCCATCAATAGCCGCACTTTTATCCCGCATACCTGCCACGCCTCAATTGGCGTATTTGGAGCCGTGAGCGTTGCGACAGCATGCCTGATCCACGGATCAGTCGCGCAGCCTTTGGCTCGCATCCCGTCCTCGGACTTGCTGGAGCTGTCCGTTGAGCACCCGACCGGTGAGTTCACTGTAGAAATGCAGCTCAGCCAGGGATCGATCGTTGGCTGTGGACTTCTACGAACCGCTCGGTTGCTCTTCGACGGGATGGTGTGCATCCAAAGCCCGCACAGTATCTGACGTTTACGCCACCTTGTGGGGCGGTCGTGCCTGTCATTCAGGATTTTCAGCGGAAAGCGACCAGAGCGATACGGCGCATCGCCGAAAAAGTTATGCGTCATTGAGCGAATAAAACAAACCAGTGAGGTAAAAAATGTCCGGTAATCGTGGTGTGGTCTATCTTGGCTCGGGAAAGGTCGAGGTACAGAAAATCGACTATCCGAAAATGCAGGATCCGCGCGGTCGCAAGATCGAGCATGGTGTGATTCTGCGTGTGGTATCCACCAACATCTGTGGCTCCGATCAGCACATGGTCCGTGGCCGCACCACGGCTCAGGTCGGCCTGGTGCTGGGTCATGAGATCACCGGTGAAGTGATCGAAAAAGGCCGCGACGTTGAAAGCCTTAAGATTGGTGATCTGGTCTCTGTTCCGTTCAACGTTGCTTGCGGTCGCTGCCGGTCCTGCAAGGAGCAGCACACTGGCGTCTGCCTGACCGTTAACCCGGCCCGCGCCGGTGGTGCCTACGGCTATGTCGACATGGGCGACTGGACCGGTGGCCAGGCCGAGTACGTGCTAGTGCCATATGCGGACTTCAACCTGCTCAAACTGCCGGATCGCGACAAGGCCATGGCCAAGATTCGCGACCTGACCTGTCTTTCCGATATTCTGCCAACCGGTTATCACGGAGCGGTAACTGCCGGAGTCGGACCTGGCAGTTCTGTTTATATCGCCGGTGCGGGCCCTGTCGGTCTGGCTGCAGCCGCTTCGGCACGTCTGCTAGGCGCCGCGGTGGTCATCGTAGGGGACGTCAATCCCGTACGCCTGGCGCATGCCAAAGCACAGGGCTTTGAAATCGCCGATCTGTCGAAAGACACTCCGTTGCACGAGCACATCGCTGCGCTGCTGGGCGAGCCGGAAGTTGATTGCGCCGTCGACGCGGTCGGTTTCGAGGCCCGGGGGCACGGTCATGCTGGCGCCCAAGCCGAAGCGCCGGCCACCGTGCTCAACTCGCTGATGGGAGTGGTGCGGGTGGCTGGCAAGATCGGTATTCCCGGACTGTACGTGACCGAAGATCCGGGCGCTGTCGACGCTGCTGCCAAGCTTGGGAGTCTGAGCATCCGCTTCGGCCTGGGCTGGGCCAAGTCCCACAGCTTCCACACCGGCCAGACGCCGGTGATGAAGTACAACCGTGCCCTGATGCAAGCCATCATGTGGGACCGCATCAATATCGCCGAAGTGGTGGGCGTGCAGGTCATCAGCCTGGACGACGCACCACGCGGCTACGGTGAGTTCGATGCCGGCGTTCCGAAGAAATTCGTGATCGACCCCCACAAGCTGTTCAGCGCGGCGTAACCTTCACCGCCTGAAAGCTTCATTAGCGGGCGGTTCGCATTGCCGCCCGTTGTTTCGCTCATTCGTCATCCCTACTATAAGTCGCGCCCCAATTTCTGAATGAGCCTGTGAATGAACGACGATTCCGCCTCAGATCCCAGTCCTGTTTCACGAACGGGGAGCGTGGAATTAGTGCTCGCAGTTCTGCGCATTCAAGGTGCCTGCTCCCAGGCTAACCTGGCTCGCAAGACCTCGCTGTCGAAAGGCACCATCAACAACGTAGTTAAAAAACTGCTTGCTGATGGCCTGATCAGTGTTCAGCAGAAAAACAAAAAAGAAGCGCTTCTGGAGTCAGGGCGGCGAACCTCTCCATCGCAGCGGGCGGTACGGCGTTTACTTCACCGCGCAGCAGCAACTGACCAGGCACGGCTGAAAAAGGACTCAGTGCAACTTTCAACGTCGCCGTCGCCGATAAGGACACGTCCTACATGGATCATCAGATGACCTTCACGATCCAATACAAAGGCGTGTTCGATCGACCCTCTGATTTCGTCGGTTTGTGTATCGGAGCAACTCACGGAAATCCTCGCTTTGCTGCGTACCAACGCGACTACAACGAAATGAATCCCGATGCCCCCGGTAAGGGTTTTCAACGGCTAGTATGAGACCGAGGCTTTCTACAATTGGTCGCCAATGCCCGGCGTAAACCTGCGGCCGAATCTGCAGTGGATCATCCACCCCAGTGGTTCCGATCGAGGTTCTGCACTGGTATTAGGTCTGAACACGCTGATACTGTTCTAGAATCAGTTTGCTCATGCAGGTAGGCCTGCCATCGCCCTCGTGTAAATGGCAGGCAACCGGTTTTCAAATACTCCTGTACCTACTGCTCCAACTCGGTTGCTCATGCATAAACCTGATCTCTCGGATCCGCCTAGCCTTTTGCATCTGCGCACTCTTGTCCGCGTCGCCGACTACGGGACGTTGGCCAGCGCCGCAAAAAAAATGCTGCGGGCAGCGTCTGTCGTCCATGACGGCATCCGTGAGCTCGAACGGCAGTTGGGAGTGCGCTTGATCGAACGCACTCCCGACAAATTCACCCTCACCGTCGAGGGGAGGTGCGTGTTAATCCGGGCTAGGCGAATACTGGCGGAGCTCGCCGTATTGCCGGCAATGCTTGACCAACCTCCAGTGACTGTTCACGAGCAGTTGTACCTGCTCAATGTCAGACGTCTGTCGGCATTTGTGGAGCTATGTAGACTGAAGAACATGGGGCGGGTTGCGAAAGCGATGGACATCTCACAGCCTGCTGTCAGCAGCATGGTCAAAGCGCTGGAGGCGGGCACCAATAAGGTGCTGTTCGAGCGTCGCTCCAGAGGGGTACATCCGACCGATATCGCGCTGGCAATACTGCCCGCGATCCGCCGTGCGTTGAACGAACTGACACATATACAGCCGGATCTTGCAGCATTGGCAGGAGAGGTTCGCGGCATGGTTCGTATCGGCGCGCTGCCATTAAGTCGTACACGCATCGTTCCAGAAGCCATCGCCGACCTGTTGGCACAACATCCTCATGTGCAGGTAAAAACGTCAGAAGGCAGTTTCGAGCAGCTTCAGTCAGACCTGCGGTCCGGGGATCTGGACTTTGTACTAGGTGCGTTGCGCCTGGGCGGCAGCAATGATCTGGTCAGCGAGACGCTGATTGAAGAAAACTTAATTGTGCTCGTCAGATCAGGTCATCCGTTCATAGGGCACTCATCCAATCTCGAATCATTGATCGATCAGCAATGGATAATGCCCAGAGCCATGAGCCCGGCGCGGTTATTGATTGATCGGTGCTTTCGAGAAGTCGGTTTGCCAGTGCCAACGCCGGCAGTTGAATCGGGTGATATGGCGATCATTCGAGGACTTCTCGCACGTACGGATATGCTGGCAATCGTGTCGAGCCATCAGTTCGAGACTGATATCGCGAGCGGTGAGGTTGTCGCCCTTAATGTCAGGCTTGAGCAGACCAGAAGAGCGATTGGCCTGATGACCCGACGTCAATGCCTGCATACGCCGCCGGCTGCCGCGCTGATCGCATCGATACGCGCGGTAGCGGCGAAGATCCCGTGAGCGATCAATGTTCCATCGAGAGGGCAGCGCGAGTGGTTGCTGGCTTGGGGCCTGAAGCCAGGGCGATCGCAGCGAGGATCGCCGGCACGCCCAAGACTGCAAAGATCAGGTTCATCGACAGACCAAGACTAAGCAGCGTACCGCCGATCATCGAGCCTGCGATACCGCCAAACCGGCCCATCCCCAACATCCAGCTCACGCCAGTTGCGCGGAATGCGGTGGGATACTGGCTCGGGGCATAAGCGTTCAGGCCGGTCTGCGCTCCATTGATACAGAAACCTGCCAGCAACACGAACACCCCAAGCAAGCTGCTATCCACGGCCATCAAGCCGATGGTGAAAACGCACGCAGCACCGCCGATATAGGCTGAGGCAATGATTTTTTTGGGGTTGACACGGTCCATGGCGTATCCCACCAGCAGAATGCCAGCCAGACCACCGAGTTGAAAAAGCGCAGTGATCATGGCCGCGCGCTCGATTGGCAAACCTGCCTCTTTGATCAGCGTAGGCAGCCAGCCTGTGAGCAGATAGATCACCAGAAGCCCCATGAAGTAGGTGCTCCACAGGCTCAGAGTAATGCGCAGAAATCCTGACCCGAACAGCGCTGCAACACCTTTCTTTACGGCCTGCTCAGGTGCGTGGCTGTTGAGAACGAATTGGGTCGAACCGTCAAACGCTGCGCCTAATGGACGAAGTGCCTGGGCAATGCGCTCTGAAGACTCCCCCTTGCTGACCATGAATTCCACAGATTCTGGCAGTGAGCGCCACAGCACTGGCACGAGAACCAATGGCATCACGCCGCCTAGGGTCAACAGTGAGGTCCAGCCCCAGTGTGGCAACATCCACGCAGATACGAATCCGCCCATCGCCGAACCAAGTCCGAACCCCATGAACATTAGGGTGACCAGCGTGCCACGCAAGCGTGCAGGAATGAACTCTGACAGTAGTGTGGTGCAGTTGGGCATAGCCGCGCCGAGTCCCAGACCAGTGAGGAAGCGCAGCGTAGCGAGTTGCACTGGCGTCTGCGCGAACCCGCTCAATAGGCTGAATAATCCGAATGTCACGACTGAAGCGATCAGTACACGACGGCGACCGATACGATCCGAGTAAGGCCCGGATACCAATGCACCGACGGCAAGTCCCACCATGGCAGATGCCATGATCGGTCCAAATGCGGCTTTGGAAATGGCCCATTCCTGCAGGATGGCCGGGGCAATGAACCCCATGATGGCAGCGTCAAATCCGTCCAGGGCGACGATGCAGAAGCACATGAACAATATGCCCCACTGATAGCGCGTCATAGGGCGTGAGTCGATCCACTGGCGAATGTCCACGGTTGGCGTTGTCATGGCGGTACTCTCTATTGTTGTTATTCAAAGGCGAACTGATTAGAAGCGCAATGTTGGTCGTACGCTGACGAAGTGCATGCTCTTGCCACCTACCTCTGTCAGGGCACTGCTGACGTCGAAATATTCCCAGTCCAAGTCGACGGTCAGATTGCGAGTGGGAAGCCACCGAATGTATGTCTTGTAAATTGTGCCCACGCGACTCCCTGATGCGCCTGCGGTGCCGGGTGCCAGTCCCATACCGGTGAAATAAACGCCATCGTTGGTGCTCTGCCGCCATGCACCGTACACGGCGGGCTCAATACGCAATGACGGTGTGGGAGAAAAGGCGAACTGAGGACCAACCACGATCAGGTTGGAAAGCGTGGTCACACCTGCTTCACCGTAGTAGCCGTTTTTGCCATACAGAGGGTCGAACGTTCCCACCCGGTTATCACCCCGTCCGCTGTCGCCGCTGGCAACGTCAGTCCGCAGGCCAAGCCGAGGCTTCCATGCAGTGTCCCAGGTGTATCCACTACTCCCGGCCACGGCCCATGCTTGGATATCGGCGTCCCCGAGGTGTCCGAACTGACCGGCTACATCCCACGTCCAGTCGAAGTAACCGGCCTTGCCGAATATGCGTGTGCCAGCGGTATAGCGCACTTCGTCGCCGCTAACGCCTGCAAGGCTGCGGTTCTTGGTTTCCAAATCCAGCGCGTACGCATCGAAATTCCAGGTTTTGGTGAAGTTGAACGTGCTGTAGACGCCTGCAAAAACGATGTCATCGCTGGACTCATCATCGAACGACTTGAGGCCGTAGGCTACTGGGCGAAGCGCGAAGGCGTCGATGCGATAGCCACTGGGCGTTTTCAACATCAGCTTGAAACCGTCGAGGTTGAGCCGGAGGTTGGGCGCATCGCGGTCGCTGATCAGCACTTGGTTGCCATAGATCAATTCTTGGCGACCGACACGAGTTGTTAGCTTGTAGCCGCCTGGCAGGGCAGCGTTCCAGTCAACGAACAACTGGCTGATTTCAGTCTCGCTCTGGTCGTTCGGGGAGAAAATGGCTTTTCGCCACGAACGGGTGTCCTGTAACTGGGTGAAAACTCTCAACTGGTCATTAAACAGGTGTACGTCTGAATGCAACTGCAGACGCTGCTGGAGGTAGCTGTTGGAGTCCACACCACGCAGGCCAAAAAATGGTTCCTGAATGCTGTCGGCACGATAGCGTACCTCTCCACCAAATTGAGCCCAGTTGCCGTCACCAAAGGGCACATACCGAATGGGGTCAAAAGGATCGGTTCGCTTGGTCGGATCTTGCAGAAAGCTGTAATTTTCAGCTGGCCGTCCTATGCCAGGACGTAGAGGTCTTGCGTTCTGAACGTCGGGGGGAGCCAACACATCGTCCGCGTACGCGCAGCCGTAAGTGGACAGCCAAGCGCACACGCCCGCTGCGAATGCACGCGCAGTTATTTTTTTGTTCATAGTCCTGTCTTTTTGTTTTTGTCAGGCTGATGTGAGTGGCCGGCGAACCGGCCGGCTTTAAAGATTTAGAACGAGACGGGGCGTCTTCGCCCGGGAGCAACACGGCGTGAATTGATCGTTCAGTGCACGTTGCGCGGCAGTGAAAAAACTATCCCGGTGTTCCGGAATACCGCCGAGCACGTGGGTTACGCAGGTTCCGCAAACACCTTGCTCGCACGAAACGGGGACTTCGATGCCAGCGTCGTAGAGCACGTCAATGACCGTTTGATCGGCTTCGACCCGTAGCACTTCCCCAGAGCTGGCAATTTCGATTTCGAAGGCGTCACCGGGCGCAAGCGCTTCCGCCGAGGCGCTGAAATACTCGCGGTGCAGTTGCTCTTCAGGCCAGCCAGCCTCGCGCGCGGTATTGAGGATGAAGTCCATGTAACCACCTGGACCGCAGACGTACAGGTGAGTACCTGGTTGAGGATTTGCCAGCACTGCCTTGGCATCCAGTGGCTGTTCATCATCGAAACAAAGGGTGACTTGGTCTGAGAATTCGCTGCTATGCAAACGCTCTACAAAAGCAGCACGGCTGCGGGTTCTAACCGAGTAAAACAAGTCGAAAGGTGCGCCTGCGAGGCTGAGTCGCTCCGCCATGCACAGGATTGGCGTGATGCCGATACCCCCAGCGAACAGTAACGAGTGCTGTGCACTGGCTTCCAGCGGGAACAGATTGCGCGGTTCGCTGATCTGTAGGCGATGACCCTCCTGGATGACATCGTGCATATGCAGGGAGCCGCCGCGAGATGCTGGCTCTTTCAGCACTGCGATCTGATAACGGTGCGTCTCTTTGACGCTATTGCAGAGGGAGTACTGTCGAATAAGTTTCTCCCCCAGATAGACATCGATATGCGAGCCGGCACTGAATGCCGGCAGCGGTTGGCCATCTTCACGGCTGAGTTCGAAGCTGCAGATGCCTTCGGCTTCTGTTTGCTTACGGCCCACAATAACTTCAATCATGGCTGTACTCCCCGTCACTGCTCTTTCACCGGAATACCGTTTTCCAGCTGCGAAAGACGCAGCAGGGTCCGACGGCACATGATGCCCGGACGGTCGGGTGCAAAGCTGAGCTCTTCTACGGCGCCAGGCTCGCGGTCGAGCAGCTCCTGAATCCAGGTCAGAGCTTCCACGTCTTCCTGATACGCCGCGCGATGGCTGTCGAGGACGTACTGGTCGATATCGTCATCAACGTGATGGAAGTTACGGCTGTTGAACCACCAGTAATGCAGGGTGTTCTGGGTCTCTGGGGTGAATGCGTGCGTGATGTTGACTAGGTACTCCTCGGCCTCACCTTCGCGTGGTTCCAGATTCACGATTTTGGCATGTGCGATGTGGATCGCCGGTGACTCGAAGCGGGCATCAGAGAAACGGTCAACGGCACGGCCTTCAAGCTTCATGGGAACCGCGTAAACCGGTGGCGGCGGAGAGTTCTTTAGCGCTCGTAGGATGATGACCTTATCGCCTTCGGCACGCACGTCGAGATCCGAACGGACATAGGCAGGGGTGCCGATACCGGTTTTCGCATGCAGGATCGAGAAGTGAGTCTGGTCCAGCAGGTTCTCGTGCATCGCCACATAGTTGGTGTGGAACTGGAAATCGCCGCCGAGGGTTTTCCATTCCGGATGGGCGAACCAGTGAGTATCCGGCACCAGATCTGGAGACGCTTTTTCACGGTCACCCATCCACACCCAGATGAAAGGAGCGCGCTCGATCACCGGATAGCTGGCGACGCAGGCATGACTTGGTGGGTTTGGCAGTGCGGGCATGCCGACGCATTGTCCGGACGGAGCGTAAACCATGCCGTGATAACCACAGATAACGTCGTCACCGTCCAGACGACCCTTGCTCAGGGGGAAGGAGCGGTGTGCGCAGCGGTTGTTGAGGATAACCGGAACACCTGCTTCAGTGCGGTACATCACCACTGAGGTATCCAACAGCCGACGTTCTAATAGATGGCGACCGACCTCATGGCTGAGGCCGGCGACATACCAGCAGTTCTTGATCAGAGGGGTGCGATGGTCGGCCATCGCCTGGCCGCGGGCGCGCGCTGGCCGAGGAGTGGATTGCAGCATGGGGGCTAATCTCCGCTTTTTTTTATATGGCCTCGAGGGGCCTAACTGTCGGGAGTAACTTATCGCCTGGCCCCAATGCTGTCGCGGCGGTTAAGTTGATACCGGAATCGGTTTTGTTTATGGATAGCTGCTTCGCCATAGAGTTGAGTGCGAAGCGAGGTCGGTGCTTTCCCTGCCACCGCATTGTCAAGACGAAAGCATTAATCCAGCTACGCATGCCATAACATGGGATGTACGAATGGAGGTTGAGATGAGAAGGAAAACACTGATTAATCAGCGTGCCCGCGCAACGCCTGCGGCGCCTACGATGCGACCACGGCTTTGCGGTGATGACCATGTGGGAAGTTCGAAGTAGCGCTTCTATTTCACATACGTGGTTTTAGAATGTGGGTCGCTTTTGGTCAGGTCTTATGAGGGACAGTTCTCGCTTACCTCGCTACCTCCGCCTCGATTCATTTTTGTAATTCAGACAACCGTAAACCTACACCCAACCTGCCTTGGAGATAGCTGCGTGAGTATCGTTGATCGTCGTTACGAGCGTCTGGGACCATCGCTCTCCCTGCTCGCTGATGAGGCTGTCTTCGCTCAAGCATGGAAAAAGTCCGATGCCTATATTCGGCGACATAACTGGTACGCTGATATTCTAGACTTGGAGCAAGTTTCGCTACTGCTTCCGCAGACTCTACGGGTTTGGCAGGAGCAGATTAAGCTCGGCGTGCATGCTGCTGCCAATCCCCTACGATTAGTTCCGGCCCCGAAAAACGGTAAGTGGCATTTTCCTCCCAAAAAAGACGGAGGTGGCTGGACATTCACTCCCACGCTTAAGACCGACAAATCGCTACAGCCCCAGCCGGATCTACGTCCGCTCGCTCATGTCAGCATTCGTGAGTAAGTGATGGCATCTGCCGTGATGTTATGCGTCGCGGATGCTGTGGAAACCCTGCAGGGAAATACAGATCCTACGACCTATGTAAGCAAGGCGAGATCCAGGCAGGAAGTATGCAGTTATGGAAACCTGCTTTTCTGTGACTGGCTCAATGACCCGGACGGCCGCCAGCAGGCGAGGTTTCGTTGGGGTAACGCCACAACCTACACTCAGTTCTTTGTTGACTATGAGCGTTTCCTTGAGCGACCCGCCGAGGTTTGCCGTGAAGCGCTTTCTACGCTGCAGGACGAGCGGCTTTTCGTGGTTAAGCTCGATCTTGCCAAGTTCTACGACCGTGTGAGCGTGCCTGGTGTCGTGGGGCGCTTACGCACCCTATACCAGACCTACGCGTCCAGATTCTCCGTGCCATATGTGGCATTAGAAGCAGAGCCGTTTTGGCAGTCTGTGGAAAAGATTCTTCACTGGCAGTGGCAGCCGGCCGATTCTGCTGGTCTCGAAGATCTGACGTTAGGGTTGCCACAGGGGTAAGTCGCAAGTGGCTTCTTTGCTAACGCTTATATGCACGATTTCGATTAAATGATGCTTGGTACATTGAGTCAGGGAACTGGCATTCCCGTTAAGGTGACTGGTAGTGCTATCCTCTTCGTTGTACTCTGCTTCAGTGCTAATATCATTAAAAGTTTCTTGGGCGTCCTTGATTACCGCTTTGTAAAGAAGGTTAATGTCGGCTTTCGGAGAGACGCTTGGTGGGCGCTTAGAATTTTCGAACTATTAGCCGCTGGTCTCCGGGGAGAATGCTTCCTGCGGATACGCGTCTTGTCGCTTGGTTCATTACGCTAGTCGATCAGATTGATGTGACCTCAAAACACACTGCTCTTGGCGGAGGACGAATAAATCAAGGCCGCGAACCTAGACTCACAGACACGGTGCTCGCTGAGCCTAGATTAAAATTGTGGTTTTTGGTGTACTGTTAGTCGTCTAACTACGTAGAGAATTAAAATGTCAAAACTCGCAGAATTTCGTCAGCTTGAAAAGCACTTGGCTGAACAGCTCCAAGCTCTCGAAGCCTTGAAAGGGGACGTTGGCCTCAAGAAAGAAATCGAGTTCGAGACCAAACTGCGTGCACTGCTGGCTGAGTACGGCTACAGCCTACCGAACGTAGTCAACCTGTTAGATCCGCAAGCGAGCCGTCGCGCTCCTGCCGTCGATTCTAAAGCTGGCATCCGTAAGCCACGCCAAATGAAGGTTTACAAGAATCCTCACACGGGCGAAGTCGTCGAAACCAAAGGCGGCAATCACAAAACACTGAAAGAATGGAAAGCAGAACACGGCTCCACGACCGTGGAATCTTGGCTGACCAAGTGATTTTGGTTTGAGTACAAAAGGGACCTTCGAGGCCCCTTTTTTTCATCTCATTCAAGAGTGGCCGTTAAAAGCTTCGTCAGCTTGCCTGCCCGCGAAAGCTGGTATCAGTGACGGGCAATAAGCGGTCGAAGCAGTCACTCGAAAGCTTTACGAAGCTAACGGAACATCCCTGCAGAGCTTCTCAACATAGGTTTACTTTTGCCTATTTCTGAAGCAGATGGTAGTTAGTGCAGGATCTGATCAATCAACAAAAGCACGGCGATAATAATCATGATAGCCCCCGAGAGCCGGCTCACCGCTTTGGCTGCCACCGGACGAGCCTGCAGCACCGCTCGAGAACCAAAACCCACAGCCAGGTAAATCACGCCGCAACTGAAGGCGTGCAGCAGGCCCAGTGCAACGATCTGCATTGGCACCGGCCATGCTGCCGTTGGATCAGTGAACTGCGGCAGCAAAGCGAGAAAAAGCAAAAAAACTTTGGGATTGAGGCCGCTCACGCAGGCCCCCTTGAGAGTCCAGCGTGCCCAGGAGCCTGTGGTTTGCGTCTCGCCGGCTTGTGGTACCGAAGGGCGTAAAAGCATGTTGATTCCGAGCCAGATCAGGTAAGCCGCGCCTCCAACAGTGAGCACCGAAAGTGCGACGGGGTTACTAGCTACCAGGCCACCAACTCCTGCAGCCACAATCAGCGTCGCCAACACATGGCCAATCAATAAACCAGCCACCGCGGGCATCACGACGCGACCAAACAATCCCGCCGAAATCGCGTACGCCCAATCTGCTCCAGGGGTAATCACGAATAAAAAAGACACAGCCCAGAACGCGGCGAAAATACTAAGACTCATACCAACCTCGCATTGATGGATGATGTTGTGGTTGGGTGGCGAAAGCCATGTATGACGGCTTCCACCTTGTTGGATTGATCGCTACTGATGACGGGGTGCATTTTTCTCTCTCACAGACATACAACCGATATCAGTCCTGGCTCGGACAAATACGGATGACCAGTGGTAATAAAGTTTGAAAAAGAATAATTGAAAACGGTTAAAATGTTTTCCCTATTATTGCGGCTTAATCACTGAATTAAGGTAGATTCTTCTATATGGATAGCACCGATCGAAAAATACTTGCGGAGCTCCAGTCTGACGGACGTTTGTCGGTCACAGAGTTGGCTGAGCGGGTCGGTCTGAGCCTGTCCCCTTGCCATCGCAGGGTGCGTGCGCTTGAGGAATCCGGAGTGATCGAGGGCTATCGCGCTCAGCTTTCGCCCAGCGCGTTAGGTTTGAATTTTTCAGCGATGGTTTTTGCGACTCTACGCGAGGGAGATCATCTAGCGGTTGAAGCGTTCGAAGCCGCGCTCTTGGCGGTACCAGAGATCGTCGAGGCTCAACGGCTGTTTGGCGAACCTGATTACCTACTTCACGTTATTACACGTGATCTACCGTCGTTCCATCAGCTGTATGATGATTGCCTGTCGACGCTACCCAATGTTCAGCGGCTGACTACAACCCTGGTGATGAAGCGTGTCATTCAAGATCGTTCGCTGCCCTTGTGAACCAGTTGCGGCTAATGGGCGTCTGCCAAACGCCAATCTTGCTCTCATGCCTTCATAACAGGCGTCCAACGGCGTCAATGACACTTTGCGGCTTTTCCCTGTGGGGCACGTGTTGGCAATCGCTAAGTATGAGCAGCTCAACTTCCTTGTGGCCAAGGTTGGCGAATCGCTGAGCTTGCAGCGTTGAACCGAACTCGTCTTGCGCGCCATGGATAACCAACAGCGGACACTGAATCGCCGGCAACCCCTTCTCGATGGACCAATCTGCGTAAGAGGGCGAAAGCCAGGTTTGGGTCCAAGCGTTCAACACCCATTGGGCCTTGTCACCGTGGTACTTCTGCAACCGCTCGATTTGACCAGGTTGTTGAAACTGTTCTTTTGCACTGCGCACCCCCGAGACTGTTCGCTCCTCAACGAAAGCTTGGGCAGATTCGGTAATCAACGCCTGACATTGTTCTGGAAACAACGCGGCGCAATTTGTCGCCATCGCACCCCCCACGCTGTGACCGAAGGCGATGAAGCAATCAATGCCGAGACTGAAACGTACGAAGGGAAAATAACGCTGCGCTTCTTCACGAATGAAGTGATAGGACCAATCGCCCGGATGTGGATCTGACTGACCAAACCCCAATCGGTCATAGGCAACCACGCATTTTTTGGTTGCTTTCGCCAAACGGGTAGGGAAATCGCGCCATAGCTCAACGCAGCCAAGTGAATCATGGAAGAGGATGATAGGGGCTGTGTTTTGCGCTGGCTCATCATTGAGGGGATGCCAGCTGCGGGCGAACACCTGTCCGTAAGGTGTATTAACCCAATGGTCTTTCTGGGTAATGGAAACCTGCATTGATGATCCTCATATCAGTTAACGGTGTTCTCCTTTTACACCGTTGCGGGAAGGGCGTGGTGAAGGCCATTGCCACGCCCTAGTCTTAAACTACTAAGCCATTTAGTGCTGCGCGGCTTTTTCAGCGCCCCATCCAGTTTCGGCACGTACGCTTTGTTGCTCGAATGCGTCACGCTCAGCATTGGCACTCGGACTGTGATCAAGGCATGAGACCGCCCAGGCAATAACGAATGCCAATGGCATCGAGAACAACGCAGGGTAGTCGTAGGGGAAAAGCGCCTCGGGGTGATGCAGGACTTTGACCCAAACACCCGGAGACAGCAAGACCAACGCCAAGGAGCTGACCAGCCCGCTCAACCCGCCCCAAATCGCGCCGCGACTTGTCAGTCCTTTCCAATACATGGCCAACAGCAGGATCGGGAAGTTGGAAGAGGCGGCAATCCCAAAGGCCAATGCGACCAGGAACGCGACGTTTTGTCCTTTGAAGAGAATCCCCAGAGCGACAGCGACGATTCCTAAACCGATGGTTGCCCAGCGGCTAACCCGCATTTCACTTTTGCTGTCGGGTTTGCCTTTGCACAAAACATTGGCATACAGGTCATGGGAAATGGCGGAGGCGCCGGCCAGAGCCAGACCTGAGACCACGGCGAGAATGGTGGCGAATGCAACAGCGGCAAGAAATCCGAACATTAGATCGCCGCCCAAGGCTTGAGCCAAGTGCATGATTGCCATGTTGACGCCGCCAAGAAGCGGGCCGCCAATAACGCCTTGTTCAAAGTACTGCGGATCTTGACCCACGATGCTGATCGCAGCGGTGCCTAGAATGCAGACCAGAATGAAGAACAATCCAATTAGGCCGTAGGCTACGAGCACAGACTTACGGGCGGCCTTGGCATCAGGTACGGTAAAGAAGCGCATCATGATATGTGGCAGGCCGGCGATACCGAAGACCAGGCCGAGAGACAGCGAAATCATCGAGAGCGGGTCGGTGGCGATTTTCAAGGGGCCAAGAATTTGCTTGCCACTTTGGTGGTTGGCTACGGCACTGTCGATCATCTGCTCGATGCTAAAGTCAAAGTGCTCAAAGGCCAGTAGCGTTAACAGTATCCCCCCGCTGAGCAGTAATACTGCCTTGATGATTTGCACCCAGGTAGTAGCGACCATGCCGCCAAACGTTACGTAGACCACCATCAACACGCCAACACAAATAACAGCAATTTCGTAGTCGAGACCGAACAGAAGATTGATCAACTGCCCGGCTCCGACCATCTGCACAATCAGGTAAAAGCACACGATGACAAAGGAACTGAAGGCCGAAAATAGGCGGGTGCCCACAGGATCAAGACGATAGGCAATGATATCCGCGAGGGTGTAGCGTCCAAGGTTTCGTAAGCGTTCGGCCATCAAGAACATGATCAGTGGCCATCCAAGAATAGCGCTCACCGAATAGATCATTCCATCGAATCCTGTGGCGAATACCATGCTGGAGACGCCAAGCAATACGGCTGCCGACATGTAGTCTCCTGCGATGGCAAAGCCGTTTTGTACACCACTGATACCGCCACCCGCGGTGTAGAAATCTGAGGCAGAGCGTGTTCGGCCGGCCGCCCAATAGGTAATGCCGATGGTCGTGATCACGAACGCCAAGAAAATCGCGATCGCTGTCATGTTTGGTCCGTGAGTGCCTGGTTGGACTGTTTGTGCAATGGCCGCAATGCTGGTGAAGCAGAGCAACGGTACTAACAACAGTCGTGTGAACGATTTCATGCTTTCACCTCCGACAACAGCGTTTGGGTCAGCTTGTCGAACAGATTATTCGCCCGAAAAACATACAGCCCAGTCAGTAACCAGGAGCCGATGATAAGGATGAGTGCGGACCAAATGCCGGTGGTGAGACCACCTCCCAGAGGAACATGCAGCAGTAGCTGCGGATGCCACGAGACCGCAGCGACAAACAGTGAGTAAAGTCCTAACACAATGGCGCTGAGGGTAAAGGCGAGACGACTACGGCGTTGAACCAGCGTTTGATACTGTGGATGACTCCGCAGGGCCTGATAGACGGGGTGCGATGACATGTTTGAGCTCCTTAAACTTTAATTGTTATTGGCTGGAGTTTTTTTGTTATGGGTCTGCCATGCTCTTGAATGGCAGGTGCTGCAGGGCAACCCGAGAGAGTTCAAGTGCGCAGCAAACTGCTCGATGAACCAACTCTCTCAGGTGCTATGGACGTCGTGTCCGGTCTTGATTACCTCGTGGCAACTGAAGTGGTGCGTGAATGTAGCTTCAAGATGAAATGTCGAAGAGAGTGTGCCGCGTTATCGGGTCTAGGTATTCCGCGCTTCCGTTTATTATTCTAGGTTGACCGCTCACTTGGCGGCTGGTTACCGATTTTATAATCCTCAGATTATTTGCATTAGCGGCCAACGTGCGTTGTTTACCCAAAAAGGTGGACCAATCAGGCTAACTGGATCTTGGGACTAGCTTAGCCAGTGACCCGTTAGCCTTGAAATAACCCGATCCGCCGATTAATTTGCAAATCACGCCACTCCCCGTAATGAGAACCAGCCCGCAGGCGGTCTGCGTCTCCCACTGATTTTTACGGTGCTCGAGAACAATGTCGTCACATTGCATATCCGTGCTCAGCGCCTGGAAATTCGCGGCTTTTAACTGCAGTCACGTAGGACTGCAACGCGGATTGGATACTGTCCTGTCCCGCCAAGAAATTGCGCACGAATTTTGGGGTGCGCCCGGTCAGGGACAGACCAAGCATGTCGTGAAGTACCAGCACTTGGCCGTCGGTACCGGCGCCCGCGCCGATGCCGATTACCGGGATCCTTACGGCTTGACTGAGTTGCTCGGCTAATGGGCTAGGCAGGCATTCGACCAACAACATTGCAGCGCCAGCTTCTTCCAATGTGATCGCGTCTTCTATCAACTGACGTGCCCGAATCGGGTCTCGCCCCTGGACCTTGAAGCCGCCGAGAACGTTGACCGATTGCGGCGTCAGACCGAGGTGTGCACATACCGGCACACCGTTTTGGGTAAGTCGTTTGACCGATTCCGCCAACCATCGATCTCCTTCCAGCTTGACCATGTGCGCGCCGGCCTTCATGAGACGACCGGCGCTTTGCAGAGCCTGCTCAACGGTGGCGTAACTCATGAACGGAAGATCCGCGACGATAAAGGCGCCGGCGTTGCCACGTCTGACGCACTCGGTATGGTAGGCAACGTCCTCTACCAGCACAGGGAGCGTGCTGTCGTGTCCGTGCAAAATCATGCCCAGCGTGTCACCTACTAAGAGCATTTCCACACCGGCAGAGCTTGCCGCTTGCGCGAAGGTGGCGTCGTAGCAGGTCAGCATGGCAATTTTTTCGCCGCGAGCTTTGAGGCCATGCAGAGTGGTGAGGGTGATATCTGGCATTGAAAAAGTCCTTGTAACAGTGTTCCGCGGGAGAAAGCGGGAGTACGTTTCGGTTACGAGCGGGCAGGCCCCCTCAGCGAAACTTGCGTGGGCATGAGCTTCAAGGGCGAGCTTGTGACGGAGTCAGTGATTAACTAATCCTTTCGAGGACCGCACCAGCGCGAAGGCGAAAGTCCGAATGCCTTTTTGAAATGCCTGGTCATATGGCTTTGATCAAAAAATCCCGCTTCTATTGAGGCGTCCGACAACGCTTGCCCCGCCAGAACGAGCGCTTTCACACGGTCCAGGCGCCGAAGTGTGAGGTACCGGTGTGGGCTGGTGCCGAAGAACGCGCGAAAATCATTTGATAGATTCCAGCGATCTCGCCCCGCGCAGTCAGCAAGGTCGTCGAGCGTGATCGGCTGATCGAGGTTGTCATCAATGTATTCGCGGGCGAGGGCGGCTGCCGCAAAATGATGGGAGGCTTTGGTCATGGGATGCCCGGCGACTTCTGCCAAAGTACTGACGAAGCAGTAGAGAGCATCAGCCTCCGCCAACGAGTCCAGATCGGCGTCCAGGGTATTGAGCAGCACATCGGCGGCAGCGGCCAAGCGAGGGTCACGTGTGATGCCGGCGGCAAGAAAAGGTAGGGGAGCGCCCTTCACAATGTCCTGGACCAGGGACGGTGGAACATACACGCCGCGATACTGAAATCCTGCTTCGGAACCAGCGCAACCGTCATGTGCTTCATCCGGGTGAATGATCATGGTTTCACCGGGCAAGCACAGCTTCGACTCACCGCGGTAATGAAACCGGTGGACACCAGAAATCGTACGCCCGATGGCATAAGTATCATGTCGATGTGGGTCGAAGGCATGTGAGCCAAAGAACGCCTCAAACCGCTCGACCTTCGAGGTCAGAGGCGCATGTATCACCCAGTCCCGTTTCGATTGGTCGTCTTGCATAGTGGCGCACCAGTGCGATTGCAATATAAAACGCGATTCAGAATAGCATGGTCGATTTCGGCAATAATTCGGCCTTGGAAACACCCGAAAATTAGTGCTACAGGAAGAGACTCATGCGATGTATTTGCAGTGCGGCCTTCGTCTCGACACGTCGCCTGCAGAGATTATTCAGAGCATAAGCAAACGCGGTCATGTGAGGCTTGTACGTTTGTGGTTGGTGGTTTGTAAATTAGGGGGGGGGACGACGATTTTAGGTGGAGGAGCGGACCGGTGGTTTCCAGTTACGCCCCTTGCAGAAATTTATTGGTTCGTGGTCGACTTAAACCCGTTCAATAATGGCTGCAATGCCTTGTCCGCCGCCAATGCACATCGTTATCAGCGCATACCGTCCGCCTGTGCGGTGCAGCTCATGAATAGCCTTGATCGTAATGATTGTCCCCGTGGCACCAACCGGATGTCCGAGTGAAATACCGGAACCATTGGGGTTGACCCTCGCTGGGTCGAACTCTAGCTGTTGAGCCACGGCCAAAGCCTGCGCTGCAAAAGCCTCGTTTGACTCTATGACATCAATGTCTTGAATGCTGAGTCCAGCACGCTTCAGTACCATGCGAGTGGCAGGTACGGGACCAATACCCATGTAATCCGGATCAACGCCGGCATGCGCATAGGCTACAAGACGGGCAATCGGCTTAAGGTTGTGTTGCTTGATTGCATTAGCATCAGCGAGAACGAGGGCTGCTGCTCCATCGTTGAGACTGGACGCGTTGCCGGCGGTCACAGTACCACCCTGTTGGAAGACTGGATGCATCCTGGTCAGTTGTTCGATGTCGATGTCGTGGCGTACGTTTTCGTCTGTATCAAACAGCACAGTCCTTCTCTTCACCTGCACTTCCACTGGCACGATTTGCGTCTTGAAGCGGCCCTCTGCGATGGCGTGTGCAGCCCGATGTTGGCTCTGAAGCGCCAACTGATCCTGCATTTCGCGTGAAATGCCATATCGTTCGGCAATGTTTTCAGCAGTAATACCCATGTGGGATCTTTTCCAAGGGTCGTGAAGAATCCCATTCATGTAATCCACGGCCTGACTGTCACCCAGCCGACTACCCCAGCGCAGCCCTGGAATGAGGTAAGGTCCGCGACTCATGGATTCTGCGCCACCCGCTACGGCAACCCCAAAATCGCCGAGCAGGATGCCCTGCGCGCCAGAAACGATTGCTTGCAAGCCGGAGCCGCACAAGCGGTTAACATTGAACGCTGGCGTTTCCTTCGGAATACCTGCCCCGATTGCTGCAACTCTTGACAGGTAGGCGTCCCGAGGCGCTGTTGGGATCACGTTACCCATCACCACATGATCAACCTGTTGGCCGTCGATGCCTGCGTGGGTGAGGGCTCCTTTGACTGCAGCGGTGGCCAGATCGCCCAGGGGAATATCCTTTAAGGCTCCGCCGAAGCTACCGATGGCAGTCCGTGCCGTACCTACGAAAAAAACTTCTGCTAGGGCCATTGTGGGCTCCGTTCTTGTTAGGTGAAGATCCGAGTGAGCTCAACCGTGTGCCGGCTCCCGCGTGCATCGAGACTTTTAGATCGTGTAGTGCGCCAGTTCGCGAGCAATCAGTAGCCGCTGAATTTCGCTAGAACCTTCATAAATTTGGGTAATGCGGGCATCCCGGTAATAGCGCTCTACCGGATAGTCCTCCAGATACCCATAGCCACCATGAATCTGTACGGCGTTTGAGCACACCCGTTCAGCGATCTCTGATGCGAACAACTTTGCCTGCGAGGCCTCTGACAAACATGGGTGGCCGGCGCTTTTCAGTCGTGCTGCATGCAGGGTCATGAGGCGTGCAGCGTTAAGCTGCATGTGCATGTCAGCTAGCATGTTGGCGATGCTTTGGTGTTCGTATATCGGCTTACCAAACTGCACCCGGTCACGTGAATAATTCAATGCTGCTTCAAACGCAGCACGTGCAATACCGAGCGCCTGAGCTGCGATCCCAATGCGCCCCCCTTCGAGGTTGGAGAGGGCGATCGATAGACCTTTTCCACGTACTCCCAACAAGTTGCCTTCGGAAATTCGACAATCGTTTAAGGTGACCGCGCAGGTATCTGAAGCGCGAATGCCCATCTTGTGTTCACTTCGGTCGACCGTGAAGCCTGGTGTGTCGGTGGGTACCAGGAACGCCGACAAACCTTTCTTGCCGAGCTCCGGATCGGTCACTGCAAAGACGATGGCCAGCTTGGCGCGCTTACCGTTACTCACGAACTGCTTTGCGCCGTTGAGCACCCATTGGCCGTCGCGCAGTTCTGCACGTGTTCGCAGGTTGTGCGCTTCTGATCCTGCTTGCGGTTCGGTTAGACAGAAGCAGCCGATTGCTTGCCCGCTAGCCAGATCCGCCAGCCAGAAATCCTTTTGTGCCTGCGTGCCGAACTTCAGAATCGGACCACAACCGACAGAGTTGTGAATACTCATCAGTGCACCGACGGCACCATCGCCGGCCGAAATCTCCTCCACGGCCAGGGCATAGGCTACGTAGTCGATGTAAGTGCCACCCCATTCTTCAGGGACCACCATTCCCAGCAGACCAAGTTCGCCCATCTGCTTCACCAGAGCGTCGTCGATCCAGCCGGCTTTCTCCATGTGTACGGCTTTGGGCGCGATCTCACGACGGGCAAAGTCGCGGGACATGTCGCGAATCATTCGCTGCTCTTCAGTCAATTCGAGGTCGTGCATCGGGCATCTCTCTTATTAAGGGGTTAAACAGTGACAAGCCGCTGTGGCGCGCAGGTAGTGGACTTAAAGTCACTGAAAAAGGCTTCTACCCGTGCCGGATCAAGCTCGGCCAAGGTCGGCGGATTCCAGACCGGGTTCTTGTCCTTGTCGATGATCAGGGCACGAACGCCTTCTATCAGATCGCCTTTGTCGAACCACTGGTAATCCAGATGGAGTTCTTGGGCAAAACATTCGCTAAGGGACAAATGCCGACCACGACGCAGCAGCTCTAGAGTGACGGCCATCGCCAGGGGAGAGCGACTGTCCAGTACATCAACGGTTTCCTCAGCCCAGTCCAGGTATTGGGGGGAGGTTTCTGCCAGGAGTGCCGCACGAATCGAGGCAACATCAGGCTCGGCGAAGTGCCGATCGATGGCGGGCTGCATCGCCCTGAGCTCCGAGCCAGGGAACTTGTTGACGCCCAATGTAGCCAGTAGTGCTTGTAAGGCCGGTAGTGGATTGTCTGTCCAACTCATGTTGTTGAGACAATGATCGAGTTCGGGTATTTGAGAACTAGTGATACACCAGTCGGCCAGGCCTGCGTAAAGGGCATCGGCGGCGCGTATCTGGATTCCGGTGACCCCCAGATAAATCCCCAACTCACCAGGCAAACGTGGCAGAAAATAGCTGGCAGCGACGTCGGGGAAAAATCCAATACCCACCTCGGGCATGCCCATGCGCGTGCGTTCGGTGATAACCCGCAGGGTTGCCCCCTGCACCAACCCCATGCCCCCTCCAAGAACCAAACCATCGATTAAGGCCAAAAGAGGCTTTGAGTAGTTATGGATGTATTCGTCGAGCGCATATTCCTCTTCGAGGAAAAGCTCATGCAGACCGTTGCCTGACTTATGGCTTTCGTAAAGCATGCGGATGTCTCCGCCGGCGCAAAATGCTTTCTCTCCCGCTGCACGCAGTACCACGGCAACTACTTCAGGGTCCTGATCCCAGGACCGCAGCTGCTGCTGGAGCAGGCGAACCATGGGAAGCGTCAATGCATTGAGGCCGCTTGGACGATTCAGTGTCAGGTGGCCGATGCGGTTGCGTACGGCAGCCAGAACGGGCGCTTCGACATCGCTCATGTTCAGGCGTCCTTGCGGTACGTGTTAATAATTGCGGAGAAGTCCAGACTGCCATTGCCTTGTGCGCTGAAGCTTTGATAGAGCTGCTGGGCAAACGCGCCAAGGAGGACCGGCTGGCCTATTTGTTGTGCCGCTTCGCTTGCAAGCCCCAAGTCTTTGAGCATCAGGTCGGTGCCAAAGCCGCCGGTGTATCCACGAGACGCAGGTGCATTTTCAAGCACACCAGGGAAAGGGTTGTAGGTGTCCGAACTCCAGCAACGCCCGCTGGAGGTATTGATGATGCCGGCCAACACACCAGCGTCCATCCCCAGAGAAACGCCAAGCGCCATGGCCTCGGAAACTGCAATCATCGAGATACCGAGCAGCATGTTGTTGGCAACCTTGGCGACTTGGCCGTTGCCGGAATCGCCGCAGTGCACAATGTTCTTGCCCATCGCCGCCAGAATCGGCCAAGTACGGTCGAAATCAGCGTTTGAACCACCCACCATAAAGGTCAATGTCCCGGCACTGGCACCCCCGGTGCCGCCGGAGACAGGTGCGTCGACCATTGGATTGCCATTTTCCAACGCCTGCTTGGCCACTTCTCGAGCAGTGCGTGGATCTATAGTCGAGCAATCGACGAGATAAACCTCGGGGCGGACATGAGCCAAAATGCCTTCGGCGCCCAGGTAAACGGATTTCACATGTGCAGCAGCGGGCAGCATGGTGATGATCAGCTCTACGTCGCCTTGGGCGATGGCAGCTGGCGATTCCGCGGCCGTTGCCCCTGCCTCAACCAGGCGCGCCAATGAGGCAGCCGACAAGTCGAACACGGTTACTACATGACCGGCTTTGATCAGGTTCAGAGCCATTGGCCCGCCCATGTTGCCGAGTCCTACGAAGCCAATTTTCATGGTTATTCCTTGTGAATAGGCGGATGTCAGCAGTGCTTGAACTGTGCTGGACGTTTTTCGACGAAGGCTGCCATGCCTTCCTTCTGATCGGCTGTGGCGAAAATTGAGTGGAATACCCGACGTTCAAAGCGCACACCTTCGCTCAAGCTGGACTCGAAGGCCCGGTTCACGCTTTCCTTCACCAGCATGGTCGCCGGCAGCGACCGCTCAGCAATCGCGCTGGCGGTCTTGAGGGTTTCGTCCAGCAGGCTGTCGACTGGGATAATGCGGGCGACTAGGCCAGACCGTTCGGCCTCTTCGGCGCCCATTTGGCGACCGCTCATGCACATTTCCATGGCTTTGGCCTTGCCCACTGCGCGGGCAAGACGTTGAGTGCCACCGATTCCTGGAAGCACACCCAATGTGATTTCCGGCAGACCGAACCGGACGTTGTCGGCGGCGTAGATGAAGTCGCACATCAGTGCCAGTTCGCAACCGCCCCCCAAGGCATAACCGGCGACAGCAGCAATCAACGGCTTGCGTCGGCTGGCGATACGGTCGGCAGCAGAGAAGAAATCATCAAGGAACACCTGGGGATAGGTGAATTCCACCATCTCCTTAATATCCGCCCCCGCGGCGAAAGCTTTGGCGGACCCTGTAATGACCATGCAGCCGATTGACGGGTCTTTTTCCAAATGGTCCAAGGCTTGGTTCAGCTCGGCGATCACCTGACTATTGATGGCATTAAGTGATTTAGGCCGATTCAGGGTGATCAGACCCACGCGCTCGTGGATTTCCAACAACAGAGTTTCGAATTGCATGACGCAGGCTCCCCGACCAGGCCGGCGCGGAAAGGGCGCCGGCCTAGTGCTTCATTTCAGAGTGATGGTGGTGTTCACTGGGCCGCTGACCTCGTCTTCATCGAACCAGCGTTCGGTAATGGTCTTGGTCTGGGTATAGAACTGCACCACTTGCTTGCCGTACGGGCCCAAGTCGCCGAGCTTGGACGCACGTGAGCCACTGAAGGAAAACAGTGGGACTGGAACCGGGATCGGTACGTTGATCCCAACCTGACCGACATCAATTTCTTCTTGGAAATGTCGGGCAGCCGCGCCTGAGCGGGTGAAGAGTGCAGTGCCGTTACCATTTGGGTTGGCATTGATCAGCTCGATGGCGTCATTTAGGGTATCGGCATGCAATACACAGAGCACCGGACCGAAGATTTCCTCTCGGTAGATGGCCATATCTGTGGTGACGTCGGAAAAGATGGTCGGGCCGATAAAGTTCCCTTGGGAATAGCCTGCAACCTCTGGATTGCGGCCATCCAGCACAAGTGTTGCGCCCTGTTCAACGCCAGTGGCGATCAGGCTGCTGATTCGATCCAGTGCCGAACAGGACACTACCGGGCCAATATCTGTGCCAGGCTCGGCGCCGCCACTGACCTTCAGGCTTTTAGTTTTTTCGATGAGATCTGGCAGCCAGCTCTGTGCTTCGCCGACCAGGATCACAACAGGCAAGGCCATGCAGCGTTGGCCGGCCGCACCAAATGCAGCGCCAAGCAAATTGTTCAGCGTCTGCTGCTTATTTGCATCAGGCAGGACGATTGCGTGGTTCTTCGCGCCCATCATGCACTGTGCACGTTTGCCATTGAACGTGGCGCGGTTGTAAACGTGTGTACCGACCTTGGTCGAACCGACAAAGGAAACGGCCTTGATATCGGGGTGATCGCAGATCAAATTGACTGCTTCCACACCACCGTGAATCACGTTGAGTACGCCTGGTGGAACGCCGGCTTCGATCGCCAGTTCTGCCAGGCGCATCGTGACCATTGGATCCTGCTCGGACGGTTTTAGGACGAAGGTATTACCGGTAGCGATGGCCATTGGGAACATCCACAGCGGGATCATCGCGGGGAAATTGAATGGGGTAATACCTGCGCAGACGCCCAACGGTTGCAGCAAGGTGTAGGTATCCACACCGCCGGCCACGTTATTGGCCAGTTCACCCAGCTGCAGGTTGCCGATGCTGGCGGCATGTTCGACCACTTCTAGGCCGCGGAACACATCCCCCTCTGCATCCGGCAGTGTTTTGCCTTGTTCCGCCGTGAGAATCGCCGCCAGTTCCTTCATGTTTTCGCGGATCAACTGCTGATACTTGAGGAACACTCGGGAGCGGGCTCCGATTGGCGTTTTGCGCCATGTCTTGAACGCTTCCTTGGCGCTGGCCACGGCGGCGTTCATTTCGTCGGTGGTGGCAAATGGCACTCGGGCCAACACTTCCTGGGTAGCCGGATTGACCACATCACGCCATTGAGTGGTTTTGGATTCGACCAGCTTGCCGTTGATCAGGAGCTTTACGGTTGGGACGCTATTATCAGCCATTGTTTTCTCTTCCGGGGCGATGAGGCCCTTGTTATCAGGTGGGATAGTCGGTTTGCCGGTGCCTGGTGGGTGGCAATATCTGAGTGCTTTTCTTGATCTGACGAAGGCTGAACAAAGGCGCTGCGGCCTCCATTGACTTGCATTAACGGCCATTTTTTTTGAGGGTTGGTTCAAGCCGTCTTTCGATCAAGGTTGCTTTGATTCGCGATATGGGCCTAGCTTAGCCAGCGCACCATCGGGCTTGAAATAACCCGATCCGCCGATTAGTTTGCATATCACGCCAGTTCAGTTGTGGTCAGAGGAGCGAAGAAGGTGGATCATTCAGTGGACAACACGCTGCCCATGACCTTCGTTCAGGGGCTTTTACAAGGGGCGTTGAACATCAGCAGTGCTGCTGACATTCAGACTTTCGTCAGTGCAGCGGGCATTGCAACCCACTTGCTGGAGGCGCCAGGCGCACGGGTGACTTACGATCAGTTCGTGCGCTTGTATCAGCAGGTGGCATTGGGTACGGATGACGAGGTGATGGGGCAATTCTCCCGTCGTATTCGCAGTGGCACCCTGAAATACCTGTGCTCGAGCCTGCTTGATGCAAGCTCCTTGGGTAAAGCCATGTACCGCTTCACTCGATTCTGGAACTTGCTGCTCGATGACTATCAGCTCGACTACAGAGAACAGTCGGGGCAGGTGGTGATTTCCTTGGAGGCGCGCGACACCACTGCCAACGCACAACGCTGGGGGCATGAGCTGATGATGAAGCTGGCCCATGGAGTCGCTTCGTGGTTGGCTGGCCAGGAAATTCCGCTTCATAGTGTGATGTTCTCCTTTGCCAAGCCTGTGTACGCCTCGGAATACATGCATATATTTCCCGCGCCGATCAGCTTTGATCAGCCCTGTACGGCGTTGTGCTTTGGTGTGGAGTGGGCAGAGACGCAGTTTCGCCGCAGCAAGGCGGAGCTGCTGCCGTTCCTGCAGGCAGCTCCGCGCTACTGGCTGTTCACCACCTTGAAGGAGCGCCTGGTGGCGCAGCAGGTTCGTCAGTATTTGCTCACGAACCTCAAGCGTGACGACAGCATCCAAAGCGCAGCCAATGCATTGTTGCTGTCCACCCGTACGCTAACGCGTCGACTCAAAGAGGAGGGCACTAGTTACCAGTTGGTCAAGGATGCGTTGCGTCGGGATATCGCCGTGCAGCAGCTCATTCACACCGATCTCTCTATCAGCCATATCGCGCTGGGTTTGGGTTTTGACTCCAACGCCGTGTTTCACCGCGCGTTTCGTGGCTGGACAGGCAGTACACCAGGGGCGTATAGGCGCCCGGGCAACGCACCGATCTAATTGCACGACGTACACCGATATTTGATTAAAAACACCATCACCTACAAACGTACAATCCAACAGATAGGGCAAGCGATACAGTCAGCTTAAATCTGAACATCTTTACCTGATTGTCACTGATGTAGGAGGCTGTTGTGCATCGTTTTTCGAGCTTGGTTATTCGTCCTGATTTTAAGGGTGGCGATACACTGTTTTTACTTTTATCCATTGTTGTAGGTGGTGCTTTCGGTTGCGTCATGGGGAACAAAATCTCGCTTGTAACTGGCGTAGCCTTCGGCTTTTTTTCAACAATGGTGTTGTACTACATGTGGCGATCGCCGGCTTGAAATCATATAAGCTTTCTAAATAAAAAAGACTATAACGAAGGCGCTACGTGCTCAACTATATGAGCAAGAGGAAAATTTAGCGCCTTCTGATAATAAAAATAACTTCCAGTGTCCGCTTGTCAACTTGGTCACCCAAGAAGCGGTCACTCTGCCATTCGTCTTCAAAAGTCTCGGTGTTGGCACGACGTTTCCACTTCTGCTGAAGGAGATTAAACAGAAAGCGTCGATGCCCGTTAATTGCCGAAATTTTCGATTGCCATTGGTTTTTATCCTGATGAGGCATTGATATGCAAGAACACGGAATGGCTTTAACTCGACGCCAAGTACTGAACTGGATCGGTGTAACCGCAGGCGCTGCGGCCATGTATCAGGCAATGAATTCGCTGAGTTTCGCAGCAGAGTCAAACTACGACCGCACATTTGCATTAAGCGGTGCACCTATGGGGACCAATGTATTGGTTCTAGGTGCAGGACTTGCAGGAATGACCGCAGCTTTCGAGCTTCGTAAAGCGGGTTACAAAGTCAAGGTTCTTGAATTTAATGCAAAGCCTGGTGGTCGTTGCTGGACATTGCGTGGAGGCGATCGATTCACTGAGTTGGGAGGGGCTACTCAGCATTGCCAGTTTGATAAAGGGTTATACCTGAACCCTGGCCCATGGCGAATTCCCTACCACCACCACGCAGTGCTTGATTACTGCCATCAGTTCGGCGTCGCTCTTGAGCCATTTGTTCAAGTCAACTACAACGCCATGGTTCACTCCACTAAAGCGTTCGGCGGTAAACCACAACGTTATCGTGAAGTGCAGGCAGACTTTCAAGGCCATGTGGCTGAGTTGCTGAGCAAGGCGGTCAATCAGAATGCTCTGGATCAGGCCCTGACTCGAGAAGATCGAGAGCGCTTGCTGGAGGTTATGAGTAGTTGGGGTGCACTGGACGCTAACAGCAGCTATCGCAAGTCGCTCGAGACGAGTCTGCGTCGAGGATTCGCAGTAGACGTAGGCGGCGGATTGATGCCTGAAGCGGTGCCATCAGAGCCACTGGATCGTAAGGCCCTGCTCGATTCCAATCTCTGGAAAAGCATTGCAACGGGTCAGGAATACGAATTTCAGACCAGCATCTTCCAGCCTGTGGGAGGGATGGACATGATCGCTCGAGCCTTCGAAAAGCAGGTAGGCGATCTCATTCGTTACAACGCCAAAATCACTCGAATTCAGCAGGGTGACAAACGGGTCACAGTGACTTATCAGAATACTGATGGCACTGGCGGTCCGTTACAGGAAACCGCGGACTGGTGCGTCTGCACACTACCTTTGTCGATCCTCGGTCAACTGCCGATCGATGTCAGCCCACCCATGATGAACGCTATCCGTGCTGTGCCTTACGAAGCCTCTGTGAAAGTTGGACTCCAGTTCAAGCGGCGCTTCTGGGAGCAGGACGAGCATATCTATGGTGGCATCAGCTACACCGATACCCCTATCGGTAGGATCAGCTACCCAAGTACCGACTACGGCAAGCCGGGGAAGGGTGTTTTGTTGGGAGGATACCTGTTCGGACCGAATGCCTATGAATTCACCGCGATGAAACCGGAAATGCGCGTGCAGAAAGCCGTCGAGTACGGCGCCCAAGTCCACCCCCAGTACACCAGCGAATTCGAGAATGGCATTGCAGTTGGTTGGCACCGGGTGCCCTGGACCAACGGCTGCTATGGTTTGTGGACTGAGGAGTCTCGTCAGCAGCACTACAAAAACCTCTGCCAGATTGACGGCCGAATTGTCCTGGCCGGCGAGCATGCCTCCTACATCCCGGCGTGGATGGAGGGTGCAATCCTATCGTCGCTGGATGCCATCAAACGCTTGCACACCCACATTGTCGCCAGCCCGAAGGCTGCTTGAGACCGGAGTTCATCATGCACAACTTTCTTGCAACGGGCTTGTTGCTGAGCTTGCTGGCCAGTGCATCCGCTTTGGCCGCTGACACCATTCAGGTCTCAACTTCAGGTTCGTTTGATCAGACAAGTGGTGAAGCGCTGTTTCAACAAGTTTGTCAGGGCTGCCATATGTCCGAAGCCCAGGGTTCGCACGGGGCAGGGGCTTATCCCGCTTTAGCATCAAACGTAAAGCTGGGAGCAAAGATATACCCCATTTACATGGTGACGTCTGGGCAGGGCGGCATGCCAGGATTCAAAAAATACATGTCTGACCAACAAATAGCATGGGTGGTCGACTATGTACGCACTCACTTTGGAAATAACTATTCTGACACCGTCACGGTTGAAGATGTCCGAACTGTAAGCCAACGCTGATCATAGTGAGGGTGAGCTACGCCGCCCCAATTGTTTACACGCAAAAGGATCATTTGATGTCGACAATAAACGCACGCACTATATTCCTTGTCTCGATGCTGAGTGGGCTGTTGTCCACCCATGCGAGCGCTGACTCGGTAATTCGCCACAAAATTCCAAACTCCGACTTCCCTATTTCCTTGGCTGTCGAAATTCCTGCTAGCGCGACACTTGTTAATCTCAGTGGAGCCGTTCCATCCATAATTGACAGTAAGGCCGATCCAAAAAGCATTGCTGCCTACGGTGATACCGAGGCACAGACTGTCAGCACGCTCAGAAGTATCGAGAATACTTTGAAAAGGCTAGGTCTTTCACTCGGCGACGTAGTGAAGATGCAAGTGTATTTGGTTGGCACAGCAAGTAATGACGGCGAGATGGACTATGCAGGTTTCATGAAAGGCTACACACAGTTTTTCGGTGCGGGAGCTCAAAAAAATCTGCCGACCCGATCGGTCTTCCAGGTGTCTGGTCTGGCGAACCCTGGGTTTCTCGTGGAAATAGAAGTTTCTGCCGTCCGCCCTTGACTTGAATGAGTCGTAAAAAAGCGCGTAGTGCATTCGCCTCCCACGCTTTAAAAGTTACTTGAATTGACAATCCTAATGAATGGCCTGATTACGCGTTAATAAAGCTGCGTAATAACACTCTTGACAGAGTGTAACTTTCATAACGGGTAAGTCCGCTTAGAAGTAGAACAATAAATCCCCACCACAGGGGCGGAGTGAATGATGAACCTGAAGACCGTCCAGCTCGACGACAAATACACCCTTACTCAAGGGCGTATTTTCATTACCGGGACTCAAGCCCTTGTCCGCCTGTCCATGACGCAGCGGCAGAGAGATCAACAACTTGGCCACAACACCGCTGGCTACATATCCGGTTATCGCGGATCGCCCCTTGGCGGACTTGATGACCAGCTTGGTAAAGCCAAAAAACACCTCGAGCAGCATCACACCCTTTTTGTTCCTGGCGTCAATGAAGACCTCGCAGCGACCACAATCTGGGGCGCACAACAAGCGCACCTGAGCGGCGAAGGTAAATACGACGGCGTTTTCGGCATGTGGTACGGCAAAGGTCCTGGCGTTGATCGCACCGGTGACGCGTTTCGGCATGCCAATCTCGCCGGTACGGCAAATCTCGGTGGGGTTCTCGTGTTGATGGGCGATGACCATACCTGCGAGTCCTCAAGCACATGCCACCAAAGCGAATTCGCAATGGTGGACGCCATGATTCCGGTGCTCAGCCCAGCTGGTGTCCAGGAAATTCTCGACTTTGGCCTGATCGGATGGGCATTGTCTCGTTACAGTGGCTGCTGGGTCGGGATGAAGTGTGTCAAGGACACGGTGGAGGCTACGGCCACCATTGATGTCGACATCAATCGCGTGAAAATTCAGATTCCTCAGGATTTCGCACTGCCGCCAGATGGGCTCAGCATTCGTCAGCCTGACACCCCGCACGCACAAGAGGCCCGTTTACACCGCTACAAATTGAATGCGGTTCGTGCTTTCGCCCGTCACAACGCACTTGATCGAATTGTCCTTGGTGCACCGGCTGCCAAGTTGGGGATCATTACCCATGGCAAGAGCTATCTGGATGTCTTGCAGGCTTTGGATGATCTCAACCTCAGCGAAAAAGCCGCCGCCGAGATGGGCTTGCGTATCTACAAAGTCGGGATGGTTTGGCCACTCGAACCTGAAGGTGCGGCACACTTTTCAGAGGGGCTCGACAAGATATTGGTGGTGGAGGAAAAAAGGAGTCTGATCGAGTTCCAACTGAAAGAGCAGTTTTACGGTCGCGCAAATGCTCCAGTCATTGTCGGTAAACAAGATGAAGCAGGCCAAACGATGTTCCAGTCGGAAATGGCGCTGGATTCGAACCAGATAGGCATTGCGCTAGGCGAGCGCCTCCTTGAGCTGGGGGACAATGTCAGTCTGCGCAAACGCATTGAAGAGTTGCGCTCTTACCAGGTGGTCAAGGGTGATACCGCACTTTTGGCACGTAGCTATTATTTTTGCAGTGGTTGCCCTCACAGCTCCTCTACGGTGCTGCCAGAAGGCAGCAAGGGCTACGCCGGTATTGGGTGCCATTGGATGGCGCAGTCGATGGAGCGCTCAACGTTGGGTTATACCCACATGGGCGGCGAAGGAATGGTTTGGGTAGGGGAGGCGCCTTTTTCCAAGCGCAAACACATGTTCCAGAACATCGGCGATGGCACCTATTTCCATTCGGGTTATCTAGGCATCCGGGCCGCGGTGGCAGCCGGCACAAACATTACTTTCAAAATATTGTTCAACGATGCTGTCGCGATGACGGGAGGGCAAAAGCATGACGGTACGCTGAATGTTCCAGCCATTGCCCACCAAGTGAGTGCTGAGGGCGTGAAGCGGATTGTCGTGGTGAGCGACGAGCCACACAAGTATCCCCTGGACACAGCCTGGCCGGCGGGTGTGACGTTCCATCACAGGGATACATTGGACAAGGTCCAGCGTGAAATACGAGAAGTGGAAGGGACTTCGGTTCTAATCTACGACCAAACCTGCGCCGCTGAGAAACGGCGCCGGCGTAAGCGCGGAACCTTTCCTGATCCAGCCAAACGAATCGTCATCAATGATTTGGTGTGCGAAGGGTGCGGAGATTGCGGCGTGAAATCCAATTGCGTATCGGTGCAGCCGCTGGAGACGGAATTCGGTCGCAAACGGACGATCGACCAATCTTCCTGCAATAAAGACTTTTCATGCGTCAACGGTTTCTGCCCCAGCTTTGTCAGTGTGGTCGGGGGGAGCCTGAGCAAGCCCGAGCGCGCAACGCAAGGTCAGGCCGCACCACTGCTACCAGAACCGGTTCGCCCGAGCATCGACGATCGGGTCTATAGCATTCTAGTGGCTGGGATGGGCGGCACGGGCGTCGTCACTATTGGAGCCATTCTGGGAATGGCGGCTCACCTCGAAGGTCGAGGTTGCGGTTTGCTCGACATGGCCGGTCTGGCTCAGAAGGGTGGTTCGGTATGGAGCCATTTGCGCTTCGGACCAGATCCACAATCGATCAAGACCATCCGCATTGCAGCGGGGGGCGCGGATCTGGTCCTGGGTTGCGACTTGATTGTTGCGGGCAACTCCAAAACTCTGGCAGCAACGCGTCACGGCAATACCTTCATACTGGCCAACACTCAGGAAACAATGCCTGGGGCATTTACTCGTAACGCGGATCTGCAATACCCCGCAGATGATCTTCGCCGGAATATCGTCGACGCAGTAGGGCAGGAACACACCGAGTTTGTTGATGCGGGACGTATAGCCACCGCGCTGCTCGGTGACAGTATTGCAGCCAATATGTTCATGCTCGGTTTTGCCTATCAGCGCGGACTGATACCGCTCTGCGCGACATCCATTGAATCGGCTATTGATCTGAATGGTGCCGCCAAACAAATGAACACGGAAGCGTTCCGCTGGGGACGTCAGGCCGCTGTAAACCCAAAAGCCGTGGAGCAATTGCTCGCCGCGAAACAAACAACGCAGCGCGCAGGTGTGTCGCCTGCTCCTGTGAAGTCCGATGACGAAGTGATCGAAACGCGGCGCAAGTTCTTGGTGGAGTACCAAAATTCCGCCTATGCGCAACGCTACACCGACTTGTTGGAGCGTGTACGCAGGATCGAGCAAAAGCTGTTTGCAGGGCGTACTGACCTGACACAAGCAGTGGCAAGGTACTACTTCAAACTGTTGGCGATCAAAGACGAGTACGAGGTTGCCCGTCTTCATGTCGAAAGCGGTTTTCTTGATCGTGTTTCCCAGCAGTTTGAGGGTGACTACAAGCTGGTATTCAACCTTGCACCGCCGCTCCTGGCCCGTCGCGATCCAGACACTGGACTTCCGAAGAAAACCGAGTTTGGACCATGGATCGTCCCGGTTTTCCGCGTGCTTGCCAAACTGCGGAGATTGCGAGGTACGCCGCTGGATGTATTCGGTTACACCGCCGAACGGCGCCAGGAGCGCGCGTTGATTCAACGTTACGAAGCGGTGATTGCCGAAATCCTGTCGGTGCTGGAAGAGGGCAGAAGTTCTTCTCATTACGACACGATGGTTGAACTTGCGTCGTTGCCTGAACAGATCCGCGGTTACGGCCATGTCAGGGCCAAGGCCATGGAGCTGGCAACTCAACGTGAAGCCGTGTTGTTGGATGTCGTGCGAGGCCGTGTGATCGCACTGAAAAAAGTGGCCTGAACGCTAGGCGTCCAGAAGCTGCCGTTTCTACTTTTTCCGAATGACCCTGCAGACGCTTGGTGACCACCAAATCGTTGAGCAGCAAGTGCTTGGTGAAAGTGGAGGGCGTCAGCATTGGGTGCAGGCTCAGACTGAAAGTCTGCCCTGCACCCGACCTATCTCTACGGAGGATAAAGTGTGAAATCATCTATTGAACAACAGCTCGTTGCTACGCGCATGAACGATGTCGCCCCCTTTCACGTCATTGACATCCTGACGCGAGCGAAACGACTCGAAGCAGAAGGGCTGGATATAGTGCACATGGAAGTCGGTGAGCCTGACTTTGCTACACCGCCAGCTATCATCGCCGCCGCCCAGGCTGCCATTGCCAATGGCAAAACTACGTACACTCCCGCACTTGGTATCCCTGAGCTGCGAGAGGCGATTGCTGATTACTACCAGAGTCGATATGGCGTAACAGTCCCTGCGTCGCGCGTTATTGTGACGGCTGGAGCCTCGGGCGGATTGCTGCTCGCATTGGCCTGCCTGGCAGAACCGGGCAAAGAATGGCTGTTGACGGATCCTGGCTATCCTTGCAATCGCAATTTTGTTCGTATCTTTGAGGGCGTACCGAAGTCAATCCCTGTAGGCGAAGAAAGCAATTTCCAGCCAATGCTTGCGGATATCGAAGAAAACTGGAGCGAAGCCACTGCCGGGGTGCTACTTGCTTCTCCGGCCAATCCGACAGGCACAATGCTCAGTCTGGATCAGATCAAAACGTTCGCAGATTGTATCCGTGAGAAAGGCGGGCATTTCATACTCGACGAGATTTACCAGGGTTTGACCTACGACCATGAGACGTCCACCGCGCTGCAATGCTGTGACGATGTGTGGATCGTACAAAGTTTCTCCAAGTACTTTCAGATGACAGGCTGGCGTTTGGGTTGGCTTGTGGTGCCGGAAGAATTCACCCGGCATATTGAAAAACTTGCCCAAAATCTGTTTCTTTCCCCCTCCGCACCGGCTCAGTACGCAGCGCTGGCCGCTTTTGAGCCCGCAACCCTGGATTTAATCGAGACGCGGCGGATGGAGTTCAAGCGCCGTCGGGACTACCTGTCGGCCGAACTGACAAGGATAGGATTTCGAGTTGTAGCCAAGCCTGAAGGCGCGTTCTACATCTACGCTGACAGTTCCGCATTCACGGACAACAGTTTTGATTTCGCAATGACCTTACTTGAGCAGGCGTCGGTAGCTATTGCACCGGGTCTGGATTTTGGTGCGAATGAGCCGGAGCGATACGTCCGCTTTTCATATACCACTAGCATTGAGCGACTGGCTGAAGCAGTGGCGCGGATCGAGCAATATCTCGGCAATAGAACTCAGACTGCCCAGTTGTCTGATTGATAGTCGAGCAGCAAAGATCAACGGAGGGCCGAGAAACCACTCGACGTGGTGAGTCGGTTTTGGGTGGTGGTCGTGCCTGAGTTCAGGCCAACTGAAAATTCGAATTTTTCCACAGAATCGGCCGAGTTCTGCCTGTCGTGAAGGGGCAGGAGTCGACCCAGGCTGTGTGAAAACGCGCTAAACACCTCAAAAATGAGAGTCGCGAGGGTTGCCTATGGAATCAGCGGGCGAAAGCGCGAATTAGCTTAGTTAGTGACGTAGACGTTCGTAATGCCGTTTGGGCCGCGTCAGCGGCCCAAACGGCTTCTAACTTGCGAGCCAAGCGGCTGGGTTCACGCCCTGATCGCCTCAAGCAGTCCTGCGATGCCGAAGATGCTCATCATTCGTTTGAGGTTGTAGGCGAGCACGTGAAGGCTCATCTCAGTGCTCACCCTCGGCAGGGTTTTGGTCAGGAAGTGAGTACTTCCCATCCAGCACTTGAGCGTTCCAAAAGGATGTTCAACGGTCTGTCGACGAACCCTCATCATCGCTGGATCATGTTCTAGCCGAACCTGCATCGCGTCGACTACCGACTCATGTTCCCAGCGCTTCACACGGCGCTCCTTACCCGTCGTACATTGCTTTTGCATTGAGCAGGACTGGCAGCCTGTGAAGTAATAACAATGCAATAACATGCCGTCTTCCGTCGACGAATGTCGCCTGGTTAGTAACTGCCCCGCAGGGCATCGATACTCGTCCGACGCCGCAAGATAGATGAAGTCCTGCTTGCCAAATCTGCCTTCCGCTTTGCTGCCAGATGTGAGGGGTTTCGGTACGAAGGTAGTGATGCCAGCTTGCTCGCAAGCAAGGATTTCCAGACCTTTGTAATAGCCTCGGTCGGCCACCACCGTTAGCGATTCAGCTCCGATTTCTTCACGCGCCTGGTTCGCCATATTGCTCAGCTGCCCGCGATCATTGCCAACGTTGGTCACCTCATGGGCAATGATCAAATGGTGTTTGTCGTCGACAGCGGTTTGTACGTTGTAGCCAACCGTTCCGGTGCCTCGGCCGCTCGTGGCCATTGAGCGTGCATCTGGATCGGTGAGGGAGATCTGCTGGTCTGGACTTTCGTGGAGCTGCGCCTCGATTTCCTTGAGTTTCTGCATCTGTTTTTTTCAGTGTTTCTATCTTTTCTTTAAGCCGCTCTGCTTTGGCCTCGGCCACTTCGGGCGTTGCCCGATCCGCCGAATCCATAGCCGCCAGATATCGATCAATGCTCTGCTCGATCTGCTGCATGCGTGCCTTCACCTTGCCCTGAGTGAAGTTGCGGTCGCGATTATTGACGGCTTTGAATTTGCTGCCGTCGATGGCGATGATCGATTGGGAGAAGAGATTGAGGTTGCGACAAAGAACTACGAACTGGCGGCATACGCTGCGAATGGCTTTGCCGTTGTCTTTGCGAAAGTCGGCAATGGTTTTGAAGTCCGGAGCCAAACGCCCCGTTAGCCACATCAACTCGACGTTGCGCTCGGCCTCACGTTCAAGTCGGCGGCTGGACTGAATCCGATTGAGATAGCCGTAGATATAGATCTTCAGCAACACCGCTGGGTGATAGGCCGGACGACCCGTTGCGGCAGGATCGATGCCCTCAAAACCAAGTGCGCCCAGGTCGAGTTCATCGACGAAAACGTCGACCACACGGACTGGATTTTCTTGGGTCACGTAATCGTCCAGGCACTCCGGCAGCAACGTGACTTGCGTCCGAGCCTCACCTTCAATAAATCGCTTCATGATCGCCCCCGCTACGATCTCGACGATCAGAAGATTAGACAATTGCGGGAGTTTTCACACAGCCTGGACCCATAGCTGCCTGTCAGCACTGACAGAAAACGGCCAAAGCGGACGATAGGAGCAGGGGGCTTCGATTAGCTGGGTGCAGAGCCGCCAGTCGACTCAAGCGATGCCCCTGCATCCTTAATTCAACGTATTTCTATCCGACACTTGCTCTGTAAGCACTTCTTTGTCCTTCCATGCAGACTGTGAAACACCAAGACTGCAGAGCTGTGCGACGACCAGGCCAAGCAGCATGATTCCCACACCCATCAAACGCCCAAAACTGACTGGCTTTGCCGTCAATCCGAGCAGGCCAAAGTGGTCGAGTAGCAGCGCTGCAATCATCTGCCCGGCTATTACACACAGCAGGAACCCGCTCGCTCCGACTTTTGGTAGTAGCGCTAAGGAAGTAGCCACGTAAACGGCCCCTGTCACACCACCGATCCACATCCACCACGGGCCGCGTACTGCACTTTGGAAGTCAGGCACGGGCAAGCGCATAAGGACGACCACTATCATTATCGCAACGACGCCGATGCTGAGCGCGACAGCGGCTCCCCATAAAGGGTGGCCGAGCATGCGTCCCAGCGTGGCGCCGCTAGCGGCTTGTATCGGGATCAGCGTGCCCGCCATGAAGGCTGTCAGCATTGGTAAAAAAAGATAAAGCGCTGTTTTGCCTACCATAAATTTCTCCGTTAGACAGGTCGCTCAGCGTTCGGCGTACGTGCCTGTTCATGTGTTAAATTGATTGAATTCACTACCTAGCGACTCGAGTATTCATTCAATGGATGAACTGCGCAGGATTGACCTCAATATGCTGGTAACACTTCATGCGTTATTGGCCGAAAAACACGTCACGCGAGCGTCTGTCCGGCTGCATAAAAGCCAGCCGGCAGTCAGTCATGCTCTCGGCTTGCTCAGAGCCCATTTCGATGACCCTTTGCTCATACGGCGCAACGGGTCATTGGTTTTAACGGCAAGGGCACAAAGTTTGGCTCAGCCGCTTCAGGATGCATTGGGCAACCTGAACTCGCTGTTGGGCGCTCCCGCCTTTGAGCCATCAACGGCAAAGGGTCGTTTCAGATTGTCGCTATCGGACTATGCCGCGCGAATCCTTCTGCCTCCGCTTACCCGGAAAATTCGCCATGAAGCGCCGGGAATTGATTTGGCCATCAGCCAGGCCAGTCGAGAAATGATGATTTCTCAGCTTCTGGACGGTGAGCTCGACCTTGCATTGGGCATCTTCCCCGAAGTTCCGGGTGCCATTGCGCTACAAGATCTTTTTTCCGAAGGATTCATCTGTCTCGCCGACAAAAAAGTACTGCCCGCGCAAGGGGGGCTTTCATTGGATGATTGGCTATCTCGCCCGCATGTCATGCTCGCGCTGCGCCCTGATGCGAACGATGAGATTGAGCGGGCGTTGGCCACCCAAGGTTTGAAGCGTCACATTGCCTTGGCATTGCCCCACTGGAGCGCTGCAGTCGACGTGCTTGCAGGTACTGATTTGATTCTTACGGTCGCCAGTCGCGCGGTAGGCCCGATGCGAAATCACAAATCGCTGCGGCAATTCGACCCGCCCATTGATATCCCCCGATTCGCCTATCAGCAGGCTTGGCACGCCAGGAAAGAGGGGGATGCCGCACATCGCTGGCTGCGCGAAGCAGTTTTCGAATGCTCTCAGCCAGGCTGACATCCCGTCAGGGTTGCAGGGCAGGGCCTTTCAGCTCGATCTGATTATCATCGGGGTCATTGAGATAAATCGACAAACCTGTTCCCTCCGCCCCATACCGCATCACGGCCTCTTCAGCAGAGACACCGGCAGCAGCCAAGTGGCGGAGAATGGCCTGTTCATCAAACGGCGCAACGCGAAGGCAGAAGTGATCAACATTGTGTCTTTGCTTACCCGCCGGCTGCCCACCCTGACGACCGATCGGCCCGTTCACATCAACCAGGTCAATCATGGATGTCCCTGCGCTCAGATGAATCATGCCAAGGTCGTCACGGCGCTTTTTGACATCACATCCCAGTACGGATGTGTAGAAAGCCAGGCTGTGCTCAATGTCCTGCACCCGCAGTACAACATGGTCGATACGTTGAATTGAAAAACTGCGCATTACGATCACTCCTGTCGGATCACTGATTTGAGTCCCCATCCAGTTTCGAATCTTCAGATGGGCACTCTTCACGATGCGTGCACCAAGTTCGACGACTCAGTTGACCTTCGAAAACAGTTGAGGCACCTCACCCGAGAAGTCGACCCAAGGATTGGTATTGAGCAACTCGGCATGCGCCACACTGGGTTCATCGAAGCGAATGGTGAAGCTTTCCGGCCCATGGGCGTAGGCAACAATAACGCCTTGGTGCGGATCCATGTAGCCGGCGTGCATGCCGAAGCCTGGATAGCTGAGGCGCACGGCAGGCCCTTCAGGATTGATCTCATGCACAGTCAGACGTGCGAGGACGCCATCTGACAGCACAAACATCCAGGTGAAAGCACCACCGGATACCACCGTCATCACTTCATCAATGCCCGCGCCATTTTCCGAAGTGTTTACATGAAGACGACCATAACGATTCAGAGCCCAAGTCCGCATCTCTGGGGTCATGGCTTTCATGTCGTAAACTTTTGGATAGGGCGCGGTATCTCCCTCACGAGTACCCAGGTAGCCACCACGGTGCACCTCAGGAGTACGGCCTGCGAGGTGGATTTGCTCCAACAGTTCAGCACGGTTGAGACTGAATATTGAAAGCAGCTTGTTTTGATCTTCTTCACTGATGGCGTTAATTAGCGATCCTTTGAGAATCGGCTTGGCTTCTTCGGGAATCGAGACAGTGCTGGCGCGCACACCCACGCTGCGCAAGACAGCGTTGACGCTATCGATACCTTCAACATCGGGACGGCCATCGCTGAACTGAAGTTTTACGAAGTTCATCTTTGTATCTCCTATCGTGAGTCAGAAAGTTGCGGTTGCGTTGCGGGTTTACATAAAACGGGTAGAGCGGGTTACTTGCTGATTTGGGTAGCGCTGTTATCAACCGTTGGAGTGCCGATACCCTGAACCATCAATACACCTCCAAAGATGAGCACGACCCCTGCCAGTCGAGTGAAAGTGATCGGTTTGTTGGGAAGTCCCATCAATCCGTAATGGTCAACCAGGACGGAAGCCAAAATCTGTCCCGCGACGACGAGCAGTAGAAATCCGCTAGCCCCTAGCTGGGGAGTGATGGCCGTTGCGCTGCCTACGTACACGGCACCCAAAATGCCGCCGATCCATAACCACCAGGATCCCTGCAAAGCCTTGCCGACATCCGGCGCAGCTACCCGCATGACTAACAGTGCAATCACCACCACAACGGAGCTGACGAACAGCGACGTTAACGCCCCCCAAAGCGGGTGCCCTAACGCTCGGCCCACGGCTGCGTTACTGGCGGCCTGGAAGGGCAGGACTGCGCCTGCCAGCAATGCGGTACCCACCGGGATAAGTGCGAGAGCTACTGCCTTACTGAACATGGCATTCCCCTTTGGAGATGGCTGGTTTCGATGGGCAAATACTCTCCAATCCACAGGAATTATGGAAATCACATGTTTTCACATGCATTATTCATATGATGGATAATTTGAAGGGGCGATGCCTTCTATCTCAGCTGCGCTCAGTAGACTGAACGGGGTCGATCTTCGACTTTTACTTTCAGAGATCGAAAAGGTAGCTGACGGTTCGACACACGCTTTAGTTGAACTGAAGTGTCCTGCTTTAAAAATCATCCATTGATGTGCGCACCGGTAGCCAGTCAGATAGGCACTGCAGAAAGCACTCTGCCATCCGCTGACAATAAGAGAAAAGGTTCGCACGCCATGCGCAAACTCGTAAAAGTCCTGACCCTAGTTTCCTCCGTTATCCTCTCCGCGCCATTTGCCATACAGGCCCAGGAAGCCTCCACTGCGCAAAGCCCGGCCTTTGTGGTGCATAAGTTATCGAACTTCCTCTACGCCATCGGCGAACCCAACTACTACCAGAAGAACTTTTCGTATTTGCTGGTGGGGGAGGATCAGGCATTGATGTTTGATTCGGGGGCCAATCAGAAAGAAGACATCACTTCGGTGGCTCGTAAAATCACTAACAAGCCGCTCTCGATGCTGCCCTCACACCTGCATTTCGATCACCTTGGCGGCCTGCACAATTTTAAAAGCATCTATTTGGTGGATACGCCCTTCACTCGTCAGTTCAGGGGAAAGGATGACTTCTACCGTGTTCCTGAGCCGGTTTACCTGGGCAACTTCGATCACATGGTCGTACCGCCCTTCAAGGTAGCGCGGCTAATACAGCCAGACGAGACCATCGACCTTGGTGGTCTGAAGGTGCGTCTGATCAGCGTGCCCGGTCACACGCGGGACGAAGTGGCACTCTTCGATGAGACGCACAACATTTTGCTGGCCGGGGATCACGTCTACCCGTCCTGGCTGTTGGCAGGAAATCTCAAAGACTACGTTGCTTCTCTCGACGCCACGCTGAAGGTTATCAATGAGAAGACCGCCATCTATGGCGCTCATGCGGACGAGGATCCAACCAAGGTGCCAGCCATGACCTACGCGGACGTACAGGCGATTCGCGACAAGATGGCTCTGATCCTGGCGGGGCGCGCAAAGGGTGAAGCGTTCAGCGATCCGGAACTGATCAAGAGTTCCGAGCTTTACAAGGTGGAGAAGGACATCAGCATTCTCACCAACATCCAGTTTACTGATGGTCGTGGCTACGGTTACTGATCGGGCTGCCCGGCTGTAGCGAGTAACCAGTCGATGAACGCCCGGATTTCCGGGCGTTCGCGCGCTGCTTCGGAACAGGTAACATAGTAATTGTGCAGCGCAGGCACGGTGATCGACAGCGGTCGCACTAATCGTCCTTCATCGAGATCGCGGGCGGAAACGAGTTCATCGCTCAGCGCCACGCCGAAACCGTCCCGTGCTGCCTGCAAGACCATGCCGAAATCTTCAAAGAAGATATCCTCTTCGCCGATACGACTGATGCCAACATCGGCCAGCCATTGCTGCCACTGGCGCTCATTGTCTTCGTGTAGAAGGCGGTGTCGAGCCAAGTCAGGCACTTCCCGAATGGCTTTCGGCCCTCGCAAGAATTGCGGACTGCAGACTGGCGTCATGCGAATGCCGTGCAGCAGACGCCACCATAAGCCTGGCCATGGCGGAGAACCGTAGACCACCGCGATATCGGCGCGACGCCAGTCTACTTGCGGTATGCCCGGGGCGGTGATCACGCTCACCCGCACCGAGCGCGACGCCTCCATGAAGCGCAGCAGCGGCGTGGTCAGCCACTCCACTCCCTCCGCAGGGGGAATGGACAAGGTGATCTCGACGACCTCTTGCTCTGCAGCGGAACCGGTCTGCATTGATGCCACCGCGTTGCTGATTTCGCTCATTGCGTTCGCTACATGCTTTTGTAGGAGTCGACCGTTGGCGGTCAGCACAAGTTGACGACCGCGCTTCTCGAACAGCTCTATTCCGAGGCTGGCCTGCAACGCTTTGACTTGCTGGCTCACTGCGCCAGTGGTGACGTGCAACTCAATCGCGGCTGTTGCCAGACTGCCCAAGCGGGCTACGCTTTCGAACACTTTAAAATTGTGCAAGGGGGGAAACGTCATTTCATCTCCGTAACAACAGCCCCTGCGGTCAGAGCAGGAACCCGACGAGGGCGAGCGTGTGTATACGTACATCGTCTCCCAATTTGCTATGACATGGGTACCCTGCTGGCACTGACTTTCCATGCCGCGGCCTTGTCCCGCAATGGAGTGAGTGTCAGCTTTTAGCCGATTCTGTTGAAAAAGTAGCTCCCCTGGCTGGCCTCCGGCAAAATCTCCGCATTGGCCGGAGGGGGATCACACAGCATGATGGGACAGTTATCGAGTGGGCAGGAGCGACTGTTTTACTCGTTCAACCTTGAAGATCACATCCCAGCCAATCACCTTCTGCGCAGCATTGATCAGTGTCTTGATCTGAGCGACCTGCGCCATTACCTCGCCGATTTCTATAGCCCGATTGGGCGTCCGTCGATTGATCCAGAACTGATGATTCGCATGCTGATCGTCGGCTATTGCTATGGCATCCGCTCCGAACGGCGGTTGTGCGAAGAGGCCCATTTGAACCTGGCTTATCGCTGGTTCTGCCGGTTGAGCCTTGAAGATGAAGTCCCCAACCACTCGACGTTTTCGAAAAATCGACATGGCCGTTTTCGGGACAGCGATCTGTTTCGCTGGTTGTTCAATGAAGTGTTGCGTCGCTGCATGGACGCCGGCCTGGTCAAGGGCGAAGGCTTTGCCGTGGACGCCAGCATCATCAAAGCGGATGCGAGTCGGCAGCGCGGCGTACCGGGTGATGAACCGGTCAACTGGAGCGATCCGGCCTTGAGCTCCCGCGCCGTGCGTGAGTACCTTGAAAGCCTCGATGAAGAGGCTTTGGCCGAAACGCTACCGAAACGCCTGTCGCTGACGGATCCTCAAGCCCGCTGGACCGCTGCTCCAGGCGGCCCAGCTTTCTACGCTTACTCCACGAATTATCTGATCGATACCGAGCACGGCGTGATCATGGATGTGGAACCCACACCGGCTCATCGAACCGCAGAAGTCGAGAGCACCAAGACCATGATCGAACGGGTCGAAGCGCAGTTCGACATCAAGCCAGAGCGCCTCATCGGCGACACCGCTTACGGTACAGCTCCGATGCTGGCCTGGATGGTGGAGGAAAAAGACATCGAGCCGCATGTGCCGGTGTGGGACAAAACCGAGCGCAAGAACGACAGTTTTTCGAGTAACGATTTCCACTGGAATGAAGAGGCTGAGGAATACCGCTGCCCGGCCGGCAACCCATTGCGCAGCGAATGGCGAGCCTTCAAGAATGAGCGTTCACACGTCACCAAAGCCAACACCATCATCTTCCGATCCCGGCAGACCGACTGCGCTACGTGTCCGATGAAAGCCAAGTGCTGCCCGAACACTGCGTTCCGCAAGATCGCTCGCAGCGTCCATGAAGCCGCTCGCGATGTGGCTCGGCGCATTGCAGCAACGCCGGCATATCAGCGCTCTCGCCACGAACGTAAAAAGGTCGAAATGTTGTTTGCCCACCTCAAGCGCATCCTGAAATTGGATCGCCTGCGGCTACGTGGCATGAGTGGCGCGACGGATGAATTCACGCTGGCCGCTGCGGTGCAGAACCTGCGACGGCTGGCCAAATTTTCATCTCAAGGGCCACCAGTCACGGGATAGGTGCGCCTGCACCAAGCAAAAAACCTCAAATTAACCCAATAACAGAGCAGCAAAGGTCACCGAAGGGCCGAAAAACCACTCAATGTGGTGAGTAGGTTCTCCGGTGGTGGTCGTGCCTGAGTTCAGGCCATTTGAAAATCCGACTTTTTCAACAGAATCAGCCGATCTCTGCCTGTCGCCACCATTGGCAGCGATGTCGAGCCTTCTACCGTAGAGCATGAAGGTCAAAACTACGGGGCATAGGTGAAATATAGTGCAAATGACCGATCAGCCTGAATGCATGCGGGTGGCCATGTGGAGCGCAAATTCGCAATTTCGCCCGTACCGAATGAAAACTGCTAAACCATCGCCATTGACGTAAACCGACTGCGGTAAGCCGCGGGTGTCGCCCCGACCTGCTTGCGAAACAGCCGTGTGAATGAACTGGCATTCTGGTAGCCGACCTGATTTGCGATTTCCTCAATACTGAGATCACCACTTTCGAGCAGGGTCATTGCAATTTCTATGCGCAAGTTCTGTAGGTAGGTAAGGGGAGTAGTTCCGAGCACGCTATTGAAGTGACGGATCAGGGTCCGAACGCTGACAGAGAGCGCAGCGGCCAGTTCTGGCAGGCTCACTTCCTCGGCGAAATGTTTCAGCAGCCAGTGCTGTGCCTTGGCAACCATCGTGTCGCTGTGCACGGTTTCCATCTGGAGCGGCAGATAGGGCAGTTGAGTCGTCTGGCTAGTATCAATCAGCATGGTCTTGGCCGTCAGCGTGGCCGTATTCGCGCCGCAAAAATGCTCCACCATTCGCACGGCCTGCAGCAAGTAAGACGCAGAGGCTCCTGCGCACCAGAGACGATCTTGCTCTGTCACCATTGATCTCAATTGCAAGTTGACGCCCGGGTAGCGTTCGCGAAACAACCTTTCCAGCCACCAGGTGGTTGTGGCTTGGCGACCCTGCAGTAGTCCGGTTTCTGCCAACAGAAAAGTGCCGGTGCAATTCGCCGCCAGCGCTGCGCCCTCACGCCATTGCGCCTTGAGCCATTCGCGCTGCGGCTCGGCCGCTTCCAGCATACGTTCGAAACCATCATGCCCAGAGTAATACAGGCCAGGGATGAAGATGATATCGAGCTTTTCTTCAGGGAGCGGTACGGCGGTATTTAGCGAAAGCCCATTGCACGCGGTTACCGGCCTGCCTTTGTGCGAAACGAATTGCCACGAAAACGAGCGTGCCATCGCAGTGCCCGTCTTATGTTGATGTCGACTCAAATGGGCATTGGTGACATGCAGCACATCGCCAAAACCAGCGAGGCTCGAGGCATAGCACCCATCAAGGGCAAGAATTGCTGCACGAAGAGGAGCCGGTTTCATGTTGGCAAAATCCGCATGTTATTAGTCAATAATGCCAATTTAGCACTGACTGCCTGTTCCGTACAGTGACCTCATAGTCACTCACAGGAGCTCCCATGAACGTATTGATCGTCCATGCCCATAACGAACCTCAGTCATTCAATACGTCGATGCTGAACCTTGCCGTTGAAGCATTAAGCGGACAGGGACACGACGTAATCGTGTCTGATTTATATGCAATGAAATTCAATCCCGTGGCCAGCGCTGACGATTTCCACCAGCGTGCTAATAGCGATCATCTTGTTTATGCGCTGGAGCAACGCAACGGCTACAGCACCGGAACGTTGGCATCCGACATTCTTGAAGAGCTGGACAAGATCAAGTGGGCCGATCTGATCATCTTCAACTTCCCGATTTACTGGTTCAGCATGCCGGCGATCATGAAGGGCTGGTTCGACCGCGTCTTCATCTCGGGCTACTGCTACGGAGGAGCCAGGATCTATGACCGTGGTGGCCTTAAGGACAAGAAAGCAATGCTCGCGTTCTCTCTGGGAGGTCAAGACCATATGTTCGGTCCTGGTGCGGTGCATGGCGAACTTGAAGCGTTGTTGCAGCCTATACAGCGCGGCGTGCTCGGGTATGTCGGCCTGACCGTCTTGCCACCCTTTGTGGCGTTCCACGTGCCTTACATCAGCCAAGAGGCGCGGCTGGAATACCTGGAACAGTACCGCCAGCACTTGCTGACGCTGGATCAACGGCCGTCGCTCACGTTTCCCTCGTTGGATGATTACGACGAGATTCTGCGCCCGCTAAACGCCTCAGTTTGTAGCTGATCATCTGCTGCGACCGCCTTGAACGGTCGCAGCTGACTAGAGCAAACATGAACTGTCAGCGGGAAGAACGCGTATCTGTTGTTGGAGAAATCTCATGATCGAACTGTATAGCTGGCCAGCCCCTAATGGGCATAAATTGCACATCCTGCTGGAGGAGTTGGCGATCCCCTATGAGGTTGTACCAATCGACATTACTAGCGGTGCTCAGCACACGCCGAGCTACAGGGCGATCAACGCGAATGGGAAGATTCCAGCGATCGTTGACCACGCGCCCTCTGATGGCGGCGGACCGGTAACAGTATTTGAGAGCGGAGCCATCATGATGTACCTGACGGAGAAGGAGGGACGCTTCCTGCCACAGGATGTGCGTCAGCGCATAGAAGTCCTGCAGTGGTTGTTTTGGCAGGTGGGAGGGCTGGGGCCGATGATGGGCCAGGCTCAACATTTCTTTCGATATGCGTCTGAAAAGGTGCCCTACGCAACTACCCGTTATCAGACCGAGACCAAGCGTCTTCTAAAGATCCTGGATGATCGGCTCGAAACGAGAGCGTACATCTGCAGTGATTACTCCATCGTAGACATGGCGTGCTTCCCTTGGATCCGTGTTCACAAGATGACGGGAATCACGCTCGATGACTTTCCGAACGTAAAAGCCTGGTACGGCAGGGTGCGTAGCCGGCCAGCAGTCGGGCAAGCAATCGAGCTTTTGAAGGATCGTTGGGTCGACGTCACTACTTCGGAGCAAGCCAAGCACAACCTGTTTCGGGCGGGGTAGGAGCGGACCATGAGCCAACCTGATGATCCGGTAGTGGACGTGTTTATCGATTTGCGAAGTCCCTACTCTTACCTTGCGTTACAACCGGTTTTTTCGCTCGCAAAACGCAGTGGAGTGACCTTTGACTGGTGGCCTTACATCACCGACTTTCGCTCTGCGTATGGCGGTGAGGTAGAGCAGCGCTCGAGTCGAGAAGTTTCGAAATTGAAGTATCTATATATGGATTGCCGTCGGCTCGCTCAGCAGCAGGGGGTCACGATCCATGCAACAACAAAGCTCTGGGATGCGGCGCTTGCTAGCCAGGCAATGTTGTTCGCCAAGTCGATGAATCGGCTTTGGGAGTTCTGTCACCCGTTGTTGGCTGCTTTCTGGCAACGGGAGTTCGATCTGGAGTCCGCAGCGCAGATTCAGGCAGCCCTGATCAGCGCGGGGTTGAAGGCCTCGGATTGGCACCGTTACCTCGAGCAGCACGCACAGCGAGACTTAACGGCGGCAGCCGAAAGAGCCGAGAGCATGGGCGTTTTCGGAGCCCCCACCTTCGTGTATCGCGGCGAGCTTTTTTGGGGCGGCGACAGGCTTGAGCTGCTCGCCGAGCGCATCAGCAACACAAATCAGTGACGCCAGTGAGGAAGAAAATGAACACTCCCACGCCTAAGCGCTTGCTCGTTCACCTTGAACGTCAAGGGGCACTCGCTTTTATCACCCTCGATCGGCCAGAAACGCGCAACAGCTTCGATCTCTCCATGGGGTTTGCCCTGAGAGACGCTGTACGCACGCTCATCACCGATCCACCTCGGGTTGTTGTGTTGCGCAGTAGCGGGGCACATTTCATGGTGGGAGGGGACGTCCGGCACTTCGATACGTTGCTCAAAGTCTCGAAAGCCGCCTGCGCCGCAGAGTTGGAGCAACTCATCAGCGCTGTAAATGAGGCCGTCATCGGGCTGACGCAACTGCCTTGTCCTGTGCTGGGCTTGATCAGCGGATCGGCAGCCGGTTTTGGCCTTTCGCTTGCCATGGCTTGCGACCTGATTGTGGCTGCAGAGGATGCAAGCTTTCTCATGGCATACAGCGCCATTGGTGCTACCCCGGATGGCGGTGGGACCTGGCACCTTCCACGGCATGTTGGTTTGCACAGGGCAATGAAGATCGCTCTGCTGAATCCGAAACTGGATGCCCGCCAGGCACAAGATATCGGACTGGTTGCTGAAGTCGTTCCAGCTGATGAGCTACAGATGGCAGGACTTGCCATGGCTCATCGCTTAGCCAATGGACCTGTTGCGGCGCAGGCTGGGATTAAGCGCCTGATGCGCGACGGACTGGATCACGACCTGCAAACCGCGCTAGAAGCCGAAAAAGCAATGTTTATTGAAATGTCTGCGACCTCTGACTTTCAAGAAGGCGTTAGCGCCTTTTGCCAGCGGCGTAAAGCTAACTTCGGCGTATCTGTTTAACCCCTCTGGAGAACTCTAATGAATATCGAAGGTTCCGTTTTTTTCATCACCGGTGGTGCTTCGGGTCTTGGCGCGGCTACCGCGAGAAAAATGGTGGAAGGCGGCGGCAAGGTCGTGCTCGCGGACCTCAATGTATCTGCCGGTGAAGCGCTGGCGGATGAGCTGGGACACGCGGCGCTATTTGTCCACACTGATGTTGTCGATGAAGACTCAACACGAGCGGCCATCGATGTTTCCTTGACCCGATTCGGCGCTCTACATGGATTGATCAGTTGTGCCGGTGTTGCACCAGGGGAGAAGGTTCTGGGTAAGGAAGGCCCTCATGCACTGAGCACTTTCACTCGCGGGATCATGATCAACCTCGTAGGCACCTTCAATGCCATTCGTTTGGTCACCGAGGTGATGAGCAAAAACACTCCGAATGCAGAAGGTGAGCGGGGAGTAATCATCAACACGGCTTCAGTGGCGGCGTTTGATGGGCAGATCGGGCAGGCGGCTTATTCGGCGTCCAAAGCAGGCGTCGTAGGCATGACTCTGCCGATCGCCCGCGAGCTGGCACGTTTCGGTATTCGGGTCATGACCATTGCTCCAGGTATTTTCGAGACTCCGATGTTGCTGGGTTTGCCGCAGGATGTGCAGGACTCCCTCGGTAAGACCGTGCCGTTTCCATCGCGCCTTGGACGTGGCAGTGAGTACGCTCAACTGGTGGAATCAATCATTCGGAATCCGATGCTCAATGGCGAGGTCATTCGCCTGGATGGAGCATTACGGATGACGGCAAAATAAGTATCGCTACATCGTTTCTTTCAACTATTAAGTTATTCGAGTATTTGAGGGCCGGATTATTCCGTTGAGCTCACGCTCATGTCTTGTATTAGTAAATGGAATTTCGAGTTTTAAGTGAAGTCGAGAAAGTTATCTCGGCAGCGCTCGCACGTGCATATCGGTCGTACAACAACAAAAAACAGCAATAACAATAACAATAGCGAGAGGAAGACTTTCCATGCAGTACAACTTGAAAACTATCATCCATATGCTTTGCACGGGAACAGCTATGGGCATCGCAGGGTCAGCCAGTGCAGCTTTTCTGGAGGACAGCAAGGGCACTCTCGATTTGCGTAATTTCTATATGAATCGTGATTTTCGCCAGGCTGGTGCCGCGCAGAACAAAGCGGAGGAATGGGCGCAAGGTTTCATGTTGCGCCTAGAGTCCGGTTATACGGAAGGCCCCGTTGGTTTTGGCATTGATGCCATCGGTATGCTCGGTGTGAAGCTTGACTCCAGCCCCGACCGGGTCGGAACAGGTCTGCTCAAAACCAACAGCAGCGCGCCCAAGCGCGCAAAGGACGAATACGGCGAATCCGGTCTGACTGGCAAATTGCGCGTGTCAAAAAGCACCCTCAAGCTCGGCACCCTTCAGCCAATTTTACCGCCGTTGATGCGCAACGATTCACGCTTGATGCCACAAACCTTTCGGGGTGCGTGGATCAATAGCAATGAGATTGATGGTTTGAACCTGGATCTTGGTCGTATCGATCGAGTCAATCAGCGGGATTCCTCCAACAATGAGGAGCTCACTGTATTTAACGGTGGTAAGCGAAACATCGTGCTGGGCCAGACCAAGAGCAGCAATGAGTTCCTGTTCGGTGGCGGTCGCTACCAATGGAATCCGTCACTCGCCACCAGTTACTACTACGGGGGCCTCGACGGCATCTACAAACAGCACCTCGTTAATCTGGTGCACCAGCTACCGTTAGGAGATGGGCAGAGCCTCAAGTCTGATATCCGTTTTGCCCATTCCGGCGGTGACGGCGGCAGTAATGTCGATAACGATGCGTTGGGAGCCCTGTTTACCTACAAGCTCGGCGGGCACGGTTTCGGTGCTGGTTACCAGCACCTCAGCGGCGACACCGGCTTTGCCTTTGTAAACGGTGCTGATGATGCGCTGATCAATCAGGTCCAGATCAACGACTTCGGCAACCAGGACGAGCACTCCTGGCAGGTTCGTTACGACTACGACTTTGCAGCCCTCGGCGTGCCTGGGCTGACACTGATGACCCGTTATCTTTCCGGTGACAACGTCGATCGAGGCGCAGGGCTCAGTGAAGGCAAGACTTGGGAACGCAATACTGACATTGGATACGTCATTCAGAGCGGCCCGCTGAAAAACCTCGGACTTAAGCTACGCAACGCCACCACACGCAGCAACTTCCTCAGCGACCTGGATGAAAACCGTTTGATCGTCAGCTACAGCTTGCCACTTTGGTAACCCCTGAGTGCTCGCGGCCAGAGAATGTCTAACCATGCTCTGGTCTCGAGATTCAAGTCGAGTCGCAAGCGGCGCTCTAGCTTGGCGTAACTGGCACAAAAAACGTCAATATCGCCAATGTTATACGACCTTCCACACTCGTACATTGAAGCAAGTGGGACGCTGCGATTTCTAAGCCGGATGTTCGTTGATACCAATGAGTGGAATGAGCTGTCGCTCTACCTGAATTGGGAAGTACTAGAAATTCAAGTGAATCAAGGTTGAGACAATAAAAATGAGCAAAATAAAAGACAGCTATTCTCGTGGCGCTACCGATATCCCACTGATAGAAAAAACCTTGGGTGTTTTTTTTGACGAAATAGCTGCCAAATTTCCCGAAAATGAGGCGGTGGTCTCATGTCATCAGAATATCCGGTATAGCTATTCCCAGCTGCAATGTGAGACCAATCGGCTGGCGAGCTCGTTTTTGAGCCTTGGGCTAAAGCCCGGTGATCGTGTGGCCATATGGGCCAACAACAGTGCCGAGTGGCTGATTACCCAACTAGCGACGGCCAAGATTGGCCTCGTCCTCGTCAATTTCAACCCTGCTTACCGGGCCTCCGAGCTCGAATACGCTTTGAACAAGGCGGGTTGCAAGGCACTAATAACCCTGTCGACCTTCAAGACCACCAATTACCTCGAGTTGATCAGGAGTCTCGCGCCTGAAATAGACAGCGCAACGCCTGGAATGCTGGATGCGGTCAAACTACCGTTCTTGCGAACAGTGATTCAACTGAGTGAAGAGCAGGTTCCCGGTTTCATGCGCTTCAGCGACCTGATTGCTGCGGGCGATCCGGCAGATGAAAGCGTCCGGCATATTGGTGCAACACTTAAGAATACCGATCCGATCAATATTCAGTTCACCAGCGGAACGACCGGCTCGCCGAAAGGCGCAGCCTTGACGCATCGCGGCATACTCAATAACGGATTTTTCCTCGGGGAAGCCATGAAGCTGACCTCGACTGATCGACTTTGCATACCGGTGCCTCTATTTCACTGCTTTGGAATGGTGGTGGGCAACCTAGCTGCTCTGACCCACGGCACAGCCATTGTCTATCCTAACGATTCATTTGATCCGGTGGCGGTCCTTCAGGCAGTCCAAAACGAACGCTGCACGGCACTTCATGGCGTTCCGACGATGTTCATCACAGAACTCGATCATCCACGCTTTCAGGAGTTCGATCTGTCGACATTGCGCACAGGCATCATGGCGGGTACAGCGTGCCCGATCGAGGTCATGAAGCGAGTCGAGCGTGACATGCACATGCGCGAAGTGACCATCGCATATGGAATGACTGAAACAAGCCCCGCCAGCTATCAAAGCACTAGCGAAACACCTATTGAAAAGCGGGTATCGACCATTGGTAGGGTGCACCCGCATCTGGAAGCGAAAATTATCAATCCAGAGTCAGGTGCCATTGTCCCGATAGGCACCGTTGGTGAGTTGTGTGTTCGTGGCTACTCGCTTATGCAGGGGTATTGGGATGACCCGGAAAAGACCGCCCAGACAATTGATGCCGACGGCTGGATTCACAGCGGTGACCTTGCCGCCATGGATGAAGAAGGCTATGTCAGCATCACAGGCCGCATCAAGGACATGGTGATTCGTGGTGGCGAAAACATCTCACCACGTGAAATCGAGGAATTTTTGTACAAACATCCGGCCATCCAGGACGCCCAAGTGATTGGTGTGTCTGACCGGAAATACGGTGAGGAGCTATGCGTTTGGATTGTTCCGCGCGCGGGCGCGTCGATCAGTGAAGACGACATCCGAGCATTCTGCGACGGACAGATCGCACGTTACAAAATCCCTCGCTATATACGATTTGTTGACGGATTCCCAATGACACTTTCTGGAAAGGTACAGAAATTCAAGATGCGCGAAATGATGGAAGAGGAGCTCACGTTGGCGGTGTGTTAACACCGCAGCATGACTTCCAGATGCTCGCACAATCAGTTAGGACTTGAGTGAATTAATGACTGCGCCGCTTGCAGGCGCAGCTGATGAGGAGAATTAACATGGCTTGGCAAATTGAGGTCGTCGATGAGTGCGCGGTTGTGCGCATGAACACCAATAAAGTTAACGTGCAAAATGACGCCTTCTTCAAGGATCTGCATGACGCTTTCGACCGGCTTGAAAAAGAGTTTAGCGAGTTGCCGGTCATCCTGACGGGAGAAGGAAACGTTTTTTCAGCCGGCATTGATTTCAAGTACAGCTTTGACGTGTTCGGCAGCCAAAACAAAGAACGTATTCGCCAGTGGTACGCTGAATACCGTGCGACCAATCTGCGAATCTTCCAATACCCAAGACCAACGGTCGCTGCAATCAACGGGCATGCCATCGCGGGTGGCCTGATTACCGCATTGGATTGCGACTTCCGGATTGCAGCTCGGAAAAAAGCCAAGTTCGGTTTAAACGAAGTTCCCATCGGCATTCCGATGCCCGCCGCCTATGTTGAAATCATCAAATACGCGCTGGGCAACCAGGTCGGTGCTCTGACCACCCTCAAAGGCGAACTCTACTCTCTGGAACAGGCCGAGAAGCTTGGGTTCTTCCATGAGGTGGTCGAAGAGGAGGATTTGCTTTCCACGGCAATCGCCTATGCCCGCTGCATCACTCCTGATTGCAATGTGGCTTACGCTATGTCCAAGAAGGCCTTGCAAGACTCTGTGATTCAACAAATTGAGCTTCGAACAACCCTGCTAGACCAGGAGTTACCAACCGGGATGAGCGAGGAGGGCAATCGTCGAGCGCAAGATAGAAGACGTCGGGAGATCATGGGTATCTGATCGAAACACGGCTCGCCTTTTGAATTGAGTAAATGTAACAGCACCGCTCACGTCAATAATGTCAAGACAAAGCTGGCCCGGGGCGGGTCTCAAGGACCCGACTTGTTTTGTTTGGTCGTTGCTGGAACCACCGATCTTAAATTTTAGAGGTGAGACGCTTTGGAAATTATCGACGCCTGGATGCAGTTCCCTAACAAAGCATACCTACAGGACCCTATGTTCGATTCGCTGCGACGATGGCCCACGGCCTGGAAAGCGCTAGCGAAGGATAATCCGGACATAACCTTCGACGAGGCGCTCGATACCTTTCGTGATCAAGGTGTGGCGAAAGTACTTGCTAGCGCTTGGTGGGGGCCATTGGGCCCCATGATCACCAATGATGAAATCGCAGCTTCAGTTTTTGCGCATCCCGATCAAATCGTTGGAATTGCCTCCGTCGACATCTGCCGACCGATGGACGCAGTGAGAGAATTGCGCCGTTGTGTCAGGGATCTTGGTTTCAAGGGTTTACGTGTCCTCCCATGGCTTTGGGGATTGCCTCCGGACGATCGCCGATACTATCCGTTGTATGCCGAATGCATCGAGCTAGACATTACGTTTTGCCTGCAAGTCGGGCATGCAGGGCCGATGCGACCTTCGGAACCGGGTCGGCCTATGCCTTACTTGGATAACGTTGCGCATGAATTTCCGGAGCTGCGGATCGTCGGCGGGCATATTGGGTTTCCTTGGGTGTCTGAAATGATTTCTCTGATGATGAAACACCCGAACGTCTATGTGGATACATCAGCCTACAAAGCATCACGTTTTCCTGCAGAGCTCGTTGCATATATGCGAGGCGCGGGGAAAAACAAGGTATTGTTTGGGACTAACTATCCTATGTTGACGCCTGCCGACTGCTTGGAAGGGATTAGCGCATTAAATCTAGGAGAGGACGTGCAGCGCTCATTTTTAGCAGAGAACGCTCGACGTGCCTTTAAGCTGAACGATTGACATTACAGACATGTGTGGGCTTATCGCTCAAGTTTTTGAGTCCTCCTTTCAAGGCCGGAGTGGTACACATTGAAAGCCCTAATCGTTTATGCACACCCGGAGCAGGCATCATTCAACGCAGCGCTAAAAAACACAGCGGTGGAAACGTTGACCGGCCTGGGTCACGACGTTGTCGTCAGCGATCTCTACGCTATGGGATGGAATCCAGTGCTGTCTGCAGCAGATTTTGCTGACCGAGAGAATGCGGAGTTTTTGGATCTCTCACGTGAGCAAGAGAACGCGTTTGTACAGAATAGCCAAAGTGCTGATGTTGTTCGTGAGCAGCAGAAAGTCGCTGAGGCTGACCTGGTGTTGTTCCACTTTCCTGTGTGGTGGTTCTCAATGCCTTCGATCTTGAAGGGCTGGTGCGATCGCGTATTCAGTCGTGGCTTTGCCTATGCAGCCGGTCGCAAATACGACACGGGCTTGTTCAAGGGCAAGAAGGCGATGCTTTGCCTGACGACTGGGACAGCATCGACGCTCTATGAGCCGAACGGGATCGATGGGGATTTGCTGCATGTACTTTGGCCAATTCACAACGGTCTCCTAGCTTACACCGGCTTCTCTGTCCTACCGCCATTTGCCGCATGGATGCCAGGCCGTGTGACTGCTGAAGATCGTGTGGCTTACCTCGCTGGCTTTGCGGAGCGCCTAGAGACGTTGGATAGCACTGAGCCCTTGTTCATGCACCCATGGAGTGACTACGACGAAACTCAGCGCCTAAAGCCAGGTGTAGAAGCCAAATCTGGTGTGCAATGGAATCCGCTGATTGGTCAGAGTTTTGTCCAATCAGCCAACGCTTTTGCAAAAAAAAGATAACGCGATGAGCGGGAAAATTATTTTCACGAACTCTTCGTTATGCCTGCGTAATAGTTCGCTACGTGGATAACTTAGCTCCTACCGGAAACCTAGGCCTTGAACTTTATTAGTAGCGAAACTAAGGGCTGCCTGAGAGCTCAATTCAGCTTTGTACAGATATCAATCAGCAGCGAGCGAAGCCATTTCTGACCCGGGTCGTGATGGGTACGCTCATGCCAAGCTGCGGTCTTGCTGAAGCCTTGAATCTCAACCGGTGGTTCAAGAATGGCAAGACCTGCGGAGTGCATCGCCAAACGCCGAGGTACCACTGCGATCAAGTCGGTGGTTCGCAGAATTTCGGAAAGAACCAGGAAGCTGGTCACTGAGATGGTTACACGCCTCGACTTACCGATACGAGCGAGTGCCTGATCGGTCACCCCTTGGAAAGATCCACCAGAGGAGGAGACCAGGACATGATCAAGGGCACAAAAACGCTCCAAGGCAAGGGTCTCGCCTACCGCATCAGGGTGACCCGTACGCATGACACAGACGTAGCGTTCATCGAACAGCAGCGCTGAATGTAGGCCGGAAGCTGTGTCTTCCGGTGTGACCAGCGCCAGATCGATAACACCACGATCCAACTGACCGAGGAGTTGTTGAGTATCGACGGGGTGCACGGCTACACGAATATGTGGTGCAAGCATTCTGAGAGAACCAAGGAAAGGCACAACAATCGCGCGCAGGGCGTAGTCGGTGGAAGCAAGCGATACCGTCATAGTGGCAGTGAGCGGGTCGAAGGATTGTGGCTGCAGGATAGACTCTATATTACTTAGCAGTTGCTTGACTGGAATAGCCAGTTGCTCAGCCCGCAGAGTGGGCACAATGCCCCGTTGTGCTCGCACGAATAGTGGGTCACCAAAGCTTTCTCGCAATCGGGTAAGCATGCCGCTAACGGCGGGTTGGGACAGTGACAATCGCTCAGCGGCGCGGGTAACGCTGCGTTCATCTAGCAGTGCATCCAGGGCTTTGAGTAGATTGAGATCGAGATGCCTGATATCAGATTTCATGATGCTCAAGATTTAGAATGGCGATTTGCTCTATATGACGCTCGCACTCATTATGGTGTCAATCCATTAATTTTGAGCGTTGGACATGAACGAGATCATCTGGCCGGAAGGGTTTCTACCCGGTTTCACGGAAAACTTTGCCTCTAACGAAATCATCGTCGCTGGTCTCAGCGCTGCCGATATCTGGCCACTCCTTAGCAAGGCTTCTCTGTGGCCTAGCTATTACGCCAACTCCGCAAACGTCCATTTTCATAATGCCCCAGGTCCTGAACTGAAAGACGGTGCGCGCTTTTACTTTGAAACCTTCGGATTTCCTGTTGAAGCACAGTGCAATGAGTTTTTACCGCCTGTTGAAGGTAAGCCGGGACGGATAGCCTGGCACGGCTGGGCGGGCGAGGGCGACACCCGCCTGGATGTACACCATGCTTGGCTGATAGAAGATTTGTCGGGTGGTCGAGTTCGAATCCTCACCCAAGAAACCCAGAAGGGAAAACCCGCCAAAGAACTCGCCATGGCGCGACCGAACCCGATGATCAATGGGCATCAGGATTGGCTGGAGGGGTTGGTCAGCGCTGCGCGTCTGGTCAAAAAAAGATAAAGTGGAACTGAGTCCATTATTTTTGCTGATTTTTTGACCGTTAAAATATAGTTACTTTCAACGCTGACTGGACGCGATGCGAGATCCCGCTCAAATTAGGGCTTCAATTCTTTGATTCCCTATGGATCCCATCAAAGGCCAACAATGTCGCAGAAGAATTTTTACCATCGACGGGCGCTATCTGAACGGCTCACTAAGCTGATAACGCAAGTAGTAGTGGGCAGTGCTGCCAGGTCAGGTGTCTTTCTGACAGCACCACGCCGAACCGGGAAGTCCACTTTTGCCCGCGAAGATTTGTGGCCTGCCTTGGAGGACGCCGGAGCCATTGTGTTGTACGCCGATCTTTGGAAGGACCTGACGAAAGATCCAGGAACTGTCATCGTCGAGACTGTCCGAGAAGCTATTGAACTTAACGAGAAACTCATCAGCCAATTGGCGGTTGCATCCGGGTTGGGAACGGTAGGTGTCGCTCGCGTTAATTTTGACGTGAACAACATTGGGCTCGGGAAAGTAATTGATTTGACCAAGGCGTTTGAAGCACTGTCCGATGAGTCGAAACAACTCATAGTGCTGATAATCGACGAAGCCCAACATGCGATCACGTCAGACGAAGGCGTCGCAGCGCTTTTTGCGCTAAAGGCGGCCAGAGACGAACTTAACAGTTCGCAGCATTATGGTCTTCGTATCGTTTGCATCGGATCGAACCGAAATAAGCTTGCCATGCTTCGAAACAGCAGCGATGAGGCGTTTTTTGGGGCTTTAATGGTGCAGTTCCCAATGCTGGATGAAGACTTCGTTGATTGGTACTGCAAGGGACTTGAACTTCCACAAGATCTCGACTCTTCAGATGTATTCCAGTTGTTTCGAGAGAGCGGTTATCGGCCTGAGCTTCTCAGCGCAGCCGCAGACGGTATCCGCTTCGATGTCACCGTGGACACCAAAACCATCCTGGTGCGTTTTGCCGAGCTTGTCCGAGCGCAAGCTGTAGCACTCAACGCGAATTTTAAGACGGTGATTCATAGCCTCACTCCATTGCAGTCTGCAGTCATTCGTGTGATGGGTGCAAAGGGCGAGCGTTTCGCGCCCTTCGAATGCTTGACTATGGAGTTGTATGCCAAAGCGATACAGAAAGCTGGTGTCGCTACAAACGTCCCAGTGGTTGAGGTGTCAGATGTGCAGCTAACGCTCATGGCACTGCAGGAAAAAAAACTGGTCTGGAAAACTTCGCGGGGTGTCTATGCTATCGAAGAAGAGATGATAGTTGACATGTTACGCGAGGATGGTCTGTTGGAGGGGCTGGCTTGAGCCTCATCAATAATGGTTCCTGCGTTGAGCAAGGTAGGTGAGAGCACACTTGGATGAACACAACACGGTTGGCTTTCGCAAACCCAACCTTTCAGTGGTGTCCAGGCGCTGGAATTCAGCCATTAGTTACCATTTATCGGCTAATAAGTTTGTAGAGCTATCGTGGTATTAATTCCTCGTTTTCGAAACAGCTATATCGTTGTGGCCGTGGAATTGGTGAGATGCCATGTGGAGCCGCTTTGACATAATCCGCTGCAAGCTCAAGGCTTTCACGACCTAGTGCGTACACGGCATCAACAAGTCTGTCCCTGGCTCGACGCTTGATCATCAATATCTCGTCAAAGCTAGCTTCTACAGCACGTTTTGCTCAGATCACCCATGTGACGCCCCACTAGCTGGTTGAAAACCTAAGCTGATGGGGTGTCAGAAGCCTCCAGCTTGAAAGAGAGCGCAGTGCGTCCTCTGCTGGATTTCGCTGGTCGTACACAAGATTCCGGTGGTTTCATTTGTTTCGGAGTTGAAGTACTTTGCAGGTAGCGTCGAAATCCCGCAAAAGCGATCACTCCAATCGTAATGCCGGGATCTCGTGTTCGGCCTTTTGGCCTATCAAAATCACCCCGTGCAGGAGGTCTGAACGATGACTGACAAGCCCGTTGGATATCGCCCCTATAGCCGGTTTGAAGATGGGTATGAGGATCTTCCACTCGATTCAAACGAGATCGAGGTGCGCTTAGCAATCGCTGATTATGTAATTCGCCGAGTTGCTGGCACACCCACGGGTGAAAGCATTTTCAAGGGGCTGGTCAAGCATTTTGAGAACCGCTACCCGCACCATAAATTGCTCGCTCTTTATTTGACTAGCCCTGAATCGTTGGTGCCGGAAGGCGGGGTTAGTGAATCAGAGGCGGAGGTTGATGACGGCGAGGCCCTCCAATTACTCAATAGACCTAATAAACTGGATTACAAGTTACTGGAAAGCCTGCTTCATTTTCATCCGGATCAAGAACCTAGCGGTCCACTCGCAGGATTGAGTTTTGATTTAACTGCGCGAGGAGTACGTCGCCGAAAAAAGTGACGGTTTTGAATGTTGGGACGACCTAATTTCCGAGTCGCGTATCGAATGATCTCCGTCAGGTTTTGTTTTACGGTACTTTACAGCAAAGAGGAGCAATGAATGAGCTCTAAAAGCACTAGTGATACCGTAGCTAATGCCCGAGCCAAACTTGAGCGTCTGCAAAAAACGTCCAAGTATCGTAGTTTTTTTAACGTCGACGCTGTTGATGTTTTTAGCAAGGTAGAAGGAACCGCTTTCGCCGGCATGCCCTTGAAACGCGCTGGGAATTTGGACGATCCCTCGCCACGTGGCTGATTGCCGATGATTGAAAAATAAGGAATCCCTGGTTTATGTGACCATTTTTTTGTGCCCAGCATCGCTGTGGACAAGATTTTGTTGTAAACCGTATCTGAGTAGGGCAGAGCTAAAAGGGCAAGGCAATCCTCTTCGACTCAGGCAGAGGCTGCCTACAGAAAATCAGTCATGTTTATCCGTTTTGTGGGTGAACAATACCTTAACGCTTGAGAAGTCTGTCTCAGTGCTGATGTCCATTTGCGAATACGTTCGACCCGCAACAGTCAAAATGGGTATCTGCTCTCCACTCTGACCGAGCGCTTCGCTCGCCTCCAGAAGTGGCTCCATACACCACTGCCCAGTTTTGTTGACAAAACCAGGGGTGACATACTGGATTGACCGGACCCGAAAGGAGTCATGCTGCTGCTCGAGGATGTCTTTGAGTGAATCAAACGAAGAGACCATGAGCATCTCCCCCACGAATTCATTGCCTTCACGAACCTCCGCCTGCAGATAAAACCACGGACACATTACTGTCTGTCGAACGAAGTGGCGTGCTAGAAAATCGTCATTGAATAGGCTGGAAAAGATCATCGATCGTCCACGTTCTTGGTTCATGGCAAGCCTCTCCGAATCACAAATGACAAATATATGTTGTAGTCATATATTGTGCAATGACGCTTTATCGTTCCTTTTGTGAGATCGCAAAATGGAACTGAGAAAAGCATTTGGCGCTACGCTGAGACAGGTCCGCCTTCAGAAAAACCTTACGCAGGAGGATTTTGCGCTTGTGAGCAGCCGGACGAATGTAAGCTTGCTCGAGCGAGGTGGCACGAGCCCAACTCTTGATAAGCTGGACGATCTTTGCAGCGCTCTCGACATCCATCCGGTCACCTTGGTGGCTGCGTGCTATATGCGGAAAGAGGCAACCGGCGATATCAGGACATTTCTATCGCGCGTGCAAGATGAGCTTCAACTTCTGGATCCGCCATCAATCGTCGAAAAAGGTGAGAGGCGTGACCTTTGATTCCTTCATCGTAGGGCGATAGAGAAGCTCAGCGAGATAGCTGAATTCAAATTTTGCGTGGCAATGACTCACGGATTGTCGGAAGAGGGGCCATCAGTCGCTCTCGTGAAAGGCCTGCAATAGTTGCGTTGTAGATGAATCGGTTTGCAATCTCGGCCATTTTGGCAATCTCTGCCTTCAGTTCATCATTCTCTGCCTGAAGCTTGAAGATCTTCTTCATAGCATCCAGCGTGCTCCGTGGCCTTGGCATTTCCGAAAGCTTTTGTTTTTCTTTCCTCAAATGTTGTTTCTTGTTCTTATAGGCGACTCTTATCGCTATTTTCTTGTCGAGCGCCTGGCGTGTTGGCGGGTTATCCCATCCCAAAACGCCTTGAGCGCCACCGCAGACTGCGTTCCAGTCCAATGCATGTTCGGCTGGCCAGTTTCGGATCATCTGGGCGATTCTTATTTCATGTTGTTCTGTGATTATTTTAGGCATTATCGTTACTCCGAAGTAACTCTAGGCATGCCAGTAGGTCATCGCCATATGTGCTGCGCAATTCATGTCTTTCTAGCAATTTTATGCCTGCTACTTGAGCCTTCTCCGACACAATCAATTTCTCGTGACTAAAGTCTTCCCCGGCTATTTCGATAGGGCTGCCGTTAGGTATTTCAGGATTATGCAAGATAGCCAGGAGTTCATCGAGCTTTTCTATCTGTGGTCCTGCTTTTTCAGTCCATCTCGACGCAGCCCGCTCGCCTTGAGCTATTGCATGTAGGGCGGCCGTATAAGTACATACGAGGTTGTCACGATCCATTTGAATGATTTGGGCGGCTATCTTGTCTCCTTTACACATAAGCAGTTCTGAGCAATTGAGGCAGTCGGCGAACTTGTTGCAGGGTCCGGCTCTCCAACTACGTCGGCAAATTCCATAGCGACTGCGATGGAAAGGCCCCTGTCCATAAAGTTCTGCGTCCTCATTCGTGATCGGTTTCAAAGGTTCTTGCTCTTGAATTGAACCTAGCAAGACAGCGCCTTTCACCGCAGCTTTTATTGGGTCGTCGTACAAATAAGTTCGAGTCTGCTGGATAGTGGCGCGGCTACTCCATTGGGTAAGCATTTCAACGGATATACCGTTGTTACGCCCGAGTCTGTTGAGAAGGTGACGGAAGCTGTGGGAGTTAACCTTGATGGTGCTGTAACCGTTCCTGCGAAAGAAGTTTCTTATTTTTGCTTTTGCGTCTCCAGTTTCCAAGTAGCTTCCATAAGTACCATTGGTGTAAGGTATGAGTAGTACCGGGCTGGGTTTATAAGACCATGTTAGTTGATATCTACGGAAACACATTAGGGATTCTGACATGCGGAGAGGTGCTTGCTTCGAATCGCGCGGGGGTTCTTGGTAAGGGAAATGCGGGTTGATTCTATGGTGCTCTTTAAGCACAACTTGCCATAAGGAATCCAGGGTGAAGCCAGTTAATTTGGAGTTTCCGGTGAGTTTCTTTATAAAACTTCGGCAGCTGCTTAGGGTCGAATAGCCTAGTGCTTGCATCAGTTGATTTTTGCTGAGTTCATCGTCGTCAGCAATATTTGGGCAGTTTGAGTGTCGGTAGAAATGCTGTGGCTCAGTCTCCATGTAGCGGGCCAGACATCGGCTTTCTTCTGTTATTTCGCTCAGCCGTTTTATGGATTCGATAGCGACGGGTGTCATAGTCAGTGGTACAGCTTTGCGGGCAAATTGCCGCGATTTCGGTACCCAGTAGGCGAAGTAATACTGGCGTTCTCCATTTTTGTCGATGTCATCGCGCAAGCAGTCGATGCGCAGGCGCAGGGTTTCACCAATGCGCATGGGGGCACTCATCAGAAGCCCTGTTACACAGGTAACCATCACATCGGTGTGGTTTTGCGTTTCACTTGTGCCTTGTGAAAAAACCTCAGCAATAGCCAGTAAGGCGTCCTGATCTGGTACCTTATCCGATCCCGTTTCGCCCAACGTCTTTTTTCTATTGAGGACTTTGTCACTTTGCATACCCACGTAAGGATTTGTCCAAAAGCGCGGATCGGCAGTTAGGATGAAAAGCTCGGCTAGTTTATTAAGTACATTGAGTGTCTTAGCGCAAATAGCTGCTCGAGAAGGTAGATCTTCAACGGTGTTGATGATCGCATTCCAGTGTCGCTCTTCAAATTTGGTTATGTCAGGTATTGGCATATCATTGCGTAAGACAAACTCTATGACTCGAAGTGCTCGCATCTGAGCTGTGACCATGCTTTGAGGGCGCACAGTATTTGTATAGCGTAGGTAAGCTTTAGCAACGTCAACAAAAGCAGGATGCATCATTTGATGCGTTTCAGGAGCCTTGCGAGGGGGCAGGTCTCTATTTTCAAAGTTGAAGAAGCGGATGGTTGATTTATTTGTTGGCCATCTGCACGAATCCCAGGCGAAACCGTCTATATCAGACCACAGCGTCAGCTTGTCTCTGGCCATGGCGATGAAATTAGTGAGGTTGTGTTGCGTAGAGATTTCGCGATTTGGCCTGAATTGGGTGATCATGGATTTATCTCATTTTTGGCATTGCGCGCATTGCAGTGCTCAATGCAATTTTTGACAGCTCGAATGTCTGCTGAAAGATCAATGGGGATTAACAGGTTCCGTGGACTGCCAATTTTTAACACTTGTTCCTCCGCAGCTTGCCGCCGCTCAAGAGCAAACAATACTTCGGAGTGTGGAGCATTTACCAAAGGTTCGAAGAATTTGCATCGGTAACAGGGGATTGGCACTGAGGTCGTTGCGCAGAAACTGTATTTGCCGCAATGGCCAACGCTTTTCAGTTCTCCTTGGTGAACGAATTCTAATTTGCTTGTCTGGTCGCTGGCCCTTGTTGCCTGATCTTCAGAGTCGATCAAGGTTCCTGCAAAAGCCATTGCAAGTGGTGCAAGTGCCGGTTGCATTGCTTTATCGAGTTGACGCGCTTGTTCCGCGGGATCGTTGTAATAGGCAGCCAACGACATCTCCGACGTATGACCAAGCCAGTGGGAAAGCATGTATTTGGGTATCCCCATTCGGGCGAGTTGTCGCGCCCGTGTATGACGCATTCGCGTAGCATTGATAATTATTGTATGGCCTGTGCGTGGACTGATAGGGGGTCGCGACGTTGATAATTTTTGATTCGCTGCGCCATAGTCGGTAGTAGGGCTGTTAGTTCTCCAGCAGAGAATATTAATGATCTGCATTTTTTTTAGGTGAAAAAGTGCGTTGTCTAAATTGTCGATAAGGTTACTATGTTGCTTGTCTGCAAAGATCTCTAAAGCCTGTTTGATCCGTAATTCGCTGCAAAAAAATGGGAGGTTGAGTAGTTGGTCGTTCGTGAGTGAGAAGCCTATCATGTATTCAAAAAGTTCTTTTATTTCTTGCCGTTGAACTAAGCATAAATTCCATAGGTGATCCGCGAGAACGTGATATTCAAATTTGCTGTCACGAAAATCTATTTCGGCCCCCTGATCTTTAACGCCAGGAAAGCTAATTACTTTTCCTGTAGGGGCAAAGATATCCGATCCGTCGTTGTCAAATATGTCACCGACCTTGAGGTGTGCAAACTGTAGGGGTCTTCTTGCATATTGCATCGACAGCAGTCGCATGAGCGTGGCTTGGGTGCCGACAGTGTTGCAGTCGTAGTTATACCAGATGGCTCTTAGCAAGCTGTCATATTCATTGTTGGTGAGCCAGCTTTTATTCGGGTCGTCGGAAAGTACATTGCCCGGCCCTGCGCGAAAGGGTGCAGTATCATCCAGTAATTTTAAAGCGTTCTGGCTGATCACCTTGCTGTCGTGCTCCTTCCAATGGAGAAAAAAAAGTGTTATAGCCTTTTTACTTCTTAGGAACGACGAGTGTGTTAATGCCTTTGCTAACCAGGAAGTGTTAAAGGATCGGGTAGGGTATGCATTCAGACTTGTAAGAAGCGACCCAGTTATGCTTACGCAAGTACGCGATCCATAAGTGCCATTCGTTAAAAATGAGATGATGTTCTGTTTGAACGAAGATTTAAGGGAGGAGTTCAGCAGTGAAAGTGCTTTGCCCATAAAGAACCTGCGCTGTCCCGTACAAACAAGAGTATCCCCATCCCAATAGAATACTCCGTCCTGCGTCTCTGGACGTTCAGTGCGCTTGGTATCCACATCAAATAGTGGGGGTGTTTTTATTGAAGATCCTCTGCTGGTCATGCTGGAGTTCTCGCCGTATCGGAAGCGATTTTTCGGCCTATTTCATGCGACTTTTCCTCGATATGGCGGCGATCGTAGCGCCTTGACATGGTCGAACCTGGTACCCAACCCATCAGTTGCTCTCTCAGGGTTCGCTCCTCTTCAAATGGGATGGCTTCGCTATCCACTAATTGCGAAAAACGGTAGTTCCAGTCGTGTCTTAAGAGGTGAGGGTGAACTGGAATAATCGCGTTAAAAACTCGCTTGAGGCTGGCAATGCCTGTACCAAATGCTGTCTTAGGAAGCGCTTGACCTTGACTACGCCCTCGACGATGAACAACAAAAATGAAATCCTCTTCCGAAAAACCAACATTCAATATCTCTGCTCGCCAATTATTTCGATACTCTATTAACTGCTGTTCGAGGCCTTCCGAGATTGGTACCCTGCGCCCCAGAGTTTTGGCGACTGGCTGATGTAGCCTGGTGTCGAACTCATCGTGGTGGTTACGCTCGATGTCTAAGTACGCGCTATCGCCGCCAGCGGCTTCGATGAAATGCTTAAGTTTCAGGCTTAGTAGCTCGCCGAACCGCATTCCCGTTTCATAGAGAGCACGCAGCATCACAACGTTGCGAAGTCTGGCACCTGAATTTCGCGGTAGCAGAAGGTTGTCAAAGGGGCGGTCGAACAGGTCCAACAGTTGGTTCCGAGATTCGGCACGTAGTTTCAACGTGATAATTCGCTGCTCTCTTGCGGCTTTTGAACCGGCCTTGCGCCTTTTTCTTCCCAGAAGCTTTGAGTTTTGCTCCTTTACTGCATCCCTAACGTCGTACGTGTTGAAGTCGGTTATAACCTCTTGCGTGAGCCAGCGGATATACCCTGCTGCGTAAGCAAGATAAGTGTTGTACTTAGTGTTGCTAATGACATCTCCCTTGCCGCTAGATTTTCTGGCGCGCAGATAGCTTGTGAGGTCGTCAACCTCCGCGGTGCTGAGAAATTTACGGGAATGGAATCGTTTGGAAAGATCAATGTGCCTTCGGGATTCCCATTCACAGACTCTTTTTATCGCTGCAAGGTATACCTTTTGAGTTTCGTGCGTAGTGGAGGGCCTGATGGAGCGGGAAATGAAAGCGGTTGGATAAAACAAAGGGAAGCCAGGGGTATCAGCGTCGTAGAGTTGAGAGAACCGTTCGCCACCATTCGCAATAAAGGTCTTAATCGTATATTTCATATTTACACCTCTGCGTAGTGGAAGAGAATGTCAATCGCTGTTTACATCTGATCCTCAGCTCTTGCGGTATTTCTCTGACGATATGTTAAGATTCGACGCGTATTTAGAGGCGGCGAATCGATGACGGTTTACAAAAATGTAGCTAACAGGATGGTAGTACTCGATACCGAAACTACCGGCATGCCGGTAACCGACGGCCACCGGATTATCGAAATCGGTTGTGTCGAGTTGATCGGTCGGCGCCTGACCGGCCGGCATTTCCACGTTTACCTGCAACCGGACCGCGAAAGTGATGAAGGCGCCATCGGCGTCCACGGCATCACTAACGAATTCCTGGTGGGCAAGCCGCGTTTCGCTGAAGTGGCCGAAGAATTCTTCGAGTTCATCAAGGGCGCGCAGCTGATCATCCATAACGCGGCGTTCGACGTTGGCTTCATCAACAACGAATTCGCCCTGATGGGTCAGCAGGATCGCGCTGACATCACGCAGCATTGCTCGATCCTCGACACCCTGATGATGGCCCGGGAACGTCACCCGGGGCAGCGCAACAGCCTCGATGCCTTGTGCAAACGCTATGGCGTCGACAACTCCGGTCGTGAACTGCACGGCGCCTTGCTCGACTCCGAGATCCTTGCCGACGTCTACCTGACCATGACCGGCGGGCAGACCAGTCTGTCGTTGGCCGGGAATGCGTCCGATGGTAATGGCTCCGGTGAAGGTGCGGATAACTCGGCCACAGAAATCCGACGCCTGCCAGCCGACCGTCAGCCAACGCGCATCATCCGCGCCAGCGAAGACGATCTGGCCCGACACGCGGCGCGTATGGAAGTCATTGCCAAATCCGCCGGTGCTCCGGCGCTGTGGGTGCAACTGGCTGAAGCCAAAGCTCAGGCTGAAGCTCAGGCTTAGAAGCACACGCTTTTGTGGCGAGGGAGCTTGCTCCCGCTGGGTCGCGAAGCGGCCCCCGCATTTTTTCCAGTGACAGAAAATTCGCAGGTTTTACGACTGCTGCGCCGCCGAGCGGGAGCAAGCTCCCTCGCCACAAAAGGGTGCGTTCATCGTCCGGGATGGGGCATCCCGCTCGCCACATCCGCTCCAACCCTCTACCCTGAGGTGATTGGCAGGCTCTGGTCTGCCGCCTCAGGATACTGAGCCTCATGTACAAAGATTTGAAATTCCCGGTCCTGATCGTCCACCGCGACATCAAGGCCGACACCGTCGCCGGTGATCGTGTTCGGGGGATTGCCCGGGAGCTGGAGCAAGAAGGTTTCAGCATTGTCTCTGCCGTGGATTACACCGAAGGGCGCCTGGTGGCTTCGACCCATCACGGCCTTTCGTGCATGTTGATCGCAGCGGAAGACGCCAGCGCCCATTCTCATTTGTTACAGAATATGGCCGAGCTGATTGGCCTGGCGCGCGTGCGAGCCCCTGATCTGCCGATCTTCGCCCTGGGCGAACAGGTGACCCTGGAAAACGCCCCCGCCGACGCGATGGCTGAGCTTAATCAACTGCGCGGCATCCTTTATCTGTTCGAAGACACCGTGCCATTTCTCGCCCGCCAGGTTGCCCGCGCCGCGCGCAAGTATCTGGATGGCCTGCTGCCGCCGTTCTTCAAGGCGTTGGTGCAACACACCGCCGACTCCAATTATTCCTGGCACACCCCCGGTCACGGCGGTGGCGTTGCGTATCATAAAAGTCCGGTGGGGCAGGCGTTCCACCAGTTCTTCGGGGAAAACACCCTGCGGTCGGATTTGTCGGTGTCGGTGCCAGAGCTCGGTTCCTTGCTGGATCACACCGGCCCGCTGGCAGAAGCAGAGGCCCGCGCGGCAAGGAATTTCGGCGCTGATCACACCTTCTTCGTGATCAACGGTACGTCGACCGCCAACAAGATCGTCTGGCACTCCATGGTCGCTCGCGATGACCTGGTGCTGGTGGATCGCAACTGTCACAAGTCGGTGCTGCATTCGATCATCATGACCGGTGCCATTCCGTTGTACCTGTGTCCGGAACGTAATGAACTGGGGATTATCGGCCCGATCCCGCTGAGTGAATTCAGTGTGGAGTCGATTCAGGCCAAGATCGACGCCAGCCCGTTGACCCGAGGCCGGGCGCCCAAGGTCAAACTTGCAGTCGTCACCAATTCGACCTACGACGGGCTCTGCTACAACGCTGAGCTGATCAAGCAGCAACTGGGCAACAGTGTCGAGGTGTTGCACTTCGACGAGGCCTGGTACGCCTATGCGGCGTTCCATGAGTTTTTTGCCGGGCGTTACGGTATGGGCACGTCCCGCAGCGACGACGGCCCGCTGGTGTTCACCACCCATTCCACCCACAAACTGCTGGCGGCGTTCAGCCAGGCGTCAATGATCCATGTGCAGGACGGCGGCGCGCGGCAGCTTGACCGTGATCGCTTCAACGAAGCCTTCATGATGCACATCTCGACGTCGCCGCAGTACGGCATCATCGCCTCGCTGGATGTCGCCTCGGCCATGATGGAAGGCGGGGCCGGGCGTTCGCTCTTGCAGGAAATGTTCGATGAGGCCCTGAGTTTTCGCCGGGCGCTGGCCAATCTGCGCCAGCACATCGCCGCTGACGACTGGTGGTTTTCCATCTGGCAGCCACCTTCGGTGGAAGGCATCGACCGGGTTGTCACCCAAGACTGGCTGCTGCAACTGGAGGCCGACTGGCACGGCTTTGGCGGCGTCACTGACGATTACGTGTTGCTCGATCCGATCAAGGTCACCCTGGTGATGCCGGGACTGACCGCGGGCGGCGCACTCAGTGAGCGTGGGATTCCGGCCGCCGTCGTCAGCAAATTCCTCTGGGAGCGCGGGCTGGTGGTGGAAAAAACCGGCCTTTATTCGTTCCTGGTGTTGTTCTCCATGGGCATCACCAAAGGCAAATGGAGCACGCTGCTCACCGAGTTACTCGAATTCAAACGCAGTTATGACGCCAACGTCAGTCTGGCCGCCTGCCTGCCTTGTGTGGCGCAACAGAATGTCGCGCGCTATCAGGGCATGGGCCTGCGCGACTTGTGCGATCAACTGCACGCCTGCTATCGCAGCAATGCCACGGCCAAGCATCTCAAGCGCATGTACACGGTGCTGCCGGAAATCGCCATGAAGCCAGCTGACGCCTATGATCAACTGGTGCGTGGCGAAGTCGAAGCGGTGTCGATCGATGCTCTGGACGGGCGTATCGCTGCCGTCATGCTGGTACCGTACCCGCCCGGGATTCCGTTGATCATGCCCGGCGAACGTTTTACCGAGTCGACCCGCTCGATCATCGACTACCTGGCGTTTGCTCGCACGTTCGATAGCAGCTTCCCCGGTTTCGTCGCTGACGTGCACGGCTTGCAACACGAAGACGAGGGCAATGGACGGCACTACACCGTCGATTGCATCAAGGAATGAGGACCTTTCCCAGTATGCAACCGGTTATAAATCCGAATTACCCAGGGCTGTCGGTGCGCGTGGCCGACGAAGGCTTTGCCGCTTATATCTGGGGCAGTGATTTCAGTTTTGAAGTTGCCGCCTACGGCACACCCGAAATAGGTCAGCCGGTGGAGCAGTGGCGGGTCACGCCGATCACCCCTTATCGCAAGTGTTATGGCATCGATCCCGAGGAGTTCAGCAGCTTTCGCGACGCCGCCGACAGTGCGATTTTCATGGCGTATCTGGACGATGAGCCCGTGGGCCATCTGGTGATCAGCACCAATTGGAACGGCTTTGCCCACATCGACGAATTGGCGGTGCATGCCCCGGCACGACGCCATGGCGTGGCCAAGGCGTTGCTGGATGTGGCGCAGTTCTGGAGTCGCAAGAAGAAGCTGCCGGGCATCATGCTCGAAACCCAGAACAACAATCTTGGGGCTTGTCGGTTGTATGAGCGCAGCGGCTATGTGATTGGCGGCATTGATCACCTGCGCTATCGCGGCATCGATCCCAATACGGCCGAAGTGGCGCTGTTCTGGTATCGATTGTTCGATAACCCGCTGGAAAATCCGCTCAGCTCGCCAGCATCGCCGCGGCTTGTTCCGTGATGATCGCCAGCAAGCTCTGAATGGCGGGTGAGGGCTCGTCGTTCTTCAGGGTCAGGGCGTAGAGGGTGACCGGCACCGCTGGCGCCAGCGGGCAAACATCGAGCCCCGCCGACTTGGCGCCGAGGGCGGTGAAGGGATCGACAATGGCCAGGCCTTCACCGGCCTCGACCATGCTGCGCATCATCTGGTGTGTCTGAACCCGGGTCTGGATGACCGGCGCCGGCCGCAGCGCCTGCAGTTTGTTTTCAAGTGCCGGACTGAGCGGGTCATGACCTTCAAGGCCGACCATCGCTTGACCCGCCAGGTCCTGTAGCGAGATGTATTTCTGCTTCGGTTGCAGCCAGCCGTGTGGGGCGAGCAGTTGCAGCTTGCCTTGAGCAATCGCCTGACAATGGATATCGCTGTGCTCGGGATCGTGCAGGCTCAGGCCCAGATCGCTTTCACGCAGCAACAAGCTGCGAACGATATCGCGAGTGGGTTGGCTCTGCAGCGTACAAGGCGCGTCGGGCAGTCGTCGGCGCAGCGCAGCGATGCTTTGCGGCAACAATTGTTGGGCCAGGGGCGGGGTGCAGATGATGCGTAACGGCGGGGCGAGGTATTGCTTGAGACTGCTGGCCAGACGTTGCAGCGGTTCGAGCGCATCGTAGACGCGGGTCATTTCGACCTGCAACGCCCGGGCTTCACGCGTAGCCTGCAAGCGTCCGCGAACGCTGGAGAACAGCATGAAACCCAACTGATCCTCGGCGTCGCGCAAAATGCGCTCGACTTCGGCCACCGGCAACTGCAGCCATTCGGCGGCGGTGCCCAGGTGACCGGTCTGCAGGAGCGCCTGGATCACTTCGATATGTCGTAAGCGCATGCGTGAAGTCCATGTTCAGCGAGTGAAAGGAGTCAGTGGCTGAATCCTAACCCAAGTCTGCGCATATGACTTCTGCTCATAACGTCGAGTTATGAAGTGACGTTCGTAACCGGTTCACGGATGATGGTCACGCCCGATTGCACCAGCAGAAATTGATCTTCATCAACCTTGTTTACACGATCGCCAATGGCCAGCTTGTACGTGGTGACGGGGGCGAATCCGTCTGCCGGCGGGGTGGATTCCTGGAACTCATGTACGGAATAAATGCGGCCTTCCGCGTCTCTTGCATGGAACTGACCGACGAGTACTGCTGCCATCTGCTTAGAACCTCTGGAGATAAATCACTCAATGTGCGGTTGGATAGACCGCCACCGAGTACGGTAAGTTTTCCTACATAAAAAAAATAATCAGGACGCAGATATACCTACGTTCACTGGTTGAACCGTCGCCTGATCATCTATAACTACAGGCTCCCCCCACGGACAATCGAGAGTCTTCCATGAGCAATGTCTACAACGTCGCCGTAGTGGTCGGCAGCCTGCGCAAAGCATCAATCAACCGTAAGGTAGCCCTGGCGCTGGCGGACCTGGCACCGGCCAACCTCAAGCTGAGCATTGTCGAAATCGGTGATCTGCCGCTCTACAACGAAGACATCGATGGTGCTGCACCGCCGGCAGCCTACAGTACTTTCCGACAACAGGTGAGCTCATCCGACGCAGTGCTGTTTGTCACCCCTGAATACAACCGCTCGGTGCCAGCCCCGTTGAAAAACGCCATCGATGTGGGTTCGCGTCCCTATGGCCAGAGTGCCTGGAGTGGCAAGCCGGGTGCGGTGATCAGTGTTTCGCCGGGAGCGGTCGGTGGATTCGGCGCGAATCACAACTTGCGCCAGTCCATGGTGTTTCTTGATGTACCGATGATGCAGCAACCGGAAGCCTACCTCGGTGGTGCCGGTTCGGCGTTCGACGAGGCGGGTAACCTGTCCGAATCCGTCAGACCGTTCTTGCAGAAATTCATCGATGCCTACGGGAAGTGGGTCGAGCAGCACAAAAAGCTTTGATGCTGCGGCTTACGAAGCGCTGACCAGTCGGCTAAAGATCATCGTTTCCATTTCCGACAACCATGCGGCGGTTTGCCCCGCCGCGGGTTGCGTGGTGACGCAATAACGCCGGCCGCCCCAAGCCATGATGACCCACGCGTCGACGGTGGCTTGCGAGGGCGGCACCGGCAAGTCACTGCACGCCGCAAAGGCTTCGTGCCATTTCTGCGACAGTTCATCGAACACCCTTCGATGATGTTTGGGTTCGGCGAACTGGTGTTCGATGAGCAGCACGGCATGGTTGAACAGTGGCTGGTGGTCGTCGTCGGGATCGCAGGTCAGACGTATCAGGCGTTTGATCCGGGTGCGCCAGTCCAGCTCGTTGGCTTGCACAATCAACTCATCCATCTGCCGTAACAAAGCATCCAGTCGATGCCGGATATAACCGGACAGCAGCGCCTCCTTGCTCGGGAAATAGTCGTACAGCGTGCCAATCGCAACCCCAGCTTCGAGTGCCACTTCCCGGGTGGTCAAACCGGTCCAGCCATCCCTTTGCCAAATCCGAACAAACGCCTGGTAAATCGCTTCGACAGTGAAAATCGCCCTAGCCTGAGTCGGCCGTTTCAGCGGTTTTGCACGGGGATTGAGGGTGGGCGCGCTGCCCTTGGTGTTTCCGAACCCGTTCTTCATCGGCTGGCTTTACTCTGGTGCTACCCGCCACATTTGCGCAGCAGGAGACTGAAGGATGCAAAGTTCAAGCACGGTAACACGGCTGATAACCTGTAAAAACGCCCTCGATCAGAGCCGGATCGAACAGGAGCAACGAAGCCTGGTTCCGGCGGCCGGCGAGGTGATTTTGAAGATTGATCGTTGTGCACTGACGACCAACAACATTACCTACGCCGCCTATGGCAATTCGATGAACTACTGGGGATTCTTTCCCACAGGGTTGGCGGAATGGGGCCACGTTCCGGCCTGGGGATTCGCTGATGTCGTGGCGTCAGACGTGTCCGGGATCAAGGTTGGGGAGCGCTTCTACGGGTATTTCCCGATCGCGAGCCATTTGTGGATGCGTCCGGAACGGGTGACGGAACGGGGTTTCTACGACGGCGCCGAGCATCGACTCGGGTTGACCTCGGCCTACAACCAATACACCCGCTGCAGTTGGGATTCGTACTACAGCCCGGCAACCGAAAACCTGCAGATTCTGCTCAAACCGCTGTTTTTGACTTCTTCAATGCTCGCGGATTTTTTGCAGGACAAGCAGTTCTTCGGTGCCACTCGACTGGTGTTCTCCAGCGCCTCGAGCAAAACCGCCTATGGCACCGCGGTTTGCCTGGGTAATCATCCGGGTCTGGAACGGGTCGCGCTGACCTCCGCCGGCAATAAAGCTTTTGTCGAAACGCTTGGTTGTTATGAGCGAACGGTGTCTTACGCGCAATTGGCAAGCCTGCCCAATGACCGTCCGACGCTGTACGTGGACTTTTCCGGCGACCTCGATTTACGCGATCGGGTGCACCAGCATTTTGCCGGGCAGTTGCTCTACAGCTGCTTCGCCGGTTCCGCGCAAAGTACCGATGAGGCTCGGTTGACGGCCATAGAGGGACCGCAACCGGTGTTCTTTTTTGCGCCGATCCAGATCCGCAAGCGCAATGCCGATTGGGGGCCGGAAGGGGTCAGTGAGCATATTGGTGCGGGCTTGTTGGCGTTTTTCAAGAAAGTGACGGGCAGTGAACCGCCGTTAATGAAGGTTATAGAAAGTCAGGGTTACGAAGCGGCGCAGGTGGTTATTTCCCGTTTGTTTCATGGGCAGATTGCGCCGGTGGAAGGGCATGTGATTCGGTTGTAAATGTAAGATCAAGATCAAAAGATCGTCCGAACGCGGCCCGAGCCTTCGGCAGCTCCTACAGGTGTACGCATTCCATGTAGGAGCTGCCGGAGGCTGCGATCTTTCAAGAGCCTTGCCCAGGCACATTCGGCCAAAGATCCGCCACCAGAAACAATCGTTCCGCTTCCTCCCAATCGCCCAGAGCATTTTCCGTCAGTCGCACCAGCAATTGCGCCGGTGCCAGCGGCTCCAGTTCATTCAGCCAGGCATCCAACTGTTCAGCGCTCCAGGTTTGATCCGCAGGATAGTGCGCCGGCGCCAGCCAGGCATGACGGGGCAGGGGTTGCCAACGGCCGGGAGGACTTTGCGCGGAAAACTCGGGCCAATCCTTTTGATGCAGCCAGCGACCGCGCAAGTGCTGCGGGTGCGCGCCATTGGGCGAGGCCGCCTGCCCCGGCCATGGATAGAGTAAATAGCCACCCAGCCACAAATGGGCGTTGAACTGCTGGATATCCAGCGCCGCCAGCACTTCGCGGCTCTCCGGGCGCGCGGAAATCGGCAGTTGATGCTGGCTCAGGTGCGCCAGTTTTCGGTCCAGCCGGTCGTGGCAACCCGGGCCGAGCCACTGGGCAGTGTCGTGTCCGTCACCGTTCTGCGGGCCGAGGTAAAGCTTGATCGCCAGCTCCAGGTGATGCACGCCGTCGCGATCGCGCAGTAGCATATCGAGTTCGCCTAGCGTGTGGCCTTCTCGGCGGATCGGCATGTTGGCGGCAATCAACTCGATGCCGGGCGCGTGTTGCACGGCGAATTGCCATAGCCGTTCGTAATACAAACCCAGTCGCCGGGTACGCGCCTGGGCCAGCCAGTGCAGCAATCCATAGCTGTCGCGATCGAGCTTTCGCAGCCAGTGTTCCAGGCGTTCCGGGGCCTGCACCCAGTCGCTGCCGGCCAGCGGATGACGTTGCGGCCACGGCGTGGCGCCGAGCATCGGCGGCGCCAGGATGACCCACGCCAGGTCGCGCACTTCGGGGTGGCGCAACTGGTGGGGTAACTGCAGCAAATCTGGAAATAGGATCATCTTGCGAGCATAGCCCGAATCGCGAGCACACCTTGAGGCTGAAAGGATTTTGTCTATCTCGCGCTTTCGCCCATAATCGAGCTTTTCGCCGTCGCAGAGCTTAGGGGCCCCATGGAGCAATTTCGTAATATCGGCATCATCGGTCGCCTGGGCAGCTCTCAGGTGCTGGATACCGTCCGCCGACTGAAGCGCTTTCTGCTCGATCGTCACCTGCACGTGATCCTCGAAGACACCATCGCCGAAGTGCTCCCGGGCCATGGTTTGCAAACCTCGTCGCGCAAGATGCTCGGCGAAGTCTGTGACATGGTCATTGTCGTGGGCGGTGATGGCAGTTTGCTTGGCGCGGCCCGTGCGCTGGCCAAGCACAATATTCCAGTGCTCGGTATCAACCGGGGCAGCCTCGGGTTTCTCACCGACATCCGCCCTGATGAGCTGGAAGTCAAAGTCGCCGAAGTGCTCGACGGCCACTATCTGGTGGAAAACCGTTTTCTCTTGCAGGCCGAAGTTCGCCGCCACGCCGAGGCCATTGGTCAGGGCGATGCGCTGAACGACGTGGTGTTGCACCCGGGCAAATCGACCCGCATGATCGAGTTCGAGCTGTATATCGACGGCCAGTTCGTCTGCAGCCAGAAGGCCGACGGCCTGATCGTCGCCACGCCAACCGGTTCGACCGCCTATGCGCTGTCAGCGGGCGGCCCGATCATGCATCCCAAGCTCGACGCTATTGTGATTGTGCCGATGTACCCCCATACCTTGTCGGGTAGGCCGATTGTGGTCGATGGCAACAGTGAGCTGAAAATCGTCGTGTCCAAGGATATGCAGATCTACCCGCAAGTCTCGTGTGACGGGCAGAACCACTTCACCTGCGCGCCCGGTGACACCATCACCGTCAGTAAAAAAGCCCAGAAGCTGCGGCTGATTCACCCGCTCGACCACAACTACTATGAAGTTTGCCGAACCAAACTCGGCTGGGGCAGCAAGTTGGGTGGTGGAGGCGACTGATGCTCGATCCCGCGCGTAGCTACGACCTGATCGGTGACGTGCACGGTTGCGCTCTGACCCTTGAGCATTTGCTCGACCGGCTCGGTTATCAAAAACACGGTGGTGTCTGGCGCCATGCCTCGCGCATGGCGGTATTCGTCGGTGACATCATCGACCGCGGCCCGCGGATTCGCGAAGCGCTGCACATTGTTCACGACATGGTCGAGGCCGGTCAGGCGTTGTGCATCATGGGCAACCATGAATTCAACGCGTTGGGCTGGGCCACACCGGCACTGCCCGGCAGTGGCAAACAATTCGTGCGTGAACACACCCCGCGCCATGCTCGTTTGTTGCATGAAACCCTGACTCAGTTCGAAAACCACCCGGGTGACTGGCACGACTTCCAACAGTGGTTCTATGAGCTACCGTTATTCGTCGATGCCGGGCGTTTCCGCGTGGTGCACGCCTGCTGGGATGCCGGCCTGATCGAGCCGCTGCGGGCGCTGTTCCCCAATGGGTGCGTCGACGAACATTTCCTTCAGTCGTCGGCCATCCCGGGCAGTTTTGCCTGCACCGTGTTCGACCGGTTGCTGCGCGGCACCGACATGCGCTTGCCCCATGGCCTGACCATGACCAGCGGCGACGGCCTGACGCGTTCGTTCTTCCGCACCAAATTCTGGGAAGACGACCCGCAAACTTACGGAGACATCGTGTTCCAGCCAGACGCCTTGCCGGACCCCGTGGCCCGTACGCCACTGACGTCTTCCGAGAAAAACACTTTGCTGCGCTATGGCGTCGATGAGCCGTTACTGTTCGTCGGCCATTACTGGCGCAGCGGCAAACCGGCGCCAATCCGGCCGAACCTGGCCTGCCTGGATTACAGCGCCGTGCTTTACGGCAAGCTGGTCGCCTACCGCCTGGATCAGGAAAGCCGTCTTGATCCACATAAATTCGTCTGGGTCGATGTCGAGCGACCGGAGGTACTGCAATGAGTGCCATCGCCGTATTGCGTCTGCCGCTGGCGGTGGATTTGAGCGGATTCGTCAAACTGCTGCAGCGTATGCAGGTACCGCATCGGGTCAGCGAAGAGGCAGGCGAGCAAGTGTTGTGGGTGCCGGCAAACATCAGCGAAGACGTGCGCGTGTTGTACGAGCGCTTTCCGGCGGGCGATCCCGATGAAAAACTGAACATTCCCGTGACGCATCCGACACGCCGGCCAAGTTTCGCCTCGCAGGTTCGGCACGGCAAGGCGACCACACTGGTATTGCTGCTGACCATTATCGTCGGCGCAGTGACGCTGTTGGGCGACAACCTCGACACGATGCGCTGGCTGACCTTCCTTGATTACCGCGTCGTCGGTGAGTACATCCATTTCGTGCCATTGTCCGATAGCCTGGCGGCGGGGCAGTGGTGGCGACTGGTGACGCCGATGCTGATCCACTTCGGTATCTTGCACCTGGCCATGAACGGCATGTGGTACTGGGAGCTGGGACGGCGTATCGAATCGCGCCAGGGCAGTGTCAACCTGATTGGTTTGACCTTGCTGTTCAGCCTCGTTTCCAATTTTGCCCAGTTTGTTTTCAGCGGCCCGACCCTGTTTGGCGGGTTGTCCGGGGTGCTGTACGGCCTGCTCGGGCACTGCTGGATCTTTCAGATTTTATCGCCGAACACCGCTTATCGCCTGCCCCGTGGGGTATTGGCGATGATGCTGATCTGGCTGCTGCTATGCCTGTCCGGGCTGGTCTCGATGATCGGCTTCGGTGAAATTGCCAACGCGGCCCATGTCAGCGGGTTGCTCGTCGGATGCTTGACCGGTTTGTTGGGTGGTTTGTACAACCGCCGTAAACTGGCCGCCTGAATAGTTATGTGAATTAAAGAGCGCGGAGACCCAATGTCCTCTTTTAACGAAATGATCAAAAACATCACCCCCGACATCTACCAGAGCCTGAAACTGGCGGTGGAAATCGGTAAATGGTCCGACGGTGGCAAACTCACCGCCGAGCAACGCGAACTGTCGCTGCAAGCGATGATCGCCTGGGAAATCAAGAATCTTCCCGAGGAAGAGCGTACTGGCTACATGGGCCCGCAGGAATGCAGCTCCAAGTCGATTCAAGTGCCGAATATCCTGTTCAAGTCGGATGCCATCCATTGATCGAGATTGGCCGCGGTGCAATCAGTAAAATGTCGGCGCGCCTGGACGGGCCGCACGTGCAATACGCATTTCGCCTGGGCGACGTCGAGGTTCCGGTCAATCCGTTGATCGGCACCACGGTGCGTCTGGAATACCTGGGGGCGATCCACTGCACTCATTGCGGACGCAAGACCAAAACCAGTTTCAGCCAGGGTTACTGCTACCCGTGCATGACCAAACTGGCCCAGTGCGATGTGTGCATCATGAGCCCGGAACGCTGCCACTTCGACGCCGGCACCTGCCGCGAGCCGGAGTGGGGCCAGACGTTCTGCATGACGGATCACATCGTCTATCTGTCGAATTCGTCCGGGGTAAAAGTCGGGATCACCCGCGCCACCCAGTTGCCGACCCGCTGGATCGATCAGGGCGCCAGTCAGGCGTTGCCGATCATGCGCGTCGCGACCCGTCAGCAATCAGGCTTCGTCGAAGACCTGTTCCGCAGCCAGGTGGCGGACAAGACCAATTGGCGTGCCTTGCTCAAGGGCGACGCAGTGTCGGTGGATCTGCCGCAGATCCGTGACCAGTTGTTCGACAGCTGCGCTGAGGGTCTGCAAGGGTTGCAGGAACGATTCGGCCTACAGGCAATCCAGACCATTGCCGACGTCGAACCGCTCGAAATCCGCTTTCCGGTCGAGCAGTACCCGGCGAAAATCGTCAGCTTCAACCTGGACAAGAATCCGATTGCCGAAGGCACGCTGATGGGGATCAAGGGCCAATACCTGATTTTCGATACCGGCGTGATCAACATTCGTAAATACACGGCTTATCAGCTCGCCGTGCATCAGTAAGGACTCCAGCATGCGCACCGAACAACCGAAGATGATCTACCTCAAGGACTATCAGGCGCCTGAGTACCTGATTGACGAAACGCACCTGACCTTCGAGTTGTTCGAGGACCACAGCCTGGTCCATGCGCAACTGGTGATGCGCCGCAACCCAGAGCGCGGCCCGGGCTTGCCGCCGCTGGTGCTGGATGGCCAACAGCTTGAACTGTTGTCGGTCACTCTGGCCGATCAGGAATTGACTCCAGCGCAGTATCAGCTGTCCGAGAATCACCTGACCCTGCATCCGGCCAGCACCACGTTCACGGTCGATACCAGCGTCAAGATCCACCCGGAAACCAACACCGCGCTCGAAGGCCTGTACAAGTCCGGCACGATGTTCTGCACCCAGTGCGAGGCCGAAGGCTTCCGCAAGATCACCTATTACCTCGACCGCCCGGACGTGATGAGCACGTTCACTACCACGGTGGTCGCCGAGCAGCACAGCTATCCGGTGCTGCTGTCCAACGGCAACCCGATTGCCTCCGGTCCCGGCGAAGACGGCCGACACTGGGCGACCTGGGAAGACCCGTTCAAGAAACCGGCTTACCTGTTCGCGCTGGTGGCCGGCGATCTGTGGTGCGTCGAAGACACCTTCACCACCATGACCGAGCGCACCGTGGCGCTGCGCATTTATGTCGAGCCGGAAAACATCGACAAATGCCAGCACGCCATGAACAGCCTGAAGAAATCCATGCGCTGGGACGAAGAAGTCTACGGTCGCGAGTATGACCTGGACATCTTCATGATCGTTGCCGTGAATGACTTCAACATGGGCGCGATGGAGAACAAGGGTCTCAACATCTTCAACTCCAGCGCCGTGCTGGCCCGCGCCGAAACCGCCACCGACGCCGCGCACCAGCGGGTCGAGGCGATCGTTGCCCACGAATACTTCCATAACTGGTCGGGCAACCGCGTGACCTGCCGCGACTGGTTCCAGTTGTCGCTCAAGGAAGGTTTCACGGTATTCCGTGATTCCGGTTTCTCCGCCGACATGAACTCGGCCACGGTCAAGCGCATTCAGGACGTGGCGTACCTGCGTACCCACCAGTTCGCCGAAGATGCGGGCCCGATGGCTCACGCGGTACGCCCGGACAGTTTCATCGAGATTTCCAACTTCTACACCCTGACCGTGTACGAAAAGGGTTCGGAAGTGGTCGGCATGATCCACACCTTGCTCAGCGCCGAAGGCTTCCGCAAAGGCAGCGACCTGTACTTTGAGCGCCACGACGGCCAGGCCGTGACTTGCGATGATTTCATCAAGGCCATGGAAGACGCCAATGGCGTCGACCTGACCCAGTTCAAACGCTGGTACAGCCAGGCCGGCACGCCGCGTTTGGCGGTGAGCGAGTCCTACGATGCAGCGGTAAAAACCTATAGCCTGACCTTCCGCCAAAGCTGCCCGGAAACCCCGGACAAAGTTGAAAAACTGCCGTTCGTGATTCCGGTCGAACTCGGCCTGCTGGACAGCAAGGGCGGTGAAATCGCCCTGCGTCTTGCCGGCGAGGCATCGGCTCAAGGCACTTCCCGAGTGATCTCGGTGACCGAAGCCGAGCAGACGTTCACTTTCGTCGACATCGCCGAACAGCCGCTGCCTTCGTTGCTGCGTGGTTTCTCGGCGCCGGTAAAACTGAGCTTCCCGTACAACCGCGATCAACTGATGTTCCTGATGCAGCACGACAGCGACGGCTTCAATCGTTGGGATGCTGGCCAGCAATTGTCGGTGCAGGTGCTGCAAGAACTGATCGCCCAGCAGCAAAAGGGCGAAGCGCTGGTGCTGGATCAGCGTCTGGTTTCGGCCCTGCGTTCTGTGCTGTCCGATGAGTCGCTGGACCAGGCGATGGTCGCCGAAATGCTCTCGCTGCCAAGCGAAGCGTACCTGACCGAAATCAGCGAAGTGGCCGACGTCGACGCCATTCACAGCGCCCGCGAGTTTGCGCGCAAGCAACTGGCCGATGCGCTGTTCGAAGGTTTGTGGCTGCGTTATCAGGCCAACCGCGACCTGTCGAAGCAAACGCCGTACGTGGCCGAAGCCGAGCACTTCGCCCGTCGCGCATTGCAGAACATTGCGCTGTCGTACCTGATGCTCAGCGGCAAGCCGGAAGTATTGGCGGCAACGCTGGAGCAGTTCGATACTTGCGACAACATGACCGAACGCCTGACTGCGCTCGCCGTGTTGGTGAACTCGCCCTTCGAAGAGCAGAAAGCCAAGGCACTGGCCAGTTTCGCCGAGCACTTCAAGGACAACCCGCTGGTCATGGACCAGTGGTTCAGCGTCCAGGCCGGCAGCGTGCTGCCGGGTGGTCTGGAGCGGGTCAAGGCGTTGATGCAGCACCCCGCGTTCAACATCAAGAACCCGAACAAGGTGCGGGCACTGGTCGGCGCGTTCGCCGGGCAGAACCTGATCAACTTCCATGCGGCGGATGGTTCCGGGTATCGCTTCCTGGCGGATCTGGTGATCGAGCTGAACGGCTTCAATCCGCAGATCGCTTCTCGCCAATTGGCTCCGCTGACTCGGTGGCGCAAGTATGACGACGCTCGTCAGGCGTTGATGAAGGGTGAGTTGGAGCGAATTCGCGGTTCGGGGCAACTGTCGAGTGATGTGTTTGAGGTGGTAAGCAAAAGCCTGGCTTGAGGTTGGTCTTGCCCGCCGCCATCGGCCATCCCTGCCCGGTGCCCACTGCGCAGAACCTGCGCTCGGCCTTCCGACGGGGGAGATCAAGATCAAAAGATCGCAGCCTTCGGCAGCTCCTACAGGGGAATGTGTATCTGTAGGAGTCCGGCTTGCTGGCGATGGCGGTGGGTCAGTCGACACATTGATTGCTGAACGGACGCCATCGCCAGCAAGTCGGCTCCTACAGGAGAACGCGTACACCACCGAACACGAGGTCGAGCGTTAGCTCGCCTCGCGGTGCTGTTGCGGTACACGCCCCCTCGAGAGGCCGAGTGGAGGTTCTGCGCAGTGGGCAACCCGGCATGGATGCCGGGTTAGCCGCCCCCGGCCATGGATGGCCGATGGCGGCGGGCCCACGGAGCAGGACCGGAACGAGGGTATGCCGAGCCTAGGCGAGGCACCGAACGCCAGGGGCAAGAGCCCTTGGTTACTTGGGACTTTCCCAAGTGACTCGCTGTAAAAGCGAAACCATAGGTGGCCGTTACCGAAGCAATGGATATGTACACCAAACCCAAAACCCCAAACCCAAACCCGCAATCACCCCACCTGATACCCAATCATTCAGCCCCCACCCAATCCCCTCTGGTTAACAAAAGATAACGAGCCGTCGATTGTCAGCCCTTCAAAAACACCGATAGGATAAGCCAGCTTCCGAAGGGGCTCTGGATTGCGGGTTTCAAGACTATGCTCTGAAACAGGTGATCCCGAGAGCAAACCTTACGGCGCCCTGAAAGGTTGAACGACCTAACAATAATAATGGGGGAAGGTCTATGAGTGAGCCTGTCATGGGTGTGGGTATCTGCCGCCCGCCGGCACTGCGCAAATTCGCGTTGCTGGCTACAGCGCTCTCGCTGGTGGGTTGTGCCATGTGGTCGGCATCTACGCTGGCCGCTGACGCGCCGGCATCCGACGTTGTTTATTCCGTTGAATCGGCCAAGGCCAGCAAAAGCCTGGTTCTCGATGTCGTGCACGCCGGCAAGCGACTGGTGGCCGTCGGGGATCGTGGGCACATTCTCTATTCCGACGACCAGGGTTCGACCTGGACCCAGGCCAAGGTGCCAACCCGGCAACTGCTGACCTCGGTGTTCTTTGTCGATGACAAGCACGGCTGGGCCGTTGGTCATGATGCGCAGATCCTCGCCAGTGAGGACGGCGGTATCACCTGGACCAAGCAATTCGAAGATCTGAAACGCGAATCGCCGCTGCTCGACGTCTGGTTCCAGGACGCCAACAGCGGCTTTGCCGTGGGCGCCTACGGGGCGCTGATGGCCACCACCGACGGCGGGAAGAACTGGGAAGACGTCAGCGACCGCCTCGACAACGAAGACCAGTTCCACCTTAACGCCATCACGGCGGTCAAGGATGCAGGCCTGTTCATCGTTGGCGAGCAGGGCAGCATGTTCCGCTCTGCCGACTGGGGCCAGACCTGGGAAAAGCTCGAAGGTCCCTATGAAGGTTCGCTGTTCGGTGTGATCGGCACGGCGCAAGCCAATACGCTATTGGCCTATGGCCTGCGCGGCAATCTTTACCGCTCCACGGATTTCGGCAGCACCTGGGAACAGGTCGAACTCAAGGCTGAGCGCGGTGACCTGGAATTCGGTTTGTCCGGCGGCACACTGCTTGATGACGGTTCGATTGTGATCGTCGGCAACGGCGGTTCGGTGATCAGCAGCAGCGACAACGGCGAAACCTTCAGCGTCTTTAACCGCCGGGATCGTATCTCGCTCTCGTCGGTGGTTGCCGCGGGCAATGGCAATCTGATTCTGGCTGGACAGGGCGGCGTTCGCGCCACTTCGCCAAACGGCGCCGAGCTGGGCAAATGAGCCAGGTTAATAATAAGAAGGCGGAGCTATGACTTCCTTGAGTACTCATCATCAGGACAAGGCGACGTTTCTTGAACGCCTGATTTTCAACAACCGTCCGGCAGTGATCACGATCTGCCTGCTGGTCAGTGTTTTTCTGTTCTGGCAGGCCACGCTGATCCGGCCGTCCACCAGTTTCGAAAAAATGATCCCGCTTGAGCATCCATTCATTCAAAAGATGATGGAGCACCGCAACGATCTGGCGAACCTGGGCAACACCGTGCGAATTTCGGTTGAAGCCACCGACGGCGACATTTTCTCCAAGGAGTACATGGAGACCCTGCGCCAGATCAACGACGAGGTGTTCTACATCTCCGGCGTTGACCGTTCCGGCCTCAAGTCGTTGTGGAGTCCGAGCGTTCGCTGGACTGAAGTGACGGAGGAGGGCTTCGCCGGTGGTGAAGTGATCCCGCAAAGCTACAACGGCTCCCAGGCCAGCCTCGACCTGCTGCGCAACAACGTGCTCAAGTCCGGTCAGGTAGGGCGGCTGGTGGCCAACGACTTCAAGTCGAGCATCGTCGACATCCCGTTGCTGGAGTCCTACCCGGACCCGCAGGACCAGGGCAAGTTGCTGGCGCTGGACTATCGCAAGTTCTCCCACGAACTCGAAGACAAGATCCGCGACAAGTTTGAGAAACAGAACCCCAACGTGAAGATCCACATCGTCGGTTTCGCCAAGAAAGTCGGTGACCTGATCGATGGCCTGGTGATGGTGGTGATGTTCTTCGGCATCGCTTTCGTCATTACCTTGATTCTCCTGTTGTGGTTCACCAACTGCCTGCGCAGTACCGTCGCCGTGTTGAGTACGACGCTGGTGGCGGTGGTCTGGCAGCTGGGGTTGATGCACTTCTTCGGCTTCGGGCTCGATCCATACTCGATGCTGGTGCCATTCCTGATCTTCGCCATCGGTATCTCCCACGGCGTGCAGAAAATCAACGGTATCGCCCTGCAATCCAGCGAGGCGGAAAACGCTCTGACGGCGGCTCGGCGCACGTTCCGCCAACTGTTCCTGCCGGGGATGATCGCGATCCTCGCCGATGCCGTGGGCTTCATCACGCTGCTGATCATCGATATCGGTGTGATCCGTGAACTGGCCATCGGCGCGTCCATCGGCGTGGCGGTGATCGTGTTCACCAACCTGATCCTGCTGCCGGTAGCCATTTCCTATGTCGGCATCAGCAAACGCGCCGTAGCCCGCAGCAAGAAAGACGCGACTCGCGAGCATCCGTTCTGGCGCTTGCTGTCGAACTTTGCCAGCGCCAAAGTCGCCCCGGTTTCGATCCTGTTGGCATTGATCGCCTTCGGCGGCGGCCTCTGGTACAGCCAGAACCTGAAAATCGGTGACCTCGATCAGGGTGCGCCGGAACTTCGTCCGGATTCGCGCTACAACAAGGACAACAACTTCATCATCAGCAACTACTCCACCAGTTCCGACGTGTTGGTGGTGATGGTCAAGACCAAGGCTGAAGGCTGCTCGCGCTACGAAGCCATGGCGCCGATCGACGAACTGATGTGGAAGATGCAGAACACCGAGGGCGTGCAGTCGGCGATTTCCCTGGTGACTGTGTCCAAGCAAATGATCAAGGGCATGAACGAGGGCAACCTGAAATGGGAAACCCTGTCGCGTAACCCTGACGTGCTGAACAACTCCATTGCCCGGGCCGATGGCCTGTACAACAACAGCTGTTCATTGGCACCGGTGCTGGTATTCCTTAACGATCACAAGGCCGAAACCCTGGATCGTGCGGTGCATGCGGTGCAGGCGTTTGCCAAGGAACACAACACCGAGAACCTGGAGTTCATCCTGGCGGCCGGTAACGCGGGGATCGAGGCGGCCACCAACGAAGTGATCAAGAAGTCCGAACTGACCATCCTGATCCTGGTGTATATCTGCGTCGCGGTCATGTGCATGATCACCTTCCGTTCCTGGGCGGCGACCCTGTGCATCGTGTTGCCGCTGGTGCTGACCTCGGTGCTCGGCAACGCCCTGATGGCGTTCATGGGCATCGGCGTAAAAGTCGCGACCCTGCCGGTCGTGGCGCTCGGGGTGGGGATTGGCGTGGACTACGGCATTTACATCTACAGCCGTCTGGAAAGCTTTCTGCGTGCCGGCCTGCCGTTGCAAGAGGCGTATTACCAGACCCTGAAGTCCACCGGTAAAGCCGTATTGTTCACCGGCCTGTGCCTGGCCATCGGCGTGTGCACCTGGATCTTCTCGGCCATCAAGTTCCAGGCTGACATGGGTCTGATGCTGACCTTCATGCTGCTCTGGAACATGTTCGGTGCACTGTGGCTGTTGCCGGCACTGGCGCGGTTCCTGATCAAACCGGAGAAACTGGCGGGGCAGAAGGGCAATTCGTTGTTTGCTCACTGATCGACGCTGAAATGAAAAAGCCGCAACCTCAGGGTTGCGGCTTTTTTATGTCTGCTGATCAACAAAACCCGTTGTAGGAGCCGGCTTGCTGGCGATGGTGTGTCAGTCAACATCAATGTGGCTGACACACCATCGCCAGCAAGCCGGCTCCTACAAGGTTAACGTTTATGCGGGATCGCTACCCAGCACCACATTCAACGCGCTGCGCGCATCATCCAGCTGCACCAGCGTCGCATGCCGCGCGCCGAGGGCATCGCGGTTCTCGATCGCGGTGAGAATTGCCTTATGTCGCGGCAGCGCCAGTTCATGCAGATTCGGCCGTTGGTTCGAATGCTTCAAGGCTTCGGCAATCGCCACCGAGAGCATATTGCACAGGTTGGCCAGCAAGTCGTTGTGGGTCGCATCGGCGATGCGGCTGTGGAAATCGAGGTCCGGTTGCAGCAAGGCTTCCGGCGTCGGTGCGGCTTCCATGCGTTGGTAGGCTTCGCCGATGGAGGCGATGTCGGCGTCCGTGGCGAATTGCGCGGCGAGGGCGGCGGCGGCCGGTTCGATGATGCTGCGCACGCTGGTCAGCAGATCGAAGAACTGGTTCTGCGGACTGCTTTGCATCAGCCAGTGCAGCACGTCCGGATCCAGCATGTGCCAGTCTTTGCGCGGTTTGACCACGGTGCCAACCCGTGGGCGCGAATACACCAGACCCTTGGCGACCAATACCCGGGTGGCTTCACGCAACACCGGTCGACTGACGGCATATTCCTCGCAGAGCAGGGCTTCGGCGGGCAGTTTGTCATCGGGCTGGAAGCGTCCGGAGACGATCTGCATGCCCAGTTCCTGGACGATGCGCGAGTGCATGCTTTTGCGGTCGGAAGGTTTGCGGTAATCCATGGGGAACGGCGCGGTCCTGTGCGATGGAGATGCCGCGCATGATAACAGGCGCGGCGGGATGCATCAGTCCTCAAAGTCAGCGTGTAACTTGTGGCGAGGGAGCTTGCTCCCGCTCGGCTGCGAAGCAGTCGCAGATCGGCAGTCGTGGTCTTGCTGAAAGACCGCGAGTGTCTGGATTGGGGCCGCTGCGCGGCCCAGCGGGAGCAAGCTCCCTCGCCACAGATATCGCTATGACTGGATTATGAGGGTGTCAGTGAGAGTGACGCGGCACTTCGGCACCTCGGCACCCCACCAGGAAGTCGAAGTCGCAGCCCTGATCCGCCTGCAATACATGCTCGATGTACAGCTGACGATAGCCACCCACCAGCAGTTGCTGCGGTGGTTGCAGGTCGGCCATGCGCGCGGCCAGTTCAGCATCCGGGATATCCAGATGCAAACGGCCGCTGGCGCAGTCGAGCTCGATCCAGTCGCCTTCTTTTACCGTCGCCAATGGCCCGCCAGCCGCCGCTTCCGGCGCCACGTGCAAAACCACCGTGCCGTACGCGGTACCGCTCATGCGCGCATCAGAAATTCGCACCATGTCCGTCACACCTTGGGCCAGCAATTTGGCCGGCAAGCCCATGTTGCCGACTTCGGCCATACCCGGATAACCCTTCGGACCGCAGTTTTTCATCACCAGAATCGAGTTGGCATCCACGTCCAGTTCCGGGTCGTTGATCCGCGCCTTGTACATGTCGAAGTTCTCGAACACCACCGCGCGCCCGCGATGCTGCATCAGCTCTGGCGTAGCCGCTGACGGCTTGAGCACCGCACCCAGCGGCGCCAGGTTGCCGCGTAATACGCAAATGCCGCCGTCGGCGCGGATCGGGTTGTCGAGGGTGCGGATTACTTCGTCTTCGCCATAGATCGGCGCGTCCTTGGTGTTCTCGCCGATGGACTTGCCATTGACGGTCAAGGCGTTGGGGTTCGGGATCAGGTTGGCTTCACCGAGGCGACGCAGTACCGCTGGCAAACCGCCGGCGTAGTAGAACTCTTCCATCAGGAAACGCCCGGACGGTTGCAGGTCGACGATGGTCGGCATGCCGCGACCCATGCGGGTCCAGTCGTCCAGATCCAGTTCCACGCCAATGCGACCGGCGATGGCTTTCAAGTGGATCACCGCGTTGGTCGAACCGCCGATGGCCGCGTTGACGCGAATGGCGTTTTCGAAGGCTTCCTTGGTCAGGATCTTCGACAGCTTCAGATCTTCGCGGACCATCTCCACCGCACGCATGCCGGACATGTGCGCCAACACATAGCGGCGCGCGTCGACCGCTGGAATCGCCGCGTTGTGGGGCAGGGAAGTGCCTAGGGCTTCAGCCATGCAGGCCATGGTTGATGCGGTGCCCATGGTGTTGCAGGTACCGGCCGAGCGGGACATGCCGCCCTCGGCCGCGAGGAAATCGTCGATAGTAATGGTGCCGGCCTTGACCTGTTCGCTGAGCTGCCAGACCACGGTGCCCGAGCCGATGTCCTTGCCCTTGTGCTTGCCGTTAAGCATCGGCCCACCGGTGACAACGATGGCTGGAACGTCGCAACTGGCCGCGCCCATCAGCAGCGCCGGAGTGGTTTTGTCGCAACCGGTGAGCAGCACCACGCCGTCAATCGGGTTGCCACGAATTGCTTCCTCGACATCCATGCTCGCCAGGTTGCGGGTCAGCATGGCGGTCGGGCGCAGGTTGGATTCACCGTTTGAGAACACCGGGAATTCCACCGGGAAGCCACCAGCCTCGATCACCCCGCGTTTGACGTGCTCCGCAATCTGGCGGAAATGCGCGTTGCACGGGGTCAGTTCCGACCAGGTGTTGCAAATGCCGATGATCGGCTTGCCATGGAACTGGTGGTCGGCGATGCCCTGATTCTTCATCCAGCTGCGGTACATGAAACCGTTCTTGTCGGCGGTGCCAAACCATTGGGCGGAGCGCAGGGTGGGTTTCTTATCAGACATGATCGATTCTCTTATTGTAAGACTATATTGTTTCTGCTGAGGCGTAACATAAGCGCAAATTCGGCGCTTTGGAAGTGTTGTTGGGTAAATAGTATTACTATATAGTCGTTTTCAGCGGAGGGATGGCCCTGGCGGTTTTCCGTGAGAGGCGTCCCCCGAGGTTCTATAAAAACAACAATCGGAGACCGATCTCATGAGCCAGGAACTGCGGCTTATTCGCCGCATCACGCTGAAACTGATTCCCTTCCTGATCCTGCTGTACCTGATCGCCTATGTGGATCGCTCCGCCGTAGGCTTCGCCAAGTTGCACATGGGCGCCGACATCGGCCTCGGCGACGCGGCTTACGGTCTGGGCGCCGGGCTGTTCTTCATTGGCTACTTCCTGCTGGAAATCCCTAGCAACCTGATGCTTGACCGTTTCGGCGCGCGACGCTGGTTTGCGCGGATCATGGTCACCTGGGGTGCCATCACCATCGGCATGGCCTTCGTGCAGGGGCCGAACAGCTTCTATTTGATGCGTTTTCTGCTCGGTGCAGCGGAAGCCGGGTTCTTCCCGGGCGTTCTGTACTACATCACCCAGTGGTTCCCGGTTCGCCATCGCGGCAAGATCCTCGGGCTGTTCATCCTGTCCCAACCCATCGCGATGATGATCACCGGCCCGGTGTCCGGCGGTTTGCTGGGCATGGATGGTGTGCTGGGCCTGCATGGCTGGCAGTGGCTGTTTATCGTCATCGGCACCCCGGCGATCCTGCTGACCTGGCCAACGTTGCGTTACCTGCCTGACGGCCCGCAACAGGTGAAATGGATGGACCAGTCCGAGAAAGACTGGCTCGCCGGCGAGTTGAAAAAAGACCTGCAACAGTACGGTCAGACCCGTCACGGCAATCCGCTGCACGCCCTCAAGGACAAACGCGTGCTGCTCCTGGCGCTGTTCTACCTGCCAGTGACCCTGAGCATCTATGGTCTGGGCTTGTGGCTGCCGACGCTGATCAAGCAATTCGGCGGCAGCGACCTCGTGACCGGGTTCGTGTCATCGGTGCCGTACATTTTCGGGATCGTCGGTTTGCTGATCATTCCGCGCAGTTCCGATCGCTTGAATGATCGCTACGGCCACTTGGCGGTGTTGTACGTGCTGGGCGCCATCGGGCTGTTCTTCAGCGCCTGGCTGACGATTCCGGTGTTGCAACTGGCGGCGCTGTGCCTGGTGGCGTTCGCGCTGTTTTCCTGCACGGCGATTTTCTGGACCTTGCCAGGTCGCTTCTTTGCCGGTGCCAGCGCGGCGGCGGGGATTGCCTTGATCAACTCGGTGGGCAACCTCGGCGGCTACATCGGCCCGTTCGTGATCGGTGCGCTCAAGGAATACACCGGCAATCTGGCGTCGGGGCTGTACTTCCTGTCTTGCGTGATGGTGTTCGGCCTGGTGCTGACCGGCGTGGTTTATCGCTTGCTGGAACGCAAACACGTGTTGCCAGCGGATCAGTTTGCGGCCAGTGCACGCGGCGCGACCCGTACCTGACACAAAAACAGGCAACTACCACCGACCCTGTGGGAGCTGACTTGCCAGCGATGACGTCGGCACATCCACCATCAATGTGTCGGATAGATCGCAATCGCGGGCAAACCCACTCCCACAGGGAACAGCAGTGCTTCAATAAACAGGAGAAAATTCATGCGTTTGGTTCAATTCGAATTGAGTAATGGCGAACGCCGCGTAGGCGTGGTCGAGGAAGGCTTGGTGCGCGAGGTGCAAGACGCGCGCACGGTTCGCGATTTGGCACTGGCGGCCATCGAGGCGGGTGTCAATCTTGAGCAGCAGGTAAAAAGCCTGGGTCTGGGCATCAGCCATGACTATGCAGACCTGCTGGTACAACTGCGCATCCTGCCGCCGCTGGATCACCCGGACCCGGCGCACATGCTGGTCAGCGGCACCGGCCTGACGCACTTGGGCAGCGCTTCGGCCCGGGACAAAATGCACCAGCAGGCCGGCGATGAAGCCGCAATGACCGACACCATGCGCATCTTCAAATGGGGCGTGGAGGGCGGTAAACCCGCAGCGGGTCAGGCCGGCGTGCAACCGGAATGGTTCTACAAGGGTGACGGCAGCATCGTCGTTCGTCCCGGTCACCCGTTTCCGCTACCGCCGTTTGCCGAAGATGCCGGCGAAGAACCTGAATTGAGTGGCCTGTACGTCATCGGCCACGACGGCAAGCCGTATCGCCTGGGTTTTGCCGTGGGCAACGAGTTTTCCGATCACGTTATGGAACGCAAAAACTACCTCTATCTGGCTCACTCGAAATTGCGCAGTTGCAGCTACGGCCCGGAACTGCGGGTTGGCGAACTACCACAGCATCTGGCCGGCACCAGCCGCATCCTGCGTGACGGTGAAGTGCTGTGGCAGAACGAGTTCCTCAGCGGTGAAGCCAACATGTGCCACAGCCTGGCAAACCTTGAATATCACCATTTCAAGTACAGCCAGTTCCTGCGGCCGGGGGACGTGCACATCCACTTCTTTGGCACCGCGACCCTGTCTTTCGCCGACGGCATCCGTACCCAGCCGGGCGATGTGTTTGAAATCAGCCAGACTGAATTCGGCGCGCCGTTGATCAATGGCATCGCTCCAGTAGACGCCGCATTCAAACCCGGCACCGTTGGCACACTTTGAGGAGCATTTCATGACCCGGATTCTTGGCCATAATTACATCGGCGGCCAGCGCAGTGCGTTGGGTAGCGTCAAATTGCAGAGCGTCGACGCTGAAACCGGCGAGGCATTGCCCCATGATTTCATCCAGGCCTCGCCGGAAGAGGTCGATGCCGCCGCGAAAGCAGCCGCTGCTGCGTATCCGGCTTACCGCAGCCTGAGTGCTGAGCGACGCGCGCAGTTTCTCGATGCCATTGCCGATGAACTCGATGCGCTGGGCGATGAGTTTGTAACGCTGGTGTGCCGCGAAACGGCGCTGCCTGCCGCACGGATCATTGGTGAGCGCGGTCGCACCAGCGGCCAGATGCGCCTGTTCGCCAACGTGCTGCGTCGCGGTGATTTCTACGGCGCGCGGATCGACCAGGCATTGCCGGAACGCCAACCGTTTCCGCGTCCTGACATGCGTCAGTACCGCATCGGCCTCGGCCCGGTGGCCGTGTTCGGCGCGAGTAACTTCCCCTTGGCATTTTCCACCGCCGGTGGCGATACCGCCGCGGCCCTGGCCGCCGGTTGCCCGGTGGTGTTCAAGGCGCACGGCGGGCACATGGCGACAGCCGAGCACGTCGCCGACGCGATCATCCGTGCCGCAGAAAAAACCGCGATGCCGGCCGGCGTGTTCAACATGATTTACGGTGGCGGGGTCGGCGAAGCGCTGGTCAAGCATCCGGCGATTCAGGCAGTGGGCTTCACCGGATCGCTCAAAGGGGGCAGGGCGCTGTGCGACATGGCCGCTGCACGTCCACAACCGATTCCGGTGTTCGCCGAGATGTCGAGCATCAACCCGGTGATCGTATTGCCGCAGGCCCTGCAAGACCGTGCGGAAACCATCGCCCGTGGCCTGACCGCTTCGGTGGTACAGGGTTGCGGACAGTTCTGCACCAATCCCGGCCTGGTGATCGGCATTCGGTCGCCGCAGTTCAGCGCGTTCCTGCAACTGGTCAGCGAAATGATGGCGGACCAGCCAGCCCAAACCATGCTCAACGCCGGAACGCTGAGCAGCTATGGCAACGGCTTGCAAAAGCTCCTTGATCATCCGGGTATCGAACACCTGGCCGGTCAGCCGCAACAAGGTCGCCAGGCGCAGCCGCAACTGTTCAAGGCCGATGTCAGCCTGCTGATCGAAGGCGATGCGGTGCTGCAAGAGGAAGTGTTCGGCCCGACTACGGTGGTGGTTGAAGTGGCGGATCAGGCGCAACTCAGCGCAGCATTGAGCGGCTTGCACGGGCAGTTGACGGTGACCATCATCGGCGAACGTGCGGACTTCGAACAGTTCGGCGAGCTGACGGCATTGCTCGAACAAAAAGTCGGGCGGATCCTGCTCAATGGCTATCCGACCGGCGTCGAAGTCTGTGATTCGATGGTCCATGGCGGACCCTATCCGGCGACCTCGGATGCTCGCGGCACGTCGGTCGGTACGCTGGCCATCGATCGCTTCCTGCGCCCGGTGTGTTTCCAGAACTACCCGGATTACCTGCTGCCGGAGGCGTTGAGAAACGCTAACCCGCTGGGTATTCAGCGCCTGGTGGACGGAAAACCATCCCGCGAAACCTTATAAAACCCGTATTTGAGCGTGCTGGCGAAGAGGCTCGAAGGCCTCACGGTTGCTGAAGCAGTCCCGCTTTTGGCCGAACCACTGCCTTACTGCCACAGTCGATGCCTTGTTATAGTTCGGGCCTCTTTTTTTGCCCGCTAAAGGATCGCTAGCATGTCTCAATACACAGCATTCAACGTCGAACTGGTCGATAAAATCGCCCATGTGCAGATCAACCGACCGGAAAAGATCAACTCGATGAACGCTGCGTTCTGGAGCGAAATCGTCGAGATTTTCCAGTGGATCGATGACACCGACGAAGTCCGCGTGGTGGTGATCAGCGGTGCGGGCAAGCATTTCTCCTCCGGCATCGACCTGATGATGCTGGCGGGCGTGGCCAATGAGTTGGGCAAGGACGTGGGGCGCAATGCGCGCCTGCTGCGCCGCAAGATCCTCAATCTGCAAGCTTCCTTCAATGCCGTTGACCAGTGCCGCAAACCGGTGCTCGCGGCGATCCAGGGTTATTGCCTGGGCGGTGCCATCGACCTGATCGCCGCTTGCGACATGCGCTACGCCGCTGAAGACGCCCAATTCTCGATCAAGGAAATCGACATCGGCATGGCCGCCGACGTTGGTACATTGCAACGCTTGCCGCGGATCATCGGTGACGGCATGCTGCGTGAACTGGCTTACACTGGTCGCACTTTCGGCGCCGAAGAAGCACGGGGCATGGGTCTGGTTAATCGCGTCTACAGCGACACCGCCAGCCTGCTTGACGGCGTCATGGGCATTGCCCGGGAGATTGCGAGCAAGTCGCCGATTGCCATTACTGGCACCAAGGAGATGATCAGCTACATGCGCGATCATCGCATCGACGACGGCCTGGAATATGTCGCCACCTGGAACGCCGCCATGCTGCAATCCACCGATCTGCGCGTGGCCATGGCCGCCCATATGAGCAAACAGAAACCCGAATTTCTGGATTGATTGAAAAATGACTTCACGCTGGACCACTGCAGTACTGGACACCGAACAACCTGGCGGCTGGGCCGTGGCGCGCAGCCCCGAAGGCTTTCTGTTCGATGACAATGGCGCGCTGTTTCCGCGTGAATGGCTCAAGCGCCAGGACTTGTCGATCCTGGCCGAGCACGGCATCGGCCACCTCGACGGCGAACCGGTGTACCTGTTGGAGTTGCGCAGTCACAGCGAAGTGCCGGGCTATAACTGGAAAGGCTTGCGGGCGTTCATGCTCGATGGCGATCACACGATCTATAAGGTGCTCGGCTACGCCGCGCAGATTGGCACTTGGGCCCGTGAGCACCGGTTTTGCGGTAACTGCGGGCAGGCCATGACGCAAGTGCCGCGCGAGCGGGCGATGTATTGCCAGCCGTGCGATTTACGCAGCTATCCACGGATTTCGCCGAGCATGATTGTGCTGGTGACCCGTGGCGATGAAATCCTGCTGGCACGCTCGCCACGGTTCGTCACCGGGGTCTACAGCACACTGGCCGGGTTTGCGGAGCCGGGCGAGTCGGCCGAGGATTGCCTGATTCGTGAAGTTCGCGAAGAAGTGCAGATCGAGGTAAAGAACATCCAGTACCTGGGCAGCCAGTGCTGGCCGTTCCCGCACTCGATGATGCTCGGCTTTCATGCCGAGTACGCAGGCGGCGAGATTGTCTGTCAGGAAGACGAGATCGAAGACGCCCAGTGGTTCAACGTTCACGAGCTGCCGCCGTTGCCGGCGTCACGCTCGATTGCCCGTTATCTGATCGACGTCTACGTAGCGCGGCGCTTAGGCCACGCTGAACCAGTGTTGCCAGGCTAACCGCACGGTCAGGCCCAGTACCACGGTGATGAACACCGGACGAATGAATTTCGCGCCGCCACTGATGGCGGTGCGAGCGCCGAAGAAAGCCCCGACCATCACCGACAGGCCCATGCTCAGGCCAATGATCCAGTCCACTTGCCCGGAAAACACGAACACCGACAGCGCCGCAATGTTGCTGACGAAGTTCATGCTGCGCGCCACGCCGCTGGCCTTCACCAGGTCGATCGGGTACATCAACAGGCTGCTGACGGTCCAGAACGCACCCGTGCCGGGACCGGCCACGCCGTCATAGAAACCAAGGGTGAAGCCTTGGGTCGATTGCCACTTCTTCTTGATCGGTGCGTCGCTGTCCAGCGGCGCTTTCGGCGTGCCGCCAAACAACAGGTAGAGGCCGCAGGCAAACACGATCACCGGCAGCATCTTGTTCAGCCATTCCGCTGGCAGGTAATGCGCGACCACGGCGCCGGTCAGCGCGCCGACCAGGGTGCCGACGATGGCGTGCATCCACTGCTTGGGATGGAACAGCTTGCGGCGGTAGAAGGTGAAGCTGGCGGTCGCCGAGCCAAAGGTCGAGCTGAGTTTGTTGGTGCCCAGTACCAGGTGCGGTGGCAGGCCGGCGGTCAACAACGCCGGCGTGGTCAACAGCCCACCGCCGCCGGCAATGGCGTCGATGAAACCGGCAATGAAAGCGACTATGGCCAAAATGGCCAGGGTGGTGAGGTCAACGCTGAGTTCGAAAGGCATGGAATCGGCTTAATCGGCGGGGCGCAGAAAAGGGCTGCGGGGAAGGGCCGGTATCTTACCTATATCCAACCCTTGCGGCGAGCCGCCTGGCCTCATCGCTAGCAGGCTAGCTGCTCCCACATTTGAAATGCATTCCCCTGTGGGAGTGAGCCTGCTCGCGATGGCGTCAGGCCAAGCGACACATCACTTGCTCTGTGACCCATTTCCAATTTGCCACACAAACGGCGGCTCGGTGCCGTTGATCGCCCAATCCCCGACAATCCGCGCCTTGTAGATCACCGGATTGTGTGACGACACCGTGCGCGCATTGCGCCAGTGTCGGTCCAGCGCCTTGCCCTGGCGAATGTCCGAAGCCCCCAGCGCATTGAACAGCTGCGAAGTCGCGCGCTGGATCAGCTCCGTGACCACTACCTGCGCTTTCGCGGATTCGATTTCCGCGGCGACGTTTGCCGCGTGTTCCCTTTCGTCATCACCCGCGAAACGCGCCAGGTAAGCCTGTTGCGCCGGTTGTGCTGCGCGCAAGGTACTGGCTTCAGCGGCGTACACCCACGCGGCAATATCGCCCACCACTTGCTGGATTTGCGCATCTTCGCTGACACGCTGGGCATTGCCATGGCTGTAAATGCGCTGGCGCTCGCGCACATGACGCGACACGTCATGCAACGCCGCTCGCCCGATCCCCGACAGCGTGGCCAGCAAGACTAATTGATAAAACGCGGTCTGGTATTTGAAACGGGTGGCGAAGTCGATGATGTTTTCCGCGTCCACTTCAGCATCGATAAAACGCGACGTGCCGCTGCCCGTGGTGCGCTGGCCGAAGCCGTCCCAGTCGTCAGTCTGCACGATTCCCGGTTGGCGCGTGCGCACGGCGGCAATCACGTCGCCACCGGTGTCGCTGCGCTGTGCATAGACATCAATCCAGTCGGAAAACAGGCTGCCGGTGCTGTAGAACTTCTCGCCGTTAAGCCGCCATTGCTCACCATGGGGCGATACTTTGGTGATCACATCGCCGATGGCCACGTTGCCGATTTCGGTCCAGGCGCAACCGACGACGTCGCCCTCTACGAATCGTTTGAACCATACATCCCGCGTCGGGCCAGGAGGGGAATTGAGGCGATCCTCGGCGAAGGCGAAGTGACCGCGCAATGCCTGGGGAACGTTGGAGTCGGCTTCGGCCAGTTCGATCAGCAGTTCAAACAGTTGCGGCAAAGAGGCCCCGCCACCGCCGTATTCCACGGGCACCCGCACGGCGCCAAACCCTGCTTCCTTGAGCCATTGAATCGGCTCATGGGGTAGCGTGCGCGACTTTTCTCTTTCGATGGCGCCGTCAGCTATGCGCTGGAAGATCGGCCGGAATTTACTCGCCAGTGTTTCGTAGTCAGTGCCGATGGATAACGGGTTGATTACCTGGTGTTCGGTCATGGGAACGGCTCCTTGGCTGGGCAGAAAAGATGTTGCGTCTGCCAAGGCAATTGCATGGTCCATGCCGAGTGGCTGGAGCGTGGATTTACAGGTCGGCATTGATCCCACGCCATCTTCAACTGTTGCCGGGTCAACAGCGCATAAACAAATTGCCCAAGTGAATCGCTTCTGTGGCGAGGGAGCTTGCTCCCGCTTGAGTGCGCAGCGCTCACAAAGAATTGGGGCCGCTGCGCAGCCCAGCGGGAGCAAGCTCCCTCGCCACAGTACTCACTCGCCTCGGGATTCAGGGCTGGCACGCTTGCTGCTCTGTCCCAAGGACTCCCTAAAGTCCCGAGGACATGCCAATGAGTCAGCAAGCCGTCAAATTCGCCTACTGGGTGCCGAACGTCAGCGGAGGGCTGGTGGTCAGCAAGATCGAGCAACGGACCCACTGGGGCATCGACTACAACCGCAAACTGGCGCAACTGGCCGAAGACGCGGGGTTTGAATATGCGCTGACGCAGATTCGCTTCACTGCCGGTTACGGTGCCGAGTATCAGCATGAGTCGGTCGCCTTCAGTCATGCATTGCTTGCCGCAACGACCAAACTGAAAGTCATCGCCGCGATCCTGCCAGGTCCATGGCAACCGGCACTCGCGGCCAAGCAACTGGCGACCATCGATCAACTGACCAACGGCCGGGTCGCGGTCAACATCGTCAGCGGTTGGTTCAAGGGTGAATTCCACGCCATTGGCGAACACTGGCTGGAGCACGACGAACGCTATCGCCGTTCCGAGGAATTCATTCGCTCACTCAAAGGCATCTGGACCGAAGATAATTTCACCTTTCGCGGCGACTTCTACCGCTTCGACAACTACAGCCTCAAACCCAAGCCATTGGGCCGCCCGGAAATCTTCCAGGGCGGCAGTTCCCGTGCGGCGCGGGACATGGCCGCGCGGGTGTCGGACTGGTACTTCACCAACGGCAACACCCCGGAAGGCATCAAGGCTCAGGTCGACGACATTCGCGCCAAGGCCGCGGCGAACAATCATTGCGTGAAGGTCGGCGTGAACGCCTTTGTCATCGCCCGCGATACCGAAGAGGAGGCACGCGCGGTGCTCGCGCAAATCATCGATCAGGCGGACCCGGAAGCGGTGAATGCGTTTGGCGACGCGGCGAAACAGGCGGGCAGGGCATCACCGGAAGGCGAAGGCAATTGGGCCAAATCGACGTTCGAGGATCTGGTGCAGTACAACGACGGCTTCAAGACCAACCTGATCGGCACGCCGCAGCAAATCGCCGAGCGCATCGTCGCGTTGAAAGCGGTGGGTGTGGATTTGGTGCTGGCGGGGTTCCTGCACTTCCAGGAAGAAGTGGAGTATTTCGGCAAGCGAGTGTTGCCGTTGGTGCGCGAGTTGGAGGCTGAGGCTCAGCTCGGTCGAGCTGCCGCAGTCGCCTGAACACGCCAAACCCTGTAGGAGCCGGCTTGCTGGCGATTGCAATCTATCAATCAACATAGATGTTGAATGTGATTACGCCATCGCCAGCAAGCCGGCTCCTAAAGGGGATCAATGTTTACAAGCCCAGATCCGACAGGCTCGGATGATCATCCGGGCGACGACCCAGCGGCCAGTGGAATTTGCGTTCGCTTTCTTTGATCGGCATATCGTTGATGCACGCGAAGCGGTGGGCCATCAGGCCGTCTTCGTTGAACTCCCAGTTTTCATTGCCGTAAGAGCGGAACCAGTTGCCCGAATCATCGTGCCATTCATAGGCATAACGCACGGCGATGCGGTTGTCGGTGAACGCCCAGAGTTCCTTGATCAGGCGATAGTCCAGTTCCTTGGCCCATTTGCGCGTCAGAAAGCCCTTGGCTTCTTCACGGTTGAAGGCAAATTCGGCACGGTTGCGCCATTTGGTGTCCAGGGTGTAGGCCAGCGATACACGCTCCGCATCCCGGGAGTTCCAGCCATCTTCGGCCAGGCGTACTTTTTCAATGGCCGATTCACGGGTAAATGGCGGCAATGGCGGACGAACTTCAGCGTTAGACATTTCACGTCTCCCTATCAAATTAAAGTTCAAGCAAGTTGTCGGTCTCGTTCAAGCAGTTACAGGTCCAATAACTTCCGCGCCATGCATTGCGCATTATCGGCGGCACTGTAGTCACCCATGACAAGTGCGACGGTGATGGCCCCGTCGATCAGGATCAGCAGCTGTTTGGCCAGCGTCTCCGGATCTTCAGCGCCATGTTCGGTACACAGCTCGCACACGTAGTCGAGCAGCTTCTGTTTGTGGTCCTTGGCGACCAGTCGAACCGGGTCGAGCGGATCGCCGGTTTCACCGCTGGTGTTGATGAACGCGCACCCGCGAAAACCTTCGGAGACGAACCAGGATTTAAGCACGGTAAACAGGTTGAGCAAGCGGTCGGCCGGGGTTTCGGCTTGTCCGACTTCGGTTCTGTACCAGTGCATCCAGCGTTGATCCCGGCGTTGCAGGGCCGCGACGGTGAGCTCCTCCTTGTTGGCGAAGTAGCGGTAGATACTTTTTCTGGAAACGCCGGCGGTTTTCACCAGAAGATCCATGCCGGTGGCGGCGATGCCACTTTTGTAGATCAACTTTTCGGTAACATCCAGAATGATGTCGCGTGTGTCGTTGCTAGTGATTTCGTTCATGTGGCTAACAGTAGAACGGTCGTTCTCCTTGGTCAACAGGTTTTTTAAAATCAAAAGATCGCAGCCTTCGGCAGCTCCTCCAGAGGTCCGTGTAGGAGCTGCCGCAGGCTGCGATCTTTTTAATGGGGTGACCTCACCGCAAGACCCAAACCCCTCCATGGTGTAAGCTCTCAAGCTCTTCGGATTCGACCCATTGCGAGCCCTATGCCGTCGCTTTTCAAACGCTCCCTGCTGCCCAAACTGCGCAGTTTCCCGCTGACCGCCGATGCCGTCACTATCCTCCATGGCGCTGCCGAGTTCCGCCGTTGCCTGCTGGAAAAAATCGCCAGTGCGACGCAACGCATCTATATCGTCGCGCTGTACCTGCAACAGGACGAGGCTGGTCAGGAAATTCTCGATGCCTTGCACGCCGCCAAACTGGCACGTCCGGAACTGGACGTGGCGGTAGTGGTGGACTGGCTGCGCGCCCAGCGCGGTTTGATTGGTGCCGGCAAGCAGCCCGGCAACTCGGCGTGGTATCAGGAAATGACCCGCACTCACGCCAGTGAAGTGCCGGTGTACGGCGTGCCGGTGCAGACCCGCGAGCTCTTCGGCGTTTTGCACTTGAAGGGTTTTGTCATCGATGACTGTGTGATTTACAGCGGCGCGAGCCTCAACAACGTCTACCTGCACAAGTTCGACAAATACCGCTACGACCGTTATCACCTGCTGCAAAACCGTGACCTGGCCGATTCGATGCACCATCTGGTTCAGCATGGGCTTGTAGCTTCCAAAGCCGTGCATCGCCTCGATCTGCCCAACCTGCCGACCACCCGCAGCCTGCGCAATGACATCGGCGACCTGCGCAGCCGTCTCAAGTACGCCGCGTACGACACGACCCAGGGCACCACGGCCAAGGATGGTTTGTCGGTCAGCCCGCTGCTCGGCGTTGGCAAGAACAACCCGTTGAGCCGGGTGATTGGCGAACTGATCGGCAGCGCGCAACATCAGCTGACCATCTGCACGCCATACTTCAACCTGCCACTGGCCGTGACCCGGGAAATCAACCGGGCTCTGGCGCGGGGCGTGAAGATCGACATCGTGGTCGGCGACAAGACCGCCAACGACTTCTATATTCCGCCGAGCGAACCGTTCAAGGTGATTGCGGCGCTGCCGTACCTCTACGAAATCAGCCTGCGCCGCTTCGCCAAGCGCCATCAGCGCAACATCGACAGCGGCCAGTTGAACCTGCATCTTTGGAAGGATGGCGACAACACCTACCACCTCAAGGGCATGTGGATCGATCAGCGCTACACCTTGCTGACCGGCAACAACCTCAATCCGCGGGCGTTTCGTCTTGATCTGGAAAACGCCTTGCTGATCGATGACCCTAAAGGCGAGTTGCAGGAACCGCGTCGCACGGAGCTGGTGGAGATTTTCCAGCACACCCGGCGCATCGAGCGTTATCAGGACCTGGAAACGTTGCCGGATTACCCGGCAGGGGTGGCGAAGTTTCTAAAGCGGGTGAGTCGGGTGAGGATTGAGCGGTTGCTCTATCGCATTTTGTGAGGCCTGAAAAAGCATCGCTGGCAAGCCAGCTCCCACAGGTTTCTGAATCGAGCCACGATTAAGTGATCGACATCAAACACTGTAGGAGCTGGCTTGCCAGCGATGAGGCCCTTCCCGACGCTACAAAACTCAGTTCAACCCCAGCTTCCCGCGCATCGTCGACAAATCTTCCGCCAGTGTATTGACCGGCCCGACCAGCGCCTTGCGGTCGTTTTCCTTCACTTTGTCGTACGTCTCGAACCCGCCATCTGCGGTTTTGTACTTGGCCAGGATCTTGTCCACGGTCGCGAAGTTCTTGTCGACTTTGGCGACGAACGCCGCGTCCTGCTTCTCGATCTGCGGACGGAACAAATCAACGATTTTCTGCGCGCCGTCGATGTTGCCCTGGAAGTCGTAGAGGTCGGTGTGGCTGTAGCGATCTTCTTCGCCGGAGATCTTGGTCGCCGCGACTTCTTCCAGCAGCGCAGCGGCGCCACCGACGACTTTTTCCGGTGGGAAAGTCAGGCCGGCGACGCGGGTTTGCAGGTCCTTCACGTCTTTGTTCAAACCGTCTGCCAGTTCGTCCAGGCCCTGGGTGCTGTTTTCCGAGAACAGCGAATATTCGATGCGGTGGAAACCGGTGAAGTCTTCGGCCTTCACGCCTTTTTCGTGGTCATCGACGCGGGAGTCGATAGAGGCATCGAGGTCACTGAACAGCTCGGCAATCGGCTCGATCGACTCGTAGAAGACGCGGGTCGGGGCGTAGAGCTTTTTCGCGTTGGCCAGGTCGCCTTTTTTCACTGCGTCGGTGAACTGTTGCGTGTGGCTGGCCAACTCATCCAGTTGCTCGGTGACGTAGATCTTGTAGTCGGAAATCGGCTGCACCAACTCCAGCGGCGCCGTCGCCGCGAAAGCTGAAAGCGGGGTGTTGAGCAAGCCAAGTGTCAGCATTAACGCGAGTGGCGACTTTTTCATGGGACGGTTCCGTGGAGGTTGTTGTGGTTGTTAAGCGTTGGTTTTCGGCTGGGTCGCATCGAGCAGCGAACGACCGATGAAATCCGTGTCGCCGGTGACCCCGGGCAGGGTGAAGAAGTACCCGCCGCCGACCGGTTTGAGGTATTCCTCCAGCGGTTCGCCATTGAGGCGGGTTTGCACGGTGATAAAGCCTTTCTCCAGATCGGCCTGGTAGCAGATGAACAGCAGGCCCATGTCGAGCTGACCGTTCTTGTTCACGCCGTTGGAGTAGTTGAACGGCCGGCGCAGGATCAGGTTCGCCTGTGTCGCGGCGGTGCGCGGGTTGGCCAGGCGGATATGCGCGTCGAGTTTGGTCAGCTTGCCTTCGGGGTCCTTGGCATAGTCCGGCACTTGCGATTCATGCTGGCCACCCATGGGCGCGCCGCTGCTTTTGACCCGGCCGAGAATGCTTTCCTGTTCCTGCAACGGCGTGCGGTCCCAGCGCTCGACGAAATTGCGAATAATCCGCACCGCTTGATAGCTGCCATTGGCGGCCCAGGCGGGTTCATCGCTACCGGGCTGCACCCAGACGATGCTGTCCATGGTTTTCGCGTTGTTGGAATCGGGGTTGGCCGAGCCGTCGCGAAAGCCGAGAAAATTACGCGCGCTCTGCGCTGGCACACCGGGTTTGGCCGGCGCCTGTGGCGGCACGCTGCCTTCCTGTTTCCAGCGCACCAGCAGCAAGTCCGGGAGGTTTTTCACGATGTCGCGCAGGGCGTGGATGTTGGTGTCGGTGGTGTTGGAGCAGAACTGCAGACTCAGGTCGCCGTGGCAGCAATCGGCCTCCAGTGCGTCGTTGGGAAAACCGACCATGCGGATCAGGCGTTTGGGCTTGGCGTCGGCCAGACCAAAGCGTTCATCGAATAGCGAGGCACCGACCGACACGGTGATCGTCAGGTTATCCGGGGTAACGACCGGGCCAAGAATCCCCGAATCCCCCGGTGGTAATTTCGGATCGACCTGAGCGACTGGACCGCCCTTCATCAAAAACGCGATGCGTTCGTTGAGGGTGCGGAACAGTCGCGCAAGGTCCTCGCGGTCGCTGGCCAGCACATCGAACGACACCAGCATCCCGGAGGCCGGACGCGGGGTGACGATGCCGCTCTGGTGCTTGCCGTGAAAGTCTTGCCGGTCTTCAGTTTTCTCGCTGCTCGGAGCTTCGGTGACCTGCGCGCTGTTCGCGGCCATAACCGGACAGCTCAAAGCCGAGCCTGCCAGTGCGACACCGGCGGCGCCCATGCCCATCAAGACCCGGCGACGCTGAAGGTTGAATTGCTCTGAATCGTTCATCTGAAACTCGTCTTCTGCTTACAGGCCGGAAAGGCCAAGGGCGGGATCGATTCCATCGAGTGCGTCGGCCAGTGCCTTGGCCTTGTCGGCGATCTGTTTGCGTTGCTCGGCGCTGACGCTGTCGTAGCTGGCGTAGCCGTCGCCGACCTTGAAACCTTTGAGTTCGGTGTCGAAGGCGTTGAGCGCGTTGTCGATGTTCGGCAGCAACTCAGCGGCGGACTTGGCCAGCAACGGCCGCAGCAAGTCGACGACTTTGCGTGCGGCGTCGAGGTTGCCGGCAAAGCCGTTCAGATCGCTGTGGCTGTAGCGTTCTTCTTCGCCGCTGCTGGCGCGCACGTCGGCGATGCTGTTGAGATTGCGCACCACGATGTTGACCATTTGCTCCGGTGGCAGCGACTGCGCCAGCAATTGCTGTTTGAGGGTGGTGACGTCGCTGAGCAGGCGCTCGGCAACCGGTGCCAGACCATCGAGATTGCGCTGCTGGAACAGCGCGTATTCGATGCGATGGAAACCGGTGAAGGCCGGATCCTGCTCGCGCTTTTCGAAGTAATCGGCACGGGCGTTGATCCCGTTGTCCAGCTCGGCCAGGCGTTGAGCCGCCGGGGCGAGCCGTTGATACGCGGCGCGGGCGGGTACGTACAAGGCTTGGGCCTGACTCAGGTCACCGCCTGCGATGGCCTGTTCAAGGGCGTTCACCGCTTTGATCAGCGCAGTGCCCTGACTGCTCAGGTACACGCGAAATTCCGACAGCGGCCCGACAAACGCCACCATCGAAGGCTTGGCCTTGGCCGCCGCATCGGACGCCGCCGTCGAGGTAACGTGCAAGGTGCCGCGCGGGTTGCTCAGCAGACCGCAAGTAATCGCGTAGTCGCCCGGCAGCAAGTTGGCGTTGATCACCTGGCTCAGGCCCGGCGCGATGTTTTCGCGCTCTTCGACCACCAGCACACCGTCGAGGATTTCCCATTCAACGGCCCGGTCGGAGCGATTGACGATGCGGAAACTGGCGTGGCCGGCCGGGACCGTCAGCGCGTTCGGCTCGCAACTGTGCGGGAGAATGGTCACCAGCACTTCGTTGTGGTTGGTCTGGCGCTTGGCTGCGGCCATTTGCGAGGCGTAGTAGAACAGGCCGCCGGCGGCGATCATCACGATCACCGAGCCGGCCACCGCCCAGCGCAAGGCGCGGGGAGGGGAAGCCTGAGTGGGGGCTTGATTTGGCATGGTTGCCCTTACTGACTGGAAACGGAGGAAGATTGTTTGGCGGGTGCCGGGGCCGGCAGGAAAAACAGCACCAGCGCCACGATCAGATAAATCAAATACGCGCCGAGGGTACTGACGGTGGGCGCGTCCTGATAACCGAACATGCCGGCGAGCACCGACCCCAGCGCGCCGTCCATCGGTAGCGTCGCGCTGATGTCGAACAGCACCGTTTGCAGGTGATTCCACACCCCGGCTTCATGCAGCGCTTGCACCGAGTTGGCGAGGATGCCGGCGGCCACCACGAGGATGAACAGGCCGGTCCAGCGGAAAAAAGCACTGAGGTTCAGGCGCATGCTGCCGGTGTAGATCAGGAAACCGACAATAATCGCCAGGACCAGGCCGAGCAGGGCGCCAATAGGAGCGGGCGGGCCTTCGCTCTGCTGGAACACTGCGAGCAGGAAGAACACAGTTTCCAGGCCTTCCCGCGCCACGGCGAAAAACACCATGGCAATCAGCGCCGTGACTTGGTGTCTGGAGCCGGTCAGTGCCTGATCGAGGGAGGCGTGCAGCGAATGCTTGATCGAACGCGCGACCTTGCGCATCCAGAACACCATGGAGCTGAGGATGCCGACGGCCACAAGGCCGACCACGCCCTCGAACAGTTCCTGTTGTTTTTGCGGGAATTCCGCGCTGACCAGTTCCAGCCCACCACCCACCAGCAGGGCAAGGGCGGCGGCGAGGAACACGCCGATCCACACGGCAGGCATCCACTGGCCGCGACCGGTCTGTTTGAGGTAGCTGGCGATGATGCCAACGATCAACGCGGCTTCGATGCCTTCGCGCAGCATGATCAAAAAAGGGACGAGCATTCAGCACCGTGACGGCAATAGATAGGGTGCTAATTTGTAACATAATGACACTGATTCCCAAATGGCAACTATTGCCATTTACCTGAACCTAAGCTGAACGAATCAAAAGATCGAAGCCTGCGGCAGCTCCTACATTGGAATGCGTACCCCTGCAGGAGCTGCCGAAGGCTGCGATCTTTTACCGTTTGGCTGCGCTAATATGCCTCGCACTCAAACAACAAGGCTCACCACGCTCCATGGCGGAAAAAGACACCATCTCCATCCAACTGGTGCGTGAAGCGCTGTTGCAAAGTTGCGCCCCTGGCGTTGCCACCGACGAGGTGCTGGACAAGGTCGGCATCGATCCGGCCTTGCTGCAAAGCACTGACGCCCGCGTTCCGGCGAGCGCTTATGCACGGTTGTGGCGATTGCTGGCGCGGCGTGGCGATGACGAGTTTTTTGGCATGGACCCGCGCAAGCTCAAGTCCGGCAGCCTGGAATTTCTCTGCCGCTGCGCCATGGTCCAGCCGAGCCTCGCGGCGGGGCTCACCAGTGGCCTGGGTTTTCTGTCGCTGATGCTCGAACGCATGCCCGCCGAATTGGTGCGCCAACAAAGCCTGGCGGAAATCGTGCTGGCGGAGGACGACCACGAGCCACGCCGGGCCTTCACCTATTTCACCTACTGGATGATCGTCCACGGCGTGGCCTGCTGGCTGGCCGGGCGGCGGATTCCGATTCTGGCCATCGAGTTGCGCTGCCCGCAGCCGGATTTCTGTGATGACTATCAGGTGATGTTTTCCGAGAACCTGCGCTTCGACCGGCCACGCACGCGGATGATCTTTTCCGCCGAGTGCCTGGATCTGCCGATCAAGCGCAGCGCGGAAGAGCTCAAGCGTTTCCTGGCCCATGCGCCGGCGAACATTCTGGTCAAGTACCGTGACCCGGAAAGCCTGGCCAGCCGGATCAAACAGGATCTGCGACAACTGGCCGCCGAACACTGGCCGGAAACCGAAGCCCTGGCGCAACGCCTGTGCATGTCGGCCTCGACCCTGCGCCGCCGACTGGCCGAGGAAGGGCAGACCTATCAAGGGCTCAAGGACAGTGTGCGCAAGGAGTTGGCGATCGTCTGGCTGGCAGAACCTACCATCAGCTTCGTCGAAATCGCCACGCGGCTGGGCTTTGCCGATGCGAGTTCGTTCTACAAGGCGTTTCGCAAGTGGTCGGGGTCGAATCCGGGTCATTACCGGAGTTTGATTCTCAACGAGTCCCACTGATCAATCTTTTGGGTGATTGGGCTGACGCCATCGCTGGCAAGCCAGCTCCTACAAATTGAAATGCGATCCCCTGTAGGAGCTGGCTTGCCAGCGATGGCGGCCACTCAGGCACCGCACCACTTGAACCTTGGCCAAACCAGTCAAGCAACTTGATAACTTTGACCATTGCCCCGCACCCCGCGCAGAGCGAGTATTTCCCTGTTGGTTACGGTTCCCCAACCTAATAAAAATACAAAGGGATTCTGGCAATGCGCGATTACTTGTCTGCTGTTTCACAGTTCAATTATCAGCACACCGTCGACGCCGCACTCACAGGTGATCTGACTGCCCTTAACGCCTGTGTCGAGTGTTGCGACCGGCATGCCTTGCCAGGTCGGATTGCGCTGTTCTGGGAAGGCCGCGATGGCTCCAGCGCGACCTACACCTTTAGCGACTTGCAGGACAAGGCTGCGCGTTTTGCCAATTTCCTCCTGGCCCAAGGTGTGAAAAAGGGCGACAAGGTCGCCGGCCTCCTGCCCCGTAACATCGAATTGCTGATCACCGTGTTCGCCACCTGGCGCATCGGCGCGGTGTATCAACCGCTGTTTACCGCCTTCGGCCCGAAAGCCATCGAGCATCGACTCGGCAGTTCCGGCGCCAAGGTTGTGGTCACCGACGCCGTCAATCGCTCGAAACTCGACGAAGTCGCCGACTGCCCGACCATCGTTACCGTCACCGGCGCCAAGGGGCAGGGCATCGTTCGCGGCGATTTCAGTTTCTGGGCCGAACTGGCCAATTATTCTGCGCAATGCGAACCGGTGATGCTGACCGGTGAAGACCCGTTCCTGCTGATGTTCACCTCGGGCACCACCGGCCCGTCGAAAGCGCTGTCCGTGCCGCTCAAAGCTATCGTCGCGTTCGAGAGCTACACCCGTGATGCCGTCGATTTGCGCCCGGAAGATGCGTTCTGGAACGTCGCCGATCCGGGTTGGGCCTACGGCATCTATTTCGGCGTCACCGGGCCGATGGCCATGGGGCATCCGATCACGTTTTACGATGGCCCGTTCACCCTCGAAAGCACCTGCCGGGTAATCAACAAGTACCGGATCACCAACCTCACTGGCTCGCCGACCGCCTATCGCCTGTTGATCGCCGGTGGCGATGAATTCGCCAAGTCGATCAAAGGCAAGCTGCGCATCGTCAGCAGCGCCGGCGAACCGCTGAACCCGGAAGTGATCCGCTGGTTCGCCGACAACCTCGGCGTGGTCATTCACGACCATTACGGCCAGACCGAACTCGGCATGGTGCTGTGCAATCACCACGGCCTGGAACACCCGATTCATATGGGTGCCGCCGGTTTTGCCTCGCCCGGCCACCGCATCGTGGTGCTGGACGATGAATACAAGGAACTGGGCGTCGGCCAGCCGGGCATCCTGGCCATCGACCGCACCCAGTCGCCGATGTGCTGGTTCGCCGGTTACGAAGGCGCGCCGACCAAAGCTTTCGTCGGCGACTACTACCTGAGCGGCGACACCGTCGAGTGGAACCCGGACGGCAGCATCAGCTTCGTCGGCCGCAGTGACGATGTGATTACCACTTCCGGTTACCGCGTCGGCCCGTTTGATGTGGAGAGCGCACTGATTGAACACCCGGCTGTGATCGAAGCCGCTGTGGTTGGCAAGCCGGATCCGGAGCGCACCGAACTGGTCAAAGCCTTTGTCGTGATTTGCTCGCAATACCGCGCCACGCCGGAGTTGGCCGAAGAACTGCGTCAACACGTGCGCAAGCGCCTCGCCGCGCATTCATACCCCCGTGAAATCGAATTTGTCAGCGAATTGCCGAAAACCCCAAGCGGCAAATTGCAGCGCTTTATCTTGCGCAACCAGGAAATCGCCAAGGCTCAAGAGGCCGCCGCGAAGAACGTTTCAGCTTGAATCCAAGGAAACAATGATGCAGATCGAAAACAAGGTTTTTCTCGTCACCGGCGGTGCTTCCGGCCTCGGTGCGGCGACCGCTGAAATGCTGGTCGCGGCCGGTGCCAAAGTGATGCTGGTGGACATGAACGCCGAAGCCGTCACGGCCCAGGCTCTTCGGCTCGGCGCGCAAAGTGTTGTTGCTGATATCAGCAACGAAGCGCAGGCCGAAGCGGCGGTGCAGGCCACGGTCAAAGCCTTTGGCGGCCTCAATGGCCTGGTCAACTGCGCTGGCATCGTGCGTGGCGAGAAGATCCTCGGCAAGAACGGCCCGCATGCGCTGTCCAGCTTCAGCCAGGTGATCAACGTCAACCTGATTGGCAGCTTCAACATGCTGCGCCTCGCGTCGGCAGCGATTGCCGAAAGCGAAGCGGACGCCGGTGGCGAACGTGGTGTGATCATCAACACCGCTTCGGCGGCGGCTTACGATGGCCAGATCGGCCAGGCGGCTTATGCCGCGTCCAAAGGCGCCATCGTTAGCCTGACCTTGCCGGCGGCCCGTGAACTGGCGCGTTTCGGCATCCGCGTGATGACCATCGCCCCGGGCATTTTCGAAACCCCGATGATGGCCGGCATGACCCAGGAAGTTCGCGATTCCCTGGCTGCTGGCGTGCCGTTCCCGCCGCGTTTGGGTAAACCGGACGAGTACGCCGCTCTGGTCAGGCATATCATCGAAAACAGCATGCTCAATGGCGAGGTGATCCGTCTCGACGGTGCCTTGCGCATGGCCGCCAAATAAGGAGGATTAGTCATGACTATTTCCAACGATCCGATTGTTATTGTCAGCGCCGTCCGCACGCCGATGGGCGGTTTCCAGGGCGAACTGAAAAGCCTCACCGCACCGCAACTGGGTGCCGCTGCGATCAAAGCGGCGGTCGAACGTGCCGGCGTTGCCAGCGATGCGGTTGACGAAGTGCTGTTCGGCTGCGTGCTGCCTGCGGGCCTTGGCCAGGCGCCTGCGCGTCAAGCGGCTTTGGGTGCCGGGCTGGATAAATCGACCCGCTGCACCACCCTCAACAAGATGTGCGGCTCGGGCATGGAGGCGACGATTCTGGCCCACGACATGCTGCTTGCCGGTAGCGCAGACGTAGTGATCGCCGGCGGCATGGAAAGCATGTCCAACGCGCCGTATCTGCTGGACCGCGCCCGCAGTGGCTATCGCATGGGCCATGGCCGGGTGCTGGACTCGATGTTCCTCGACGGCCTCGAAGACGCCTACGACAAGGGCCGCCTGATGGGCACTTTCGCCGAAGACTGCGCCGAAACCCACGGCTTCAGCCGCGAAGCCCAGGACGCGTTTGCCATTGCCTCGACCACCCGCGCGCAGCAGGCGATCGAGGATGGCAGCTTCAAGGATGAGATCGTGCCGCTGACCGTCACGGTCGGTAAAGAGCAGGTGACGATCAGCAACGACGAACAGCCGCCGAAAGCCAAACTGGACAAGATCGCCTCGCTGAAACCGGCGTTCCGCGATGGCGGCACGGTCACGGCGGCGAACTCCAGCTCGATCTCCGACGGCGCGGCGGCACTGGTGTTGATGCGTCAGTCGCAAGCGCAGAAACAAGGGTTGAAACCGCTGGCGGTGATTCACGGTCACGCCGCATTCGCCGACACCCCGGGCCTGTTCCCAGTGGCGCCGATTGGTGCGATCAAGAAACTGGTGAAGAAAACCGGCTGGTCTCTGGATCAGGTCGATCTGTTCGAAATCAACGAAGCATTTGCCGTGGTCAGCCTGGTGGCGATGACTCAGCTAGAAATCCCTCACGAGAAACTTAACGTACACGGCGGCGCTTGCGCCCTGGGCCACCCGATCGGTGCGTCCGGTGCTCGGATCCTGGTAACGCTGCTCTCGGCTCTACGCCAGAAAGGCCTGAAACGCGGCGTTGCAGCAATCTGCATCGGCGGCGGTGAAGCCACGGCCATGGCTGTGGAATGCCTGTACTGAAACGAACGCTTTCCCATGTAGGAGTGAGCCTGCTCGCGATAGCGGTGCGTCATTCAAAGATGATGTCGCCTGACGCGGCCTCATCGCGAGCAGGCTCACTCCTACAGGTCTTGCGCTGAACCCAAATTAAGGACTGGTCATGATCCCCAATGACGACCAACAACAAATCCGCGACATGGCCCGGCAGTTCGCCGAGGAACGGCTGAAACCGTTTGCCGCCGAGTGGGACCGTGAGCACCGCTTTCCCAAGGAAGCCATCGGCGAGATGGCCGATCTGGGCTTCTTCGGCATGCTGGTGCCAGAGCAGTGGGGCGGTTGCGATACCGGATACCTGGCCTACGCCATGGCGCTGGAAGAGATCGCCGCCGGTGACGGTGCGTGCTCGACGATCATGAGCGTGCACAACTCGGTCGGTTGCGTGCCGATCCTCAACTACGGCAACGACGACCAGAAAGAACGCTTTCTCAAGCCTTTGGCCAGCGGTGCGATGCTCGGTGCTTTCGCGTTGACCGAACCGCAGGCCGGCTCGGACGCCAGCGGCTTGAAAACCCGCGCCCGTCTGGAAGGCGATCACTACGTACTTAACGGCTGCAAACAGTTCATCACCTCCGGGCAGAACGCCGGGATAGTGATTGTGTTTGCCGTGACCGATCCGAGCGCCGGCAAGCGCGGCATCACGGCGCTGATCGTGCCGACCGACTCGCCGGGTTATAAAGTCGCCCGGGTCGAAGACAAGCTCGGCCAGCATGCGTCCGATACCTGCCAAATCCTCTTCGAAGACGTGAAAGTCCCGGTGGCCAACCGTCTGGGCGAGGAGGGCGAAGGTTACAAGATCGCCTTGGCTAACCTCGAAGGCGGCCGCGTCGGTATCGCGTCGCAATCGGTGGGCATGGCCCGCGCCGCGTTCGAAGCGGCGCGCGATTACGCCCGTGAACGCGAAAGCTTCGGCAAGCCGATCATCGAGCATCAAGCGGTCGCGTTCCGTCTGGCGGACATGGCGACGCAGATCGCCGTGGCACGGCAGATGGTGCATTACGCCGCCGCCCTGCGTGACAGCGGTAAACCAGCATTGGTCGAAGCGTCGATGGCCAAGCTGTTCGCCTCGGAAATGGCCGAAAAGGTCTGTTCCTCGGCCTTGCAAACCCTGGGCGGTTACGGTTACTTGAACGACTTCCCGCTGGAGCGCATCTACCGCGATGTGCGGGTGTGCCAGATCTACGAAGGCACCAGCGACATTCAGCGCATGGTCATTTCGCGCAATCTTTGAGTAGGCTCTTTGTAGGAGCTGCCGAAGGCTGCGATCTTTTGATCTTGAAAAATCAAAGTCAAAAGATCGCAGCCTTCGGCAGCTCCTACAGGGGGATAAGCGATATGCAAAACAGGAGTTATTTATGAGCTACGAAACGATTTTGTTGGAAACCCATGGCCGTGTGGGCCTGATTACCCTGAACCGTCCGCAGGCGCTGAACGCGTTGAACGCGCAGATCGTCAGCGAACTGAACCATGCCCTCGATGGCCTGGAAGCCGATTCGAACATCGGCTGCATCGTGCTGACCGGCTCGAAGAAAGCCTTTGCCGCCGGCGCGGACATCAAGGAAATGGCCGAGCTGACCTACCCGCAGATCTACCTCGACGACCTGTTCAGCGACAGCGATCGCGTGGCCAACCGCCGCAAGCCGATCATCGCCGCCGTGAACGGTTTCGCCCTCGGTGGTGGCTGTGAACTGGCGCTGATGTGCGACTTCATCCTGGCGGGCGATAACGCCAAATTCGGCCAACCGGAAATCAACCTCGGCGTACTACCGGGCATGGGCGGCACCCAGCGCCTGACCCGCGCCGTGGGCAAGGCCAAGGCCATGGAAATGTGCCTGAGCGGGCGTTTGATCGATGCCGTGGAAGCGGAGCGTTGTGGGATTGTGGCGCGGATTGTGCCGAGCGATGAACTGCTGGACGAAGCGCTGAAAGTGGCGGCGCTGATCGCCAAGAAGTCGCTGCCAATTGCGATGATGATCAAGGAAAGCGTCAACCGTGCTTTCGAAGTGAGCCTGTCGGAAGGCGTACGCTTTGAGCGCCGGGTGTTCCATGCGGCGTTTGCGACGCAGGATCAGAAGGAAGGGATGGCGGCGTTTATTGCCAAGCGTGAGGCGGAGTTCGTCGGTAAGTAATGCGGCGTTCTTTCTGACGCTATCGCTGGCAAGCCAGCTCCCACAATGTTCTCGGTCGTTCACAAATGCTGTGTACAACTCGAAACCTGTGGGAGCTGGCTTGCCAGCGATGCTTTTAGGGCTTCACACCAGGTAGTTTTTCAACTCGCGGGCAATCACCATCCGCTGAATCTCGCTCGACCCTTCATAGATCTGCGTGATCCGCGCATCCCGGTAATATTTCTCCACCGGATAGTCCTCCAGATACCCATACCCGCCATGAATCTGTATCGCTGATGAGCAGACTTTCTCCGCCATCTCCGACGCAAACAGTTTGGCTTGCGACGCTTCCGACAGGCATGGCTTGCCGGCCGTGCGCAAACGGGCAGCGTGCAGAATCATTAAACGCGCGGCGTTCAATTGCATGTGCATGTCCGCCAACAGGTTGGCGATGCTCTGGTGCTCGATGATCGGTTTGTCGAACTGCACGCGATCGCGCGAATAAGCCAGCGCCGCTTCAAACGCTGCACGAGCAATGCCCAGCGCCTGCGCGGCGATACCGATGCGCCCGCCTTCGAGGTTGGACAGGGCAATCGCCAGGCCTTTGCCGCGCTCACCCAACAGGTTGGCCTCGGGAATGGTGCAGTTGCTCAGCGTCACTGCACAGGTGTCGGACGCGCGGATGCCCATTTTGTGTTCAGTGCGATCAACGATAAAACCGGCAGTGTCAGTCGGCACCAGGAACGCCGAGATACCGCGCTTGCCCAGATCAGGATCGGTCACGGCAAACACGATCGCCAGTTTCGCCCGTTTGCCGTTGCTGACAAATTGCTTGGCGCCGTTGATTACCCATTGACCATCGCGCAGTTCGGCGCGGGTGCGCAGGTTATGCGCTTCGGAACCGGCCTGGGGTTCGGTCAGGCAGAAGCAGCCGATGACCTTGCCGCTGGCCAGATCCGCCAGCCAGGTCTGTTTCTGATCTTCGCTGCCGTAGTTGAGCACCGGCCCGCAACCCACGGAGTTGTGGATGCTCATGAACGCGCCGGTGGCGCCGTCGCCGGCCGAGATCTCTTCCACTGCCAGGGCATAGGCGACGTAGTCGACGTAGGTGCCGCCCCATTCCTCGGGCACCACCATGCCCAGCAGGCCCAGTTCACCCATTTTTGCCACCAGACCGTCGTCGATCCAGCCAGCCTTTTCCCACGCCTGGGCATGGGGTGCGATTTCACCGCGGGCGAAGTCCCGGGCCATGTCGCGGATCATCACTTGTTCTTCGGTCAGTTCGAGGTCGTGCATGGCTCAGCTCCCGCTCTCATCGAAACCGTGAAAGAAACTCGCGACATGCTCGGCGTCCAGCGCCTGCAAGGTCGGCGGGTTCCAGCGCGGGTTCTTGTCTTTGTCGATCAGCAAGGCGCGTACGCCTTCGATCAGGTCGCCGCGCTCGAACCACTGGCGGTCCAGGTGCAGCTCAAGGGCGAAACAGTTTTCCAGGCTCAGGTGCCGACCGCGACGCAGCATTTCCAACGTGACCCCCATGGCCAGCGGTGAGCGGGTTTCCAACAGGTTCGCGGTGGTCGTGGCCCACTCATGGCTGTCGGCGACCGTCACTGCGCGCATTTGCTCAACAATACTCGGCACATCGGGCAGGGCGAAGAAGTGGTCGATGGCCGGGCGCAACGCTTTCAGAGGCGCGTCGGGCAATTGCTGCACGGCCAGTTTCGCCAACAGGCCTTGCAGATCCTTGAGCGGGGTGTCGCGCCATTCCAGCTGATCGAGTTTTTCGTCCAGCGTCGCCAGTTTGCTGCTTTCCAGAAACCAGTCGGCCAGGCCGCAATAGAGCGCATCGGCGGCGCGAATCTGTACGCCGCTGACGCCCAGGTAAATTCCCAGTTCACCGGGAATGCGCGGCAGGTAGTAGCTGCCACCGACATCCGGGAAGTAACCGATGCCGACTTCGGGCATCGCCAGACGACTTTTCTCGGTGACCACCCGCAGGTCAGCCCCTTGCACCAGGCCCATGCCGCCGCCCAGGACAAAGCCGTCCATCAAGGCCAGCACCGGTTTGCGGTAGTGGTGGATCGTAAGGTCGAGGGCGTATTCCTCGACGAAGAAATCTTCGTGCAACGTGTCGCCGCTTTTGAAACTGTCATGCAGCGAGCGAATGTCGCCGCCGGCACAGAAAGCTTTTTCGCCGGCACCGCGCAGAACCACCGCGTGCACCTGCGAATCCTGCGCCCAGGCGTCCAGCTGGCGTTGCAGGCTGCGGACCATGTCCAGGGTAATGGCGTTGAGACCGGCGGGGCGATTGAGGGTCAGGTGACCGATGTGGTTGCGAACCTCGGCCAGCACTTCGTTTTGTGTGGCATCCATAGACTGAGTCCCTGGAGAAGAAACCTGAGCAGTCATCACTAACTCCCTGCTTTTATTGTTCTTTATAGAGAAGCTCGCGCGCGAGCGATGCAGGATCGTAACAGTGCAAATTTGTGATGTACAACCGGGATATGTGCAGGTGCTTCCTGCATTTTTGCATGGGGATTACACGTACCTGTGGCGAGGGAGCTTGCTCCCGCTCGACTGCGCAGCAGTCGCCTGCTTTTGGGTCTGCTTCGCAGCCCAGCGGGAGCACGCTCCCTCGCCACAATAGACAGTGGCTGGCATTTACATTATCAGGCGCTGCGGCTCAACACCTCTCCAATACTGCGCCGCTTGGCATGCAACTCACTGGCATGAATCAACTGTTCGAGGTCTTCCGGCGTAACGTCGAAGAACGCCTCCATATCCGCCAGCGCCAGTTTCAGATCCTCGGCGGTGATTGCCTGGCTGTCGGTGGGCGGATGATCGGCCGGCACCACGGCAACCGGTTCGCTGGGGCGCTTGGGGTAACGGATGCGCGTCAGATTGTTGTAGGCCAGGGCGCTGAGCAACATGACCGACGCGCCGAGCATCACCGGGCCAAGCGCCTTCCAATCCATGGCGATGGTTGCCGGATCGGCCAGGACTAAAGTCAATGCCAGCGCCCCGGCCGGTGGATGCAGGCAGCGCAACCAGCACATCAACACCAGGGCCATGCCCGCCGCCAGACAAGCGCTGGTCAAGGTGCGACCGAGCACGTGCGCCACCAACAGCGCCACGACGGCTGCGCTCAAGTAGCCGCCGACAATCGACCACGGCTGTGCCAACGCGCCGGAAGACACCGCGAACAGCAGCACCGCCGATGCGCCCAGCGGACCGATCAGGTGTTGCGCCACCTCGACGCCGAATACCTGACCGCACAGCCACACACTGAGCATGGTTCCCAAGGCCATGCCAATGGCAGCGCGGCTCCATTCGGTGGGGCGGGTGTTGATGGCGGCGGGCAACCAGCGAGCGAGCATGATGAAGATCGTTCCGTAGACAAAAACCGAGGAAAAAAAAAGGCTTGCCGGGGATACCCAGAAAGCCCTTGAAGTTGTTCCAACTATTGGGGGAGGAACGTGCACAGTGTGCCGTTCATTGCTGATGCTGACAAATTCATATTAATGAAGCTTCAGTTCATTATTTCTGATGTATTGCCACGCCACGGCCACTCATGAAGCACAGCAATCCACCCAACGCCGCAAGTGCGCTCAAGGCGTAGAACATGGTGGGTGCCGGGGTGTGCATTAGCAGGAACCCGCAAATCACCGGGCTCAGTGCACCACCAAGGGCCGCGAGATTCTGTGCACCGTAATAACTGCCACGCAGTTCTTGCGGGGCCAGGGTGTCGATGAAGAGAAACTCGGCCGGGTAAATGATGATTTCCCCGAGAGTGAAGATAAACATCGCCACGCACCAACTCACCAGGCTGTCCGCGAGGCTGAAGCCAATCAGGCCGAAAATGAACAGGGCGGTGCCGACGACGATCCAGTGACGCAGATGCTCGCGCTTGAGGAATCGCCCGATCTGATATTGCAGCAGGATCACGCTGATGGCGTTGCAGGCGAGCAGGGCGGCCATGACTTTGAGCGTATTCTGGTCGTCGCTGGTCACCAGCAAGTATTGCGACAGGTAAAAAGTGAAGCGGCCATGCACCACGGTACTCAGCAGGCAGCCGAGGGTGAACATGATAAGCGTGCGGTCGTTTTTCAGGGTGATCAGGGTTTTGAGGAAACTCTGCACTTGTCCGGTGGCGAGGGGCAATGCCGGGTCTCTGGCGATCCCGGTCAGCAAGAATATGCTGAAAAACGCAATGCCGGCAGCGATCAGGAACGGTGCGATCGGATAAACCCCGGCGATCACTACGCCGAGCATCGGCCCGACGGCGTAGCCAATGTTGGTCAGGGTGTAGCTCAGGGAAAACGCCTTGGCGCGTTGGCCCACGGGCAGGTTTTCACTGAGGATCGCTTTGGAACCGATAAGAAACAACGCCGAAGCGGTTTCAGTGACCACCAGGGTGACGGTGGTCAGGTAGAGGTTTTCAGCGAAGGTCAGGAGCACCAGGCCGATTGCGCTGGACAGCATCGTCAGCATCAGCAGTCGGCGCTTTTCCAGACGGTCAATGATGTAACCGCCGTAGAGCGCGAGCAGCGTCGCGACGAACACCGCGATGCCCAGCAGCAAGCCAACGTCCTGTTGGTTGAGGCCGAGCTTGTTGCTCAGGAACAGCGTGAGCATCGGGCTGGTGATCGCGCGGCTGATGACGATGGTCAGCGAGCAGATCAGCAACCGGCGGATGACGAGCGAGTAGGTGGCCACGGGAGAATGAAAGTCCTTGTTCGAATGCTGCAGCGATCCTCCCACACATGACGATTGATCCCTGTAGGAGCTGCCGAAGGCTGCGATCTTTTGATCTTGATCCTGGCGATGCAACGACAAAAGATCGCAGCCTTCGGCAGCTCCTACAACGGCGACGCGTTTAATCAGCTCCTTTGGTGTCAGGCGATCAGGCGACAATCGATGCCGCCGGCCAGCGCTGCAGCGGAATCGGCAAGTGGCGCGACTCGCCACGGCCCATCGGGAAATAGGTGAAGCCATTGCGCGCCAGGCGGTCAGCGTCGTAGAGGTTGCGACCATCGAAGATCACGGGTGCATTCAGCCGTTGGCGAATCAGTTCGAAATCCGGGGCCTTGAACTGTTGCCATTCGGTGCAGATGATCAGCGCATCGGCGCCGGCCAGCACCGATTCCGGCGTGCCCATGAGCATCAGCTTCGATTCATCGGGATACAGCTGCTGGGTTTCCTGCATGGCTTCCGGGTCGAACGCGCGCACGTTGGCGCCAGCGGCCCACAGTGCTTCCAGCAGCACGCGGCTCGGGGCATCGCGCATGTCGTCGGTGTTGGGTTTGAACGCCAGGCCCCACACAGCGAAGGTCTTGCCACGCAAATCGCCCTGGTAGAACGCCTTGATGCGCTCGAAGAGCTTGTGTTTCTGCCGTTGGTTGATAGCTTCCACCGCTTGCAGCAGGTCGCTGGAGCAGTGGGCCTCTTCGGCGCTGTGGATCAGCGCGCGCATGTCCTTGGGAAAGCACGAGCCGCCATAGCCGCAACCGGGGTAGATGAAGTGATAACCGATGCGCGAATCGGCGCCGATGCCCAGCCGTACCGATTCGATGTCGGCACCCAGGTGTTCGGCCAGTTCGGCAATCTGGTTGATGAAGCTGATCTTGGTCGCCAGCATGCAGTTCGCGGCGTACTTGGTCAGCTCGGCGCTGCGCAGGTCCATGAACATGATCCGGTCATGGTTGCGGTTGAACGGTGCATACAGGTCACGCATCACGTCACGCACTTCATCACGTTCGCAACCGATGACGATGCGGTCCGGGCGCCGGCAATCGGCCACGGCCGAGCCTTCCTTGAGAAATTCGGGGTTGGAGACGATATCGAACTGCAGCAGGCGCCCGACCTTGATCAGACATTTATCGATGTGCGCGCGCAAGGTATCGCCGGTGCCCACCGGGACCGTGGATTTCTCCACCAGGATCACCGGTTGTTCGCGATGGCGAGCCACAGCTTCGCCCACCGACAACACGTAACGCAGGTCTGCCGAGCCATCGTCCCGGGACGGCGTGCCGACCGCGATAAACAGCACGTGGCCGTGTTGCACCGCGAGTTTCTCATCGCTGGTGAACTGCAACCGTTTGGCATCCAGGCCTTCGCGCACGAGGCTGGCCAGCCCCGGTTCAAAAATGCTCACGTGGCCCTGTTGCAGCAGCTCGACTTTTTTCTGGTCAATGTCCATGCACACCACGTCGTGGCCGACTTCAGCCAGAACCGCTGCCTGCACCAGGCCAACATAACCGCTACCAAACACACTGATTTTCATGAGGCACTCCTGTCCCGATCGACTCCGGTTCAGGATTAACACGGCCATATTTCAGTTCATCTATCGCCCAGACACGGGCCGCTGCCGCACGGTAATTGACTTTCCCTGCCTTGAGCGGCAGCGTAACGCCCCATGCCGATCCGATAACGCGGATTACCTGTGGCGAGGGAGCTTGCTCCCGCTTGGCCGCGAAGCGGCCACAAGAAATGGGCCTGCTGCGCAGTCCAGCGGGAGCAAGCTTCCTCGCCACGGGCGTAACGCCCGATCCTTTTTTGCTTACTTTCAGTATTTTTATTCAAGGCCGTTTCGTTTGACTGACTTACCCGCTGTTGCTGCAAATACCCCACAGACCAATCCGCTTACCCTGTATCTGGCGCGTCTCGCGCCGTCCAGCCAACTGACCATGCGCTATGTGTTGCAGGATGCCGCCGACCGCCTGGGCTTCGAAGACATGAACATCGAGGAAATTCCCTGGCACAACCTGCAACCCGAGGACGTGATTGCGCTGGTGGCGGCCTTGCGTGCCGATGGTTACGCGCCGAACACCTCGTCGCTGTACGTCAACGCCGTGCGCGGGGTGATGAACGAAGCGTGGCGCATGAGCCTGATCAGCCAGGAACACTTGCTGAAAATGCGCTCGGTCAAGGGTATTGCCGGTACACGGCTGTCTCAGGGCCGGAACCTTCGGCGCACGCTGATCCAGGAATTGATGGAAGTCTGCGCCGCCGATCCACGGCCGCAAGGTCTGCGGGACGCGGCGATCATCGGGATTCTGTACGGTTCGGGGATGCGCAAATCGGAATCGGTGAACCTCGATTTGGATCAGGTCGATTTCACCGAACGCAGCTTGCGTGTCACCGCCAAGGGCAACAAGCAGTTGATCAAATATGCCCCGGCCTGGGCGTTTGCCAAACTCGACGCCTGGCTGGAGTTGCGCCGATCAATGCTGAAGGAAGGCGAGGTGGACGACTCGTTCCTGTTCAACCGGATTCGCCGTGGCAGTCACATCACCCGCGAGCGCATCACCAAACACGCGATCTATTACATAGCCCGGCAGCGCGGTGCGCAGGTGGGGGTGAAAATCATGCCCCATGATTTCCGTCGTTCATTCATCACCCGAGTGATCGAAGAACACGATCTGTCGATCGCCCAGAAACTCGCCCATCACAGCAACATCCAGACAACCGCCAACTACGATGTGCGCGACGACAACGAACGGCGTCGGGCGGTGGACCGTTTCGATCTTTGACGCTCAGCGCTCAAGGTTCGCTCAGCACGTGGGCATGGCCGATGGTCGAGACATGAACAGCGCTGCCGGCCGGTGGCGCATACATGCCAGAACTGCGTACCAGCAGCGATCGACCGGATTGCTCACCAGAGGCCGACGACTGCAACTCCACCGTCAGCGTGCAGGTATTGCCGCTGAAGTCCCGGTCGGTGACCACGGCGCGGCAACCCACGACTTCTGCGGTGTGGGGCAGGATACTGGCCAACTGCAGTTGTTCAGGACGCAACATGATCTGCGCGGCGCTGTTGTTGCGGTGGTTATTGACCGGTATCCGCCCCAGATCGCAATGGGCCCAACCGGCTTCGATACGGGCGGGCATGACCACGGCGTCGCCGAGAAACAACGCCGTTTGCACATCGTCAGGGTAGCGATACAGGTCCAGCGGATGCCCCGACTGCACCAGTCGGCCGTGGCGCATCACCGCCAGCTGATCGGCGAAGGACAGCGCCTCGCTCTGGTCATGGGTCACCAGAATGGTGGTGACGCCTGCCTCGGCCAGCAACCTCGCCACCAGCTTGCGCATGGTGGCGCGCAAACCGGTATCGAGTGCCGAAAACGGCTCGTCCAGCAGCATCAGTCGTGGTTGTTGGGCCAGGGCGCGGGCCAGGGCCACACGTTGCTGCTGACCGCCCGACAGTTCGTGGGGCCAGCGCTCGGCCATGTGTGAATCCAGGGCGACGCTGTCCATCAACTCAGCGATTCTTTGCTGTTTTTCACTGCCCTTGATTGTCAGCCCGAAGCCGATGTTGGAAGCCACGGTCATGTGTGGAAACAGCGCGCCGTCCTGCGGAACATAACCAATCAGGCGTTGATGGGCGGGAACTTCATGGGTGCTGTCGACCAGGGTCTGCCCGTTGAGGGACAGGCGGCCAGTATCGGGAAATTCGAAACCGGCGATCATCCGCAGCAGCGTGGTTTTTCCCGAGCCGGACGGGCCGACAATCACCGTGCGGCTGCCGGCGGGCACCGACAGGCTGACGTTTTCCAGAGCCCGATGGGAACCGTAGGACTTCGAGATCGAATGCAGTTCTAAAGCGTTCATCGGCCAGCCGTTTTTTTGGATTGGTGATAAAGGAGTCCGGTCAGCGGCATCGACAGCACAATCATTAGCAGCGCGTAAGGCGCCGCCGCGGCGTAATCGATTTCGCTGGTCATCGCCCAGAACCCGGTCGCCAGGGTGCGTGTACCGTTCGGGGCAAGCAGCAGGGTCGCGGTCAATTCGTTGGTGATCGCCAGAAAGACCAGCGCAGCACCCGCGGCGGCACCCGGTGCGGCCAGGCGCAGGGTGATCAGCCACAATGCCCGGGCGGGCGAACGGCCCAGGCTGCGGGCGATGTTTTCCAGTTCCACCGGCGCTTGGGCGATGCCCGCACGCAAGCTCACCAACGCGCGCGGCAGGAACATCAGCAGGTAAGCCAGCAACACGGTGATGGTGGTCTGGTAAATCGGCCGGGCAAAATGGATCGTGACTGTCACCAGGGCCAGGGCGACGACGATTCCCGGCAAGGAACTGGTGATGTAGTTGCAGCTTTCCAGCAGGCGTTGCAGTCGTCCGGGGGAGCGGATCGACAGCCAGGCAATCGGAATCGCTGCCAAAGTTGTCAGGGCAGCGCCCGCGATGCCGAATAGCAGAGTCTGCTCCAGGGCCGGCCACAGCTCGGTCAGGTCCCAGACTTCCGTGCCCCCGGCGATCAACCATCTGCCCAGTGTCATTAATGGCACGCCCAGAGCCAATACGCAGGTGATGATCAGCAGGGCAAAGGCGAGGACTTTCGACGTAACGCCCAGGCATACGATCCGTTGTTCACGGGCGCTGCCCGAACCAACGCGGGCATAGCGCGCGGTACCGCGGGCCGCCGACTCCACCGTTAACATCAGCAAGCAAAACAGCGCCAACACACTGGCCAGCATGTGTGCGGCAGGGCCGTTGAAGGTGGATTTGAACTGATCGAAGATCGCCGTGGTGAAGGTGTCGAAACGGATCATCGCGTACAAACCGTATTCGGCCAGCAAGTGCAGACCGACGAGCAGGGCGCCGCCGCAGATGGCCAGGCGCAATTGCGGCAGGACCACGCGGAAAAACACCGCCCAGGGTTTGAGCCCCAGGGATTCGGCAACGTCTTCGATGGCGGGATCGAGCCGGCGCAGGGTCGCTGCAACCGGCAGGTATAGAAACGGAAAGTAAGCAATCACCGACACCAGCACGCCGGCAAACAAACCGTGAATCGGTGGCACCAGACTGACCCAGGCATAGCTGTGGACGAAGGCGGGCACCGCCAGCGGCGCGGTGGCGAGCAAGGACCACCAGCGTCGTCCGGGCAAATTCGTGCGTTCGGTCAACCAGGCCAGCGTCACCCCCAACGCGATGCACAAGAGGATCGTCAGCAGTACCAGCAACAAGGTGTTGACCAGCAGTTCACCGACACGGGGCCGGAATACCAGGGTCACAACGGTTTGCCAGCCGGTTTGCAACGACACGCCGATGACATACGCAATGGGCAGCAGTGCCAGCAACGAAACCAACACCGACAAACCGACCACCCACGCGCCACCGCGGCTCGCGAACACGCCGCGTGAACGTCGACGCAGGTTGGCAGGTATCGTCTCGGCGACACCCGCCGGCAGGATTTCAGGTATCAATTAGAGCAGTCCCGCCTGAGTCATCAACTCCACGGCTTTCTTACTGTCGAGTTTCGAGGCATCGACGGTGGGGGCGTCAAGCTGTTGCAAAGGCATCAGTTTAGGGTTGGATTCAGCGTTTTTGCCCACGGCGTATTCAAACGATTTGCCATTCTTGAGGATGGCCTGGCCGTCCTTGCCGGTAATCCATTTAAGGAAGGCCTGGGCTTGTTCCTTGTTTTTGCTCGAGGCCAGGACGCCGCCGCCGGAGATGCTGACGAACGCGCCTGGATCTTTGTGCTTGAAGTAGTGCAGGGCGGTGTTCTTGCTGTTTTCGCCGGTCTTGGCCTGATCGACAAAGCTGTAGTAGTGGTAGATCACGCCACTGTCGATTTGCCCGGCATTCACCGCTTTGAGCACGGAACTGTTACCCCGGTACGCAGTGAAGTTGGTTTTCATCGCCTTCAGCCATTCGAGGGTAGCGGCTTCGCCTTTCTGTTCGAGGATGGCGGCGACGATGGCCTGGAAGTCGGCACCGCCCGGCGAGGCGCCCCAGCGACCTTTCCAGCTCGGAGCGGCGAGATCCATCAGCGATTTAGGCAGGTCGGCTTCCGGCAGTTTGCTCGGGTTGTAGACGAACACCGTGGAACGCGCGGCGATCCCCACCCATTTGCCGTGGGCCGGGCGGTAGGCTGAATCGACTTGCTCGAGGGTGGCTTTGTCGACGGGGGCAAACAAGCCTGCGCTATCGACCAGGACCATGGCCGGGGAGTTTTCAGTGAGGAACACATCGGCCGGCGATTCGGCGCCTTCCTGCACGATCTGGTTACCCATTTCGGTGTCATCGCCGTTGCGCAAGGTCACCGGAATACCGGTTTCCTGCGTAAAACCTTCGACCCAGGATTTGGTCAGGCTTTCATGCTGGGCGTTGTAGACGACGATGCCGACGGTATCGGCCGCATAGACCTGAGCGGTACTCAGCAACGCGGTGGCCAGCAAGGCCTTTTTGAGAAACGAAGGGATAGGGGACTTCATGCGGCGCCAGCTCCTGGTTTTTTAGTCTTGCAGGCTGATTCGAGCGAATCGACATAGGAAGGACGTCAATTATTCTAGATCAATACGAATCATTTGCAGATTTACGGCGCGGCTAATGTAAGACCCCGAATGAGAAAAAATCGTTAAAACGGTCGACTACGTAACCTTGTAGGAGCGGCCGCAGGCTGCAATCTTTTGATCGTGATTTTTAAAAACAAAGCCAAAAGATCGCAGCCTGCGGCAGCTCCTACAGGACTGACGGACAACCTTTTTGCGTACCTGTCGCTGCCTGGCTGATCAGTGCGGCCAGGCGTTTGACGTTGTTCTGCTGCGCCGCCACCAATTCATCAATGGACGGGCCGGACGGTGTCTGCAAAGTGCTGCGACACGTTTCCATGACGTCCTCACTTCCATTGCCGGTGCGAAGGCGCCATTTCACGTCGAGCAACCCGTACTGGCCAGGCACCGAATCAAAACGCTGCACCTCGATGCGTACGGATAGCCTGCGTTGCGGATTGTTGTTGATCATCTGGTCGTCCAGCGCACTGCGCAATTCATCCACCAGACTGGCTCCCCACCACTCGGTTTCAAGGATCGCCATGCCGGTATTGCCCTGGCGCACGACGATCTGCGGGCGATCGACCTGCGGCGGAACCGTGAGGCTTTCAATCTGGATATCCGCCGTATTGCGTGAACTGCCCGTCAACTGGGCGGGGGTCAAGGTGTGAAACTGGATCGGATCACTGCGGCAAGCGGCGAGCAACGACAGCGCAGCGACCAATGTGATTTTCAGTGGAAATGCCATGAATGTTGCTCCTGTGGTCATTTGCTCGGCGGCCCTTTCATATCCATCGGCGCGGCATTATCCGGACGACCGCGAATCAGCGATTCCGGATGCCGACCCAGGTAATCCGCCAGGTCGCGCAAGGAACGCGACGTGCGCGCGAGATCGTCCATGGTCTGCCCGAGTTTTTCCCGTTGCGGCGAGTCTTCGGCGATGGTCGAATTGGCCGATTGCAAGGTCGTAGTCGCTGATTGGAACGTCTTGCTCGCATCCATCAATGTGGTCTGCACGCCCGGCAGGGTCTTGGCATTGAATTGCACCAGGCCTTTGCGCAGTTCGACGAGGTTGCTGTCCAGATTGCCGGCGATGCGCTCGATGGGCAGTTGGTTGAGTTTGTTGACCATGGCCTCGAGTTTTTCCTGCAATTGTTCGAGGCTGCCTGGAACGGTCGGAATACTGACCGGACGGGCGGATGGATCAAACGCGACTTTTTCCGCTTTAGGGTAGAAGTCCAGGGAAATGTACAGCTGACCTGTCAGCAGATTGCCGGTGCGTGCCTGCGCGCGCAGGCCGTTGTCGATAAAGGTACCGATGACGCGGACGGCGCCGGCTTCGTCGTTCGGATCGTGATTGAGTGTCTCAAGCATTTTCGTATGTGCCCGGCCCAGGCGCTGCGGATAAATCATGATGCCGACGTTGACCGGGAAGATGCGTTTTTTCGCGTCGAAATCCAGATTGACTGACACCACTTTGCCGATTTCGATGCCGAGAAATTCCACCGGGGCATCGACCTTCAGCCCGCGCAAGGCTTGTTCAAAACGCAAGGTCATGAACTGTCCTTTGCCACTCGGCGGGGCGAGGGCCGTTAGCTGGTCGTCGAACAGTTCGTAGGCGTATTCCTCCGGCGCGGGTTTGTCATCGGGGCTGTATTCAGGTGCACGGAACGCAACGCCGCCCACCAGCACGGAAGACAAGGACTCGGTCTTGACCGAAAAGCCATTGGCACCGACGCTCACGTCTACACCGCTGGCGTTCCAGAATCGTGTGTTCTCGGTGACGTACTGATCATTTGGCGCGTGGATGAACAGTTCAATGTTCACGCCTTTGCCATCGGGGTCCAATGCGTAGGCCACGACCTGGCCGACCGGAATCTTGCGGTAGTAGACCGGCGAGCCGATATCCAGCGATCCCAGGTCCTGGGTGTGCAGGGTAAAGCGTTTTCCCGGCTCGCCATAAGTGATGGCTGGCGGGTTTTCCAGGCCTTTGAAGTTCTTCGCGCGGGCATTGTCCTGGCCGATATCGGCGCCGATGTAATCCCCTGACAGCAGCGTATCGATGCCCGACACACCGCCAGCACCGATCCGCGGCCGCACCACCCAGAACTGCGAGTCTTTACGGGTAAAGCTTTCAGCCTGTTTCACCAGTTTGATCGTGGCATTGACGCTCTTCTGGTCGTTGCTCAGTTCCACGTCCGAGACATGGCCGATCACCACGTTGCGGTATTTCACCTCGGTTTTGTTGGCGGTCAGGCCGTCACCGGTCTTGAACGTGATGGTGATGGTAGGTCCTTCCTGCATGATGCTGTGAACCACCAGCGATATCCCCACCAGCACCGCAACAATCGGCACGACCCACACCAGCGAAAAGCTGAAACGGCGGGTCTTGATCGGAGCCGGTCCGGGAACCAGTGGCCCGTCAGTGGCTTGTGACTTCATCCGTGACCTCCTCATTTTGTGGTTGTTGCCGCTCTTTATCCCAGATCAGCCGCGGATCGAAACTCATCGCCGAGAGCATGGTGAACACCACCACCAGACCAAAGAACAGAATGCCCGGGCGCGGTTCGATATCCGCCAGGGCTTGAAATTTCACCAGGGACGCCACCAGGGCGACGACGATGACGTCGAGCATCGACCAATAACCGATGAGCTCGACGAAACGGTACATCTGCGAACGCTGCCGTAGAGCCCATTGGCTCTCGCGTTTAACGGTCACCAGCAGCAGCGTCAAGGCGGCGAACTTGACGCCCGGTACTGCAATGCTGGCGATGAAAATAATCAGGGCGATGTCCCAGGCACCGTGCTGCCAGAACTCGATCACGCCGCTGATGATCGTGCTGTCTGAGCCACTGCCGACCATTTTGGTGTTCATCACCGGCAACAGATTGGCCGGAACGTAAAACACCAGGGCTGTGAGCATGTAGGCCCAGGTCCGGGTCAACGAGTTGGTTTTACGTCGATGGAGGGGGGCGCCGCAGCGCTCGCACTCATGGGGTTCATGGGTCATGTCACAGGCCAGGCCGCAGCTGTGGCACAGGCACAGGTTGAGATCGCTGGCGACGGGAGGCGTTGTCATACGATGTCCCACAGTTCACGGATATCGCGGCCGGCAATGCGGATCATCATCAGGCTGAGGACAGCCAGCGCGAACAGACCGATGCCGGGAAGCACATCCAGCAACCCGGCGAGTTTGATCACCGCGACCATCGCGCCCAGCAGACAGACCTCCAGCATGCTCCAGGGGCGCAGGGATTCAAGCCAGCGCATGCAGAAACTGAAACCCGGCGCGCGCTGCTGCTTGAGGGCGAAGCTCAGCACCCAGATCAGTAGCAACAACTGGAAAATCGGCGCGATGATCATGGCGATCGCCGCCACCAGGGCAATGAAGGTGATTGGCCCCAGACTCAGCGCCACCACCGAATCCCAAAGTGTGGCGCTGTTTTTCAGGCCTTTGAGGCTGATGCTCATGACCGGATAGAAGTTGGCGAAAATCCACAGCATCAAAGCGGCGAAGGTCAACGCCAGGCGTTGCTCCACGGACAAGCCGTTATAACGCTGAAGCACGCCGCCGCAGCGGGTGCACAGGGTTTTCTGGTGCTTGGCGAGCGTTACTTTTTCGTACACGCAGTCGCAGTGCTCGCAGATGATCAGTTGGTCACTCGTCGCCATGGGCCAGGCTCGATAGAGGGGCAGAATTGATGAGCACCCCCTCAATATAGAAGTGACTCGCAATTGAGCAAATCGAAAGGCTAAACGACTGGAGGATACGAAGGGATCAGGTGGAATCAGGGAAATTCTTGTCTTGCGTGCAAAACGGCGAGGATCTCTACCCGATCCGTCGCTCGATAGACCACCAGGTAGTTTGGATGCACCACTATTTCCCGAGTCCCGGATACTCGACCCACTCGATAGAGGCAGGGATGTTGCGGAAGAGCCGATACAGCCGCTTCGATAGACTGGTTTAGCTCAATGGCTGCTGCGAGGTTGCGGTCACCGATGTAATTGAGGATTTGCCATAGTTCAGCCCGCGCTTCGGGCCGCCATTCAATCAGCATCACGCCTGTTGCGCTTGGACTCGATCAAGGCTCGCATATCGGCCATGACCTGCTCATGCGAGACGCCGGGGCGTGGATCGTCGAGCGCGGCTTGTACTTTTGCGCGAAACCAACGGTCATGGCTGGCTGCCTGCTCTTCGGTTTCGAACTCTGGAATCGGGGGAATGTGAGGACTCATGGTGACCTCCGGGATCAGTGCCGACCAGTCTAATCGGTATGTTGCCGGCTGTCGTTGCTGCCCGGATTGCCGGGCAGCGGTGTTAAACGCATCCTTCATGGTGAACCCCACTGGTGTCAGGAGCCACCACGCTAAACTTCGGGCTTCTGACGGGCAACCCTAAAAGAGTGTCGGACGTTTCCTCGTGTTTTGAGAGGCGTAATACTTTCCGTGCTACACGGTATCAGCCCAGCACCTCGCGCATCCGATACCACAACATGCCCAGCGCCAGCAGCGGCGAGCGCAGTGCAGGGCCGCCGGGGAAGGTCATGTGCGGCACGGCGCTGAACACGTCGAAACCTTTACTGTGACCGGCATGGATCGCTTCGCCCAACAGCTTGGCGCACCAGTGGGTCACATTCAGGCCGTGGCCGGAGTAGCCTTGGGCGTAGAACACGTTCGGGTACTGGCTCAAGCGTCCGACCTGGGGGAAGCGATTGGCGGTGATGCCAATCTTGCCGCCCCATTGATAGTCGATGCGCACGTCCGCCAGTTGCGGGAAGACCTTGAGCATTTGCGGGCGCATGTAAGCCGCGATGTCCCGTGGATCGCGTCCGGAATAATGGCAGGCACCGCCGAACAGCAATCGCCGGTCCGCCGAGAGCCGGTAGTAATCCAGGCCGACTTTCTGGTCGCACAGCGCCAGATTACGCGGGATCAATTGCGCGGCAAGCTCTGCCGACAAGGGCTCGGTGGCGATGATGTAGCTGCCTGCCGGCAGCACCTTACCGCTGAGTTTTGGCTCAAGTTCTTCCAGATGCGCATTGCAACCCAAGACCAGACTGCCGGCGCGTACCGTGCCACCGGAGCAACGAACCTGCACGGTGCTGCCGTGGACCAGCTCCAGCACCGGACTTTGCTCGAAAATCCGCACGCCAAGGGATTGCGCGACTTTCGCTTCGCCCAGGACCAGGTTCAGCGGGTGCAGATGCCCCGAACCCATGTCGATCAGGCCGCCGGCATACACACCGCAGTTCACTACCTGGTCTCGGATCTGCCCGGCTTCGACCAGACGGGTTTCATGGGCGTATCCCGATTCTTGCAGCTGCGCATGTTCAGCCTTTAGCCCGGCGAACTGCGCCGGGGTGTTGGCCAACTCGCAAAAACCCCACCGCAGGTCGCAGTCGATGCCATGTTCGCGGATCCGATTGCCCACCAACTGCACCGACTCAGTCCCGGCATGCTCCAGATAGCGCACACCTTCCTCACCGACATGCCTGGCGAAACCGCTGACGTCATGGCCGATGCCGCGAATCAACTGCCCGCCGTTGCGCCCGCTGGCGCCCCAGCCAATGCGCCGACCTTCCAGCAGGACCACCGAGAGCCCGCGCTGAGCCAGTTCGATGGCGGTGTTGACGCCGGTAAACCCACCTCCAATCACGCAGACATCGGCCACCAGGTCTTCGGCCAGCGCGGGGTAGGGTGCCATGCCGTTGGCCGATGCGGCGTAATAGGAATGGGCGTGTTCGTTGGTGTACTGGTTCATTTGTTGGACTTCACTTTGCTCCAGGAGCGTATCATCAAGCGCATGATCGACTGCGGCGGCGTGGTCGAGATATAGAGCTTGTCGAGCACTTCCTGGGAAGGGTAGACCTCTGGGTTGTTCACCAGCTCAGGGTCCATGAATTGTTTGGCGGCCGGGTTGGGGTTGGCGTAGCCGACCGAGGCACTGACCTTGGCGATCACTTGCGGATCGAGCAGGTAATTAATGAAGGCGTGGGCTTCTTTCGGGTTGCTGGCATCGGCAGGGATGGCCAGCAAGTCAAACCACAAATTCGCACCTTCCTTGGGAATGGCGTAGGCGATGTTGACGTTGTTCTTGGCTTCCTTGGCCCGATTGGCGGCCTGGAATACATCACCCGAGTAGCCGAACGCCACGCAGATGTCGCCGTTGGCCAGGTCCGAGACGTACTTGGAGGAATGGAAGTAAGTGATGTAAGGACGGATGCTCAGCAACTTGGCTTCGGCTTTTTTAAAGTCCTCGGGATTTTCACTGCGAGGGTCCATGCCCATGTAGTTCAGCACCGCCGGGAACACTTCGTCCGCCGAGTCCATCATCGACACGCCGCACGCGCTGAGTTTCTTGATGTTTTCCGGCTCGAACAGCACGGCCCAGGAATCAATGTGGTCGATGCCCAGCACTTGCTTGACCTTGTCGACGTTGTAGCCGATGCCATTGGTGCCCCACAGGTACGGCACCGAATGCTCGTTACCCGGATCGTTTTTTTCCAGCAAGGCCAGCAGTTTCGGGTCAAGGTTCTTGAAGTTCGGCAGTTGCTCGCGGTCCAGTTTGAGGAACGCGCCGGCCTTCACTTGACGGGCCAGGAAGTGGTTGGACGGTACGACCACGTCATACCCGGTGCGCCCGGCGAGCAGTTTGCCCTCCAGGGTTTCGTTGGAATCGAATACGTCGTAGATCACCTTGATCCCGGTTTTGGCCTGGAAGTCCGCGAGGGTGGTTTCGCCGATGTAATCGGTCCAGTTGTAGACGCTGACTTGTGGCTGAGCCTGGACAACGGCGCTGAACAACAACCCCAGCGCGACCGGGACCACGGATTTCAATAGATGCATATCGATACCTTCTTGGAATTATTGGATTCGTTCGGTGTTCACCTAAACCTGTGGGAGCGGGCTTGCCCGCGATGGCGGCCTTCCTGTCAACCAAGAGGTTGAAAGTGCCGGCCTCATCGCGGGCAAGCCCGCTCCCACAGGGAGGTGTGATCCCTTGTGAGAGCGGGGAAATCAGACGCTCAGCAACAGGAACTCCCGCTCCCACGAGCTGATCACGCGCTTGAAGTTCTCGTGCTCGGCGCGTTTCACCGCGACGTATCCACGCACGAACTTGTCGCCCAGGTAACGGCCGATGGTGTCGCTCTCTTCCATCTGCGTCAGCGCGTCCTCGATGGTGATCGGCAGGCGCAGGTTGCGGCGTTCATAGGCACGGCCTTGAACTGCGGCGCTCGGTGCGATGCCTTCGACCATGCCGATGTAGCCGCATAACAGGCTGGCGGCGATGGCCAGGTAGGGGTTGGCGTCGGCGCCCGGCAAGCGGTTTTCCACGCGCATCGCCTCGGGGCTGGAGGTCGGTACACGCAGGCCGACGGTGCGGTTTTCTTCGCCCCATTCGACGTTGACCGGTGCCGAAGTGTCCGGCAGGAAGCGGCGGAACGAGTTGACGTTCGGCGCGAACATCGGCAGGACTTTCGGGATGTATTTCTGCAAGCCGCCGATGTAGTTCAGGAACAACGTGCTCATGCTGCCGTTTTCATCCGCGAAGATCGGCTTGCCGGTGGCGATGTCGCCCACACTCTGGTGAATGTGCATGGCGCTGCCCGGCTCGTCGCCAATCGGCTTGGCCATGAAGGTCGCGGCGACGTTGTGCTTGAGCGCAGCCTCACGCATGGTGCGTTTGAACACGGTGATCTGGTCAGCCAGGTCCAGTGCGTCACCATGACGGAAGTTGATTTCCATCTGCGCCGGGCCGTCTTCGTGGATCAGCGTATCGAGGTCCAGGCCTTGCAGTTCGCACCAGTCGTAAACGTCTTCGAACAGCGGGTCGAATTCGTTGGCGGCATCGATGGAGAACGACTGACGACCGCTTTCCGCACGCCCCGAACGGCCCATCGGCGCTTTCAATGGCAAGTCCGGGTCTTCGCAACGTTGGGTCAGGTAAAACTCCATTTCTGGCGCAACGATCGGCTTCCAGCCTTTGTCGGTGTACAGCTGCAGCACTTTTTTCAGCACGTTGCGCGGCGACAGTTCGATCGGGTTGCCGAACTTGTCGAAGGTGTCGTGAATCACGATGGCGGTCGGCTCGATCGCCCATGGCACCACGTACACCGCATCGGCCACCGGCTTGCAGACCATGTCGATATCGGCCGGGTCAAGCAGGTCGTAGTAGATGTCGTCGTCGACAAAGTCCCCGGTTACCGTTTGCAACAGCACACTTTCCGGCAGGCGCATGCCTCGCTCATGCAGGAACTTGTTGGTGGGTGCGATTTTGCCGCGTGCGATGCCGGTCAGGTCACTGACGACGCACTCGACTTCGGTAATCTTGTGATCTTTCAGCCAAGTGAACAGCTGATCGAAAGGGGCATTCATAAAGACCTCGTTATTGGTTTTGTTAACGCGGGAGAAAGCCGATTCGTCTGTAGGACACTTCCCCTGTAGCGCGTTGACGTCTATCTTGGGCGAGGCTCAACGTTCCATCTATCCACTTTAAGCAGCACAAAGCGCACCAAAAGAGTGCGCAAAGGTCGCCCCATGACAGTGTGTAATCCCCTCCAGGTTCAAGCGTTCAGTACCGCCGATGTGGCCGAGCAAATCCGCGCCACACCGGGTTGGGTTCAGCATTACCAGCAGATGTCGCCAGGGCATTTCGCGGGGCTGGTGCGCTATCTGGACTTGCAGGGCGTGGAGATTTACGAGGAACACATGAACACTCGGGTCGAGCAGAATTTCAGTGCGCCGCAAGGGTCGCTGGCGTTCTGTTTCGATCGCAGCGATAACGCGCTTTACGTGTTGAATGGCGAAAGCCGCAACATCTGGATCACCCCGGAGAACTACCAGGAAATAGCCGTAGTATTCGGGCCGGAATTCGTGCAGCGCCATGCGCTGGATGTTGCCAGGCTGGAAGGGTTGTTCATGGCGCCGCTCAATTCGCAGCAGAACGCGCTGTTCAGTCGCTGGCTCAGTGGCACGCTGACACGCTTGTCGCAGACGTTCGATCCGCCGAGCCGCGAAGCGCTGACTCAGCAATTGCTCGACGATTGCCTGTTCATTCTCGACAACGCCTGCGTCTGTCTGGACCAGGGCGCCTTGCAGCGTCGGGCGGGGGAACGGGCGATCATGAAACGGGTGGGGGAATGGGCGGCGGATACGCCAGAAGAACACTTGAATTTGCTGGAGCTGTCCCAGGTCGCCGGGGTGTCACTGCGCCAATTGCAACACGCCTTCAAAACCTACACCGGCATGGCGCCGACCCAATGGCTGCGTTTGCGTCGCCTCAACAGTGCCCGTCGTGAATTGCTCAGCAGCACACCGACGCAAACCACCGTCGCCGAGGTGGCGATGCATTGGTCGTTCTGGCATTTGGGGCGGTTTTCCAGCAGCTACCGCGCGCTGTTCAAGGAGTTGCCGAGCGACACCTTGAAACGCGTGAGCGCCGCGCAACCAAATGGCCGCGGGCGCCGTTAGAAGGTCGGCGGGGTAATCACCCAGATCACGACGGCATCGACATCGCCGGGGTTGCCGTAACGATGCGGCTCCTGGCTGGAAAAGCTGAAACTGTCGCCTTCGTTGAGCTGGAAGTAACGCTCGCCCACCCACAATTCGAAACTCCCTGAAAGCAGGTACCCGGCTTCTTCGCCTTCGTGGCTGTAGCTTTGCTGGCTGTAGGTGCCGGGCGGGAAACGCGAATGGAGCATTTCCAGCTGCTGGTTGGGTTGTGGGGTCAGCAACTGGTCGATGATGCCGTCTTCGTAATGCACGCTAAGACGACTGTTCTTGCGCACGACAATGCCGTCGTCTTCGGGAGCGGTGACCGCTTCGCTGGCGAAGAACCACTGAATGGTCACGCCGAGGCTGCGGGCGATGTTGAACAGCGCCGGAATCGACGGATAGGCGAGGTTGCGCTCCAGTTGGCTGATGTAGCCGGCGGTGAGTTCGCTCTGTTGCGCCAGTTCCGCCAGGGTCATGCCCCGGCGTTTGCGCAGGCCGCGTATCCGCGTGCCGAGAAAGTGTGGTTCGGCGGCGGGTGCCGGCTGGGCTTTGCTGTTGTTGCTCATGTTAGTTCCGAACCGGTGGCTACGCCAAACCCTGTAGGAGCTGCCGCAGGCTGCGATCTTTTGATTTTGACTTTAAAAAAACAAGATCAAAAGATCGCAGCCTTCGGCAGCTCCTACAGGGGGGATGTGAAGGCCCGGAGTATAAACAGGCTTAAAGCTCCCACGCGACTTTCAGTCCTTCATAAATCGCTTCTTCAGCGGTGCGCGGTGCCAGGCAATCGCCAATGCGCCGAAATTCCACCAGACCTTGCAACTCAGCGCCAAGGGTATCCACCGGCTGATGCCCCTGACACAACACCAGCGTGTCGATATTTTCCAGCAGCATTGGTTCGCCGCTGGCAGTGTGTTGCAGGTAGACCGTGTTGTCGTCGCAACCGTACAACCGCGCGTAAGGCGTGATCCCAATGGCGAGTTTGTGCAACTCGCCAGCCAGTTGATCGCGCACGTACAGCGGCAGGTTTTCCCCGCAATGGGTGCCGTTGACCGCCAGTTGCACCTGATGCCCGGCGCGGGTCAGGCGTTCGGCGATACCGGGGCCGATCCAGTCGCAGCGCCAGTCGACCACCACCACCGAACGGCCGATCTGTACTTCATCGCGCAGGACTTGCCAGGCATCCACCACCTGCAATTCGCCACCGCGTTCGAAGTGCGGCCAGTAAGGTTCGGCACCCGTTGCGACGATCACCATGTCCGGTTTATCCCGTTCGACCAAGGCGCGGTCGACTCGGATATTGCGCACCACGCGCACGCCGGCCAATGCCATTTCCCGTTGCAGGTTGGTACTGGCGCCGCCGAATTCGCTACGGCGCGGCAGCAGTTGCGCCAACTGCACCTGGCCGCCGAGTTGTGAGCTGGCTTCGTACAGCGTCACGTCGTGGCCACGTTGCGCGGCGACGGCAGCGGCTTTCATTCCCGCTGGGCCACCGCCGGCAATCATGATGCGCTTGCGATGGGTCGTCGGTTGACGCTCGCCGAAGATCAGCTCACGACCGGTTTCCGGGTGCTGGATGCAGGAAATCGGCAAGCCTTTGTGGAAGTGCCCGATGCACGCCTGATTGCAGGCAATGCAGGCGCGCACGTCTTCGACTCGGCCGGTATCGGTCTTGTTGGGCATTTGCGGATCGCAGATCAAGGCGCGGGTCATGCCACACACATCGGCCTGACCTCGGGCGAGCATCAGTTCGGCTTCTTGCGGTTGGTTGATGCGTCCGGTGACAAACAATGGAATGTTCAAGCCGGCCTTGAAGGTGCCAGCCTCCTTGGCCAGATACGCCGCTTCGATCGCCATCGGCGGCACGATGTGCACGGCACCGCCGAGCGAGGCCGAGGTGCCGGCGACGATGTGCACGTAATCCAGTTGTGGTTGCAGCGATTGCACGGCGGCCAGGGATTCGTCTTCGGTCAGGCCTTCGGGATCGCGTTCATCGGCGGAAATGCGCAGGCCGATGATGAATTGCTCATCGGTCGCGTCCCGGATGGCGGCGATGATTTCACGCAGGAAACGCAAGCGCTGTTCCAGTTCGCCGTTGTAGCCATCGGTGCGGCGGTTGACCCTCGGATTGATGAATTGCGCCGGCAAGTAGCCGTGGCTGGCGACCACTTCGACGCCATCGATGCCGGCCTGATGCAGGCGTCGGGCGGCAGCGGCATAACCGCCAACTATCTCGTCGATCATCGCCTGATCCAGCGCGCGGGGCATCACCCGGAATCGTTCGTTGGGCACCGCCGACGCAGAGTAGGCCACCGCCAGCAGGCCATCGCTGGACTCCATGATTTCCCGCCCTGGATGGAACACTTGAGACAGCACGACGGTGCCGTGGGCATGGCAGGTTTGCGCGATTTTACGGTAACCCTCGATGCAGGCGTCGTCGGTGGCCATCAGCACGTGGGAGGTATAACGCGCACTGTCATGCACGCCGGCCACTTGCATCACGATCAGCCCGACACCGCCTACGGCACGCGCCTGGTGATAGGCGATCAGTTGCTCGTTGACCAGGTTGTCGGTGGGCATCGAGGTGTCGTGACCGCTGGACATGATGCGGTTTTTCAGGCGTTTGCCACGGATCTGCAACGGTTCGAACAGGTGGGCAAAGGCTGGGGTCGGGCTCGGCATGGTACGGGTACTCCGGGCGGGTTGAAGCCGAAAGACCGGGTTTCGGCGTTGTTATTATTGTCCTATAGAAATTTACCGACAGTAAAAAATCAACTTGTTTTTTTACTTGCGCTTGCGCTAGCGTGATTCGCTGGCTGGACGATTTGACGTGTCAGCCTTACTGTCTGCGCAGCCGATCAGCCTGGAGAATCACAACAATGAACGAGATCGCCACCCACCTGACTGCACGCAGCGCGGCCGAACAGCGCCTGCGTGAAGAATTGGCGGCCTGTTATCGCTTGATTGCGCATTTCCGTATGACCGATTTGATTTTTACCCACATCTCGGTGCGTATTCCGGGGCCGGAGCATCACTTCCTGATCAACCCTTACGGGCTGATGTTTGATGAAATAACCGCGTCCAATCTGGTCAAGATCGACCTCAATGGCCACGCCGTGGAGGCTTCACCGTATCCGGTCAACCCTGCCGGTTTCGTGATTCACAGTGCTATTCACGGCGCCCGTGAAGACGCCCAATGCGTGTTGCACACCCACACCAAATCCGGTTGCGCGGTCGCCGCATTGAAGTGCGGGTTGTTGCCGGTGAATCAGATTTCCATGGAGTTCTACGGTCGGGTCGCTTACCACGACTATGAAGGCGTGGCGCTGGACATGAGCGAGCAACAGCGACTGGTCCGGGATTTGGGCGACAAACCGGTGCTGATGCTGCGCAATCATGGTTTGCTGACGGTTGGCGAAACCGTGAGCCAGGCGTTTTTGCGCATGTATTACCTGGAGAAGGCGTGTGAAATTCAACTGGCCGCGCAAGCTGCCGGGGAACTGGTGCTGCCATCGCACGAGGTGTGTGCGCATACCGAGCGCCAGTTCAACGATCCGGGGCGGCCGCTGGATGAGGGTGAGTTGAGCGACCCGGATGCCATGCAGTTGGCGTGGGCTGCGATGTTGCGATTGCTGGAAAGGGTGGCGCCGGGCTATCGGGACTGACTGTAGCCTTGCATTGAAGGGGCCGGCCCCATCGCTGGCAAGCCAGCTCCCACAAGGGGTGATGGGTGTACACAGACTCGGAGGACGACCAAAAATACTGTAGGAGCTGGCTTGCTAGCGATAGCGGTGTGTCAGGCGGCTGAGATGTTGGATGTGACGACGCCATCGCTGGCAAGCCAGCTCCTACAGGGTTGGCGGATGTACGCGAATCCTGTGGGAGATTCTATGTT
>NZ_JSAK01000019.1 GCF_000802965.1 Pseudomonas fluorescens | reverse complement strand
AACATAGAATCTCCCACAGGGTTGCAGGCGGGCATTATCGATTGGTGCTGCTTTGCGATAAATGGGACTATGCCGACAACACTTTTGCGCATCTCGCACAGCAGGATTCACAATGCACGGTTTCAACGAACTGGGATTCAAGGCGCTTCGGCTGTTTGTCGCGGTGCTCGACCACGGCAGCTTTTCCGAAGTAGCCCGCCGCGAAGGCCTGGCGCCCTCTTCGATCTCCCGACAGATCCAGTTGATGGAACAGGCCCTGAGCCAGCAATTGCCGTACCGCCACACCCGCGCCGTCACGCCCACCGAAGCCGGGCGCATGCTCGGTCATCATGCGCGGCTGGTGCTGGTGCAGCTGGAAGAAGCCGAACAAGCCTTGCAGGAACAGCAAAGCGAGCCCACCGGACTGGTGCGCATCAACGCGCCGGTGGTGTTTGGCCAACGGCACCTGACGCCGTGGCTGGGGCAGTTGTGCGAGCGTTACCCGAAGCTGCAACTGGATATTCAGCAGACCGACCATTACATCGACCCGCTGCAGGAAGGCGCCGATTTGCTATTCCGTATCGGCCCGCTGCACGACTCCAGCATGCAGGCGCGGATTCTGGCGCCCCATCGCTTTCAGGTGGCGGCGAGCCCGGCGTATCTGCAACGCCACGGCATACCGCAACATCCCGCCGATCTCGCGGCCCATCAATGCCTGGCCTACAAAGGTGCCACCGGCCAGCAGCGCTGGTTTTTCCGCAACGGACAGCAGGACTGGACGCCCTATTCGGTGAGAGGGCCGATCACCGGCAATCACGCCGACACCCTGACCCAAGCTGCCGAGCAGGGTCTGGGGCTGGTGATGTTTCCATCGTGGTTGATCGGTGAAGCGGTGCGCAACGGCACGCTGGTGCCGGTGCTGGCGGACTATCAGGTGTCCAACAGCCTGGAGCCGCAGCAGATCGCCGTGCTCTGGCCGGGCAGTCGACGCCTGTCGGTGAAAGTCAGGACGGTGATTGATTTCTTTGTCGAGTGTTTTGGCGAAGTGCCGTATTGGGATAGACCATAACCCCTAAACCAGACACCGCTCTTCTGTGGCGAGGGAGCTTGCTCCCGCTGGGCTGCGCAGCGGCCCCAAAAAAGCAGTGAGCGCTGCGCACTCAAGCGCGAGCAAGCTCGCTCGCCACAAAAGCGCCACCAATCAAATACGGAATTGCCCGACCAGACTGCCCAACCGCTGACCAAGGTCTGCCAGACTGCGCGAGGTTTGCGCACCGAGTTGGGTTTCATCGGCAACGCTGTCCACCGCCACGGCAATCTGATGCACGCTGCGGTTGATCTCTTCGGCCACGGCGGTCTGTTCTTCGGCGGCGCTGGCGATCTGCGCGTTCATCGAGTTGATGGTGGCAATCAGCTGAGCCATGGTATCCAGCGATGCGCCTGCTTCATTGGCCTGGGCCGACGTGCCGTCGCCCGCTTCGCTGGAGCGGCGCATGGCTTCCACGGCGGACTGGGTGCCAGCCTGCAAGCGGTCGATCATGCCCTGGATTTCCTGGGTGCTGATCTGCGTGCGACTGGCCAACGCCCGCACCTCATCGGCCACCACCGCAAAACCACGTCCGGCCTCACCGGCGCGAGCCGCTTCGATCGCGGCGTTGAGTGCCAGCAGGTTGGTTTGCTCGGCAATCGAGCGGATCACCCCAAGTACGCTGACAATCGACGACACGTCTTTTTGCAAGCTATCGAGGGACACACCGCTGCTGCGAATGTCGTCCACCAACGCATGAATCTTCACGATGCTGCCGGCCACCACACGCTTGGCAGCCTGGCCTTCTTCGTCGGTCTGCTGGGCAGCAACCGCAGCATTTTGCGCGCTCTTGGCCACTTCCTGGGCGGCGGCCGACATTTCATTGATTGCGGTGGCGACTTGATCCGTCTCGTGACGCTGACGCTCCATCGCCTGATCCGAGCGATTGGCCTGCTCGGAAACCTGATTCACCAGCCCGGTCAGTTGCGAGGTCATTTCAGTGATCTGGCGCACCAGGCCGTGGATCTTGTCGACGAAACGGTTGAACGAGCCAGCCAGTGCGCCGAGTTCATCCTGGCTGGTGATGCTCAGGCGCCGGGTCAGGTCGCCCTCGCCCGCCGCGATGTCGTCGAGGTTGGCTTTCATCAGGTTCAGCGGACGCAGAATGGTATTGGCCAGCAACATCCCTACAGCGGCAATCACCAGCAGCACCACCAGCGCCACCCCGACAATGCTCAGCACCACGCCTTGCATGCGTTCTTCGACCTTGGCTTCGACCACGGCGACTTGCGCTTCGATGCCGTCGAGGTTGACCGAGGTACCGACCGCCATGTCCCACTTCGGCAGGTATTCGGTGTATCCGAGCTTGGGCACCAGCACCTGTGTGTTGCCCGGCAACGGCGAGCTGTATTGCAGGTAATGCGTACCGTCCTGGGCGACTTTCACCAGGTCGCGGTTGACGTAGACGCCGTTCGGATCGCGATTGTCCTTGAAGCTTTTGCCCACGCCTTCCGGGTCTTTGGCCTTGAACAGGCGCACGGTGTTGGAGTCGTAGCCGAAGAAGTAGCCGTCCTTGCCGTAAGTGATGTTCGACAGCAACTTGATCGCCTGGGCCCGCGCCGCGTCATCGCCTTGAGCGGAGGCGTCGTACAGCGGTTTGATCGTGGTCATGGCCACGGCGACGTAGCTTTGCAGGGTGGCCTTGGCATCGCTGAGCAGGCGCTGGCGAGTTTCCTCGACCTCCTTGCGCGCCTGTTCCTGCAGGATGAACAACGTGGTCAGGCTGATGACCAGCGCAAAGAGCAACACCGGGAGGACGGCAAGGGACAGGACTTTGGCCTTAAGGCTCATGCGCATGACGTTCACTCTTTTGGTTTTGTTGGCGTGGTTAAAGCTTTAACGGCAACAAAAACCAAAACTGTAGAAGCCGGCTTGCTGGCGATGGCGCCCTTGGAATCGCCATCGCCAGCAAGCCGGCTCCTACCAGTGAAATCACAGCACCATCGCGGCGATCCAGCCAAACGCCAGCAACGGCAGGTTGTAGTGCAGGAAGGTCGGGACCACGGTGTCCCAGATGTGGTGATGCTGGCCGTCGATGTTCAGGCCGGAGGTCGGGCCGAGGGTCGAGTCCGAGGCTGGGGAACCGGCGTCGCCCAGCGCGCCGGCAGTGCCGACGATGCACACGATCGCCAACGGGCTGAAGCCCAGCTGCACGCACAGCGGCACGAAGATCGCCGCCAGAATCGGCACGGTAGAGAACGACGAGCCGATGCCCATGGTCACCAGCAACCCCACCAGCAACATCAGCAAGGCGCCGATACCCTTGCTGTGATCGATGTACGACGCCGACGACTCGACCAGCGTCTGCACCTCACCGGTGGCCTTCATCACTTCAGCAAACCCGGACGCGGCAATCATGATGAAGCCGATCATCGCCATCATCTTCATGCCTTCGGTGAACAGATCATCGGTGTCACGCCATTTGACGATGCCCGACACCGAAAAAATCAGGAACCCCACCAGGGCGCCGATAATCATCGAGTCCAACAGCAACTGAACGATGAACGCCGCGGCAATCGCCAGACCGGCCACCATCAGGCTCAGCGGGTTGTACTGCACCGCAACCTGCTCGACTTGCTCGATCTTTGCCAGATCGTAGACGCGCTTCTTGCGGTAGCTGATAAACGCCACCCCGAGCCCGACCAGCATACCCAAGGCCGGAATGCCCATGGCGTGGGTGACGTTGATACCGCTGATGTCCACGCCGCTGCGAGCAACGTTGGCCAGCAGGATTTCATTGAGGAAGATGTTGCCGAAACCCACGGGCAGGAACATGTAGGGCGTGATCAAACCGAAGGTCATGACACAGGCGATCAGCCGCCGGTCCAGTTGCAGCTTGGTCAGCACATATAAAAGCGGCGGCACCAGCAGCGGAATAAACGCGATGTGGATCGGCAGGATGTTCTGCGAGGCGATGGCCACCACCCACAACAAGCCGATCAGCAGCCACTTGACCTGACCGCCACCCGTGGCGTGTTGGCGATCGACCATGGCCAGCGCCTTGTCCGCCAGGGCATGGGCCAGGCCGGATTTGGCAATCGCCACCGCGAACGCGCCGAGCAACGCGTAAGACAACGCCACCGTCGCCCCGCCGCCGAGCCCGCTGTTGAAGGCCTTGAGCGTTGCGTCGATGCCCAGGCCACCGGTCAAGCCACCCACCAGCGCACCCACGATGAGCGCGATGACCACATGCACGCGGGACAGGCTGAGAATCAGCATGACGCCCACCGCGGCGATGACTGCATTCATTTCATTACCTCGAGACAAACGAAAAGAGTCCGGGCGGCAGTCTGCGTGAGCCGCCAGCGGATTGAAGAATGGGTTTTATTAGAGGGCGCGCACTGTGCCGGACCCGTGCCGCCTTGTCAAAGCCCACACAAATCCGTGTAGGAGCTGCCGCAGGCTGCGATCTTTTGATCTTCAGCGTCTTTATTGAAGCTAAAGATCAAAAGATCGCAGCCTGCGGCAGCTCCTACAGGGGGTAATTCGATATTTTTGGGGTGGCATAAAGAAAGCAGGATGGCGGCCGCTACAGTGCAAAGTCTCAGATATTTATCGAATAAAGGACGTCTCCATGTCGCTCAGACAACTTTCCATTCAATGGAAAATCACCCTGCTGGCCGGGCTGTGCCTGGCGGGCATCGTGACCCTGCTGGTGGGTCTTTCGCTGTATCGCATGGAGCACAGCTCCGCGCTGGTGAAAGCCTCGAGCATGGAGATGCTGACCGAAGCGGCCCAGGCCCGGATCGAATCCCAGGGGGAAAACCAGGCGCTGGGCATTCGCCAGCAGTTCATGGACGCCTATCAATATGGTCACGGCTTTTCGCGTCAAGTGTTGTTCCTGCGCGATCAGGCCGAGAAGCGCTTTCTCGATGCGTTCGACCTGCGTGAAGACCTGACCCGCCAGGTCAAATCCGCCCTGCAAGCCAACCCGGACCTGCTCGGCCTGTCCCTGGTGTTCGAACCCAACGGGCTGGATGGCAAGGATGAGTTGTTCGCCGACCAGGCAGAATTGGGCAGCAACGACAAGGGCCGTTTCGCCCTCTACTGGTCGCAATCGACACCGGGCAAGCTAACGTCCATGGCGCTGCCGGAAAGCGACATGACAGACACCAGCACCGGCCCCAGCGGCGAACCGGCCAACGCCTGGTTCACCTGCCCGCGCACCAGCCTCAAGCCCTGCGTGATCGAACCCTACTTCTATATGATCGACGGCCAGAACGTGCTGATGACCAGCATCGTTTTTCCGCTGATGGTCAACGGCAAAGTCATCGCTTCGCTGTCGGTGGACATCAACCTCAACAGCCTGCAAACGGTCAGCCAGGCTGCGAGCAAGAAGCTCTATGACGGCCAGACCAGCGTCAGCATCATCAGCCCGGCCGGCCTGCTCGCCGGTTACAGCCCGGACACCAGCAAGCTCAGTCAACGCCTGGAAGCCGTGGACCCGACCACCGGTGCCGAGCTGATGCGCATGCTCGCCGGCAGCACCAACACCAGCAGCCTGCACAGCCACCAACAATTGAAAGTGCTGTCGCCGTTCCAGCCGATTCCCGGTGGAAAATCCTGGGGCGTGCTGCTCGACGTGCCGGAGAAAGTCCTGGTCGGCCCCGCCGAAGCGTTGAAAAAGCAACTGGATGAAAGCAACACCGCCGGCACGCTGACCGAACTCGGCCTCGGCGTACTGGCCGCGTTGCTCGGCCTGCTGCTGGTGTGGCTGATGGCGCGCAGCGTGACCAAGCCGATCCTCGGCGTGGCGCACATGCTCGAAGACATCGCCAGCGGCGAAGGTGACCTGACGCGACGCCTGGCCTACGACAAGCAGGATGAACTGGGCCAGTTGGCCGGGTGGTTCAACCGCTTCCTCGACAAACTGCAACCGATCATCGCCGAGGTGAAACGCTCGGTGCAGGACGCCCGCAGCACCGCCGACCAATCGTCTGCCATCGCCACCCAGACCAGCGCCGGCATGGAGCAGCAATACCGTCAGGTGGATCAGGTCGCGACCGCGTCCCACGAAATGAGCGCCACCGCCCAGGACGTCGCCCGCAGCGCCGCCCAAGCGGCGCAGGCCGCACGCGATGCCGATCAAGCGACCCGTCAGGGCCTGACCGTGATCGACCGCACCACCACCAGCATCGACAACCTCGCTGCCGACATGAGCGCGGCGATGGTGCAGGTCGAAGGTTTGGCGGCCAACAGCGAGAAGATCGGTTCGGTACTCGAAGTGATCCGCGCCATCGCCGAGCAGACCAACCTGCTGGCGCTCAACGCCGCGATCGAAGCGGCCCGGGCCGGTGAGGCCGGGCGTGGTTTTGCCGTAGTGGCCGATGAAGTGCGCAATCTGGCGCGGCGCACCCAGGAGTCGGTCGAAGAAACCCGCCTGGTGATCGAGCAACTGCAAAGCGGTACGCAGGATGTGGTCGGGTCGATGGGCAACAGTCATCGTCAGGCCCAGGGCAGCGTCGAGCAGGTCGGACAAGCCGTGACGGCGCTGCGGCAGATCGGCGAGGCGGTTACCGTCATCAGTGACATGAACCTGCAAATCGCCAGTGCCGCCGAAGAGCAAAGCGCGGTGGCCGAGGAGATCAACAACAACGTCGCGACCATTCGTGACGTCACCGAGTCGCTGTCGGGACAGGCCAATGAGTCGGCGCGGGTGAGTCAGTCGCTCAATAGCCTGGCGAATCAGCAGCAGAGTCTGATGGATCAGTTCCGCGTTTAAGTTTCCCTGTAGGAGCGAGCCTGCTCGCGATGACGGTGTGTCAGACACATTGATGTTGAATGTGCCGCCGCTATCGCGAGCAGGCTCGCTCCTACAGTTTTTGTGTTCGCCATCCCCTGTTCCTGCGTCTTCGTATGATGGCGAGTGGATATCTACGCAAACGCGATTATGCTTCATGAAACCTTGCAGCGATGCGAGGCCGTCAGTCTGTGTCCCATGGCCCGGGTACGGCAACAAATGAGAGGTGCTCCGGCCTAAAACAAGAACAACGGAGAAAACTCATGGCGGCAATCGACAACACAAGCACAGGCAGCGCGCCTCACCACGGCATAACCAAGGAAGAGCGCAAAGTCATCTTCGCCTCGTCCCTCGGCACCGTGTTCGAGTGGTACGACTTTTACCTCTATGGCTCCCTCGCCGCGATCATCGCCAAGCACTTCTTCGCCGGCGTCAACGAGACCACGTCCTTCATCTTCGCCCTGCTCGCGTTTGCCGCCGGCTTCGCCGTTCGGCCTTTCGGGGCAATCGTGTTCGGGCGACTGGGCGACATGATCGGGCGCAAACACACCTTCCTGATCACCATTGTGATCATGGGTATTTCAACGGCGATCGTGGGTTTCCTCCCCGGCTACGCAACCATCGGCGTGGCGGCGCCGATCATCCTGATCACCCTGCGCCTGTTGCAAGGTCTGGCGCTGGGCGGTGAATACGGCGGCGCCGCGACTTACGTGGCCGAGCATGCGCCGAAAGGCAAGCGCGGCTACTTCACCTCGTGGATCCAGACAACCGCAACCCTCGGCCTGTTTCTTTCCCTGCTGGTGATCCTCGCTTGCCGCACCGTGCTGGGCACTGAGGCCTTTGAAGCCTGGGGCTGGCGGATTCCGTTCCTGCTGTCGATCCTGCTGCTGATCGTCTCGGTGTACATCCGCTTGCAACTGAGCGAGTCGCCGGTGTTCCTGAAAATGAAGGCCGAAGGCAAAGCCTCGAAAGCGCCGCTGACAGAATCCTTCGCTCGCTGGGACAACCTCAAGATCGTGATCATGGCCCTGCTCGGCGGCACCGCTGGCCAAGCAGTGGTTTGGTACACCGGGCAGTTCTATGCGCTGTTCTTCCTGCTGCAAACGCTGAAGATCGACCCGCAAACCGCCAACCTGCTGATCGCCGGCTCACTGCTGATCGGCACGCCGTTCTTCGTCATCTTCGGCAGCCTGTCCGACCGCATCGGCCGCAAGGGCATCATCATGGCCGGCTGCATCCTCGCGGCGCTGACCTACTTCCCGATCTTCCATGCGCTGACCCAGTACGGTAACCCCGACGTGTTCATCGCGCAGGAGAAAAACCCGGTCACGGTGATCGCCAATCCTGACCAGTGTTCGTTCCAGTTCGACCCGGTGGGCAAGGCCAAATTCACCAGTTCCTGTGACTTGGCCAAGACCGTTCTGGCCAAGCGCGCCATCCCCTACAAGAACGAGAAGGCCGAGCCTGGGGCTGTTGCGCAAGTGCGCATCGGCGACAAAGTAATCCAGAGCTTCGAGGGCACCGGCATGCCGGCCGCCGACTTCAAGGCCAAGAACGATGCCTTCACCGCCACGCTCGCCACCGGGCTCAAAGAGGCGGGCTACCCCGAGAAGGCCGACCCGGCCAAGACCAACTACCCGATGGTGCTGTTGCTCCTGACGATTCTGGTGATCTACGTAACCATGGTCTACGGCCCGATCGCCGCCTGGCTGGTGGAACTGTTCCCGGCGCGCATCCGCTACACCTCGATGTCGCTGCCCTATCACATCGGCAACGGCTGGTTCGGCGGCTTCCTGCCGACGGTGGCATTCGCCATGGTGGCGGCCACGGGGGATATCTACTACGGGCTGTGGTACCCGATCGTGATCGCGGTGATGACAGCGGTGCTAGGCATTTTCTTCATGCCGGAAACCAAGGATCGGGAGATTCATCACACCTGAGCCCGACTCAACACAAATCAATGTAGGAGCGAGCCTGCTCGCGATGACGGCGGCACATTCACTATCACTGTGGCTGCCAGACCGGTATCGCGAGCAGGCTCACTCCTACAGGGTTTGCGGGTGTCTTCAGATTCGTTTGGGCAACTCGATCGCCACTTTGAGCCCACCCCACTCGCTCTCCTGCAAGCGCAAAACCCCACCCCAGGTTTCGACGATGTCACGCACGATACCCAGGCCCAAACCATGCCCGTCGGTCTGTTCGTCCAGCCGTGTGCCGCGACTGAACACCTGATCGCGGCGGTCTTCGGGGATGCCCGGTCCGTCGTCTTCCACACTCAGCTCAAAACCGTCCGCAGTCTCGACCACACTCAACCGCACCTCGGCGTCCGCCCATTTGCAGGCGTTGTCCAGCAGGTTACCGAGTAATTCCAGCAGGTCTTCACGATCCCAGGGCAATTGCAGGCCGGCCGGGGCGCGGTAGCTCAGCGCCAGGTGTTCGCCATGGATCATGTTCAACGTCGCCAGCAAGCCTGGCAGCTCGGCATCGCAATCGAACAAGGCTCCCGGCAGCGCATCGCCGGACAACCGTGCGCGGTTGAGTTCGCGATTGAGCCGTTGCTGGACCTGTTCCAGTTGCTCCTTGAGGATCTTGCGCAGCTGCGGATGCGCGTCGAGTTGCTCGCTTGAGGCCAGGCTCAACAGCACCGCCAACGGGGTTTTCAACGCATGGCCGAGGTTGCCCAGGGCATTGCGCGAGCGCTTGAGGCTGTCCTCGGTGTGGGCCAGCAAGTGGTTGATCTGCGCCACCAGCGGCTCCAGTTCTACCGGCACTTGATCATCGAGTTGCGAGCGCTGGCCTTGCTGTAATTGCGCGATCTGCTCGCGGGCCTTTTCCAGTGGCCGCAAGGCGCGGCGCACGGTGATCCTTTGCAGCAGCAGAATCAGCAACAACCCCGCCAGCCCCAGGCCGAGGCCGACCTGTTGCATGCGTCGAAAGCTTTCGCGTACCGGGGTGTAATCCTGCGCCACGCTGATGGAAATCGATTGGCCCAAGCGGCGATAGTCCGAGCGTAGCACCAGCAACTGCTGGCCTTCCGGGCCCAACTGCAAGTTGCTGTGCAGGCCGGGGTGTTCGAGGCGCGGCAGTTCCTGATCCCACAGCGAACGCGAGCGCCAATGGCTGTCGGCAAAATCAATGCGGAAGTAGTGACCGGAAAAGGGTCGCTGATAGGCCGGCGACAGGTGTCGCTCGTCCAACTGCAAACCCTGCGGGCCCCGCACCAGCGCCACCAGCAAGCTCTCGCTGTCATTGCGCAGCCCGGCTTCGAGATAGCGCTGCAAACCCATTTCGAACAGCCACAGGCTGGTTTGCGCCAGCACCAGTCCGACGATCACCATCACGCTGATCAAACCCAGACTCAAGCGGCGCTGGATAGACCTCACCGGGCTTGTCCGCCGAACAGGTAACCCTGGCCGCGACGGGTTTCGATCACGCTGCGCCCGAGCTTGCGCCGCAGATGGTTGACGTGGACTTCCAGCACGTTGGAATCGCGCTCGGTTTCACCATCGTAGAGGTGTTCGGCGAGATGGCTTTTCGAGAGGATCTGTTCCGGGTGCAGCATGAAGTAACGCAGCAAGCGGAATTCGGCCGCCGTCAGCTGAATGTCCGCGCCGTCGCGGGTCACGCACTGACGCCCTTCATCGAGATGCAACCCCGCCGCCTGAAGCGTCGGCTGATTGACCTGGCCATGGGAGCGACGCAACAGCGCCTGAATCCGCAGGTGCAGTTCTTCGGGATGAAAGGGTTTGGTCAGGTAATCGTCGGCTCCTGCCTTGAGGCCTTCGATGCGCTCGGCCCAGGAACCCCGGGCGGTAAGGATCAGCACCGGCGTCGCGAGACCGCCGGCGCGCCACTGGGCCAGCACTTCAAGCCCCGGCATGCCCGGCAGGCCGAGGTCGAGGATGATCAGGTCGTAGGGTTCGCTGCTGCCCTGATACACCGCATCGCGACCGTCGGCCAGCCAGTCCACGGCGTAACCCTGGCGATTGAGGCCGGCCATCAGTTCGTCGGCCAAGGGCACGTGGTCTTCCACCAGGAGCAAACGCATCGGTCAATCTTCCTTGTCTTTGAGTAAGCGGCCAGTGGCGGCGTCGAGGTCGAGTTCGCGGACCACGCCTTCGGTGGTCAGCAACTCGACTTCATAAATGTAGACGTCGTGTTTCTCTTCGAGCTCGGCTTCCAGCAGTTTGGCCCCCGGATAGCGGTCCAGCGCCTGCTGCAACAGTTGCTCAAGCGGCAGAATCACACCCCGTTGGCGCAGGCGCAGAGCTTCGTCCTGATCCAGGTCGCGGGCCATGACCACCGAGCAAAAAGCCAGAAACAGCAGCGCCAGGCTGGCGGCGCGCCGATGTGTAAAAGAAAGCAGCGTCATTACGAATCCTGATGATCCTTGAGTACCTGCCCACTGACCGCGTCTAATTCCAGGTCCCACTCGATGCCCTGCGGATCGCGCAGTTCGATCTGGTAGATGTACTTGCCGTACTCTTCTTCCAACTCGGTTTCGGTGACGGTGGAACCGGGATGCTTGGCCAGCGCGGTGGCATTGAGCTTTTCAAAAGACACAATGGTACCAGCGTCGCGCAGCCTAAGTGCTTCGTCCGGGCCCAGATCGCGGGCGTGGGCGAGGCTGGCGGTCAGGCCGAAGAGGGACGCGGTGAACAGGGCAGTCAGGGTTTTCATGGGTGTCTCCGTATTCTTTTATGTGTTGCCTACGGGGGCCACCTTAGCGATATGAACTTAATTGAAACTGAATGGCCATCATTGGCCCGCGATCCCCCTGTAGGAGCTGCCGCAGGCTGCGATCTTTTGATCTTGTATTTTAAAAAACAGAATCAAAAGATCGCAGCCTGCGGCAGCTCCTACAGGGACCGCTTGCGAACACAACAAGTGACACACGTTTATAATCTTGCCCGCTTGCCAACATTCGAGACCGGTATGACCGCCATCCACATCAAGTTCCCCTCCCTGACCCTCAAGGCCGGCCCCCGTGCTTTCGCGCGCATCCGTGCAAACGGTCTGAGTGCCGCCGATGTCGGCACACTGCCAGGCGCCGCCGGTGGTCCGAAGGCGTTGGGGATTCAGGGGCTGGACCTGGCGTTGTTCGGCGAATGGCTGCCGGCGGCACCTCGGGAGCGCTCGCTGATCGGTGCGTCGGTGGGTTCCTGGCGCTTCGCCAGTGCCTGCCTGCCGGATGCCGCCGAGGGCATCCGTCGCCTCGGTCACCTCTACACCGAGCAGCACTTCGCCAAAGGCGTGACCATGGCGCAGATCAGCCAGAGCTCACGGCGCATGCTCGATGACTTGCTCGACGGCCGCGACGCCGCCCTTCTCGACAATGCCCACTACCGCTTGAACATCATGGTGGTCAAAAGCCACGGTCTGCTCGCGGACGATCATCGCGGTCGGTTGGGCCTGGGACTGTCGTCGGTGATCGCCGACAACCTGCGCGGGCGCGCGCGGCTGTCGCGGCACTTCGAACGGCTGATCATCCACGACCCGCGCCTGGCGCCGCCAGTCGATGCGCTGAACGACTTTCCTTCGCGCTTCGTCGCGCTGAACGCTGGCAACCTGCGCCAGGCCTTGCTCGCCTCGGGTTCGATCCCGATGGTGATGGAAGGCGTACGCGACTTGCCGGGCGCCGGCGCAGGAACGTTTCGCGATGGCGGTCTGCTGGACTATCACCTCGACCTGCCCTACAGCGGCAACGACATCGTGCTCTATCCGCACTTCACCGACCGGGTGATTCCCGGCTGGTTCGACAAGACCCTGCCGTGGCGTCGCGCCTGTCCGGCGCGCTTGCAGAACGTGTTGCTGCTGGCGCCATCGAAGGAGTACCTGGCGCGTCTGCCCTACGGCAAATTGCCGGACCGAAATGACTTCAAGCGTTTCATGGGTGATGCGCCGAGCCGGCAGAAATACTGGCGCGCGGCGATGGATGAAAGCCGTCGGCTGGGCGACGAATTCCTCGAACTGGCCGCCAACGGTCGCCTCGGCGAGCGCTTGCTGACCCTTTAGTCAAGGCAAGCTGTTAAACTCGCCGCCTGCCCAAATCGCCGCGGCGATCGCCACCTGAACAGAGCTGAATACCTGTGGAAATCTTCAAAGAGTTTACTTTCGAATCCGCCCACCGCCTGCCCCACGTCCCGGACGGCCACAAGTGCGGGCGCCTGCATGGTCACTCGTTCAAAGTGGCCATTCACCTGAGCGGCGATCTGGATCCGCATACCGGCTGGATTCGCGATTTCTCGGAGATCAAGGCGATCTTCAAGCCGCTGTACGAACGTCTGGACCACAACTACCTGAACGATATTCCTGGCCTGGAAAACCCGACCAGTGAAGTGTTGGCCAAATTCATCTGGGCCGAGCTCAAGCCACTGCTGCCGGAACTCAGTGCGATTCGAATCCACGAAACCTGCACCAGCGGTTGCATCTATCGCGGCGAATAAGCGAATCCCCTGTAGGAACTGCCGCAGGCTGCGATCTTTTGATCGTGCTTTAAAAAATCAAAAGTCAAAAGATCGCAGCCTGCGGCTGCTCCTACAGGGGAATGCGTTTCGTCAGTTGATTAAATGAACAGCCTTTAACGGCTGTTTTTTTATGCCTGATATTTTTGGCTCTCACTCGCCCATCGGACAGGCTGACGAAAGCGCTCCCACATTTTTCAATGCAATGACCAACGCCGCTGGCGAGGATTGCCACTGGCAAGCTAACGTAGAGAGACAGCCGACAAGATTCTTCAAAAGGATTCACTCATGCACATCATCAACGCCCGTCTACGCAACCAAGAAGGCCTGCATGAGTTGCACCTGGAAAACGGCCTGATCAGCAACATCGCCCGGCAAACTGAAGCCCCAACCTTGGGGCCGGACGATCTGGACGCCGGCGGCAACCTGGTGGTGCCGCCCTTTGTCGAGCCGCACATCCACCTCGACGCAACCCTGACCGCCGGCGAGCCACGCTGGAACATGAGCGGCACGCTGTTCGAGGGCATCGAATGCTGGGGCGAGCGCAAAGCGACTATCACCCTGGAAGACACCAAGACCCGGGCGAAGAAAACCATCCAGAACCTCGCCGCCCACGGCATCCAGCACGTACGCACCCACGTCGACGTCACCGACCCACAATTGACCGCCCTGAAGGCGATGCTCGAAGTACGCGAGGAAAGTCGTCACCTGATCGACATGCAAATCGTCGCGTTTCCCCAAGAGGGCATCGAGTCCTATCACAACGGTCGCGATTTGATCGAAGAAGCGATCCACATGGGCGCAGACGTGGTCGGCGGCATTCCCCATTTCGAGTACACCCGCGAACAGGGCGTGAGTTCGGTGAAGTTCCTCATGGACCTGGCCGAGCGCACAGGTTGCCTGGTCGATGTGCATTGTGACGAAACCGACGACCCGCACTCACGCTTCCTCGAAGTGCTGGCTGAAGAAGCTCGCAGCCGCTGCATGGGCTCGCGGGTCACGGCCAGCCACACCACGGCCATGGGCTCTTACGACAACGCTTACTGCGCCAAACTGTTTCGCCTGCTTGGGCATTCGGGGATCAGTTTCGTCTCCTGCCCCACCGAGAGCATCCATCTGCAAGGACGTTTCGACAACTTTCCGAAACGCCGGGGCGTGACCCGGGTCAACGAGTTGCTGGAAGCGGGCATGAACGTATGTTTCGGCCAGGACTCGATCGTCGACCCGTGGTATCCGCTGGGCAACGGCAACATTTTGCGGGTACTCGAAGCCGGCCTGCACATCTGCCACATGCTCGGTTACCGCAATCTGCAAAGCGCCCTGGACCTGGTCACCGACAACAGCGCCAAGGCCATGGCCTTGGGTAGTCGGTATGGACTGGAACCGGGACGGCCGGCGAATTTGTTGATTCTGTCGGCGGATAGCGATTACGAGGTGATTCGAAGTCAGGGGTTGCCGCTGTATTCGGTTCGCGGCGGCAAGGTGTTGATGAAGCGGACGATGCCGGTGGTGGAGTTCAGTAATCTGATTTGAGTTTTGCAGGGACTGGACAGGCCCCATCGCGGGCAAGCCCGCTCCCACAATGATTTTAAGTCGTTCACAAAACCTGTGGGAGCGGGCTTGCCCGCGATAGCTATCTAACTATCAACCAATCAACCGAGCCGTACCAAACAGACTCACCCGGCTCAACTCCCCCTGCTCTTCCTCCAGCAAAATCGGCGCGGTGCCACCGGGCATCACCACTTTCACTTCGCCGGCATTCACCCACCCCACTCGCCAAGCCGCGCAAGCGACCGCAGTAGCGCTGGTGCCCGACGATGCCGTTGGCCCTTCGCCGCGTTCGAACACCCGCGCGCTCACTCGCTGCCCGGACTCATGCATCGCCCATTGCAGGTTGATCCCTGCTGGACATGGCCGTCCTGCTCCCGCTGGCATGGCGTAGGCAATACGCGTCAGCCCTTCGGACAACCCCGGCTCACGCATCTGCTCATTGCTCGGCAGGGCGTCCACGCTCTGCACCAGGGTCACGCAATGGGGATTGCCGACCCGCGCGAACTGGCTGCGTGACCAGGCAGCATTGAGTGACGACAGCGGCTGCACGTGGCTCAGCTCGCGCCCGTTAAGCGTCACGCTTTCAACCCCGTGAGCGCTGACCGCCTCCGGGCCGAATCCGGGTTTGCCCAGGTCCAGCCAAAATCCCTTTACCTCTTCGACCACGGCCGGTTTCACCGAGATTTCCCCAGGCGAAAGCACATCAGCCTTGTCGTGATGAACCCGGAGCCGGCAAGCCTCGTCCTTCGGCCACAGCCCCTGATCGCTGAGCGCCTGGGAAAAAATCGTCAGCCCGTTGCCGCTGCGTTCGGCCAGCGTGCCGTCGGTGTTGACGATCAACAAATCAAAAGGCTGCGATAACTGAAAGGGGCCGACCAGCAGCCCATCGCTGCAATGCTCCTTGCTACCGGGTGGTTGAGTGCCGGGGGCCCAGCCACAGCAAGCCTCGATCGCCGCCAACGCCCAGGCCTCGCGGGTTTGCGCAGCGTGGCTGGCCTGTTCGGGCAAGTCGATACCCTGGTGGCGCAAGTCCTCGGGCGCCACCACCATGTAGATATTGCCTCGTGCATCGTACATCCGCGCCATGGCGCCCTCCGTGCTGGAATCGTTGATCGGGCTCAACATATCGCGAAACACGCCCTGGCTGTGCAAGGATGTCAGCCTGTTTCAGCGCAAACCCTGCGGACGCTGATCGAACCCTTGCGGGAGGATCACTGTCCGTTGGAGACGCGACGTTTTTTGCCAAGGATTGATATGACCAACCTCAACAACCAGAGCTCTTTCGTTCCGGGGCGCCTGGAGCAAATGTCCACGCGCATCGCTTTTTTCATCGCCGGTTTCGGCATCGCTGCGTGGGCGCCGCTGGTGCCGTATGCCAAGGCTCGCGCCGGCCTGGATGAAGGCACCCTCGGATTGTTGCTGTTGTGCCTGGGGGTGGGTTCGATTCTGGCGATGCCCATGGCCGGGCTTCTGGCCACGCGTTTTGGCTGTCGCAAAGTGGCGACTGGCGGGACCTTGCTGATCTGTCTGGCCCTGCCGCTATTGGCGACGGTGTCTTCGATCCCGGCGCTGATCGCGGCGTTGTTCATCTTCGGTGCCGGCCTCGGCACGGTGGATTCAACGGTGAACCTGCAAGCGGTGATCGTCGAACGGGCCAGCGGCAAGAACATGATGTCGGGCTTCCACGGCTTGTTCAGCCTCGGCGGGATTGTCGGGGCGGCGGGCGTCAGTGGCTTGCTCGGCCTGGGGATTTCGCCGCTGGGCGCGACGCTGGTGGTGATTGTCTTGCTGCTGATTGCGCTGGCCAAAGCTGCGCCGCATCTATTGCCCTACGGCAGCGAGAGTTCGGGACCGGCGTTCGCCGTTCCCCACGGTATCGTGCTGTTTATCGGTGGCATGTGCTTCATCGTGTTTCTTGCCGAAGGTGCGGCGCTGGACTGGAGCGCGGTGTTCCTGGCGCAGGAGCGCGGGATCGACACGGCCTATGCCGGATTGGGGTACGCAGCGTTTGCCCTGACCATGACCGCCGGGCGGTTGACCGGTGACTCGATCGTGCGACGCCTTGGGGCGACGCGGGTGATTGTGTTCGGCGGGCTGACGGCGGCGGCCGGGTTGTTTCTCGCGACCTTTGCCCCGAACTGGGAAGCGGCGCTGGTGGGTTACGCGCTGTTGGGGGCCGGTTGTTCGAACATTGTGCCGGTGCTGTACACCGCAGTGGGTAAACAGACCGTCATGCCGGAAAGCGTCGCTGTGCCGGCGATTACCACCTTGGGTTATGCGGGGATTCTTGCGGGGCCTGCGGTGATCGGCTTCGTCGCCCATGCCGCCAGTTTGAGTTTTGCTTTTGGGCTGATGGCGCTGTTGCTGGTGGCCGTGGCGATTGGCGGGAAGGTGTTGAAGGTTTAAAAGCGAAAAGATCGCAGCCTCCGGCAGCTCCTACAGGATTGCGTCGTACTCAGTATTTGTGAACGACACTGGACCTGTAGGAGCTGCCGAAGGCTGCGATCTTTTGATTTTAACTATTAAAAACCGACACTGGCCTGCACAAAGAACGTGCGCGGTGCGCCAACGTACATACCCGAATTGTTGTCGCTGGAGCGGGTGAAATACTGCTTGTCGAAAACGTTCTTCACCCCGGCCCCGACTTTCAGGTTCGACACCGACGGACCGAAGTCATAGCCGCTGCGAACGTTCCAAGTGACATAACCCGGAATGTCGCCGTACTGGCCATCGGCGGTGCCTTCGGTGATGTAGTTGTTGGTGAAGCTGCCATCGGCGTTCACGGCGACACCCGGCGAACGCTGTTTGGACTGGGCGAAGGCGTCGATGTTGTAGGTCCAGCGGTTGATGTCATAGCGCAGGCCGGCCGTCGCCACCTGGCGCGAGTAGAACGGCAGGTCGCGGCCCTTGAAGCCGGGAATTTCACCTTCATAAACGGCGCGGGTGTAGGTGAAGCCGGCATTGGCGGTGAGGCCTTCGAGGCGCGGGTCGAGCGCCGCCATGTTGTAGTGCACCGACGTTTCAATGCCACGGTGCGTGGTCGCGCCGAGGTTGGTCCAGCCCGCGTCGTTGCTGATGTATTGCAACTCCTTGTCGAAGTCGATGTAGAACAGCGTCACTTCGCCGCCCCACACATCATCGTTGTAGCGCGTGCCGATCTCGTAGGTCTTGGCCTTTTCCGGCTCAAGGCCATTGGCGGGTTCGTCGCCTGCGCCACCCTGACCGAGCTGGAAATATTGCAGGGCGCCGAACGAGGTTTCGTAGTTGGCGAACAGCTTCCAGGCATCGGACATGTGATACATGACGCTCAGGGCCGGCAGTGGCTCGTTGCTTTCAATGCTGCGGTGCTTTTCCGGCACAGGCCGGCCAGCGGTATCGAGCACAGGGCGGTCGTGCCAGTCGGTGCTGATGTGTTCGAAACGGATACCCGGGGTAATGGTCCAGTTGCCGACATCGATTTTGTTGTCGACGTACACCGAGTTGGCTTCAGTGCCACCGGTACGGTCCTGATAGACATGGCCGTCCGAACCGGGACGCGCCACCGGCTCGTTGTTGACCAGCGCCAGGCGGCTGGCCTCTTCGTGCATGCCTTCTTTCAGGTAGCGATAACCGACACTGACTTCCTGGGTGGTCTGGCCGAGGTCGAACACATGGGACACACGCGGTTCGATACCGAAGGTGTAGTAGGTGCGCGGGAACGAGCCGAGGGTCTTCTGATCGCGGGCGGCGATGTTGCTGCCGCGAAAACTGTCGGAATAGTAAGTCAGCACTTCGGCCTGGGTGCGCTCACCGATGAGCCGCGCCCATTTGAACGACACGTCCTTGCGGCGGCCGCTGAAGTTGTCGTGGTCGCGGTCGGACTGGAACGGGTCGGCGTCGTACTGCGCCTGGGTCAGGCCGCCGGGCATGTCGGCCTTGGCGTCGTAGTAGTGAAAGTTGAGACTGAAATCGTCGACATCGGTGGGCGCCCAGTGGGTCTTGAGGATCACGTCGTCGATGTCGTTGCCGTTGTTGCTTTCACGATAGCCGTTGCCGTTCACGCCGGAATACAACAGCGCCACGCCCATGCCGTTATCGGCGGTGCCGCCGGCAAATAACGTGTCGATGTGCTTCCAGCCGCCGTGCTGGGACGTTTCCAGGGTAGAGCCGATTTCCGCCGAGGCTTGTTCCGGGATCGCCCGGGTCACGAAGTTGATCACGCCGCCTACGTTCTGTGGTCCGTAGCGTACGGAACCGGCGCCACGCACCACGTCGATGCTGTCGAGGTTACCGGAGGAAATCGGCGCCATGGACAACTGAGGCTGGCCGTAAGGCGCGAACGCTGCTGGCACGCCATCGATCAACACGGTGGAGCGTGGCGACAGGCGCGAGGTCAGGCCACGCACACCGACGTTCAGGGAAATATCGCTGCCGCCCGTCCCGTTGGCGTCCTGCACTTGCACGCCGGGTACGCGCTTGAGCACGTCGCCGACGTTCATGGCGCCTTGCTCGACCATCGCTTCACGTCGGATCACGGTGCGCGCGCCCGGGTGGTTTTGCACCACGGCGGCGTCGGCGTCGCCGAGCCAGTCGCCGACCACCTTGATGTCGGTCACGCCCAGTTCCAGCGGGCCGTTTACCGCCGCAACCGGTGCCGGCATCAGCGTCACCGAGCCTTCATCGATCTGGTATTGCAGGCCGCTGCCCTGCAGCAACTGACGCAGCGCCTCCTCCGGCGAGATATTGCCGTCCACCGCCGGGGCTTGCTTGCCGGCGACCAGTTCAGGACTGAAAAAAACCTGCAGCGACGTTTGTTGGCCAAGCTCGCTCAAGGCCTGACCCAATGGCTGCGCCTTGATGTGGATGGCGTCGGCGGCGAATGCCTGCGGCATCGCAACTTTGACCGCCAGCGCAAGCGCCAACGGCAACCAAGGGAATTTGTTGTTTTTAGCGATGGATTTTTTCACGTCGAACGTAGTCCTGTGGATCGCAAGAGTGTGCGCTTGTTAATGCAAACCAGTTGCAGTTGAACAGGAAGACGATGAACTCGAAAAAAACCTGAATTTTATTTTGAAATTATTTCCTGACTGCCGTCATCGAGGGTGCGCACGGCCACCGGAAGGATGTTCGGCAAGGCCTTGAGCAGCGCGTCGGTGTTGTCGGATTTGAATACGCTGGTCAGGCGCAGATTGCCCACCGCCGCGTTACCGACCTTGAGTGGCTTCTCGCGGTAGCGCGAGACCTGCTCGGCGACATCGGCGAGGCTGGCGTTGTTGAACACCAGTTTGCCGTTGCGCCAGGCGGTCATTTCAGCTGGATTAACCGCGTAAGCCGCTGCGACTTTGCCCTGGGCATCGACATGGGTGCCGAGACCGGCGGTGAGGTTGATGAAATCGGTGTCGGCGCCTTCGCGCCCCTGAACCTTGACCGTGCCCTGCTCCACCACGACCCGCGTGTCAGCGCTGCCCCGGCGCACATCGAAACGGGTGCCGGTGACCGTGACCTTGCCGCTGCCCGCTTCAACTACAAACGGCCGACTGGTGTCGTGCTCGACGCTGAACATCGCCTCGCCTTCGGTCAACTCGATGGCGCGACGATCCTTCTCAAACCGCACCTGAATCCGGCTGCGGCTGTCCAGGTCGACCACCGAGCCATCCGGCAATGCCACATGCCGACGCTCGCCCAGTGCCGTGGAAAATTCGGCGGTGTACGGCGTCGGGTGATTCAAGCCGCTGAACAGCCCCAATCCCGCCGCCACCACCAGCACACTGGCGGCCACCGCGTAACGCAGCATCGGCCGACGTTGACGGCGCGCCGGCGCTTCTTCGCACAAGGCCTGCAAACGCGCCGCTGGCACCAGGTCGGTGGCTTTCCACAGGCCCTGGAGCCATTCGAATTCGTCGCGGTGCTGGGGGTGTTCATTCAGCCAGGTTTCGAACTGGCGATACTCTACGACATCGACCGCGGGTTCCTGCAAACGCACAAACCACCGCGCCGCGTCATCGCGAACCGCTGTTTGCCCGCACGCACAATCACGAGTATCCATCATGGAAGTTCCTGTTTGGCTGGGGATGAGAAAGCGCGGCCGATCACGGGTACAGTCCTTCCAGGCGATCGCGCAGATGCCGCAGCGTGCGGATCATATACTTTTCCACCATGTTCTTGGACAGTCCCAGGCGTTCGGCGATTTCGGCCTGGGTCAGGCCTTCGATTTTCTGCCAGACAAACACTTTGCGGCAGTTGACCGGCAGCTCGGTGAGCGCCCGTTCGATGGAATCAGCCAACTGGATCGCATGCATGAGATGCTCCGGGTCGCCGGATGACGACACACTGTGATCAATCGCCTCCGACTCCATGGCGCCCCGCCGATCCTCACGCCGATAGCCATCCACCGCGATATTGCGCGCGGTCTGGTGCAGATACGCCCGTGGTTGCTGCACCGCCGCCGAATCGGACTCAAGCACTCGCACGAAGGTATCGTGGGCCAGATCCTCGGCCTGCTGACGATTTCTCAGGCGACGGGTCCAGGTGCCAACCAACTCTTCGTAATGCTCGAAAAAGCCGTGTCTGCGGGGCAGCTTGGGGGTCATTGCGATGTGCTGTGTAAACGGGGCGTGAATAGTAATGCTTCTTATTAAAACGAAGCAATCGTTTGCCGCCCTGCGGCTCTGGAAGCCCTTTAATTCGGTTCCTGTAGGAGCTGCCGAAGGCTGCGATCTTTTGACGTTGATCTTTAAAGGGCAAGATCAAAAGATCGCAGCCTCCTACATTGGAATGCGAATTCCGTAGGAGCCGGCTTGCTGGCGATGGTCGTGAACGATGATGCGTGTGGTCTGGTTAACCGCGGTGCATCCATCGCCAGCAAGCCGGCTCCTACAGGTATTGCGCTATCGGTCTAAGCACAAAAAAAGGCCGCTGATTGCTCAGCGGCCTTGTTCAACGTGGGTTCTAACCGTCACTCACAAATCGGTAATTTCCTTGTGACGTGGCACCAGCGTCTTCATCACACTCCACGCCACCAGGTAGGCCACGGCGCAGATGGCGAACATGATCATGTAGCCGGTACGGATTTCGCCGACCGATTTGTAATAGTCAAACACCCAGCCGCCGATCTTGGTCAGCAACACGCCGCCCAAGCCGCCCGCCATACCACCAATGCCGACCACCGAAGCAACGGTCTTTTGCGGGAACATGTCGGACACGGTGGTGAAGATGTTGGCCGACCAGGCCTGATGCGCCGAGGCGCCAATGCCAATCAGCAACACCGGTACCCAGACACTGATGTGACCAAGCGGCTGCGCCAACAGCACGACCAACGGGAACACGGCGATCACCAGCATGGCTTTCATGCGGCCGTCATACGGTTTGTCACCGCGCGCCATAAAGTAGCTCGGGAACCAGCCGCCGCCGATACTGCCGACCATGGTCATGCTGTACAGCACGGCCAATGGCACGATAATCGCTGCGCCCTTCAAGCCGTACTGTTCCGACAGGTAGGTTGGAAGCCAGAACAGAAAGAACCACCACACACCATCGGTCATGAACTTGCCGAAAGCGAATGCCCAGGTCTGACGGTATTTCAGCAGTTTGAACCACGAAACCTTTTTGTCAGCGCCAGTCTGCACTGCGGCATTGGCAGGCGAATCACTGCGGATATGTGCCAGTTCCGACGCCGACAGGCGCTTCTGGTTTTCCGGTTTGTCGTACAGCACCAGCCATACGCCCATCCAGATGAAGCCCAGCATGCCGATCACGATGAACGCGGCTTGCCAGCCCCACAGGCTGGCAATCAGCGGCACCGAAATAGGCGCCAGGATCGCGCCAACGTTGGCGCCAGAGTTGAAAATCCCGGTAGCGAAGGAGCGTTCCTTCTTCGGGAAATACTCAGCGGTAACCTTGATGGCGGTCGGGAAGTTGGCTGATTCACCTATCGCCAGCACGGCGCGCGACAGCATGAAGCCGGCGATCGAGACCGGGATGACCGCGATGCCCAGCGTGGCACAGATGGAGGCAATGCCCTCGCCCATGGGTTCGGCAAACGCGTGCATGACCGCGCCAGTCGACCAGATACAAATCGCCACCACGAAAGCCGCCTTTGTGCCGATCTTGTCGACTACCCGGCCCGCAAACAGCATGGAAATCGCGTAGGTGAACTGGAACACCGCAGCGATGTTGGCGTAATCGGTGTTGCTCCAGCCAAATTGCCTCGACAGGTCCGGCGCCAGCAGGCTGAGCACCTGACGGTCGAGGTAGTTGACGGTGGTTGCAAAGAACAACAACGCACAAATGGTCCACCGGTATTTACCGACGGACTGGCTGACACGCTGCGCAGTGAAGGTCTCGTTCAGATTCATGGCATCACTTTATTGTAGATTTTTGGTGATGATCTCTCGGTGTAAATCGAGATCAATTGGGCATTTTCGGACAGCTCATCGGACAACTCACTGCGAAACGAGACTGTTGGTCAGCCTGCATTTCTCACGCGAATCACTGCTGGGCTGTCACCGGTAACGGGCGCAATTGTGTGGGTGGGTGAACACGGGGATTTCTGAACGAGAGGGGGGCGATTGGATTCATGCTGATGTCGACACTCATTTTTATTTTTAAAATACACGCGCATGTCATATGTCGTCGTATGACTTGCGAGATTTATAGCCAGACGCTGGTTTACTGTCAACACAAAAAACCCTTAGATCTGAACGGCCTGACTAGCCTGAAAACGCTACATATAATCGAATAACGTTGTGAAACAAGCGCTTGGTTCTGTTGCAGCAGCTTCCATCTCCGACCATTGTCTGATTGGAAGTTGGTTTTTGTTAGCTCCATGTTGTACGACAACAACAGAGCATCGATCAGAACGCGCTTCATCAGAGCTAAAAAAGGCACAGATCCAAACTAATCTGGCAGGATTCCCAAAGCAGCCATTCACAGGCTGTAGCAAAGTGCGGGCATGCCTGTCATCGGTTTTTCCGAAGGAACCCAGAATGTTCACCTCCCTTGCGTTGCGAAACAGAAAACCGCTGGCCCGGCTCGCGCTGGCTATCACTTTGGGCACGCTCGGCCTGCCTTATTGGGCGGGCACTGCGCAGGCTCACGGCGGTCACGCCGAAATGGTGCCGTTGCAAGCGGGCCTCGAGGAATTTGGTGCGTCGGTCAAATGGGACGACTATTCCAACCTGTTCACCATTGCCAAGGATGGGGTCTATCTCAAGGTCAAGCCGAACAGCAAAGTGGCCATGCTCAACGGCAAACGCATGGAGCTGACCGTGCCCGTAGTGTTCAAGGGCAAAACCGCGTTCATGTCCAAGGACTTCATCAACCAGGTCTTCCAGTCCGGCCTGGACACCACTTTCGTCGTGGAAACCCGCCCTAACCCGCTCAACCCATTGAGCGCGGATGAAATCAATGCGGCGGTGGACATCGTCAAGAAGTCCGAGCACTACCAACCCGGTTTCCGCTTCACCGAAATCTCGATCAAGACGCCGCCGAAAGACCAGGTCTGGAACTTCGTCTACACCGGGCAAAACGTCACGCAGCCGCGCCAAGCCAACATCGTAGTGCTGGACGGCAAGCATGTGATCGAAGCGCTGGTCGATCTCGACAGCAAACAACTCACATCGTGGAAACCGGTTGAAGGCGCCCACGGCATGGTCTTGCTGGACGACTTCGCCACGGTGCAAGCGGCCGTGGAGAGCAGCCCGGAATACGCGCAAGCCCTGGCCAAGCGCGGCATCAATGACGTGAAAAAAGTCGTGGCGACGCCGCTGACGGTGGGTTACTTCGACGGCAAGGATGGTCTGGCGCAGGACAAGCGTCTGCTGAAGATCGTCAGCTACCTCAACACCGATGACGGCAACTATTGGGCGCACCCGATCGAGGGCCTGGTGGCCATCGTCGATCTGGAACAGAAGAAACTGATCAAGATCGAGGACGAAGCGCTCATCCCGGTGCCGATGAAACCGACGCCGTATGACGGTCGCGGGCGCAAGGGTGTGCAGGTCAAGCCACTGGAAATCATCGAACCCGAAGGCAAGAACTACACCATCACCGGCAACAGCATTCACTGGCAGAACTGGGACTTCCACGTTCGCCTCGATTCGCGGGTTGGCCCGATCCTGTCCACCGTCACTTACGATGACAAGGGCAAGAAACGCAAAATCATGTACGAGGGCTCGCTGGGCGGCATGATCGTGCCTTACGGCGACCCGGATGTCGGCTGGTACTTCAAGGCGTATCTCGACTCCGGCGACTACGGCATGGGCACCCTGACCTCGCCAATCGCCCGAGGCAAAGACGCCCCGGAAAACGCCGTGCTGCTGGATGCGACCATCGCCGACTACACCGGCGCACCGACCGCGATCCCGCGCGCCATCGCCGTGTTCGAGCGCTATGCCGGCCCGGAGTACAAACACCAGGAAATGGGCCAGCCCAACCTCAGCGCGGAACGTCGTGAATTGGTGGTGCGCTGGATCAGCACCGTCGGCAACTACGATTACATCTTCGACTGGGTCTTCCAGCAAAACGGCACCATCGGCATCGACGCGGGCGCCACCGGTATCGAAGCGGTCAAGGGCGTGAAGTCCAGGACCATGCACGAAGAAACCGCCAAGGAAGACACGCGCTACGGCACCCTGCTCGACCACAACATTGTCGGCACCACGCACCAGCACATCTACAACTTCCGCCTCGATATGGACGTGGACGGCGAGCAAAACTCGCTGGTGGAAGTGAACCCGGTGGTCCTGCCCAACGACCGTGGCGGGCCGCGAACCAGCACCATGCAGACTGAAACCAAAGTGGTCAGCACCGAGCAGCAAGGTGCGCAGAAATTCGACCCGTCGACCGTGCGCCTGCTGACCAACTTCAGCAAGGAAAACAAAGTCGGCAACCCGGTTTCCTATCAACTGATTCCGTATGCCGGCGGCACGCACCCGGTGGCCAAAGGCGCTAACTTCGGCAAGGACGAATGGCTCTATCACCGCCTGAATTTCATGGACAAGCAACTGTGGGTGACGCAGTACAACCCGGAAGAGAAGTACCCGGAAGGCAAGTATCCGAACCGCTCGGACAAGGACTCGGGCCTGGGGCAATTCACCCAGGATAACCAGTCGATCGAGAACACCGACGATGTGGTGTGGCTGACCACCGGCACCACCCACATCGCCCGTGCTGAAGAGTGGCCGATCATGCCGACCGAGTGGGTGCATGTGCTGCTCAAGCCTTGGAACTTCTTCGATGAAACGCCGACGCTGAACCTCAACTCCCCGAAGTAACACCCAACCTGTAGGAGCCGGCTTGCTGGCGATCACGGTGTGTCAGGCAACAGCATTGCCAGCTGACCCACTGCCATCGCCAAGCAAGCCGGCTCCTACGGGGTGCGGGCGCGTTGAAAACCCGTGTCAGTCTCAACTCCTGTAGGAGCCGGCTTGCTGGCGATCACGGTGTGTCAGGCAACAGCATTGCCAGCTGACCCACTGCCATCGCCAGCAAGCCGGCTCCTACGGGGTGCGGGCGCGTTGAAAACCCGGATCAGCCTCAACTCCTGTAGGAGCCGGCTTGCTGGCGATCACGGTGTGTCAGGCAGCAGCTTTGCCAGCTGACACATCGCTATCGCCGGCAAGCCGGCTCCTACGGGGTTATTTGGTGTTCAATGAACGATCAAGCATGCTGCTTGCGATACTCCCCCGGCGCAATGCCGAAGCGTGATTTGAATGCGGTGGAAAAGTAGCTCGAATCGGAAAAACCCCACGAATACCCCAGCACCGACAGCTTCTGTTCCTTGCCCGATTGGCGCAGCGATTCGGCGCAAAGATCCAGGCGCCGGTTCTTGATGTAACGCGCCACCACCAGGCCTTTCTTGGCAAACATCCGGTACAACCCGCGAGTGGACATGCCCACTTCCCGCGCCAGCCATTCCGGGCAAAGCTCTTCCGAGCGAATGTGCTGATCGATAAAACTCAACGTCTTGCGGAAGGTGCGTTCGTGCAGATCGGTGCAGTCGTCAGTTTGGCTGATCGCCGGACGCAGCAGGCTGACAATCGCTTCCAGCGTCGCTTCGCTTTCCTGACGGCTGAGGTTCTGCTGGCGCGTCGCATCGAGGATCAACCGGTGCGACAGCATCGCAATAGGCGAAGTCGCGACGATCCGATGGCCGCACTTGACCTGATTGAAGCGCAGAGTCTGCTCCACCAGTTGATACGGCAGGATCAGCGACAACTGCCGGGAATTTTCGCTGTAGGTGAAATCACTGGGCCGCGCCGCGTCGATTAGCGTGATGTCGCCGGCGGACAGCAGCACCTTGTCATCGCCCTGGGCCATGCCCGCCGTGCCTTCGAGCTGGAACACCGCAAAGTATTTGCCGCCTTCGCCCGCCGCGACTTCCTGCGGCGTGCGGTACAGCCGTGCCTGACAGGCATCGACAAAACTCAGCTTCAGGGCATCACTGCGATACTCGCGGATCTGGCCGGAAAATTCGCTGCCCAGGGGTTGCGCGTTAAAGGCGCCACAGATCTGGTTGATCTGATGGATCCACTGATCGAACCCATCCTGGCGCTGTGCGGTTGTAGAAATCATGGCAGGCCTCACGCAGGCTTATTTTTATTGTCTACGTCAAAACACGGATCCTCCTGAACAGCGACTCTCCCTGAATGTCGGCGGGTTATTTCAACCCGCCAAAGCGTCGATAAAAACTCTCGCCCACGTCCGGCAACGGGCCGTCGGCGGTTTCCAGTGCACTGCTCAGCCACTCCTCGGCTTTGGCGTAGATCAAACGGTAAATGTTGCGGCACAACTGCCGGGCTGCACGCCCTTCCCAATCGCCGGGCAGCAATTCGTCCGGCAGTTGCGGGTCGCGCAGCAGCAGTTTTCGGTACTCATGAATCAGCAGAATCCGTGCCAGGAAGCAGTCCGCCGGTTGCAGGTTTTCCTGCTCGCGAAGCGCCTGCCAGAGCGGTCGGAACAATTGGATGAACTCGCTGTAGTGAGTCGCCAGTTCCTCGATGTTCCAGCTCTCGCGCACCTGCAGGCGCAGGGCCTTGGAGGCCAGTACGTCCTGGGCGGTGGTTTCGAAGACGATGGTTTCTTCCTGGGCGCCGAGGTCGATCAGGGTCGCGTTGACATCGGTACGGTCGCTCCGCGGGCACGCGAGCACCGCCGGCGAAATCGCACCAAAACCTTGCCACTCCAGTTCTTCGCGCACTTGTTTGCGCTTGTCCTGGGTCAGCTGCGAGAGCATCACCAGGCACCAGGAACCATCCCAAGCCGGCATGCTGGTGCTGTAGACCCGCTTGAACGCCTTGTCGAAACGCCGGCGACCCGTGCCGGTCAGGCTGTAGTAGCTACGACGACCGACTTTCTCGGCGGTCAGCCAGCCTTCCTTGGTGAGGCGAAAAATCGAAGTGCGGATCAGCCGTTCGTTGATGCCGATCGGTTCGAGCAATTGAATCAGGCTGCCCAGCCACACGGTACCGCCATGGGGTTCGATGGCATCACCGTACAACGTGATGATCAGCGAGCTGGCGCGGATCGGCGTCTGTTCCTGGAAGCGGGTGATGAGATGGTTCAAGGGTGTCAGGGACGACATGGGCGTACCGAGCAAAAAAAGAAAAGGAATATACCGAATTATTCACCAATCCCTGTAGGGGTCAGGTGCCTTTGGGGCGATGGCCGCTGTCGCTGATTCGCGGGCGATCCGCTTCCGGCTCGCTCAACGGTTCGCAGACCTGCATCTGTTCCAGACACCGCTGGGCCAGTTGCTGATACTCGCGCGTCCCCGCCTGTTTCCACGCCACTTCCTGATCGCTGAGGCTGCGCTTGACGCTGGCCGGGGCGCCCATGATCAGCGACTGCTCCGGGCATTCGAAGCCGGCCTTGACGAATGCCGCTGCCGAGACGAAAGAACGCGGGCCGATGCGCGCGTTATCCATCACCACCGCATTCATCCCCACCAACGCATCGGCGCCGATCCGGCAACCGTGCAGCACCGCGCCGTGGCCGATGTGGCCGTTGCGCTCGACCACCGTGTCGCTGTCGGGGAAACCGTGCATCACGCAGGTGTCCTGCACATTGGCGCCCTCCTCCAGCACGATCCGCCCGAAATCGCCACGCAGGCTGGCCAGCGGCCCGACATAGCAATGCGGGCCGATGATCACATCACCGATCAATACGGCTGACGGGTGGACGTAAGCACTGGGATCAACCACCGGGGTCAGGCCATTGAGGCTGTAGCAGGTCATGGCGGGTTCCTTCACAAAGCGATGCCGATATTGACTCGTTTTGTATCACATCGCTTTTACCATCACAAAGACAAAAAAACCGTATCACTTGAAAAGGGCTTTCTCTGGCGTCCTTATTGACCCATGAAAACCCCGCGAAAATCCATATAAACCGGGCATTAAAGCGACACAACCGTCCTCTTTCACTCGATAAGCTAAAACCAAACAAACGACAAAAGGACACATTAAATCAATTTCAGTATTGCTTTTGCGTATCACGTTACAGGTATACTCCGACAAAACCGGCCCCAGCGGCCGATCCAATAACAAGCCGGCATCACCGCCGAGCGCGCACCGTGAGGGCATCCGCCATGCCTCTAACCCTTGCCGTCGAGATGATCGAGCCCGGCGTCCGCCTGATTACCCTGCAGCGCCCGCAAGCCTTGAATGCCCTGAACACCCAATTGCTGGGCGAGCTGGCAGACGAACTGAGCGCCGCACAAGCCGATCCCGAGACTCGCGCCGTAGTCATCACCGGCAGCCGCAAAGCCTTCGCCGCCGGCGCCGATATCAAGGAAATGGCCGAACGCGATCTGGTCGGCATCCTCGACGACCCGCGCCAGGCTTCGTGGCAAGCCATCACCCGCTTCAGCAAACCGCTGATCGCTGCCGTCAACGGCTTCGCTCTCGGTGGTGGCTGCGAACTGGCGATGCACGCCGACATCATCATTGCCGGCGAAGACGCTCGTTTCGGCCAGCCGGAAATCAACCTCGGGATCATGCCCGGCGCCGGCGGCACCCAACGCTTGCTACGCGCGGTCGGTAAATCCATGGCCATGCAAATGGTCCTGACCGGCGAGCCGATTGACGCGCGCCAGGCCCAGCGTGCCGGACTGGTCAGCGAAGTGACGCAACCGGAATTCACTGTCGACCGCGCCCTGCAGATCGCTCGCAACATTGCCGGCAAAGCTCCACTGGCGGTGCGCCTGGCCAAGGAAGCATTGCTCAAGGCCATGGACACCGACCTGGCCAGCGGCCTGCGTTTCGAGCGCCACGCCTTCACCGTGCTGGCCGGGACCCGCGACCGCGATGAAGGCATCGCGGCGTTCCAGGAAAAACGCACGCCGACTTTCACCGGCCAGTAATCGCCGAATTCGAGACCTCCAGGAGAGCGCCAAGACCATGAACTTCGAACACATCCTGTTTTCCATCGAGGCCGGCGTCGCCCTGCTCAGCCTCAACCGTCCGGACCAGCTCAATAGCTTCAACACCCAGATGCATGGCGAAGTGAAAGAAGCGCTGAAGCAAGTGCGGCAGAACCCTGACGTGCGCGTGCTTTTGCTGACCGGTGAAGGTCGTGGCTTCTGCGCCGGGCAGGACCTGAGCGACCGCAACGTCGCGCCGGGCAGCGCCGTTCCGGATCTGGGTGAGTCCATCGAGAAGTTCTACAACCCGATGATCCGCCAGCTGCGCGACCTGCCGATGCCCGTGATCTGCGCGGTCAACGGCGTGGCCGCGGGTGCCGGCGCGAACATTCCGCTGGCCTGTGACCTGGTGCTGGCGGCGCGTTCGGCCAGTTTCATTCAAGCGTTCTGCAAGATCGGGCTGATCCCTGATTCCGGCGGCACCTGGACCCTGCCGCGCCTGATCGGCATGGCCCGTGCCAAGGCTCTGGCCTTGCTCGGCAATCGCTTGACCGCCGAACAGGCCGAACAATGGGGACTGATTTACCAGTGCGTGGACGACGCTGATTTGCGCGACGAGGCCCTGAAACTGGCCCGACATCTGGCCACGCAACCGACCTACGGTCTGGCGCTGATCAAGCGCAGCCTCAACGCCAGCATGAGCAACAGTTTCGACGAACAGCTGGAGCTGGAGCGCGACCTGCAACGCCTGGCCGGGCGCAGCGAGGACTACCGCGAAGGCGTCAGCGCCTTCATGGAAAAACGCACCCCAAGCTTCAAGGGACGCTGAGCCATGACCGCACTCAATACCAACGCACGCGTCGCCGTGATCGGCGCCGGCGCCATGGGTGCCGGCATTGCCCAGGTCGCCGCCCAGGCCGGTCATCCAGTGTTGCTGCTGGACAATCGCCCCGGCGCCGCCGCCCAAGCCATCGAAGGCATCGACCGGCAACTGGGCAAACGGGTCGAGAACGGCAAGCTGGCCGCCGAGTCGCGCAACGCCACCATCGCTCGCCTGCAAGCCGCAGAAGCCATCGAAGCGCTGGCCGATTGCGAGCTGATCATCGAAGCCATCGTCGAGAACCTTGAGGTCAAGCGCGCCCTGTTCCGACAACTCGAAGGCATTTGCGGCGAGCACTGCATCCTGGCCAGCAATACCTCGTCGCTGTCGATCACCAGCATTGCCGCGCAGCTTGATCATCCGAATCGCCTGCTCGGCTTGCACTTCTTCAACCCGGCGCCAGTCATGGCGCTGGTGGAAATCGTCTCCGGTCTGGCCAGCGACCCGGCACTCGCCGAGTGCCTGTACGACACCGCCAAAGCCTGGGGCAAAAAACCAGTGCACACCCGCTCCACACCGGGCTTCATCGTCAACCGTGTGGCGCGGCCGTTTTATGCCGAGAGCCTGCGCCTGTTGCAGGAAGGCGCGGCCGATTGCCCGACGCTGGATGCGCTGATGCGCGACGCCGGCGGGTTTGCCATGGGTGCGTTCGAGCTGACCGACCTGATCGGCCATGACGTCAACTACGCCGTGACCTGTTCAGTGTTCGACGCCTATTACGCGGACACCCGCTTCCAGCCTTCGCTGATCCAGAAGGAACTGGTGGACGGCGGGCGACTGGGGCGCAAAAGCGGCCAGGGTTTCTACAGCTACGCCCAAGGTTCAGAACGCCCGCAACCGCTTGAGATCAGCAGCGATGCGAACGTAGAGGTTTGCATCGCCGAAGGTGATTTGGGCATCGCCCGTCGTTTGCTCCCGCGATTGAGCGAGCAAGGCGTCGAGGTCATCCAGCGCGATGGTCGCGGCCTGCTGCGCGTCGGTGATGCGGTACTGGCCTTGAGCGACGGTCGCATGGCCTGTCAGCGGGCCAAGGAAGACGGGCTGCGCAACCTGATCCTGCTGGATCTGACCCTCGATTACGCCAAGGCCCAGCGCATCGCCATCAGCTACGCGGCGGGCATTGATCCGCTCGCGCTCAAGCAAGGCATCGCCCTGCTGCAACGGGCCGGGCTCAAGGTCAGCCTGCTCAGCGACAGCCCGGCCCTCGCCGTCCTGCGCACTGTGGCGATGCTCGCCAACGAAGCGGCGGACGCCCTGCTGCAAGGCGTGGCCTCGGCCGCCGACATCGACCTCGCGATGCGCGCCGGGGTCAATTACCCCCAAGGCCCGCTGGCCTGGGCCGATGCCGTCGGCCTGCCGCACATTCTGAAAGTGCTGGAAAACCTGCAAGCCGGTTATGGCGAAGAACGCTACCGGCCGTCGTTGCTGTTGCGCCGCCGGGTTGCCGAAGGGAGGACATTCCATGACTAACCACGAAGCGATGAACCTGGCCGTCAACTGCGCGCAAACGCTGCTGGATCGCGACGCCGCCAGTCAGGCGATGGGCATCCGTTTGCTCTCCGCCGCCCCCGGTTGCGCCCGCGTCGGCATGACCGTGCGTGCCGACATGGTCCAGGGCCACGGCACGTGCCACGGCGGTTATCTGTTCGCCCTCGCCGACTCGGCGTTCGCCTTTGCCTGCAACAGCTACAACGAAGCCACGGTGGCCATCGGTTGCAGCATCGACTACATCGCGCCGGCTCGGCTGGGCGACACCCTGAACGCCGATTGCATCGAGCAAAGTCGTTCCGGTCGCACCGGCAACTACGACGTCCGCATTGAAAACCAGCAGGGCCAGTTGATCGCCCTGTTCCATGGCAAATCCTACAAAGTGCGCGGCTCGGTGCTGGCGCAGGAGAATCCCAATGAATGACGCCCTGATCATCGACGCGGTCCGCACCCCGATCGGTCGCTACGCCGGAGTCTTGAGCAGCGTGCGCGCCGACGACCTCGGCGCGGTGCCCCTGCGTGAACTGCTGCGCCGTCACCCGCAAGTTGACTGGAGCAGCGTCGACGATGTGATCTACGGCTGCGCCAACCAGGCCGGCGAAGACAACCGCAACGTCGCGCGCATGTCGGCGCTGCTGGCCGGGTTGCCGGTCAGCGTGCCCGGCACCACCCTCAATCGCCTGTGCGGCTCCGGACTGGATGCGGTCGGCACGGCGGCACGGGCGATTCGCAGCGGCGAAGCCGGGCTGATGCTGGTAGGCGGCGTCGAATCGATGTCCCGCGCACCGCTGGTGATGGGCAAGGCCGAGCAGGCGTTTTCCCGTGCCGCCGAAATCTTTGATACCACCATCGGCTGGCGCTTCGTCAATCCGCTGATGAAAAAAGCCTTCGGCATCGACTCCATGCCGGAAACCGCCGAGAACGTCGCCGTACAGTTCAACATCTCCCGCGCCGACCAGGACGCCTTCGCCCTGCGCAGCCAGCAACGCGCCGCTGCCGCCCAAGCCAATGGGCGTCTGGCGAAAGAAATCGTTGCGGTCGAAATTCCGCAGCGCAAAGGCCCGGCCAAAGTGGTCGAGCAGGACGAACACCCGCGCGGCGACACCACCCTTGAGCAGCTGGCCAAACTCGGCACGCCGTTCCGCGAAGGCGGCAGCGTCACTGCCGGCAACGCTTCCGGGGTCAACGACGGTGCTTGCGCATTGCTGCTGGCCAGCCCGGAAGTCGCCAAGCGTCACGGCCTCACCGCACGTGGTCGAGTGGTGGCGATGGCAACGGCTGGCGTGGAACCGCGAATCATGGGCATCGGCCCGGTCCCGGCGACCCGCAAGGTGCTGGAACTGGCCAACCTGAGCCTGGCCGACATGGACGTGATTGAGCTCAACGAAGCCTTTGCCGCGCAGGGCCTGGCGGTGTTGCGTGAACTGGGTCTGAGTGACACCGATCCGCGGGTCAACCCCAACGGCGGCGCCATTGCCCTCGGCCATCCGCTGGGCATGAGCGGCGCGCGCCTGGTGACCACCGCCCTGCATGAGCTTGAGGAACGCAATGGCCGCTACGCCCTGTGCACCATGTGCATCGGTGTTGGCCAGGGGATCGCGCTGATCATCGAGCGTCTACCCCACTAAAGAACCGCGATTCCCGAGGAGCCGAGAGGTATCCTTGGGGCATGCACTCAAAGCCCTTGTGCAAAAGGGCCGGAACACAAAAACAATTCGAGTGAAGTCATGAACATGCCAATTGCCCAATCCGTGCTTGATCCTGTGCTGGACCCGCTGGAAACCGCCAGCGTCGACGAACTCCGTCAGCACCAGCTGGAACGCCTGCGCTGGAGCCTCAACCACGCCTACAACAATGTGCCGCTGTACCGTCAGCGCTTCGATGCCCTGGGCGTGCACCCGGACGACATCAAGTCCCTCGACGACCTGGCGAAATTCCCGTTCACCACCAAGTCCGACCTGCGCGACAACTACCCCTACGGCATGTTCGCGGTGCCGATGCACGACATCGTGCGCCTGCACGCGTCCAGCGGCACCACCGGCAAACCAACCGTCGTCGGCTACACCCAGAACGACATCGACACCTGGGCCAACGTCGTGGCCCGTTCAATCCGAGCGGCGGGTGGCCGGCGTGGCGACAAAGTGCATATTTCCTATGGCTACGGCCTGTTCACCGGCGGCCTCGGCGCGCACTACGGCGCTGAACGCCTGGGTTGCACGGTGATCCCGATGTCCGGTGGCCAGACTGAAAAGCAAGTGCAACTGATCAAGGATTTCCAGCCGGACATCATCATGGTCACGCCGTCCTACATGCTCAACATCGCCGATGAAATCGAGCGCCAGGGCATCGACCCGCACAAACTGGCCCTGCGCCTGGGCATCTTCGGCGCCGAGCCGTGGACTGCCGAACTGCGCAGCGCCATCGAACAACGCCTGGGTATCACCGCCCTCGACATCTACGGTCTCTCGGAAATCATGGGCCCGGGCGTCGCCATGGAATGCGCCGAAACCAAGGACGGCCCGACGATCTGGGAAGACCACTTCTACCCGGAAATCATCGACCCGGTGACTGGCGAAGTGCTTCCGGACGGTCAGATGGGCGAACTGGTGTTCACTTCCTTGAGCAAAGAAGCCCTGCCGATGATCCGCTACCGCACCCGCGACCTGACGCGCCTGCTGCCGGGCACTGCACGGCCAATGCGACGCATCGACAAGATCACCGGACGCAGCGATGACATGCTGATCATCCGCGGGGTCAACGTGTTCCCGACGCAGATCGAAGAGCAGGTGCTGAAAGTCAAACAGCTGGCCGAGTGTTATGAGATCCATCTGTATCGCAATGGCAACCTCGACAGCGTGGATGTGCATGTCGAGTTGAAGGCTGAACATCAGCACCTGAGCGATGAACAGCAGAAGGCTGTTTGTGGTGAGTTGAGCAAGCACATCAAGACGTATATCGGGATCAGTTCGCGGATTGTCTTGCAGCCGTTCCATTCGATCAAACGCTCGGAAGGCAAGGCTTGCCACGTATTGGATAACCGTCCGAAAGCATGACTGCTGCACCCCTTATGGCCCCGCTTTTGCGGGGCTTTTTTTTGCCTGGAGCTTGTTGATTCCGAAGCCAGTCGCAATTCCTGTAGGAGCCGGCTTGCTGGCGATGGCGGCCGTACAGTCGACATCGCTGCGCCTGACATACCGCTATCGCCAGCAGGCTGGCTCCCACAGTTTGGATTGGGTACATCCGGTGGTGATTCGTTGTCTGTAGGAGCTGACGAGTGAAACGAGGCTGCGATCTTTTGATTTGGTTTTTTCAGGGCAAGGTCAAAAGATCGCAGCCTTCGGCAGCTCCTACAGGGTTGGGTACATTCGAGAGATATTTGTAGGCAGGCAGGGTGCTATCGCGAGCAAGCTCCCTCCCACAGTTTTGAAATGCATACGGACCAAACAACCAGGCCGGCCGGTAGGCCGCCTCGGCCCTTTTGATTCACCCGCCCCCTCGGCAGGCTGAGTGGAGGCGTTTATCCGGGGGTGGGCGCGCAGCGCCGTGCGGCGAAGCCGCACACATCGAGAGGAGGTCGTCGCGAAGCAGACCGGAGGCGATACCCCCGGATGAATGCCGGAGCGAAGGAACACCGAGCCTTAGCGAGGGGCCGTACGTAAGGGGCGAGCTTTTTTTGCTTACTTTTTTAGGCGCTTGTAAAAAAGTGAGTCGCCGTAAGGGCGAAACCATAAGCCGCCGTTACCGCAGCAACGGATATGTACCCAGCCCCGAAAAAACCACCACTCATCCAAAGCGATACAAAAAACAAATACGACACGTCATTTACTGTTTGATATTAATTTATGTATCGCTTATAAAGTTCTCCATGCCCTCGAACAGATTCACGGCGGGAGACCCCCAATGTACGCACAGCTCGTAGAAACAGGCGTAAAGCGCATCAAAGACCTCTCGGAGATGTCCGAAGAGGAACGCGCTTTCCAGGAAAAAATCGATTCAGAAATCAAGATCGAAGCCAAGAATTGGATGCCAGATGCCTACCGGCAAACCCTGATCCGGCAGATTTCCCAGCACGCCCACTCCGAAATCGTCGGCATGCTGCCCGAAGGCAACTGGGTCACCCGCGCGCCGACGCTCAAACGCAAACTGCAATTGATGGCGAAAATCCAGGACGAGGCCGGTCACGGTCTGTATCTGTACAGCGCCATGGAAACCCTCGGCGCCGACCGCGACGAAGAGATCGCCAAGCTGCACAGCGGCAAGGCCAAGTATTCGAGCATCTTCAATTACCCGACGCTGAACTGGGCCGACATGGGCGCGGTGGGCTGGCTGGTGGATGGCGCGGCGATCGTTAACCAGGTGGTTTTGCAGCGCACCTCCTACGGCCCCTACTCCCGGGCCATGGTGCGCATCTGCAAGGAAGAGAGTTTCCACCAGCGCCAGGGCTACGAAATCCTCCTGACCATGATGCGCCACGGTACTCAGGCACAAAAAGACATGGTCCAGGACGCCATCAATCGCCTGTGGTGGCCGTCGTTGATGATGTTCGGCCCGAGCGATGAACACTCGCCGAACAGCGCGCAATCCATGGCCTGGAAGATCAAGCGCCAGAGCAACGACGAACTGCGCCAGCGCTTCATCGACCAGACCATCCCGCAACTGGAGCTGCTGGGCTGCACCTGCCCCGACCCGGACCTGAAGTGGAACGCCGAAACCGGCCACTACGATTTCGGCGAGATCCAGTGGAGCGAATTCTACGAAGTGCTCAAGGGCAACGGCCCGTGCAACACCGAACGCGTCGCCACCCGCCGCAAGGCGATTGAAGACGGCGCCTGGGTTCGCGAAGCCGCCGTCGCCCACGCCTACAAAAAACAAAACAAGAACGCCGCCTGATTCGGCACGTTTGATGATCTTGATCTTCGGCGACTTCCCTGCCGCCAAAAGATCGCAGGCTGCGCCAGCTCCTACAGGAGCCGGTGATCCCGTGTAGGAGCTGCCGAAGGCTGCGATCTTTTGATCTTCAGCCCCGCCAGTAAAAACCGAACAGATGTGGAGTAACTGAAATGTCCGAGTGGACCCTCTTCGAAGTTTTCGTGCGCAGCAAGCACGGCCTCAACCACAAACACGTCGGCAGCGTGCATGCCGCCGACACCACCATGGCCATTGAGAACGCCCGCGAGCTGTACACCCGTCGCAGCGAAGGCGTGAGCCTGTGGGTCGTGCCATCGGCGCTGATCACCGCCTCGTCGCCGGATGAAAAAGATCCCCTGTTCGATCCGTCGGACGACAAGGTCTACCGCCATGCCAGCTTCTACGAGCTGCCGGCCGAAGTCGGGCACATGTGAGGTCGACCATGAATAACAAAACCGATCTGATCGAATTCCTGCTGCGCCTCGGCGACAGCGCTCTGATTCAGGGCCAGCGCCTGTGCCAATGGTGCGGCAAGGCGCCGGCGCTGGAAGAAGAACTGGCGCTGATGAACGTCGGCCTCGACCTGGTGGGCCAGGCGCGCAACTGGCTGGATTACGCCGCTGAACTGCTGGACGACGGCCGCGACGCCGATGACCTGGCGTTCCGCCGCGACGAACGTGCCTATCGCAACCTGCTGCTGGTGGAACAACCCAACGGCGACTACGCGGTGACCATCCTCAAGCAGTTCCTGTATGACGCCTGGCACCTGCAAGTGCTCACCGGCCTGGGCCAGTCCAGCGATGAGCGCATCGCCGGGATCGCCGCCAAAGCCGTGAAGGAAGTGACCTATCACCTGCGCCGCTCCGGCGAGTGGGTCGAGCGTCTGGGTGACGGCACCGAGGAAAGCCACCGGCGCATGCTCGCGGCGATTCCCGAGGTTTGGCGTTTCACCGTGGAACTGACCAGCGCCGACGACAGCGAACAGCGTCTGCATGCCGCTGGCATTACCCCGGACACCGCGCAAGTCGCCGCTGCCTGGCAAGCCAAGGTCAATGAAATTTTCGCCAGCGCCACCCTGCCGGTTCCCGCCGCGCCAAGCTATTTCTACCTGAACGCACGCAAGGGCCTGCACACCGAACACCTGGGCATTCTGCTGGCCGAAATGCAGTTCCTGCCACGAGCGTACCCCGATGCAACCTGGTGAGCTGATCGCCAGCGACCTCGGCGCCCGGCCGGCACAACCGACCGACCTGGCGGCTGCGTGGGCGATCCTGTCCGAAGTCATGGACCCGGAAGTGCCGGTGGTCAGCGTGGTGGACCTTGGCATCGTTCGCGATCTCGATTGGCAGGCTGGGCATTTGCACGTGGTGGTCACACCGACCTACTCCGGTTGCCCGGCCACCGAAGTGATTGAGAGTGATATCCGCCAGGCGCTGGAGCTGGCCGGTTTCCAAGCACCCAACCTGGAACGCCGTTTGACCCCGGCCTGGACCACCGACTGGATCAGCGCCAGCGGCCGCGAACGCCTGCGCGCCTACGGCATCGCACCGCCAGAAGGCAGCACCAGCAAGCGCAGCCTGCTCGGTGAAAGCCCGGTGATCGTCTGCCCGCAATGCGGCAGCGCCCACACCGAGGTGCTCAGCGAGTTCGGTTCCACCGCGTGCAAGGCGCTGTACCGCTGCGTCGATTGCCGGGAACCGTTCGACTATTTCAAGTGCATCTGAGCGGCGATCGGCCGACCCAGTTGGAGAACAATAATGAGCAAATTTCACAGCCTGACCATCAAGGACGTGCGCACCGAGACCCGTGATGCGGTGTCCATCGCCTTCGAGATTCCGCAGGAGCTGCAAGACAGCTTTCATTACACCCAAGGCCAGCACCTGGTGATGCGCACCCAACTGGACGGTGAAGAAGTACGCCGTTCGTACTCGATCTGCACCGGGGTCAACGACGGTGAACTGCGCGTTGCCATCAAGCGTGTGGCGGGCGGGCGCTTTTCCGCGTTCGCCAACGAACAGCTGAAAGCCGGGCACAGCCTGGAAGTCATGCCGCCCGCCGGGCATTTCAGAGTCGAACTCGATCCTGCTCGCCACGGCAGCTACCTCGCGGTCGCGGCCGGCAGCGGTATCACGCCGATCCTGTCGATCATCAAAACCACCCTGGAAACCGAGCCCCACAGCCGCGTCACTTTGCTGTACGGCAACCGTTCCAGCTCTGGCGCGCTGTTCCGCGAACAGCTCGAAGACCTGAAAAACCGCTACCTGCAACGCCTGAACCTGATCTTCGTGTTCAGCCGCGAGCAGCAAGATGTCGACTTGTACAACGGCCGGATCAACGCCGAGAAATGCGAGCAATTGTTCAGCCGCTGGCTCGACGTCAAGGCCCTCGATGCCGCGTTTATTTGCGGCCCGCAGGAAATGACCGAGACCGTGCGCGACAGCCTCAAGGCCAAGGGCATGGCGCCTGAGCGCATTCATTTCGAACTGTTCGCCGCCGCTGGCAGCCAGCAAAAACGCGAAGCCCGCGAGGCGGCGCGTCAGGTGGATGCGGCGGTCAGCCAGATCACCGTGATCAGCGACGGTCGCGCCCTGGCCTTCGACCTTCCGCGCAACAGCCAGAGCATTCTCGACGCCGGCAATGCCCAAGGCGCCGAACTGCCCTACTCGTGCAAGGCCGGCGTGTGCTCGACCTGCAAATGCAAGGTCATCGAAGGCGAAGTGGAAATGGACAGCAACCATGCCTTGGAAGACTACGAAGTGGCGGCCGGTTATGTGCTGTCGTGCCAGGCCTTCCCGATCAGCGACAGGGTGGTGCTGGATTTCGATCAGCTCTGATTCTTCTGCCGTAATTGAATGATCCACAAAATCCTGTGGCGAGGGAGCTTGCTCCCGCTGGGCTGTGAAGCGGCCCCAAAACCGGCCATCTGGTTTAGCTAGATAAAACGCGGATGCAGAATTTACGACGGCTGCGCCGCCGAGCGGGAGCAAGCTCCCTCGCCACAACACAGGCAATACGTTCGTTCATACAAAAACAATAAGGAGAGCGCTTCCATGACACCCCAAGACATAGAACTCATCCGCCAGCACCCCGACTTCATCCAGTTGGTGCGGCGCAAGCAAAAGCTCTACTGGTCGCTGTCGCTGATCATGCTGGTGATCTATTTCGGCTTCGTGCTGCTGGTGGCGTTCTCCCCTTCCACCCTCGGCCAGTCGCTGAGCGGCGGCGTGACCACCGTGGGCATGTTGGTCGGTGTGGTGATTGTGGTACTGGCCTTTGCGTTGACCGGTTTTTATGTCTATCGCGCCAACAACGTGATCGACCCGCTGAATGAAAAACTCAAGCAGGAGTGCGCCCGATGAGCCGCCTTCTCGCGCTGTTCCTGCTGCCGCTGGCAGTGGTCACGGACGTTGCCGTCGCGGCCGACGGCGCATCGCGACCATTGAACTGGAACGCCATCGGCATGTTCCTGGTGTTCGTTTTATTCACCCTCGGCGTGACCCGTTGGGCGGCATTGCGCACCCGTTCGGCCAGCGACTTCTATACCGCCGGCGGCGGCATGACCGGCTTTCAGAACGGCCTGGCGATAGCTGGCGACATGATCTCGGCGGCGTCCTTTCTAGGCATTTCCGCGATGATGTTCCTCAATGGCTATGACGGTTTGCTCTACGCCTTGGGCGTGTTGGCGGGCTGGCCGATCATCCTGTTTTTGATTGCCGAGCGCCTGCGCAACCTCGGTAAATACACGTTCGCCGACGTGGTTTCCTATCGCCTGGAACAGACTCCGGTGCGCCTGACTTCGGCCTTTGGCACCCTCACCGTGGCGCTGATGTACCTGGTGGCGCAGATGGTCGGCGCCGGCAAATTGATCGAGTTGCTGTTCGGCATCGACTACCTCTACGCGGTGATGCTGGTCGGCGTGTTGATGGTGTTCTACGTGACCTTCGGCGGCATGCTCGCCACCACGTGGGTGCAGATCATCAAAGCGGTGATGCTGCTGTTCGGCACCAGTTTCATGGCGTTCATGGTGCTCAAGTATTTCGGTTTCAGCACCGAGGCGATGTTCGCCGGCGCCACCGCCGTGCATGCCAAGGGCAGCGCGATCATGGCCCCCGGTGGCTTGCTGTCGAACCCGATCGATGCGATTTCCCAGGGGATGGGCATGATCTTCGGCACCGCCGGGCTGCCGCACATCCTGATGCGTTTCTTCACGGTCAGCGATGCCAAGGAAGCACGTAAAAGCGTGTTCTACGCCACCGGTTTCATTGGCTACTTCTACCTGCTGCTGATCATCGTCGGCTTCGGCGCCATCGTCATGGTCGGCACCGACCCTTCGTATCGCGATGCCAGCGGTGCGATCATCGGCGGCGGCAACATGGTCGCCGTGCACCTGGCCCAGGCCGTGGGTGGCAACCTGTTCCTGGGTTTCATTTCGGCAGTGGCTTTCGCCACCATTCTGGCGGTGGTCGCCGGGCTGGCATTGTCCGGCGCCTCGGCGGTGTCCCACGACCTGTATGCCTGCGTGATGCGCAAGGGCCAGGCCAGCGAACAGCAGGAAATGCGTGTCTCGCGCATCGCCACGGCTTGCATTGGTGTGCTGGCGATCATCCTGGGCCTGCTCTTCGAATCGCAAAACATTGCCTTCCTCTCGGGCCTGGTTCTGGCCATCGCCGCGTCGGTGAATTTCCCCGTGCTGTTCCTTTCGATGTACTGGAAAGGCCTGACCACCCGTGGCGCGGTCATCGGCAGCCTGATGGGGCTGGTCTCGGCAATCGTCTTGCTGGTGCTGAGCCCGGCGGTGTGGGTCAACTTGATGCACCACGACAAGGCGCTATTCCCGTATTCCAACCCGGCACTGTTTTCCATGAGCCTGGCCTTCTTCAGCGCCTGGCTGTTTTCCGTCACCGACCGATCACCCCGTGCGGTGCTTGAGCGCGGCCGTTACCTGGCGCAGTTCATCCGTTCCATGACCGGTATCGGCGCCTCGGGCGCCAGCCAGCACTGACCCTTAACTTGAAGGGCGCGGTTGCGGCCGCGCCAGACACTGACCAAACCCGGAGCAATTGTGATGTCCTCTTCACCTACCCTGCAAAGCTTCATCGCCGGTCGCTGGATCGGCCAACACGGCGCGCAGGTCCTGCGCAGCGCCCTCGACGGCCATGAAATCTTCCGTACCCACGAAGAACGCCCGGACTTCGCCGAAGCCATCGAACACGGCCGCCGCCAAGGTGTCAGCGGCCTGATGGCGCTGGATTTCCAGCAACGCGCCCAACGCCTCAAGGCACTGGCCTTGTACTTGAGCGAGCGCAAGGAACAGCTCTACGCGATCTCCCATCACAGCGGCGCGACCCGTGCCGACAGCTGGATCGACATCGAAGGCGGCAACAGCACGCTGTTCACCTACGCCAGCCTCGGCTCCCGTGAATTGCCATCCGGTAACGTCGTCCACGAAGGCCCGGCGCTGCAACTGAGCAAAATGGGCAGCTTTGCAGGCACCCACATTCTGGTGCCACGTGGCGGCGTGGCGGTGCACATCAACGCCTTCAACTTCCCGATCTGGGGCATGCTGGAAAAGTTCGCCCCGAGCTTCCTCGCGGGCATGCCGTGCATCGTCAAACCGGCCAGCGCCACCAGCTACCTGACCGAAGCCGTGGTGCGCATGATGGACGAATCCGGTCTGCTGCCGGCGGGCAGTCTGCAACTGATCATCGGCGGCACCGGCGACCTGCTCGACCGCCTGCAAGGCCAGGACGTGGTGACCTTCACCGGTTCCGCCGACACCGCCGCCAAGCTGCGGGTCAACCCGAACCTGATCCGCAATTCGGTGCCGTTCACCGCCGAAGCCGACTCGCTGAACTGCGCAATCCTCGCCCCGGACGTGACGCCGGACGACGAAGAATTCGAGCTGTTCATCAAGGAAGTCGCTCGGGAAATGACCACCAAGGCCGGGCAGAAATGCACCGCCATTCGCCGCGCCATTGTGCCGGCCAAACACATCGATGCAGTGGCCACGCGCCTGCGTGATCGTCTGGCAAAAGTGGTCGTCGGCGACCCGTCGGTGGAAGGTGTGCGCATGGGTGCGTTGGCTTCCCACGATCAGCAGAAAGACGTGGCCGAACGCCTGGAAGCCCTGTTGCAGAGCAGCGATATGCTGTTCGGCGCCCGCGATGGCTTTGAACCACGCGGTGTGAACGTAGATAAAGGCGCGTTCTTCGCCCCGACGCTGTTGCAGTCCCGCGATCCGCATGCCGAAGGTGGCGCCCACGATATCGAAGCGTTTGGCCCGGTCAGCACGTTGATGGCTTACGACGATCTGGATGAAGCACTGGCCCTCGCCGCACGCGGTAAAGGCAGTCTGGTCGCCAGCCTGGTGACCAAGGATCCGCAAATCGCCGCCAAAGCGATTCCGGTGGCGGCGGCATTGCACGGCCGTTTGCTGGTGCTGGACCGCAATTGCGCGGGTGAATCCACCGGTCACGGCTCGCCTCTGCCGCAGCTGAAACACGGTGGCCCAGGTCGTGCCGGCGGTGGTGAAGAACTCGGTGGTTTGCGTGCGGTGAAACATTACCTGCAACGCGCGGCGGTACAGGGTTCGCCGACTATGCTGGCAGCCGTTACCGGCGAATTCGTGCGTGGCGCCAAGGTCATTGAAACCGAGGTGCATCCGTTCCGTCGCTACTTCCAGGATCTGCAGATTGGCGAGTCGCTGCTGACGCACCGTCGTACCGTAACCGAGGCGGACCTGGTGAATTTCGGTTGCCTGTCCGGCGATCACTTCTACATGCACTTCGACGACATCGCGGCCAAGGAATCGCAATTCGGCAAACGTATCGCCCACGGTTATTTCGTGCTGTCGGCAGCCGCCGGTTTGTTCGTATCCCCCGGCGTCGGCCCGGTGCTGGCCAACTACGGCCTCGACACCTTGCGCTTCATCAACCCGGTGGGCATCGGCGACACCATCCAGGCGCGCCTGACCTGCAAACGCAAGATCGACCAGGGCAAGAAGAGCCCGCAAGGCGTTCCGCAAGGGGTGGTGGCGTGGGATGTGGAAGTCACCAACCAGCTCGGCGAGTTGGTCGCCAGCTATGACATTTTGACCTTGGTCGTCAAACGCGAAGACTGACCGCCCCTTGTAGGAGCCGGCTTGCTGGCGACGGCGATCTATCGGTAATGATGTTGTCGACTGACACACCGCCATCGCTGGCAAGCCAGCTCCCACAAGGTTACGGGTTGGCCCCAGGAATTTGATCCACCGCAAAACCCGTAGGAGCCGGCTTGCTGGCGATGGCGATCTATCGGTAACGAAGATGTCGACTGACACGCCGCCATCGCTGGCAAGCCAGCTCCTACAATGCCTGCGTTATGTTCAGTGCTTGCGCAACCACTCGATAAACAGCGCAAACAACTCCGACTGCGATCCCACTTCCAGTTTCATATACAGATTCTTGCGGTGCATGCGCACGGTTTCCGGTGAGATGCTCATCTGGCTGGCCGTGGACTTCACCGAGTGGCCCCTGAGTACCATGTGGGCCACTTCCCGCTCGCGTTCGGTCAGTACGTCGCAACCGAATTGCTCGAACGCCGACTGCACCCGGTGTTTGAGATCATCGCGCAGGCCTTGATCGTTATTGCTCTGGATTTCGCTATTGCGCTGCAAGCCACGCTGACTGAACTCGCTGACAAACTCGCGCACCAGCGGTTCGACGGCGCGCAACACATTCAACTGTTCGACCCGCAGGCACTCACCGCCGAAACCTTGAAAGAGGCTCACGGAAATCTTCGTGTCATTGCCGGCGTCGACGATGTAGTAGCTGTCTTCCGAACAACCCGCGTTCAGGTAGTAAGTCTTGTAATAGTCACTGTCGAAAAAGTTGTCCGGGGCAATTTCCTCCAGGTGATAGAACCCCTGCGCCAGCCCCTGCTCCACCGCCAGGCAAAATGGGTCGAGCAAATAGCCGCCGGAAAAATAGCGCTCGAGAATCGACACCTGATACTCCTGGGCAATCCCGCGCTGATGCAGCAACTGCGGCGCGCGGTCCTTGCGCTCCAGGCTGATCATCATCGACTCGATGGACACCAGTTGCGCCAAGGCTGACGCCAGGTATTGCAGGGCGTCAGGCTCGTCGATATGGGCGAATGCCTCGCGCATTCCCCCATGCCATTTGTGCAACGCCCCGAAGGGCATTGCGATCAACGTATCGTCGTTCGGTTTGCTCATGCCCCGCAGTCTAGCGGGTGAGCAGGCCCTAGGTAAAAGCCTGACTGAAGCACTCATTGCCCGGAATACTGGCCGCTCTGCTCAAGCTCGGCCGCCACTTCCAGAATGCACTCGCGCAGGATCTCGACGATTTCATCCACTTGGGCGTAAGTGAGAATCAGCGGCGGCGACATGACATTGAGGTGCATGATCGGCCGCACCAGCAAACCTTTGGCCTGGGCTCGCGAATGGATTTTCTCACCGATATTGATCTCGTCGGCAAACAACGCCTTCGTGCGCTTATCGGCGACGAACTCCACGCACGCCATCAATTTCAGGCAACGCACGTCACCCACCAGCGGCAAATTCCTGAGCGTGGCCAGACGCTGCTCCAGGTAGCCGCCGACATCGTCGACATGGGCCAGCAGGTTTTCCCGCTCGATGATTTCAATGTTCTTCAGCGCCGCCGTGCAGCACACCGGATGCCCGCTGTAGGTGAAACCGTGGGTGAAGCAGCGGCCCTTGCCCGGCTCGGCGATGACCTTCCAGATGCGGTCGGAAAAGATGCACGCGCCCAGCGGCAGATAGGCCGAGGTCAGCCCCTTGGCGGTGGTGATGATGTCGGGCTGAACGTCGAACACGTCCTTGGACGCGAAGAACTTGCCCAAGCGTCCGAACGAAGTGACCACTTCATCGGCAACGAACAGGATGTCGAAGCGCTGGCAGACCTCCCACATGCGCTTGAGATAACCCTTTGGCGGAATGATCACGCCACCCGAGCCCATGACCGGTTCAGCGAAAAAAGCCGCAACCTTGTCGACGCCAATCGACTGGATCTTGTCTTCGAATTCCTTGACCAGGAACTCGAGAAACTGCGCCTCGTCCATGCCTTCCGGTGCGCGGTAGGGATTGGGATTGGAAACGTGGTGGATCAGCGGGTTCGCGTAATCGAACTCCGGCACCCGGTCGGCGGCCTTGTTGCCGATCGACATCGTCAGCGTGGTCGAGCCGTGATAGGCGTTGAAACGGGCGATGATGTGCTTCTTCTCCGGCTTGCCACGGCAGTTCTGGTAGTACTGGATCAGCCGGTACGCGGTGTCCACCGCCGTGGAGCCACCGGTGGTGAGAAACACATGGTCGAGATCGCCGGGCGCGAGGCTGGCAAGTTTTTCGCACAGCTGAATCGCCACGTTGTTCGACATGTCGGAAAACGGATTGGAATAGGCCAGCTGCCGCACTTGATCGGCGATGGCCAGGGCCATTTCCTCGCGACCGAGGCCAATGTTGGTGCACCACATGCCGCCGACCGCGTCGAGAAAGCGGTTGCCCTCGGTGTCGTAAATGTAGGCGCCGTCACCGGCCACGATGTTCAGCGAGCCTTGCTCGGCATGCTCGTCGAACACGTGATAGCCGTGCATGTGATGAGCCTTGTCGGCCTTGACCAGTTCAGCGGCTTCTACGGTCGAGAACAGTTTTTTAGTCGAGTTAGTCATACCAAAACCTCAAACAAAACGATTGAACGATCAAATTCCGCTTTTCACGGTGCTCCAGACGCGTGTCATGGCACGCATGTCTTTCGCGTTCTGGGTTTTCTGCGGGAAGAGCCGCTCGCGGGTTTGTGCATCGGGGTAGATGGCCGGGTTGTCGCGCACACTGGCATTCAACAAGGGCGTGGCCGCCGCATTGCTGTTGGCGTAATTGATGTAATCGCTTACGTCCGCCATCACCTGCGGCTGCATCAAGTACTCCAGAAACTTGTGGGCGTTGGCGACGTGGGGCGCGTCGGTCGGGATGTACATGTTGTCGAACCAGATCAGCGAGCCTTCCTTGGGAATGAAGTACGCCAGGTTGATCTGCTTCTTGGCTTCTTCGGCACGGGCCATGGCTGTCGCGTAGTCGCCAGACCAGGTCATGGCCATGCACACGTCGCCATTGGGCAGGCTAGTGAGGTAATTGACCGAGTCGAATTTGCGGATGTAAGGCCGCACCGACAGGAGCAAATCCTGGGCGGCTTTCAGATCCTCCGGCGCGGCGCTTCTTGGGTCTCGCCCCAGATACGTCAGGGCCATCGGGATGACTTCGGTGGGGGCGTCGAGCAGGGTCACGCCGCAGTCGGCGAAGCGCGAGACGATCTTCGGATCGAAGATCATCGCCAGCGAACCAATGGGCGCATCCGGCATGCGTTCCTTGATCTTGTCGACGTTATAGGTGACGCCGTTACTGCCCCAGGTGTAGGGCGCCGAGTAGGCGGTGCCCGGATCGAACCCTTGCAAGTCGTGCAGCACTTTCGGGTCGAGATTGCTCCAGCCCGGCAGCAACTTCTTGTCCAGCGGCTGGAAGACTTTGGCCTGGATCAGCGGCGGCACCAGGGACGCGTTGAGCACGATCAGGTCATAACCGGAGTGGCCGGTGAGCAACTTGGCCTGCACCGTTTCATAGGCATCGAACGTGTCATAGATGACCTTGATACCGGTGGCCTTTTCAAAGTCCGCCAGGGTGTTCTCGCCGATGTAATCCGTCCAGTTGTACAACCGCAGCGTATTGCTGTCGTTCACCTCGGCGGCGTAGGCATTCAAAGTCAGCGGTACAACAAACAGACTGGAAATCACCTTAAGCAGTGTCTTGCCCATAGCAAATGCACCTTATCAAGCGAGTTCGGCTCTGGATGAGCGGATGAACCTACTATTGGTGGATTCGCCGGACGGCACCATACCCCGAATGGGTGTGTGGTCGTTTTCGCGACGCCATATGGCAAAAAGCATCAGCTCGGTTGACCCGTTTTGTCATAGCTCCGGAGTAAGCCCGGCGCTTAAAGTGGCCGTCGAACCGACTCTGCAAGAGCCAGCAATGACCGACCTGATCAAACAAGAGCATCGCGATGGCGTGCTGACGCTGACGATCGATCGTCCCGACAAGCTCAACGCGTTGACCAACAGCATGTACACGAGGTTGGCCGACCTGTTGTTTGCGGCGGACGAAGACGACTCGGTCGGGGTGATCATCGTGACCGGCGGCCCGACGTGCTTTACCAGCGGCAACGACCTGGTGGATTTCCTTCAGGAACCACCGACGCATCTGGACAGCCCGGCATTCCGCCTGATGCGCGCCGTGACTCACCTGCAAAAACCGCTGATTGCTGCGGTTTGCGGGGCGGCCATCGGCATCGGCACCACGTTGCTGCTGCATTGCGATCAGGTCCTGGTCACCCGCAACGCCAAGCTGCGCATGCCTTTCGTCAACCTGGGCCTGTGTCCGGAGTTTGGCGCCAGCCTGCTGCTGCCGCGCCTGCTCGGTCAGGCCCGAGCGACACGTCTGCTGTTGCTGGGCGACAGCCTCGACGGCAGCGAAGCTTTGACGTGGGGCCTGGCCAACGAAGTATTCGACGACGGCGCGCAATGCCTGGCGGCGGCCACCCGTCTCGCCCAGCGACTGCTGGCAATGCCACAAGAATCCCTGCGCCAATCGCGTCAATTGATGAAACAGGCCGGCATGGCCGAACTGCAAGCCACCCTGCGCGAAGAGAACTTGCTGTTCATCCAGCGCCTCAACAGCGATGAAGCAAAAACGGCCTTGAACGCCCTGCTCAATCGCAGTACAGATAAGAATCCACCGAAAGGAAAACAGCCATGAACACCCCGGAAATCTACGTTGTCAGCGCCGCCCGTACCGCCATTGGCACCTTCGGCGGTTCGCTCAAGGACGTGCCACCGGCCGACCTCGCGACCACCGCTGTGAAAGCCGCCCTGGAACGCGCCGCCGTGGACCCGGCACTCGTCGGTCACCTGGTGATGGGTAACGTGATCCCGACCGACACCCGCGATGCCTACATCTCCCGCGTCGCCGCCATCAACGCCGGCATCCCGAAAGAAACCCCGGCCTATAACGTCAACCGCCTCTGCGGTTCCGGCCTGCAGGCCATCATCAATGCCGCCCAGACCTTGATGTTGGGCGATGCCGACATCGCCATCGGCGCCGGCGCCGAGTCCATGAGCCGCGGCCCGTACCTGCTGCCGTCCGCCCGTTGGGGTGCGCGCATGGGCAATGTGCAAGCCATCGACTACATGCTGGGCATCCTGCACGACCCGTTCCACGGCATCCACATGGGCATCACCGCCGAAAACGTCGCCGCGCGCAACGGCATCACCCGCGAAATGCAGGACGCCCTGGCGCTGGAAGACCAGAAACGCGCCGCCCATGCGATTGCCAACGGCTACTTCAACGAGCAGATCGCGACCGTGGAAATCCAGGATCGCAAAGGCACCAAGCTGTTTAGCGTCGACGAGCATCCACGCGCCACCTCCCTGGAACAATTGGCGGCGATGAAGCCAGCGTTCAAAAAGGACGGCTCGGTCACCGCCGGCAACGCTTCCGGCCTGAACGACGGTGCCGCCGCACTGGTCATGGCCACCGGCGCCGCGGTACAGGTCAACAACCTGCGCCCACTCGCCCGCCTGGTCAGCTACGCCCACGCCGGTGTCGAACCGGAACTGATGGGCCTTGGCCCAATCCCGGCCACACGCCTGGCGCTCAAACGCGCCGGCCTGACCGTCGCCGACATGGACGTGGTCGAAGCCAATATCGCCTTCGCCGCACAAGCCTGCGCCGTCAGCCAGGAACTCGACCTCGACCCGGCCAAAGTCAACCCTAACGGCTCGGGCATCGCCCTCGGCCACCCGGTCGGCGCCACCGGCGCCATCATCGCCACCAAAGCCATCCACGAACTGCACCGCATCAACGGCCGTTATGCGCTGGTGACCATGTGCATTGGTGGTGGTCAAGGCATTGCGGCAATATTCGAACGCACCTGAGAGCTTGCTGTTTTGAAACGCTGAAATACCGGGCGCCGTAGGCGCCCTTTTTTATCTACGCTGAAACCTGCCGCTGCAATCGCCGCCCGACGACATCCAACAAATCACAGCCATCGCGCAGTGAAGTCACCAATACCCGCGCCAGTTCACTGTGCACACCCTCGCCATCCGCATAACTCTCCAGCAGTTGCGTCGCCGTTCGAATGCGGTAGGCAGCAGTTTCATGCAACACATCCAGCGGCGCCTCGGTGTCGATCAGCAACGACGGGACGCTGCAGTCGATACCGGTGACAGGCATGTATCGATCCATGACAAAAAACCTCCATTAGATAAAAAACGTAATTGTTCAGCGTTGGCTGGTAGATGGTGTTTCAGACGATTGCCGAGGCGAATCCAGGTTATCCAGCGCTCGATTGACCATTAATTCGCCCAGTGCGGACAGTTGCTGAATGGTCAAAATCACCTGACGGCGCGGGCCTTCGAGCTCACGGGCGAGATCGGTGGCCATGACACTGAGGGAAGCAAGGGTTTCAGAGGTGTGACTAAGCAGGGATTGCGTGTCGACGTCCGGAATGACCGCGAAGAACTGGCTGGCAGGTTCAGGGCGGGTGTGATTGCGCAGGCGCACGGTGACGAGTTGTTCGGATGACTTGGGGGTATTGGGTAAATCGACGTTGCCGCTGGCGGGAAGGCCCGACGGCTTGGGTGCGATTGGGATGGCCTTTTTCATACACGCTCCTTGGAAGTTGAGAACACGCCAGTCTCTCGCCTTCATCAAAAATCAGGTGGCGGGCATACGTGGCGGATCAGTCGTTTTATTACCAGAAAATTCCATTTTATTAATCAAATAAATGAACATCTGTGTAATTAAATGATTCTCGCCCGATACGAAACCTTGGCATATCCGAATTACTGTAGGAACAGTCTTTAATTTAAGTAGGCCGCATCTGATATGAAGAGTTAGATCCTAGTCACACGAATAATTCTATCTATGTGGGCCGATGTGAAATTTATCTTTTCTCCCAGAGGCCCAGATGTGTAGGATATTATTTTTCAAAAAACACATATGCGCTTGGCCTATTGAATGAGCATGGAAACGGTAAATATTCAATGCACAAGAAAGACAGAACGGAAAAATTAAAAAACAATATTAAATACCTGATAAAGAGCCGCGGGGAGACTCGACTTTCTTTATGCAATTCCAGTGGCGTAACCCGAACAACCATTTACAACATATTGGAAGGCAGGGTGGTAAATGTACAACAATCGACCATCCGCAAAATATCTGATTTTTTCGGCGTTTCTTACAATGAAATCGAAACGGTTGACTTTGAAGAAAAGGAAACAATAGAGAGCAGTGTCTCACCACACGGAAACATGAATCCCGCAGCAGTTCCTATCATTCGAGAAGGGTTACTGATTCAGAGTCTTGATAAAAAAATTGGAGAGTTAGCCATCACTCACCCGCTGACATATTACTTTGGTACGGCATGCAATGTCATAGGTGTCCTATTGGAAAATGATATCAACGGATTGAACGAGGCAGGAGACATCTTGATTGTGAGAAGGGGAGTTTCAAATAACACCGATGACAAATTGGCTTTTAACAAAACAACGAAAAAATCAGTAATTGTCGGTGAGAACCATTTTGCCTCTGAGAACACTTACGTTATTGGAGATATCATTGAGGAAAGATTCAATGAAAAGTAGCGTGGAAATCGATAATGTTAAATATAAATTATTAGGTTTTGAAAAAAACCAAAATCTCGTCATCATCATGGTTATTTCAACTGGAAAAATAATAAAAGTAAGAATCAATGAGATATTAAGAAGTGAAATAATAGATGACCTGAGCAAGGCGGAAACCAGAGACATATACCGAAAATATTACTCCGGAGGAGCAGCATTAACCACTTACGAAATCAATGACCGCCATGAAAAATCGTGGATGGCCTATGTTGCCCTGAACCTGACTCTTTTCGCTCTTTACATCTTCACAAATATTGCTACCACGAAACTTGTCTACATAGCATCCCTTGATATCACTATTACACCGGGAGTCTTTATATATCCGCTTACCTTTCTGGTAGTTGACATACTAAACGAATCATACGGATTAAGACTCGCAAGACGCGCCATACTATTTGCATTTGCAAGCAATGCTTTTATTTTAATTCTGTTGACTGGCACCAGCTACCTTCCAGGCTTATCTGGCTGGAGACTCGACACGCCCTACACCGAAGTAATTACACATGTATCATCTGCACTGATAGCATCGTGTATTTCTTTTCTTTTTTCTGAGTATGTTAACTCTTATCTTCTTTGCAAAATAAAAAAACTGACAAATTCCCGTTTTCTATTTTTGCGAGTCTTTTTCAGCACTTTTTTCGCGGTAATAATCGACAGCTTTATTTTTTGCTTCATTGCATTTTATGGAACCATGGAGAACAGCGACATACTCAAAATAGTTTATATTCAAATAGCCATAAAAATGTGCTTCGCCATTTTCAACATCCTGCCCGCCTAAGGCGCTAGATCATTATTCAAAAAATATATATCTGGAGCCCAAACCGCCTAAACAGATTAGTTGCCCACCTCTGTCCCCCGACTTCGGTGGATGACAACATCGGGAGCTTTTCCGATGGATCGACGTTAGCCCTGACCTGTAGGAGCTGGCTTGCCAGCGATGACGACCTCGAGAACAGCACATCTCTGAGATCCCAATCGCCAGCAAGCCGGCTCCTACAGATCGCAGTTCAGTTCACGATCACAAGACACCTGACGACCGGCAACAAAAACCAATTGCTACCAAATATGACATACGTCATATTACGTACGTAATTTATAGCCGTTTCCGACAGGTAATTCTCCATGACCAGCATGCCCACCGTTGAACCCGACCTTGCTGTGCCGGTGAACACCCCGAAGCCTTCCCTGCTGAAGCGCCTGTTACTGGCGACAACGGTCATCGCTGCGCTAGTGCTGGCCGGTGTGTACGTCGCGCATTGGTGGACGGCCGGGCGGTTCATTGAAGAAACCGACGACGCGTACATCGGCGGCGACGTGACGGTGATTGGGTCGAAGGTCGCGGGTTACATCGATGAAGTGCTGGTGACTGATAACCAGAAGGTCAAGGCTGGCGATGTGTTGATTCGTCTCGACGCCCGCGATTACCGCGCCAACCTGGCCAAGACCGAAGGCGCGGTGGCGGCGGAAGAAGCCTTGCTCGCCAACCTTGATGCCACCGAGCAACTGCAACAAGCGGTGATCGGTCAGGCACGAGCCGGCATTGACGCCGCCGGTGCCGAAACCTTGCGCTCGCGCGATGACGATGCGCGCTACAAAAAGCTCGTCACCACCAACGCGGTCTCGGTGGAAAGCGCGCAACGGGCCAACGCCACTTTCAAGACGGCACAGGCCCAAAGCAATCGCGCCCAGGCTGAATTGCTGGCAGCGCAACGGCAATTGAATGTGATCGCTACCCAGAAACAACAAGCCCGCGCCGCGTTGATTCAAGCCAAAGCCGAGCGTGACCTGGCGCAGTTGAACGTCGGCTACACCGAACTTCGCGCCCCTGTGGATGGTGTGATCGGCAATCGCCGGGCGCGGGTCGGCGCTTATGCCCAGGCCGGTTCGCAGTTGCTGTCGGTGGTGCCGTCCAGCGGCTTGTGGGTCGATGCCAATTTCAAGGAAGACCAACTGGCGCGCATGGTGCCGGGGCAACGGGTGGTGATCCATGCCGACGTGCTTTCCGGGCAGGAATTCCACGGTCATCTGGACAGTCTTGCTCCCGCCAGCGGTTCGCAATTCAGCGTGCTGCCGCCAGAAAACGCCACCGGCAACTTCACCAAGATCGTGCAGCGGGTGCCGGTGCGCATTTACCTTGATCCGGCCGACAGCGTGCTCGGCCATCTGCGCCCCGGCTTGTCGGTCACCGCGGAAGTCGACACGCGCAAGGAGCCTGAAACCACAGCCGTGGCCAGCGCACCATGAGCCGCGCGCTCGCCCTCCCCGCGCAACCGTTCGATGCCGCGAGCATGACGACAGCGACCAAGGTCTTCGCCTTCGCCAGCATGTGCATCGGCATGTTCATTGCGCTGCTGGATATCCAGATTGTCTCGGCGTCGTTGCGTGACATTGGCGGTGGCCTCTCCGCCGGCACCGACGAAACCGCGTGGGTGCAAACCAGCTACCTGATCGCTGAAATCATCGTGATTCCGCTGTCCGGCTGGCTGTCGCGGGTGTTTTCCACGCGCTGGTTGTTCTGCGCGTCAGCGGTGGGTTTTACCCTGACCAGCCTGCTTTGCGGCGCGGCGTGGAACATTCAGAGCATGATCGCCTTCCGCGCCTTGCAAGGTTTTCTCGGCGGTTCGATGATTCCGCTGGTGTTCACCACCGCATTCTTTTTCTTCACCGGCAAGCAACGGGTGATTGCTGCTGCAACCATCGGCGCGGTCGCATCTTTGGCACCGACACTGGGGCCGGTAATCGGTGGCTGGATCACCGACATTTCCTCCTGGCACTGGCTGTTCTACATCAACCTGGTGCCGGGGATTTTCGTCGCCGTGGCGGTGCCGATGCTGGTGAAAATCGACCAACCGGAACTCTCTCTGCTCAAGGGCGCCGACTATCTGAGCATGGTGTTCCTGGCGCTGTTTCTCGGCTGCCTGGAATACACCCTCGAAGAAGGCCCGCGCTGGAACTGGTTCAGCGACCGCACCATTCTCACCACGGCGTGGATCAGCGGCCTGGCCGGCCTGGCGTTCATTGGCCGGACCTTGCACGTGGCCAATCCGATCGTCGATTTGCATGCCTTGAAGGACCGCAACTTCGCCCTCGGCTGCTTCTTTTCCTTCGTCACCGGGATTGGCCTGTTCGCCACTATTTACCTGACCCCGCTGTTTCTCGGTCGGGTGCGTGGCTACGGCGCGCTGGACATTGGTCTGGCGGTTTTCTCCACTGGGGTGTTCCAGATCATGGCGATTCCGCTGTACGCCTTTCTGGCCAATCGCGTCGACCTGCGCTGGATCATGATGACCGGCCTTGGGTTGTTTGCCTTGTCGATGTGGGATTTCAGCCCGATCACTCACGACTGGGGCGCCAGGGAATTGATGCTGCCGCAAGCCTTGCGCGGCATCGCCCAGCAACTGGCGGTGCCGCCAGCGGTGACTTTGACTTTGGGTGGATTGGCACCGGCGCGACTCAAACATGCTTCAGGGCTGTTCAACCTGATGCGCAACCTGGGCGGCGCCATCGGTATCGCCGCGTGCGCGACCATTCTCAATGACCGTACCAACCTGCACTTCACAAGATTGGCGGAAAACCTCAACAGCACCAACGAAGCACTGAACCAGTGGCTGTCCCAGGTCGCAAACAACTTCGCCGCCCTCGGCCAGGGCGGCGATGTCGGGGTCACTGCGAGCCTGCATCAGCTCTGGCTGCTGACCTATCGCGAAGCGCAAACGCAAACCTACGGCGACGCGTTTCTGATGATCATGGTCTGCTTCATCATCGCCACGGTGATGGTGCCCTTGATGCGCAAGGTGCAACCACCGGCCGCGCCGAGTGCCGATGCTCACTGAGGCATCGGCGCTCCTGCTGAAAGTCAGGCTTGAGGTGTTTTGCGGAAGCCAACGGCCAGGCGATTCCAGCTGTTGATGGTGCTGATGGCCACGGTCAGGTCGACCATTTCCTTCGGTGTGAACTGAGCGCTGACCACTTCGTAGTCTTCGTCCGGGGCGTGGGTCAGGCTGAGTTGGGTCAGGGATTCGGTCCAGAGCAGCGCGGCACGCTCGCGCTCGGAAAAGAACGGCGCCTCACGCCAGGCGGTTACGGCGAAGAGACGACGTGGGGTCTCGCCCCCCTTGATCGCATCGGCCGTGTGCATGTCGATACAGAAGGCACAGCCGTTGATCTGCGACGCGCGCAGCTTGACCAGTTCAATCAGATTCTTTTCCAGCGGCAGTTTGGAGACGGCGGTTTCCAGGGCGATCATCGCTTTGAGAGCGTCAGGCGAGGCGGTGTAGAAATCGATACGCGGTTGCATGGAAGGCTCCAGGGCAGGTGAATGTGTCATTACGTTAGCCCCGCGACCGGTTTGCACAAATAGCCAATATTCCAGAAGTCGAGGAGGCCAATGACCTCCAGGAACCCAGCGGCTTACGCCCGATTAAGCAACCACTTCAAAAACCCCTTCTTCTGCACCACCACCGGCACGTCCTGACTCATGGCCTTGACCTTGTGCAAGCGGAAATCCAGCAAGTTTTGCATCGCATCGTTGATGTCGTGGCGAGCCTCCAGGCACGGTCTCAAATAGCCCTTTTCAATGCGATAAAGCACACAAGCAGTTTTCGCGGCGAATTCCGCCGGCAGCGAGCTATCGGTCAGGATGCCGGCCTCGCCGATCACTTCACCCGGCCCCATGCGACCGGTTTCCATGAGCGTCCCGTTGCGGTTCAGCGTCACCGACACCACCCCGGACTCGATGATGAACAAATGATCGCTGACCTCCTCCGCCGCCAGGATCGTCTCCCCGGCGCGGAAGTTTTGCAGGGTCATGTTCTGGCTGAAGGTTTCTTTCTCTTCCTCACGCAAGGTCGAGAAAATCGGCGAACTGTCGATCAACGCCCGTGGCCGTGAGAGGTCGGTGGTCGGAATCGGTTCCACGCTCGACAGCAAATTGACCCCGGATGCGCGCAAGTGCCGATACGCCAGATCGTAGAGTTGATTGCGCACCTCGCGCTTTTCGCTCATCGAGGCGACAAAGCCGCTGATTTCGTATTCCACGCCAGCGGCCGTAGAGCTTTTCAGCGCGACTTTTGGCGAAGGCTTGCTGAGCAGAATGCGGCAGCCCTGCTTTGCGCGCTCAAGGGCTTCGATCACCGTACTGGGACGGACATGGGGGCTGATCTGCAGACTGATCGCAACGCCGAACATGTCGCTGGGCCGGCTGAAGTTGGTGATCTTGGCCTTGGCCGCCAGCGAGTTGGGAATCACGATCATGCTGCCCTGGGAGGTTTGCAGCCGCGTGGCGCGCCAGTCGATGTCGATGACCCGGCCTTCCGTGCCGTCGATCGCGATCCAGTCATCCAGTTGATAGGGTTTGGTGGTGTTGAGGACGATCCCGGAAAACACGTCGCTGAGGGTACTTTGCAACGCCAGGCCGACGATGATCGCCAACGCGCCGGACGTGGCCAGCACGCCCCTGACCGGCAGATTGAGCACGTAGGCCAGGGCGGCGATGACCGCGACCAGGAAGATCACCGCACCCAGCAAATCCTGGAGCAAACGCCCGGTATGCCCCACCCGTTGCATCAGTCCCGCGCCGATCAGCACGGTCAGGGTGCGCGCAGCGAACAGCCACCAGCCGATCTGCAACCCCGTGGCCGCCAGATGCAACGGCACGTTCTCGACCCAGGGCGCCGGTTCCAGCGGGTTCATGCCTTCGTTGAACAGCACCAGGCTGTACAGCGCGAAAATCACCACCCGTACCAGCAGTTTCACGTTGTGGCCACGGGTGCCAATCAAGCGCCACAACACCAGATCGGTCAGGATCAGGACCAACGCGCAAATCAGCGGATGTTCAGTGAGCAACGACAGCATCAAGCAACTCCAGCACGGGTTATCGGCGCAATATCGCATACATTGTAGGAGCTGCCGCAGGCTGCGATCTTTTGATCTTCAATCAAGATCAAAAGATCGCAGCCTGCGGCAGCTCCTACAGTGGGGCGATGTGCGCTTGTGCTATTTGCTGTCGGTCAGGGTGTTGTAGCTGGTCATCAGGTTGCGGTAGTCCGGGATGTGGTTGGAGAACAAGGTCCCCAGGCCTTCCACATCGTTGCGCCAGTCGCGATGCAGCTCACAGGCCAGGCCGAACCAGGTCATCAGTTGCGCGCCGGAGGCCGACATGCGATCCCATGCCGATTGACGGGTCAGTTCGTTGAAAGTGCCGGAAGCATCGGTCACCACGAACACGTCAAAGCCTTCGGCCAGCGCCGACAGCGCCGGGAACGCCACGCACACTTCAGTCACCACACCAGCGATGATCAATTGCTTCTTGCCGGTGGCCTTGATCGCCTTGACGAAGTCTTCGTTGTCCCACGCGTTGATCTGGCCAGGGCGAGCAATGTATGGCGCGTCCGGAAACAGCGCCTTGAGCTCGGGCACCAGCGGGCCGTTGGGGCCGGTTTCAAAACTGGTGGTCAGAATGGTCGGCAATTTGAAGTACTTGGCCAGGTCGGCCAGGGCCAGCACGTTGTTCTTGAAACGATCCGGTTCGATGTCGCGTACCAGCGACAGCAGGCCAGCCTGATGATCCACCAACAGAACGGCGGCGTTATCCTTGTCGAGACGCTTGTAAGAAGTAGTCATTGCAGTAGTCCTCACGTTTTATCGATGCCGAGGGAAGTCGGCGTGGTGGTCGCAGTTAGCGCTGGGAATCCAGCGTTTCGTGTTCATTCGCCACTTGCTGAGCCTTGAGATAGCTCTCGATCAGCAATTGATAATGCGGCATGGCCTGGGCGTAGACAGCGGCCCACTGCTCGGCGTCCGGACGGTTCCACGAGCGTTGCAGCTCAGAGAGCGTGGCCATGATGTCGATCGGCACCGCTCCGGCCTGCGCCAAACGGGCGATTGTCAGATCGGTGGCCAGTTTCGAGTGGTTGCCCGAGGCGTCGACAACGGCGAATACCTTGTAGCCTTCATGCACCGCCGCAATGGAGGGGGACGCCAGGCATACGCTGGTCAGGGTGCCGGCGATCACCAGGGTTTTCTTGCCGGTGGCTTTGACCGCCGCGTGAAATTCCGGGTTGTCCCAGGCATTGATTTCACCTTTACGGGCCACGTATTGCGCATGCGGCGCAGCTTCGTGAATCTCCGGGATCAGCGGCCCGTTCGGACCTTGTGGCACGGAAGCGGTGGTAATGACCGGCATCTTCAGCAGGGTCGCGGCTTTCGCCAGGGCAATGGCGTTGGCCCGCAGCTGCGGCACGTCGATGTCTTTGACGATCTGAAACAGTCCGCTCTGATGGTCGATCAACAGCATGGCGCTGTCGTTGGGGTCGATGGTCGGTTTCTGGCCGTTGAAGTTGGCCGCGTTGACGGTGTTCATCAGTGTTCCTCTTTTGACAGGCAACAGCCATCCCTGGCCTGAAAACCGGCCCACTCATCCTGGGTAGAGTCGGGTTGTAGAAGCGCTACGGATTAACCGTGCATCCGGCCGAAGCGGCCGGACTGGAAGTCGGCGAAGGCCTGGTGAATTTCTTGCTCGGTGTTCATCACGAACGGGCCGTGACCGACGATCGGTTCGTCAATCGGTTCGCCGCTGAGCAGTAGCACCACCGCGTCCTCGCTGGCTTCGAGGGTAATTTGATCGCCCTTGCGGTCGAACAATGCCAACTGCCCTTGACGCACCGACTCCAGGCCGTTGACTTGAATCGAACCGCGCAAAACCACCAGTGCGGTGTTGCGCCCTTCATGCAGATCCAGCGTTAGCAACTTGCCGGCATTCAGGCGCAGGTCCCAGACGTCGATCGGGGTAAAAGTGCGCGACGGCCCTTTGTGGCCTTCGAATTCACCGGCGATCAAACGCACGCTGCCGGCGTTGTTCTTCAAGGCAATGCTCGGGATGTCGCCATCCAGAATCGTCTGGTAACCGGCCTCGGCCATTTTGTCCTTGGCTGGCAGGTTGACCCACAACTGCACCATTTCCAGGGTGCCACCGCTGTTGGCGAAGCCTTCGGAGTGGAACTCTTCATGGAGAATTCCCGAGGCGGCGGTCATCCATTGCACGTCGCCGGGGCCGATCTTGCCGCCGCTGCCGGTGGAGTCGCGGTGTTCCAGCTCGCCTTTGTAAACGATAGTCACGGTTTCGAAGCCACGGTGCGGATGCTGACCAACGCCACGACGCTCGGTGGTCGGGGTGAATTCAGCAGGACCGGCGTGATCCAGCAGCAAGAACGGGCTGATGTGTTTGCCCAGGTTGTCGTAGGAAAACAGCGTGCGAACCGGGAAACCGTCGCCGACCCAATGGGCTCGCGGGCTGGTGTAGATACCGATGATGTTTTTCATGGTGCCTCCGAATCAGGTGGTTGAAGCCATGGACAAAGCTTAAAACCGAGGCCTTTGCTGCGCTAGACTGCAAAAATCAACCTTAGCGTTCTATTTGGAGAACGATGGTGGAAGACCTCAACACCCTCTACTACTTCACCCAAGTGGTGGAACATCAGGGCTTTGCTGCGGCCGGGCGGGCGCTGGACATGCCCAAGTCCAAGCTCAGTCGACGCATTGCCGAACTCGAGGAGCGCCTTGGCGTGCGGTTGCTGAATCGCACCAGCCGCCAATTTTCGCTGACAGAAATCGGCCTGGCCTATTACCAGCGTTGCCTGGCGATGCGCGTCGAAGCGGAAAGCGCTGCCGAATTGATCGAACGCAATCGCTCGGAACCCCAGGGTCTGGTGCGCATCAGTTGCCCGACGGCGTTGCTGAACTCCTGGGTAGGGCCGATGCTGACCCGCTACATGCTCAAGTATCCGCTGGTGGAGTTGTTCATCGAGAGCACCAACCGCCGGGTCGACTTGATCCACGAGGGTTACGACATTGCGTTGCGGGTACGTTTTCCGCCGTTGGAAAACACCGACATGGTGATGAAGGTGCTGGGCAACAGCACTCAGTGCATTGTGGGCAGTCCGGCATTCGCCGAACACCTGTCGTCACCGCCCTCTCCCGCCGACCTGAGCGGCTTGCCCAGCCTGCACTGGGGCGGTGCGCAGCGTGAATATCAATGGGAGTTGCTCGGTGCCGACGGCGCCAGCGCGACAATTCGGCACACGCCAAGAATGGTCACCGATGACCTGTTGGCGCTTCGCCACGCGGTGGTTGCCGGTGTCGGCATCGTCCACCTGCCTGCCGTGGTCGTGCGCGATGACATTGCGGCCGGACGCTTGGTGGAACTGGTGCCGGGCTGGGCGCCGAAGTGCGGGGTCATCCATGCGATCTTCCCCTCGCGCCGAGGATTGCTGCCGTCAGTGCGCGCGCTGATCGACTTTTTAGGCGAGGAGTTCAGTCACTCCGATATTGCTTGAGAGCAGCGGCAAGTATTTAGCAGCAAGCAGCAAGCTGATTGGGGGGCTGGCGGGGATTTTATTTCGGGCATAATATCGATCTGGATTACAGCCATAATACCCAGAACTGTCCGAGGTCATGATCATGCAAAGCCCAAACCGCGACGCCACGCTCGCCCAATGGATCGCTCAGGAACAGGCCATGCGCGCCCGCCTTGCGGGGCCTGGCAGTTTGTCCCTTGCTGAGGTCAGCGCGTTATCGCCCGCCGAGTTTTTCGACGGTATCGGCAACGGCGAACTGCCCTCGCCGCCCATTGGCACGCTGATGGATTTCATCCCCATCGAATGGTCCGCCGGGCTGTTTGTCTTTCAAGGCACACCGGATTCGCGGCATTACAATCCGCTGGGCACGGTGCACGGCGGTTATGCCGCGACTTTGCTGGATTCGTGCATGGGCTGCGCGATCCATACGCAGCTGAAAAAAGGCCAGGGTTATACGACGCTGGACCTGCGCATCAGCTATGTGCGGGCCTTGAACAACGCCAGCGGACCGGTGCGGGCCGAGGGCAAGATTGTGCATCTGGGGCGTTCGACGGCATTGGCCGAGGGGCGGATTTATGACGTGGATGGGCGCTTGTATGCGACGGGATCGACGACCTGCATGATTCTTGAGGCGCGGGGTGTGTAGGAGCTGCCGAAGGCTGCGATCTTTTGATCTTTATCTTTTGATCTTTGATTTCCAGTCAACATTGCTTTGCCGCTCCAGCGGTTTTTCTCACGGATGCAGGCGCGGATACTCGCGGCCATTCCCACTGCAACCTCTGGAGTCATTCATGTCTATTCCCGAATTCGGCCTGGGCACCTTTCGCTTGCAAGGCCAGGTGGTCATTGATTCGGTAAGCACCGGCCTGGAACTGGGCTACCGGGCCATCGACACCGCGCAAATCTACGAGAACGAAGCCGAAGTCGGTGAGGCCATCGCCGCCAGCGGCATTGCCCGTGAAGAACTGTTCATCACCAGCAAGATCTGGGTCGCCAACTTCGCCAGGGATCGCTTGATCGACAGCCTCAAGGAGAGCCTGCAAAAACTGCAGACTGATTACCTGGACCTGACCCTGATTCACTGGCCGTCCCCCGAAGACCAAGTGCCGGTGGAAGAATTCATGGGCGCCCTGCTCGAAGCCAAACGCCTGGGCCTGACTCGGCAGATCGGCGTGTCGAACTTCACCGTCGACCTGATGAAGCAAGCCATCGCCGCCGTCGGTGCCGAGCACATCGCCACCAACCAGATCGAACTGCATCCGTACCTGCAAAACCGCAAAGTCGTCGAGTTCGCACAAAGCCAAGGCATTCAGATTACGTCGTACATGACCCTGGCCTACGGCGAAGTCCTGAAGGACTCGGTGATCCTGCAAATCGCCGATCGCCTGCAAGCAACACCGGCTCAAGTCACCCTGGCCTGGGCGATGCAACTGGGTTACGCAGTGATCCCTTCCTCGACCAAGCGCGACAACCTCGCCAGCAACCTGAAAGCCTGCGTGCTGACGCTGAGCGACGCCGACATGGCGTTGATCGCAAGTCTGGATCGCGGCCAGCGCTTGACCAGCCCGAAAGGCATCGCGCCGAACTGGGATTAAGCCTCAGGCCTGCGAAAAAAAGGTATCTGTGGCGAGGGAGCTTGCTCCCGCTGGGTCGCGAAGCGGCCCCTCTTCACCTGATGAAGAAGGGGGACTGCTGCGCCGTCCAGCGGGAGCAAGCTCCCTCGCCACAGGTTTGCCTATCAGGCCTGCCCCAGGCTGTGGTCCAGGCGCTGCATGGCGTGCTGCAACTGATCGACGGCCGAGTCGATCAGTGAGGTGTTGCCCGCGCTGCACGCACGCTCCAGCTGTTCGCAACATTCGACCAGACTCAGCGCCCGGACCATCAGCGCCCCGCCCTTGATGCGATGCGCCAATACCTGCAAACCATCGTGATTACCACTGGCGTGCACTTGTAGCAGACGCTCGCGGTCATCGCGGTTGGTGGTGGCCAGGTCTTGCAGCAATTGGGTGATCAACTCATGGTCCGCGCCGACGTAGTGCTCCAGCCCGGTCAAATCGATTTCGGCGTTTGGCGTGTCAGCGGTGACCCTGGCCGATTCGCTGGAAAACCTGCTGGCCAGCCAGGTACTCAGGTCCACCAAGCGGATCGGTTTGAACAGACAATCGTCCATACCGGCCTCGATACAACGAATCTTTTCCTCAGCTTGTGCATTGGCGGTAAAGCCCAGAATCAGACTGGACGCAAGGCCGTTGAACCGCTCCTCATCGCGTATTGCACCCGCCAATTCATAACCACTGAAAACCGGCATGTTGCAGTCGGTGATGACCAGGTCGAATTCGTGTTCACGCCACTGCTCAATACCTTGCTGACCATCCTCCGCTTCCAGAACCTGATGTCCCAGAAAGCGCAGTTGTCGTGAAAGCAGCAGGCGATTGGCCGGATAGTCATCGACCACCAGAACGGTCAGCGGCCGGGTCTGCGTCTGCGCTTCACTTTGCACCACCTCAATGGCGGGTAACGGTTGCAACGCGAGCAGTTCAAGGTTGATATCTACCCGCGTGCCACGCCCGAGGGCGCTGTCGAGCAGCAATTGCCCCCCCATCATTTCGCACAGGGTACGGCTGATCACCAGTCCCAATCCGGAACCCTGGCGAGCGGTTTGCTGACTGTTGCCGGCCTGCACGAACGGGCTGAACAATCGTTTCTGGTCGTATTCACTGATACCGATGCCGCTGTCTGCGACGGCTACATTAACCGCCAAACGCCCGGATGCCGCTGCGTCCACCCGCAGCCGCAGACTGACTTCACCTTGACGGGTGAACTTGATGGCATTGCTCAACAGATTCGACAGCACCTGCTTGAAGCGCGTGGGATCAATCATCACATCGCAATCGCTGCGCGCGTCGAGTTCAACCCGCCAATTCAAATTCCTCTCCCGGGCCAGACCTTCAAAGACCCGGCACACCGACTGCACCAGCGCCTGCAAATTGGCCCGTTCCGGCGTCAACGACAAATGCCCCGACTCGATGCGGGCAATGTCGAGGATGTCGCCGATCAAGCCCAGCAATTGTTGTCCGGCATTCGACGCCACTTCGATGGCAGCGCGGTCGGTAAAGCCTTCGTCCGCTCGTTTCAGTGCCAGCTCCAGCATGCCGATCAGAGCATTCATCGGTGTACGGATTTCGTGGCTCATGGTCGCCAGAAACGTAGTCTTGGCCCGGTTGGCATCGTCGGCAGCGACCTTGGCGTCCTGCAATTGAACCAACAATTGCTGGCGCTGACGGATCTGCCGACGCTGCCAGACCATCCCGCCCAATGCGAGCAAAAGCAAGACGCCAGCGACGGCAAACGCCTGAAGAATCGTCTGTCGATTGCGCAGCCAATAGCTTTGTTCCACCAGCAAATCATTGCGCCAGGGTTGAACCAACTCGTCAATTTCCTCTGGGGGAATACTCAGCAAGGCCTTGTCCAGAATCGAATGCAACTCGATGGCTTCACGACCGGTTGCCAGGGTGCTGCGAGCAGGGTCGGTGCCCACGGTACTGGTCACTTGGAGGCGATCGCGGTATTGCCGGGAAATCAGGTAACGGGCGCTGATCAATGAGTTGATGCCCCCGTCGGCCTTGCCCTGAGCGACCATTTCCATGGCCTCGGCCGACAGTGGCGCATCCACACAACGGATCCCCGGGAAGTGTTTTCGAATGAACTCGCCGACGATATTGCCCTGGGTCAGTGCCAGGGTTTTTCCGTCCATCTCATCCAGGGTTTTCGGGCTGTCCGGTGCTATGCGGGTGACCAGTACTGACGGACTGGTCAGGAATGCCCGGGTGAAAAGCAACGCCTCTTCACGCTGAGAACTGAGGCCGATACCAGCCAGCACGTCGACCTGGCCATCTTTGATGCCCGTAAGCATCTCGGCCACCGACTGCATGGACTGGATATCGAATTGCAGGCCGGTTCGCTGGGTGATTTTCGCCAGCACTTGCACGCTGATCCCGCGTAACTTGCCTTCACTGTCGATGAACGAAATCGGCGGGACATTTTCGTTGATCGCCACCCGCACACGCGGGTGCGCATTCAGCCAGCGCTGTTCGGTCACGCTCAATTGCAGTGATTGAGTGCCCGGCATGGATAACCCGTAGGCTCCCCAACGCCGCAGGATATTCATCTGTTCACTGGGCGTGACCGCCGCCAGCGCCTGGTTGACGATGCGCAACAGCTGCACGTTGTCCCGGGCCATCGCAAAGGCGAAACGCCCGGATTCCATCCGCGAGAAATCCGCCAACTGAACGTTGTTGAGGTAATTTTTACTGATCAAGTAATGGGCACTGATCGCGTCGCCCAGATAGACGTCTGCCTGACCGAACGCTACGGCACCCACCGCTGCCAGCGTCGAGGGAAACAGTCGCACATCCGCTTGTGGATAAAAATGCTGCACGTTTTGTTCGGGCAAATAGTGATACAGCATCGCCAGGCGTTTGCCGGTCAGCGTCGGGTCCGGCACCGAAGGCGAATCGGTGCGGGTCACCAACACCGGCTGATCCACCGCGTAGGCGCGAGACATCTGCAATTGCCGATCTTCCGCCTCGAAACGATTGGCCGTACCCAGCAAGTCCGCTTCGCCTTGCTTGATCGCCCGCACCGCGTCTGCTCGCGACGGGTAGCGTTGAACCTCGACCTCCACCTTCAACAGCTGTCGCAGCAGACCGGCGTAATCTGCGGTCACCCCCTCGAACAGCTTACCCTCGACGTTGAACTCGAAGGGCGGATAGTCCGGTGCGGACACGGCCAGCACCAGTCGACCCTTTTGCTGCAGCCAGCGCGAATCTGCGCCCGAGAGTCCGGCGCTAAAACCTTCGACGCTGGATCGCCCCAGTAGCGTCAGGGATTGTGGCTGCGCACCGGCACTCGATGCCCATAGGCAAAGCAACGGCAACAAAAGATTCAGCAGGCCGAACAGACGTGGGTAGGCGTTCATTCAGATCAAATGATTGCGTCGGGCAAGGTCGCGCAAATGCACCGACGACTCCACGTTGAGCTTTTCCGTCAAGCGGGTTTTGTAGGTGCTGACGGTCTTGTGACTCAAATGCATGATTTCGGCGATCGCCTTGTTACTGATGCCCCGGGCCAGGTGCTGAAAAATGGTCAGCTCGCGATCCGAGAGCTTGTCGATCAACTCTTTTTCGCTGCGTTGCAACGTGCTCAGCGACACCGAACTCGAGGGCAGCCGGGTGAAATAGGTGTACCCCGACATCACCGCGTGCACGGCCTTGTGCAAGTGCTGTAAATCGTTGGTCTTCGCCACATAAGCCGAGGCACCCGCGCGCATGCAGCGTTCCTGATAAAACATCGGTTCCTGAGAGGTGAAGACCACGACGCGACACGGCACCTCACCGGCCTTTATCCGCGCCAGCACATCCAATCCGTCGAGGGATGGGATATTCAGGTCCAGCACGACCAGATCGGGCCGGTGCTCACGGATCATCGGCAACACTTCGTTACCGCTGTCGGCTTCGTAAATGCGCTTGTACCCTTCCTGCTTGAGAACGATTTTGACCGCGCCGCGAATCACCGGGTGATCGTCCACAATCAGCACTGACTTCATGGCAACTCCCTGTGCAAAAACACGACGATTGGGCACTAAAGGCCCGGGTTAGACGCAGCGGCTGCGCATAGACTTTTGCATGGAATGCCGGGGCGAACTACCTGACAGAAATGACAGTGCCGACGAACGGCACGCAGCGATCCACGATCCATCAAGCGCTGGATCGCTGCCAGATCGGGCAGCAACGCGTGGCTAATCTGAACCTTTCGTTGCTCGCCGGCCGCAATGCCGGGTAGCTGCGCCGCCCGGCCGTCGTAGATCAACACCCGCTCCAACTGCCGGTTATCGAGGCAGAAGTCGAGCACATCCAACTTCCCTCCCCCCAACGCGGCGTTGACGACCAGCAGATCGAATGGCTCGCTCGCGAAGCACACCAGCGTCAGCAGCTCTTCGAGGCAGTGCACTGGAGCCACACGGAAGTACCCGAGCTGATTGAAGCAGCGTTCGATTCTGAGGCAATTAAAGTGTTGTTCGTCAGCGATCAGGATACGCAAGGACTTGCTCGACACCGTGGCCCCCGAAGCGCGGCAGATTATTGAGGCTGCAAGGCTACGGAAGACCCTTTGAGCTTTCTGTAGGACTTTTCCTAAATCCCGAGCCCCGTTGGCTACGCGTTACGCAGCGCTGGGGTTCGTTGGGGGAATCGCGGGGTTCTTCAGGACGGGTTCAGGAATCAAAAGTTGTAGGGTTCTTCAGGGCCTCATCGCTGGCAAGCCAGCTCCCACAGGGATCTTCAGTGAACACAAATATTTTGCCCAAAGATCAAACTGTGGGAGCTGGCTTGCTGGCGATGGCGGCCTCAAGGCCGCCGAAGATGTCAGCTGGCAGTCGCCAACAACAAATCCACCACCGACCGGCCATGCCCTCGATGCTTGCCATGGTCATACAACGACCCGGCGATCTCATCGGCGCGAATCGGCAGGATCGACAACAAGGTGTCGCTCAGACCATGGCTGGCCTGGCAGAAGCCCTGCATATAAATGCCAGCCTTGCAGCGCTCGTCGGTGATCAGTTTGTAATGGCGATCGACCTCGAAATCCCCCAGGTACTGCTCCAGCGGCGCCAGCAATTTGCGGTGCATCTGGCGTTCGTAACCGGTGGCCAACACCACAGCGTCGTAATGCCGAACCGTGACTTCACCGTTCGCATTGTTGCGCACCACCAGTTCAATGCCGCGCTCGGTGGCGGTGGCCTTTTCGATAGTGGTCAGGGTGCGGAACGCATGACGGGCAATGCCCGAGACTTTCTGCCGGTAGAAGATCCCGTAGATGCGCTCGATCAGGTCGATGTCCACCACCGAATAGTTGGTGTTGTGGTACTCGTTGACCAGACGCTCACGCTCGCTGCTTTCCTGCTGGAACACCAGGTCGGTGAATTCCGGCGAGAACACTTCGTTGACGAACGGGCTGTCGTCCGCCGGTTTCAGCGCCGAACCACGGAGGATCATGTCCACCTGCACCGACGGGAAGCTGTCATTCAAATCGATAAAGGCTTCCGCCGCACTCTGACCGCCGCCGATGATCGCGATGCTCATCGGCTGGTTGTTCACGCACGGCTGTTTGGCCATCTGCGCCAGGTACTGCGAGTGATGGAACACGCGACCGTCATCTTTCAGTGCCTTGAACGCCTCAGGAATGCGCGGGGTGCCGCCGGCGCTGACCACCACCGAACGGGTGGTGCGCACCTGTTGATGCCCGGTGGCGTCGCGAGAAATCACCCGCAATGCTTCGACCTGCTGGTTGTGCAGCACCGGCTCGATGGTCAGCACCTCTTCGCCGTACCGGCTCTGCTTGTCGAACTGAGCAGCGACCCAGCGCAGGTAGTCGTTGTACTCCATGCGGCACGGATAGAAGGTGCCGAGGTTGATGAAGTCCACCAGGCGTGCGTGGGCCTTGAGGTAATTGACGAACGAGTAAGGGCTGGTCGGGTTGCGCAGGGTCACCAGGTCCTTGAGGAAGGAAATCTGCAACTCGCTCTGGGTCGACAGGGTGTTGCCATGCCAGCTGTAGTTGGCTTGCTTGTCGAGAAACAGTACATCCAGCTCGCCCTGGCTCAGCCCGCGCTCTTGCAGAGCGATGGCCAGCGCCAGGTTCGAAGGGCCGAAACCGACGCCGATCAGGTCGTGAACGATGGGCGATGCAATTGCCTGTGTCATTTCCAGTGTCCTCTGGAGAAACCCCCGAGCGGCGGGGAGATAAGCCTAAGTGACCTGACCAGCCTTGAGCAGGACAGCAGGTCGTCTGTTGATTAGGAACGAGGACAGTGAAATAAAATTTAACAAGAACAGATGATCGCGAAGATCAATGGGCATCCCATTGCAGCATCCGCACCCGGCAATGCTTCATCGCATTGACGATGTGCTTTTCGACCAGCGCCTTGGAAATGCCTAGCTGTTCGGCGATCTCCGGGTGCGACAAACCTTCGATCTTGCGCAGCAGGAAACTCTCGCGACACAACCGAGGCAGTTCGGCCAAGGCACGCTGGAGCATGTCGAGGCGCTGGCCGTGATCGAGGCTGCTGAGGGGGGACGGACTGAAATAGCGTTCTTCATTGTCGAGCACTTCCAGCGACTCGACCTGACGCAAGGCATTGCGCCGGTGATCGTCGATCACCAGGTTCAGCGCGGTGCGATAAAGAAAGGCTCGCGGCTGCTCGATCGGCGTGTCGCTGGAGCGTTCCAGGACCCGCAGATAAGCGTCATGCACCACATCTTCGGCGACCTGACGGTTGCCGAGCTTGGCGTTCAGGAAACACACCAGCTCGCGATAGTAGTTTTCCAACATGACTCCGGCACGGGGGGCGGTTTCTGTCCTTGAACCAGGCTATCGACGCCAAAAACAGGCAACGGCACGATAGTGGCAGTTTGAGATGCGTAATTTATAGTAATTCTCATATAGATTTAAAGTATTGCTTTGGCTTGCCCGACAAATAGTCATGGTCTAGCGCCAGTACGCCCCCTGCAGGAGCTGCCGAAGGCTGCGATCTTTTGATTTTTAAAGATCAAAAGATCGCCGCCTCGTTTCACTCGACAGCTCCTACAGGTCCTGCAGATCCACAGGTACGGGCGCAGGTGTTACGCCATGTGTCGCGGGCTAAATTCCCCGCTGCCGTCCTCGTCTACAAGGACAGCTCCATGTCCCTGCCGGCTCCACGGCAGTGTTTAACTGCTTTGGAACCCTGCATGAAACATCCCCGTCAGACCCGACGCGCCCTGCTTGCCGCACTCAGCCTGATCCCCGTTATCGCCGTCGCCGCCTGGCAGATCATCCCGCCCGGCCGTGACCAGTTCGCGACCGTGCAGGTCACCCGCGCCGACATCGAAAGCAGCGTCACCGCGTTGGGCACCCTGCAACCACGGCGTTACGTCGACGTCGGCGCCCAGGCGTCTGGGCAGATTCAAAAAATCCACGTGGAAGTCGGTGACGTGGTCAAGGAAGGTCAGTTGCTGGTGGAAATCGATCCGTCCACGCAACAGGCCAAACTCGACGCCGGGCGTTTCTCCATCGAAAACCTCAAGGCGCAGCTCCAGGAGCAACGGGCACAACACGACTTGGCGAAACAGAAATTCCAGCGCCAGCAAAACCTCAAGGCCGGCAACGCCACCCGCGAAGAAGACGTGCAGACCGCCGAGGCCGAACTGCGCGCCACCCAGGCGCGCATCGACATGTTCCAGGCGCAAATCCGCCAGGCCCAGGCCAGCCTGCGCAGCGATCAGGCCGAACTCGGTTACACGCGGATTTACGCGCCGATGTCCGGCACCGTCGTGGCGCTCGACGCCCGTGAGGGCCAGACCCTCAACGCCCAGCAACAGACACCGCTGATTCTGCGCATCGCCAAACTGTCGCCGATGACCGTCTGGGCCGAGGTTTCCGAAGCCGACATCGGCCACGTCAAACCCGGGATGAACGCCTGGTTCACCACCCTCAGCGGCGGCACCCGGCGCTGGAAAAGCACCGTACGGCAGATTCTTCCGGTGCCGCCAAAACCCCTGGATCAAACCAGCCAGGGCGGTGGCAGCCCCGCCAGCTCAAGCAAAAGTGGCAGCGCGCGCGTGGTGCTGTACACCGTTTTGCTCGACGTCGACAACGCTGACAATGCCTTGATGGCGGAAATGACCACCCAGGTATTTTTCGTTGCCGACCAGGCGCAAAACGTATTGACCGCACCCATCGCCGCGCTGCAAGCAGGCGCACAGGCCGATCGCCAGATCGCGCAAGTGGTGGCCAAGAACGGCAGCATCGAACAGCGCAACGTCCGCACCGGCATCAGCGATCGCCTGCGGGTACAGATCCTCGACGGCTTGCAGGAAGGCGATCACCTGTTGATCGGTCCGGCCGACGGGAGTGGCGGTTGAATGCAGACGCCCCTGATCGAACTGCAAGGCATCCGCAAAGCCTATGGCGGTGGCGACGCTCCTGAAGTTCATGTGTTACGCGGTATCGATCTGTCGATCCATGCCGGGGAATTCGTGGCGATTGTCGGCGCCTCCGGTTCCGGCAAGTCGACGTTGATGAACATCCTCGGTTGCCTCGACCGCCCGACCTCGGGCGAATACCGCTTCGCCGGGGAAAACGTCGCCGCCCTCGACAGTGATGAACTGGCCTGGTTGCGCCGCGAGGCGTTCGGCTTCGTGTTTCAGGGTTACCACCTGATCCCGTCCGGCTCGGCCCAGGAAAACGTCGAGATGCCGGCGATCTACGCCGGCACTCCGGCCGCCGAACGCCACGCCCGTGCCGCCGCCCTGCTCGACCGCCTCGGCCTGGCCACGCGCACCGGCAACCGCCCGCACCAACTCTCCGGCGGGCAACAGCAACGGGTGTCGATCGCCCGCGCCTTGATGAACGGCGGCCACATCATCCTCGCCGACGAACCCACCGGCGCCCTCGACAGTCACAGCGGCAAGGAAGTCATGGCGCTGCTCGACGAACTGGCGAGCCAGGGCCACGTGGTGATCCTGATCACCCACGACCGCGAAGTGGCGGCGCGGGCCAAGCGCATCATCGAAATCCGCGACGGCCTGATCATCAGCGACAGCGCCCGGGACAATCCCGCCGCGCAAAACTCGGCCAACCCCGGCGCCCTTCAAGCCGTCGATTTACGCAAACGCCTGAGCGAAGGCGCCGAAGCAACTGGCGCCTGGAAAGGCGAACTGGTCGACGCGGTGCAGGCCGCGTGGCGCGTGATGTGGATCAACAAGTTCCGCACCGCGCTGACCCTTCTCGGCATCATCATCGGCGTCGCTTCGGTGGTGGTGATGTTGGCGGTCGGTGAAGGCAGCAAGCGCCAGGTCATGGCGCAGATGGGCGCGTTCGGCTCCAACATCATTTACCTCAGTGGCTCGTCGCCCAATCCGCGCACGCCGCTGGGCATCGTCACCCTCGACGAAGTCAAAGCCGTGGCGAGCCTGCCGCAAGTGATGCGCATCATGCCGGTCAACGGCCAGGAAGCCGGGGTGCGTTTCGGCAACCTCGACCACTTGAGCTACGTCGGCGGTAACGACACCAACTTCCCGGCGATCTTCAACTGGCCGGTGGTCGAAGGCAGCTACTTCACCGAAGCCGATGAACAGAACGCCGCAGCGGTGGCGGTGATCGGCCACAAAGTGCGGACCAAATTGCTCAAGGACGTGGCCAACCCTATCGGCCAGTACATCCTGATCGAAAACGTGCCGTTCCAGGTGGTCGGCGTGCTGGCGGAAAAAGGCGCCAGCTCCGGCGATTCCGACAGCGACGACCGCATCGCCATCCCCTACTCCGCCGCCAGCGTGCGCTTGTTCGGCACGCATAACCCGGAGTACATCGCGATTGCCGCCGCCGATGCGCGCAAGGTCAAGGAGACGGAACACGCCATCGAACAGTTGATGCTGCGCCTGCACAACGGCAAGAAGGATTTCGAGTTGACCAACAATGCGGCGATGATCCAGGCCGAAGCGCGCACGCAAAACACCCTGTCGCTGATGCTCGGTTCAATCGCGGCGATTTCGCTGCTGGTGGGCGGCATCGGCGTGATGAACATCATGCTCATGACCGTGCGCGAGCGTACCCGCGAGATCGGCATTCGCATGGCCACTGGCGCCCGGCAACGCGACATCCTGCGCCAGTTCCTCACCGAAGCGGTGATGCTCTCAGTGGTCGGTGGCCTCGCCGGGATCGCCCTGGCGCTGATGGTCGGCGGCGTGCTGATCCTCAGTGAAGTCGCCGTCGCGTTCTCGTTGATAGCGGTGCTCGGCGCCTTCGGCTGCGCCCTGGTCACCGGTGTTGTCTTCGGCTTCATGCCGGCCCGCAAAGCTGCCCGACTCGACCCGGTCACGGCCCTTACCAGTGAATGATTTCTCCATGAAGCCGCAATTGAGTCTGTTGACCCTCTGCCTGCTGCTCGGTGCTTGTGGCAGTTCCGCCCAGCGCCCGGACAGCGGCATCCAGCCACCCGCCACTTGGCACTCACCGCACACCCAAGGCGCCGTTCATGACAACCGGCAATGGTGGAACCGTTTCGGCAGTCCGCAGCTGGGACGGCTGATCGAACAGGCGCGGGTCGGCAGTTACGACCTGGCCGCCGCCATGGCCCGGGTGCGCCAGGCGCAGGCCGAAACCGTGGTCGCTGGCGGTTCGCAGCTGCCGGAGGTCAAAGCCGCGCTCAATGCCAATCGGCAGAAACTGCTGCGCGGCGACGGCTACAGCCAACTGGACGCAGACAGCGACAACAGCGCCGTCGATTACTTCAACGCCAGCCTCAGTGCCAGTTATGAAATCGACTTCTGGGGCGGCCAGAGCGCCTCCCGCGACAGTGCGCAATTCGCCTTGCAGGCCAGCGAGTTCGATCAAGCGACCGTGGAGCTGACGCTGCTCAGCGGTGTGGCCAACGGCTACGCACAAACCTTGTCGTTGCAGGAGCAGAGCCGCATTGCCGAGTTGAATCTGGCCAATGCGCAAAACGTGTTGAAACTGGTGCAGACCCGTTTCGATTCCGGCTCTGCGACGGCTCTGGAATTAGCCCAGCAGAAAAGCCTGGTGGCGGCACAACAACGGCAATTGCCGCTGGTGCAGCAACAGGCCAGGGACGCACAGATCAGCCTCGCCACCTTGCTCGGCCGCCCGGTGCAGGAACTGACGCTGGGTCAGGAACACTTCGATCAATTGTCATGGCCGGCCATCGACGCCGGGGTGCCCAGCCAGTTGCTCAGCCGCCGTCCGGACATCGCCCGGGCCGAGGCGCAACTGGCCGCCGCCCAGGCTGACGTCACCGTCGCCCGCGCTGCGATGTTCCCGACCGTGACCCTGAGCGCGGAAATCGGCTCCGGCGCCGACAGTGCTGGCGACATTCTGCGCAGCCCGTTCTACAACCTGACCGCCGGACTGCTCGCCCCGGTGTTCAACAATGGTCGCCTAGGCGCCGAGCGCGACAAGGCCACGGCCCGCCAGGAAGAACTGCTGGAAACCTACCGCGGCGCGATCATCAATGGTTTCGCCGACGTGGAAAGGGCACTGAACAGCATTCGTGGACTGGACCAACAGCGGCAATGGCAAAGCGAAGAACTGAGCCAGGCGCAGACAGCCTTCAACATTGCGCAAAGTCGCTATGAGGCCGGGGCCGAAGATTTGCTGACCGTACTGGAAACCCAGCGCACGCTGTATGCGGCGCAGGATTTGAATGTGCAGCTAAGGCTGTCGCGGATGCAGGCGAGTATTGCGTTGTACAAGGCGTTGGGTGGAGGGTGGCAGGTTCTGTAATTGCGGCGTTTGAGAGGCCGCCATCGCTGGCAAGCCAGCTCCCACAGCGGGTTAAGTTTGCCGCACGACCTGTGCACGACGCATAACCTGTGGGAGCTGGCTTGCCAGCGATCGAACGATAACGCGGTCCTCAAACCTGTCTTTGCTTGGCCTTCAAATGCCGCGCGTACCACGGCCGTTGCGGCACCTTCCGGAACAGATCCGCGAGCTTCTTTTCATCCTCGCCAAAGGTAATGCGCAACGCCAGCTTCATGGTCTCCGGGTCCATTTCCACCGACTTGCCCGCCTGCAACCCCGGCGTGGTGCTGCAACCGTGGGTTCCCGGACCGAGCCACGGATCATCGATTTCCACCCAGCGCCCCGGCGCAAACCACGGCACGCCATTGACCTCCAGCCGACTCACCTGCCCCGGATGAAAACGCTCATGGGCGCGGAACCAGTCTTCCAGGCGATCATCGATCCAGCCATGAAAATGCCAGAACACCGGGTTCACATGGGACGAAAACGGGTCGCCGAGAAAGTCGTTTTCCGGCGCAAACCAGCGCGCGGAAAAGTCCGACGGATCGCGGGCGAACGGCACGGGGTGGCCGTTGGACGGATCGCGCGGCACCGAAGCCCAGCGCATGTGCAGCCAGTCGTGCAGGCCCAGCTCCACCTCCGACCCAAACTGCCCCAGAGTCAACTTCGACAGATAACGCGGATCACGATACTGCGACTCCCAAACCTGGAAATTGCTGTGATAGGTCTCGGCGGTCTTGATGTCGGCGACCCATTGCGAGTATTCGGCATCGTCATCCGCCAGCCACGTCGGAGGCAATGCCGTGCCGTCATGGTTGTCGAAGTAATGGGCGAAACCGATGCGATCCCGTGCCAGTTCCGGTTGTGGCAGCGGGAACTGCTGCCAGGACGGTAAATCCATCATCGAACGCGCCGTGCCGAGCATGTGCCGGTGCATGAAGAAAAAATCCACGCCCGAGCCGTTGCGATCCTTGCGCTTGCCCCGGGCGTCGCGCTCCTTGTCTCGCGGGCCGGGTTGCCAGCCGATGCCGCGCAAGGCGCTGCGCTTGTCTTCGGGCAATGTGTGCCATTTGTCCCGGGACGCATGCCAGAGCTGGTGAAACAGACGATGTTCGGGTGACACCAGCCAAGCCAGCAACGTCGGGTTCAGCCCCGTACGCTCACGAGCCTCCGGGAATACCCGTTTGACGGCGATGAAGTGATTATCCTGGGCGGTCATCATCAACGGGCGGTCCAGATCCACCACGCGACCACTGAGCGAACCGCTGCCGGCATTACCGAACCCGGCCCAGACTTCGTCCAGCGCCATGCTGAATTCGTAGGCGCAAGTGCCCTGGCTGCCGAGCAAGCGCCAGCTCAACTGCGCCGGTTTGACCCCGGCCAGATCGCCGAGCACCCGGTAGCGCGGTTGTTCGTTCGAGCGCAAACGCTCGGCGGTGTCGAGAAAACCGATCAGGCCGCGCCCCTTGTGGCCGATGTCGAGAAACACTTCCAGCCCGTCCAGAGGCAAACCTTCAAGCCCCGCATCACGACCCTCGAAACGAATCTGCCAGACACCGCGCAGCGTGTCCGCCAAGCGTTGCCCGGCGACATCCGCGACATCGAACGTCGCTTCGCCGGGGGTGATCGTCGGATCCGGTTTCGTCCATTCGCGATGCCCATAAAAAGCCGCAGGCACGGCCGCGCCGGTCAGCGCCAGGCCTGCCATGAACCATCGTCGAGAAATCGTCATTGCCCTACCTGTGTCAGCCATGAAGCAGGCTTTATCCAAGCTAGAACGTTTGTTGCCCGCCGAAATTTAAAAGCATCGCTGGCAAGCCAGCTCCCACAGTTGACAGTGGTGTTCACTGTGGGAGCTGGCTTGCCAGCGATGGGGCCCGCACAAACACTAAATTCCTTCGTCACCCATACGTTCTCACCAGATAGCAAAGCCCCCAGCGCCCATCCCGGGGCGGCAACCCTGACCGAGACGGCAATGACAAAACCACGTTCGAAAAAGGCTCTTTTCATCGGCCTGCCGCTGGCCCTGGCGATCAGCGCCGGTGCCGGTTTCGCGGCCTGGGATTACTGGTTCAAGGACAATCCCGGCTACCCGGCCAAGGTCATGAAACAGGCCGACGAGTTGCAGGAGCGCCTGCTCTCGTTCGACAGCCACATCACCGTGCCGATGGATTTTGGCACCGCCGGCAATGAAGCCGACAAGGACGGCAGCGGCCAGTTCGACCTGATCAAGACCGGACGCGGACGTTTGTCCGGCGCGGCCCTGACGATCTTTGGCTGGCCGGAAATATGGAACGGCGAGAACGCGCCGCATCGGCCCACCGCCGGTTTCGTCGAAGAAGCGCGGTTCGAGCAGGAAACCCGCTACAAAATCATCTCGACGATGGTGCGCGACTTCCCCAACCAGGTCGCCATCGCCTACACCCCTGACGATTTCCGCCGCCTGCATGGCGAAGGCAAGTTCGCGATTTTCCTCAGCATGCTCAACGCCTACCCGCTGGGTAACGACCTCAACGCCCTGGACAACTGGGCGGCCCGGGGCATGCGTATGTTCGGCTTCAGTTATGTAGGCAACAACGCCTGGGCCGATTCGTCGCGGCCGCTGCCGTTTTTCAACGATTCCCGGGACGCCCTCGGCGGCCTCTCGGACATCGGCAAACAAGCGGTGCATCGCCTCAACGACCTCGGTGTGATCATTGATGTGTCACAGATGTCGACCAAGGCCCTGGAGCAAGTGGCCCGGTTGAGCCGCACACCGATGGTTGCATCGCACTCGGCGCCGCGTGCATTGGTGGACATCCCGCGCAACCTCAGCGACCACGAAATGCAACTGATCAAGGACAGCGGCGGCGTGGTGCAGATCGTTGGTTTCCCGACTTACATCCGCCCGCTGAGCCAGGCCACCCAGGACAAACTCAACGCCCTGCGCGCGCGTTTCGACCTGCAACCGTTGCAGGGCCTGGAGATGGCGCTGATGCCGGGCGATCCAATCATCACCGTGTGGTCCGAGCAGCGTTTCGGCGAGTACGCCAGCCAGCTCTACGCGATTGTCGACGAAGAACCCAAAGCCACTCTCAAGGATTACGGCGACGCCATTGATTACGCGGTGAAGAAAATCGGCATCGATCACGTCGGCATCAGTTCCGACTTCAACGATGGCGGCGGCCTCAATGGCTGGAAGGACGTCAGCGAGGCGCGCAACGTGACCGCCGAACTGATCAGTCGCGGCTACAGCGAGGCCGATATCGCCAAGCTCTGGGGCGGCAATTTCCTGCGGGTCTGGGACCAGGTGCAGAAGTCCTCCAAGCCTGTGGCGAAAAACTGATTTCCTCTTTTGTATAAGCGAACCGAGCCATGACCAACCGTCGTTCTTTCCTCAAGCAGGCCGGCATTCTCGCCGCCGGCCTGCCCCTGACTGCCGGTGTGAACCTGCCGGCGCTGGCCGGCACTCCGCCACCGTTACCCAAGGGTAAATGGGCGCAATTGCGGCAGTTGTTCAATCAGGATCCGGATTACCTGCACTTCGCCAATTTCCTGGTGACCTCGCACCCCACGCCAGTGCGCAACGCCATCGACCTGCACCGCGCCAACATCGACCGCAACCCTGGCCGGGCGATGGATTGGGACTTGCAGGAAACCGAGAAGCGCGAGCACAACGTGCGGGTCTGGGCCGGGCGCTACCTCAATGCCAAGCCCGAACAGATCGCCCTCACCGGCAGCACCACCGAAGGCCTGGCGATGATTTATGGCGGCATTCATGTGCGCCCGGATCAGGAAATCCTGGTCAGCGAACACGAACACTATTCCACCCACTACACCCTGGAATTCCGCCAGCAACGCCAGGGTACCAAGGTGCGCAAGCTCAAGCTGTTCGAGAGCAGCCGCGATATTTCGGTGGACGAAGTGTTGGACTCGATCACTAAAGGCATCCGTCCTGAAACCCGTGTACTGGGCATGACCTGGGTGCAATCGGGCAGTGGCGTAAAACTGCCGATCGGCGAAATCGGCAAACTGGTCGAAGAGCAGAACCAAAAGCGCGACGACAAGGACCGCATTCTCTATGTGGTCGACGGCGTGCACGGCTTTGGTGTCGAGGACCTCGAGTTTCCCGACATGCACTGCGACTTCTTCATCGCCGGCACCCACAAATGGATGTTCGGCCCCCGTGGCACCGGGATCATTTGCGCCCGCTCGGCCGAGCTCAAGGACGTCACGCCGATCATTCCGACCTTCTCCGAAGCCACCACCTTCTCGACCATCATGACCCCCGGCGGCTATCACAGCTTCGAACACCGCTGGGCCGCAGACGAAGCGTTCAAGTTGCATCTGTATCTGGGCAAGGCTGAGGTTCAGGCGCGTATCCACGAACTCAATACTTACGCCAAGAATCGCCTGCGGGAGCAGCCGCAGGTCGAGCTGGTCACCCCGCAAAGTCCGCAGCTGTCCGCCGGTTTTACCTTCTTCCGGATCAAGGATATGGACTGCGAAAAGGTCGCTGGCGGGCTGATGCAAAACCGCGTGGTCTGCGATGCCGTGGAGCGCGATGCCGGGCCCGTGGTGCGCATCGCCCCGGGCCTGCTCAACAGCGAACACGAAATCGACCGCTTCGTGGCGCTGCTCAACAAAACCGCATGAAGCCGTGGCCCTCCCGCCTGTGGCCATGGCGCTTTTACGTGGCGAGGGAGCTTGCTCCCGCTGGGCTGCGAAGCGGCCCCAAAACCTGCGCGCACAGTTGTGTCTGACACACCGCGTGCAAGGGTATTGCGACTGCTGCGCAGTCGAGCGGGAGCAAGCTCCCTCGCCACAGACACCTGCCTGGCCACAAGCAAGCCGTTTGGCCGCAATTGCGTTTTTCTTGATTGAGAGGACTCATGACTCATAACTTCCCGCACGCGCCACTCAAGGCCCTTGCCCTGTCCGCCCTCATGCTGCTTCCGGCTGCTGCCCAGGCCGCCACTCCACCGCCACCCGGCAAAGTATTCAAAGACTGCCGCGACTGCCCGGAAATGATCGTATTGCCCGCCGGAACCTTCACCATGGGCACCCCGGAAGACGAAGTGGGCCGCGAACCCGATGAAGGGCCGATGCATGACGTGACCTTCGCCAAGCCATTCGCCATGAGCCGTTTCCAGGTGACCGCCGGTGAGTGGGACAACTACATACGCGAGAGCGGCGTGACCATCGCCAACGGCGATACCCGGCCCGGTCGCGAGTGCATCGCCAGCAAGCCGCGTTATCCGCAGAACCCGCGTCAGCCGGCGGTGTGCATGAACTTCGATGACGTTAAAAACTACGTCGCCTGGCTGTCGAAGAAAACCGGGCAGAAGTACAGCATGGTCAGCGAAGCCCAGCGCGAATACGCCGCCCGTGGCGGCAGCAAAGGCCCGTTCCCCTTCCCGTTCGATGAAGGCAAGGAATACAGCATCGCCAAACATGCCAACACCTATGGCCCAACGGACGGCTACAGCTTCAGTTCGCCGGTGGGCAGCTACCCGCCCAACGCTTTCGGCATGTACGACATGCACGGCAACGTTTACGAATGGGTCGAAGACTGCGAACACCCGAACTACATCGGCGCCCCCACCGATGGCAGCGCCTGGCTGGAACCCAATTGCGAAGCCGTGCGCATTCGCGGAAATGACTGGGGCGAAGCGCCGGTGTTCTCCCGCTCCGGCAACCGCAACAGCCAGTATCCGCAGGAGCGTGGCGACTGGATGGGCTTTCGCGTAGTGCGCGACCTCTAAATTCACATCCCCCCTGTAGGAGCTGCCGCAGGCTGCGATCTTTTGGCGATGATTGTTTAAAAACAAGATCAAAAGATCGCAGCCTTCGGCAGCTCCTACAGGGGTCCGTGTTGTCAGTGAGCGCTAAATTACGTGCTCGACCAGACGTTCTACTGGGTATCTGCCTTACGACCCAAGGAACAGTCTTCCATGACCCAGCCAACCCGTGGCGCCATCGGCGAGTTGTTCGCCCTGTTGAAACCTTTTCGGCTCATCGTCGCCGCGTCCATCTTCCTGGGCATGGTCGGCGGCCTGAGCGTCACTGTGCTGCTGGCGACCATCAACAATGCCCTGCATTCGCAAACCGGCCTGACCCAAGGCGTGGTCGCACTGTTCGCCGGCCTGTGTCTGTTGGCGCTGGCCAGTTCGATCTGTTCCGACATCGGCACCAACTACGTCGGCCAGCACATCATCGCCAAGCTGCGCAAACAGCTGGGTGAAAAGGTCCTGTCGGCGCCGATCGAACAGATCGAGCGCTACCGCAGCCATCGCCTGATCCCGGTGCTGACCCACGACGTCGACACCATCAGCGACTTCGCCTTCGCCTTCGCGCCGCTGGCGATTTCCGTCACCGTGACCCTCGGTTGCATGGGTTACCTGGCGATCCTGTCGTGGCCGATGTTCCTGATCATGGTCGCGGCGATCCTGATCGGCACGGCGATCCAGGCCTACGCCCAAAGCAAGGGCGTGCAGGGTTTCATGGCCGCCCGCGACGCCGAAGACGAATTGCAAAAGCACTACAACGCGATTGCCGAAGGCGCCAAGGAACTGCGCATCCACCGGCCACGCCGCCAGCGCATGTTCACGTCCGGCATCAAGGCCACCGCCGAGTTCATCTGCAATACCCAAGTGCGTTCGATCAACACCTTCGTCATCGCCAAGACCTTCGGCTCGATGCTGTTCTTCGTGGTTATCGGCCTGGCCCTGGCGCTGCAAACCTTCTGGCCGAGCGCCGATAAAACCGTGATGAGCGGCTTCGTGCTGGTGCTGCTGTACATGAAAGGTCCGCTGGAACACTTGATCAGCACCCTGCCCATCGTCAGCCGCGCACAGATTGCCTTCCGCCGTATCGCCGAGTTGTCGGAGCAGTTTTCCACCCCTGAGCCGCACCTGCTGCTCAGCGATCAAGGCAACGTCAAACCTGCGGTGCACGAGCTGCAACTGGCCGATGTGCGCTACGCGTTCCCGTCGGTGGACGGTGCCGCGCCGTTTCAACTGGGGCCGGTCAACCTGTCGATCAAACAAGGCGACATCACCTTCATCGTCGGCGAGAACGGTTGCGGCAAGACCACGCTGATCAAGTTGCTGCTGGGCCTGTACACGCCGCAGCAGGGCGAAATCCGCGTCAATGGCGAAACCATCGACGCCCGAAACCGCGATGACTATCGCCAGTTGTTCACCACCATCTTCGCCGACTACTACCTGTTCGATGATGTGGTCCAGGGCGACATGCAGATCCCGGAAGACGCCAACAAGTACCTGCAACGCCTGGAGATCGCGCACAAGGTCAGCGTCAAGGACGGCAATTTCACCACCACTGACCTCTCCACCGGCCAGCGCAAACGCCTGGCGCTGGTCAATGCCTGGCTGGAAGAACGCCCGGTGCTGGTGTTCGACGAATGGGCCGCCGACCAGGACCCGACCTTCCGCCGCATCTTCTACACCGAGCTGCTGCCGGACCTGAAACGACTGGGCAAAACCATCATCGTGATCTCCCACGACGACCGTTATTTCGACGTCGCGGACCAGTTGGTGCGCATGGAGAGCGGACGGGTTGTCACCGAGCTGATGCCTGCCTGATTAGCTGAGATCTGTGGTTGAAACCCATTTGTGGCGAGGGAGCTTGCTCCCGCTGGGTCGCGAAGCGGCCCCCAAAAAGCCAAGGCCTGCTGCGCAGTCCAGCGGGAGCAAGCTCCCTCGCCACAGGAAACCTCTTCAAAAGAACCACCTGAAAACTCACTCGTTCATCATTTTGAAATTTCTTTTCCGGTTTCGCATTCGCGCCCCGTCTTAATAATCATTCCTATTAACAAAAACTCTGCACGACACTTTTCAGGAGCACAGGCAAGTAATGCGATCTCTTCCACGCCGCACACCTCTCGCGCTGGCCGTACAGCGCCCGACTCTGCACAGAAACCTGTTGACCAGCGTACTGCTGACCGCCACCTTGCTGGGGAGCTCGATGGCCAATGCTGCACCTGTGAAAGTGAGTATTGCCGTACAACCGCTGTCCAGCGCACTGACCGAACTGGGCATGCAAACCAACCTGCAAATCCTCTACAGCCCGGATCAGGTTGCGGGCATCAAGTCCCGCGCGGTCTCCGGTTCGCTGGAGCCATCCGCTGCCTTGGCCGAGATGCTCAAAGGCACCGGCATTTCGTTCCAGATCAACGGCAACAGCGTGACCCTGGTATCCGGCAGCGGCTCGAGCCTGCAACTGGGCGCGACCACCATTTCCGGCCAGGCCCTGGGCCTGACCACCGAAGACACCGGTTCCTACACCACCGGCGCGACCACCACCGCCACCAAGTTGCCGCTGACCATCCGTGAAACGCCGCAGTCGGTGACCGTGGTCACTCGCCAGCAAATGGACGACCGTGGCGTCACCAGTGTCAGCGACGCCTTGCGCAACACCCCCGGCGTCACCATGCAGAAGTACGACAGCGACCGTACCGAGTTTTCCGCCCGGGGCTTTGCCATCACCAACTTTCAGTACGATGGCGTCAACATTCCCTACGACGGCGTCTACGGTGAAAACCCGAACAACAGCGACGATTCGGCCAGCCTCGACCGCATCGAAATCATCAAGGGCTCGACCGGCCTGATGACCGGCGCCGGTGACCCGGCCGCCACCGTCAACCTGGTCCGTAAAAAACCGACCAAGGACTTCAAGGCTTCAGTCAGCGCCACCGCCGGTTCGTGGGACAACTACCGCACCGAAGGCGACGTCTCCGGCTCTCTCAACGATACCGGCAGCGTGCGCGGCCGCTTCGTCGGCGCCCTGCAAGACAAAGATTCGTACATCGACCACTACAGCCAGAAAAAAGACCTGTACTACGGCGTCCTCGAAGCCGACCTGACCGACGACACCCTGCTGACCCTGGGCGTCGACCAGTCCAGCGCCACCCCGCGCGGCAGTTCCTGGACCGGTAACTCGCCGTTCTACACCGACGGCGGCCGCACCGAGTTCTCCCGCAGTTTCAACCCGGGCTCTGACTGGAGCCGTCGTGACTTCGACAGCACCACCTATTTCGCCTCGCTGGAACAAGCGCTGGCCAATGACTGGAAACTCAAAGTCAGCCTCGATCAGAAAACCACCGATCACGACACCCAACTGGCCTCGGCCAGCGGCGGCTACCCGGATCGCGCCACCGGCGAAGGCATGTTCTTTTACTGGGGGCGCTGGGAAGGCCATCGCGTACAAAACACAGCTGACATCAACGTCTCCGGCCCGTTCTCCCTGGGTGGTCGCGAGCATGAGCTGGTGGCGGGCTTCATGACTTCCCACTCCCGCCAGACCGGTGCAACTTACGACTCCAGCGCCTTCGAGCTGGTGCCGGGCAACATCTTTGACTGGGAAGGTCACATCGGCAAACAGGAGTTCCCGAAAAACGGCAAATACGAGCGTACCCAGAGCCAGAACGGCGCTTACCTGGCCACGCGCCTGCGTCCGACCGACGACCTGTCGTTCATCCTCGGCGGCCGTGTCAGCACCTTCAAGTACAACGAAGATTACAGCTACTACCCGGGTGCGGGCCTTGCCGACACTCACGCCAGCTACAAGGAACACGGCGTCGTCACGCCTTACGCCGGTGTGGTCTATGACCTGGACGATACCTACTCGGTCTACGCCAGCTACACCAGCATTTACCAGCCACAAATCTACAAGGACGCCAGTGGCAAGACCCTGGAACCGGTTGAAGGCAACAGCTACGAAACCGGTCTGAAAGCGGCCTACTTCGAAGGCAAGTTGAACGCCAGCCTGGCCTTCTTCCGCATCGAGCAGGACAACGTCGCCCAGTACGTCACCACCGACACCAGCACCGGACAGGACGTCTACAAGCCAATCTCCGGCGCGACCACCCAAGGCCTGGAACTGGAGATGGCCGGCGAACTGGCCGAAGGCTGGAACCTGTCGGCCGGCTACACCTACGCCCGTACCCGCGACGAAGACGAGCAACGCATCTTCGGCTTCCCGCTGGCCACCACCAAACCCGAGCATGTGGTGCGTACATTTACCACCTACCGCCTGCCTGGCGCGCTGGACCAGTTCACCGTCGGTGGCGGCGTCAGCTGGCAGAGTTCGTTCTACGGCCAGAGCTTCAACCCTAGCGTCGATGGCAGTGGTGTGGGCTCCACCGTCAATCTCAAACAAGGCGGCTACACCCTTGTCGACCTGATGACGCGTTTTCAATACGACGAACACCTGAGCTTCACCGCCAACGCCAACAACGTCTTCGACAAGAAGTACCTGACTGGCCTGGGCAACTTCGGCACCACGTTCTACGGCGAGCCGCGTAACCTGCAACTGACCGCGAAGTACGACTTCTGAGTTTGAGCTGAAATGAAAAATGCCCGCATCGTGAGATGCGGGCATTTTTTTATGGCTGAAGGGTTTTGGTGAAAGTGATGCCGCCATCGCTGGCAAGCCAGCTCCCACAGGATTGATGTGGATCGCATTATTTGAGCACGACGCAATAACTGCGGGAGCTGGCTTGCCAGCGATGGCGATAGTTGCCTCACCACAAACCCTCGGACCAGCCACAAAAAATTCAAATCACAATCGCGAGTGCACCCACTCCGCCACTTGCGCATGAATCCCTTCCACCTCGCTTAACAACCCCGCCATACGCAAAAAGTCATGGGTCATGCCTGGCTGTTCCAGCAACGTCACGTCATTACCCGCAGCCTGCAAACGCTCGGCATAGGCCAGGCCTTCGTCATGCAACGGATCATGCCCGGCCAAGTACACCAGTGCCGGCGCCACGCCTGACAAATCGTCGGCCAGCAACGGCGAACAGCGCCAGTCCGCCAGGTCCTGCGGGGTACGTCCGTAGTGGGCGTAGAACCAGTCCAGCGTCGGGGTTTCCAGCAAATACCCCTCGGCAAAATCCCGGTGCGAAGCGCGGTGAATCGTAGCGTCGGTGACCGGATACACCAGCACCTGCGCCTTGGGTTTCAACGCCAGTTCCTGAGGTTCACGCACGGCGATGATCGACAACACCGTGGCCAGCGTCGCGCCGACACTGTCTCCGGCCAACGCCACCCGCGTAGCATCCAAACCATGGGCCGCACCCTCACGGACGAGCCAGTTGCCCGCATCGCAGGCATCCTGCACTGGCGTCGGGAAACGCCACTCCGGCGCCAGACGATAATCCACCGTCAACAAGGCGAAACCACCCTGCGCCGCGAGCCGTCGGCACAGCGCATCGTGGGAATCGAGGCTGCCAACCACATAGCCGCCGCCATGGAAATACAGCATCACCGGTTGCAGTCCTTCGACCGCTTGGCCGTCGCGATACAACCGCGCTGGCAGGTTATGACCATCCCGCGCGGCAATGGAGAAGTCCTCACAGGCGATGTGCTCCAGCGGCACATCGAGAAAACCCGAAGCCGCTTCGAAGTCGATCCGCGCCTGTTGCGGCGTCTGTTCGTGCATCGGGCGACTTTTGCCGGTCAGGCGGCCGAACTCGGCGAGTTCGAGAAAAGCTTCCAGTTCTGGCAACACGGCCATGGGGCGAATCCTTTTACACAAAGAGGTCAATAATCGGGCAAGACAGTTACGAGCGACGAACATGTGGCGAGGGAGCTTGCTCCCGCTGGGCTGCGAAGCGGCCCCAAAAGAGGGATTGCTGCGCAATCCAGCGGGAGCAAGCTCCCTCGCCACAATTTTTATGCATTGACCATGCGGCGTTCCAACAAGTCTTCCAACTGATCCAGCAACTCATCACCCCGCAGCAATTCGTAATGCCCGCCCCCCAACAACCGATCAACGCCGTGGCTGCTGTCCTGAGCTTCGAACACTCGACGCTCATCCTCGCGCCCGGCCACCCACCAACGATGCGCCGCGACCTGAGTCTTCGGCAGTTGCCGTTGCGCCAGGGCAAGCTGTTTGAGCGCTGAACCGGTGGCAAAGATCTGCGTCAGCTCACTCGCCCCCAACGCCGCGTGGCCATTGGAACCGTGCATGGCCGCCTCGATCACCGCAGCGGCACCGTCGCGCTCGTTCAGGCCTGCGGCCTTCAAGGCAATCAATGCCTGTGCTTCTTCAGACGGATGACCGAGGACAAACTTCAGGAAGTCCGCCAAATCTTCGCGCCAGTCCCCCGCTTCCGCCGTGCCGGCCACATAGCTGTCGACCAGTCCGGCAAACGCGACGGTCTGGCCCTGGCTTTCCAGTTCATGGGCGACCAGTTGCGTCAACGCGCCACCCAACGACCAGCCGAGCAGGTAATACGGCCCTTCAGGCTGCTGCGCGCGAATCCGCTGCGCGTAGGCCTGAGCCATGGCCAGCAGTGATTGATCCTGCCACTGCGGATCGAGCAGCATCCGGCATTGCAAACCATAAACCGTGCGCCGTCCTTCCAGACGCCGGGCCAGCGGTTCGTAGTCAAACACCGTGCCGAAACCGGCGTGCAGGCAAAACAGCGCCGGCGCGTTCGCAACCCGGCCATTCAACGCCAGCAGCGGGTCCGGCGCTTTCGCCGCTTCCATCGCCTGATAGCCACTGAGTTCGGCAATGCAGGGTTTCTGCATCAGGTCGCGCAGTTTTAATTCGAAGCCGAGCTGCGGCTGGCTGCGCACCCGCGAGATGACTTTGAGCACCTGCAACGAGTCGCCGCCGAGTTCGAAGAAGTTGTCGTCGATGCCCACTTGCGGCACGCCGAGCACCTCTTGCCAGATCGCAGTCAACGCAGTTTCCAGTGCATTGCGCGGCGCGCGATAACCGCCTAGTGCCCATTCCGGCTCCGGCAGCGCACGACGATCGAGCTTGCCGTTGGCCGACAGCGGGAAGCGTTCCAGCACCAGGATTCGCGCCGGCACCATGTAATCCGGCAGTTGTGCTTGCAGCTCGGATTTCAAGCGGCGATCAACCCCGATGGCACCAGCGGCCACCACATAACCGACCAATTGCTTGCCGGTCGGCGTGTCATGCACCACCACCGCGGCGTCCTGCACACCGGCGCAGTCGCGCAGGCGCGCTTCGATTTCACCCAGTTCGATGCGGAAACCACGGATCTTCACTTGCTGGTCGAGACGCCCCAGGTAGTCGATCAAACCGCATTCACGCTGGCGCACCAGGTCGCCGGTGCGGTACATGCGGCCACCGGCCTCGAACGGATCGGGAATGAACCGTTCGGCGCTCATACCCGGACGCTGGTGATACCCACGGGCCAGGCATTCGCCGCCCAGGTACAACTCGCCGCTGACACCGACCGGCAAGGGATTGAGGTCGGCATCCAGCACGTACAAGCCGCGCCCCGCTACGCCACGGCCAATCGGCGCATAAGCGGCGTCGCAGGTTTCGCTGGACTCGGCACGCCACAACAGCGGCGTGACCACGGTTTCGGTCGGGCCGTAACCGTTGACCAGTCGCTGCGGACGCAAGGTGCGTTTGACCTGTTCGAAACTGGCCTCCGGCACCGCATCGCCGCCAAAGCAATACACCTCGACCGCCGGCGGATTGCCCAGGCGCTCGGCCACTTCCGCCATCTGTTGCAGATATGCCGGCGGGAAACACGCCACGGTGACGCAGTGACGATGCAGCACTTGCAGGGTCTGTTCCGGGGTCCACAGGCTGTCATCGCGGATCACCAGACTGCCGCCGGCCAGCATTACGCTCAACCAGCGTTCCTGGGCACCGTCGAAGGCGAACGACATGAAGTGCAGTTCGCGGCTACGTGGCGCCAATTCATAGAGGTCGATAATGCCGCGGCAATGCCGGGTAATCGGACCGCGCGCCACGGCCACGCCTTTCGGCTGGCCGGTGGAACCGGAGGTGTAGATCAGGTACGCCAGATGATCCGCCAATGGCTGGATCACCGGGCACTGGGCGTTATCAGCCATGCTCAACTGATCGAGCACCAGGCGGGGCACGCTGTCGGCCAGGGTCAGCCGCTCGCCCAAATCGCTGTCGCAGATCAACAGGCTGGCAGCCGAATCGCTGAGCATGAACGCCAGGCGCTCAGCCGGATAAGCCAGGTCCAGCGGCAGATACGCCGCGCCAGCTTTAAGTACCGCGAGGAACGCAACAATGGTCCGCTCGGAACGCGGCAGCGCCACCGCCACCAGACTTTCCGCGCCGATGCCGCGCGCGACCAGCTGCTGCGCCAGTCCATTGGCCTGCACTTCCAGCTGTGCATAACTGACTTCCCGGTCCTCACAGAACAAGGCGATTTTCTGCGGTTGCGTGCGCACATGTTGATTGAAGCTATGGAGCAAATCGCTGCTGTCTTCTGAAGGTTGCGGCAGGCTGACCTGCGCCTCGGGCAAACCAATGTTGCCGAGCAGACAAGCCGCGTCCTGCGGCAACGCACGCAGCAAGCCTTCGAGTTGCGCACGAATCCGCTGCACTTCCACGTCACTGAAGCGATCACGCAGGAACAGGTACTCGACCTCCAGGCCTTGGTCGTTGGCGCTGACCATCAAGTCCATCGGGAAGTTGGTCACCCCGCCGCTGCCGACTTCGGCAAAGCGCAGCTCACCTTCCTCGCCACCGCGCAAGGCACGGTCCACCGGATGGTTTTCGAAGACGATGATGCTGTCGAACAAGCCCTGGCCACCCTGCCCGGCCCAGCGCTGGATGTCCGAGAGTGGCGTGTGCTCATAGTCACGGACCATCAGGTTGTAATCCTGCAACTCGCGCAACCACTCGCCCAATGGCTGTTGCGGGTCGAGGGTCTGGATCACCGGCAGGGTGTTGATGAACAGGCCCAGCATGTCCTGCGCACCGGCCAGCCCGGTCGGACGCCCCGCCACCGTGGCGCCAAACGCAACGCTGCGCTGACCACTGTGGCGTTGCAGCAGTAACAGCCAGGCGCCTTGCACCAGGGTGTTGAGGGTGATGCGTTGACGCTTGGCGAAGCTGTGCAGTTTGCGTGTCGCCTCGCTGTCGAGGTTGCTGTACATCACGCCGTGGCCGGAACCTGCGGCGCCCGACGCCTTGGCCAGAATGGTCGGCGTTTCGAGCACGGACAGACGCTCGCGCCAAAACCCTTCCGCCTGCGCACCGTCCTGACGTTGCAGCCAGGCGATGTAGTCGGCATAGCGACCGGTCAGGGCCGGCAGGCTGTCGTGGTGGTACAGGCGCAGCATGTCGCCCAGCAAACGCGAAGCACTCCAGCCGTCCAGCAACAGGTGATGGTAGATCCAGATCATCTGGTAGCGATCTTCGCCCAGACGCACCAGCACAAAGCGCATCAGCGGCGGGCAGCTCAGGTCGAAACCCTTGAGCTGCTCGGCAGCCGCCAATTCGTTCAATGCCTGCTCGGTGTCACTGCGGTCACGCCAGTCGAACTCTTCGATCGGCAACTCCACCGCGGCGAACACCGCTTGCAGCGGATCAGCCAGACCATCGCGCCAGCGGAACGCCGCGCGCAGCACTTCATGGCGCTCGATCAACGCTTGCCACGCCGCGCGGAAACGCGGTACCTGCAAACCTTCCACCGCCACGCTCAACTGGTTGACGTAGGGATTGAGCTCCGGTGAATCGAGGCAGTGGAACAACATGCCTTGCTGCATCGGCGACAGCGGATACAGGTCTTGCAGCCCTTCGCGGGCGGCGACGTCGATGTGCGGCACCAGCGAAAAGGCCTCGACCTTCGGCGCTTCGATCAGCACAGCTTCACGGCTGCTCGCCACAGCGGCCAAGGCACGAATGGTTTGCTGCTCGAACAATTGCTTCGGACTGAACACCAATCCACGTTGCCCGGCGCGACTCACCGCTTGCAGGGAGATGATCGAGTCACCGCCCAGCTCGAAGAAGTTCTCGGTGACACCTACTGAATCCAGGCCCAGCAGTTCCTGCCAGATCTCCACCAACAACGCTTCGGCCGGCGACGCGGCGGCAACTTGATCATGGCTCTGGCGCGACGCTTCCGGCGCCGGCAGCCCCTGGCGATCAAGCTTGCCGTTCGGCGTCAGCGGCAATGCAGCCAGAGACATCAAGTGCGCCGGCAGCATGTGCGCCGGAAGACGGCTGCGCAGGTGCGCCGTCAGCGCGTCACGTAACGCCTGCTCATCAGCCAGCGGATCGCGCGGCACCACATAACCGACCAACTGCCGGCTCACCGGACCGTCGCGATCGATCACAAAGGCTTCACGCACGCCTTCGTGCTCCATCAGGCAGGCTTCGATTTCGCCCAGTTCAATGCGGAAACCGCGAATCTTCACTTGCTGGTCAATACGACCGAGGTACTCGACGACGCCGTCGGCACGGAATCGCGCGAGGTCGCCACTGCGGTACAAACGCGCGCCCGGCACGAACGGGTCTGGCACAAAGCGTTCAGCAGTGAGGTCTGGACGTTGGTGATATCCACGGGCGACACCCTCGCCGCCCAGGTACAACTCACCCGCCACGCCGACCGGCAACGGCTGCAAACCGCCGTCCAGAATATAGGCGCTGCGGTTGCCGACCGGCCGGCCAATCGGCATGAACGCCGAGTCGAATTCGGTCTCCGGATACGCCAGCCAGATCAGCGGCGTGATCACCGTTTCGGTTGGGCCATAGCCGTTGATCAGACGCTTGGGTTGCAAGACTTGCTGCACCTCGTCGAACGCATGCTTGGCCATGCCTTCACCGCACGGCGTGTAGGAACGGATCGGCAGATCACGCCCCGCTTCGCCCATGAAATCGGCGATCTGCGCCAGGTAGCTCGGGGTGAAACAGGCGATGGTGATGCCGTGTTTTTCGATCTCGAAGCAGGTGCGCTCCACGCTCCACAATTCATCGTCGCGGGGCATCACCGCCGAACCGAATACCAACGGCGTCAACCAGCGCTCGTGGGCGCCGTCGAAGCTGATCGAGGCGAATTGCAGCTCGCGATCATCCGGGGTCATGCCGTACAACTCGCCAATCGACAGGCAATGCATGGCCAGCGGACCGTGGGCCACGCTGACGCCTTTGGGCCGGCCGGTGGAGCCCGAGGTGTAGATCAGATAAGCGAGGTTTTCCCCGCAAGTCAGATTGAGCGGATTGCTGTCCGCCATCGACGCCAGCGGTTCACGGTCGATTTCCAGCACCGCCAACCCTTCCGGCAACGGCAGTTTTTCCCGCAACCACGATTGGCTGATCAGCAGTGAGATTCCGCTGTCTTCCATCAGATAACGCAGGCGTTCGGCTGGATAGGCCGGGTCCAGCGGCACGTAGGCACCGCCAGCCTTGAGAATCGCCAGCAGGCCGATGATCATTTCTGGCGAACGCTGCATCGCCAGGCCGACCCGCACTTCCGGACCGATGCCCAGTGCGCGCAGGCGATGGGCCAATTGGTTGGCGCGGCGGTTGAGTTGGTCGAAGCTCAGTTCCAGGTCGTTGAAGATCAGCGCCGTGGCGTCCGGTCGGATGACGGCCTGGGCTTCGATCAACTGATGCACGCACAGCGGGTTTTGCGTCGTGGTGAACGGTGGGTTCCATTCCAGCAATTGCTGCGCACGTTCCGGTGCGGTCAGCAGGTCCAGTTGACTCAAGGCCGCCTGTGGCGCGGCCACCATCGCCGCCAGCAACGCCGCCAGATGTTCGCTCATGCGCGCAATGGCTTTGCCGCTAAAGTGAGCACACTGGTAGCTCCAGTTGATACTGAGTTGGCCTTCAGCAGTGGCGGCCAGGGTCAACGGGAAGTTAGTGCGTTCATGGTTTTGCGGGATCGAGAAGCTCAACCCGGCCGGCGCGCCCTGCTGTAACGCTTCGGCCACCGGGAAGTTTTCGAACACCAGCAGGCTGTCGAACAGCGGCTCACCGGCTCGCCCGGCCCAGCGCTGAATATCCCCCAGCGCGGTGAATTCGTGTTCGCGCAGCTCCAGGTTCTGCACCTGCAAACGGCTCAACCATTGCTCGACGCTTTCAATAGCGTCCGGGCTGCTGATCACCGGCAAGGTGTTGATGAACAGACCGAGCTGACTTTCGGCCCCGGGCAAATCCACCGGACGCCCCGCCACTGTCGCGCCAAACGCCACGCTGAGTTGGCCGCTGTAGCGTTGCAGCAGCAGTGCCCAGGCACCTTGGACCAACGTGTTGAGCGTCACTTTTTGCTGGCGGGCAAAGTCGCTGAAGCGTTGGCTGGTGGCGACGTCGAAGGTCTGGCGGTGGTCGGCAAACGCCTCGTTCGAGCGGTTTTTGCTGTCGCCATGGGCGAGGCTCTGGGCCAACAGCGTCGGGTTGTCCAGCGTCGCCAGTTGCTCGCGCCAGAAGATCTCGTCGGCGTGGGCATCCTGGCGTTGCAGCCAACCGATGTAGTCGGCGAAACACCCGATCGGCGCCGGAACCTCTTGCCCGGCATAACGTTGCAGGACTTCGCTCAACAGCAGCGAGTTGCTCCAGCCATCGAGCAACAGGTGATGGTGGGTGTAGATCAGTTGCTGACTCTCATCGTCCAGACGCACCAGCGTGAGCCGCATCAACGGCGCTTTAGTCGAATCCAGTTGCAGGCGTTCGCTGTCGATCAGTTGCGCCAGGGCTTCGGCCTGATCGTCACGACCACGCCAGTCGAGGCAGGTCATCGGCAATTGCAGGTGACGATGGACCAATTGCACCGGCGCTTCGAAACCTTCCGGGAAGTGGAAGCTGCTACGCAGGATCGCGTGGCTGTCGAGTACCGCTTGCCAGGCGCGGCCCAGGCGTTCGGCGTCGAGACCGCGAGCCTCGACGCTGAGTTGGTTCACATAGGCGCCGGAGTCAGTCTCATACAGGCTGTGGAACAACAGACCGGCCTGCATCGGCGACAGCGGATACAGATCCTCGATCTGCGCCGGTGGCACTGGCAAGCCATCGAGTTGCGCCTGAGTCAGTCGGGCCAGCGGGAAGTCCGCCAGGGTCACGCCGCCCGCGCCGTCGCTCAGGCAATGCTCGATCAGCGCCAGCAATTCGGCGCGGAAATCCGCAGCCAGGGTTTCGATTTCGCGACAGTCGAAGCATTCGCGGCTGAAGGTCCAGTCGAGTTTCAGTTCGCCGCCATAGACCTGACCGTCCACCGACAGCCAGTTCGGCAAGGGCGCATCCGCCGATTGCGCGGCGCCGCTGGATTCCTTCGCGGGCGTGAACAAGGCGTCTTCGGCAAAGCTCTGATCGAACTGACCCAGATAGTTGAACGTCACTCGCGCCTGAGGGAGCGCGGCCAATGCCGCTTGGGTTTCGGTGTCCCCCATGTAGCGCAACAGGCCATAGCCCAGGCCTTTGCCGGGGATTTCGCGCAGTTGCTGTTTGATCGCTTTGATCGAACCGGCGAAGTCGGCGGTCGGTGTCAGGCGCACCGGGAACAGGCTGGAGAACCAGCCAACGGTGCGGGTCAGGTCGATGTCATCGAACAACTCTTCACGACCGTGGCCTTCGAGCTGGATCAGTGCCGATTCGCTACCGGTCCAGCGGCTGAGGGTTCGGGCCAATGCGGTCAGCAGCAGGTCGTTGACCTGGGTGCGATAGATCGCCGGCGCCTGTTGCAGCAATTGGCGGGTCTGTTCGCGATCCAGACCGATGCTGACGCCTTGGCGCAGATGCCCGGCCTGACTGGCTTGTGCGTTGGCCGCTGGCAGCGAATCATCGGCACCGGCCAGTTGCGCTTGCCACCAGCTCAGTTCGTCAGCGGCGGTAGCGGAGCGTGCGTAGGTATCGAGTTTGTCCGCCCAAGCCTGGAAGGCGCTGGTTTTCGGCGGCAGTTCTTCACCCTGATATGCGGCCTGCAAATCTTCCAGCAGCACGCGCCACGAAACACCGTCCACCGCCAAGTGGTGGATCACCAGCAGCAAACGCTGCGAGCCATCGGCCTGGGCGATCAACGCCACGCGCAACAACGGCCCGTCTTGCAGACTGAGGCTGCGCTGAGCTTCATCACACACCGATTCCAGCGAGGCTTCGTTGGCCACGCGAGCGGTCCAGAGCATGTCGATGACATCGGCACTGTCCGCGCCGACATAGCGCGCCGACCATTGGCCATCTACCAGACTGAAGCGCAAGCGCAACGCGTCATGCTGTTTGAGCACACGTTGCAGCGCCGATTGCAGACGCGGCAAATCGAGAGTTTCCCGTGGTGTCAGCAACACCGCCTGGTTCCAGTGGGCGCGTTGCGGGATCGGCTCGTCGAAGAACCAGCGCTGGATCGGCGTGAGCTTCTGCACGCCGTCCACCGGCCCCTGTTGCGCCAGCGGTGCCGCTTGCTCTTTGACCACCGCAGCCAGTGCTTGCAAGGTCTGCTGCTGGAACAGGTCACGCGGTTGCAGGCTCAACCCGGCGCGACGGGCACGGCTGACCACCTGAATGGAAATGATCGAGTCGCCGCCCAGTTCGAAGAAGTTGTCCTGGCGCCCAACCTGCACCACACCCAACACGTCCTGCCAGATCTGCGCCAGCACCTGTTCGTGTTCGCTGCGCGGCGCTTCGAAGGCGCGCTGGCTGATCTGTGCGGTCGGCGCCGGCAGGCGTTTGCGCTCGAGTTTGCCGTTGGGGCTCAGGGGCATTTGCTCGATCAGCACGGTCTGCGCCGGCACCATGTAATCGGGCAGGCTGCCGAGCAAATGGCTCTTCAGGGTTTCACGCCATGCGCCTTGCTGCTCGGCATCGGCGCCGATCAATGCACGGTCCTGCGGCACGATGTAGGCCACCAGTTGTTTGCCACCCGGGCCGTCGAGGGCCAGCACCACGGCTTCCTGCACCTCGGCATGTTCTTGCAGACGCGCTTCGATTTCCCCCAGTTCGATGCGCAAGCCGCGAATCTTCACTTGATGGTCGATGCGTCCGCAGTAGTCGATGGCGCCATCGGCGCGGTAGCGCGCCAGGTCACCGGTGCGGTACAGACGCTCGCCGCTGCCGAACGGGTCGACCACGAATCGCTCGGCAGTTAGCGCGCCACGACGGTGGTAACCACGGGCCAGGCCGACGCCGCCGAGGTACAACTCGCCCACCGCGCCCAGTGGCAACGGTTGCAGTTCGCTGTCGAGGATGCAGGTGCGCAGGTTGGCGATCGGGCGACCGATCGACACGCTGTCGCGGCCCTCTTCGACGCAGGTCCAATGGGTGACGTCGATGGCCGCTTCGGTCGGGCCGTAGAGGTTGTAGAGATTGGCTTGCGGCAGACTGCGCAGGGTCTGGCGTTGCAGCTCCATTGGCAGTGCTTCACCACTACAAATGATCCGCGTCAGCGAGGTGCAGGCCAGCGCTTCGTCAGCGCCGATGAACGCCGAGAGCATCGATGGCACGAAGTGCAACGTGGTGATCGACTGCTCGACGATCAACGCGGCGAGGCGTTGCGGGTCGCGATGCTCGCCCGGTGCGGCGATCACCAACGTGGCGCCTTTCATCAGTGGCCAGAAAAACTCCCACACCGACACGTCGAAACTGAACGGCGTTTTTTGCAGCACGCGGTCACTCGGCAGCAGGTTGTAGGCTTGCTGCATCCACTCCAGACGGTTATGCAGCGCCACATGGCGGTTGCCCGCGCCCTTGGGTTTACCGGTGGAGCCGGAGGTGTAGATCACGTAGGCGAGGTTTTCTGCGACCGCAACGTTTGGCAGGTCGGTGCCCGGCAGATCGTTCAGCCAATCGACGTCACGGTGCAAGCACAAGGTGCGCACGTGGTCCGGGGTCGGCAACTGGGCGAGCAGGTGCTCCTGGGTCAGCAACAGCGAAATGCCGCTGTCTTCGATCATGTAGCTCAGGCGATCGAGCGGGTATTCCGGGTCCAGCGGCACGTAGGCGCCACCGGCCTTGAGGATGGCCAGCAGGCCGGCGACCATTTCAAACGAACGGTCGCAGGCAATGCCGACGATCACTTCCGGGCCGACACCCTGGGCGCGCAAATGATGGGCCAGGCGGTTGGCGCGCTGGTTCAGTTCGGCATAGCTCAGGCGCTTGCCCTTGAACACCAGTGCCGTGGCCTCAGGATTTTCAATCACCCGCTCTTCGAAATGCCGCTGCACGCAGACTTCGCCCGGATAGCGCGTGGCGGTGTTGTTGAGGTCGTCGAGGATGCGCAGGCACTCGTCGGCATCCAGCAGCGGCAATTCGGCCAGCGGGGTTTGCGGGTTTGCCAGTATTCCGGCCAGCAGGTTGCGCCAATGTTTAGCGAGCAGCTCGATACGCTCGGCGTCGAACAAATCGGTGGCGTAGGTCAGGCTGGCGAACAGTTTTTCGCCCTCTTCCTGGGTATCCAGTTGCAGGTCGTATTGGGTGGTGTGCGCCGTGGCGTTCAACGCTTCAACACGAAGGCCCGCCAACAAACCGCTGACCGCGGCGGGTTTGGCCTGCTGATGGTTGAACATCACCTGGAACAACGGGCTGTGGCTCAGGCTGCGCTCGCCTTGCAACGCCTGCACCAGACGCTCGAACGGCAGGTCCTGATAATCCTGGGCATCCAGCGAAGCGGCGCGGGTTTGCTCAAGCAACTGACTGAACGGCAGACGCCCGTCCAGATGGGCACGCATCACCTGGGTGTTCACGAAGAAGCCAATCAGTCCACGGGTTTCGGCGCGATTGCGATTGCCGATGGGCACGCCGATGCGCAGGTCGGACTGGCCGCTGTAGCGATAGAGCAAGGCCTGAAAGCTCGCCAGCAACAGCATGAACGGTGTGACGCCGTGCTGTTTGGCCAGGCTCATCAAGCCGCTGGCAACGTTGGCATCAAGGGCGAAATCCAGACGCGCACCGCGCTGGCTCGGTTGTGCCGGACGCGGGCGATCTGTCGGCAACTCCAGCAGCGTTTGTTCGCTGCCGAGTTTGTCGCGCCACCAGTTGAGTTGACGCTCCAGCTCCCCCGTTTCCATCCAGCGACGTTGCCACGCGGCGTAGTCCGAATACTGGATCGGCAACGCTTCCAGTACCGCGCTCTGCCCTTGGCAATGAGCGGCGTAGAGCCGGGAAAACTCCTCCACCAAAACGCCCATCGACCAGCCGTCGGTGACGATGTGGTGCAGGGTCAGCACCAGAACATGGTCCTCAGCGCCCAGTTGCAACAGGCTGATGCGCAACAGCGGGCCGTGTTGCAGATCGAACGGCCGGGCGATTTGCTGCTCGACTTTTCTCATCGCCAGTTCGAGGCGCTGCGCCTCGGGCTCGGTGCGTAAATCATGCTGTTCGATGGGCAGCGTGGTGAACGTCGCCAACGCCTGCATGACTTGGCCGTCGTCCTCGACGAAACGGCTGCGCAAACTCTGATGCCGCTCCAACAACACATCGAAACTCTGCTGCAACGCCGCGATATTCAGCGGCCCGTGCAGACGCAGGGCTGCGGGAATGTTGTAGGCGTTGCTCTGCGGATCGAGCTGCCAGAGAAACCATTGGCGTTGTTGCGCGTAAGACAACTCGAAAGTCGCGTGTGACTCGGCGGCGGGCGGGATCGGCAGTTGGCCGAAGCTCACGCCCTGCTCTTGCATTTTTGTCAGAAACTCGCGGCGCTTGTCGGCAGGCAGGCCGGCGAAGCGGGTGGCGATACGCATGGCGGTGCTGTGTTCCATCAATTGATCTCCATCTCGTCGAGAAGCGACTCAAGCGCATCCAGACGTGCATCGTTGTCAGTCGGGGCGTGTTGCCCGGCCATGGCGGCGTAAGCCTGAAGGTCGGTGGATTCGAACAGCGCACGCAGCGGCAGCTCGATGCCCAAATCCAGCTCCACGCGGGCACTGGCCTGGGCGGCGAGCAACGAGTGCCCGCCCAATTCGAAGAAGTTGTCGTGCCGGCCGATCTGCGCCACTCCGAGCACGTCGGCCCAGATCGCTGCCAATTGCTGTTCGAGGTCGCCTTCGGGGGCTTCGAACGGTCGTTGCCAGTCTTCGGCATCCGGCAGCGGCAAGGCCTTACGGTCGAGCTTGCCGTTGCTGGTCAGCGGCAAGGCATCGAGCAACAGCCAGTGGCTCGGCACCATGTAATCCGGCAAGTCGACCTTGAGCGCAGCGCGCAGGTTGTCGCGCCAGCTGATCGGATCGTGCGGGGTCTGCTCGGCGACGAGGTACGCGCACAGCTGCGACCCGCCATCGCCCGCGTGCACGCTCAGCACCGCTTGACGCACGCCCGGTTGGGCCAGCAGCGCGGCTTCGATTTCGCCCAGTTCGATGCGAAAACCGCGGATCTTCACTTGTTGGTCGATGCGACCGAGATAGTCGATGCTGCCATCGGCACGCTGGCGCGCCAGGTCGCCGCTGCGATAGAGCCGTTGCCCGGCGTCGAACGGGCTCGGCACGAAACGTTCGGCAGTCAGACCGAAGCGCCCGTGATAACCCCGTGCCAGACCGGCACCGGCGATGTACAGCTCGCCCGCCACCCCCACCGGCACCGGTTGCAACTGGCTGTCGAGCAAATACCAGCGCAGGTCGCGGATCGGCAGGCCGATCGGGCTCTGCGCCTTGCCGTCGAGGTCGGCCAAACGAATCGCGCGGTAAGTCACGTGCACCGTGGTTTCGGTAATGCCGTACATGTTGACCAGGGTCGGTTGCTGGTCGCCGAAGCGTTCGAACCACGGCCGCAGGCTCGCCACTTCCAGCGCCTCGCCGCCGAAAATCACCTGCCGCAGTGCCAGATTATTTGGACTGGCGCAGGCAATCGGCAGCAGTTGGCGGAACGCCGTAGGCGTCTGGTTCAGCACCGTCACGCCTTCATCGCAGAGCAAGCGGTGAAACGCCTGCGGCTCGCGGCTGATGTAATACGGCACGATAACCAGACGCCCACCGGTGCACAGCGATCCGAACAGCTCCCACACCGAAAAATCGAAGGCGTAGGAATGGAACAGGGTCCAGACATCATCCGCGCCGAAGTGGAACTCGGCTGTCGTTGCAGTCAGCAGACGCCCCACGTTGCCATGGCTGAGCAACGCACCTTTTGGCCGACCGGTGGAACCGGAGGTGTAAATCACGTAGGCGAGGCTGTCCGCAGACGCCTGCGCCGGCAGGTTGTCGCTGCTGTAGGCGTCCAGTTGCAACGACTCCAGGCTCAGCACCTGCACGCCGTCGCGGGCCGGCAGACCGTCGATCAAATGTTGTTGGGTCAACAGCAGCGCAATGCCGCTGTCTTCGATCATGTAGCTCAAACGTTCGGCCGGGTATTGCGGATCGAGCGGCACATAAGCGCCTCCAGCCTTGAGAATCGCCAGCAAGCCAACCACCAGCGGCATCGTCCGCTCGGTGGCAATGCCAACCCGCACTTCCGGACCAACGCCCTGCTCGCGCAGTTTGCGCGCCAGGCGGTTGGCCTGGGCGTTGAGCGCGGCGTAGCTCAGGTGCTCACCTTCACAGGACAGGGCGATGGTGTCCGGGCGTTGCGCGGCTTGGGCTTCGAATAGCTGATGCAAGGTTGGCGACTGTGGTTGCGACTCGAACGAAGGGTTCCAGTGCTGGATCAAATCTTCGTATTGCGGCGCTTGCAGCAACGGCAGTTCGGCAACGCGTTGCTGTGGATCGGCGACCACGGCACGCAGCAGATTCAGCCACTGCTCAGCGAAGCGCTGCATTGACGCTTCGTCGTACAGATCGGTGGCGTAGCTCAGGCTGGCGTCCAGTGCATCACCCTGCTCCTGGGTGTCGAGCACCAGATCGAATTGCGCGGTGTGTTGCTGCCAGAGCAGGCGTTCGACCTGCAGGTCGGCGACAGCACGCTCGACGCTGCCACCCAACTGTTGCTGATGGTTGTAGAGCACCTGGAACAACGGGCTGTGATTGAGGCTGCGGTCCGGCTGCAAGGCATCGACCAATTGCTCGAACGGCAAGTCCTGATGGGCCTGCGCACCCAACGCGACCTTTTTGACATGCTGCAACAACGTGCTGAAGGACTGCTGTCCATCGATCTCGGCACGCAGCACCTGGGTGTTGATGAAGAAGCCGATCAGGCCTTCGGTTTCGAGGCGCGAACGCCCGGCACTTGGCACGCCGACGCTGATACTCGATTGACCGCTCTGGCGATGCAGCAGCGTCTGGAAACTCGCCAACAACAGCATGAACAGCGTCACTTGCTGTTCCTGGGCACGCTCACGCAAACCAGCCAGCAACTCACGGTCGACGTTCAATGCCAGTGTTACACCGCGCTGACTGCGGCGCGCCGGGCGGGTCAGTTCACTCGGCAATTCGAGTGGTGCCTGGCTGCCATTCAGTTGTTCGCGCCACCACGCCAGTTGCCGCGCGCCCTCGCCCGCTTCCAGCCAGTCACGCTGCCAACGGGCGTAGTCGCTGTAATTCACCGGCAAGCCATTCAGGTTTGCAGCGTTACCTGCTACTGCAGCCTGATACAACGCGCTGAACTCATCGACCATGACCTGCATCGACCAGCCATCGGCGGCGATGTGGTGCACGGTGAGCACCAGCACATGGTCCTCGGCGCTGATTTGCAGCAGCAACACGCGCCACAGCGGGCCGTTGCGCAGGTCGAACGGATGGGCGATTTCTTCCGCCACGGCGCTGTTGATCGATGACTCGGCGACTGACCGCTCGTTCAGTTGCAGCGCCATTTCGCCGTGAACCAATGGACGCGCCTGCTGACCATCCTGCTCGAAGGTCGTGCGCAGGGTTTCGTGGCGGGCCCGCAACTGCGTGAACGCTGCGCGCAGGGCTTCGCGGTTCAGCGTGCCCTTGAGACGCAGCGCCGCCGGAATGTTGTAGGCCGAACTCTGCGGATCGAGTTGCCAGAGAATCCACTGGCGCTGCTGGGCGTAGGACAGGACTCGCGGTTGATCGGCCGCCGCACGTTGCAGCTCCGGTTGGCCGCTGGTTTCGGCCAGCGCCGCACGCTCGGCAAATTGCGCCAGGTTCGCGGCGGAAAACAGGCTGCTCACGGACAGCTCAAGTTGTAATTGCTGACGCACCCGGGAGATCACTTGCAGCACCAACAACGAGTGCCCGCCCAACTCGAAGAAATTGTCGGTGCGGCCCACTTGCTCGACCTGCAACACGCCTTGCCAGATCAGCGCCAGTTGCGTTTCCAGCCCTTGAGCCGGGGCCACGAAATCACGTTGTGCGTCGCCTGCTTCGGCACGGGGCAAGGCCCTGCGGTCGAGTTTGCCGTTGTTGTTCAGCGGCAGTTTGTCCAGCAGGATCAGGTGACTTGGCACCATGTATTCCGGCAGCGACTCACGCAAAACGGACTTGAGACCTTGCACATATTCAATCTGAGAACCCACCGCGCCGCTGGCCACGACATACGCCACCAGTTGCGTACCGTCCTGAGCGATGACCGCCGCTTCGCGCACGTTCTCCCGCGCTTGCAGGCAGGCTTCGATTTCACCCATCTCGATGCGGAAACCGCGAATCTTCACTTGATGGTCGATCCGCCCGACGTATTCCAGATTCCCATTGGGGTTGTAGCGCGCGAGGTCGCCGCTGCGGTACAGCCGCGAACCCGGCACGCGGGCGAACGGGTCCGGCAGAAAGCGTTCGGCAGTCAGCGCCGGACGGTCGAAATAGCTTTGCGCCAGGCAGGCCGGGGCGCCGATGCACAGTTCGCCGACGCCCTCGTTCGGCAGCAATTGCCCGGCCGAATCCAGCACATACAAGGCGCGGCCAGGGATGGCCCGACCGATAGGAATGCCGAACGCGTCGCTGGCATCTCGCAGTTGGCATTCATGCACGCTGGACACCACGGTCGCCTCAGTCGGGCCGTAGGTGTTGAGCAGTCGTACATGGCTCAAACCGGCCTGATGCCACAGGCGCAAACCTTCCACCGACATGGCTTCGCCACCGACGTGGACCTGACGCAGATTGCCGAGGCTTTGCACCGCACCGCTGGCACATTCACCGGCCAGCAGGAACCAGTACGCGGCAGGTAAGTCGGCCACCGTCACGCCCTGATCGACGATTTCTGCGGCCAGTCGGCCCACATCCCATAGATCATCGCCACGCATGATCAACGCCGCGCCGATGCACAACGCCGGGAAGCATTGCTCGACGAAGCCGTCGAAGCTGAAGGTTGCGAATTGCAATACGCAGTCGGCGGCTGACAACTTCGAGTAATCGGCGGCGCTCTGGCAGAACTCGCGCAGCGCACCATGGGCGATGGCCACGCCTTTGGGTTGGCCGGTGGAACCGGAGGTGTAGATGATGTAGGCGAGGTCTTCGGCAACCGCATGGTTTTGCGGATTGTTGTCCGGGTAACTGGTGTTGTCGTTAAGGCTGAGCCGCGTCAGATTCGTCGGTAACGGCATGTCTTCCAACAAACCGGACTCGCACAGCAGCACATCGATACGGCTGTCCTCGATCATGTAGGCCAGGCGTTCGGTCGGGTAATTCGGGTCCAGTGGTACATAGGCCGCGCCACTTTTCAGCACCGCGAGCAGGCTGACGATCAGTTGCGGGCCGCGACGCAGCGCCAGTCCGACACGTTTGCCGGGACCCGCACCGTTTTCGATCAAACGATGGGCGAGGCGGTTGGCCTCAGCATTCAACTGGCCGTAACTCAGCGACTGTCCGTCGACCTGCAACGCCAGTGCGTCCGGCGTGGCAGCGGCCTGAGCCGCGATTTGCTCGTGCACCAAAAGCGTTGTGGATAACTCAACCGGGGCCGGTTGGCTGATCGCAAGCACCGCGTTTTTGCCACCGAGCTCGAGTAATTCCAGGGAACCGAGTGCCGCATCTGGCGACGCCACCAATTGCGTCAGCAGATGCTGCAAATTGACCGACAACTGCGCGATCTGCGCGGCACTGAACCGCGCCGCGTCGTAGCTGAAATCCAGACCCAGACCTTCGCCCAGTTCAATGCCGAGTGTCAGCGGATAGTGCGTGCGCTCATGATTGTGCAGGTTGCTGAACGACAACCCGGCCGGCGCACCCTGCTTCAGCGCTTCGGCCACCGGGAAGTTTTCGAACACCAACAGGCTGTCGAACAGCGCCGAACTCCTCTTCTCAAATGCCTGCTGCCCCGCCCAACCCTGAATGTCGTACAGCGGCACGTGCTCGAACTCGCGCATGGCCAGGTTCAGCGCTTGCAACTCGCCGAGCCATTGGCTGACGGTCTGGTCCGGCTTCATCGCGCAGACCAGTGGCAGGGTGTTAATGAACAGGCCGAGCTGCTCCTCGATCCCCGGCAACGGTGCCGAACGCCCGGCGACGGTAGCGCCGAACACCACGCAATCCTGGCCGGTATAGCGTTGCAGCAACAGGCTCCACGCCGCTTGCAGCAAGGTGTTCAGGGTGACTTTCTGCTGACGGGCGAACTCGGCCAGACGCTGGGTCGTGCGACTGTCGAGGGCGACGCGGTATTCCTCGATACCCGAGGCGCCGACCGGTGGGCGCAAGGCTTCGGCCAGCAGCGTCGGTGCGTCCAACGGTGCCAGTGCGGTTCTCCAGAATTGCTCGCCCGCCGCTGCCGATTGCTTGTGCAACCAGCCCAGGTAATCGCGGTATTGCCCGGTCGGCGCCGGCAGCGACTGGCCGGCGGCGTAGTGCTGGATCACTTCGGCGAGCAACTGCGCGTTGCTCCAGCCGTCCATCAGGATGTGATGGCTGGTGTAGATCAGGTGCCAGTCCTGGGAGCCTTTGCGGACCAGTTTCAAGCGGAACAGTGGCGCGCTGCCCAAGGCAAATCCTTCGGCACGTTCGGCGTCGGCCAGTGCGTCGGTGTCGGTGGCTTCAAGCACTTGCAGCGGTAGCGTCACCTGACGGGCAATCGCCTGATGCGCGGTGTCGAGACCTTGCCAGTGAAAGCTGCTGCGCAGGATGTCGTGACGCTCAAGCGCAAACTGCCAGGCCTTGGCGAAACGTTCCGGGTCGAGGCCTTGAATGTCGAGGCGTAACTGGCTGATGTACGCGCCGACCTGCGGCTCATACAGGGTGTGGAACAACATGCCCTGCTGCATCGGCGACAGTGGATAGAGGTCTTCGAGGTTCGCAACGGCAACCGGCAATGCATCGAGTTGTACTTGGTTGATGCGCGCCAGCGGGAAGTCTGATGGCGTGGCCTGTGGCGCCTCGAGTGCGCAGCAATGTTCGATCAGCGCGTTGAGTTCTTGCACGTAATCGTCGGCAAGACGCTGGATGGTCGCGGTGTCGAACATCTCGCGGCTGAAACCCCAGCTCAGGGACAACTCGCCGCCGTAAACCTGGCCTTCGACCACCAGCCAGTTGCCCAGCGGTGCCGATGGATCCTGAGCCAAGCCGTTGCCTTCGGTGGACGGTGTGAACAAGGCGCCGTCGTCGAACTGCCGATCGAACTGCCCCAGATAGTTGAAGGTGATGCGCGGTTGCGGCAACGCGGCCAGTTCAGCGCGGGTTTGCGCAGTCCCGAGGTAACGCAGCGCGCCGTAGCCCAGGCCTTTGTCCGGCACGCTGCGCAGTTGCTCCTTGATGCTTTTGATCGAGTCGCTGACATCAGCCGCAGGCGTCAGGGTGACCGGGAACAGGCTGGTGAACCAACCCACGGTGCGGGTCAGGTCGATGTCATCGAACAGGTCTTCGCGGCCATGGCCTTCGAGCTGGATCAGCGAGCTGCCCTGCCCGCTCCAGCGGCAAACGGCGCGGGCCAATGCGGTCAGCAGCAGGTCGTTGACCTGGGTGCGATAGGCTGCCGGGGCTTGTTGCAGCAGCTTGCGGGTCTGTTCGGTGTCGAGTTTGAGTTCGAGTTTTTCCTCCAAGCGTTTTTCCAGCGCGCCGTTCGGACGCTCGCAGGGCAGATCTTTCGGTGCATCCTGCAATTGGGTCTGCCAATGACCAAGGCTGTTTTCAAACGCTGGAAGGTGGTCCTGCAAACGGGCAACCCAGCGCTGATAGCTGCTGGTTTTCGCCGCCGCATCGCCGCCGTTGTAGAACCGCTGAAGATCCTCCAGCAGCACGCGCCACGACACGCCATCCACTGCCAAATGGTGAACCACCAACAGCAAGCGCTCGCTGCCGTCGGCCATGGCAATAAACAGAGCGCGGATCAGCGGGCCGTTCTGAAGGTCGAGACTGCCCTGGCCTTCATCGCACAAGGCGTTGAGTTCTTCTACCGACTGCGCCTGACGCTGCCACAGCACCGAGTCGGTGGTCGGCGCCGCATAGGCTTGCTGCCAGCCGCTGGCGGTCTGCTGGTAACGCAGGCGCAAGCTGTCGTGGTGGGTCAACAGTTGCTCCAGGGCACGTTCCAGCGCCGCGCCGTTCAACGGCTCACGCGGCACCAGCAGCAGCGACTGGTTCCAGTGCTGACGCTGCGGGATGTCCTGTTCGAAGAACCACTGCTGCACGGGCGCCAATGCCACCGTTCCCACCGCCGGACCTTGGTCGATCAGTTGCTGCTCACCGCTACGAGCCGCTTGGGCAAGACTGCGGATAGTCTGGTGCTGGAACAGGTCCTTGGGGCTCAACACGATCCCGGCCTGGCGGGCGCGGCTGACCACTTGCATCGACACGATGGAGTCGCCGCCCAGCTCGAAGAAGTTGTCTTCGAGGCCGACGTTGTTGATGGCCAGCACGTCCTGCCAGATCGCCGCGAGGGACTTTTCCAGAACGCTGTGCGGTGCGATGTGTTCGCGCTTTTGCTGTGTGCCGTCAACGGCTGGCAAGGCCTTGCGGTCGAGCTTGCCGTTGGGGGTCAGCGGCAATTCTGCGAGGAACAGCAGGAACGCCGGGACCATGTAATCTGGCAGGTGCTGGCGCAACGCTGTTTTCAGGGATTCGCGCAGGGTTGCTTGCGCGTCGGTGTCGCCCAACAATGCCGGCTCGCTCGGCACGATATAGGCCACCAGTTGCTGACCATTGGCGCCGTCCTGGGCGAGTACAGCCAGTTCGCGCACAGCCTCTTGCTGCAACAGCCGCGCTTCGATTTCGCCCAGCTCGATACGGAAGCCGCGCACCTTGACCTGATGGTCGATGCGCCCGACGTATTGCAGCGTGCCGTCGACCTGATAACGGGTCAGGTCACCGGTGCGGTACAGGCGTTCGCCGTTGCTGGCGAACGGGTTGGGCACGTATTTTTCGGCGGTCAGACTCGGGCGCGCCAGGTAGCCGCGAGTGATGCCGGCGCCGCTCAGGTACAGCTCGGCGGAAACGCCTTGCGGTACGGGTTGCAGGTCGGCATCGAGCAGGTAGCTGGCGGTATGCTTCAGCGGGCGACCGATGTTGGCGCGGCCCCCGGCTTCGCGACGGGTCCAGGTCGAATAGGTGGTGTCTTCCGATGGGCCGTACAGGTCGTAGACGTGTTCGACGGTCGGCTGCTGGTACAGCGCCTCCACCAGGCTTTGTTTGAGCGGTTCACCGGCGAGGTTGATGATGCGTACGCTTGGCGGGATTTGCCCGTCCCGTTGCAAGGCGTTGATCGCCGACGGCACGGTGTTGATCAGGCGCACCTGATCTCGCGCCGGCAGTAGCGGCAACTCCAGGGCGTTGCGGGCGATGATCAGCGAGCCGCCGTTGGCCAGGGTGACGAACAGCTCCCACACCGACAGGTCGAAGCACACTGAAGTCGAGGCCAACACACCCTGGATGTCGTCGCGGCTGTAGACCGATTTCGACCAGTCGATCAGCGCCAGCACGTTGCGGTGGGCGATGGCCACGCCCTTGGGCTTGCCGGTGGAGCCGGAGGTGTAGATGACGTAGGCCAGGTTATCCGGCGAGACGCGGGTGACAGGGGCGCTGGATGGGTGAGCGGCCAGCCACTCGGTGTCGTCCATCAGCAGCACTTGGGTGTCGGCGGTCACGTTCAATGTCGCGGCGACATCGTGTTCAGTCAGCAACACCAAAGCGCGGCTGTCTTCCAGCATGTAGGCGACGCGTTCGGCCGGGTAATCCGGGTCCAGCGGGACGTAAGCGCCACCGGCCTTGAGCACTGCCAGCAATGCCACAAGCAGATGTTCGGAACGCTGCATCGCCACGCCGACCCGGACTTCCGGGCCGACGCCGAGCTCGATCAGTTTGTGCGCCAGGCGATTGGCCTGCTGATCGAGTTCGTTGTAAGCGAGTTGCCGGGTGCCGAAGGTAACGGCCAGTGCGGTCGGGTTTGCGGCGACTTGTTGGGCAATCAATTGGTGAATGCACAAGTCCTGCGCGAAGCTTTCGTCAGCGCGATTCCACTCATGGACGATGCGCTGATATTCAGCCTGTTCCAGCAGTGGCAAATCGCTGATGCGCTGCTGCGAATCGTTGACCATGCCCTGCAACAGGTGCGTCCAGTGTTGCGCCATGCGTGTGATGGTCGCGGCGTCGAACAAGTCGTTGGCGTAAGTCAGCGCGGCGTGCAACTTGCCGCCCTTCTCGTAGGTATCGAGAGTCAGGTCGAACTGGGTGGTGCGTCCTTGCCACTCGATCACGCCTAACGCCAGGCCGGACTTTGTCGTGACGGTGGAAATGTCCGCCACTTGCGGCTGGTGGTTGTACATCACCTGGAACAGCGGTGTGTGGCTGAGGCTGCGTTCCAGTTTCAAGGCCTCGACCAGACGCTCGAACGGCAGATCCTGATGGGCCTGGGCGCCGAGCGCAGTCTCCTTGATGGAACGCAGGAGATCATAGACGCGTGTCTGGCCGTCAAGCTTCGTGCGCAGCACTTGGGTGTTGACGAAGAAGCCGATCAGCCCTTCGATTTCGGCGTGATTGCGGTTGGCGATGGGCACGCCGACGCGGATGTCGGTCTGCCCGGTGTAGCGATGCATCAGCACATTGAAGGCGCCGAGTAGCAGCATGAACAGGGTGACGTTGTGTTTCTGAGCGGTGCTTCGCAGGTACTCGGCCAGTTGCGGCTCGACGGCGAATTCGTAGCGCGTGCCGCGATAGCTGGGCATCGCCGGGCGCGGATGATCGGTGGGCAATTCCAGCACCGGATGCTCGTCACCCAGTTGCGCCTGCCAGTAGTCAAGTTGCCGTGCCTGCTCGCCGGCCTCCAGCCAGCGCCGCTGCCACAAGGCGTAGTCGCTGTACTGGATCGGCAATGGCGCGAGTTGCGGTTGTGCGCCGGCATCGAAGGCGTCGTAGCAGCGGATGAATTCATCGATCAGCACGTTCATCGACCAGCCATCGGACACGATGTGATGCAAGGTCAACAGCAGCACGTGCTCCTGATCGTCGAGCTTGAGCAAAGTGACGCGCAGCATCGGGCCGGTGCCCAGATCGAATGGCAAGACCGATTGCTGCTCGGCGGCCCGGGCCACGGCCTGCTCGCGCTCGGTGGCCGGCAAGGTGCTGAAATCCGTATGGGCGATCACCAGCGGCTCGGTGGCCGGAACTTGCAGAAGCGTATCGTCGCCTTGACGCTGGAAAACGGTGCGCAAGGTTTCATGACGCGCCACCAGGCTGGCAAACGCCTGCTCCAGCGCTGGCAGATTCAGGCGACCGGTCAACCGCACCGCGCCGGGCAGGTTATAGGCGCCGCTTTGCGGGTCCAGTTGCCAGAGAAACCACATGCGCTGCTGGGCGTACGACAGCGCCTGGCGATCCTCGGCGTCGACGCTGGCAGGAATCGGAAACCGGGCGAAATCAACGCCCTCCTTGTGCAAGGCCGCAAGGAACATCTGGCGCTTTTCCAGGGGCAACCCGATAAACCGGCGAGCAAGTTTCAAGGAGTCTTCAGCATTCATTTCTGGGTATCCGGATCAGTGGCGGGAAGCACAAAGGCACGTCGTCCCTATAAAACGAATGCAGACCGGAAAAATTAGCGAATGAGAATAATTGTCAGGAGGGAAGAACACACTTTGTAGGAGCTGGCTTGCCAGCGATGGCGGCGGGTCAGGCACATCAAAGTCGCCTGTAATGACTCCATCGCTAGCAAGCCAGCTCCTACAGGGGTTGGGTCAGACAGTGACGGTCATGCTGTGGCGGCGATGATGAATTTCAAGCTGATCCTTGATCACCTTCAACACCTTGGCCTCGTGTTCATGGATAAAGAAGTGCCCGCCGGCAAGCATGTCCACCGAAAAGCTGCCGTGGGTTTCCTGGCTCCAGCCGATCAACTGTTCGGTGGTCGCCCGGTCCGCCTTGCCGCCGAGTACGTGCAACGGGCACCTGAGCAAAGGCCGCTGCAAGGGCTCGAATCGACCGCACAACTGGAAGTCGGCGCGCAGGATTGGCAGCGTCAGGCTCATCAGTTCTTCATTGGCCAGAACCTCTTCGCTGGTGCCGTTGAGGCTGCGCAGTTGCTCGATAAGCTCGGCATCGGATTTGGGCTCGGCAAAACCGCGGTCGTAGTCGGCACGCATCGTCGGCGCAGCCGTCCCGGAGGCAAACAGCGCCACCGGCTCCGGGCAGCCGAACGAGCGAAACGCATGGGCCATTTCACAGGCGAGCAACGCGCCAAGACTGTGGCCGAACAAGGCGTATGGCGCTTTGAGCGTGGCTTTTTGTTCCTGCGCCAGTTGCAGCGACAGGCGGCGCATGTCGGTGTGCAACGGCTCACCGAAACGGCCCCCGCGCCCCGGCAGCTCCACGGGCTGCAGCTTGATCCACTCCGGCAGCTTGCGCCGCCAGCGGCTATAGACCATGGCACTCGCGCCGGAATACGGCAGGCACAGTAATGTCAGCTGGGTCACCGGGCTTACCTCAACAGTTGTCTGCTAAAAGAACGGATGAGCGCCGAGGAGAATTAGTCGGATCATTACCCCCTGTAGGAGCTGCCGAAGGCTGCGATCTTTTGATCTTGTTTTTAAAAGGCAAAGTCAAAAAATCGCAGCCTTCGGCAGCTCCTACGGGTAGTGCCTTACTTCAGGTGGCGATAACTTTGGATTGCAGATCCGAGCAGCTCAACACGGTGATCAGCCAGGTCAGGCCCTCGGTAAGTTTGGCCGGCGACACGGCTCCCTTGCGACACCACCGGAGCTGAACTAGATTTTCCTTTTCAACAACACGTCTGAAGTTCACTAAGAAGTCTGGCCCGCAGTATCGTCCAGTAGCGAAGGCACGCAGGAGTCCAGCTATGGAAGAGATACTGATTCTGGTCAGCCCCAAAGACCGCCAGACCGGCTTCGCCCCCAAAATGCAGGTCCATCAACAAGGCCTGCGACATCGTGCATTTTCCGTGTTCATTTTTGATCGCAGCGGGCGTCTGCTACTGCAACAACGTGCGCTTGGCAAATATCATTCGGCGGGCCTTTGGACTAATACCTGTTGCGGCCACCCCCGGCTCGGCGAGCGAACGGCCGCCGCCGCGCAACGGCGATTGCGCGAAGAAATGGGCATGACCTGCAAACTGATCAAAGTCTCGACATTGCTGTATTACGAACCGGTCTCCAACCAGTTGATCGAACACGAATACGATCATGTACTCGCGGGCATCTGCGACATCGATCCCGTTGCCAATCCCGATGAAGCCCAGAGCTGGCAGTGGCGAACACTGTCTGAAATCCCTGGCGCCATCAATGCCGCGCCGCAGACGTTCACCGCATGGTTTCGCCGGATCTTCGAGCAGTTCGGCCTGAACGGCGTACAGCAATGGTACGAACTTGCGCTGGGTTCCACGCCACGAAACCAACTGAAATCGAACTGGCGAGTGCCGCCGCTGTATTGCCCTTCACCAGGTCGGATCGACGAAGCGTTAGCCTCAGAGGTCAATGACCGGCTGATGCTCTGGATCGATAAAACCGGCATCTTTGCCGGTCAGCAGAAAAAGATTCGCGCTTCGGAATTCGGCCGGTTCGCCATGTTGTGTCACGCGGATACCGACGATCCGGATCGCTTGCTGTTGTCCGCCCAATGCATTGCAGCATTGTTCGCAGTCGATGATTATTACTGCGACGATGAAAGCACCGGATCGATCCCGGCACTGGTCGGGCCTCGGCTGTCCGTCGCGCTGGCGGCGCTTGAGCCAGCGCACCTGACCGACACCTTTCGCGCGGATCTGGAAGCGGCCCTGGAACGCGATCCTGTGCTGGTGGGTTTGCGTGCGTATATCGCGCGGGTCGCCGAGTTCGCCGCGCCTGCCCAGATCGCCAGAGTCCGACATGAAATCATCGCCATGTTCGTCACGATGACTGCCGAAGCCGCCTGGCGCATCAGTGGCGTCACTCCTGCCCTTTGGGAATATCTGGCCCAGCGTCAGACCAACAGTTTTCTGCCATGCATGTCGCTGATTGACATCATCGGCGGCTATGAGCTGCCGGCCAACGTCTACTCCGCACCCGCCGTGCGACGCGTCACGACCCTGGCCGCCAGCGCAACAATCATCGCCAACGACCTGTATTCGGCTCCCAAGGAAAGCCTGGCGCAAGTCGGTGACTTCAATCTGCCGTTACTGCTCATGAATGAGCATAAATGCTCAATTGAACAAGCCATGCAGCTAAGCGCCAACGTTCATGACGATGTGGTGCGCCTATATGAGACCGCCGAACAACAGCTGCTCGCAAACGCCTCACCGCTGCTCAAGCGCTATCTGGCAGGGGTGAAAATCTGGGTGGCGGGCAGTCTGGAATGGCATCGCCACAGTGGGCGTTACCAGACCTGAGATCAGGGCGTGACGAAGGGGCGGCCTTGAAGTGAAGATCTTTTCATGGGTGGTCATGAACTCTCGACGGCGCGCCCCAGTCAGCTGAATACGCGCTTGAATTGTGGAGTTTCGCGACAATGCCCGACCATCACCCCGAACGACAAAGCCCCATCGACGGCCACGGCATCATCGGCGATATGCGCAGCGCCGCGCTGGTCAATGACAAGGGCAGCGTGGATTTTTTCTGCTGGCCGGAATTCGATAGCCCGTCGATCTTCTGTTCCCTGCTGGACACCCCCGAGGCAGGTATCTTCCAACTCTCCCCGGACCTGCCCGATGCGCGTCGCGAGCAAATCTACCTGCCGGACACCAATGTCCTGCAAACCCGCTGGCTCAGCGATCACGCTGTGGTAGAAATCACCGACCTGCTGCCCATCGGCGACAGCGAAGATAGCTTGCCGGTGCTGATGCGCCGGGTTCGCGTAGTCAGCGGCCAGGCAACGTTTCACCTGCGCTGCGCGGTGCGCCATGACTACGCTCGCGCTCGCACCCACGCCCGCCTCGATAAAAAGGACGTGGTTTTCGAGGCTGCCGATCAGCCGTCCCTGCGCCTGGCGGCGGATCAGGCTATGCGGGTCGAAGGCCAGGCAGCAGTTGCCGAATTCACTCTCAAACAAGACCAGACGGCCGAGTTCCTGCTCGGCGCCATCGACGATCCGCGCTTCAAGGAAGGTGCTGCGTCGATGTGCCTGGAGCGCACGTTGAAATTCTGGCGCGACTGGATCGGCCAGTCCAACTATCGCGGCCGCTGGCGGGAAATGGTCAATCGCTCGGCGCTGGCGATGAAGCTGCTGACCTCGCGCAAACACGGCGCGATCCTCGCGGCGGCGACTTTCGGCCTGCCGGAAGTCACCGGCGGCGAACGCAACTGGGATTACCGCTACACCTGGATACGCGACGCCTCGTTCACGGTATACGCCTTCATGCGCCTGGGCTTTGTCGAAGAGGCCAACGCCTACATGCGCTGGTTGCGCGGGCGAGTCAGCGACTGCCACGGCCAATCGATGAAACTCAATATTCTGTATGGCATCGACGGCCGCCAGGAATTGCCGGAAGTCGAACTCCCTCATTTGTCCGGCCATGGCGGTGCGAAACCGGTGCGCATCGGCAACCTGGCCTACGCGCAGGTGCAACTGGACATCTTCGGCGAGCTGATGGACGCGATTTATCTGGTGAACAAGTACGGCGAAGCCATTTCCCATGAGGGTTGGAAGCACACGGTGCAAGTGATCGATCAGGTGTGTGAAACCTGGGAACAGGAAGACGTTGGCATCTGGGAAATGCGCGGCGAGCAGCATCATTTCCTGCACTCGCGACTTATGTGCTGGGTCGCATTGGACCGGGCGATCCGCCTCGCCTCGAAACGCTCCCTGCCCGCGCCGTTCGCCCGTTGGGATCAGACCCGTCAGGCCATTTACACAGACATCTGGGAAAACTTCTGGAATGAAGAACGCGGGCATTTCGTGCAGCACATCGGCGGCAACGCGCTCGACGGATCAATGTTGCTGATGCCGCTGGTGCGTTTCGTCAGCGCCAAGGACCCACGCTGGCTGGCGACCCTCGACGCCATTGAAAAGAACCTGGTGCGCGACGGCATGGTTTACCGCTACCACAATGACGACAAGCACATCGACGGCCTGCCCGGTACAGAAGGCGCATTTGCCGCGTGCTCCTTCTGGTACGTCGAATGCCTGGCCCGCGCCGGCCAGGTCAACAAGGCTCATCTGGAGTTCGAACAACTGCTGCGCTACGCCAACCCGCTGGGGCTGTACGCCGAAGAATTCGACAGTCATGCGCGTCACATGGGCAACACACCGCAAGCGCTGACGCACCTGGCGTTGATCAGCGCGGCGTGTTTTCTCGATCGGAAGTTGAGTGGGGAAAAGAGCGTGTGGCAGCCGTAAACAAGTCTGTCCGACACCACCTATCACCCGTGGCGAGGGAGCTTGCTCCCGCTCGGCTGCGCAGCAGTCGCCAACCCCTTTGAACCCTGAACAACTCACATACCGTACTCAGATTTCAGGGCTGCTTCGCAACCCAGCGGGAGCAAGCTCCCTCGCCACAAAGTCCATCACGCTTACAGCGTTAAGAATCCGCCGCAACGCTGACCGAAAACCGTTCCCGATAAGCCTGCGGCGTCACGCCCATGGCCCGCAGAAAACTGCGGCGCAGGGTTTCTTCGCTGCCGAACCCGCATTGCACGGCGACCCGTTTGATCGGCACGCCGGTATCGCTGAGCAAGCGACGCGCGGTCTCGACTCGGATCAGTTCGATGGCCCGGGCCGGGGTCTGGCCTGTGTCGGCGCGGTAGTGGCGGACGAAGCTGCGTTCGCTCATGCCAGCCTGAAGGGCTAGCGTCGGGATGCCGAGATCCTTGGTAAGGTTTTCACTGATCCAGGCGTGAAGGTCATCGAAGCGGTTGCCTTCTTTCTGCAATGACAGAGTCACGCTGAATTGCGACTGTCCGCCGGGGCGCTTGAGAAACATCACCAGTTGTCGGGCGACTTCCAGGGCCATGGCTCGGCCGAGGTCTTGCTCGACCATGGCCAGCGCCAGGTCGATGCCGGCAGTCACTCCGGCCGACGTCCAGACCGGGCCGTCGTTGATGAAGATCGGATTGGGCTCGACCTGCAACTGCGGGTGTTGCTGCGCCAACTGTTCGCAGCGAGTCCAATGGGTCACCACGCGCCGGCCATCGAGCCAGCCACTGGCGGCCAGCAAAAACGCCCCGGTGCACACCGATGAAACCCGTCGGCACCCAGATGCATGCTCGCGCACCCAGGCCACCAGCGGCAGATCTTGCGCCGCCGCGTATACGCCCCAGCCGCCGGCAATGATCAAGGTATCGCTGCCCTGTTCCGGCAACGGTTCCGCCAGCAACGCCAACCCTGCCGACGACATCACCGCCCCGCCGCCGCTGGCGATCACCGTTGGCGCATAGGGTGCTGGAATACCTTGCTGGCGGGCGATGTCGTTGGCCGACGCGAACACCTGCAACGGCCCGGTGACGTCGAGCAACTGCACGTTGGCGAACGCGAGCACGTGAATGGTTTTAGTCATTTGGCGTAATTCGTGGGGTGATTGGCGTATGCGCCAAATCCTAAGCGCCTACAGTGGAGCCGTCCACCCACTTCTGGAGAAAAAACGTCATGACCTTGCAGATCGGTTTTCTGTTGTTTCCACAGGTTCAGCAACTCGACCTGACCGGCCCTTATGACGTACTGGCTTCGCTGCCAGACGTGAAGGTGCATCTGATCTGGAAGGACCTGATGCCCATCACTGCCAGCACCGGCCTGATGTTGAAACCGACCGTGACTTTTGAGGATTGCCCGACGCTGGACGTGATTTGCATTCCCGGCGGAAGCGGTGTCGGCCCATTGATGGAAGACGAGCAGACTTTGGACTTCATCAAGACCCAAGCGGCCAACGCGCGGTACGTGACGTCGGTCTGCACCGGTGCGTTGGTGCTCGGCGCGGCGGGATTGCTCAAGGGCAAACGCGCCACCACCCACTGGGCTTATCACGAATTGCTGGCTCCGCTGGGCGCAATTGCCGTGAAGGATCGGGTGGTGCGTGACGGTAACTTACTGACCGGTGGCGGGATCACTGCGGGCATCGATTTCGCCCTGACCTTGGCCACAGAGCTGTTCGATCAGGAGACCGCCGAGCTGGTGCAATTGCAGTTGGAATACGCCCCGGCACCACCGTTTAAAGCCGGGAGCCCGGAAACAGCGCCGACCAGCGTGCTCGAAGAGGCCCGCAAACGTGCCGCTGGCTCATTGAAACTGCGCGCGGAAATCACCGAACGTGCCGCAGCGAAACTCGATCTGCAGTGAAAAAAATGGCTGCGGGGACCAGGTCCTCGCAGCCATTACTTTTCCTGCGCTCATAAAAAAACCCGCCGAAGCGGGTTCTTCCAAGACCATTACAACTCCCTGTCGTCAGCATTCCGTGCAAATGGCCGATCATCCATGATCCTGAGGCACTCCCTGTGCTTCAGTGGATGAGGCCAGAATACGCATCGGATCCAATCTTAAATAGACGACATATTCAGTAACGCGTGTAAGACATTCGCTATAAGGGATCTTCCGAAAACCCTTAGACGCCTCAGGCGGCAGGTCAGGAGCCGCGGTTAGTCACTCTCGCTCACGGGCCTTGGCGTTTTCGGTGAGGAATTGTTCAAGTCGGTTCATTTGCTCTTCCCAGCCACGGCTGTCCATGTAATACGCCTCTTTCTGGCGTATGTCGGGAATGTGCGCGAAACCTGACTCGGAAACTTTGAGCAACGTGCCGTCCTCGTAGTCTGCCAGTTCGAATTTGACCAGCGTAGTGGGCTCTTGGGAGTAGTCGATTTTCGGGTTCACCGCGTAGGGATGCCAGCGAAAGGAAAACAACTGCTGCGGCTCGACCCGCTCGACCAGCACGTTCCACAACACATGTTCATAACCGGGATATGTAACCTGCCCCTGCGTCCACTCGCCGGCAATAAAACGCCTGCCTTCGAGCGCAACACCGAACCATTGTCCAAACGCCTCGGCATCGACCAAGGCACGCCATACATGGGAACGCGGCGATTTGAGCGTGATTTTGCGCTCAAAACTATTGGGTACTGGTTTCATACATCACCTCCTGTAATGAACAACAGTAGGCCTGTAAGACCACATGTCCAACCCTAAAGTTGTGCGACGATCAACTTTGCCTGAAACATTCGGCTGCATTTCTGGTGATAAGTTCGAGATCAGCGAGCAAAGTCAGCCGATCAAACCTGCTAACGTTCCCCAACGTATTTGCCCCGAAAAAAGGAATTTTCATGCAGCCTTCGCTCATCGAACGTTATCGCGGAGCTCTACTGGGCCTGGCCTGCGGTGATGCTGTTGGCACCAGTGTCGAGTTCCAGCCGCGCGGATCTTTCCCACACCTGACCAACATGGTCGGCGGCGGTCCGTTCCACCTCAAGCCTGGACAATGGACCGATGACACTTCAATGGCGCTGTGCCTGGCCGAAAGTCTGTTAGCCAAAAACGGCTTCGATGCGGCGGACCAGATGGACCGGTACCTCGATTGGTGGCAACACGGACACTTGAGTTCAACCGGGGAATGCTTCGACATTGGGATGACCGTCAGTGATGCACTGGCTCGGTACAAGGAGACCGGCCAACCATTCGCCGGCTCCAGCGATCCCTATACGGCCGGCAATGGTTCACTGATGCGCCTGGTGCCCGTGGTGCTGTATTACTTTCCAAATCGCGAGCGGGTGCGAACCTTTGCCGCCAAGAGCTCACGGACAACGCACGCTGCGCCGGAAGCAGTCGAATGCTGTCTGTTGTTCGCTGATCTAATCTGCGAGGCACTGCGAGGCACATCCAAGCAGGATTTGCTCAACGCAACAGATGCATCATTCCTTGAACCAAAAGTCACCGCCATCGCCCGAAGCGATTTCCTCGCCAAACCTGAAAGCAATATTCAAGGCACCGGATACTGCGTTGCCTCACTCGAAGCGGCCCTATGGTGCTTCCATCACACAAACACTTTTGAAGCAGCCATCCTAAAAGCCGCCAATCTGGGCGACGATGCTGACACTACTGCTGCCATCGTCGGCCAATTGGCCGGGGCTCATTACGGCGTACAGGCCATTCCCGAAGTCTGGCTAGAAAAGTTGCACCAGCGCGAAGGCATCGAAGCAATGGCTGACGCCCTGATGGACTGCAGCACTGTTTCCCGTTGACAACTCATATTCTGTGGCGAGGAAGCCTGTCGGATCGCCGCACCGTCCCGCTCGCCTGCACAGCAGTGGTAAATCGGTGTCACTCTGAATAAATGATTGGGGGCGCTTCGCACCTCAGCGGGAGCAAGCACCCTCGCAACAGGTTTGTGCCGGGCTGCAAGTTTGTTCACTTGCCTTCGCTACACTGCACCTCACTTTTTCCGGTTACAGCGAGCTTTGTCCATGTACCCACGTTTTTTCCTGGCGCTGACGCCTTTGCTGTTCATTCCCCTGGCCCAAGCCGTGGACTGCGATAACGCCACCGATCAGGCCACGATGAATCAGTGTGCGTCGCTACAGCATGCGGCCGCAGATAAAGAGTTGAATGCGCTTTACCAGCAGATCACCACGCGTTTGAAGGGCAATCCCGACAGCAAGAAACTGCTGGTGGGCGCGCAGCGTTCGTGGATTGCGTTTCGCGATGCCGAGTGCAAGTTTTCGGCGTCCGCGGTGGAAGGCGGGAGCGTTTATCCGCTGATCTACAGCAATTGCGTGACGGAATTGACCAAGGCGCGGGTTGAGACGTTCAAGACTTACTTGAAGTGTCAGGAGGGGGATTTGGGGTGTCCGGTGCCGGGGGTTTGAATCTTCAGCATCTGTGATGGCCTCATCGCGAGCAAGCTTGCTCCTACGGAACTGAGTCGTTCACGAAAAAGGTGAACACCATCAATCTGTAGGAACTGGCTTGCTAGCGATGTCGGCATCCCCGGACAGCGGATAACACAGAGTCCTCGCGGATTTCCTTCCAGCGTTGGTGGACCTTCAGAAAGATTCGTGAGATGTGCGATGAAGCCGTTCGGCACTAAACGTGAGAATCGCCCGGTAATTTGCTCGGCGCCGCGTATTGCGGCTTCAAGTGGCCGTCCTGATCGAGCAACCAGGCGTCCATGATCTGCCGCACCACAGGACCTGCGACGCGACCACCGGCCTCGCCGTTCTCGATCATCACCGAAATGACAATTTTAGGATGCTCAGCTGGGGCGAAGCCCACAAACAACGCGTTGTCACGGTTTCGCTCGCGGGTTTTCTCACGGTTGTAACGTTCGCCCTGCTTGATCGCCACCACCTGCGCAGTGCCGCTCTTGCCGGCGATGCGATACTGCGCCCCCGCCGCCGCCGCCCGGGCAATCCCGCGGGCATCGTGCATGACCATCTGCATACCGTGGTTGACCTGCTCCCAGTCACGCGGATCCTTGAGCAGGATGTTTGGCATCGGGTGCTCATCCACCGGCGCTACGCCGTCCACGGTTTTGGCCAGGTGCGGACGATTCCACACGCCTTTGTTGGCGATCAGCGCCGTGGCCTGGGCCAGTTGCAGCGGCGTGACCTGCATGTAGCCCTGGCCGATGCCGAGAATCACCGTCTCACCCGGGAACCACGGCTGACGTCGCGTGGCGCGCTTCCAGGCTTGGGACGGCATCAGGCCGGCGGACTCTTCATACATGTCCAACGAAACCTTTTCGCCGAGGCCGAACATCGCCATGTAATCGTGCAGTCGATCAATGCCCAGCTTGTGCGCGAGGTCGTAGAAGTAGGTGTCGTTGGAACGCATGATTGCCGCGTCCATGTCCACCCAACCGTCGCCGCTGTGGTTCCAGTTGCGATACTTGTGATCGAAGTCAGGGAGTTGGTAGTAACCCGGATCGAAGACCCGGGTTTGCGGCGTCACAACGCCGGTGTCGAGACCGGCAATCGCGACTTCCGGCTTGATGGTCGAACCTGGCGCGTAGAGGCCGCGCAGCACCCGATTGAATAGAGGCCGGTCGATTGAATCGTGCAGTGCCGCGTATTCCTTGAAGCTGATGCCGGTGACAAACAGATTAGGGTCGAAACTTGGCTTACTGACCATGGCCAGCACTTCGCCGGTGGAGGGATCAAGCGCCACCACCGAACCACGACGATCGCCCAAGGCTTGCTCAGCGGCTTCCTGAAGTTTGACGTCGAGGCTCAGGACGATGTTTTTGCCGGGGATTGGATCGGTGTGCTTGAGCACCCGCAGAACCCGGCCCTGGGCGTTGGTTTCGACTTCCTCGTAACCGACGTGGCCGTGCAGTTCCGACTCGTAGAATTTTTCGATCCCGGTTTTACCGATGGATTGGGTGCCACGGTATTCGACCGAATCCAGGACCTTGGATTCCTTCTCGTTGATGCGACCGACGTAGCCGATCGAATGAGCGAAGTGCTCGGCCAATGGATAGTGACGGACGAACTGCGGTTCGACATCAATGCCCGGCAAACGGAACTCGTTAACCGCGAGTACAGCAATCTGTTCTTCAGTGAGCTCATAGAACAGCGTGACCGGTACGAACGGATGCCGTGCCTGCTTCATCGCCTTGTCGAACAGTGTGCGGTCCTCAGCAGGTAGATGCAGGAGGTTAACTACCTCGTCGAGCTCTTCTTTGACATCGGACGCGCGTTCGCGGGTGATGGTCAGGTTGTAGCTGGGCCGGTTATCTGCCAGGACTACGCCATTGCGGTCGTAGATCAACCCACGAGTAGGAGTGATAGGCAGGACGTGGACGCGGTTGTTCTCAGAGATTGTGGAGTGATAGTCGAATTCGACGACCTGCAAGACATACATGCGCACCACCAGCGCGCAGGTAATGGCGACGACGAAGGAGGCGCAGGCCATCAGTCTTTTGTTGACCAGGCGCGTCTCTTTTTCGTGGTCTTTGATTGGTATTGGTTCAGGCACTTGTACAGCAACTCATTGAGAATAATGCCGATCCGTGGCCGCAAACTCAGTCCATTAAAAATGAGCTGCACCTTACCAAAACCGTGGACTCAGGTTTGTGTGATTATTTTCACGATTGACCTTGAGTGGGGCGTGCCTATTTTCGACCGAAAAAACAAAACCCCAACTGCTT
>NZ_JSAK01000018.1:339693-340915 GCF_000802965.1 Pseudomonas fluorescens | reverse complement strand
GTGTTCGCCGGCCCCTTACGTCCATCGCAAGCGTCGCGCTGAGCCACGGGATCAATGCCAATCTCGTGCGTAAATGGATTCCGCTTTATCGCGACGCGGACAGTAAAAACCTGCCCGCTTTTATCCCTTTGAAACTAGAACCCAGCGTTCATGATCGTCCCGAGCCATCGATCAGAATCGACGTGCCAAGCGAGCATGGGAGCCTCGTGGTGAACTGGCCCGTCAACGATCCCGAGGGATGTGCCCGATTCGTCCGGGGATTAATCTGATGATCCGCATCGATTCCATCTGGCTCGCCACCGAGCCGATGGACATGCGCGCGGGCACCGACACCGCGCTTGCACGGGTAGTGGCCGTGTTCGGTGCGGCGAAGCCGCACTGTGCTTATCTCTTCGCCAACCGCCGCGCCAATCGGATGAAAGTGCTGGTGCATGACGGCGTCGGCATCTGGCTGGCAGCACGTCGGTTGCACCAAGGACGCTTTTTCTGGCCAGGCGTGCGACATGGTTCGGAACTTGAGTTGGATGCAGAACAGCTTCAGGCCCTGATACTCGGGTTACCTTGGCAAAGAGTCGGTGCCGGCGGCGTCATCACTGTGCTTTAAGTTCTGCCATGGCCAGCTTGCCAGCGCAATTGGCCCATCAGTCTATCGCCGCCCAAAGCCCTCTCTGGCAAAATCGGCGGCATGACTTCCATCCCGAATCTCGACCAACTGAACCCTGAACAACTGCGCGCTCTGGCCGCGCAGTTGATGCAGCGCGTCGAGACGATGGACAAGCAAATCCACCATCACAAAACAGTCAACGAGAAACTGGCCCATGAGATCGCGCTGCTCAAGCGCTTCAAGTTTGCCAAGCGCAGCGAGCAACTAAGTCCTGCTCAAGCCAGCTTGCTCGATGACCTGATCGACACCGACATCGCGGCTATCGAAGCTGAACTTGAGGCACTGCAACCGACGCCGACTGCGGCCAAAGTGCGCCAGCAACCCAAGCGTGCGCCGCTGCCAGCGCAGTTTCCTCGTACGCTGATCCACCACGAACCGGACAACAGCCATTGCCAATGCGGCTGCGCCCTCAAGCGCATCGGTGAAGATGCCAGCGAAAAGCTCGACTACACACCCGGCGTGTTTACCGTCGAACGCCATATCCGTGGGAAATGGGCCTGTGAGCAGTGCGAGACGCTGATCCAGGCGCCGGTACCAGCGCATGTCATCGACAAAGGC
>NZ_JSAK01000018.1:261235-339628 GCF_000802965.1 Pseudomonas fluorescens | reverse complement strand
CCGCTGTATCGACAAGAGAAATTTTTCGGCCGAGCCGGTCTGGCGATCGCCCGTTCGACCTTGGCGCAATGGGTTGGCGCCTGCGGCGTGCAGCTACAGCCACTGGTGGATGCGCTGCGCGAAGCAGTGCTCGAGCATGGCGTGATCCACGCCGATGAAACGCCGGTACAGATGCTGACGCCGGGCGCCAAGAAGACCCACCGAGCCTACATTTGGGCCTACGCCACCAGTCAGTTCGCCGACTTGGCGGCAGTCGTTTACGACTTCAGCCCGAGCCGCGCCGGCGAACACGCCCGAACCTTCCTGAACAACTGGAACGGCAAGCTGGTCTGCGACGACTTCGCCGGTTACAAGGCGAGCTTTGATCTGGGCGTCACAGAGATCGGCTGCATGGCCCATGCTCGCCGTAAGTTCTTCGACTTGCACGCGACCAATAAGAGCCAGATCGCCGAAAAAGCGCTGCATTACATCGCCGCGCTTTATGAGATAGAACGCGAAGTCCGCGAACTGGAACCTGACGCTCGACAACGGATACGGCAGGAAAAATCGGCCCCGATAATCGAGGCGCTGCACACCTGGATGATCGCCCAGCGACAACTTGTGCCTGAGGGATCGGCCATTGCCAAAGCCCTGGATTACAGCCTCAAACGCTGGGCCGCGTTGACTCGATATCTCGAGGACGGCGCGGTACCCCTCGACAATAACTGGTGTGAAAATCAAATCCGGCCATGGGCTCTCGGGCGTTCAAACTGGCTTTTCGCGGGCTCGTTACGCAGCGGCAAACGTGCGGCTGCGATCATGAGTTTGATCCAGTCAGCACGGCTTAATGGACATGATCCCTACGCCTATCTGAAGGATGTACTGACGCGGCTGCCTACGCAGCGAGCGAGTGAAATTGCGGCGTTGCTGCCACATCTGTGGCAACCGGTGTAATTACATCAGGTGGCGTCGTGGAGCGTTTATGAATATTCCGGCGCATAGTCCCAAAATCATCCACAAAACATGGTTTTTCGTAGCATTGGTTGCAATGGGGTAGATCTACGCCACGTACCGCCCTTTAGCGCCCCGAGACACCCTATAAATCCCGCAGTCTCCCTGTATCCCCCTCTCAAACACCCCATTTTCCCCCATTTAATCCGCGGAACGGTAGTTACCCTGGAGTTAGCGCCCCCTGATATACCCCCCATTTTCCCTAATAATCCCCGTAACACCCCATCACACCCTGATTATCCCTATATATCCCCGTAGCGCACCCCATTCTGCCCCTTCCAAATTCACTCGGGAGTTGTCGCTCCGCATTTGGTGGCAAAACTCGCAAAACTGATCCAGATTTATGAAAATTTGCGACGGAAGACGGCCGGAAGCGATAGCCTCTGCTGTACCTGAAACCTCTTAAATCCCCGTCTAATGTAATTATACGGATCACCATTATTTTTGAGGGTGGTCCTGTCACTGCGGCCCCATCATCTTGCGCGCGCACCATCCCTCTAGAAGTGGCGATGGTTACAGGAAGCTATCGGCTGTTGCGCCAATTTCCGACTTCGGGCCAGATGCCTTTGCCGGACGCTTACCGTAGACAGCCGTAATGGCCACTCAGTATCGTCCGAGGGTTTTCATCTCTCGGCGATTGTATGAGCGAAAAGAAAAAGGACAGCGACTGGAGCGTTTCTGAGATTAAGGCTGCGGTGGATGCCTATCTGAAGATGCTCGCACTTGAGCTAAGTGGTCAGAAATTCGTTAAGACGGAAGTGAATCTTGCTCTGCGGAAATCGGCCTTGCCCACTCGTACCAAAGGCTCTGTCGAATTCCGAATGCAGAACATTTCTACTGTTCTAATGAAGATGGATCGAGAATTCATCAAGGGGTACAAGCCTGCCAAAAACGTCGGATCGAACGTTGAGCAATCAATTCGAGCCGCGCTCACTGAACGAGGCGTTCAGCCTGGCGACCCCACTGCTCCGACTGCTGATGAAGAAACGCTGGAACGTCGTGCCGCGGTGCTTCAGAAACAAAAGATAAAGGAACCGCCAAAAGGCATTAAGAAGCCTAGGCGAGTGGCGAGCTCTCGCTCGGCATACGTTCGTGATCCCGAGGTCCGAGCGTGGGTGCGAAATGAAGCCGAAGGTCATTGCGAAGGTTGTGACGAACCCGCACCGTTCCAAAAGCTAGGTTTACCTTATCTGGAAGTTCATCACGTTAAACCGCTTGCCGACAAAGGCTCGGATCAAGTCAGCAACGCCGTAGCGCTGTGCCCGAATTGCCATCGGCGTTGCCATCATTCGAGTGACAGTGAGGCATACGCTGAGTTGCTCTATAAAAAGATTGGACGGTTAGTTCGCGAATAGCTGAGCGAATCGCCTTCTGTGGTGAGGGAGCTTACCCCGCACCACAATCCTGAAAAACAAAGACATTTCCTAGCATCATTCAAGAAGCATCCTACTGCCACACCTTGTCCCGTTCGCTAACGTCGCGCAGCCCTTTCACAGGGTCGCCGATGGACGAACGCACAAGGACAGTCAGTGGCTGACAACAAGGACATTCCCCAGCTTAGGAACCCGCCTTCCGGTGACGGCCATCACGTCACCTACCGCTTCATGACGCCTAGCGAACTGGCCGAGCGCGATGCTTGGCAGGACGCCTACGAGGCCATGCTCGCCAGGCAAGACGAATACCTGCGCAAGCGACAGGTTGTCGAGGTTGAACAGAAACCGGTTCAAGTCGGATGCGTCTTCGCCAAGTCCTGCAATTTGCCGGACGCGGTTATCAACTACTCCAATCCTTCGGGGATGGTGCCCACCGACAGCCTGCAGGACTACGGCGAGATCGCCTGGCTCGGCGCTCGCGAGGTCGACGATGGCGGTCTGCTGAATCTGCAAACGATCAGCGGATCTACGCTTTCGCTTGGCATCGGTCGGCTGGCCCTTGGCACCCCAAATATCGCAACTCCAGCCTTGAGCACACTCGGTGCGGTCGGAGCCAAGACACTCGTCGGTTTAGTTGCGCTGTTCTGGACGTCCAGCCTTGGCGACAGCGCCCTCTATACCGAAGACCAACTACGTGCGCTCAAGCAGGCCCGCACTCGAATGCGCCTGCAAATCGAACAACAGGCTGACGGCAGTCTCAAGGGCTACGCCTTCTACACCGGTAAAAACAATGATTGGGAAATGGTCGATGTGGTGCAGATCGCTTTGCGCGAGAGCCATTACGTCGCAGACCTCGGTCAAGGCATCGAACTGATATGGACCCCGGCCGAAGACGGCTCCGACATCCTCGGCATTCCTAAGCTTGAAACTGCACCGCAGGCGCCGCACATCTGGGTTTATCCGCCGACGAAACAGGCGGATAGCATCATCGTGAACCCGATCTATCCGCCTGAGTACAAGGATTTTATTCTTGTGTTTCCGGTGGGGTCTGGGGTTAGGCCGGTTTATATCGTTGTCAGTCAAATCGGGGATCACTCGTATTATGACCACCCGAAAACGCTACCCGCTTTCCCCGATGCAGTCCGAGCAAAATCAAAGTCATCTGTTCAAGGAGGAGGAAGGAAACGCGCCCGTTGGGTTGACCGTAAGGGACGAATTTATGAATGGGACTACAAAAGTAATGCCGTGGAAAAATACGACAAACTGGGGATTCACCTTGGTGAATACAACCACATTACCGGCGAGCAAACAAAACCAGCGAAACCGGGTAGGAAAACCTCAAGAAATTAAGGAGTAAAACATGCGCTACCTATTAATCACTGGCTTTCATCCGGACGATAAGAAGGACGATTCTTTACAATTCGAACTGGACATTGATGGCAGTGAACTCAATGAAAAAGTCGCTCAACTCATTGAATCCAAGCCACTCGCTGAAATGGAACCAGGCGAGTTACTTTTGAACGAGTCTCAAGTAATGGCACTGTCCGAAATTTTAGGCGTTAGATTTCCTGCGGGCTTGGAGTACTTCATAGGAACTTGTGCCAAGCAATGAAACAGGGTGAGCTATGGGATTGAAAATAAGACTTGAATGGTACGACAAGGAAACTGAGCTAGGCGAAGGAGAGGAACTGTCGCAAGATCTTGGCGATGATGGCTCGGTGATCGAGGCATTTGGCATGCCAATCGAAAACAACCTAAACAACGGTGGATTTGACGTTGGCTCTCAATGGGTCAGTTCGCTTCAACCCCATTTCCTCCATATCATTCGCTTGTCTGCCTTTGACTACCAAGTGGCGTTCATCTATCGGGACAAATTGTTTTGAGGCTGCTTCGCAGCCCAGCGGGAGCAAGCTCCCTCGCCACAGTGGGGTGTGTTGTTGCGGGCGGTGCCGGATCGGAAATTGAACGAAACATCCATAGCAAGCAAGCCCCGCCGACACTGGCTCATTGTCGCAACCAGTTCAGCCGCGAGCCTCCGCTTGCAAATCATCCAACTCGTCAATGATGTCCTCGTCGCGGTCTTCAAAGGCCTTCGCCATATCGCGCTGCAAGTCCGCCTGGACTTCCATGGCCTTCTTCGCGAGGTTCATTCCATCCTTGGAGTTCATGATGACTGCCATCGCGTTGGCGGGATTTTTGTTTGCCTTGATCATGAGTTCAAGTTCGTCCGCGTCGAAGTGTTCGGCGTAGACCTCGATCAGTGTGTCTTTGAGCAGTTCCTGGGGGATGTTTTCTTCGATGACGGCCCGGATCTTTGTCGAAGGGACATCGTGATACTTTTGCGAATAACCTGCCGTGGCGACTTGAACAACCATCTTGTACTGGGTGTCCAGCCCCATGACTTTTACCAGTTCTTCAGCCTTGTCCGTGCTGGAGCCGCAACCCGCCAGCAGCGCTGCGCACAGCGCGCTGATCGCCCATTTTGATGCATTCATCATGAAGTGCCCTGTCCTTTATTTACGATGTTGACCGAGGAACCCGGCAGGCCGGGCTCCTGGTTGGGAGATGGAGATCAGTTGGTCTCTAGCGTGTAGCTTTTGCTGACGAACAATCCCGCGAACAGTGATTTGTCCTCCTTGAACTCGTAGTCCTCGACAAATTTGCCGTCGGTGGCGAGTTTCTCGGCAATCGCACATTCCGAGTCGCTGTGATTTTTCGCTTTGGCGCCGAAGTCGCTCTGGTAATCAGACAGGCCCGCTTCATGACAGAAGCCGGCGAAGTCCTGGCTCTTGGTCGCCGCTTTGTATTCGTCGAAGCCATCCTTGAGTTGCTCAAAGCCTTTGTAAGTCAGTGAGTAACTGGCCACTTTGGTTTTGCGCGCAAAGTTACCCACCGCTTCGGCGAATACGGTCTGGCCCATTGAAGTACTGAAAGCCCCCATGATGAATCCGCCCAGGGCCCCTTTGAGTTGTTCCTGGACGTCATCCAGTTCTGCCAGCGAAGAGAACTTGGCCTCACGAACAATCCGTCCGGTTTCGCTGCCATCAACTCGATGCACGACCACGAACTTGACCGAACCTTCACCGTCGTCAGAGCGCTTGAGGGTGAAGTCCACGTCCACTTTGGTACCGAACTCACCGGTTGCACCGGTGATAAACGCACCGGTAAACGGAAGGCGCGAGACCATGTTGCTGCCCCACGAGTAGTTCGATTTAACGACGCCACCGTACTGGTCGATGTCCACGCGAGGCTGAATTTCATCAGCAACTTCCGACACCAGGACGACGTCCGTGCCCTTGCGCGACAGATAAGGGTTGCTCATGTCCATGCCCAACAACTGGACATGAATCTCACCGTCTTTGTTATCGCCGGAGTGACTGACCTTGAGCGCGTCGGCCTTCAGATAAACACCGCCTGCATTACCTCCAGATGTGGTGGACACCAGCAAATAACGCGACCAGGCCGCCAGGCCGGTTTCACTCGCGCCGCCATCTTTTCCACCCAGCATGGACGCGATGCCCTTCAGGAACTGCTCGGCTCCGTTGGTATGGGCAGCCACCATGCGGATTTCTGGCGACTCCACCGTGACGTTGCCGGACCAGAAGGAGTAGGAGATCTCGCCCTCGCTCAGTACGTTATCGAGGAAAAACTGCTGCTTGAGTTCCTCGTAGTAACTGATTGATTTCTTCTTTGCGGCGCTGGACAGCATTGAGGCCCCAGCGATGATCGCAACGCCTGCGATCGCAGCGGCGATGAGAATGTGCTTCTTGTTCATCGTTTTCATAGTGACCAGGCCTTACTGAATTTGGGCGGATGCTTGCTGCCAGGCAGCCAGATACTGCTGGGAGACTTCCGGAGTCCAGCTGAAGTCGATGCCGGCGTTCGGGAATTCCTTGGCCAGGACGGCGCCGAAGGAAACCCTGTCTGCGCAGTGATCCTGTTCACAGGCTTGCGCATCCGCGACCGGGTAGACACGGAAGGTAGGAACAGCGCGACCGTCTTCCAATGGCAGGTATGGTGTCATGTTGGCCGCCGGCATCACGTACCACTGATTTTCCAGCTCGACGTCGGCCTGGACCCGGCCCTTGCGCGGGAAGTCGATCTCGTAGAAGTCGCCGGACTTGCCCGTGACGTGAATCATCATCGGTACAGCAGATTTTGAAGACGATGGGTTGAGCATGGCGATTGGCGAGCCGAACGAAACTTTGATGCCCGCCATCTGTGCCAGGGCTTCCGCCTCGCGACCCTTGTAGTCCTTCATGCCAGCTTTCAGTTGCTCATAACGATCGAGTACCCGAGTGTGCGTCTCCGCCATTTGTTGCTGCAGGCGGCGTGCCTCTCTCAGGCGCAGCTCTTCACGTCGAAGGGCATAGTTGGTGCCTTGGCGGGCGTCGAAGTAGAACTCGCCGCGATTTTCACCCATGCGCGAGCGCAGAATATTGTCCTTGGTTTCGGAGGCGTAACCCACTGGGTACAGCGTTTGGAAGTTTTTCGCGAAGAACAGATTCGACAGGCCGACGGTACTTGGTGACGTGGCCTTCACCAGTTGGTAGACCTCGACGACTGCACGCTTCAACTCGACCGCATCGAGAGCAAATGCTTCGTCCGCGGTGATGACCACGTAATAAGGGTCGTTGCCGAACGGCGACAGCACGCGGTACGAAGGGCGTTCGAAGGCCAGATAAACCTTCATGCCGCGTGCCGGAAGTTCACCCACCTGAAACAGCGCCTGATCGGCGTTGTGGCTCAAGAAGGACAGCGCCTTTCCTTTCACGGCGGGGGCGATTGCCGGGTTGAACATCAGGCCGCTTGGATGCACGGTGGTTTTCGACCAGGTATCGCCGCGGTAGGTGTTCGGGACAGCCCACTTCAACTTGTCAAAACTACCCTCGGCATAACCGGATGCCCCGCAAGGCATTGCGGGTGTCGACGTGAAGGACAGGCTTGGATCGCTTTCATCAATGACCGATTTACTGATCAACCATTTGCATCCGCTACCGTCGGTAATTCCGATCAGGTTTTGGTTGGCCAGGACCAATGAACGGCCAAAATCAGAAGTTGGCACCGCGGCAACGGCAGTCGGTGGAGCGACTGGAGCGACTGGAGCGACTGGAGCGGCTGGAGCAGCGGGCTTCGGAGCTTCGGCTGCGGGTGCAGTAGCAACAGGTGCGGGAGCGACAGGCGCTGCCACCGTAGGCGCTTGAACTACAGCAGCAGGCTGCACCGATACAGGAGCAGGAACAGCCACTGGCGCTGGAGCCGGTTGCGCCACCACCGGAACCGGTACAGCCTCGGGAGCCGGGGACACCGCGACAGGTGCGCTCACAACAGGCTCAACCGGCACAGCGGCGACTGGAGCCGGGGCTGGGGCGGCCACAGCGACCTTTGCCTCTGCCGGTGCAACTGCCGCAGGAGCTGTTGCTACAACTGCCGGCGTTGCTGGTGCTGCTGGAGCTACCGGCGGTGCCGTCAGCGTGGCAAGCCCCAGGTTGGTTGCGTTGCCCGCGCCAGTGGCGAAAACCGCCCCTTTCGCGTCGACAGCTTTCCAAGTGACCTTCGCCGTCGGGCACTCTTGGCCGAGAATGAAGGGCAGCTTGCTCAGAAGCGTGTTCAATGGCTTCTGGTCATCCCACGCGGGACGCTGCATGGTGATGGCCACTTCAGGTTTGCACCAGGTGGTTGCGTCTCCATCAACGACGACGTGAATCTGTTCGGTTTTAGAGAAAGCGAGTTCGTGGGAGAACGCTTGCGGTGCGATGCCACAGGCCCCCGCCACCACTAGAACGATTGCGCGGTTTTTCATGGAGATCCTTAGATGAGTTCCCAAGTGCCATTGGCCTGTTTGCAGAAGGTGTTTTTCTCTTCCTCGGTGTTACCGTCAGGCGCCTTCAGGCTCACGGTCACGGGACGGCAAGAGGTTTCTGCAGCGACCTGCTGAGTGGGCAGCGTCGGGATCGAATCCAGATCGAAGGCCTTGGTTTCCTTGTTAGCCGCGACGTTCATCTCGTCCAGGTTCACCGCTGTTTTCTGGTTTTTCGCCAGCGCTGCAGATTTTGGTTCGACCAGGTCCTTGTTGACGTAACCCACGGTCACGCCCTTGCGGCCGACAAGAATCCAGTCGCCGGTAGAGCCAACAGCGGTGAACTCGGTACCCGGTTTCAAACCGCCCACTTTTTCCGCGTTTTTGTCGGGTGCAGAGCGGACGTTGGAGCTGCTTTTGGTCAAGTACTGCTCGTTGAGCAGTTTCATCGAAGGAACCGCAACGATCTTCGGCGCACGTTTGACTTCAACCGTCTTGGTTTGCGTGTACTCCTGGCCCTGAGTGATCTGCGCAGACGCACCAGAGTGGCCAGAAGTCCAAGTCACAGGTTGTTCTGTAGTACTTGCCGACGAATTCAAAGCTTCCTGGGTACGAAGCGCCAGTGCCTGTTTATCCTGGTCATCGAGCATTGCGCCGATCTTGTTACCGACGAAACCGCCGATGGCGCCACCAAGCAGCGTGGCGACAACCCTGCCGCTGCCTTTGCCAATGAATTGACCTACCACCGCGCCAGCGACGACGCCGACCGCAGTACCGGCTTGCTGCTTGTTGATACCCAACTCGGCGCAGCCAGAGCTTGCTGCAATGGCCAATGCCAGCACTGAAACGAGAAGCTTTTTACGCACGGTGACTCTCCCTATGTGTAAGTTCACTCTGCTCTCAGCAGAGGCTTTGTCATGTTGTAAAGCGTTGAATCTGAAGGCATGGCCCGATGGGAAAACGTGGTCAGCACAATTGGTCGCTGTACCCGGGGCTGCCGGTAATTGGATGGCCAGTCACTCGAGGGAATATGCCGATCGAAACGGTTGCAATCCGCTCAGGCAGGCGTCGCAGCGCCTCGGGAACCGAGACGATCAAGACCACATGTGGGTGACTGGCGGGAGCTGGCTGTGCAACTCACGTACTTGCGAGTTTCGGAGGGGGATGAGCAGCAGGCTGCAGATCAAATAGATGGCGTTCATAACGACGAGCGCGATTAGCATCCAACGAGTCCTTGTCAGAAATTCGAACGCCTGCCCCCGGATGATGAGGGGGCAGCGCAAAAAGATATAGCATAGTGCCATCTTGCTTGGAGCCACACCACTCAAAATGTGGAAATAACCGTGCAGCGCGAATGCTTTACGACTATAAAAACGATCCACTTCAGAGCCTGATAGCCCATGAAATTCGACCTCGCCTACTGCCTCAGCCTCGACGCCAAACTGTCGATCTATGACGTGCGCGATCTGAATTTCGACGAGACGATGGCGTTCGACTCCTCCAAGGAACATTTCCAGTGCCCTAACGATGCCTGTCGTTTAGCGTTCGATGCGGCGAATGAACTGGGGACGTTCAACGCCAAGAATGTGAACTACGTGCGCACGCCGCATTTCAAGAACTTGCCGAGTACACGGCATGTCGAGGGCTGTACGTATGTCAGCCTGAAGACACCGGCTTCGGGTGTGGAGTTGGACGGGGCGGAAACGGATGACAATCGTGAGGAACATTTTCCGTCGGAATTGTTGCTGACCCGGCGTGCGTATGTACGTAAGCCGTCCAGCGCTGCGGCGTCCCCCGATACGCAAAGGCATGAGCCTTTAGCACCTTCTGCCGCCACTGCCGTCGAGCAGCCAAGCCGCGATTCGGCACCGGACAAAACCAGCATCTTCGCCCATCCGGTGGAGTGTTTCGTGTCGAACTTCGAGGATAAGGATCTGCTCAAGCGCATGCCGCTGAAGATCGGCGAGCACACTGCGCCCTACGCTTCGTTCTTCAAGAAGATCGAATACCTGCAAGACAATAAGGGGCTGATTTACTGGGGCAAGGTCAAGCAGATCAAGGATTACACCCAAAGCTTTCGTATCGATTTCGAGAAGAAGGTCTGGTTCGAGAAGAAACCGTATTCAGTCAATGTTTACCTGAGCAAGAACCTGATCGACACCTACCGCAAGCGCAAGGCGTTCCTGGAGGAGATCAAGCATGCCATCGAGAGTGGGCGGGAGTTGTATTGCTTCTTTTATGGTGTGACGCCGGAGCTGAAGCAGGTGCCGAGCAAGAAAAACCCCGAGCAGACGTTCGGGGTTTTTAGCGCGAATATTGAGAATCTGGATCACTTTATTGTGCGGGAGGCGACGGGGTTGGCAGATTAATAGACGGGGTCACAGCGTCATCGCACCGGCTTATTGCGCGTCGTAATCAAGCTGATATTGGAGTTTCCATATCTCCCGCTTCACTTCCATGCGCCGTTCACGGGCGGCCCGGACGCCAGGCTCATCGAGGCCCACGTAATGACGCAACCAGTGGGCGATCATTTCCTCATCGGGGAAGTAATAGTCCTTGTGCCCTTTGCTACTCCTTGGAGCGTCGTTCATATCGCCATCGAAGCGGCCGGCCGAAAACTCGTCCGAGGGTAAGGAGCCCCATTCGGCGGCGAAGTCTTCAAACACCCAGGCAATTTCATTGAGATGTTTTTGCGCTCCGCGATGACCGCGTTTGTAAAACAAGTAGTCGCCGCAATTTTCAACAAAACGCTCCATCATCGGCTCGTCATCAACCCAGCGAAGGATGTCGTATTGCCCGGCATGACGGATCAGGCCATTTATCCAGCGCTCTGTAAAACGTTGAACGAAACCTTCGATATCTGCTTTTTTCGCGTCCGCGAAAATCATGCAGTAACGGGTTTGTACGTGGATGACGAACAGCACGTGCTTGCGCTGGACGGTGATCGCGTGGACCAGCCACTGCTCTGCTGACTCGTCGGGCGCATCGTCTTCGATAATGGATGATGGCGGTTTTTCCACCGGGGTGATTTTCTTGCCCTTGTGCACGCGGCTGAAGAATTGGCTGGCTGCTTCGGTACAGTTGAAGATCAACATGCGGGGTCCTTTGATGAAGTCTGATGCGGCTACCAGTCCCGTGGCTCGAGTTCGTCAACCCACACCATCTCATAGGGCTGGCGCACCACACCTGAGATGTAGTCCAGCGCATCTTCACTGAGGATCGATAACTCTGCATCAGTCAGCAAATCATGCATGACCATCAAAGCTAACCCCCTGAGCGCACTGGAGCGCGATTGGCTGTTGTGGTCAAAGGCCCGGGCCATGTCCTTGTTTCGATCCTGGATCAGCCCGTAAAGCATTCCGTACCGAGCGTGAGCCGAGAGAGCACCGTGTTGGGTAATCGCCTTGGCATCGGCGAGTACACCTTGGCAGAAACGATCGAGCGCAATCTGGCGCAGTGTCTTGAATTTCTTCCAGTCGCTTTCAGCTATCGCCATGGTGTCCTCCTGCACTTGTTTTGAATGTTGGACGCGTGATTGTTGCGGAAAAAACCGCGCATACCAACCCCGAAATCGAGACGAAATACAGCAAGTAGCCAGACAGGTGCCGTCCGTCTGCGTATTAGCAAAAATAAAAAAATCAATTTGATCCCGGCTCAAAACAACTGTACAAAAACACAGTATATTTTGAATCAACACTCTCGAGCCCGGAGAACACCCATGGCCTCTCAAGCGATGAAAATCACCCTGGAACGTATCGCCCTCTTCCAATTCACCCCGGCCCACTGCGCCCAGGCCCGAGCGATGCTGGGTTGGTGTGTGGAAGAGTTGTCGCAGGAATCCGGGGTTTCCGTCGATGCCATTCAGCGCTTCGAAGCGGAGCGTGAGGTGCTGGATGTCACTCGGTTGACGCTTGCGTATCGGTTTGAATCGGAAGGGTTGGTGTTCTTCCCGGGGTTTGCGCCAGGGCGCGGGATGAATTTGAGAGGGTCTACGCCGAATCCAGTGGGGCGGGCGGATTTTGCGATGGTTGAGTGAAGGCTTTGCACGGGCCGCTTCATGAAAAGCGGCCCGTTAGAAATGCATTACGCATTCTGCACTGTGATCTGTTCACCCTCCCCTTCCACCGCCAACCACCACGCACCACCACGTTGCGGATGCATCAGGTTGAACGCTTCACCCATCTGCGGCGTGGTGATCGAAACGTTTCGCTCCCAGGCCAAGGCGAGGATGCGGTCGAAGGGTTCGTACCAGGCGTGCATCGACAGGTCGAAGGTGCCGTTGTGGATCGGCAATAGCCAGCGGCCCTTGAGGTCGATGTGGGCTTGCAGGGTTTGTTCGGGTTGCATGTGCACATGCGGCCAGTCGACGTTGTAGGCGCCGGTTTCCATGAGGGTCAGGTCGAACGGGCCGTATTGTTCGCCGATGCGTTTGAAGCCGTCGAAGTAGCCGCTGTCGCCGCTGAAGAAAATGCGTGTGTCGCCGTCGATCATCACCCATGAGGCCCAGAGGGTGCTGTTGCCGTCGAACAGGCCGCGGCCGGAGAAGTGTTGCGACGGGGTGGCGATGAACTGAATGCCATCGACTTCGGTGCCCTCCCACCAATCCAGTTGCCGAACTTTGCTGGCATCGATGCCCCACTTGATCAGGGTATCGCCCACGCCCAACGGGGTGAGGAAGTATTTGGTTTTGTCAGCGAGTTTCAGCACAGCCTGATGATCGAGGTGATCATAGTGATCGTGGGAAAGAATCACGGCTTCAATCGGCGGCAACTCTTCCAGGCTGATCGGTGGTTGGTGAAAGCGCTTGGGGCCGGCCCACTGCACAGGCGATGCGCGTTCGGCGAACACCGGGTCGGTGATCCAGAACTTGTCATGTAGCTTCAGCAATACCGTGGAATGGCCGAGGCGGTAGACGCTGTGGTTCGGCGCGGCCATCAGCGCCGCCTGCGTCAGGGGTTGTACCGGCACCGGGGCGCTGGGGCGGGTGTTGTGAGGTTTGTGGAAGATGACGTTCCACAGGATGCGCAAGGTTTTACGAAAGCCTTCACGCTTGACGGGGGCATGGTTTCGGAAGAGTCCTTCCACCTGAAGGGACGCTTCAGGCGTAGAGGCGTTATCCGCCGGGGAAGTTGAATTGGCCATGACTGAATGACTCCAGGAAAACCGCACGTCTCACGATTTCCCGCTTTGGGACGATGTATGGCCGTTGCACGCACGCATTAGCCGAAACTCTATTTTTGACTGTGCCGCATTAACAAAACGTTACACTGCACAGTGTAGTTCCAAGGTTGCATCAAAGCCGTTCGCAAGTAAACTGCCGAGTGTAATTTTTAACTTTTCTGCCGAAGCGTATTTATGACAGCTCCACAACGCCTCACCGACCGAAAACGCGAAGCCATCATTCAGGCGGCGATTGCCGAATTCCGTGCCAACGGTTTCGACATCACCAGCATGGACAAGATCGCCGCTACTGCAGGCGTGTCGAAGCGCACGGTGTACAACCACTTCCCCAGCAAGGAAGAGTTATTCGCCGAGATTCTTAATCAATTATGGATTCGGGTGACTGCAGAAGAGGAAACGCCTTACAGCAGCGATCGGCCTCTGCGCGAACAATTGCGCCAGCAACTGACGGCAAAGCTACAGATGTTGAGTGATGAAAACCTTCTCGACCTGGCGCGAGTCGCCATCGCCGCAGCCATCCATTCTCCCGAGCGCGCCCAGAGCATGGTTGCAAAAATGGGTGAGCGCGAAGAGGGCCTGACCGTCTGGATTCGTGCGGCCCAAGCGGATGGACGATTGAAAGCGGTCGCCCCGGAGTTCGCGGCACAACAGGTTCAGGGTTTGCTTAAATCCTTCGCGTTCTGGCCGCAGATTTCCATGGGCCGGCCGAGCTTGCCCGCCGAAGAGCAAGCCGCCGTAGTGGAGTCCGCGCTAGACATGTTCCTGGCCTGTTATCAGCTGCAATAAATGACAAGTTCGGCGGACCTGTCGAACAGTGGTTAGCGGCGAACATGTGTTTCAGAATGAAACTGGCGTCGGGGCTATAGTGAGCCTCAGTCCCAATGTCCTGCTGAGAACACCATGACCACGCCGACCCGCGACACCGCCGCACCCGTCGACCATCTGCGTTTCCATCGTCCCCACGCCCATCTGGCGCCGACATTTAGCACCGACAAATTTGCCCTGCGCGCCGAAGCCTTTGCGCGGTTCTTCGGCACGCCGACCTTTCTCGGGGCGCAGACGCTGATTGTGCTGCTGTGGGTGTGCCTTAACGTCACCGGCGTTACCCATTTCGACGTTTACCCGTTTATTCTGCTCAACCTGGCGTTCAGCTTGCAGTCGGCGTATGCCGCGCCGTTGATTTTGCTGGCCCAGACCCGTCAGGCCGCGCGAGACAAAGCGCAGTCAGAAGCCGATGCGCAGCACCGCGAAGCGCTGGCGGTTGCCAACACTGAACGGCAGGCCCAAGCCGCGCAGAACACCGCGCAACTGTTGGAGTTGCTGCAGCAAAACACCCGCCTGACACAGATGACCAAAGAACTGACCGAACGCATCGAAAGCCTGACGACGGAGATGCATCAACATTTCGTGCGCAAGGATCAGCCAAAGGCCTGAGCAGGCTCACGACAGTTTTAGTGCCCGCCCTAACTCGTCAAACAGTGTCACCACCGAACGCAAGGCGCGGCAATCCGGGCGGGTCAGCAGCCATAGCGCGGTGTCGTAACCGTGCAGAGGCTCGCCCAACGGCTGTAATCCATCACCGATCAAAAAGTCCGGCAACGCCGCCACACCCAGCCCGGCCCGCACCAGTTCCGTGACAGAGAGCATGCTGTTGCAACGATAGCCTGGTGTCACGCCCGGAAACGCTTGGCGGCGCCAGGCAATGGTCGGGTGATCAGGCAGGAAATCGTCCGGGGCAATCCAGGTAAGTGCGGCCAGGTCATGGGTATCGACCGTCTTCAAATAACCGGCACTGGCGCACACGCGATAGGAAATATCCCCCAGACGTCGCCCCACCAAATGCTCGGGCGGAGTGCGGGTCAAGCGCAGGGCGATGTCGGCATCTCGACGGCTGAGGTTGGCGAAGTCGTTGGAGGTGCTGAGTTCAATGGTCAGCGCCGGATAGTTCGGCATGAACTGCGCCAGTGCCGGCAACAGCAAACCTTGCAGGACCGAATCGGTGCAGGTCAGGCGCACGGTGCCGCTGATGACTTCGCCGCCCTGCTCCACGCCGATGCGCGCCGCTTCCAGCGCTAGTTCGGCACGCTCAGCCTGTTCGGCCAAGGTCTGCGCCAAGGAGGTGGGCAGGTAGCCGGCACGGCTTTTTTCGAACAGTTGCTGACCGAGCGCGGCCTCCAGTCGACGCACGGCGCGAAACACCGTCGAGACGTCCACCCTCAACAGCTGCGAAGCCCGAGCCAGAGAGCCGCCGCGCACCAGCGCAAGAATCAGGGCCAGGTCTGGATAGTCCAGTCGATAGTGCGTCGCTGCATTGATCACTTGGAGTAACGCCAATATTGAGTGCGTGAACGCCAATCTATAGTGGGCGTCAGTAATCAACAAGCGCAGAGACCACTCATGGAAAACCGCACCATCCGCATCGCCCTGATCGGTGACTACGACGCGCAGGTCACCGCCCACCAGGCCATTCCCGTGGCGCTAGGCATGGCCGCCGAACACACGCGGCTGAGTGTGCAATGGCAATGGCTGGCGACCGAGAGCATCAACGCCGACACACCACTCGATGAGTTCCACGGTTTCTGGTGCGTCCCCGCCAGCCCTTATCGCAACATGGACGGCGCGTTGCGAGCGATCCGTTTTGCCCGCGAGCAAAAGCGACCTTTCCTCGGCACCTGCGGTGGCTTTCAACACGCGGTACTGGAATATGCCCGCAATGTGCTGGGCTGGACGGATGCTGAACACGGCGAGACGTCTCCCGATGCTGCCCGGGTGCTACTCACGCCACTGACCTGTTCGCTGGTCGAGGCGGTCGACAACATTCATTTGCTTGAGGGTTCGTTGACGGCCCAGGCGTACGAAACTTCCGAAATTCGCGAAGGCTATCGCTGCAGCTACGCTGTGAATCCGCAGTTCGAACGGGAGTTGCTGAAACATGAACTGCACAGCGTCGGCCTGGATTCGGCACAGGGTTTGCGAGCGGTGGAACTCAGCGATCATCCGTTCTTCGTCGCCACCCTGTTCCAGCCAGAACGCGCCGCGCTCAAGGGTACTTTGCCGCCGTTGGTGCGGGCCTTGGTCGAAGCTTGCGTGGAGCACTCGTCATGAGCGCCAATACTCCGCCAGCGCCGTATTACGCGGTGATCTTCACCTCGCTGCGCACGGAAGGTGACCAGGGTTACGCCGAAGCCGCGGCGCGGATGGTGGAGCTGGCCCGAGAGCAACCGGGGTTCCTCGGCGTGGAGTCGGCGCGGGGCGATGATGGGTTGGGAATTACGGTGTCGTATTGGGTGAGTGCGGCGGCGATTCTGGCGTGGAAGCAGCATCCGGAGCACAGTACGATTCGGGAGCGGGGACGATCGACGTGGTATGCGCGCTGTCATACCCGGGTTTGCCGGGTTGAGCGGGATTACAGATTCAGTCATTAGTTGATGTGGATTGCTCAAGACCGCCATCGCTGGCAAGCCAGCTCCCACAGGTCTGTGGTATTCGCCGAATCTGCATTTCACACAAACACTGTGGGAGCGGGCTTGCCCGCGATGAGGCCCGCACGGGCAACGTAAAACTCAGCCCCGCAGCAAACTCCGCACCGCCGAAATCTCCGGCACCTCCCGCCGATTCATATACACCCGCAACGGTTCGGTAATGTTGATCCGGTCGTCGATGTTCTGATCCAGCAACAGCTGAATCAACTCGCGCTTGAGGGTCATGGTCTGTTCGGAACCGGCGGCCCAGACGAATTCGCTGGTGGGGATGATGCCGTCGTCAGCCACGTCCATGCCGAAGGAATCTTCACTGAAGCGGACAATGTAATGGCCGGTCTTGCGATTGAGGCCGACGAAGCCTTTGAGATGGTCGGCAGCCTGGCAGATGAGTTGCGACGTGATGCGCATGGAAACCTCACAAAAAGTGATCGAGGGTTTACACGCAAGGCCAGCGAATGGATTTCCCTCTGCCGGGGAAATTGCCGGGGCCAAGAGTACTGCAAAGCACCGCACAAAAGTGTTGATAAATTCAGCTTTAAACACGTGTAGGTCGGTCTGGTGATAGCGCCTGCAACGTTCAGTTGCTAAAAGAGACGTCTTTGAATAGCCATCGCGAAAGGATCTCGACCATGCCTGCAACCTTTAGCAAAAGCGCCCTGCTGTTGAGTCTGCTGCTTGCCGTTGGCCAAGCCCACGCGGCCAGCGAGCCAAGCCCCACGGCATTGGCGACCCGTTTGGGCATCCCGCACCCGGCAGTAATCGCCCACCGTGGTGCGTCTTTCGATGCACCGGAATCCACCGCCGCCGCCTACAAAGCCGCACGCGACCTGGGCGCCGACTATCTGGAATTGGACCTGCAACGCAGCAAGGATGGCGTGCTGTTCGCCCTGCACGATAACAACCTGCAACGCACCACCGACGTCGCCAGCAAATTCCCTGAGCGCAAAGACAGCCCCGCGAATGCCTTCACCATCGCCGAACTGAAATCCCTCGATGCCGGCAGTTGGTTCAACGCGGCTTACCCCGATCGCGCGCGACCCGGGTTTGTCGGCCTGAAGATCCTCACCCTCGATGAAATCATCGACATCGCCCAGGGCAACCCGCTGCACAAGCCCGGTCTGTACATCGAAACCAAGGAGCCAAAGCAATTCCCCGGCATCGAACGCGACCTCAAGGACAAACTGCAGGACCGTGGCTGGCTGAGTCCCGCAGGGTCGAAAATGGCGAAAAGCGAGCTGGCGGTGGGCCAAGGCCCTGGCAAGGTGATTCTGCAAACCTTCGAAAAGAGCAGCCTCGAATTGCTGGAAAAGGAAATGCCGCAGGTGCCGAAAATCCTGTTGCTGTGGGTCGGCGAAGGCAACATCGAGCCTGCTTCGAAAGTGACATTTGCCGAGTCCGGTGAGAAAGACAAAGCCGCTTACTACGCCAAACAGCAACCGAAAGACAAAGCCGAATTCCAGCGTTGGGTCGACTATGCCAAGGTCCAGGGCGCAGTCGGCACCGGCCCTTCCGCCGCATTGACGAAGGGTGGTGATCAGAGTTACGCGGATCTGGTGAAGCCGTGGATGAACCAATACACCCATGACCAGGGCCTGTTGGTGCACGTCTACACCATCGACGAGGCGGTGGATTTCCAGAAGGTCATGGATGCCGGGGTTGATGGCATCTTTACCAACCGCGCCAGCGAGCTGTTGAAGTTCTATAAACGCCCGGCGGCGGCGAGTGTTGATCAGGTGTTGAAGAATAATGGGTATTGATTCAGGGACCGAGGTGTCTGCATCGCTGGCAAGCCAGCTCCTACAGAGTGGTGTAGTTCGCAAGCGTTGTGAACAACTCAGTCCTGTAGGAGCTGGCTTGCCAGCGATGTTTGTGAATTAAGCCTGAATTAAGTTGCCACAGTTAATCTGATCCCACTTAAACAGCTCACCCAAGGAAAGAAGCTCATGAAAACGTTGACTGCCCTGTTCGCCGCTGCTGCTCTGACTCTTACCGCTGGTTTGGCCCAGGCTGATGTGCCTGTCGACCAGATCCCTCAGTTGGTCAAGGATGGCAAGATCAAGCCATTGGAAGAACTGAACCAGATCGTTCTAAAACTGCATCCGGGTGCCACGATTACCGACAGCGACCTGGACAACCACTTCAACGGTTACGAATACGAAGTGGAATTGCGTGACGCGAAAAACGTTGAATGGGACGTGGATTTGAACGCCGCCACCGGCGAAGTCCTGAAGAATAAAAAAGACGACTGATACGCACAGCAAAAAGCCGCACGATTTAACGATCGTGCGGCTTTTTTGCGTCTGGGTGATTGATCAGGCCGAAGTGCTGACCAGCGAACCCGACGTGCTACCGCCCTCGTCCAGCAACGCTTGCAACAGCGACGCGGTGGCCGTTTGCAACGAGGCCGAGGTCGCCGATATCTGCGATTGAGCCGCCGCCACGTCGGCTGCCTTGGCATCGGCGCTTTCCTGTTTGGCCTGGGCCTCTTGCAGTTGTTGCTGTTGTTCCTGCAACTGCTTTTGCAACTCGGCGATCTGCTTGCGCAGTTCCTTCACCGAATCGGATTCTTCGCTGCTGCTGGAACTGCTGTCACCCGACGCAGGCGCGCCACCAGCGGAAACCTTGGTGTCGTCGGTCGATGTCGACGCCGACGCCGTTGCCGCCGCGGAAGTGTCTTCAGTGCTGTTTGCGCTGGTCGAGGCAGTCGACAAAGGCTGCGTGATCGTAACGGACGAGATGCTGACCATGGGGTTATCCAATGTAGTTCGAAGTAACCCCATCATCGACAGCCCAGGCCAGCAATTGAGATCGACTGTGTATCGACTCGGCCTCAGCCCGGATACAAACACCGCAGCCATTCAACAAACCGTCACAAAACGGTCAAACAGCCTTGCGATGATGCGGCTCACGTAAACCTGTAAAACCCGCGACAGGCGCCTCTCTTTGCGAGCTCTCATGAACCACAGCATCGATCACAGCCATCGCGATCCGGATCTGTTCGGCTTGCTTTACGGTTTCAGTTTTCGCCCCGGTGAGCGCGGTCAGGAAATCGACTCGGCCAGGGCGTTGCGCTGCCTGCAACAACCGGAAGACGACGAGCAGTTTCTCTGGTTGCACCTCAACCTCGCCCACGCCGCGTGCGAGCGCTGGATGAAAAGCCATCTGGAATTGCCCGACGAGTTTTTTGAAGCCTTGCATGAAGGTTCGCGGTCGACGCGCATCGAGCATGTCGACTCGGCGCTGCTGGCGGTGGTCAACGATGTGGTGTTCAACCTCAGCAGCATGGTCTCGTCGGATGTGTCGACGCTGTGGGTGTGCGTGCGCAGTCGGCTGATCATCAGCGCACGCCTGCAACCGCTGCACTCGGTGGATAAGTTGCGCTCGTCGGTAAAGGCCGGCGAACGCTTTCGTTCACCATTGGAACTGTTGGTGCATTTGCTGCGCGATCAGGGCGAAGTGCTGACCCAGATCGTGCGCAAGACCAGCCTCAGCGTCGATCAGGTCGAAGATGAATTGCTGTCCTCGCGACTGTCGACCAACCGCGCCGAACTCGGGGCCAATCGTCGGGTGCTGGTGCGCTTGCAACGGCTGCTGGCGTTGGAGCCGGGTTCGTTGCTGCGGCTGCTGAATCGACCGCCGCCGTGGTTGCAAAAGGAAGACGTGAAGGAGTTGCGCAAATCCACCGAGGAGTTCGCGCTGATCATCAACGACCTCACGGCATTGGGTGAGCGGATCAAATTGTTGCAGGAAGAGATCGCCGCCAACCTCAACGAACAGAGCAACCGCACGTTGTTTACCCTGACCGTGGTGACGGTGTTGGCGCTGCCGATCAACATCATCGCCGGTTTCTTTGGCATGAACGTTGGTGGGGTTCCGCTTTCGCAGGATCCGGAAGGGTTCTGGATTCTGGTAGCACTGGTGGCGACGTTTACGGTGATTGCGGGGCGGTGGGCGTTTCGTAAGCGGCAGGATTATTGATTCACTCCAACCACTGTGGCGAGGGAGCTTGCTCCCGCTCGGCTGCGCAGCAGTCGCAAGGCCTGAACATGCGGCGCAGCTGAACGAACGGGGGCGCTTCGCACCCCAGCGGGAGCAAGCTCCCTCGCCACAGGTTCTTCATTTCAGATCAATGGATCAGGTAAAAACCGCAAACACTGACCCAGGGCAGTCTCCCTGTAATATTTGGCAACGATCATGAGCGACACTCCTTCCCTCCTCAGGAATGTCCGGCATGGCTACGCCCTCCTTCACCGCCGCCCAGGCGCCCGTCAGTAGTGGCAAACCGCAACTCGATAAAAAACCCAGCCTGCTCACGCTCGTTGTGTTTTTTGCCGTACTGGCCATGGGGCTGTTGTTCACCGCCTATAGCCTGATGCGCGACATGAACGAACTCGGCACGGTGGTGACCACCTGGACACCGTTTCTGCTGTTGGGCGTGGCGCTGCTGATTGCCCTTGGCTTCGAATTCGTCAACGGCTTCCACGACACCGCCAACGCCGTCGCCACGGTGATTTACACCCACTCACTGCCACCGAACTTTGCCGTGGTCTGGTCGGGTTTCTTCAACTTCCTTGGCGTGTTGCTATCGAGTGGCGCAGTAGCCTTCGGCATCATCGCGTTGCTGCCGGTGGAGCTGATTCTGCAAGTCGGTTCATCCGCCGGTTTCGCGATGATCTTTGCCCTGCTGATCGCCGCCATCCTGTGGAACCTCGGCACCTGGTGGCTGGGCCTGCCGGCGTCGTCCTCGCACACCCTGATCGGTTCGATCATCGGCGTCGGCATCGCCAACGCGCTGATGCACGGCCGCGATGGCACCAGCGGCGTCGACTGGGCTCAAGCAACCAAGGTCGGTTATGCGCTGCTGCTCTCGCCGTTGGTCGGTTTTGGTTGTGCGGCGCTGTTGCTGCTGGCCCTGCGCGCCTTCGTCAAGAACCGTGCGTTGTACAAGGAACCGAAGGGCAACACGCCGCCGCCCTGGTGGATTCGCGGCATGCTGATCCTGACCTGCACCGGTGTGTCCTTCGCCCACGGTTCCAACGACGGCCAAAAGGGCATGGGCCTGATCATGCTGATCCTGGTTGGCACCCTGCCGATGGCTTACGCGCTAAACCGCACCATGCCAGCGGACCAGGCTTTGCAATTTGCTGCGGTGGCTGAAGTCACTCAGCAAGCGCTGGTGAAAAGTGCGCCACTGCCGGCGTCGGGCGATCCGCGAGCGATCCTTTCCGAATACGTACGCAGCAAGGAAGCGACGCCTCAATTGGTGCCGGCCCTCGCCGCGCTGACCGGCAGCATTGGCGCCGAGGTCAAGGGCTATGGTTCGCTGTCGAAAGTCCCGGCCGAGGCCGTGGGCAACGTGCGTAACGACATGTACCTGACCAGCGAAACCATTCGCCTGATGGACAAGAACAAGGTCGGCAACTTTGACGCCGACACCACCGACAAGCTGCAATTGTTCAAGCAACAGATCGACAGTTCCACGCGCTTCATTCCGTTGTGGGTGAAGATCGCCGTGGCCATCGCTTTGGGGCTGGGCACCATGGTTGGCTGGAAGCGCATCGTGGTGACGGTCGGCGAGAAGATCGGCAAGACTCACCTGACCTACGCCCAGGGCGCCTCGGCGGAAACCGTGGCCATGCTGACCATCGGCGCCGCCGATATGTTCGGCTTGCCGGTGTCGACCACGCACGTGTTGTCTTCAGGCGTGGCCGGGACCATGGTCGCCAATGGCGGCGGTTTGCAGATGAAGACCATCCGCAACCTGCTGATGGCTTGGGTCCTGACCTTGCCGGCGGCGATTGTGTTGTCGGGGAGTTTGTATTGGTTGTTTACCCAGATTTTCTGATGCACCGCATAAAAAATTGTGGGGGCGAGCGTCGGGGGGATGTTTTTGTAAAACTCTGAAGATCAAAAGATCGCAGCCTGCGGCAGCTCCAACAGGGGATTGAGTACACATAATCCTCTATAGGAGCTGCCGCAGGCTGCGATCTTTGCTTTTACTCCGGGCAGGACTCGTAACGCATCACCACCCGCTCGCGCACCACGTCATATACCCAGTGGTAAACGTAGGTGTACGGCAGGAAAAACAGCAGCACGCCGATATCCAGCAGGAACGCCTGCCACAGGCTGACATTCAGCCACCAGGCAATCAGCGGCACGCCCAATGCGACCAGCCCACCTTCGAACAACAGCGCATGCACTACGCGCACCCACGCGTTATGCACAATGGCAAAGCGCTTGAGCATCCGGTCGAAAAAGCCGTTGAACACCACATTCCACGCCAGGGCCAAGGCTGCCATGACAACGGTGACGGCGCCCATTTCGAGCATCGGCCTGTCCATGATCCAGGCCAGCAACGGGGTACAGATGAGAATGGCCAGCAGTTCGAAACCGATAGCCTGAAAAATACGTTCAATGATGGATTTGTTGGCACTCATGGCCTGACTCCCGGATTGTCGATGTGGGCGACGATGGTTGCCATGATCCTCCAGCACACCGATACTTCATAACCAATAACCATCGATCAAGGCGATAGTTTATGGCCTCCCACGAAGTGTTGCTGGCGTTCGTCCAGGCAGCGACCCAAGGCTCTTTTTCCGCCGCGGCGCGCAAGTTGGGCCGCAGTCAGTCGACCATCAGCGCTGCGGTGTCCAGCCTGGAAATCGACTTGAACCTGACGCTGTTCGACCGCAGCAGCCGCAAGCCGACCCTGACCCCGGCCGGGCACGTGATGCTGCAACGCGCCGAGGACATCCTCGCCGCCACCAGCCGTCTGGAAATGACTGCCACGCAACTGTCGCAAGGGGTGGAGCCGAAGCTGACCGTGGCGCTTTCCGATACTTATCAGTCCGACCGTTTCGAAGCGTCACTCAGTGCTTTCGAGCAGCGTTATCCGGACCTGGAACTCGAATGCCTGATCGCCGAATGCGACGACTTGGTGGCGCTTGTGCAAAGCGGTCGGGCGCAACTCGCCTTCGCCGAAATGCAGGACAGCTATCCGCCGGACCTGGTCCATTCGACGGTAGACGAACGCACGGACATCGCCTTGTTCGTGTCCCCCCAGCATCCATTGGCAGCACTGAAATACGTTGATCAGGACGCGTTGCAACAGCACCGTGAATTGCGCCTGGCAACCATCGTCAACCCTTATGAAAGCCGCGCAAAGGGTCGCGTCTGGTCGGCGCCGAGTTATCTGATGCTGCTGGAAATGGCCCAGGGCGGATTTGGCTGGGCGCCGTTGCCGCGTTGGCTGGTGGAGCGTTTTGGGCCGGGTTCATTGCAGGAATTACAGGTGCGCGGCTGGCCGAAAACGGTGTCGGTGGATGCGTTGTGGTCGCGGCTGCATCCGCCGGGGCCGGCGGGGAGTTGGTTGCTGGGCAGGATGCTGGAGTAGCGGTGCGGCGAATGGCCTCATCGCGGGCAAGCCCGCTCCCACAGGTTTGTGTGTCGGCCACAAATTTGCTCAACACCCCTCACCACTGTGGGAGCGGGCTTGCCCGCGATAGGGCCCGCAAGATCACATCAACGCAACGCCTTGAGCCGCCCCTCGATAAACCGCCGCTCAGGCTCTTGCTGGGTCAACTCAAGCGCCCGTTCATACGCCTCGCGCGCCTGCTCCACCCGCCCCAACTGCCGACAAAACTCCGCCCGCGCCGAATGCGCCAAGTGGTAGTCGAGCAACTCTCCACGCTCGAGAATCGCCTCGACCAGCGACAGTCCCGCCGACGGTCCATCGCGCTTCGATATCGCCGCAGCGCGGTTCAGCTCGATCACCGGCGACGGCACGGCTCGCAATAGCACGTCATACAGCCCGACGATCTGCGCCCAATCGGTTTCATCCACCGACGGCGCTTCGGCATGCACCGCCGCAATCGCCGCTTGCAGACAATAGGGGCCGAATCGACGGGAGCTCAGCGCTCGCTCGACCAGTGCACAACCTTCGGCAATCATCTCGCCGTTCCATAAGGTGCGGTCCTGCTCATCGAGCAAGATCAACTCGCCACTCGCCGAGGTCCGCGCCTCCCGGCGTGACTCGTGCAGCAGCATCAGCGCCAGCAGGCCCATCACCTCCGGCTCCGGCAACAACTCCATCAATAAACGTCCGAGGCGGATCGCTTCGCGGGTCAATTCCTCGCGGGTCACTTGCGCACCGATGGACGCCGAATAGCCTTCGTTGAACACCAGGTAAATCACCCGCAAAACGCTCTCGAGGCGCTCCGGCAATTCCGCCAGGGACGGCACTTGGTAAGGGATTTTTGCGTCGCGGATTTTCGCCTTGGCGCGCACGATACGCTGGGCGATGGTGGCCGGCGCAGAGAGAAAGGCACGGGCGATTTCTTCCGTGGTCAGGTCGCAGACTTCCCGCAGCGTCAACGGCACTTGAGCATCAGCCGCCAGCGCTGGGTGACAACAGGTGAAGATCAGGCGCAGCCGATCATCTTCCACGTCTTCGTCACTCCAGTCGGCCTGCTCCAGATCCTCCAGTTGCGCGATCAACAGCGGTCGTGACGCGGCGAAGCGTGCACGCCGTCGCAACACATCGATGGCTTTGAAGCGTCCGGTGGACACCAGCCAGGTGCGCGGATTGTCCGGTACGCCGTCCTGCTGCCAGCGTTCGACCGCGACGAAAAACGCCTCGTGCAAGGCTTCTTCGGCGAGGTCGAAATCGCCGAGCAGGCGGATCAGCGTCGCCAGAATGCGCCGCGACTCTTCGCGATAAACCAGCTCGACGCGTTCCTTGACCGAGGCAGTCATCTCAAGGATTCAACTGCCGAACGGGGCGCACTTCGACACAACCGACCCGGGCTGCAGGAATGTCCGCAGCGACCTGAATCGCTTCGTTCAGATCCTTCGCATCGATCAGGTAGAAACCGGCCAATTGCTCCTTGGTTTCGGCGAACGGACCGTCGGTGATCGACACCTTGCCATTGCGCATGCGCACGGTAGTGGCGGTCTGCACCGACTCCAGCGCTTCGGCGGCAACCATTCGGCCGCTGCCCTGGACAGACTCTGCGTAGGCCATGCATTCCTCGTCCTTGGGGCTCTCCGGCAGCGAATGCAGCAAGTGCTCATCGCTGTAGACCAGGCATAAATACTTCATCGCGCGCTCCTGACTGAACGGATCAACTATGGCTGCAGATCGGCAGCTTCGCCCTGTTTCCCGACGATCAGGGTTCCAGGTTGAACAGTGTCGCGCCACTCTGCATGTCGAACGGCGCCGACCAGTGCTCATGGACGATCTGCCACAACCCCGCGTCCTGTCGGTAGCACTGCGAGACACGCATCCAGCACGCCTGGGTTTCGCCTTTCTCGTTGGTCCCGCCGCAATGGGCCAGCCAATGGGCGAACGCGATCTCCTGGGACGGCTCGATGGTGATCTCGTGGAACTCGAAAATGTGCGGGCCGGGGCACATTTCCATGCATTCCTGCCAATGTGCGCGATAGGCAGGCTTGCCCTTGAATTGCAGGGCTTTGACCGCGTCGAAGGAGACGATGTCGTCGGCATACAAGGCCATGACTTTTTCCACGTCCTTGTTGATGACGGCCTGGCGATAGCTGTCGATCAGGTTCTGGATCTGGGTTTGCGAGTTCATGGTGGTTCTCCGTGGTTTTTGTTGTGAAGACACCCTTAGTCGTCTGGGGAGCCGGCGAATCGACAGGTGAAATAAAAATATTCCAAACGGCCGGAATCGCTAGAATCCGAGGTTCTATTCATGTTGGAAAAAGGACACTCCCGTGACAGCCCGACTCGTGCCTTACGAAAGCCTGAATGCGCTCCAGCGCCAGCAGGTCGAGGCAATTGAAGTACACCCGGAGCAAATCAGGTTCTCCGGTGACATCCATGGTGCATTGCACACTTTGTTGTCCAAGCCTGGCCCCGGCGTCAAAGGATTTGCTCTGTTGGCCGAAGACATTCCCGTTGCGTTTTTACTGCTCAAACGCCCACCGGTGTTGCCCGCCTGGGCCGACGAACACAGCGCCACGCTGCATGCGTTGCAGGTCGATCAGCGTGCTCAGGGCAGAGGTTTCGGCAAGGCCTGCCTGCAAGCACTGCCCGAGGCCGCGCGCCTGGCGTGGCCGGAAATCAGAGGGCTGGAATTGTCGGTGGATGCGGATAACGCGGCGGCCATTGCGCTGTATGCCAAGTATGGTTTTGTCGACAGTGGCGAAGCGTACAAGGGGCGTATCGGCTACGAGCGACGGATGGGTTTGATATTCTGAAATCGCCGCCCCCTGTAGGAGCTGCCGAAGGCTGCGATCTTTTGATCTTGATCTTAAAAAAACAAGATCAAAAGATCGCAGCCTTCGGCAGCTCCTACAGGGGAATGTGTTTACAGCACCAACACCATTTCGTGCCACGCCATCCCGCCGTGGTCCGACGCCGACGGCTTGACGTAGGCGAAGCCGAATCCGGCGTACAGCGGAATATGCCGTTCCTTGCACATCAGGTGGATGCTGACCTTGCCCATTGCGCGCATGCGCTCGATGAACTCGCCCATCAAACGTTTCGCCAGCCCCTGCCCCTGATAATCCGGATGCACCACCACCGACATGATCACCACGTTGGGCCCCGCCGGGTCGTGGCCGATCAGTTCCTTGAAGGCTTCGTCGGACATTTCCACCTGAAATGCCGCACCGGAGTTGATGAAACCGGCTACAACACCGTCCACTTCGGCAACGATGAAACCCTCGGGCCAGGTCGCGATGCGGGTAGCGATTTTCTCCCGGGTCGCGGCTTCGTCGCCTTCATAGGCAACGGTTTCGATGGCGTAGCAGCGGTCCAGGTCGGCGGGGGTGACGTTGCGGATGACGGTGTTCATGGCGGCTCGGGATCAGCGATGGAAAGGCCGGGAATGATAAATCAGCTTCCCCATGACATCGAGAGACGAATCGTCGATCCGTCTCTCGATGCAGCGTTCAGCCTTTGATCGGCAGCCAGAGTTCCAGCTTGCCGGTGTTGAGCTTCGGGTTGAAGTCTTCGCTGTAGCGTTCGAACTCCGGAGCGTTCAGCAGCTCGCGCCCGGACTGCGGCAGCCATGTGCCATGGATGTACTGGAAGGTTTGCGGCAAGGATTCCAGCGGTCCTTTGTGTTCGAACACCACGTACTGCTGAGGCTGGACCTCGACCCAGCGGTAGGTTTCGGGCAAATCGTCGAGTTTGCTGATCTCGACGCCAGCGATGTAATCGAAACCGCCCTTGCCGTCGAAATTGCAGCAGACGCCGTAAGTGACTTCGCCTTTTTGCCCCGGAACATTGCCGATGTGAGGTATGAATTTTTCCCAGAGTTCGGGTATGCCTTTTACCGTTTGCTGGGTAAATTGTCCGCCAAGTCCTGCGATCAGCAGGAAGTGTCCATGTTCGAAGCGTGGTTCCAACACTTCGACGCTTTTTTGCTCATCCATGACTCGACTCCTGGAAGGAAAAAATGGGTTCGGCTGGGAGTATAGAAGCCAAACCCGGTTCGCCCAGTTACAGCGCGTGCAACTGCTCGACGGCACCTGAACCGACAAACTCGTTGTAACCCGATAGGATCACGTACACCGCGAAATAGCAGAAGATCGCTGCCGATGCCATGTAGGAATAACGCAGCAACTTGTCGCCGAGCAACTTGCCGCCGTGGCTCGCGGCAAAGCACAGGCCTGCGGACCACAGCAAACCAGCGCAGAGGAAACCGCCAAGAAACAGCGCCGAACTCAGCGCACCACCGCCGCCTGAGCGGGCGATCAACGTACCGCCCACGGCGGCAAACCAGAGAATCGCGCTGGGCGACGACATGGCGAGAAAAATCCCGCGAAAGAACTCTTTGCGATGGGAGTTGTGGCCCACCTCGGCAGTCTCGGCCAACAGCGCTTCGTGATGGATCGCCGAATAAATCATCTTCGCCGCGAAGTACACCAACAGCGCGGAACCGCCGATCCACAACACCCAGCGCACGGTTTCGTATTGCAGCAAAACCGTCATGCCGGCCAGTGCCAGCACGGCGTAGATCAGGTCACCGACACAGGTGCCCAACCCCAGCGCAAAGCCTTGAAAATAGCCGCGTTGCATCGCCAACGTAATCATTGCGATGTTGGCCACGCCAATGTCCAGGCACAGCGAAAGGCTCAGCAAAAAGCCACTGGTAAATTCCATCGAACCCTTTCCTTCGGACAAATTTGTTTATTTTGAGGCTGGACAGTCTGCCACAGCTGCCCGTACATTCCGCCACAGGTCACCGCAGTGACCAGCGTCGCTCGGACGGTTCCGGGCGCTTACGTTATCCGAGGCAACAATGGCCGAACAAGGTTCGCCGCGCCGCTTTGCGCGCATAGATCGACTCCCCCCTTACGTTTTCAACATCACCGCCGAGCTGAAGATGGCCGCCCGTCGTCGTGGCGAAGACATCATCGACTTGAGCATGGGCAACCCCGACGGCGCCACGCCGCCGCACATTGTCGAAAAACTCGTACAAGTCGCCCAGCGCGAAGACACCCACGGCTATTCCACTTCCAAGGGCATTCCGCGACTGCGCCGGGCAATTTCCAACTGGTACAAGGATCGCTATGAGGTCGACATCGACCCGGAAACCGAAGCCATCGTCACCATCGGCTCCAAGGAAGGCCTGGCGCATTTGATGCTGGCGACCCTGGATCAGGGCGACACCGTGCTGGTGCCGAACCCGAGCTACCCGATTCACATCTACGGTGCCGTGATTGCCGGCGCCCAGGTGCGTTCGGTGCCGCTGGTGCCGGGCGTGGATTTCTTTGCCGAACTGGAACGGGCCATTCGTGGCTCGATCCCGAAGCCGAAAATGATGATCCTCGGTTTCCCGTCCAACCCGACCGCGCAATGTGTGGAGCTGGACTTCTTCGAACGTGTAATCGCCCTCGCCAAGCAGTACGACGTACTGGTGGTGCATGACCTGGCTTACGCCGACATCGTCTACGACGGCTGGAAAGCGCCGTCGATCATGCAGGTGCCCGGCGCCAAGGACATTGCGGTGGAGTTTTTCACCCTGTCCAAGAGCTACAACATGGCCGGTTGGCGCATCGGTTTCATGGTTGGCAACCCGGAGCTGGTCAACGCCCTGGCGCGGATCAAGAGTTATCACGACTACGGCACCTTCACCCCGCTGCAAGTGGCGGCGATTGCGGCGCTGGAAGGCGATCAGCAGTGCGTACGCGACATCGCCGAGCAGTATCGGCAGCGCCGTAATGTGTTGGTCAAAGGCCTGCATGAATTGGGCTGGATGGTGGAAATCCCGAAGGCGTCGATGTACGTCTGGGCGAAGATTCCCGAGGCTTACGCGCATTTGGGCTCGCTGGAATTCGCCAAGAAGCTGCTCGCCGAAGCGAAGGTTTGCGTCTCGCCGGGCGTGGGGTTTGGCGAGTACGGGGATGATCATGTGCGCTTCGCGCTGATCGAAAACCAGGACCGGATTCGTCAGGCGGTGCGCGGGATTCGCGGGATGTTTCGGGCGGATGGGTTAGCACCGAAAACCAATGCCTGACACCCGATAAATGTAACAACAACAATCCTGTGGCGAGGGAGCTTGCTCCCGCTGGGTCGCGAAGCGGCCCCGAAACCGGTCACCGCATTTCTTCAGCCAGGACGCATTGACCGGATTTGCGACTGCTTCGCAGCCGAGCGGGAGCAAGCTCCCTCGCCACAAAAGTGATCCACGTTGAGTTTTGATCACCCACAAAAAAACCGCATCGCTGCGGTTTTTTTGTGTCTGGCGAATCGCTTAGACGAACAGCGACAACAGCAGAATGAAGCCCAGCCCAACTACCGACAGGATGGTTTCCATCGCGGTCCAGGTCTTGAAGGTTTCGGCCACGGTCATGTTGAAGTACTGCTTCACCAGCCAGAAACCGGCGTCGTTGACGTGGGACAGGATCAACGAACCGGCGCCGGTGGCCAGCACCAGCAGTTCCCGGTTCACGCCCGGAATCATCCCCACCACCGGCACCACAATGCCTGCGCCAGTAATGGTTGCTACGGTTGCCGAACCGGTGGCGATACGGATCACCGCCGCCACCAGCCAGGCCAGCAGGATCGGCGAGATCTGTGCGTTCACCGCCATGTGGCCGATCACGTCACCCACACCGCTGGTCACCAGCATCTGCTTGAAGCCACCACCGGCGCCGATGATCAGAATGATCGCGGCGGTCGGCGCGAGGCTCGCGTCCAGCCATTTCATCATTTGGCTGGAACCGATGCCCTGCTTGTAGCCGAAGGTGTACAGCGACAGCAGCAACGCCAGCAGCAACGCCGAGATCGGGTGACCGATCAGGTCCATGAAGGCGCGGAAGATGTTGCCGTCCGGCAGCACCACGTCGGCAAACGTCTTGAGCAGCATCAGGAACACTGGCAGCAGCACGGTTACCAGCGTGATGCTGAAGCTCGGCAGTTCAGCCGAATCCGTTTCGCGGGCCAGTTGATCCACCAACTCCTGGTTCGGATGACCGGGAATGTGCTTGGCAATGAACGTACCGAAGATCGGACCGGCAATGATTGCCGTTGGCAGCGCCACGATCAGACCATAAAGAATGGTTTTACCGATGTCGGCGCCGAACACGCCAATCGCCAGCAGCGGACCCGGGTGCGGCGGCACCAAGCCGTGTACTGCGGACAAACCGGCCAGCAGCGGGATACCGATCTTGATGATCGACACGCCGGTGCGACGGGCCACAATGAACACCAACGGAATCAGCAGCACGAAACCAATTTCGAAGAACAGCGGAATGCCGACCAGGAACGCGGCGAACATCATCGCCCACTGCACCTTGTCCTTGCCGAACGCACGAATCAGCGTTTGGGCAATTTGATCCGCCCCGCCCGACTCGGCCATCATTTTGCCGAGCATGGTGCCCAGCGCCAGGATGATCCCGACAAAACCGAGCACGCCACCGAAGCCATCCTGGAACGCTTTGATGATGGTGCCGATCGGCATGCCGGACGTCAGCCCGAGGAAGGCTGCAGCAATGATCAGGGCTAGAAAGGGGTGCAACTTGAACTTGGTGATCAGAACGATAAGCCCGATCACCGTGACCACTGCATCGAGCAGCAGGAACGTCTCGTGGGACATGCCAAACATTAGGGGTGTCTCCTGGTTGTTGTTGTTATTAAAGCGGGAAATTCGAAAGCCATAAGGACAGCGCTATCTCTTCAAGCAAAATTTAACCGGCGCGTTTCAAGCCGTGTTCCAGCCACCAGACGTGAGCCTGAACGGCCAACTGGTCGACACTGTGGAGCGAAGCATCAAGGGCCAGGGTCAACGGCTCGCCGACGGGCGATTCGAGGGTGGCGAACTGGCTGTCGATCAAGGTCGATGGCATGAAGTGGCCTGGCCGGTGGGATACACGGTCGGCGGCGACTTCAGGGGTCAACTCAAGAAACACGAAGCCCAGGCCCGGCAAGGCACTGCGCAGACGTTCGCGGTAAATGTGTTTGAGGGCCGAGCAGGTCAGCACGGGGCGCTGGCCCAGGGCGTCAATGCGGCGCAGTTCATCGCACAGGCTGTCGAGCCAGCCGGCACGGTCTTCATCGTTCAGGGGGATCCCCGCGCTCATCTTTTCGATATTGGCGGCAGGATGGAAAGAATCGCCTTCAATGGCAGTGGCGCCGCTGAGCTGGCACAAAGCCTCGCCGACGCTTGTCTTGCCGCAACCGGCAACGCCCATGATGACCAGGGCGGTGATGGGATGATTCATGTAACACCTCAGCGCGCAGACAGCGCTACCTTTGCCAGTTATGACACTAGACCAAAAGCAGAAGTTGCCGACGCCTTTCTTGTCATTTTGTGGGTTGCAGCATGTGTGTTCCCAACGCCAAAAAGCGAGGATCAGGCGAACCCTCGCTCACGCATTTGCAGCTGCATCGAGACAGCGCTACCTTAGTGCCTTGAATTTTGTTTGGCAAGCCGTCGATGACTCCAACTAAAAACGATAAAAATACGCGCACCACTGGCCGCCCTACCCTGAATGAAGTTGCCCGCCTGGCCGGTGTCAGCCCGATTACTGCCTCCCGTGCCTTGCGCGGCGTCAGCACCGTGGCCACCGAACTGGTGGAAAAAGTGCAGAAAGCGGCGCTTGAACTCAACTATGTGGTCAACCCTGCTGCCCGCGCCCTCGCCTCGGCCCAGAGCCATTCGGTGGTGGTGTTGGTGCCGTCGCTGTCCAACCTTTTGTTCATTGATACCCTGGAAGCCATTCATCAGGTTTTGCGGCCAAAAGGCTTCGAAGTGCTGATCGGCAACTTCCACTATTCCCGCGACGAAGAAGAAAACCTGCTGCGCAACTACATGGCCTATCAGCCGCGCGGCTTGCTGCTGACCGGTTTCGACCGCACCGAAAGTTCGCGCAGGATGATCGAGGCGAGCAATATTCCGTGCGTGTATATGATGGAGCTGGACAGCGCCGCCGGGCTCAATTGCGTCGGTTTTTCGCAACTGGCTGCTGGCGAAACGGCGGCCGAACATTTGCTCTCTCGGGGCCGCAAGCGTCTGGCCTACATCGGCGCGCAACTCGACCAGCGGACGTTGCTGCGGGGTGAAGGTTTCCGCCGCGCCCTGCAAAAAGCCGGTCTGTATGACCCGGCGCTGGAGGTGCTGACGCCACGCCCGTCGTCGGTCGGCCTGGGCGGCGAGTTGTTCCTGAAGATGATTGCCAGTCATCCCGATGTGGACGCGATTTTCTTCGGCAACGACGACCTGGCCCAGGGCGCATTGCTCGAAGCCCTGCGCCATGGCATCAAGATCCCCGAGCAGGTAGCGATTCTCGGTTTCAACGATCTGCCCATGTCCGAATACATGGTCCCGCGCCTGAGCAGCATCAACACCCCGCGCGAAGCCATCGGCCGGCGTGCGGCGGAGCAGATGTTGACGTTGATGGCTGGGAACACCGTGGCCAGACCGGTGCAAGACATGGGCTTTGAGTTAAAGATTCGCGAGAGTACGTAGTTCCCCCTGTAGGAGCTGCCGAAGGCTGCGATCTTTTGATCTGGCTCTTAAACAACAAGATCAAAAGATCGCAGCCTTCGGCAGCTCCTACAGGGATACCGCGGTCAGGCAACAGGATTTCAACTAACCTTTTAGGACGACGAATGTCCCCCATCGGTCGCTAACGGGTAGCTCAATGGAACACGCACTGAAAATCCTCGGTAAAGCCTCGTCAATCAACGTCAGAAAAGTCCTTTGGACGTGCGAGGAACTGGGCCTTTCCTACGAACGCGAGGATTGGGGCAGTGGTTTTGCCTCGACCCACAGCCCCGAGTTTCTGCGACTCAACCCCAACGCACAGGTACCGGTGATCATTGATGAGAACGGGGTGTTGTGGGAATCCAACACCATCTGCCGCTACCTGACCGGCAAACACCACCATCACCACGCCGATTTGCTACCCACCGAACCCGCCGCACGCGCGCGGGTGGAACAGTGGATGGATTGGCAAGCCACTGAACTCAACCCGTCCTGGAGTTATGCGTTCATGTCGTTGGTGCGCAAGGATCCGGAATTCCAGGATCCGCATCGCCTCGAAGTCGGCGTGCGTAACTGGAATCAGAAGATGGCCATCCTCGAACATCAGCTGGCAGTCACCAAGGCTTATGTTGCCGGGGCTAAATTTACCTTGGCCGATATCGTGGTCGGGCTGTCCGTTAATCGCTGGCTGATGACGCCGATCGAGCGTCCGGATTACCCGGCGGTTGATGAGTATTTCCAGCGCTTGGCACAGCGCCCCGGATTTATGAAACATGGCTGCAACGGCCTGCCTTGAGCGGTCGAGCGCTACAAATCGCTAAAATGTAACCATTCATTGCAATAACGTGGCGAATCTCGGTGTGCCAGCGCCGGGATTCACAATCATTGGTTTCCGATAGCAGGCTAAGCTTCTCCATCGATAAAAAATGGATCAGCCCATGACTGCCCTCCCCACTGCTGCTGCTCAAGCAGGCGACGTAGATCCGGTGCGTGCCGCACAGATTTCCGCCCGCATCGATCGCCTGCCCGCTGTTTCGACGATCTGGCGCCTGGTGGCGCTGCTGTCGATCGGCGGCTTCTTCGAACTCTACGACCTGTTCCAGACTGCCTACATCAGCCCCGGCCTGATCAGTGATGGCATCTTCGCCACCGGCAGCCAGGGTGTATTTGGTTTCTCCGATCAGGCAGCGTTCGCCTCGGCGACGTTTCTCGGTCTGTTCCTCGGCGCCAGCCTGTTGAGCCCGCTGGCCGACCGTTTTGGCCGGCGCGCCATCTTCACCTTTGCCTTGATCTGGTACACCGTCGCGACCGTGCTGATGGGCGTTCAGAGTTCTGCGCTGGGGATCATCTGCATGCGCTTTCTGGTGGGCATCGGTCTGGGCATCGAGTTGGTGACCATCGACGCTTACCTCTCGGAACTGGTGCCCAAGCGCATGCGCAGTTCGGCGTTTGCCTTCGCGTTTTTCGTGCAGTTTCTGTCGGTGCCGGCGGTGGCGCTGATGTCTTGGTGGCTGGTGCCGCAGGCGCCTTTCGGTGTGTCCGGTTGGCGTTGGGTGGTGTTGGCCAGCGCGGTGTTTGCGTTGTTCATCTGGTGGCTGCGTTCGCGTTTGCCGGAATCACCGCGTTGGCTGGCCCAATATGGGCGTTACGATGAGGCAGACCAGATTCTCGCCCGCATCGAAGCGCGTTGCGTCAAGGATCAGGGTAAGCCGCTGGACGAGCCGGAACTGGCTGACGTGGACATTCAGGGTAAGGGCCGCTTCGCCGATATCTGGCAGCCGCCTTACCGCCGTCGCGCCTTGATGCTGATCGTATTTCACGTGTTCCAGGCTATCGGTTTCTTTGGCTTCGGCAACTGGTTGCCGGCGTTGCTCAATGGCCAGGGCGTGAGCGTCACACACAGCCTGATGTACGCCTTCATCATCACCCTCGCCTACCCGCTGGGGCCGTTGCTGTTCGTGAAGTTCGCCAACCGTTTCGAGAACAAGTGGCAGATTGTCGGCTCGGCGTTGGGCGCCATGACCTTCGGCACTTTGTTTGCCCTGCAAACGAGTGCGTTCGGCCTGATTTTCTGTGGGGTGATGATCACCTTCTGCAACGCCTGGCTGAGCTTCAGTTATCACTCCTATCAAAGCGAACTGTTCCCCACCAACATCCGTGCGCGTGCGGTGGGTTTCTGTTATTCGTTCAGTCGTTTGTCGACGGTGTTCAGCAGCTTGCTGATCGGGATTTTCCTCGAACACTTCGGCACGCCGGGCGTACTTGCTTTCATCGTCAGCAGCATGCTGATCGTGATGCTGACCATCGGCTGGTTCGGCCCGCGCACCCGCAACCTGGCGCTGGAAAACATCGCCCATCGCTGACGACCACGCGGTCGGGCTCTGCCGCAGAGCGGCAAGGCTTGACCGCGATCGCTACGGTTTATTCTGGCGAGAAACATTAACCGATTGATATATATGGACTTTTATATATAGGCATACTATTTGCTCCAAGCACTGCACCGCCAATACCTACAAGGTCTGCTTATCATGTTGGTCAGTGCAAAATTAAACCTGGTAACCCCACTCCCGAAGCGCCCCGGTGAAGATCTCACCGCCGAAGCCGCCGCCGGACTTCAAAGTGCGTTGACGCAAGCCCTGCAAAACAATGTGCAGGCGCAAAACGCGCAAGCCACTTCGCAAGTCCAGGAATCCGCCACTCAACTCGCCACGCAACAGGTGAGCGAAGCCACGAGAATCAGCGACAACGTTGATGAAGCGTTTGCCAAAACCCGCGTGGGTCTGCAAGCGAATAACTCGGCGTTGCCAAGTGACGTCAAGGACCGGATCGGTGACGGTTCAGCCACGTCCGAGTTCAAGGACTACATGAGCAAGACCCCAGAACAGCGGATGCGCGACGCGATACTGGCGCAGATGGGCCTGACCGAAGATGAGGTAAAAGCCATGCCCCCTGAACAGCAAGAGGCTATCGGCAAAGAGATTGCGGACCGCATGCAGGACAAGGTGAAAGTGGCCCAGGCCGAGAAAGACAACAGCAGCAGCGAGAAAAATGGCAGCCAGGTGGTCGATAAATTCCTCGCGTCGCTTTAACCAATTCCGTGTAGGAGCTGCCGCAGGCTGCGATCTTTTGATCTTAAACAATCAAGATCAAAAGATCGCAGCCTGCGGCAGCTCCTACAGGGGTCTGGGAAGTCAGTTCAATTGCAGCGTTGAATTGAACTGGCTGATCGCGTCCACCACGTGCCGCGATCCCTGTTGAATCTCCAGAATCACCTCCCCCGCCTCGTTTGCCAATTCCACGCCAAGGCCGGTTCGGCTCAGACTCGACTGCATGCTCGACACCGCGCTCAATGACAGATCGTGGTTCTTGCGCACCACATCAACGATCTCTAGCGTCGCCTGACTTGTGCGTGCTGCCAGGCTGCGCACCTCATCCGCCACCACCGCAAACCCTCGCCCATGTTCCCCGGCGCGGGCCGCTTCGATGGCGGCGTTGAGCGCCAGCAGGTTGGTCTGATCGGCAATGCCACGGATGGTCTGGACGATGGTGCCGATGATGTCGGACTGTTTGCTCACCGCATCGATGCTCAGCGCCGCTTCGTTCAAGTCCCGGGAAATGTCCTGGATGATCTGCACCGTTTGCTGCACCACCTCGGAGCCCTTGCGCGCGCAGGCGTCGTTTTGCACCGAGGTGCTGTGCGCCGCTTCCGCAGCGCTTTGCAGAGTAGTGACCTGCCCGGTGATATTGCTGGCGAACTTGACCACTTTGTACAGCCGGCCCTTGGCATCAAACAGCGGGTTGTAGGACGCTTCCAGAAACACCGTATGACCGAACTTATCCTTGCGCTCGAAACGGTGCGAGTGATATTCGCCGCGGTTCAACGAGGCCCAGAACGCCCTGTAGTTTTGCGACTCACTCTCGCTGCGATGACAGAACATGCTGTGATGCTGCCCGACGATTTCATTGAGCGAGTAATGCATGGTTTTCAGGAAGTTTTCATTGGCCGTGATGACCTTGCCATCCGGGGTGAATTCGATCACCGCCATGGAGCGCCCGATCGCGGCGAGCATGCTTGCGTTTTCGTATTCCTTGCGCGCCCTGGCTGATACGTCAGTGGCGACTTTGATCACACTCTTAACCTGCCGTTCGGGACCGAAGACCGGCATGTAACTGGCTTCGAGCCAGATCTCCTTGCCACTCTTGTCCAACCGCAAAAAGGTACCGCTGACCGGTTCACCACGGGCCAAGTCGCGCCACAACTTGGCGTACTCCTCGCTGCGGTAAAACGCCTCTTCGCAAAATATCCGGTGGTGCTTGCCGCGTACTTCATCGGCGCTGTACCCCATGACATTGCAAAAATTTTCGTTGGCATCGAGCACGATGCCTTCAGGGGTGAACTCAATCATCGCCATCGAACGACTGACGGCGGCCAACTTGGCATTGGCTTCGGTCAAGGCACAACTGAAGCGTTCAATTTCCAGCAGGTCAGCCTTGTGATGTAGGTTGAACATGGTCGTATCACCCTAAGCGCGTTTTTTTAAATGAAAGTCACGGGTCTTTCAAATCCACCACTACGTTCCACAGAACAGGCACACGCGCCCCTCCAGAAGAAGGACTTGTCAGGTGATTTTTGATGTTGAATCGGAGGGTCCCTGTCGCGACGTCCTCATCAAGACATCCTTCTCTTGATAGCCCGCAAACGGGCCAGCCCTAACGTGTTCACTGGCAAACTCCCCAGAGCTTAGCCAGTGGCGTTAGGACTACAAGGCCACTAGTCGGCCATTATCGAGGACTAAAACGGTTCATCTCCACTCGAGGTCACGCCAAGTCAAGGAGGGGTCACTTGCGCAATGCAGGAGACAGCACTCCATGCCCCGTTAGCCAATTATTTTTTATCCTCTGCCAACGGCGCGACTTTGATACTCACAATCCTGTCGCCAAATTCTCCAAGATGGGCAATGAAGTATTGCTCCGTCCACGCCTCAGTTTTTTCTGGAATATTAAACGGACAACATTCATCACCAATTCCGATTTCTTTCAGAGTACTTGTCATAATTCTTCCACGGCCATCAACTCCGTCCACCCCATAAACAATCTTGGCATAAGGCTTGTAACTGTATTTCCAGGATGAGACTTGGTGACTCATGTTGTAGTCCGACAAATTGACGATACTGTTTGAACTGCTCACCACCGATACCTTTCTGCCTACATAATCCGGATGTTCCCAGACACAGAAATAGCCAAATTCGCAGGAAGTGAGTACATCACTGGCAACACCGGGGGCCGGGAAGGTGACCACGACAGCTCCGTTGTCATAAACCAGCTGGGTCGAGCTGACCTTCGTTCCGCCCTTTTTTTTCGCTAGTTGTTGATCCATTTGTTGCTGAACTACAGCCTTCTGTACATCGTCCAGTGGAGGATTGAACACCACATACTTTCCTGGGCGAATCGAATTTTCTGACGAATATAAATAGAATCCTGCGACGATGCAGGCGCCTAACACTGAGACGATAGTTAGCCATTTGATTTTCATATTGAACTCCACACTTTGAGTTTTAACTTAATCACAAAGTACAGAGTCCAAGAATCGCAACGGATCGTCTACTGTCACAAATGACAGAAAAGACAACCGGCCCATGGTTAAAAATCAACGATTCCCGGTTACCCGTATAGCCACTTCAGCCGTCACCCAGCCGCGCCACACTTGCGTTTGCTGTTGCAGATTATCTTTTCGACTAAGCCGCCGCCCGTGCCTGCAAACTCAAATGCGCCCGTTGCCCCGGCGCCAGGCTCAGGCTATCGGTGCCGCCACTCGCCGCTTCCACGCAGACGAATTCTGATATTTCGTTCCAGCTCACCCCCAGCAAAGGACGCGAGCCGGGATGCCAGACCACCGTGTCGGCTGTGTCGCCGGTATCGATGCACAGCGCCCGCTGCCAGGCATGGTCGTTGAGCTGTAATTCACCGTCATGCTGGAACACTCGCTGACAGCCGCCATCGACGCGCAACTCGCCTTCCTGCTGACATATCTGCCGGCTTAAATGGTCGTAACCTTGCGCGCCGTCGAGTCCAGACAGCGCTACCTCACCGACATCACCAATACGCCAGTAAGCGTGCAACGCCTGGCTCAACTGGCACGGCATGTCGTCCTGATGCTCGGTGCTCAGGCGCAAATCCATGCTTTCACCCAGATGGGCATGCAGCTCAACGGTCCAGTCGCACAGTTGTAATTGCCAGTGCAGACGCACGCCCTCATCGTCACTGCTGCTGTCGAGCAGCTTCCAGTCGAGTAATCGCGCCCAACCATGGGACGGCCAGGCGTTTTCGCTCGGATGACGGCCATACCACGGCCAGCACACCGGCACGCCACCGCGAATGGCGCCGACCTGCGGCCACTTCGCCGCGCACCACAGCCAGGGTTTCTGGCCCTTGGGCTGAAAGTGCAGCAACTGCGCGCCCTGGCGACTGAACACCGCCTGACACAGCGGATGATCAATCACCAACACGTCGCGCTTCTGATAGCGCTCCCACGCAAACACCGGTCGTTCGCGCAAGGATTTGAAGAAGCGTTGTAGCGGATGCTCAAGCATGTGCCACGGTCCTGAAAAACATGGAGGTTCAAACGCTTTAGTAACGAACTCACTGTGGCGAGGGAGCTTGCTCCCGCTCGGCTGCGAAGCAGTCGTAAACCCGATAAACGCGGTTTGCCAGAAACACTTGAGTCGCTGGTATTGGGGCCGCTTCGCAGCCCAGCGGGAGCAAGCTCCCTCGCCACAGGTACTCATTGCTCCCATACACAAAAAAAAGCGGACAGCCATGGCCGTCCGCAAATGCGCACATAGAGAGGAGCTTATCGCAGTCGCGTTAGAACACCGACTGAATTTTCAGGCCGGCGACCAAAGCGTTATCAACTTCATCAACACCGCCCGGGTGAGTGATGTATTGCAAGTTAGGACGCACGGTCAGCCAGTTGGTAACGTGGAAGCCGTAGTTGAGTTCGTAGTTGTATTCGGTGTCACGCAGCGGCGAGAACAGTGGATCGCTGTATTCGCTGACGCCATTGGAGGCGTTGACCAGTTCGGCGTTTTTCTTCACGTCATCGTTGACGTGGATGCGGGCGAAGCCGATCCCCATGTCATCTTTAGGACGTGCGTCAAACGGACCTTTGTACACAAACATCAGCGACTGGTAGTTGTCGACGATGTTGGTGTCCTTGTCGTGGAAAGTGGCGTTGGCCGCAATGTTCAGACCGCGAGTCGCGTCACCGTTGTGGCTGGTGAGTTGCTGTTGCGCAACGAACCAGTAGCCGTGCTTGCTGCTATGGCTGCGATAAGCGTTGCCGCTGGTGGCCGCGTTATTGCCGTTGTCGTCTTCAAGTACGTCATCGGCGCTGGCCGTGCTCTTGTAGTAACCGACACGGTATTCGCCCGGCAGTTTGTTCGGGTTAGGCAACCACACGAGTTCAACCGGCAGCACGGTGCCTTCAGTACCGCTGCCGCTGAGCTTGAAGCCGTTACCGTGTTCCAGTTGCGACGGGTTCTGGTTGTACGCGCCGATCTGCGCATACCACTCAGGCGAGATGTTGTATTTCACGCGGATCGCGGCCTGGCTGACTGGCCAGTTGTACCAGATGTTGGTGGCCCAGTTACCCACCTGGGAGCCGCAGAACGCCAGGTTCTGGAATTCGCACGGGAAGGTGTTGAAGTCTTCGCCTTCACCGAAGTAACCGGCCTTGACGTCGAGTTTGTTGTCGAGGAACTGATGCTTGATCCACAACTGGGTCAGACGGACCATGTGGCCACGACCGTAGACTTCCTGCGAGGAGCTCAGGGTGCCGGCACGCGGATCGCCGATGCGGTCGTTGGAGATGTTTTCGCCGTTACGGTTGGTGAGCTGGATCTTGGCCTGGGTGTTATCCCAGCCGAACAGCTTCTCCAGGTCCAGCGCCGCGCCCAGGCCGAATTGGTCGGCGTAGCGCGCAGTCTTGTCATCGTTGAAACCGCCGTGGAGGTTGCCGCCCACTTCACCGACGTAGTCCATTTTGATGTCGATGCCTTGCTCGATCAGCTTGGTTCGCTCGCCACCCCAATCGCCCGTCATCCACTCGGAATCGGCGCTGAACGCATCAGCCGCATGCACGCTACCGGCCAGCATCATTGCCGCAATCGCCGATAACTGGCAGATAAGCTGAGCGTTGTTCTTCTTCATCATCCCTACATCCTCGTTTTATTGTTATTAACTTTTCTTTTTCTAACGTGGTTACATCAGTTGCGACGGATAACAGGCCCTGTGGGAGCTGGCTTGCCAGCGATGGCATCAACCCGGTTCAACTGAAAACCGAGTCGGCTGCATCGCTGGCAAGCCAGCTCCCACACAACCGCATTCCCCCCATTTGATCTTCAGCGGCCTTTGAATTGCGCCACGTTGGCAGCGTGCGCCTCGGCTTTCGGCAGGCCGGCAACCCCCAAACGCTCGCCGGTCTTGGCGTCGAACAGCAGCACTTTCGCCGGATCGAATTGCAGGGTCAGGGTCTCGCCCACGGCCGGTGCAACATCGGGTGCCAGGCGGCAGCAGACTTTGGTGTCGTTGAGGTTGACGAAGACCAGGGTGTCCGGCCCGGTCGGTTCGGTGACCTGGACTTCGGCGCGAATGGTCGGCAACCCGTTAGGTTCGCCGCTGGCCAGAACAATCTGCTCCGGACGCATGCCGAGGATCACTTCGCGGTCTTCAAGACCGGCGTCCTGCATGCCCAGCGGCAACTCGCAACGGGCCTGGCCGCTGTCGAGCAGCGCCAGCAGACGACCGTCCTTGCGCTGCAAGCGCAGAGGGATGAAGTTCATCGGCGGCGAACCGATGAAGCTCGCCACGAACAGGTTGGCCGGGTTGTTGTAGATGTCTTTCGGCGTGCCGAACTGCTGGATGATCCCGTCCTTCATCACCGCCACTTTGTCACCCAGAGTCATCGCTTCGATCTGGTCGTGGGTCACGTAGACCGTGGTGGTTTTCAGGCGCTGGTGCATCAGTTTCATTTCGGTGCGCATCTCGACCCGCAGCTTGGCGTCGAGGTTGGACAACGGTTCGTCGAACAGATAAATCTTCGGCCGACGCGCCAACGCACGACCCATCGCCACACGCTGTTGCTGTCCACCGGAGAGCTGGCCGGGCTTGCGATTGAGCAGGTGCTCGATCTGCAGCAGCTTGGCGACCCGGGTGACTTCCTCATCGATGGCCGACTGGCTCATCTTGCGGATTTTCAGGCCGAACTCGATGTTCTCGCGCACGCTCATGGTCGGGTACAGCGCGTAGGACTGGAACACCATGGCGATGTCGCGATCCTTGGGGCTCATGCCACTGACGTCCTGATCGCCGATCATGATCGCGCCGCCGGTGATGGTCTCGAGACCGGCGATGCAGTTCATCAGGGTCGACTTGCCGCAGCCCGACGGGCCGACAAGGATCAGGAACTCACCGTCCTTGATCGACAGTTCGATGTTCTTCAGGGTGTCCGGCAGGCCGGCGCCATAGGTCTTGTTTACATTGCGAAGTTCGAGCGTAGCCATGATTACCCCTTGACTGCGCCGGCCGTCAGCCCGCGCACGAAATACTTGCCTGCGACCACATAGACCAGCAGGGTCGGCAGCCCGGCGATCATCGCCGCTGCCATATCAACGTTGTATTCCTTGGCCCCGGTACTGGTGTTGACCAAGTTGTTCAGCGCCACCGTGATCGGTTGCGAATCACCGCTGGAGAACACCACCCCGAACAAGAAGTCGTTCCAGATCTGAGTGAACTGCCAGATCAGGCAGACCATGATGATCGGCGTCGACATCGGCAGGATGATCCGGCGGAAGATGGTGAAGAAACCCGCACCGTCGAGGCGCGCCGCTTTCACCAGCGCATCGGGAATGCTGATGTAGTAGTTACGGAAGAACAGCGTGGTGAACGCCAGGCCGTAGACCACGTGCACGAACACCAGGCCCGTGGTGGTGCTCGCCAGACCCATCTTGCCGAGGGTGAACGAGGCCGGCAGCAGCACGGTCTGGAACGGCAGGAAGCAACCGAACAACAGCAGGCCGAAGAACAGCTGCGAACCACGGAAACGCCACATCGACAGTACGTAGCCGTTCAAGGCACCGATGGCCGTGGAGATCAGCACCGCCGGAACGGTGATCTTGATCGAGTTCCAGAAGTAACCATCAACCGTGCCCCAGGCCTTGACCCAGCCGATGCCGCTGACCACGGTCGGCCAGCTCAACAGGTTGCCGGTGCTGATGTCTTCCGGGGTCTTGAAGCTGGTCAACAGCATCACCACCAGCGGAATCAGATAGAGCATTACAGCGAGAATCAGCACCGCGTAGATCGCGATGCGACTCAGGCTGATCGCAGGTTTGGCAGCGAGACTAGTCATGACGCTTGGTCCTCAGCTCGGAGTACAGGTAAGGCACGATGATTGCGAGAATCGCACCGAGCATCAGAATCGCACTGGCCGAACCCATGCCCATCTGGCCGCGACTGAAGGTGAAGGAATACATGAACATCGCGGGCAGGTCCGAGGAGTAACCCGGGCCACCGGCGGTCATCGCGGCCACCAGGTCGAAGCTCTTGATCGCGATGTGCGCCAGAATCATCACCGCACTGAAGAACACCGGACGCAGGCTTGGCAGCACCACTTTCCAGTAGATGCGCGGCATGCTCGCGCCATCGATCTGTGCGGCACGGATGATCGATTGATCAACGCCACGCAGGCCGGCGAGGAACATCGCCATGATGAAACCCGAGGCTTGCCAGACAGCGGCAATCACCAGGCAATACACCACGCGATCCGGGTCGATCAGCCAGTCCAGGCGGAAGCCTTCCCAGCCCCAGTCACGCAACAATTTGTCCAGGCCCATGCCCGGGTTGAGCAGCCATTTCCACGCGGTACCGGTGACGATCATCGAGAGCGCCATCGGGTACAGGTAAATGGTGCGGATGAAGCCTTCGCGACGGATGCGCTGGTCGAGAAAAACCGCCAGCAGCACGCCGATCACCAGGGTGATGCCGATGAACATGCCGCCGAACAGCGCCAGGTTCTTGCTCGCCACCCACCAGCGGTCGTTGTCGAACAGCCGCGCGTATTGCGCCAGGCCTGCCCACTTGTAGTTCGGCAGGAAGGTCGAGGTGGTGAACGACAGCACGAACGTCCACAGGATGTAGCCATAGAAGCCCACCAGAACGATGAACATGCTCGGCGCCAGCACCAGTTTTGGGAGCCAGCGCTGCAATGCATCGAACGGCGAGGCCTTGCTGAACACAGCAACAGAACTCATGGGGAAATCCAGTACGAGGGAATAAAACTACATGCAGATCCCTTGGTAGGAGCCGGCTTGCTGGCGATAGCGGTAGACCAGTCGATGAATCCGTTGACTGACACTCAGCCATCGCCAGCAAGCCGGCTCCTGCACAGGGGGCCGGCGTTGCTTGCGGTTATTTGGCTGACTGAACCGCCGCGCCCAGTTTCTTGGCCGCATCGGCCGGGTCGGCTTTCGGGTCGTTGATGTAGTTGGTCACGACATCGAAGAACGCACCCTGTACCGCCAGCGTGGTCGCCATGTTGTGCGCCATGCTTGGTTGCAGGCCGCCGGACTTGGCGTCAGCCAGGAAGTCCTTGGCGGCGGTCTGGGCGCAGGAGTCGAAACCGAGTTTCTCCATGTCGTTCAACATGTCGTTACGGACCGGAATCGAACCTTTGTTGATGCTGAAGACTTTCTGGAAGCTCTCACCCAGCACGACTTTGGCGATGTCCTGCTGACCGGCAGCAGTGCCTTTGTCTTTCTGCTTGAACACCGCCAGCGAGTCGATGTTGTAGGTGAACGCCTTGTCGGTACCCGGGAACGCTACGCACTCGTAGTCCTTGCCGGCGACTTTCTTGGCGGCGGTCCATTCAGACTTGGCCCAGTCACCCATGATCTGCATGCCGGCCTTGCCGTTGATGACCTTGGCCGCTTCCAGGTTCCAGTCCTGGCCTTTGCCGTCGGCGTCCATGTAGGTCGCGACTTTCTTCAGCTCGGTCAGCGCCTTGACCATTTGCGGACCGGTCAACGCACCGTTGTCGAGGTCAACCAGGGCTTTCTTGTAACCATCGACACCCATGACCGACAGCACAACGGCTTCGAACACGGTGCTGTCCTGCCATGGCTGGCCGCCGTGGGCGAGCGGAATGAAACCGGCAGCCTTGAGCTTGTCGCCAGCGGCGTAGAATTCTTCGAGGGTGGTCGGGTTCTTGGTGATACCGGCTTTCTTGAAGACTTCCGGGTTGATCCACAGCCAGTTCACCCGGTGAATGTTCACCGGCACGGCCACGTAATCACCTTCGTACTTCACGGTATCGGAGACTTTCTTGTCGAGCAGGCTGTCCCACTTCTCTTCCTTGGCAACCTCTTTGAGGACGTCGGTGTCGAGCAGTCCGGTCGACGCCCATTCCTGGATGTCCGGGCCCTTGATCTGCGCAACGCCTGGCGGGTTACCGGCAACGGCGCGGCTTTTCAGCACGGTCATGGCCGTCGCACCACCTCCGCCAGCTACTGCGCCGTCTTTCCAGGTGAAACCGTCTTTTTCAACTTGGGCCTTGAGTACATCAACGGCAGCCTTTTCACCGCCGGACGTCCACCAGTGCACGACTTCCACCGAACCTTTGGAATCGGCAGCGGAAACACTGAGAGGCAGAATGGCGAGCGGGAACAGGGAGGCGACAGAAATGACAGTAGCGAGGCGAGAAATCGCATTCATCTGAGATGTACCTTTCTTGTTGTTATGCATGCAAGTCTGGTGCTTGCGCTGCATAAGAGTTTAAACAGGGGATGTCCCTTCGCAGGTAACGAAGGGACGTGCGAATGTCACTGCATGGTTACATAGAACCGCCCTGGGACAATTGCGCCAGAGCCGTTGCCATACTGGGTGACAAGGGTAGACGAGGGATCAGTACGGCTTGCCAGGCGTGATAAAGGTCCGGTTTACCGGCCCAGATATCGGCACTTGGGCGGTTCAATGGGTCGAGTTCGTGATGCCAACTGCCATCGCAGCGGTCGATGAAATGACTGTCACAGAATTCCCAAAACAGGCGGTACCAGCGCTCGAATTGCTTATCACCGGTACGCTGCAGCAGCGCACTGGCAGCCGCACTGGCTTCGCAATGGGTCCAGTGCAGGCGATGGCGAACCACCGCTTTGTTGTCCCAGTCGAGGGTGTAGACAATGCCCGGCGCGCCGTCGACGTCCCAGCCGTGGCGGCAGTTTTGCTCGAAGAGTTTTTGCGCGTCGGTGGCCAGCCATCCGGGTGTCAGCATGCCGGCCTGAACCCGCGCCGCTTCCAGATGCAGTAGCAACCGCGCCCATTCGAAACCATGGCCCGGCGTGGTGCCGTAAGGACGGAAACCGTCGGCCGGGTTGTCGTGGTTGTATTCGCGCAGCGGCTGCCAGTCGTGGTCGAAATGTTCGATCACCAGGTAGTCGTTGGCGGCGGCGTAGCCATGGATCACGCGCTCGACGATGCGCTGCGCTCGGCACAGCCAGCGGTTGTCGTCGGTGACATCGGCCAGGGCGAGGAAAGCTTCAGTGGCGTGCATGTTGCTGTTGGCACCGCGATACGCCTCCTCTTCACTCCAGTCGCGATTAAAGGATTCGCGCATGGCGCCCTCCTCCTCGCTCCAGAAATAAGTGTCGATAATGTCGATGGCATCGTCGAGCAAGGCCTGCGCACCGGGACGCTGCGCAACCACCGCAGAACTGGCGGCCAGCGCGACGAAGGCATGCAGATAGGCGTTCTTGCCCGTGTTGCCGTCGCGGTGTTCAGCGACGGCGAACCATCCCCCATGCAGCGCATCGCGTAACGGCCCGCGCAGGGCAGCGATGCCGTGATCCACCAGCTCGGCAAACCCCGGCAGGCCCTGAATATGGGCCATGGCGAAGCTGTGGGTCATGCGCGCAGTGTTCATGGTTTCGGCTTGGGCGTTGGCTGAAAGTCGGCCTTTTTCATCGAGATTGCCGAAGCCTTCTGCAAGTTTCGAAGCCTTGGCAAACGCCAGCAGGCGCAGGCCTTCGGCGACGAGCCATTGCTGATGAGCGGGCGCGTTCAGCCAACTGCTGAAGGCCGGTTGGAAGGTGTGCATGGGGGACCTTTTTTGTTGTTATGACTGAGGGGCAGTCTAAACAACGGATGGTCGCGGGCTTGTAACGAAGGGGGCGAGTTATGTCACCAGCCTGTGACATTCACGCAGGTTTCGTGGTGATTGATAATTGTGGCGAGGGAGCTTGATCCCGCTGGGTCGCGAAGCGGCCCCAAAAGAAGGACTGCTACGCAGTCCAGCGGGAGCAAGCTCCCTCGCCACAGGGTTTGTTTGTCAGTCCATCGATCGTGGTAGTTGCAACGTCACCCGCAACCCGCCTTCACGCAAATTCTGCAAACTCACCTCACCCCCATGACTATGGGCAATGTTGCGCGCAATTCCCAAGCCCAACCCATAACCCTGCTGCTGCCCGGCTAACCGGAAGTGCGGTTCGAACACCTGCTCCAGCCGCTGCTCCGGAACCCCCGGCCCTTCGTCATCGACATGCAGGACGAACGCACTGTCGTCGTCATCGATGTGCAGGTGCGCGTTTTGCCCGTACTTGAGCGCGTTGTCGATCAGGTTGCCGATACAGCGCTTGAGCGCCAACGGCTTCCCCGGATACGCTGCCAGCGCCCGCCCCTGTTGGGTCACGCGACCATTGCCGTTCGGTGCCAGGTACGGCTCCACCAGACAATCGAGCACGTGATTGAGATCCACAGGCTCGATGTTCTCGTGGATGTCGGTGTCCTTCACACATTGCAGCGCGCCTTTGACCAGCAGTTCCAACTCATCCAGATCGCGGCTGAACTTGGCTTGCATCTTTTCGTCTTCGAGCAGCTCGACTCGCAAGCGCAACCGGGTAATCGGTGTGCGCAGGTCGTGGGAAATCGCGCTGAACAATTGGCTGCGCTCGGTCAGGTAGCGGCTGATGCGTTCGCGCATGGTGTTGAAGGCACGACCGACCTCGACCACTTCACTGCCACCGCCCTCAGCCACCGGCTCGACGTCGGCCCCCAGCGACAGATCCCGCGCCGCCCGCGCCAGGCGCTTGAGCGGACGGCTTTGCCAGTGCACCAACACACCAATGAACAACAGCAGAAAGCCGCTGGTGAGGACGATGAACCACACCTGCTGCGACGGCAGGCCTTGCTCCTCTAGGCTGGTGTAGGGCTCGGGCAACAGCGAGGCGATATACAGCCATTCGCCCGGCGCCATCTGGATCTGGGTGACCAGTACAGGTGGATTAACCGGCTCCAGGGTCAGCGCGTAATGCGCCCAGGACCGTGGCAGCTCGTCGAGCTTCAGGCCGGCGTTGAAAATCCTCAGATCTTCAGGACTGACGAAAGTCACCGAAATATCGGTGTCATGGCCAAGGGACTGGCGCAACACTTCGTCCACCGCTTTGATCACCGCCTCTTTGCGTGGGGTGATCGGCAGCACTTCCATACCTAAGGGTTTGTCATTCAGCGTCACCACAAACCGCGTGCCGCCCATGCTGCGCAACTGGTCGAGCACCAGCGGCCGGAACGCCACCGGCAACGAACGGAAATAACTGACACTGGCGGTCATCGAGTGCGCCAGGCTGCGGGCGCTGGTGACCAGGCCTTCGAGTTGGGTGGCGCGCAACTGCGAGACCCAGATCACGCTGGACAAAGCCTGTGCAAACAACATCGCCAACAGGGTCAGCAGCAACATGCGCCCGAGCAACGATCGAGGCACCGGCACCCGCCCGGCGAGTTTGCGCAGGAACTCAGTGACCATTGCTGGCAACCACATTGGCTGCCAGTTGGTAGCCGCTACCGCGTACGGTACGAATCAGGCGCGGAGGTTTTTCGGTGTCGCGCAGACGCTGGCGCAGGCGGCTGACGGCCATGTCGACGATGCGATCGAGCGGCATCAACTCACGGCCCCGCGTGGCGTTGCCGATGGTGTCGCGGTCGAGGATTTCCTGCGGGTGATCGAGGAACAGTTTCAACAAGGCGAAATCGGCGCCGGACAGAATCACTTCTTCGCCATCGATGTGGAACAGCCGATGGCTGACCATGTCCAGGCGCCAGTCGTCGAAGGCCAGCACTTCGCTGCCGGAACGTTCCTGGCCAAACTGCGCGCGGCGCAACAAGGCTTTGATCCGCGCCTGCAATTCACGCGGGCTGAAGGGTTTACCGAGGTAATCGTCCGCGCCCAGTTCGAGGCCGATAACGCGGTCGGCCTCGTCGGAGCTGGCAGTAAGCATGATGATCGGCACCTGGGCCCGACGCGGGTGCTGGCGAATCCAGCGGCACAAACTGAAACCGTCCTCGTCCGGGAGCATCACGTCGAGGATCACCAGATCGCTCGGTTCATCGTTCAGGGCCTGGCGAAAACCGGCGCCGTCGGGCGTGGTACGCACCTGAAACCCGGCACGGGTCAGGTAGGTGTCCAGCAACTCGCGTATCTCTTGGTCGTCATCGACCAACAAAATCGACTTGTTGACTGAGCTCACGGGGCGGCGTCCTTGTTGTTTGAATTGGGGCCGATTATGCCTGATGAACCTTAGATATTTGTTGCCCGTTCTGGCCCCATCGCTGGCAAGCCAGCTCCCACAAGGTTTTGTGCACATTCTGAAATACTACAAATCCTGTGGGAGCGTGGCTTGCCCGCGATGGGGGCGACACGGTTTTAAGCCTGATCCAGCGCCACTCCCGCACCAACAAGCCCCGAATACGGCGCCGTCACCAGCCACACCGGAATCCCCTTGAAGTAATCGCTCATGCAGCCCTTGTCGGCAAAGCAGCGGGAGAAACCGCTTTCGAGGAAGAAATCGGCGAAGCGCGGAATCACCCCACCCACGATGTACACGCCACCGCGCGCACCAGTGGTCAGCACATTGTTGCCGGCCACGCGACCGAGCCAGCAGCAGAACTGCTCAAGCACTTCCAGGGCAATCGGGTCGCCCGCCAACCCGGTAGCGGTAATCGCTTCCGGGGTTTCGAGCACCGGCGTATGACCGTCCACCGCACAAATCGCCCGATAGACACGCGGCAAGCCACCACCGCTCAGCGCGGTTTCGGCGCTGACATGGCCGATTTCATTGAAGATGTGCTGCCACAGTTGAGTCTCGCGTGGACTGCTCAGCGGTAAATCGACATGACCGCCCTCCCCCGGCAGCGCGGCGAAACGGTCCTCGCCCAGATCGAGCAAGGTGCCAACGCCCAACCCCGTGCCCGGACCGATCACCACTGCCGGGCGCAACGGCTCCGGCGTACCTTCGCAGACCACGCGAAATTCGCCGGGCTGCAAACGGGTCATGCCCAGGGCCATGGCCGAGAAATCGTTGACCAGCAACAGTTGCTCCACCTGCAAGGTCTTGCAGAAACCTTTGCGGCTGAGGCGCCAGTGATTGTTAGTGAATTTGAATTCGTCGCCGCTCACGGGGCCTGCCACCGACAGGCACACCGAACCGATCGACCCAGGCGCCAGGTCCAGCCCGCTCAGGTAGAGGCTGATAGCCTCTTCCGGGCTGGCGAAATCTGCCGTCGCCAGCACCTGGACTGATTCCAGCTGCTGGTTTTTCCACAACGCGAAACGTGCGTTGGTCCCACCGATGTCACCGACCAAAGCCAGTTTCAATTAAGCGTCTCCAGGGCAGAAGTAAAGGCGCTGGCGCCCTGCTCTGCGGAGCTGAAGGCCATGCGCATGAAACCAAACAGTTCGCGACCGGTGCCGATGTTGTTGCCCAACAGGCCTTTGGCCGGCGTGCGCGCTGCGAATTCTTCGGCGTCCACCTTAAGCTCCAGGGTGCCTTTGACGCCATCGACGCGGATGATATCGCCCTCTTGCACCCGCGCCAAAGCGCCGCCGACATAAGCTTCGGGGCTGACATGAATGGCCGCCGGGATTTTCCCCGACGCGCCGGACATGCGCCCGTCGGTCACCAGCGCGACTTTGAAGCCGCGATCCTGCAGCACGCCGAGGAACGGCGTCATCTTGTGCAGTTCCGGCATGCCATTGGAACGCGGGCCCTGGAAGCGCATCACCGCGACAAAATCCTTCTCCAGCAAACCGGCCTTGAACGCATCGGCCAGGTCCTGCTGATCCTGGAACACCATCGCCGGAGCTTCAACGATCTGGTTTTCCAACGCCACGGCGGACACCTTCATCACGCCACGACCGAGGTTGCCTTCCATCACCCGCAAACCGCCCTCTGGCGAGAACGCGCGGGCGACCGGGCGCAGGATGCTTTCGTCGAGGCTTTCGGTGATGCCTTCGCGCCAGACCAGTTCGCCATTGTCGAGGAACGGTTCCTGGGTATAACGGCTCAGGCCGTGGCCCAACACAGTGTTGACGTTTTCGTGGAGCAGCCCGGCTTCCAGCAGTTCGCGGATCAGGAACGACATGCCGCCCGCGGCCTGGAAGTGGTTGATGTCGGCTTTGCCGTTCGGGTAGACGTGGCTCAGGGTCGGCACCACCTCGGAGAGGTCGGCCATGTCCTGCCAGGTCAACTGGATGCCCGCCGCCATGGCGATCGCAGGCATGTGCAAGGTGTGGTTGGTGGAGCCGCCGGTGGCGTGCAAAGCCACGATGGAGTTGACCAGCGAACGCTCGTCGACGATTTCGCCGATCGGCAAGTAGTTGCCGTTCTGTTGGGTAATGCGCGTCACCTGATGCGCCGCTTCGCGGGTCAGGGCGTCACGCAGCGGCGTGTTCGGATTGACGAAGGACGCGCCCGGCAAGTGCAGACCCATGACTTCCATCAGCAACTGGTTGGTGTTGGCGGTGCCGTAGAAGGTGCAGGTGCCGGGGCTGTGGTAGGAATTCATTTCCGACTCCAGCAGCTCTTCGCGGCTGGCCTTGCCTTCGGCATAGCGCTGGCGCACATCGGCTTTCTGCTTGTTGGAAATGCCCGACACCATCGGCCCGCCCGGCACGAAGATCATCGGCAGATGCCCGAAACGCAGCGCGCCCATCATCAGGCCCGGGACGATCTTGTCGCAGATGCCGAGCATCAGTGCGCCATCGAACATGTTGTGAGACAGCGCCACGGCGGTGGACAGCGCAATCACTTCGCGGCTCGGCAGGCTCAGTTCCATGCCCGGCTCGCCCTGGGTCACGCCATCGCACATCGCCGGCGTGCCACCGGCGAATTGGCCGACGGAGCCGATTTCACGCAGGGCTTTTTTGATCAGCTCCGGGAAGACTTCGTACGGCTGGTGCGCCGAGAGCATGTCGTTATATGACGAAACAATTGCGATGTTGGCGGAGTTCATCATCCGCAGGCTGTTCTTGTCGTCGCTGCCGCAGCCGGCCACGCCGTGAGCGAAGTTGGCGCATTGCAGCTTGCCGCGCATCGGACCGTCGCTGGCCGCACTGCGAATCAGTGCAAGGTAAGCCTCACGCGTGGCGCGGCTGCGGGCGATAAGCCGTTCGGTGACCTCAAGGACGCGGGGATGCATGTGTAGAACTCCAGGCTAACGGATGTGGCGACCTGATTGTCTATGCTGATCAAAGGCCGGTGTCGATGGGATGACAGACGGTTTTCTTGATCGGTTGGACCAGTTGATTCAGGTCACTCGTTGTAGATTGAACAAAATATTGCCACTAAAAAGGCTTGTTTTCTATTTTTTTGCGAATAATCTTGTAATTCCAACAACAAAACGACGGCGGCGCTGATAAATGACTCTTCGAATCGCAATCAATGGTTTTGGCCGTATCGGTCGTAACGTCCTCCGGGCACTCTATACCCAAGGCTATCGCCAGGATTTGCAGATCGTCGCCATCAACGACTTGGGTGACAGCGCGATCAATGCGCACTTGCTCAAGTACGACACGGTTCACGGCACGTTCGAAGCCGATGTCCAACATGATCAGGAAAGCCTGACCGTCAACGGCGACCGTATTTCAGTCAGCGCCATTCGCAACCCGGCCGACCTGCCCTGGGCTGCGGAAAAGATTGATGTCGTATTCGAATGCACCGGTCTGTTCACCGACCGGGCCAAAGCCGCCGCGCATATTACGGCCGGCGCACGCAAAGTGATTATCTCGGCTCCGGCCAAGGGTGCCGACGCCACCGTGGTTTATGGGGTCAACCACGACATTCTGCGACAGTCGCACCAGATTATTTCCAACGCCTCCTGCACCACCAACTGCCTGGCCCCGGTGGCCCAGGTGCTGCATCGCGAACTGGGCATCGAAAGCGGCCTGATGACCACCATCCACGCTTACACCAACGATCAGAACCTGACCGACGTTTATCACACCGACCCGTACCGCGCCCGTTCGGCCACCCAGAACATGATCCCGAGCAAGACCGGCGCCGCTGAAGCGGTCGGTCTGGTGCTGCCGGAACTGGCAGGCAAACTGACCGGCATGGCGGTGCGTGTGCCGGTGATCAACGTGTCGCTGGTGGACCTGACGGTGCAACTCAAACGCGAAGCGTCGGCCGATGAAGTCAACGCGCTGCTCAAGGAAGCCAGCCAGCACTCGAAGATCCTCGGCTATAACACCCTGCCGCTGGTTTCGAGCGACTTCAATCACAATCCGCTGTCGTCGATCTTCGACGCCAACCACACCAAGTCCAGCGGCAAGCTGCTCAAGGTGCTGGCCTGGTACGACAACGAGTGGGGCTTCTCCAACCGCATGCTCGATAACTGCCTGGCGTTGTGCAACGCCGAATAAGTTTGCGGACATAAGATCTCTATCGCCAGCAAGCCGGCTCCTACAGGGATCGTATACGACGCAACTTGTAGGAGCCGGCTTGCTGGCGATGGCGTCTTCGCAATCCCCCTCGCAAATCGCCTGTGGAACAACCCATGATCGGCATCAGCTTTACGCAAAAAACCATGGCCGCGCGCAAGCGTATCGCCCTGGTTGCTCATGACCACTGCAAAGTGTTTTTGCTGGACTGGGCCGAGCGGCAGAAAGACAAGCTTGCGCAGCATGAACTGGTCGCTACCGGCACCACGGGTTTGTTATTACAACAACGCCTCGACTTGCCCGTGGAAAGCATGATCAGTGGCCCGTTGGGCGGTGACCAACAGCTCGGCGGGCGAATCGCCGAGCAACGGGTCGACATGCTGGTGTTCTTCTGGGACCCGTTCGAACCGCAGCCACACGACCCGGACATCAAGGCTTTGCTGCGAGTCGCAGCGGTGTGGAACATTCCGGTGGCGTGCAACGAATGCAGCGCCGACTATCTACTCAGCAGCCCGTTGATGGATCAGGCGCACGAGCACCGGATTCCGGATTACGTGGCGTATTTGTCGGGTCGGCGTTAACGATTCTAAAGTCTTCTGCTGTAACTCTCCGCGCAGTCGCTCGAAATGAGGCTGCGCTGACTCTTCCCATTCCGCTGCTTAAAAGTGCGCAACTTTTTGCCAGGCGAGAGACGCTTTGTCCGCGTCACCCCGTTTGAAATGTAAAGACAAGGCTTACAAACAAACACTTGACCACCCGCATAGATGATAAGCATTATCATTCGCTCAAAATGGATCAGGTCCTCCCCTCCCGTGAGTCAATCGCGCTTCAACGACGTCTTCATCACCCAGCGCATCTCGTTGCTGCGCACGCTGGAGCGGATGGTCAACAACCACAGCACCGCCGAAGACCTGCTACAGGAAACCTACCTGCGCGTGACCCGGGCGCTCAGCGAGCGGGCCATCGATCACCTTGAACCCTTTGTGTTTCAGACCGCGCGCAACCTGGCGCTGGACCATTTGCGCGCGCGACGCATTCATTCGCGCACCATGGTCGACGACGTGCCGCTGGACGTAGTGGAAAGCGTCGCCGCCCCTGCCAGCAGTGCCGAGGACGCCGCCCATGCCGAACAATTGCTCGAGCGTTTGAACGTGCGCCTCAGTCAACTCAGCCCACGACAGCAGCAGATTTTCATCCTCAGTCGCCTGCACGGCCACAGCTACCTGGAGATCGCCGAAAAACTCGGTGTATCGCTCAGTACCGTGCAAAAAGAACTGAAGCTGATCATGACGGTCTGCATCGGCGTCGCCGAGCGGGCAAACGGCCACTGAGTCACCTGTGTCTCGACGGCTTTGATCATCAGGGCTACCCTTGCCCCTCTTTTGCGCTTCACTAAAAAAACAGTCGTGCACAAACACGCCGAGGAAACACCGTGACGGACACCCACCGCTCCCCTGAGCCTTCGCCGGCGCAGGACACTGCTGACGCGATGGACCAGGCCCTGGACTGGCTGATCGTGCTGGACAGCCCGAGCGAAGAACAAACCCGACAGTTCCACCAGTGGCTCGCGGCCGATCCGGCGCATGCCGATGTTTTCGCCAAGGCACAGGCGATCTGGAACGGTCCGCAAGTCACGCAGTGCGCGCAAAGCCTGGCCGCGCGCCCGGCGAAAGTCACCGTCCTGTCGCGCCTGCGCCCACACTGGAAACCGCTGGCTACCGCTGCGGTGCTGATCCTCGGCCTGTTCAGCTTCAGCAATCTGCCGATGCGTTTGCAGGCCGATCACTTGACCGTGGTCGGTGAGCGCCAGCGCCTGCAACTGGAGGACGGTTCGAAAGTCCTGCTCAACACCAACTCGGCGTTTTCCAGCACCATCACCGATCAACAGCGCGTGGCGCGCCTGTATCAGGGCGAGGCGTTTTTCGAGGTGCAGCCCCATCGTGGCCAACCACTGGAAATCGACGCCGGCCCTGTGAAAGCGAGCGTTCGCGATACGGCGTTTGCCGTGCGCTACCTAGATGGCGTGACACAGGTTCGGGTGCAACGCGGGGATGTCGACCTGCGCGCCACCCGCGACGACGCGCGGATTCGACTGTCTGCCGGGGAAAGTATCCGCATCGGCCCCAACGGTTTCGACCGCCCGGCCAAGCTGGATGCCGCCACTGACCTGGCTTGGGTCCAGGGTCGACTGGTGTTCGAAAACTGCCCGCTGAGCCAGGTGCTCGCGGAGCTGCGGCGCTATTACCCGGGCTGGATCATCAACAACAACGAGCAGTTGGCCGATGTCGCTGTGACGGGCAACTACCGTCTCGATCAGCCACTGGACGTGGTGCGCTCCCTCGCCCACATCACCTCCGCCAAGCTCAAGGAATTTCCGGCACTGGTGATTTTGAACTAAATGAGAATTATTTTTACTCGATAGCCAATCCTCGTACGTCTCGTTATAGCCAATGCAATTGATTCGCATCTATAAATGCCAATCAGCACCTATAAAGATTCGTGCGACACGGAGCGCTATCGATGTCCTCTCGCCTTACCCGCCAAGCCTCTTCACCTTCCCGCGTGCTGTCGTTGCTGACCGCCGCCATCCTGATGGCCGGAACAGCACCGGTCATGGCCGCCACCCCCGAACAACCCAGCCGTAACATGGGCGATTACTCGTTCGCCATTGCGCCGCAGTCGCTGGTGTCGGCACTCAATGCCTTCACTGCCGTGACCGGGTGGCAGGTCGGCTTGCCCGCAGAGTTGGGCGAAGGTGTGACATCGCCGGGTGTACGCGGGTCACTGCCGCCGGAGAAAGCACTGGATCGCCTGTTGGTGGGGACCAACCTGAGCTATCGCAAACTGGGTAACAACAACATTGTGCTGGAACGACGTACCAGTGCCGGCACCCTCAATTTGCAGCAGGTGACGATCAGCGCCACGCGTAACGAGCAGGATGTCAACAGCGTGCCCAGCACCGTCACGGTGCAGACCCGAGAAGATCTGGACCGCAACAATGTGAATAACATCAAGGATCTGGTGCGCTACGAGCCGGGTGTTTCGGTCGGCGGCGCCGGTCAGCGCGCAGGCCTTACCGGGTATAACATCCGTGGTATCGACGGCGACCGCGTATTGACCCAGGTCGATGGGGTGCAGGTGCCCGACAGTTTTTTCAACGGCCCGTATGCCCAGACTAATCGCAATTATGTCGACCCGGAAATCGTCAAGCGCGTGGAAATTCTCCGCGGCCCTGCGTCGGTGCTGTACGGCAGCAATGCCATCGGCGGCGCGGTCAGCTACTACACGCTGGATGCGGACGACATCATCAAGCCGGGTAAGGACGTGGGCGCGCGCCTGAAAACCGGTTACAGCTCGGCCGATGACAGCTGGCTGACCTCTGGCACCGTGGCTGGCCGTACCGGCGAGTTCGACGGTTTGTTGCACCTGAGTCAGCGCAACGGCCATGAAACCGAGTCCTACGGCGAAACCGGCGGCACCGGCCTGAATCGCACAGAGGCCAACCCTGAGGACGTGCGCACCACCAACGTGCTGGCCAAGCTGGGCTGGGATTACGCCGACGACGCGCGCCTGGGCCTGACCTACGAGCACTACAAGGACGACGTCGATACCAACCAGTTAAGCGCGGTGGGCGGCCCGTTCAACGCAGGGCGCGGCTTCGGCTTCTATAAATCCCGAACCGGCAACGACACCGTCACTCGCGAACGTTTCGGCATTGAGCATCGCTTCGGCCTGGACACAGCTCTGGCCGACAACATCAAGTGGTCGCTGAATTACCAGATCGCCAAGGCCGACCAAAGCACCGAAGAAATCTACGCGCCATCGCGTACTGTGCTGCGCAAACGCGATACCACTTACAAGGATCGCCAATGGGTGTTCGATGCCCAGGCAGACAAGTCGTTTGCCATCGCCGATACCGATCACCGCATCACCTACGGCACCACCATCAAACAGGATAAAGTCACCGGCCTGCGCACCGGCAGCGGCACCTGCCTGACGGTGGCCGGCGCCTGCCGGGTGATCGGTGCCCCGAGCGCTGCCGATACCCTGACACCGGCCAGCGATTTCCCGGACCCGACCATCACCAGCTACAGCCTGTTTGCCCAGGATCAGATCAGTTGGGGGAACTGGACCTTCCTGCCCGGTGCACGCTATGACTACACCAAACTTGATCCACACGTGACTGAAGAGTTCCTGGCCACCGCTGACCAGAGCGGCAACGGCGATGTGAGCGATGACAGCAAAACCTGGCATCGTCTGTCGCCAAAATTCGGCACTACTTACAGCTTCAACGACAATTACACTTGGTACGGCCAGTACGCCGAAGGCTTCCGCACGCCGACCGCCAAGGCCTTGTATGGTCGTTTCGAAAACCTGGCGGGCGGCTATCAGGTCGCGCCCAATCCGGACCTCGAACCGGAAAAGAGCAAAAGCTATGAAACAGGCTTGCGCGGCCAGTTCGAAGCCGGCTCTTTCGATATGGCGGTGTTCTACAACAAATACCGCGACTTCATCGACGAGAACGCCATTACCCCCGGCTACACCGAGACCACGTTCCAGAGCAACAACATCGCCCACGCCACCATCAAAGGTGTCGAACTCAAGGGCCGCCTGAACCTGGACAGCTTCGGCGCCCCGACCGGCCTCTACACCCAGGGCTCGATGGCTTACCTGTACGGCCGTAACGATGACACCGGCCAGCCGCTTAACAGCATCAACCCGCTGACCGGCGTCTTCGGACTGGGTTACGAGCAAGACAAATACGGTGCCCTGCTGAACTGGACACTGGTCAAGCGCAAGACTCGTGTCGACAGCACCAGCTTCAAGACCCCGGACGGCACCAGCACCCAATTCAAGACCCCGGGTTATGGCGTGCTCGACCTGGCCGGTTTCTACAAGGTGACCGACGACGTGACCATCAACGCGGGCCTCTACAACCTGACCAACAAAAAGTACTGGCAGTGGGATGACGTACGCGGCTACGACAGTGTCGGCGAGGCCTCGGTGACACAACCGGCCAACCTCGATCGCCTGACCCAACCGGGTCGCAACTTCGCGGTCAATCTGATCTGGGACATCTGATCCCTCCCCCTCACTGCGCGGCGTTTATTAATGCTACGCAGTGAGGATTTTTTACTCTCGCGCCCCTGCTCATTCGTCTCGTTACCAGGCTCTTCTCTTTCTCAAGGATTTCCCATGACCACTCAGGACACGGCTCAACGCCCGGCCTTGCGTTCGCAACGCCTGAACCAGATCACCCACGAACCGCACAGCAAACTCGACGCCCTGGTCAAAGCCCACGCACCGTTCGAAACCCAAGCCAACTTCGCCCGTTTCGTGGTGGCGCAGTACCTGTTCCAGTCGGAACTGGTGGCGCTGTACAACGATGCGCAACTGACCGACATCGTCCCTGACTTGCCCGCTCGCTGCCGGGCGGAAGCCGCCAAGGCTGACCTGGCAGACCTGGAAACTGACGTGCCGGATCCGGTCGCAGGCGCGGTGAACAACCCGAGCAAGGCTGAAGCATTGGGCTGGCTTTTCGTATCCGAAGGTTCGAAGCTTGGCGCGGCGTTCCTGATCAAACGCGCAGTGGGTGTTGGCTTGAGCGAAACCTTCGGCGCCCGTCACCTTGCCGAACCGGCCGGTGGCCGTGCTGAAGGCTGGAAAAGCTTCGTCAAAACCCTTGATGGACTTGAGCTCAGCGCCCAAGAAGAAGCTGAACTGGATAAAGGCGCCATCGACGCCTTCAACCGCTTCACAGTGTTGCTGGAACAGGCTTACGCCACAGCCCCGGAAACCGCCTGACTACACGGGGTACACCCCTGTAGGCGCTGCCGCAGGCTGCGATCTTTTGATCTTGGTTTTTACGATATCAAGATGATCAAGATCAAAAGATCGCAGCCTTCGGCATCTCCTACATGACCCGAGCGGAGCCGCGATATTCCGATCAAGCCTCACATTAGTTTTCCTGAGCCCATGCCCGCCACCTCAAAACTCACCCGCCTGCTCTTCGGACTGCTGGCCTACGTCAGCCTTGGCATCGGCCTGATCGCCATCGTCATCCCCGGCCTGCCCACCACCGAATTCATCTTGCTGGCCGCCTGGGCCGCGACTAGAAGCTCGCCGCGCTTGAGTGCCTGGCTGGAAAACCATCGGTTGTTCGGCCCCATTCTCAGCAACTGGCGCAACGGCAAAATCATCACGCGCCGGGCCAAGGTCAGTGCCACCGTCAGCATGCTGCTGTGTGCCACCCTGATGCTGGTGATGCTCGATCATGGCTGGCCGATTTACCTGGCGATTGCCGGAATGGGCCTGGGCAATCTGTGGATCTGGTCGCGCCCCGAATCACTGCCGCAACGTTTCTGAACCCCGCCGCGTTTTCCCCCGTTTTTATTTCGATTTTCGGCACATTTTCCTGCGCAAACGATCAATCACTACCGTTCGTCGGCGACCCGTTAATGCAACACCCGCCCTGCGCCGATGAGCATTGAATGGCGCTGAATGGATTTGGCGTATCGAGTCGCCTTTGACTCCTAGCCAACAGCTCATCCATTCGCGAGTTCGCCCCATGTTCGACTCACTGTCCATCCGCCTGAAAATTGTCCTGCTCTCCGGTCTGTGCCTGCTGGGTGTGGTCGCGTTGATCGTCGGCATGAATTTCTACCAAACCAACGAAAACGATAAATTGGTCAGCACTTCCAGCAGCAAGATGCTCACCGACAGTGTGCAGGACTTGCTGCAGGCCAAGGCCGCCGAGCAGGCGGTGCGGGTGCAGAAGACATTTGGCGAGACGCTGACGGTGGTAACTGCCTTGGCCGATCAGATCAAGGACATGCGCGCCATGGCCACCAAGCGCTCGCTGGAGGCCGGCGCGCTGCGTGAGGAATTGAACCAGAGCCTGAAAACCGCCTTCGAGCGCAACAACAAAGTGCTGGGGATCTGGCTGGCGTTCGAGCCCAATGGCCTGGATGGCAAGGACAGCGAATTCGCCAATGACGCCGCTCGCCAGTCCAACGAAGCCGGACGTTTTGCCACCTATTGGAGCCGCGCCGGGGGCGAAGCGCTCAACACCATCATGGTCGAAGAGGACATGACCAAAACCACCCTGAACCTGAGTGGCACGCCGTACAACGTCTGGTACACCTGCCCTCGGGACAGCAAGCGCACCTGCCTGCTCGACCCGTACGCCGATACGGTCGGTAACAAGGAAGTGTTGATGACCACCATTTCCGTGCCACTGCTGGTGGATGGCAAGGCCATCGGCGTGGTCGGTATCGACATCGCCCTCGACGCCCTGCAAGCAGCGGCGGTCGACTCCCAGCGAGAGCTGTTCAACAGCGCCGGGCACATGCTGATCGTCTCCGGCACCGGCGTGATGGCAGCCTACAGCGTCGACGCTGGCAAGGTAGGCAAAAGCATCGGCGATACCCTCGGCGCGGACGGCAAGGACATCTTGCAACTGCTCGGCGCGGGCGCACCGAAAATTCTGCAACAGGGTGACCTGATCCGCGCGGTTTACCCGGTCAGCCCGATTGCCGACTCCAAAGCCTGGGGCGTGATCATCGACCTGCCGAAACAAGTGTTGCTGGCCGACTCAGTAAAACTGCAAGCGGTGCTCGACGACGCCCAGCAAAGCGGCACGATCAAAGCCGTGGGTGTGGCGATCATTGCCGGCCTGATCGGTTTGTTGCTGATCTGGCTGACCGCTTCCGGCGTCACCCGGCCGATCAACAGCGTGGCCGAAATGCTCAAGGCGATTGCCAGCGGCGACGGCGACCTGACCCAACGCCTGCACTACAGCAAGAAAGATGAGCTGGGCGAACTGGTCAGTTGGTTCAACCGCTTCCTCGACAAGCTGCAGCCGACCATCGCGCAGATCAAGCAAAGCATCACCGACGCGCGCGGCACTGCCGACCAGTCTTCGGAAATCGCCCGCCAGACCAGTGAGGGCATGCAGGTGCAGTTCCGCGAAATCGACCAGGTGGCGACCGCGTCCAACGAAATGAGTGCCACGGCGCACGATGTCGCCAACAGCGCATCGAACGCCGCGAGTGCGGCCAAGGGCGCCGACCAGTCAGCCCGCGATGGCATGCAAATCATCGAGCGCAGTACCCGCGACATCAATCAACTGGCCGATGAGGTCAGCAAGGCAGTGACCGAGGTTGAAGCGTTGGCGGTGAACAGCGAGCAGATTGGTTCGGTGCTGGAGGTAATCCGCAGCATCGCCGAACAGACCAACCTGCTGGCGCTCAACGCGGCGATCGAAGCCGCCCGTGCCGGCGAAAGCGGTCGCGGGTTCGCCGTGGTTGCCGACGAAGTGCGCAACCTGGCCAAACGCACCCAGGACTCGGTGGAAGAAATTCGCCTGGTGATCGAACGCATCCAGAGCGGCACCCGCGGCGTGGTCGCCACCATGCATTCGAGCCAGACCCAGGCCCACAGCAACGCCGGACAGATCCAGCAGGCGGTGCAGGCCCTGAGCAAAATCAGCGACGCGGTTACCGTGATCAGCGACATGAACCTGCAAATCGCCAGCGCCGCCGAACAGCAAAGCGCCGTGGCCGAAGAGGTCAACCGCAACGTCTCGGCGATCCGCACCGTCACCGAGACCCTGACCGGCCAGGCCACTGAATCGGCGCAGATCAGCAGCCAACTCAACAACCTGACCACCCATCAAATGAAATTGATGGATCAGTTCCGCGTGTAACCCGCCGGCCCTGTAGGAGCTGGCTTGCCAGCGATAGCGACCGTTCAGGCGACAGGGTGTTGAATGCCATGCCGCCATCGCCGGCAAGCCAGCTCCAACAAAGGAATTCATCCGGCTCGCGGTTTTTTTGATTTATGCTCGGGCTCTCGTTTCGGAGGGCCTTCAATGACTGATCTGCTCACGTCCATTCAAGCCGCACTCGGCTTGCCCCACACCCCGATCCCGTTCACCTCGACAGGCGCCCTGCCCTCGGCGTTTGCCGTCACCGACCTGGCCTGTGCCAGCATCGCAGCCGCCGGCCAAGCCGTCAGCGAATTGTTGCTTCAACAAACCGGTCGATTGCCCGCCGTTGAAGTCGACCGACGCCTAGCCTCGTTCTGGTTCGCGACCTCGCTGCGCCCGGTCGGCTGGAGCGTTCCACCCTTGTGGGACCCCATCGCCGGTGACTACGCCGCCAAGGACGGCTGGATCCGTCTGCACACCAACGCGCCCCATCACCGCGCCGCTGCCGAAACCGTACTCGGCGCTTGTGCCGACCGTGCCGCGATGGCGAGCAAAGTGGCGCAATGGGCCAAAAGCGATCTGGAGCAAGCCGTGGTCGATGCCGGTGGCTGTGCTGCCGAAATGCGCAATTGGGAACAATGGCAGGCTCACCCTCAAGGTCGCGCAGTAAACGCCGAACCGTTGATTCAGTTCGGCCAGCACAGCGGGCACAACGTCAAACCGTGGCAAGGTTCGGTGGCGCAGCCATTGGCCGGAATCAAGGTGCTGGATTTGACCCGCGTACTCGCCGGCCCGGTCGCCAGCCGCTTTCTCGCCGGCCTTGGTGCCGACGTGTTGCGTATCGACCCACCGAGCTGGAACGAGCCCGGCGTGGTGCCGGAAATGACCCTGGGCAAGCGCTGCGCGCACCTGGATCTGCACGACAAGGCGGATCGCACGCTCTTTGAAAGCCTGCTCAAAGACGCCGACATCGTGCTCCATGGCTATCGCGCCGACGCGCTGGAACGCCTGGGATTCGGTGCCGCCGAACGGCAACAACTCGCCCCCGGCCTGATTGACGTTTGCCTGAACGCCTACGGCTGGAGCGGCCCATGGCAGAACCGCCGCGGATTCGACAGCCTGGTGCAGATGAGCAGCGGGATTGCCGAAGCCGGCATGCAATGGCAGCACACGGACAAACCGACGCCACTGCCATTGCAAGCCCTTGATCACGCCACTGGATATCTGATGGCGGCCAGTGCGATCAAGTTGTTGGCTGAACGCTTGAGCAGCGGAATCGGCGGATCGGCGCGGTTGTCGTTGGCGCGGACGGCGAAACTGTTAATCGACAATGGACGCGGAACGGAGGGGTCGTTGCGGGCCGAGGATGATCAAGATCAGGGGATGTTGGTCGAGCAGACATCCTGGGGGCCAGCGCATCGGTTGCATGTACCGCTGAAGATCACCGGGACGCCGCTTCAGTGGGCGATTGCGGCTGGGGAATTGGGTTCACACCGCGCACAGTGGTGGTGACTGACAAATAGCCATCGCTGGCACCGCGTAACCCTGTGGGAGCTGGCTTGCCAGCGATGGCGTCAGACCTTTCAACACAAAAACCAGATGCGCCTCAATCCGCACGACTCAACGAAGTCCAAAGCAACTGCGCCGCATACCCTCGATAAGGCCGCCAAGCCTCAGCCCGCAATAAAAGCTGCTTTGCCGTCACCGGTTCACCTTCCAGCGCAGCGAGCGCATTGATCAACCCCACATCCCCGTTCGCAAATCCATCCATCTCGCGCAACTGCCGCAGCGCGATGTACTGCGCCGTCCACTCACCGATCCCATGCAGCGCCAGCAATCGCGCAACACCACCCTCCCGACCCGGCTCAAACAACAAAGGATCATCCAGTAATGCCTGAGCGACTCCCGATAAAGTGCGGCCACGACTTTTCGGCATCCCCAGCGTCGCCAAATCCGCTGCCGCTAATACCGAGGCATCCGGAAAAACGTGGGTCAATCCTTCCCGAGGCGAAACTAATGGCACGCCGTACTGCGCAACCAGTTTGCCCGCCAGTTTGATCGCCGCCACCACCGTAATCTGCTGCCCCAACACCGCACGAATGGCCAGCTCCAACCCGTCCCACGCCCCCGGTACGCGCAGCCCCGGACGCTCGGCAATCAGCCGTGCCAGCAGCGGATCGTTGCTTAGATGTCGTTGCATCGTGATCAGGTCGGCGTCCAGATCAAACATCCGTCGCAATCGCGCGATGATTTCTGGCAACGCTGTCGGGTCGGGAAAATCCAGCGTCAACTCCAGCGCGTCGGCAATCGCTGGCTGGATCGACAGCGTGCCGTGAACCCCGTTCAAGACAATGCTGCGCGAGTAAACATCGCCAACCACCGTTTCCATTCCGGCAATCGCCCGTGCCGATAAAAAACCCAGCATCGCCGGCCAGTCATAGGGCGCAGCGAATGCCATCAACACCTTCACAGACTCAGCACCCCGCTGTACAACGCATACGCCGCCAGCCCCGCACCGCACACAACGCAAGTGAATATGCCCTTCTCGACCAGGGTGAACACTGGCATGCCCTGCTCATGCCGGGCCTTGGCAAACAGAATCACCCCCGGCGCATACAGCAGCGCCGAGAGCAGCAAATACTTCAAACCACCGGCGTACAACAACCACACCGCGTAACTCACGGCGACGGCGCCGATCAGCAGATCCTTGGTGCGTTCCGCCGATGCGTGTTCGTAGGTTTCACCACGCCCGCTCAACAGCACCGCATACGCCGCCGACCACAGGTACGGCACCAGAATCATCGACGACGCAAGGTAAATCAGGCTGGTGTAGGTGCCGGCGGAAAACAGCGTGATCAACAAGAACAGCTGGATCATCGTGTTGGTCAGCCACAACGCATTGACCGGCACATGGTTGGCGTTTTCCTTGGTCAGGAACGCTGGCATGGTCTTGTCTTTCGCCGTGGCGAAGAGGATTTCGGCGCACAGCAGCGCCCATGACAACAAGGCACCCAACAGTGAAATCGCCAGGCCAACGCTGATCAGCAAAGCGCCCCACGGGCCGACGATATGTTCCAGCACCGAGGCCAGCGACGGGTTCTGCAAGCTGGCCAGTTCCGGCTGGCTCATGATGCCCAGCGACAGCACATTCACCAGCACCAGCAGCGCCAGTACCCCGAGAAAACCGATCACCGTCGCCCGGCCCACGTCCGAACGCTTCTGCGCCCGCGCTGAATAGACACTGGCGCCTTCGATGCCGATGAAGACGAACACCGTCACCAGCATCATGTTGCGCACCTGGTCCATCACGCTGCCGAAACTCGGGTTACTGCGGCCCCAGATGTCCCGGGTGAAGATGTCCGCCTTGAACGCCACTGCCGCGATGACGATGAACAGGATCAGCGGGACGATCTTGGCCACGGTCGTCAGCAGATTGATGAACGCCGCCTCCTTGATCCCGCGCATCACTACAAAATGCACGGTCCAGAGCAACACCGATGCACAGGCGATGGCAATCGGTGTGTTGCCTTCGCCAAAGACCGGAAAGAAAAAACCCAGGGTGCTGAACAGCAGGACGAAGTAGCCGACATTCCCCAGCCAGGCACTGATCCAGTAACCCCAGGCTGACGAGAAACCCATGTAATTGCCAAAACCGGCCTTGGCGTAGGCGTACACGCCCGAGTCCAGTTCCGGTTTGCGATTGGCCAGTGTCTGGAACACAAACGCCAGGGTGAGCATGCCGACGGCAGTGATCGCCCAGCCAATCAATATCGCACCGGCATCGGCTTTGGCCGCCATGTTCTGCGGCAGGGAAAAGATCCCGCCCCCAATCATCGACCCCACCACCAGGGCGATCAGTGCGCTCAGGCGAAGTTTTTGCGTCGATTGCGACATGGCTGCGTCTCCATTCCCAAGGGGCGGCAGTCGCCGCGAGATCGTCACATAACCGGCGTTAACTTACGGATGAAGCGTAATGACGTTTACTGAATAACGCCAACAAACGACATTTTTATTACCAAAATCATCACAGCAGACATCGATATATTCATTCGCTTTATACAGGCCGATTCATAAGCAAATTTGGTTCTTACAACCCACCAGGAAAAGTTGCGCATTGGCCAAAACGAACTAGCTTCATAAGTCGCAGGGAATGCGAAAAAGTTTCAACAAAAATTCAACAACGTCTCTAGAACAGGCAATACGGGCAGTAATGTTGTGCGAGCTACTCTTTCAGTTATTAACAACGGAATGTAGACATGCACTGATCCAGGTCAGCCGACTGAAGGGCTGGCGGATTTAGTGTGTCGTCTCACTTCTCCTGCAATGGAGTCATGCAATGTCTGAAGCTCCCGGAAAACTGAAACTCGGCGCGCTGGTTGCATTAGTCGTCGGTTCAATGATTGGCGGCGGTATCTTTTCGCTGCCGCAAAACATGGCGGCCAGTGCTGACGTCGGCGCCATTCTAATTGGTTGGGCGATCACCGCTGTCGGCATGCTTACCCTCGCGTTTGTGTTCCAGACCCTGGCCAACCGCAAGCCTGACCTGGACGGCGGGGTCTACGCCTACGCCAAGGCCGGTTTCGGCGACTACATGGGTTTCTCATCCGCCTGGGGGTACTGGATCAGTGCCTGGCTGGGGAACGTTGGCTACTTCGTTTTGCTGTTCAGCACCCTCGGTTATTTTTTCCCGATCTTCGGCGAAGGCAACACGGTAGCCGCCGTGATCGGCGCGTCGGTGTTGTTGTGGGCCGTGCATTTGCTCGTGCTGCGGGGGATCAAGGAAGCGGCGTTCATCAACCTGGTCACCACCGTGGCCAAGATCGTGCCACTGGTGCTGTTCATCCTTATTGCCGTGTTCGCCTTCAAACTGGACATCTTCACTGCCGATATCTGGGGCCTGAAAAACCCCGACCTGGGCAGCGTGATGGACCAGGTGCGCAACATGATGCTGGTCACCGTGTGGGTGTTCATCGGCATCGAAGGCGCGAGCATTTTCTCGGCCCGTGCGGAAAAACGCAGTGATGTGGGTAAAGCCACGGTGATCGGTTTTATCTCCGTGTTGCTGATTCTGGTGCTGGTGAACGTGCTGTCGCTGGGCATCCTGACCCAACCGGAACTGGCCAAGCTGCAGAACCCGTCGATGGCCGCCGTGCTGGAGCATGTGGTCGGCAAATGGGGGGCCGTGCTGATCAGCGTTGGTCTGATCATTTCGCTGCTGGGTGCACTGTTGTCGTGGGTGCTGCTGTGCGCGGAGATCATGTTCGCCGCCGCCAAGGACCACACCATGCCCGCGTTCCTGCGCAAGGAAAACGCCAACCAGGTGCCGGTCAACGCCCTCTGGCTGACCAACGCCATGGTCCAGATATTTCTGATCATCACGCTGTTTTCGGCCAGCACTTACCTGTCGCTGATCTACCTCGCCACTTCAATGATCCTGGTGCCGTACCTGTGGTCGGCAGCCTATGCCCTGCTGTTGGCAGTTCGCGGCGAAACCTACGAAGGTGCGGCGGGTGATCGGCAGAAGGATCTGATCATTGGCGCCGTGGCGCTGATCTACGCGGTCTGGCTGCTGTACGCCGGCGGTATCAAATACCTGCTGCTTTCGGCACTGCTTTATGCCCCCGGCGCGATCCTGTTCGCCAAGGCCAAGCTGGAACTCAACAAACCGGTTTTCACCAATGTCGAGAAGCTGATTTTCGCCTTGGTGGTCGTCGGCGCCCTGGTGGCGGCCTACGGCCTCTACGACGGCTTCCTGACCCTGTAACACGACTGTTTTGCCATCTGGAGGTTCACTGAAATGACCACGGAAAAAGTTAAGTACGGCGTCCATTCCGAAGCCGGCAAACTGCGCAAAGTCATGGTTTGCTCCCCCGGCCTCGCCCATCAGAGGCTGACCCCGAACAACTGCGACGAATTGCTTTTCGACGATGTGCTGTGGGTGGCCCAGGCCAAGCGCGACCATTTCGATTTCGTCACTAAAATGCGTGAACGCAACATCGACGTGCTGGAAATGCACAACCTGCTGACCGACATCGTCGCCATCCCCGAAGCCCTGGACTGGATCCTCGAACGCAAGATCACCCCCGATTCGGTGGGCCTGGGCCTGATCAATGAAACCAGTTCGTGGCTGCGCAGCCTGGAACCGCGACACATCGCCGAGTTCCTGATCGGCGGCGTGTCGGGTGACGATCTGCCCACCAGTTTCGGCGGCAAGGCCATCGAGATGTTCCGCGGTTTCCTCGGCCATACAAGCTTCATTCTGCCGCCGCTGCCCAACACCCAGTTCACCCGTGATACCACCTGCTGGATCTACGGTGGCGTCACCCTCAACCCGATGTACTGGCCGGCGCGCCGCCAGGAAACCCTGCTGACCACCGCCATCTACAAGTTCCATCCGCAATTCACCAACGCCGAATTCGAAATCTGGTATGGCGACCCGGACAGGGACCACGGTAACTCCACCCTTGAGGGTGGCGACGTAATGCCGATCGGCAACGGCGTGGTATTGATCGGCATGGGCGAACGCTCTTCTCGCCAGGCCATTGCTCAACTGGCGGTGAATCTGTTCCAGAAAAAAGCCGTGGAAAAAGTCATCGTCGCCGGCCTGCCGAAATCCCGCGCGGCGATGCACCTGGACACCGTGTTCAGTTTCTGCGACCGCGATTTGGTGACCATCTTCCCGGAAGTGGTGAACCAGATTGTCGCCTTCACCCTGCGCCCGGACGAAAGCAAACCGGGCGGCATCGACATCCGTCGCGAAGAAACCAACTTCCTCGACACCGTGGCCAAGGCCCTCAACCTCAAAGCCCTGCGCGTCGTCGAAACCGGTGGCAACAGCTTCGCCGCCGAACGCGAGCAATGGGACGACGGTAACAACGTGGTGGCCGTGGAACCCGGCGTGGTCATCGGCTACGACCGCAACACCTACACCAACACCCTGCTGCGCAAGGCCGGGGTGGAAGTCATCACCATCAGCGCCGGCGAACTCGGCCGCGGTCGTGGCGGCGGCCATTGCATGACCTGCCCGATCATCCGCGATCCGATCGACTACTAACCTGACAGCCTTGGCCCGCGCTGCCGTCTACCCCACGGCATGCGCGGCCAAGGGGATAACCGACAACTTAGGAGATCCAAAATGGCGTTCAATATTCATAACCGCAATCTGCTGAGCCTGGAACATCACACCCCTCGCGAATTGCGCTACCTGCTCGACCTCTCCCGCGACCTCAAACGCGCCAAGTACACCGGCACCGAGCAGCAACACCTCAAAGGCAACAACATTGCCCTGATTTTCGAAAAAACCTCGACCCGCACCCGTTGTGCCTTCGAAGTCGCCGCCTATGACCAGGGCGCCAACGTCACCTACATCGACCCGAACTCCTCGCAGATCGGCCACAAGGAAAGCATGAAAGACACCGCCCGCGTGCTCGGGCGCATGTACGACGCCATCGAGTACCGTGGCTTCAAACAGGAAATCGTCGAAGAACTGGCCAAGTTCGCTGGCGTGCCGGTGTTCAACGGCCTGACCGATGAATATCACCCGACGCAAATGATCGCCGACGTGCTGACCATGCGTGAGAACGCCGACAAGCCGATCCACGAAATCAGCTACGTCTACCTCGGCGATGCGCGCAACAACATGGGCAACTCGCTATTGCTGATCGGCGCCAAACTTGGCATGGACGTGCGCATCTGTGCACCGAAAGCCCTGTGGCCGCTGGACGACCTGGTCGCGCGCTGCAAAAAATACGCTGAAGAGAGCGGCGCGCGCATCACGCTGACCGAAGACCCGAAAGCGGCGGTCAAAGGCGTGGACTTCATCCACACCGACGTCTGGGTGTCCATGGGTGAGCCGGTCGAAGCCTGGGCCGAACGCATCCAGCAATTGCTGCCATATCAGGTCAACGCCGAACTGATGAAAGCCACCGGTAACCCGCGCACCAAGTTCATGCACTGCCTGCCGGCGTTCCACAACAGCGACACCAAAATCGGCAAGCAGATCGCCGAGCAGTACCCGAACCTGAAAAACGGCATCGAAGTAACCGATGACGTCTTCGAGTCGCCGGCCTGCATTGCCTTCGAGCAAGCGGAAAACCGCATGCACACGATCAAGGCGATTCTGGTGTCGACGCTGGCTGACCTGTAACGGCTGACGCGGCCCCTTGTGGGAGCTGGCTTGCCAGCGATGGGATCACCGCGGTTTATCAGAATCACCGAGGTGCGGCCATCGCTGGCAAGCCAGCTCCCACAGGCCCGCTTACCTCTCTTTTAGAAGGACATGCACCATGCGTATCGTCGTTGCTCTGGGCGGGAACGCCCTGCTTCGCCGGGGTGAACCGATGACCGCTGACAACCAGCGCGCCAACATCCGGATCGCCACCGAGCAGATCGCCAAGATCCACTCCGGCAACCAACTGGTCATCGCCCACGGCAATGGCCCCCAAGTCGGCCTGCTGTCGCTGCAAGCGGCGGCCTACACCTCGGTGTCGCCTTATCCGCTGGACGTGCTCGGCGCCGAAACCGAAGGCATGATCGGCTACATCATCGAACAGGAACTGGGCAACTTGCTGGACTTCGAAGTGCCCTTCGCCACCCTGCTGACCCAAGTCGAAGTCGACGCCAACGACCCGGCCTTCAAGAACCCGACCAAACCCATCGGCCCGGTCTACAGCAAGGACGAGGCCGAAAAACTCGCGGCCGAAAAAGGCTGGGCAATTGCCCCGGACGGCGACAAATATCGTCGCGTGGTTGCCAGCCCGAAACCGAAACGCATCTTCGAGATTCGCCCGATCAAGTGGCTGCTGGAAAAAAGCAGCATCGTGATCTGCGCCGGCGGTGGCGGCATCCCGACCATGTACACCGCGCCCGGTAAACTCGAAGGCGTCGAAGCAGTGATCGACAAAGACCTGTGCTCGGCGCTGCTGGCCGAACAGCTTGAAGCCGATCTGCTGGTGATTGCCACTGATGTCAGCGCCGCGTTTATCGACTACGGCAAACCAACGCAGAAAGCCATCGCCCAGGCTCACCCGGACGAAATGGAAAAACTCGGCTTTGCCGCCGGTTCCATGGGACCGAAGGTGCAGGCAGCCTGCGAATTCGCGCGCCATACTGGAAAGGTCGCGGTGATCGGCTCACTCGCGGACATCGAAGCGATCGTCCAGGGCAAGGCCGGCACGCGCATCAGCACCGCGACACCTGGCATTACTTACTTGTAGGGAGAGACGTCTATGGCACAGTTTGAGCCGGGTCACTTGCACATCGAACGTCATGCGCTGACCCCGGATGATGTCAACTACAACGTGCACCTCGACTATGAAGTCAGCAAGAACGACAAAGGGGAAAAGGGCATCCTGTTCACCATGCATGGCAGCATTCAGGGCAAGGACATCTCAGAGCCCTTCTTCCTGCCAAAAGAGGAGGCCTACAACTTCGCCAGGGATGTGACAAGAATTGCCGAGAAGTACGGAATTCCGAAGTCACACAGCCAGATTGGCTCGGTCCACAAGCATTACGATTTGATGTTTGAAGACATCCGGAAGCAGTTGGATATGAAATCCGGCGATCCGGTAAACCCCGAGCACTTCGAGTAACCCGAACACATATTCTGTGGTCAGTCACAAATCCCTGTGGGAGCGGGCTTGCCCGCGATAGCGGTACATCTGTCACATCAATGCCGGATCTGCCACCGTCATCGCGGGCAAGCCCGCTCCCACAGGGATCATCGTTGGCCTGAAGTCCTGCGCTGGATTTCACCTTACCCCCTGCTCCAAGGCATACTTGCCACCCTCCGCACTCCAGAACCCGAAACCGCCCCATGCGTATCCACGTCAGCTTCATCGACCGCGTCGGTATCACCCAGGAAGTCCTGGCCCTGCTCGGTGGGCGTAACCTCAATCTGGATGCGGTGGAAATGGTTCCGCCGAACGTTTATATCGACGCGCCGACCTTGAGCCCGGAAGTCCTCGAAGAACTGCGCGATGCGCTGCTGAGCGTGCGGGGCGTGCAGGCGATGACCGTGGTCGACATCCTGCCCGGCCAACGCCGGCACTTGCAGCTCGACGCGTTGCTCGCAGCCATGACCGACCCGGTGCTGGCGCTGGACAGCGCCGGCAAAGTGTTGCTGGCCAACCCGGCGTTGATCGCCCTGTATGGCCGTGAGCCGGCGGGTGAAAGCGTCGCCGACCTGTTCGCCGACCCGGCACTGCTCGACGCGTTGCTCGAACAGGGTTTTCGCTTGCCGCTGCGGGAAGTGACCGTCAACGGCCAGACGCTACTGCTGGACGCCACGCCAATTACCGACGCCGGCGCCCTGCTGACTCTGTATCAACCCAATCGCATCGGTGAACGCCTCTCGGCCCTGCACCACGATCACGCCGAAGGGTTCGATGCGCTGCTGGGCGAGTCGCCGGTCATCCGCACGCTCAAGGTTCGCGCGCAACGGGTGGCGGCCCTTGATGCGCCGCTGCTGATCCAGGGTGAAACCGGCACCGGCAAGGAGTTGGTGGCACGAGCCTGCCATGCCAGCAGCGCGCGGCACAACTCGCCATTTCTGGCATTGAACTGTGCAGCATTGCCGGAGAACCTCGCCGAAAGCGAACTTTTCGGCTACGCCCCCGGTGCCTTCACCGGTGCACAACGAGGCGGTAAACCGGGGCTGATGGAACTGGCCAACCAGGGCACAGTGTTTCTCGATGAGATCGGTGAGATGTCGCCGTATTTGCAGGCCAAGTTGCTGCGTTTTCTCAACGACGGCAGCTTCCGTCGGGTCGGCGGTGATCGTGAAGTGAAGGTCAACGTACGCATTCTCAGCGCGACCCACCGCGACCTGGAAAAAATGGTCAGCGAAGGGTTGTTTCGCGAAGACCTGTTCTATCGCCTCAACGTGCTCAACGTCGAAGTACCGCCACTGCGCGAGCGTGGCCAGGACATCCTGCTGCTGGCCCGTTACTTCATGCAGCAGGCGTGCGCGCAGATCCAGCGCCCGGTCTGTCGCCTCGCGCCGGGCACTTATCCGGCCCTGCTCGGCAACCGCTGGCCTGGCAACGTGCGGCAACTGCAAAACGTGATTTTCCGCGCCGCGGCCATTTGTGAAAGTAGCCTGGTGGACATCGGCGATCTCGACATCGCCGGCACCTCTGTCGCGCGCCAAGGCGACCACGACGTCGACAGTCTGGAACAGGCCATGGAAGAGTTCGAGAAAACCCTGCTGGAAAAACTCTACGTCAGCTACCCCTCCACCCGGCAACTCGCCAGCCGCCTGCAAACCTCCCACACGGCCATCGCTCATCGACTTCGTAAGTACGGCATTCCCAACAAGCCGTGACCACATTCTGACGAACGCCTCGCACTTGTAGGAGCCGGCTTGCTGGCGATGCCTTTCTAAAGACCACCCCGACCTGTAGGAGCCGGCTTGCTGGCGATGCCTTTCTGAAGACCACCCCGACCTGTAGGAGCCGGCTTGCTGGCGATGGCGTTTTCAAAATTGCCATCGCCAGCAAGCCGGCTCCTACAGCTCGGGTTTTCAGTCAATAATCGTCTTAAAAGCGACCTCCAGCTGTACTGAAAGCGCTACAGCGGAACGATATCGCTACACCCCTCCCCGATCACGGCTGTGCAAGGCTTTGATCCACCTCAGCTTTCTTCTCCGATCATAGCCGTATCGATTTCGCTACAGCAGGCAATTCTCGATAACTCGTAAAACACCATAACCAATTGTTTTATATGACAAAAAATACATTGGCCGCGTTCTTGCTATGTAGTCCGTCATACCCGGGCTTTTTTGCCCAAGCATTCAACAGCGTCCACCAGACGAGTCTGGCCCCCTTAGGAGTTTCCATGAGCGAATTGCGTTTTACTGAAGATCACGAATGGCTGCGCACCGAAGCTGACGGCAGCGTCACCGTCGGCATCACCGCTTTCGCGCAGAACGCATTGGGCGACGTGGTTTTCGTACAACTGCCTGAGCTGCAGTCCTACGAAAAAGGCGCTGAAGCAGCCACCGTGGAATCGGTAAAAGCCGCCAGCGGCGTGTACATGCCGCTCGACGGGGACGTACTGGAAGTGAACCCGGCGCTGGACAGCTCCCCGGAACTGGTCAACGAAGATCCGCTGGGTGAAGGCTGGTTCTTCCGCTTCCAGCCAGCCGACGCTTCGGCGGTCGCCAAACTGCTCGATCAGGACGCCTACGACCGTCTGATCAAAGCCAACGCCGAAGCCTGAGGAGCACTGACATGACCCAGATCAATTTGACCACCGCCAACGAATTCATCGCCCGCCACATCGGCCCGCGTGCCGGTGACGAGCAAGCCATGCTCAACAGCCTCGGCTTCGACTCCCTGGAAGCCCTGAGCGCCAGCGTGATTCCGGACAGCATCAAGGGCACCAGCGTGCTCGGCCTCGAAGACGGCTTGAGCGAAGCCGACGCGCTGGCGATGATCAAAGGCATCGCCGGCAAAAACCAGCTGTTCAAGACTTTCATCGGCCAGGGCTACTACGGCACCCACACGCCGTCGCCGATCCTGCGCAACCTGCTGGAAAACCCGGCCTGGTACACGGCTTACACCCCGTATCAGCCAGAAATTTCCCAGGGCCGTCTCGAAGCGCTGCTGAACTTCCAGACCCTGATCAGCGACCTCACCGGTCTGCCAATCGCCAACGCCTCGCTGTTGGACGAAGCCACCGCCGCCGCCGAAGCCATGACCTTCTGCAAGCGCCTGAGCAAGAACAAGGGCAGCCACCAGTTCTTCGCTTCCGTGCATTGCCACCCGCAAACCCTCGACGTGCTGCGCACCCGTGCCGAGCCGTTGGGCATCGACGTGGTGGTCGGCGACGAGCGCGAACTGACAGACGTGACGCCATTCTTCGGCGCCCTGCTGCAATACCCGGCGAGCAACGGTGACGTGTTCGACTACCGCGAACTGACCGAGCGTTTCCACGCTGCCAACGCGCTGGTCGCGGTGGCCGCCGACCTGCTGGCCCTGACCATGCTGACCCCGCCGGGCGAGTTCGGCGCCGACGTGGCCATCGGCAGCGCGCAACGCTTCGGCGTGCCGCTGGGCTTCGGTGGCCCGCACGCCGCGTATTTCTCCACCAAGGATGCGTTCAAGCGTGACATGCCGGGCCGTCTGGTCGGTGTCTCCGTCGACCGTTTCGGCAAGCCCGCATTGCGCCTGGCGATGCAGACCCGCGAGCAACACATCCGCCGCGAGAAGGCCACGTCGAACATCTGCACCGCGCAGGTATTGCTGGCCAACATCGCCAGCATGTACGCCGTGTACCACGGCCCGAAAGGCCTGACGCAGATTGCCAACCGCGTGCATCACCTGACCGCGATTCTGGCCCAAGGCTTGACCGCTCTGGGCTTGAGCGTCGAGCAAGCAAACTTCTTCGACACCCTGACCCTGAACACCGGCGCCAACACCGCCGCGCTGCACGAGCTGGCCCGTGCCCAGCAGATCAACCTGCGCGTGGTCGATGCCGTGCGTCTGGGCCTGTCCCTCGACGAAACCAGCACCCAGGCCGACATCGAAACCCTGTGGGCCTTGTTCGCCAATGGCAAAGCGCTGCCGGACTTCGCCGCCCTCGCCGCTTCCGTCACCAGCACCATCCCTGCCGCGCTGGTTCGCCAGTCGCCGATCCTCAGCCACCCGGTTTTCAACCGCTATCACTCGGAAACCGAGCTGATGCGCTACCTGCGCAAACTGGCGGACAAAGACCTGGCGCTGGACCGCACCATGATCCCGCTGGGCTCGTGCACCATGAAACTCAACGCCGCCAGCGAAATGATCCCGGTGACCTGGGCCGAGTTCGGTGCGCTGCACCCGTTCGCCCCGGCCGAGCAAAGCGCCGGTTACCAGCAACTGACCGATGAACTGGAAGCGATGCTCTGCGCCGCGACTGGTTACGACTCGATCTCGCTGCAACCGAACGCCGGTTCGCAAGGCGAATACGCCGGTCTGCTGGCCATCCGCGCCTACCACCAGAGCCGTGGCGAAGACCGTCGCGACATCTGCCTGATCCCGTCGTCGGCCCACGGCACCAACCCGGCCACCGCACAAATGGCTGGCATGCGTGTTGTCGTCACCGCGTGCGATGCCCGTGGCAACGTCGACATCGAAGACCTGCGCGCCAAGGCCATCGAGCACCGCGAACACCTCGCCGCGCTGATGATCACCTACCCGTCGACCCACGGCGTGTTCGAAGAAGGCATCCGCGAAATCTGCGGCATCATTCATGACCACGGCGGCCAGGTGTACATCGACGGCGCCAACATGAACGCCATGGTCGGCCTCTGCGCGCCAGGCAAGTTCGGCGGCGACGTGAGCCACCTGAACCTGCACAAGACTTTCTGCATTCCGCACGGCGGTGGCGGCCCGGGCGTCGGCCCGATTGGCGTGAAATCGCACCTGACGCCGTTCCTGCCGGGCCACGCGCAGATGGCGCGCAAGGAAGGCGCGGTGTGTGCCGCGCCGTTCGGCAGCGCGAGCATTTTGCCGATCACCTGGATGTACATCCGCATGATGGGCGGCGCCGGTCTGAAGCGCGCTTCGCAGCTGGCGATCCTCAACGCCAACTACATTTCCCGCCGCCTCGAAGAGCACTACCCCGTGCTGTACACCGGCAGCAACGGCCTGGTGGCGCACGAGTGCATTCTCGATTTGCGTCCACTGAAAGACAGCAGCGGCATCAGCGTCGATGACGTCGCCAAGCGCCTGATCGACTTCGGCTTCCACGCCCCGACCATGTCGTTCCCGGTGGCCGGCACCTTGATGATCGAGCCGACCGAAAGCGAATCCAAGGAAGAACTGGACCGCTTCTGCGACGCCATGATCCGCATCCGCGAAGAAATCCGCGCGGTGGAAAACGGCACGCTGGACAAGGACGACAACCCGCTGAAAAACGCTCCGCACACCGCGGCGGAAATCGTCGGCGAGTGGACTCACCCATACAGCCGCGAGCAAGCGGTTTATCCGGTTGCTTCGCTGATCGAAGGCAAATACTGGCCGCCGGTCGGTCGCGTCGACAACGTCTTCGGCGATCGCAACCTGGTCTGCGCCTGCCCGTCGATCGAAAGCTACGCTTAAACCAAAGGGGGCGGCATGTCCGCCCTCGCAAGAACGCCACAAAACCTGTAGGAGC
>NZ_JSAK01000018.1:0-261171 GCF_000802965.1 Pseudomonas fluorescens | reverse complement strand
GCAAGCCAGCTCCTACAGGACCGCATTCAGTCAAAAGATTCTCGCCAATTCCTATAACAAGAAACCGGAGAACAACCATGTCGTTAAGCGTGTTCGACCTGTTCAAGATTGGCATCGGCCCCTCCAGCTCTCACACCGTCGGCCCGATGCGCGCCGCCGCGCGTTTCGCCGAAGGTTTGCGCCGTGAAGGACTGCTGACCGCCACTACCTGCGTCAAAGTCGAGCTCTACGGCTCGCTCGGCGCCACCGGCAAGGGCCACGGCAGCGACAAGGCTGTGCTGCTCGGCCTCGAAGGCGAACACCCGGACACCGTGGACACCGAAACCGTCGCCGCCCGTCTGCAAGAGATTCGCGGTAACGGACGTTTGAACCTGCTCGGCGAACACAGCATTGCGTTCAACGAGAAAGAACACCTGGCGATGATTCGCAAACCGTTGGCCTATCACCCCAACGGTATGATCTTCCGCGCGTTCGACGCGGCAGGCCTGCAAATTCGCAGCCGCGAGTATTACTCGGTCGGCGGCGGGTTTGTCGTCGATGAAGACGCTGCCGGCGCCGACCGCATCGTCGAAGACGCCACGCCCCTGACCTTTCCGTTCAAAAGCGCCAAGGACCTGCTCGCTCACTGCACCACCTATGGCCTGTCCATCAGCCAGGTGATGCTGACCAACGAAAGTGCCTGGCGCCCGGAAGCGGAAACCCGCGCCGGCCTGTTGAAAATCTGGCAAGTCATGCAGGACTGCGTCGCCGCCGGCTGCCGCAACGAAGGCATTCTGCCGGGTGGTTTGAAGGTCAAACGCCGCGCTGCCGCGTTGCATCGCCAGTTGTGCAGCAACCCGGAATCGTCCTTGCGCGACCCGCTGTCGGTGCTCGACTGGGTGAACCTGTACGCCCTGGCCGTCAACGAAGAAAACGCCAACGGTGGACGCGTGGTGACTGCACCCACCAACGGTGCGGCCGGGATCATTCCAGCGGTGATGCATTACTACATGCGCTTTATCCCCGGCGCGAACGATGACGGCGTGGTGCGCTTTCTGCTGACCGCTGCAGCCATCGGGATTTTGTACAAGGAAAACGCCTCGATTTCCGGCGCCGAAGTCGGCTGTCAGGGTGAAGTTGGCGTGGCCTGCTCCATGGCCGCCGGCGCCTTGTGCGAAGTGCTTGGCGGCACTGTGCAGCAAGTGGAAAACGCTGCGGAAATCGGCATGGAACACAACCTCGGTCTGACCTGCGACCCGATAGGCGGGCTGGTGCAAGTCCCTTGCATCGAGCGCAACGCCATGGGCTCGGTCAAGGCCATCAACGCGGTACGCATGGCCATGCGGGGCGACGGGCACCATTTCGTCTCGCTCGACAAGGTCATCCGCACCATGCGCCAGACCGGCGCCGACATGAAAAGCAAATACAAGGAAACCGCCCGTGGCGGTTTGGCGGTCAACATTATCGAGTGCTGATGCGCTCACCTGCATCTGCATCATTTTCAGGAGCTGAATATGTCCACCGAACAACTGTTGAAAACCCCGTTGCACGCCCTGCACATCGAACTTGGCGCGCGCATGGTGCCGTTCGCCGGCTACGACATGCCGGTGCAATACCCATTGGGCGTGATGAAAGAACACCAGCACACCCGTGACCAGGCCGGACTGTTCGATGTCTCGCACATGGGCCAGATCCGCCTGACCGGCGCCAATGCCGCTAAGGCCCTGGAAACGCTGGTACCGGTAGACATCATCGATCTGCCGGTGGGCATGCAGCGCTATGCGATGTTCACCAACGAAACCGGCGGCATCCTCGACGACCTGATGGTCGCCAACCTGGGTAACGACGAACTGTTCCTGGTGGTCAACGCCGCCTGCAAGGACCAGGATCTGGCACACCTGCGCAAATACATTGGCGACCAGTGCACCATTGAGCCGCTGTTCGAAGAGCGCGCATTGCTCGCCCTGCAAGGCCCGGCGGCGGTCACGGTACTGGCCCGTCTGGCGCCAGAAGTGGCGAAGATGACCTTCATGCAGTTCGCTCGAGTGAAGTTGCTGGGTGTGGACTGTTTTGTCAGCCGCTCGGGCTACACCGGTGAAGACGGTTACGAAATTTCCGTACCGGCCGCCAGCGCCGAAGCCCTGGCCCGTGCCCTGCTGGCCGAACCGGAAGTGGAAGCCATCGGCCTTGGCGCACGCGACTCCCTGCGCCTGGAAGCCGGCCTCTGCCTGTACGGCCACGACATGAACACCGACACCACACCCATCGAAGCCAGCCTGTTGTGGGCCATCTCCAAGCCACGTCGTGCCGACGGCGCGCGTGCCGGTGGCTTCCCTGGCGCAGAAACCGTATTCGCTCACCAACAGGGTGGCGTCAGCCGCAAACGTGTCGGCCTGTTGCCGCAGGAACGCACCCCGGTGCGCGAAGGCGCAGAGATCGTCAACGACGCTGGCGAGATCATCGGCACCGTCTGCAGCGGCGGTTTCGGCCCGACCTTGGGCGGACCTCTGGCCATGGGTTACCTCGACAGCGCTTATATCGCTATCGATACACCGGTTTGGGCAATTGTTCGTGGGAAAAAGGTGCCTTTGCTTGTAAGCAAAATGCCATTTGTTCCACAACGCTACTATCGTGGCTGATTGACTGTTCCTATAAGTAACGCGGTTGCGTTAACAGTGCACTAATGTGTAACGCAACCGCCATAAAATAGTGCATCGTTTGGCTCTAAGCTTCGATTATGAACTTTGCTTATAACGTTCGAAAACATTTGAACAAGTCTATCGAATAAGCTGCTACCCAAGCCTGAAAAACTGCCACCAACCTAAGCAAATCCGGGCCTGCGCAGGGGCTTGTTTTTTCTCCCGTAGTTGGCGTAGAGTTTGTTCACTGTGTTTGCATGGGTCGCTTGGAATCGTGACCTGGGCAGTAGCCTACAAGTTAGCTACATCCCGTTCGACGTCTTCTTACTCTCCTGCAACCAGCCCCAGTACTCTTTCATGAGAAAGAGACTGTCATTAATTTTAGCGTCAAAGGAAATAAGAAATGTCCCAACGTCAGAGCGGTACCGTCAAGTGGTTTAACGACGAGAAAGGTTTTGGTTTTATCACTCCAGAAAGCGGTCCGGATCTGTTCGTGCATTTCCGCGCTATTCAGGGCAACGGTTTCAAGAGCCTGAAAGAAGGCCAGAAAGTGACTTTCGTTGCTGTGCAAGGCCAGAAAGGCATGCAGGCTGACGAAGTACAAGCAGAAGCCTAATCTTCTGTAACGAAAAAGCCCCTGATGCTGACATCAGGGGCTTTTTTGTGCGCGTAAATCCGTAAAATGGCTTCTTTTTCGCCCAGAGGCTGCCATGTCGAAACACCTGCTCAAACCCCAGGGCGACTTCCCCGCCGTTGGCCTGGCTCGTCGCCTGGCAGCGATGTTTTATGATTTCTTGCTGTGCACCGCCCTGCTGATCGTCACCAGCGGCATCTACAAGATGATCCAGATGGCGATCATCGGCGAAGACAAAATGCGCGCCCTCACTGAAGCTGGCGCACTCGACGGTGATCCGCTGCTCTCGACGGTTTTGCTGTTCGTGCTCTTCGGCTTCTTCGCCAAGTTCTGGACCCACACGGGTCAGACGTTGGGCATGCAGGTCTGGGGCGTTCGCGTGCAGAACGCCGATGGTTCATCCATCAGCCTGTGGCAAGCGTTGCTGCGCTTTGTGGTATCGATCGCATCGCTGCTGTGCGTTGGCCTCGGGTTCGCCTGGGCACTGCTCGACAAGCAGAAGCGCAGCTGGCATGACATGTATTCCAATACCCAGCTAGTACGCATTCCAAAGAAACAAAAATAACGCCCATAAAAAAGATCGCAGCCTTCACCAGCTCCTGTAGGAGCTGCCGAAGGCTGCGATCTTTCGATCTTGCCCTTAAGCGTTGCCAGCCAACTTCATCCGCGCAGCCTGAGTAAAGTCCAGCATCCGCTTCAGCGGCCGAATGGCCTGCGGAATCAACGCCGGATCAACAAAGATCTCGTTCGTCCCCTCCTTCAAGCTCTTCAGCGTGCGCTCAAGGGTGTTCATCGCCATCCACGGGCAATGCGCGCAACTGCGGCATGCCGCGCCGTTACCGGCCGTTGGCGCTTCAATAAACACCTTGTCCGGACACAACTGCTGCATCTTGTAGAAGATGCCACGATCAGTGGCGACGATCAGGGTTTTGTTCGGCAGGCTCTGTGCCGCCGCGATCAATTGACTGGTAGAACCAACGGCGTCCGCCAACTCGATCACCGATGTCGGCGACTCCGGGTGCACCAGAATCGCCGCATCCGGATACAGCGCCTTCATGTCCTCAAGCTGCTTGGACTTGAACTCTTCGTGAACGATGCAGGCACCGTCCCACAGCAACATGTCGGCACCGGTCTGGCGCTGAATGTAGGTGCCCAAATGCTTGTCCGGGCCCCAGATGATGGTCTCGCCGTTATCCATCAGGCTTTCGACAATCTCCAGCGCACAGCTGGAAGTCACGACCCAGTCGGCCCGGGCTTTGACCGCCGCGGAGGTGTTGGCGTAAACCACCACCGTTCGCTCCGGGTGCTGATCGCAGAACGCGGAGAACTCATCAACCGGGCAACCCAGGTCCAGCGAGCAGGTCGCTTCCAGGGTCGGCATCAGGATGCGTTTTTCGGGGTTGAGGATTTTGGCCGTCTCGCCCATGAATTTCACCCCGGCGACCACCACGGTCTTGGCCGGATGAGCGTTGCCGAAACGGGCCATCTCCAGCGAATCGGAAACACAGCCACCGGTTTCTTCGGCCAGAGCCTGAATGATCGGATCGCAATAGAAGTGGGCAACCAGCACCGCGTCCTGAGCCTTGAGCTCCGCAGCGATAGCAGCACGGTAATAGGCCTCTTCGTCGGCGGTCAGCGGCTTGGGCTGCTTGGCGTCGAGGTGGGCTTGAACCAGAAGGCGTTCGGAAATTTGCGTCATGTTCGCAAGACCTGCAAGCGCATTCGCGCGAAAGTCGAGTATACACCCGGCTCCGGACCCTACAGGGTACCGCCGGGAAAGTGAGTATTCATCAGGCACGGACAGCGTTGAAGCTGGGCAAGGCTACAGAATATCCAGTGGATGCAAAAGATGATTCTGACCTGCGTTACGCGGTGCAGCTTCGGGACAGCACTAAATCGCAGGCAAAAAAAAATCCGGAAATCCTCACTTTCGTGGGCCTTCCAGACTTTTAAAACTGCTTGAAAATGGTGGGTCGTGTGGGATTCGAACCTACGACCAATTGGTTAAAAGCCAACTGCTCTACCAACTGAGCTAACGACCCGCTGTGTGGTGGCGCGTATAATACTGATTTTTAAGGACTATTCAACACCTATTTTGAAATAAATCAAAAATAAGGTGTTGGGTCGCTGATTCCGGCTGCCGCGAAGCCTTCCGCACGCAGTCGGCAGCTGTCGCATTTGCCGCACGCACGGCCGTTGTCGTCGGCCTGATAGCAGGAAACGGTGAGGCCGTAGTCCACGCCAAGCTTCACGCCGGCCTGAACGATTTGCGCCTTGCTGAGGTTTTGCAGTGGCGCCTGAATCCGGAAACCATTCCCTTCCACACCAGCCTTGGTCGCCAGATTGGCCATGCGTTCAAAGGACTCAATGAACTCGGGTCGGCAGTCCGGGTAACCGGAGTAATCCACCGCATTGACGCCGATAAAGATGTCACGCGCGCCAAGCACTTCAGCCCAGCCCAATGCCAGGGACAGAAACACCGTATTACGCGCAGGCACGTAAGTCACCGGAATGCCCTCACCCAACTCTTCCGGAATATCGATGCTGCTGTCGGTTAATGCCGAGCCGCCCATGCCGTTCAGGTTGAGACCGATCACCTTGTGCTCAACCACTCCCAAATCGCGGGCAACACGTTCGGCGGCGTACAGCTCAGCGTGCGAACGCTGACCGTAGTCGAAACTCATGGTGTAGCAGCTGTAGCCTTCGGCCCGAGCCATGGCCACGACGGTTGCCGAGTCCAGACCGCCGGACAGCAGGATGACCGCACGTTTTTCCGCAGTGTTCAGTTGTTCCGTCATTTCAGCGCCCCGGCTCGTCATTCCAAAGATATTTATGCAGCTGCAGTTGCAGACGCACTGGCAGATTGTCCGCCACCACCCAGTCAGCCAGGTCTCGAGCATTGAGATCATGGTGACTTGGCGAGAACAGGACTTCGCCGGCACGCTGGTCCAGACCGTACTGGATCAGCTTGGACACGGACCAGTCATAGTCTTCCCGCGAGCAGATGACAAACTTCACCTGATCGTTCGGCGTGAGCAGCTCAATGTTCTCGTAGCGGTTACGGTGCGCTTCCTTCGAACCCGGAGTTTTCAGGTCGACAACGCGACTGACCCGGGAATCTACCGCCGAGATGTCGATAGAGCCACTGGTTTCCAGTGACACTTCGTAACCGGCATCGCACAACTGCTTGAGCAATGAAATGGCGTTGGGTTGCGCCAGGGGCTCGCCGCCCGTGACACAGACATAACGCGGGCGAAAACCGGCGACTTGCTCAAGGATGTCGTCGAGCGTGCGAATGGTCCCGCCAGTGAATGCATAGGCGCTGTCGCAGTATTGGCAACGCAGCGGGCAACCGGTCAGGCGCACAAAAACAGTGGGCAGGCCGGCGGTCCGAGTTTCACCCTGCAACGAGTAGAAAACTTCGGTGATTCTCAATGTGTCTTGCATAGTCGCCACGGGCGTAACAGCTAAACAGGCTGTCCGCCTCCGTCAGGCACTTGAAGGAACCCCGGCAATGCGCAGGTCCCAAAAAGCGTGTTTCAGAAAAAGGGGGTGAATTCTAACGAAAAAACCCGCGACAAGCGCGGGTTTCTTCGAAACGGGTCAAGCAGCCCTTACATTTTTTGCAGATCGCGCTGGGCCAGCTGAGCGGCGGATGTGCCCGGATATTGGGCAACCACCTGTTGCAGAATGCCTTTCACCTTGTCGGTATGACCGAGGCGACGCTCTACGTCAGCGAGCTTGTACAGCGAATCAGGCACTTTGGCGTGCTTTGGATACAGCTGCGAAACCTTGGCAAAAGCCTGACCTGCGCCTTGCAGATCGCCCTTGGCCAGGTTCACTTCGCCCAACCAGTACTGGGCATTGCCCGCATATTGGCTGTTCGGATATTTGCGCAGGAATGCGGCGAAAGCCTGACTGGCCTTGTCGAAATCCTTGGCCTTGATCAGGTCGAAGGCTGCATCGTAATAGAGCTTTTCCTTCGCCGGATCCGCCGGTTCGCTACCTGCGGCGGGTGCTTGAGCGGCTGCCGCCCCTGCACTCGCGCCGGCTGCTGCGGCAGGGGCATTCAAATCGCCACCGCCGGAAGAATTCTCAGGAGTCGCGGCTGGTGCAACGCCGGTTCCTATGCGCCGATCAAGATCCTGGTATCGCTCCAGGCTTTCTTGCTTCATGCGCGCTACATCATTTTGCAGAACTTCGATTGCGCCTTGCTGGCGCTCGATTTGTTGCTGCATTTGTTGCAGTTGGTTGAACAGCTCGCCCTGTGCCGAGACAGGGGCCGAAACCCCTCCCCCGGCATAGGCGCCGTTCGTACCGTAACCTGCAGGCGGATAACTGCTCCCGCTGTTGGAACCGGAGTTGTTATCGACCACAGGAACCGCAGCCCACACCGCAAGCGGCGCGAGGCTGAGAGCCAGAACAGTTACAGCACGACGGCACGTTCGCATGACGAATTACTTACGCAGTTCGACGCGACGGTTTTGAGCCCAGGACTGCTCGTCGTTACCGGTAGCTACTGGACGCTCTTCGCCGTAGGAAACCAGTTCCAGCTGAGCTGGGGAAACGCCTTGCAGTACCAGGTAGCGCTGAACGGCTTTCGCACGACGCTCGCCCAGTGCCATGTTGTACTCACGAGTACCACGTTCGTCGGTGTTGCCTTCCAGAACAACGCGAGCGCCGTTTGCTTTCAGGTCTTTGGCGTGAACGTCCAGAGCGCGCATGGCTTCTGGCTTCAGGTCCGAACTGTCGTATTCGAAGTAGAAAGTAGTGATAGCGCGCAGTGCAGCTTCTTCGCTCAGGGAGCCGTCAACTGCACCAGTGTTTGCGCCGTAACCAGCGTTTGGATCTACTGCGCCTTCACCGGCATTGTCGCCGCCTTTGGACGAGCAACCTACAGCTACAGCCATGGCCAGAGCCAGCGCAGCAAATTTACCAAACTTCAGCATTTCCATCGTGAAACTCCTAATGAACCCCAGTGTGTTAAGTAAAACGTATAGCGCCGCGTCAGTTCAGGTAAGGGGACCAGGAAGGTTCTCTGACTTCGCCTTGTGCGGTAGGAAGCGGGAGCCTTACGCGTCCATTGATGGACACGAGCATCAAGACTCCCCGGCCCTGCTGGCGGGTGGCGTAGATTACCATGGTGCCGTTGGGCGCAACAGTAGGCGACTCGTCCAGAGTGCTATCAGTGAGGATTTTTACACTACCGCGCTGCAAATCCTGGGCTGCCACTTTGAAATTGGTGAAACCGTCCTGGCGGTGAATCATTACCAGGGTCTTTTCGTCCGCCGACAGCTTAGGGTTGGCGTTGTAGTTACCCACGAAAGTCACACGCTCCGCACCGCCGCCACTAACGCTGGTTTTGTAGATTTGCGGTTTGCCGCCACGGTCGGAAGTGAAGTAGATGGTCGAGCCATCCTTGCCCCAGAACGGTTCGGTGTTGATGCCAGGACCGTTGGTGACGCGAGTGATCTGACGCGAACCCAGGTTCATCACATAGATGTCCGGGTTGCCGTCTTTCGACAATACGAACGCCAGGCGATTGCCATCCGGTGACCAGGCTGGTGCACCGTTCAGGCCTTCGAAGTTGGTGATCTGCTCACGGCGACCAGTGTCGATGTTCTGCATGAAGATACGCGGACGCTTCTGCTCGAACGAAACGTAAGCGATGCGCTTGCCATCCGGTGCGAAACGCGGCGACAGGATCGGCTCGCGCGATTGCAGCAGGGTCACGGCGCGTGCACCGTCATAGTCCGAACGTTGCAGCGTGTAGCGAGTGTTCTTCTCGGAGAAACGCTCGGCCGTCACGTACAGCAGACGAGTCGAGAACGCACCTTTGATACCGGTGAGTTTCTCGAACGACTGGTCGGCGATGTAGTGCGACATGTCACGCAGTTGATCGACGCCGCCCGACACACTGCCGGTCAGCACTTGCTGTTCGGTGGCGACGTTGAACAGCGCGTATTGCACCTGCAGGCGACCGCCCGCCGGAACAATGCTGCCGACCATGACGTACTGGGCGCCAAGCGCCTTGAAGTCACGGAAGATGATTTCGCTGGCCTGGCTTGGCTGGCTGATCATGTTCTGCTTTGGAATCGGCGAGTAGTAACCCGAGTTGCGCAGGTCGTTACCGATGATTTCCGCCATGTCGTCCGGCAGTACGCTGCCGCCCTGGTTGCCGAACGGCACAACGGCGATCGGAGTAGCCCGATCGCTGCCGCTGGTGACCAGAATGTTTTTCTCATCTGCCATCGCGATCCCTGCCATGCAGCAGATCACGACGAGCATTCCTCGAAGGAGGTTTCTCACGGGGCTAGATCCTCAGGTGTGAATGTCATCTTGAATGAACGATACGGAGCAAAATCGCTCGGCTTCATTCCCTGCATTTCTGTCAAACGTCCAATATTCTTCACTGCCGCTACGGCTGAAGCGTCAAACGGACCGTCGCCACTGGACTTGAGCACCTTGACCGAAGTCACCGTACCGTCCGGCAACATGCCGATTTGCAGCTGAACCGTCATGCCTTTGCGGGCCGAAGGTGGACGAGCCCAGCCTTCCGCTGCACGCACTCGAATCAGGTCGTCGAAACTGCCGGCGACTTCGTCACCCTGCTCATCGGCCAAGGCCTGCTGACGCTGCGGCGTGTCGGAAAGCAAATCAGCCAAGGCCTGAGCCTTTTTGTCTTCGGCGGATTTACGTGCCGCATCCTGCGATTTCTTCTTCGCAGCATCGGCAGCAGCTTTCTTCTTCGCGTCTTCGGCGACTTTCTTCTTCGCCTCTTCAGCTTCAGCTTTCTTCTTGGCGTCTTCCGCGGCTTTCTTCTTCGCGTCTTCGACGATCTTTTTCTTCGCTTCTTCAGCGGCCGCTTTCTTGGCCTCTTCTTCAGCAGCCTTCTTGGCTTCTTCTTCCGCTTTCTTCTTGGCTATATCAGCCAATTGTTTCTCTTCTGCCTTCTTGGCTTCGGCGGTCTTCTTCGCTTCATCGGCTTTCTTGGCTTCATCAGCCTTTTTCGCCTCTTCCGCTTTCTTCGACTCGTCGGCCTTCTTGGCTTCCTCGGCCTTTTGAGCCGCTTCTTCTTTCTTTTGTTCCGCAGCCTTCACCGCTTCCTGCTCGACCTTCTTCTGCTCCATCTGTTCTTCTTCGGTCTGGCGCGCGGCGGATTTCTTCGCCTCACCCGCAATCTTCTGATTGGTCTGGGTGGTTGCCTGACTTTTCGATTTCAACTGGTACAGGGTCGCCTGGACAATCGGCTTGGCCGGCGGCAGCTCCGGGGTGAAGGCAAAACTGACAAACAGCATGCCGAACACCAGCACGTGCAAGCCAATCGCCCAAACACTAGGCCAGAAGTAGCTTTCCGAGGCGGACGGCTCTCGCATTTGCTGCATCAGGGTGCCTCGGTAATCAAGCCGACATTACCGACGCCGGCTTTCTGCAACCCGCCCATGGCGCCCATGACGGAGCCGTAGTCGACAGTCTTGTCGCCGCGAATGAAGACCTGGGTGCGTTTGCCGTTATCGTTACCGGCGGCAATGATCTTGGTCACTGCACTGGTCATTTGCGGCAGGGTCATGGCCCTGTCCTGTTGCTTCTCGGTGTCGACTTCGCTGCCAAGGTTCCAGTAATAGGTCTTGTCAGCCTTGATCGAAATGGTCAGGACCTGGGTGTTGTTGTCCTGCGGCAAGGCTTCGCTGGAAACCTTGGGCAGATCAACCTTCACGCCCTGATTGAGCATCGGCGCGGTCACCATGAAGATGACCAGCAGTACCAGCATCACGTCGATGTAAGGCACTACGTTCATCTCGGCAACCGGCTTGCGCTTTTTGCGAGCTCGAGCGATTAAAGCCATCTGGAAATTACCTGCTTATTCTTCGCTGGTGTGCACTTTGCGGTGCAGGATCGCCTGGAATTCATCGGCGAAGGTGTAGTAGCGGCTGATCAGCGTTTCGCTGCGAGCGGCAAAACGGTTGTAGGCGATAACGGCAGGGATTGCGGCGAACAGGCCGATCGCGGTGGCGATCAGTGCTTCAGCAATACCCGGTGCAACAGTCGCCAGCGTCGCTTGCTGGGCAGTCGCAAGGCCGCGGAAGGAGTTCATGATGCCCCAGACCGTACCGAACAGGCCGATGTAAGGGCTCACGGAACCGACGGTGGCCAGGAATGGCAGGCTTTGTTCGAGCTTTTCTTCTTCGCGGGAAATCGCAACGCGCATGGCACGGGCCACGCCTTCCATGACCGCTTCAGGATCAACGCCTGGCTGCTGGCGCAGACGGGAGAATTCCTTGAAACCGGCGCGGAAGATCTGCTCGACACCCGAATCCGGATCCGGGTTGCTGCCGGCCTGGCGGTAGAGTTTGGACAGGTCGATACCCGACCAGAAGCGCTCTTCAAAGCTCTCCAGGGCACGTCGACCGGCGCGCAGCAGATTGCTGCGCTGAAAGATCATGATCCATGAGGTCACCGATGCGGCTACCAGGGTCAGCATTACCAGTTGCACCACGATACTGGCATTGCTGACCAGGCTCCACATGGAGGAATGGTCGACGACGTTAGCTTCCACGCTTTATCTCCTGCTTTGAGTGTTTACCCGCGCCGCTCACGTCGGCAAAGGCCGCTCGTAGAGCTTCGGGAATGGCCCGGGGTTTTAAACTTTCAGTGCGCACACAGGCCACCAGAAACTGCCCTTCACAGAGCAGCACATCATCCGTAGCCCGCCTGACCTGCTGTTTGAATCTCAGGCTGGCACGGTTCAATTCGATTACTTCAGCGCTTACCAGAAGTTCGTCGTCCAGTCGCGCCGGCGCGTGGTAGCGCGCTTCGCTGGAATGCACGACGAACAACAGGTCCTCACCTGCCAGCTGCGATTGGGCAAAGCCCAGTTCTCGTAGCCGCTCGGTTCGAGCCCGTTCCATAAACTTGAGGTAATTAACGTAATACACGATGCCGCCCGCATCGGTGTCCTCGTAATAAACGCGACAACGATGTGCGAAAGGCTCAAGCCCGTTTTGCGCGCGCATACTCTAGTGCTTACTCCTCAGGTTGCCAATCCGGCCAGGCAACTGTTTTTCGATGTTCTGCGGCTTTCGCGCAAAAGTACGGTCCTGGGACCACACATTGCCCGAAAAAATCAGCACGCAAAGTTAATTAATCGTCCACGGCATCAAGGAACTCGTCTACCACGGGCATCTCGCCCAATCGTGACGGAATGTTTAAGCCGAAGTGCAAGTACGCATGCCGGGTAACGACCCGCCCCCGCGGGGTGCGCATGATGTAACCCTGCTGGATCAGATACGGCTCCAGCACATCTTCAATGGTGTGGCGCTCTTCACTGATGGCTGCGGCGAGGCTGTCGACCCCGACCGGTCCGCCATCGAACTTCTCGATCATGGTCAGCAACAGACGCCGGTCCTGGTGATCGAAGCCACGCTCGTCGACATCGAGCAAATTCAAAGCCAGGTCGGCAATCGGCTTGGTGATGTGACCCTTGGCGCGAACCTCGGCGAAATCCCGCACCCGACGCAGCAGACGGTTGGCGATCCGCGGAGTGCCGCGGGCACGGCGAGCGATTTCGAAGGCGCCTTCCGGGTCCAGCGGCAAGCCGAGGATGTTCGCCGAACGACTGACGATCGTCGCCAGGTCGGCGGTGCTGTAGAACTCCAGGCGCTGGACGATGCCGAAACGGTCGCGCAGCGGGTTGGTCAGCATGCCCGCGCGAGTGGTCGCGCCGACCAGGGTGAACGGCGGCAGATCAAGCTTGATCGAACGCGCGGCCGGCCCTTCGCCGATCATGATGTCGAGCTGGAAATCCTCCATCGCCGGGTACAGCACTTCTTCGACAATCGGCGACAGCCGATGGATCTCGTCGATGAACAGCACGTCGTGGGGTTCGAGGTTGGTCAGCAGCGCCGCCAGGTCACCCGGGCGCTCAAGGACCGGCCCCGAGGTGCTCTTGATCGAAACGCCCATTTCCTGGGCGATGATGTTGGCCAGGGTGGTTTTACCGAGGCCCGGCGGACCGAAAATCAGCGTGTGGTCAAGGGATTCGTTACGCCCACGGGCGGCCTGGATGAACAGTTCCATCTGCTCGCGTACGGTCGGCTGGCCGATGTATTCGGCCAGGCTGACAGGACGTATCGCCCGGTCCTGGACTTCCTCGCGATCACGGGGGCCACCCGTGGCGGCGATCAGACGATCAGCTTCAATCACTTAAATCATTCCCTTCAGGGCGCGACGAATCAGGTCTTCGCTACTCAAACCTTTCTCCTTGATCGCGGAAATCGCCTTGCTGGCTTCCTGCGGTTTGTAACCCAGGGAAATCAGCGCGCTGACCGCGTCATTTTCGGCGGTGTTCACTGGCGCGGGTCCATCGGGCTGATTCGGCACCAGGGCAAACATGGCCGGCACGGTTTCCCAGGCCTTGAAGCGATCCTTGAGTTCAACCAACAGGCGCTCGGCGGTTTTCTTGCCTACGCCCGGCACCTTGGTCAGCGCCGACGTATCCTGGGATTGCACACAACGGACCAACTCGTCGACTTCCAGGCTCGACATCAAGGCCAGGGCCAATTTCGGTCCCACACCATTGAGACGGATCAACTCGCGAAAAAAGTCTCGCTCACGTTTGCCGACGAAGCCATAGAGTAACTGCGCGTCTTCGCGTACGACCAAATGGGTGTGCAGCGTCAGTGGCTCACCGACCGACGGCAAGCGATACAGCGTGGTCATGGGCACTTCCAGTTCATACCCCAGACCATTTACATCCAGTATCAGATGCGGCGGCTGTTTCTCAGCCAGTGTGCCGCGCAAGCGTCCAATCACGTTTCAGATCCTTGAGCGTTGGCCAGATCAGTGCTGGCGTCTGACAGAACAAGGGTTTTGCGCCGACACCCCAGGCGCAAAAGCCTCATTCCCTAAAATTGACTGCTGATGCTATCAGAGACGCAGGCGCCCGCCACGACTGCGTGCCGTACCCAAGCCATGAGGCAACAGGCTGGAACGGGTGTGCGCATGGCAAATGGCAATGGCCAGGGCGTCCGAGGCGTCGATTTGCGGCTTGCTGGTCAGCTTGAGCATATGCATGACCATCATTTGTACCTGTTCTTTGTTCGCCCCACCGGTGCCGGTCACTGCTTGCTTGACCTGGGTTGCGGTGTATTCGGCGATTTCCAGGTTTTCTTCGGCTCCGGCGACGATCGCCGCGCCGCGAGCCTGGCCGAGTTTCAAGGCCGAGTCGGCATTGCGCGCCATGAAGACCTTTTCGATGCCCATCGTCACCGGGCCATAGGTCTGGATGACCTCGCGAACGCCGCGATAGACGATCTGCAAGCGTTCATGCAACTCGCCGGAACCCGTGCGGATGCAGCCTGATGCCACGTAGACACAGCCACGACCGGTATCGCGTACCACGCCATAACCGGTAATGCGCGAACCGGGGTCGATACCAAGAATTAAAGTCATAACGCCTGCGGGTTCGAAAAACACAAAATTCAATACATCGCATAACGAATGTGGGAGCTGGCTTGCCAGCGATGACGGAGTGTCAGACGACATCATTGTCTGATGTGCCGACGCCATCGCTGGCAAGCCAGCTCCCACATTGCAGCCTAGTCGCTCTTAACCGAGCTGAGCGGCCACGTCTTCCGGAATATCCGCGTTGGAGTAGACGTTCTGCACGTCATCCAGGTCTTCGAGCATGTCGATCAGCTTGAGGACTTTCTCTGCACCTTCCAGATCCAGTTCGGCACTGGTGGTCGGCAGCATGACGATTTCCGCATCATCCCCCTTGAAACCCGCCGCTTCCAGCGCGTTACGCACGGAATAGAAACCGGCAAACGAAGTGAACACGTCAATGGAGCCATCTTCGTTGGTCACTACGTCGTCAGCGTCAGCTTCCATGGCCGCTTCCATCAACGCGTCTTCATCGACACCGGACGCGAAGGAAATCTGCCCCTTGCGCTCGAACAGGTAGGCCACCGAACCGTCGGTGCCGAGGTTGCCGCCGCACTTGCTGAACGCGTGACGAACGGCCGCAGCAGTACGGTTGCGGTTGTCGGTCATGCACTCGACCATCACCGCGACGCCGCCAGGGCCATAACCTTCGTAGGTCAGTTCGACCATGTCATCGGTGTCGGCTGCACCGGCACCGCGGGCCACCGCGCGATCGATGATATCGCGACTCATGTTCGCACCCAGGGCCTTGTCCAGGGCCAGACGCAGACGTGGGTTGGAGCCCGGATCGCCGCCGCCCTGACGGGCAGCAACGGTCAGTTCACGAATCCACTTGGTGAAAATCTTGCCCTTTTTGGCATCCTGACGTTCTTTGCGGTGCTTGATGTTCGCCCACTTGGAATGACCTGCCATATCTCGCTCCGAATTCTCTTTGAAACATTGCCCGCCACGCGGTATCGCGCCAGCCAGCAAACAAAAATATCGACCTGTTCCATCTATAAAGAAAGGGCGCATCCACAGATGCGCCCTTCAGGTCAGCCTTACTCGGCCTTAGGCGTTTCGCGCAAACGAATGTGCAGCTCGCGCAGCGCCTTGGCATCCACCACACCCGGCGCTTGCGTCATGACGTCCGCGGCACTCTGGGTTTTCGGGAAGGCGATCACTTCACGGATCGACTGGGCACCGGTCATCAGCATCACCAGACGGTCCAGACCGAAGGCCAGACCACCGTGTGGCGGCGCGCCGTACTTCAGGGCATCGAGCAGGAAGCCGAATTTCTCTTCCTGTTCCGCTTCATTGATACCCAGCAGGCGGAACACCGACTGTTGCATCTCTTTACGGTGGATACGGATCGAACCGCCACCCAACTCGGTGCCGTTCAACACCATGTCGTAGGCACGGGACAGTGCGCCAGCCGGGTTGGCTTCCAGCTCTTGCGGCGTGCACTTCGGCGCGGTGAACGGGTGGTGCAAGGCGCTGAAGCTGCCGTCGTCGTTCTCTTCGAACATCGGGAAGTCGACGACCCACATTGGCGCCCACTTGCAGGTCAACAGGTCCAGGTCGTGGCCGAGCTTGATACGCAGCGCGCCCAGGGCTTCGCTGACGATCTTGGCTTTGTCGGCACCGAAGAACACGATATCGCCATCGACTGCGCCCACGCGATCGAGGATCACGTTGAGGTTGGCTTCAGGGATGTTCTTCACGATTGGCGACTGCAGGCCTTCGACGCCTTTGGCGCGCTCGTTGACCTTGATGTACGCCAGGCCCTTGGCACCGTAGATGCCGACGAACTTGGTGTAATCGTCGATCTGCTTGCGCGGCATGCTCGCCCCGCCTGGAACGCGCAGTGCGGCGATGCGGCATTTAGGGTCGTTGGCCGGGCCGCTGAACACCTTGAAATCGACTTCTTTGAGTTGATCGGCAACGTCGACCAGTTCCAGCGGGTTTCGCAGGTCTGGTTTGTCGGAACCGTAACGACGCATGGCCTCTTCGAAGGTCATGTGCGGGAACTCACCGAATTCCAGATCCAGCACTTCCTTGAACAGGTTGCGGATCATGCCTTCGGTCAGGCCCATGATGTCTTTTTCATCGAGGAAGCTGGTCTCGATGTCGATCTGGGTGAATTCCGGCTGGCGGTCAGCACGCAGGTCTTCGTCGCGGAAGCACTTGGCGATCTGGTAGTAACGATCGAAACCGGCCACCATCAACAGTTGCTTGAACAGCTGCGGCGATTGCGGCAAGGCGAAGAACGAACCGGCGTGAGTACGGCTCGGCACCAGGTAGTCACGTGCGCCTTCCGGAGTAGCACGGGTCAGGATCGGCGTCTCGACGTCGAGGAAGCCGTTCTCGTCCAGATAGCGACGGATGCTGGTGGTCATGCGCGAACGCAGACGCAGTTTTTCGGCCATTTCCGGACGACGCAGGTCCAGGAAGCGATAGCGCAGGCGGGTTTCTTCGCCGACGTCAGAGAACTCGTTCAGCGGGAACGGCGGGGTTTCCGACTCGTTCAGCACTTCCAGCTCGTAGCCCAGGACTTCGATCATGCCCGACGCCATGTTGGCGTTGGTGGCACCAGCCGGACGCAGGCGAACCTTGCCGGTGATCTTGACCACGTACTCGCTGCGCACGCGATCAGCGGCGGCGAAGGATTCAGCGCGATCCGGATCGAACACCACCTGGGCCAGACCGTCACGATCACGGATATCGAGGAAAATCACCCCACCGTGGTCACGGCGACGATGGACCCATCCGCAAAGGGTAATTTCCTGGCCTTCCAGGCTTTCGTTCAGTTGGCCGCAATAATGGCTGCGCATCATGGTAGTGGTTTCACTTCTCGTAATTCGAAATTCGGTTGGAGGGCTTGCGCACGAACCAGATGGCCGATGACGCAAGAACTCGCACGTGTCGTTCAGTTCAGACTTTCGACCCTAGTCAGCTTTGTCGCCGCCGGCCAGGTTCTTCTTCGAACCGGTCTTGAAATCGGTCTCGTACCAGCCAGTGCCGCTGAGGCGGAAGCCTGGCATGGACAGCATCTTCTTAAGCTCTGGCGCCTGGCATGCAGGGCAGTCGACCAGCGGTGCATCGCTGATCTTTTGAATGGCTTCCAACTGATGACCACAGGAAGCACATTGATAATCGTACATCGGCATGGGGGTTGTCTCGGCGATCAGATTGCTACCGCGCACGCTGGGTTTTGCGGCAAAGAGCGGGATTATATCCATTAAATGCAGCCTGTGCAGCCGTAAGACTGCACAGACTGACACTCTGCTCTTTCACTGCCCTGGCTAGGCCATGACGACGCCCCCTCCTTCCTTCAGGCTGTGCACGACACAGACGACCCGCACCAGCCCGCTGAAATTTTTCACCCCGCCATGACGCAAATGCACTTCGCGATCGACGTGGGACAACAGCGCGCTGACCGAACAGCAATTGACCTTGGCCATTTCGCCCAAAATATCCCAGTACACCTGCTCAAGCCGCAAACAGGTGGCGAAGCCATTCAAACGCACCGATCTGGAAAATGGCTGAGCCAGCCCCATATCGAACTCACTGACAAACGGATCAATCCTGATGTCCTTGTGTGAACCGACCCTCCCCTCGCATTGCCTGCTTTCATAAACCATACCGTTGACACTCCTTTGCCATCCCTGGTTTTGCATAAGCATCTGTTGGCTTATAAAACCGTGCGGGCAAAGTTATATCCAGATGACTTTTTGACCATCCGCGTAGGATAAGCCAACAACTGACGGCGGATCATGGAGCGCGTCCTAGTCCGGACCTTTTCCCACGCTGGCTGGCGAAAGATCGTTCCGCGGATAGGGTTTTATCGACGAGAGAGTGACAGAGCGCGAACAACGCCTGAAAGGCGCTACCCGCGCACCAAGGGACTTACTCTGCCAGCAGCGATCGCAGCATCCAGGCAGTTTTCTCGTGAACTTGCATGCGCTGGGTCAGCAGGTCAGCCGTTGGCTCGTCACTGACTTTGTCGAGTAGCGGAAAGATCCCGCGAGCCGTACGCGTCACCGCTTCCTGGCCCTCGACCAATTGCTTGATCATGTCTTCAGCGGCTGGCACCCCCTCCTCCTCTTTAATAGAGGAAAGACGCGAATAAACGGAATAGGCGCCAGGCGCAGGAAAACCGAGGGCGCGAATTCGCTCGGCGATGGAGTCTACCGCCAGGGCCAACTCGTTATATTGCTCTTCGAACATCAAATGCAGGGTCCGAAACATGGGACCGGTGACGTTCCAATGGAAATTATGGGTTTTCAAATAAAGTACATAAGTGTCCGACAGCAGACGTGAAAGCCCGTCAACGATGGATTTGCGGTCTTCTTCACTGATACCGATATCGATTGCCATGCTTTTCCCCTAAAGGTGATTGGTTTCATCCGACAGGTGCAGAACCACTCTAGCAAGCTTGCTGGCACGCCGCAGCCCTGAATCCCCCGCGAAGTTGCGACAAATCGCCCCGAATGCACCGCTGGACTCCTTGATTTGAGTAGCCACAAGCTTTGCTGTTAAATAGACAACGTGTCGCTGGCGTCCTTATTTTCCGGGCACTGCGCATAGGCTGATACCGGATACGTGCTCTACGCCTCTTTTATTGTTCTGAAGCGAACCGTGCCCCGTCAGCTCTTCCTTGTGATCCGTCTTAACGTGAGTTAATCAAAATGTTGAAAATCGTCCACCTGCTAATGGGCGCAGCAGCCTTGCTGCTGTCCTTCATCCCTAGCCTGCGAACCGAAGCGGTACCTTACCTGCAACAACCCGATGCGCTGTACCTGGCCTTGTTCGGCCTGCTCAACCTCACCCTTGCACCTGTCATCCCCAACTGGAACAAAGGCACGCGCCATCAACTGCAAAACCTGGTCAGCGCCCTGCTGATTCTCGCCGTTGTCTTGCAAACGCTGACGCTGATCGCGCCAATGCCGGTCATTGCCGGTCAACCTGCGGTTCTGTTCAGCCTGGTCGCCGCCCTGATCGCCGTTGTCCTGCACCTGGCCATCAGCTTCTACAAATCGTCACCGGCCGCCGCCTCGCCAAGCTATGACATGAGCAACCGCGATACCGGCACCGTCAAGTGGTTCAATACCTCCAAAGGCTTCGGCTTTATTTCCCGCGACTCCGGCGACGATATTTTCGTGCATTTCCGGGCCATTCGTGGCGAAGGTCACCGCGTCCTGGTCGAAGGCCAGCGTGTGGAGTTCTCCGTGATGAATCGCGACAAAGGCCTGCAAGCCGAAGATGTGATCGCCGCTCTGCCGCGACGCTGATTCAAGGCATAAAAAAACCGCGAACAGCCTGACTGTTCGCGGTTTTTTATTGCCCGCATTTTAGTAATGCGGTGGTGGCGCTTCTTCTTCGAATGATTCGAACTGGCCGACCATTTCTTCCTGACGCTTGAGCAGCGCGGCCATTTGCAGTTGCAGACGCTCAACCACGCGCTGTTGTGCCGCCAGCACATCATTCAACGCCTGGATGGTGTCATCCTGAAACGCCAATTGACTCTCCAGATCGGTAACGCGGTCTTCCAGGCTCATGTTTCAACCCTCCAGAAACGTGAAATCTTCGGTCAACACCAGACGCAACCGCTCGCGAATCACCGCGATTTGCTCCGCATTGTAGGGGTTGGCCGGGTGCTTGCCCCAGACCGGAGCCGGCCAGGCAGCGTCCTCTCGCTTGCGCACGATGACGTGCATGTGCAACTGGCTGACCACATTACCCAGGGCCGCGACATTCAGCTTGTCCGCGTCGAACGAGTCCTTGAGCGTTTCTGCCAGCGCAGTCGTTTCCTGCCAAAGTTGCAGCTGATCTGCGACATCCAACTGAAATATCTCACTGATATCTTCGCGGCGTGGTACCAGGATGAACCAGGGATAGTTCGAATCATTGGACAACAACAACCGACAAAGCGGGAAATCACCGATCGGTAACGTGTCTTGTTGAAGTCGTGGATCTAAAGCGAACACTGCGCGCACTCCTGCCTGGTCATCATTTTTCAGCTTAGCGCCCATCCCGAGGGATCGCGCATCAAGCGACTGGACGGCAGCATACCTGCGAACGTCGCCGGCTTCACGACGAACCACAGTCGAAGCCCGCCTGCGATCGTCAAATGGCCCATCGCCCGCCCCGAGATGAGACATTTATTGCCCGGACGCACCATTACCGAACCAGCACTCCGGATAAACCCACTGGGATGACTGATAACCAACGTCCCATTCAACCCTGGAGAAACGTCGAACTGTATGAATTCAGTACAGCGATTGAAATTTTTTGCACCAAAACCGCACAGCACGTCTACGCTGAGTGCTTCGACATCCGCCGATTACTCACTGGCGGGGTGAACCGGTAACGTTTTTGATTGTCACCGGGCGGTAACAAGGTGATCAACACGATAGAAACCATGGCGTCAACCCCGAACGATAGAAGCATCAGACCCCCGGTTTTATGAGGTTTTTACGGCGCCAGGCAGCTCTTCAGAAAAAAATGCCAGCGAAATTCTGATTTGTGCACGCTTGTTGCATTCACACCCACATCGTCTATAAGGCACCGCGGGAAGCGGGAACCTCCTAGACAAAAAAAACAGTGGCAGGGTAGCCCAATGGAGATTCAAACGTTTCACCAGGGACTCTTTTTAATCGATGCGCCAGCCCAGAAAAACAGCATTAAAGTTGTCGAGTCCGGTTGCATCGGGGCTGTAAATTTGCGACATCCAGCTAGCCGTTTACGACAGGGTCGTAAAGAAGCTGAAAGGTTAGATGCGCAAGTATCGCCAACATTGTCGGCGTGATATAAGTTTGCGCCGACACAAAAAGAAAGAGCCGCCCAGATAATAAAACAGGTGGAGCGGCAGTACTCTTCTAAAAACCAAAGGAGCAAATCACGATGCGCGTGATGAAGTGGAGCATGATCGCACTGGCTGTTGCAGCTGGTACCTCGCAGTTCGCTGTAGCGTCTTCCCAAGACGAATCCAAGGGTTTCTTCGGCGACCAAAGCCTGAAACTCAAAACCCGTTTTGAGTACATGAACCGCGATTACAAAAACGGTGCAAGCAACAACGCAGACTCCGGCTATCGTCAAGACTCCGGTATCAGCCAACTGCTGACTTACGAGTCGGGCTTCACTCAAGGTATTGTTGGTTTCGGTCTCGACGCCATGGCAATGGGCTCGGTCAAACTCGACGGCGGCTCGGGCCACCGCGGTAACGGCCTGTTCGCAATCGACAGCGATAACAACGAAGAAAAATCCCAGGGCAAGATCGGCGGTGCAGCCAAACTGCGCTTCTCCGACACCGTCCTGAAATACGGCCAGCAATTCGTTGCCAGCCCTGTATTCGCAACCGACGACAGCCGTATGCTGCCAGAAGTCGCTACCGGTACCCTGATCACTTCCAAAGAGATCAAAGGCCTGGAACTGAGCGCTGGTCGCTTCACCTCCCTGAGCGCCCAAACCGGCATGGGTCGTGACACCGTCGGCGGTCTGCCAGATGCAAATGGCAACCACGGCGAAGGCATCAGCAAAGGCATCAACATCTTCGGTGCCAGCTACGCCTTCACTGACAACTTCACCGGTGCCGTAGCTGCGTCGGACGCTGAAGAGTACTTCAAGAAGTACTACGTCAACCTGAACTGGACCCTGCCAATCAACGACGACCAGTCGCTGAACTTCGACCTGAACGGTTACAAAACCAAGGGCGATGATCGTGGTGACCAGGTTATGGCCCTCGGTTCTGTTGCAGATGGCGGTGACGGCGTCGCTGGCGTAGACAACAACCTGTGGTCCCTGGCAGCTGCTTACAGCATCGGCGCCCACAAGTTCACCCTGGCTTACCAGCAGTCGAGCGGCGACAACGCTTACTACTACGGCGTTGACGGTAACAGCACCATCTTCGTTTCCAACTCCATTCAGATCTCCGACTTCGTGGGCCGCGAGGAGAAATCCTACCAAGCTCGCTATGACCTGAACATGGCTACCTACGGCGTACCTGGTCTGAGCTTCATGACCCGATACGTAATGGGTAACAACATCAAGGTTGACAACGCCGGCGAAGGTAAAGAAAACGAGTGGAACATCGAGTCCAAGTACGTTGTGCAGGAAGGCCCGGCCAAAGACCTGTCGTTCCGTGCCCGTTTCGCCAACTACCGTGCGAACGGCGCGTACCAGAACTACTCGCGTGACAACTACGACACCCGTCTGATCATCGAGTACCCGCTGAACATCCTATAATCAGGGTGTAACACCGGCAGTACTGATAAGACAAAAACCGCCCACCCTTCCAGGTGGGCGGTTTTTTTATGCCTGCCACATACCGAATCCGTCAGCAAACAACTTCGCCTCATAACATTAGAACTTTTTTCAATGAACTGACTGAAACGCAGAAAAAAGCCCAAGAGACTATTAATCTCTTGGGCTCATTACTGTCAGTACCAACTAATAAAATAAGGCTTACTGCGCTGTTGCTTCCTGAACCACACGAACTACACGCTGAGGAAATGGAATGTCAATACCCGCCGTTTTCAATCGATCACGGGACTGTTCGTTAAACATGAACATCACATCCCAATAATCCGCAGTCTTTACCCACACACGCAAGGAAACAGTGATCGAACTGTCACCCAGCGTCGAGATGACTGCCTGAGGCTCCGGATCAGTCAACACACGCGGATCCTTGGCCAGTTCCAGCAATACTTGACGGGCCTTTTGCAGGTCCGCTTCGTAATCAACGCCGACATCAAACACCACCTTGCGGGTTGGTTGACGGTTGGTGTTGGTAATAATGCCGTTCGACAGGTTGCCGTTAGGCACGATGATGGTTTTGTTGTCGCCGGTGCGTAGCACGGTGTGGAAGATCTGGATGCTGTCGACAGTGCCGGCAACGCCCTGAGCTTCGATCCAGTCACCAATACGGAACGGACGGAACAGCAAAATCAATACGCCGCCAGCGAAGTTCGCCAGGCTGCCTTGCAAGGCCAGGCCGATGGCCAGACCCGCCGCACCAATCGCCGCTACGAACGAGGTGGTTTCCACACCAATCATCGAGGCCACGCTGACGATCAGCAGGACTTTGAGAATGATGTTCGCCAGACTGCTGATGAACCCTTGCAGGGCCAGGTCTGCGTTACGCAGGGCCAGAAGACCGCCGAGCTTTTGCGTGACCTTGTTGATCAACCACCAGCCGATGGCCAGGGTGAGGACTGCCAGCAGCACGCGGCTGCCGTATTCCATGATCATCGGAATCCAGGTTTGGGATTCCCTGACCAGGTTATCTACTTCAGCATTCAAATCCATGTACGTTCTCCTGATTTGCGGCTATCTGACACTCGAAAAAATTCGGCAGAAAAGACCGAACCTGCCCGGATCGATCGTTTCTGCCGTTGCTTGGGCCTCGGACGCCGAAAACGCCGAGAGGTTCCCGCCGCAGGTCAGTCGCGGAAGTTGTTGAACTGCAGTGGCATGTCGAACGTCTTGGCACGCAGCGCTGCGATGGCTTCCTGCAAGTCGTCGCGCTTCTTGCCGGTAATGCGCACTTGCTCGCCCTGAATGGCCGCCTGGACCTTGAGCTTGGCATCCTTGACGTGAGCGACGATTTTCTTCGCCAGTTCTTTGTCGATGCCTTCTTTAAGGACCGCTTCCTGCTTCATCAGCTTGCCCGATGCATAGGCATCCTTGACTTCAAGGCACTGCACGTCGATCTTGCGCTTGACCAGCGCCAGCTTGAGGATCTCAATCATCGCCTCAAGCTGGAAATCCGCTTCGGCGGTCAGGTTGACGGTCAGGTCCTTTTCCTTGAACTCGAAGCTGCCTTTGCCTTTCAGGTCATAACGACGATCGAGTTCCTTGACGGCGTTCTCGACCGCGTTGGTGACTTCGTGTTTGTCCAGTTCGGATACCACGTCGAACGACGGCATGTAATCTCTCCAAATAAAAGGCGCACCAATGGAGCACGCCTGGCTTGCGGTAAAAATCCGCGCTGATTATAACGGGTCTTTCCCATCATTCACTGCGAGCCTTCCATGCGCGCGTTAAACAGAGCAAAAAGCTGATGTCCACCACCTGGCATGTTCTGGGCGCTGGCAGTCTCGGTACGTTGTGGGCGACTCGTCTGGCGCGGGCCGGAGTGCCGGTGCGGCTGATCGTGCGCAATGCTGCCCGATTGCAGGCTTATGAGGCGACAGACGGACTGACGCTGGTCGAGCATGGGGAAGCCAGGTGCTACCCGGTGCCTGCCGAAACGCCCGACGGCGCAGAGCCGATCAATCGACTATTGGTCGCCTGCAAGGCCTATGACGCCGAAAAAGCCGTGGCTCAACTGGCACCGCGCCTGGCTCCGGGCGCTGAGCTGATCCTGTTGCAGAACGGTTTGGGCAGCCAGGACGCCGTGGCGGCGCAAGTACCGCAGGCGCGCTGCATCTACGCATCGAGCACCGAAGGAGCATTCCGCGACGGCGACTGGCGTGTGGTGTTCGCCGGTCACGGCTTCACCTGGCTCGGCGATGCCGGCCATCCCGTGGCGCCGATCTGGCTGGATGACTTGAACGCAGCGGGAATCCCCCACGAGTGGAGCACCGAGATTCTGACCCGGTTGTGGCGCAAATTGGCGCTCAACTGCGCGATCAATCCGCTGACCGTCCTGCACGATTGCCGCAATGGCGGATTGCAAGACCATCACTGCGAAGTCGCCACCCTGTGCGGCGAACTAAGCGAGTTGCTTGAACGTTGCGGCCAACCCGCGGCGGCGGAAAACCTGCAACAAGAAGTCGAACGGGTAATCCACGCCACCGCTGCCAACTACTCATCGATGTACCAGGACGTCAGCAACCAGCGCCGAACCGAAATCAGTTACCTGCTGGGCCATGCCTGTAAAGTCGCCTCGCGGCATCAACTTAACCTGCCGCACCTCAATCAATTGCAGCAACGACTGATCACCCGCCTGCAAAGCCTTGGATTGCCCAGCGACTGAGCAGCGGCTACGCTGCCCACTTGTTCCTTCGCAGCGAATTACCCGATGCCATTGCGCCAGCGCCTTGAAAACCTTCCTGTCGGCCAGAAACTCCTGGCCGCCCTGTTGGTGCTGTTGACCACGGTTTTGCTGGTCGCCAACCTGACCTTTATCAGCGCCGCGTATTACATCTCCCAGGAAAGCATGGCGCCCCAGGCACTCCAGACCATTGGCCGACTGGTATCCAATCCGAGCCTGGTGGACCAGGCGCTGGAGTCACCGCAAAGCGCGCAACGCTTGCTTGATGAACTCAACAGCTATTCCCCCCTGCGCGCAGCCGCGCTGTATGACGGCAAGGGCGAGCGCCTGGCGCAGTTGCAACACGGTGATCATCTGAACCTGCCGTCGCGTTATCGGCATATCGAATCCTGGCAAGCCACCGAATTTCGCAGCAATCAAGTGATCACCCTGCCCCGCCCCGGCACCGCGCCGGGCCATCTACTCCTGGTGGCCAGCAGCGAACTGCCAATGGCGTTCTATACCGGGACATTGACCGCCAGCCTCGGCATCCTGATATTCAGTGTGCTGCTGTGGCTGATCATCGCCCGGCAGATCAAACGCCTGATCACCCGGCCGATCCATCAACTCGAAGAGTTGTCCCGGCAGGTGACCCGCGAAGAGAACTACGCCCTGCGCGCCTCCCGGGGCAACCACGACGAAATCGGCAGCCTCGCCGAAGCGTTCAACACCATGCTTTCGCGCATCGAAGCGCGGGAGCAGCAACTGAAACGGGCACGGGACGACTCCCAGGCTGCGTATGACCAGGCCCAAGGCCTGGCCGAAGAAACCCGGCACACCAATCGCAAACTGGAACTCGAAGTCCAGGTGCGCAGCAAGATCGAGAAGAAGCTCACCGGGTTTCAGAATTATCTCAACAGCATCATCGACTCCATGCCCTCGGCGCTGATTGCCCTCGACGAGCAGCTCTACGTGACGCAGTGGAATCAGGAAGCCAGCGCCCTCTCCGGAACACGCCTGGACGAAGCCCTCAACCAGCCGATCTTCCTCGCCTTCGAACCGCTCAAGCCGTTTCTGCCGCAACTCAAGCAGACCGTTGAACAACATACAGTGGCCAAGATCGAGCGCGTGACCTGGATCAAGGACGATGAACCCAAACACTACGCCCTGACTTTCTACCCGCTGATGGGCGGCGCCGGACGCGGCGTGGTGATCCGGATCGACGACATCACCCAGCGCCTGTCCCTGGAAGAAATGATGGTGCAGTCGGAGAAAATGCTGTCCGTCGGCGGCCTCGCCGCCGGCATGGCCCACGAGATCAACAACCCGCTGGGCGCGATCCTGCACAACGTGCAGAACATTCGCCGACGCCTGTCTCCGGAACTGCCGAAGAACCTTGAGCAAGCCGAGCAAATCGGCATCGAGCTGGCGACGGTCAATAATTATTTGCAAGCACGGGAAGTCCCGCAGTTACTCGACGGCATCCAGCAGGCCGGTGCGCGGGCGGCGAAAATTGTGACCCACATGCTCAGCTTCAGCCGCCGCAGCACCCGGCAAATGGCCCCTTGCGACCTGCCGGCGCTGATCGATCAAGCGGTGGAAATCGCCGGCAACGACTTCGACCTGGCCATCGGTTTCGACTTCAAGGGGCAGGCGATCATCCGTCAGTTCGATCCTGCGCTCGGCCCGGTGCCCGGCACCGCCAACGAATTGGAACAAGTGCTGCTCAATCTGTTGAAAAACGCTGCGCAAGCCATTCACCAGCGTGAAGACGACAGCGAACCGGGGCGGATCATCCTGCGCACCCGACTCAATCCACCATGGGCGGAAATCCAGGTCGAAGACAACGGCATCGGCATGAGCGAAAGCGTGCGCAAACGCACGTTCGAACCGTTTTTCACCACCAAGGAAATTGGCCAGGGCACCGGTCTGGGCTTGTCAGTCTCGTACTTCATCATCACCAATAACCACAAGGGCCAGATGGAAGTGCAATCGACCCTGGGCCAAGGCACTTGCTTCACCTTGCGCCTGCCCTTGGCGGGCACTCAGCTCGTCTCTCAAGAATTCAATCAGCTATCGAGGTAACCATGGGCTTTCGCTTGTCGAAAATTTACACCCGCACCGGCGACAAAGGCGAAACCGGCTTAGGCGACGGCCGTCGTGTGCCCAAGGACCACCCGCGGATCGAAGCCATTGGTGAAGTCGATACGCTCAACAGCCAAGTAGGCGTGTTGTTGGCCGGGCTGACGGCGGGGAGCGCCGAATATCCGGAGTTGCAGGAAGTAATCGAGGTGCTGGCACCCTGTCAGCATCGCTTGTTCGACCTCGGTGGTGAACTGGCGATGCCGGAGTATCAGGCGTTGAACGTGGCGGAAATCGAACGCCTGGAAGCGGCGATTGATGTATGGAATGAGGAGCTGGGGCCGCTAGAGAACTTCATTCTGCCGGGTGGTTCGATGTTGATTGCCCAGGCACACGTCTGCCGCAGCCTGGCCCGCAGTGCCGAGCGCCGGTCTCAGCATTTGAATGCCGTCGAGCCCTTGGCCGGGGTGGGTTTGGCGTACATCAATCGCTTGTCGGATTTGCTGTTTGTAGTGGCGCGGGTGATTGCCAGGCGCCAGGGGATCGCAGAGATTCTTTGGCAGGCGGCGGCGAAGCCTGAGGTTTAGCCGGCGCCCGTCAGGCCGCCTTCGCGAGCAGGCTCGCTCCTACAGTTGATTGCGTTTTTTACTGAAACGACTCGGTCAACTGTAGGAGTGAGCCTGCTCGCGATGAGGCCAATGGCTACACCAACGGATCAGGCCAAAACGCCCGAATCCCTGCGACACCCTGGGCACCCGCTTCCCAGGCCTTCTGAACTTCCGCCGGCCCCACACCACCGAGCAGGAATACAGGTCTGCTAAATCCCTCGATCAAGCTCGAAGCCTGCTCCCAACCCAGCGGTTGCGCCCCTGGATGAGTCAACGTCGGCTGCACCGGCGACAAGGTCACGAAGTCGACACCCATCTCTTCAGCCAATGCCAGCTCTTCAGCGTTATGGCATGACGCCGCCAACCAGCGCGATGCCGGCAACGGCCGACCGGCAGCGGCGTACTTGCGCAACTGCGCAGAGGTGATGTGCCAACCGGCGGACGGGAAATCCCCCAACCACTCGAAAGGCCCCTTGATCATCAACTGCGCCTTGCCGGCACACAGCCCCACGGCATCCACCGCCAGATCACGGTACTTCGGATCGTAACCATTGGGTGCGCGCAGCTGGATCAGTTTGATCCCGCCCGCGATGGCTTTCTGAATGCCCCGCAGCAACGCCGGGGTTTCCAGGTCTTCCGGGGTGATCAGGTACTGCTCGGGTAGCCGCGCGGCAGCGACGATCGGCCGGTTGGCCTCGGGAAATTCGTAGCTCGACAACTCACGCGCCGTCACCCACGCCAGTGGTTGACCTTCGGCGCCGTGCGGCTCGCCAGTAAACGCCGAGACTTCCCAGACATCCAGCAACACCTGCTTGTCCGGGTAATCGTGGCGGACCTTGATCAATGGGCGCGCCGCGCTGACCACGATGCCAAGCTCTTCGTGCAACTCGCGGGAGAGTGCGGCCTCGACCGACTCATCGGCCTCGACCTTGCCACCGGGAAATTCCCAAAGACCGCCCTGGTGCTGAGTGTCGGCACGCCGTGCGATGAGGATCTTGCCGCTGTTATCACGGATAACGGCGGCGGCTACGTGAACTCGTTTCACCGCTCGATTTCCTCCAGTCCGGCCTTCTGCCAGGCCTTGAACGCCGGCCATTGGTAGACGGTTTCAACATAGGCTTCGTCAGCCGCGGGCAGTTTCACCTGATAGGTGCGCAAGCGCACGGCAATCGGGGCAAAGAACGCATCGGCCAGGGATATACGGCCAAACAGGTACGGGCCACTTTCGGTCGCGGCGGCGCGACACTCGGCCCACAAAGCCAGCATGCGCTCAACGTCCGCTTGTACATCAGCGGGAACCGGTGACAGCGGTGCATCGCGGCTCAGGTCGAACGGCATATTGCCGCGCATGGCGAAGAATCCGCTGTGCATCTGCGCGCACGCCGAACGGGCCTGGGCACGGGCGCTAACGTCTTTGGGCCAGAGGGCTGCGTCCGGGAACTGTTCTGCCAGGTACTCGGCAATTGCCAGAGAATCGGCGATGGTGCCGTGCTCGGTTTTCAGCAGCGGGACTTTGGCGGTCGGCGAGTGCTTGAGCAGACGTTCGCGGGTGTCTGGCTGGTTGAGCTTGATCAGCTCTTCGGTGTAGGAAGCACCGGCCAGATCAAGGGCCAGGGCGCCACGCAGGGACCAGGAGGAATGCAGTTTGTCGCCGATGATCAGATGAAGGCTCATGTTCGGGACCTTTTGATGAGGTGGACAGGCCAAATTTTTGCGTCTGGGTATCCGTCATCGCGGGCAAGCCCGCTCCCACAGTGACAATGTTGAACACAATATTTGTGTGCGCCACCGAACCTGTGGGAGCGGGCTTGCCCGCGATGGGGTCGACTCGATCTTAAGTACGGTACTCAGCGTTGATCTTCACGTACTCGTGGGACAAATCGGTGGTCCAGATGGTTTCGCTGCAATCGCCGCGACCCAGTTCGATACGGATGGTGATCTCTTCCTGCTGCATCACCGCCGCGCCCTGGGCTTCGGTGTAGGTCGCGGCACGGGCGCCACGGCTGGCGATGCACACTTCGCCGAGGAACACGTCGATCTTGCTAACGTCCAGGTTTGGAACGCCGGCACGGCCCACGGCGGCCAGGATGCGGCCCCAGTTCGGGTCGGAAGCGAACAGCGCAGTCTTGATCAGTGGCGAGTGGGCCACGGTGTAACCGACGTCCAGGCATTCCTGATGATTGCCACCACCGTTGACTTCAACAGTGACGAACTTGGTCGCGCCTTCGCCGTCGCGAACGATGGCCTGGGCCACCTCCATGCAAACTTCGAACACCGCTTGCTTCAACTTGCCGAACAGCTCGCCGCTCGCTTCGGTGATTTCCGGCAGTGCGGCCTGACCGGTGGCGATCAGCATGCAGCAGTCGTTGGTCGAGGTGTCGCCGTCGATGGTGATGCGGTTGAACGACTTGTTGGCGCCATCCAGCATCAGGTTTTGCAGGACGTCGCGGGAGACTTTGGCGTCGGTGGCGATGTAGCCGAGCATGGTGGCCATGTTCGGGCGGATCATGCCCGCGCCTTTGCTGATGCCGGTCACGGTGATGGTCACGCCGTCATGCTGGAACTGGCGGCTGGCGCCTTTCGGCATAGTGTCGGTGGTCATGATGCCGGTGGCGGCCGCTTCCCAGTTATTCACCGACAGGTCATCAAGGGCGGCTTGCAGTGCGCCTTCGATTTTCTCGACCGGCAGTGGCTCGCCGATCACGCCGGTGGAGTACGGCAGCACCAGGCTGGCGTCGACACCGGTCAGCTCGGCCAGTTTGGCGCAGGTGCGCTCGGCGGCGGCCAGGCCTGGCTCGCCGGTACCGGCGTTGGCGTTGCCGGTGTTGGTCAGCAGGTAACGCACCGGGCCTTGCACACGTTGCTTGGCCAGGATCACCGGAGCGGCGCAAAAGGCGTTCAGGGTGAACACACCCGCCACCGTCGAGCCTTCGGCACAACGCATAACCACAACATCCTTGCGCCCCGGGCGCTTGATACCGGCCGAGGCAATACCGAGTTCAAAACCGGCAACCGGGTGCAACGTTGGCAAAGGACCAAGACCAACAGCCATGAATGCGCTCCTTACTCAATGATGTCTGCACCGCGTCAGTAAGAGCGGTGGTTTAAATGGCAAAACGCCGCGACGGCATAGGCCGGTCGCGGCGCGGGTATTTCAGCGTATGAAACGGGTTTTACTGGATCTGCCCGTGGCAATGCTTGAATTTCTTGCCCGAACCGCAGTAGCACAGCTCGTTGCGACCCAGCTTCTGATCGTTGCGAACCGGTGCTGTGGCGAGGGCCACATCGACCTCTTCACCCAACACTTCCGGCTGCTCCAGACCTGGGGCTTCTTCATGCAGGAACTGCATGCGCGCCGCCAGTGCCTCGGCTTCCTGACGCAGACGCGCCTCTTCTTCGGCCGGATCTTCGCGGCGAACCTGAACGTGCGACAGCACACGGATCGAGTCGCGCTTGATCGAATCCAGCAGCTCGGAGAACAGCGTGAACGACTCGCGCTTGTATTCCTGCTTCGGGTTCTTCTGGGCGTAGCCACGCAAGTGGATGCCGTGACGCAGGTGATCCATGGTCGACAGATGGTCTTTCCACAGGTCGTCCAGCACACGCAGAACGATTTGTTTCTCGAAGGTGCGCAGCGCTTCGGCGCCCGCCTGGTCTTCTTTCTCGTTGTACGCCGCGATGAGCTCCTGCATCAGCTTCTCGCGCAGGGTTTCCTCGTACAGGTGATCGTCTTCGTCGAGCCATTGCTGGATCGGCAATGCTACACCGAAGTCGCTCTGCAACGCGGCTTCCAGACCGGCCACGTCCCACTGCTCAGGCAGCGATTGCGGTGGAATGTGCGCACTGACGGTAGCGTTGAGCACGTCCTGACGGAAATCGGCGATGGTTTCACCGATGTTGTCGGCAGCCAGCAACGTGTTACGCATGTGATAGATCACTTTACGCTGTTCGTTGTTGACGTCGTCGAACTCGAGCAGTTGCTTACGAATATCGAAGTTACGACCTTCAACCTTGCGCTGAGCCTTTTCGATGGCGTTGGTCACCATGCGGTGCTCGATCGCTTCGCCAGGCTGCATGCCCAGGGCTTTCATGAAGTTCTTCACCCGGTCAGAGGCGAAGATACGCATCAGGCTGTCTTCCAGCGACAGGTAGAAACGGCTGGAACCGGCGTCACCCTGACGACCCGCACGACCACGCAACTGGTTGTCGATACGGCGCGATTCGTGACGTTCGGAAGCGATCACCTGCAAACCGCCCGACTCGAGCACTTGCTGGTGACGTTTCTGCCAGTCGGCCTTGATCTGGGCAATCTGCTCAGGGGTCGGGTTTTCCAGCGAAGCCACTTCCACTTCCCAGTTGCCGCCCAACAGGATGTCGGTACCACGACCGGCCATGTTGGTAGCGATGGTCAGTGCGCCTGGGCGACCCGCCTGGGCGATGATTTCAGCTTCTTTTTCGTGGAACTTGGCGTTAAGAACCTTGTGTTCGATGCCTTCCTTCACGAGCAAGCTGGACATGTGTTCGGAGGTTTCAATGGTTGCAGTACCCACCAGCACCGGACGGCCCGCGGCCATGCTTTCCTTGATGTCGGCGACGATTGCCGCGTACTTCTCTTCGGCAGTCAGGAACACCAGGTCGTTGTAGTCCTTACGGGCCAACGGCTTGTTCGGTGGTATGACCATGACCTGCAGGCCATAGATCTGATGGAACTCGAACGCTTCGGTGTCGGCCGTACCGGTCATGCCGGACAGTTTGTTGTACAGACGGAAGTAGTTCTGGAACGTTGTCGATGCCAGGGTCTGGCTTTCGGCCTGGATGTTGAGGTTTTCCTTGGCTTCGATGGCCTGGTGCAGGCCTTCGGACAAACGACGGCCCGGCATGGTACGACCGGTGTGTTCGTCGACCAGGACAACCTGACCGTCCTGCACGATGTATTCAATGTTGCGGTTGAACAGCTTGTGCGCACGCAGACCGGCATAAACGTGAGTCAGCAGGCTCAGGTTATGCGCCGAGTACAGGCTCTCGCCTTCAGCCAGCAGGCCGATGCGGGTAAGGGTTTCTTCGACATACTGGTGACCGGCTTCGTTGAGTTCGACCTGACGGGTCTTCTCGTCAACGGTGTAGTGGCCAGCCTTGGTGACTTCGCCTTCGACTTCTTCGACGTGCAATTCCAGCTGCGGGATCAGTTTGTTGATCTCGATGTACAGCTTGGAGCTGTCCTCGGCCTGACCGGAAATGATCAGTGGGGTACGGGCTTCGTCGATGAGGATGGAGTCCACTTCGTCGATCACGGCAAAATTGAGTTCACGCTGGAATTTTTCTTCCACGCTGAACGCCATGTTGTCGCGCAGGTAATCGAAACCGAATTCGTTGTTGGTGCCGTAGGTGATGTCGGCGGCGTAGGCAGCGCGCTTCTCTTCCGGCGGCTGGAACGGCGTGACCACACCGACCGTCAGGCCGAGGAATTCATAGAGCGGACGCATCCAGTTAGCATCACGACGGGCCAGGTAGTCGTTCACCGTCACAACGTGCACGCCCTTGCCGGACAATGCGTTGAGGTAAACGCCCAGTGTTGCCACCAGGGTCTTGCCTTCACCGGTACGCATTTCAGCGATCTTGCCTTCATGCAAGGTCATGCCGCCGATCAGCTGGACATCGAAGTGGCGCATACCCATGACGCGCTTGCCGGCTTCGCGGGCGACCGCAAAGGCTTCTGGCAGCAGCTTGTCGAGGGTTTCCCCTTTGGCGATGCGGGCCTTGAACTCATCTGTCTTGGCACGCAATTGATCGTCCGAAAGGGCTACCATTTGCTCTTCGAAGGCATTGACGAATTGCACCGTCTTGAGCATGCGTTTGACTTCACGCTCGTTCTTGCTTCCAAAAAGTTTCTTTAACAAAGGCGCAAACATATCGGCAGGATCTTCCACACTAAAGGGATGGAGGGCGGCCCCGTGAGTCGCCCGTGCAGCCCTCATGGCCGCATGCGAACGAGCATTCTACCCGGAAACGGTGGTGAGGAAAGTGGCGATATTCCACGATGCTGGCACTGCGCTTTGTCGGGGCTCACTTAAAATAAGGGCGTTTTGCTCAACTTCAACCCGTTCAAGGAAGAAGTTAGTTGTTGATTTAATGGGTAAAGCATCCACAAAAGCAATGGCGCGAGTTCATCCGGTGCTTTCTGCTACCATGGCGGCTCTGTTACTTCAGGTGTCTGATCATGGCATTTCGCCCACTTACGGCCAAAGTTCCGGCCGTTCTACTACGCGAAGCCAAGCCGCTTAAAGCCATTCTTGGCCACGCTCAACGCCTGGGTCATCTGCAACGTTTGCTCGAAAGCCAATTGCAACCCGCCGCTCGCGAACACTGTCATGTGGCGTCGTGGCGCGAAGGCAGTTTGTTGCTGATTGTCACCGATGGCCATTGGGCCACCCGTCTGCGCTACCAGCAAAAGCGCCTGCAACGGCAATTGCAGATGTTCGACGAGTTCACCAGTCTCACGCGGATTCTGTTCAAGGTTCAGCCGCCTACCGTTCAGCAAGGTGCGGCCGGGCATACGATGGATTTGTCCAATGATGCGGCTGCGACCATTCAGGCGACGGCGGATGGCATCAGTGATCCGAATTTGCGGGCGGCGCTGGAGCGTTTGGCTGCGCACGCCAAGCCCAGGAATTAGAAGCAAGATCAGAACATCGCAGCCTGCTGCAGCTCCTACAGGGGAACACTGCCGCAGGTTGCGATCTTTGCTTTTAACGGCGTTTTTTGCCGCCTAATAACGAGCCCATCAACCCTCGTACCAACTGTCGGCCTAATTGATTCGCCGCCTGCTGCATCGCCGACTTCAGCGCCTTCCCGGCCGCCGTGCCGAGAAACTCTCCGGCCTGTTCGGTGAAACTCGGTTCAGCCGGTTTGCCCGGTACCACTTCAGGTTCCGGCGCCAACCCCTTGCGCCCCATCAGCACTTCATACGCCGACTCGCGATCAATCGGCTTGTCATAACGACCCTGCAACGACGAACCGGCGATCAGCCCCCGACGCTCGGCATCACTCAGCGGCCCGATCCGCGATTGCGGCGGTGCCACCAAGACTCGCTGGACCATTTCCGGCGTGCCCTTGTCCTGCAAAGTGCCCACCAGCGCCTCGCCGATCCCGAGTTCAGTCAACACCGATAAAGCATCGAACGCCGGATTCGGCCGGAAGCCCTCGGCCACCGCACGCAAGGATTTCTGCTCTTTGGCAGTGAACGCACGCAAGCCGTGCTGAATGCGCAGACCCAGTTGCGCCAGCACGTCATCCGGCAAGTCGCCCGGCGACTGGGTGACGAAATACACGCCCACGCCTTTCGAGCGAATCAGCCGCACCACTTGCTCCAGCCGATCCTGCAAGGCCTTGGGCGTACCGGCGAACAACAAGTGCGCTTCGTCGAAAAACAGCGCCAGCAACGGTTTGTCACCATCGCCGCGTTCCGGCAGTTGCTCGAACAATTCGGCCAACAGCCACAACAGGAAGGTCGCGTAGACCTTCGGCGCTTCATGCACCAGACGGCTGGCATCGAGCAAATGAATGCGTCCACGGCCCTCGGCGGTCGGTTGCAGGATGTCTTCGAGTTGCAGCGCCGGCTCGCCGAACAGCGCTTCAGCACCCTGCTGCTCCAGGGTCGCCAGACGCCTTAATAAAGCCTGACTGGAACCGGTGGTCATCAACGCCGCGTCGTCGCCCAGCAACGCCGGATTGTCCTTGAGGTGGTTAAGCAGCGCCTTCAGGTCTTTCAAATCCAGGAGCAACAGGCCTTCGCGGTCCGCAACCTTGAACGCGGCGTACAGCGCCGACTGCTGACTGTCAGTCAGCTCCAGCAAGCTTCCTAACAGTAGCGGTCCCATTTCACTCAAGGTTGTACGTAATGGATGACCGGACTGACCGTGAATGTCCCACAGGGTGACCGGATAAGCCTGAGGCTTGTGATTCAACCACGACATCCCGGCGATCCGTTCGGCGATCTTGCCCTGGGGATTGCCAGCGGCGCCCAGGCCGCACAGGTCACCTTTGATATCGGCGGCGAATACCGCCACGCCAGCATCGCTGAAAGCTTCGGCCATACGCTGCAAGGTAACGGTTTTGCCGGTGCCCGTGGCCCCCGCAATCAAACCGTGACGGTTGGCCAGGCGCATGGCCTGGGCGATCGGCTGCCCCGCGAGATCGGCGCCAATAACGAGTTGCAATGAGTCAGGCATTTGGTCACCCATGGTTAAACTTTGATCGTTCATTGCCGATAACAGGACTGCGTTGATAATCCGCTAGGGCGAGGACGGAAATATCAACTTGATTTTACCGTCGCCCATGATGCGTTCCTTTTTATAAAAGCACGCCGTGGGAGTTAAGACCTTATCGGAGCTCCAAGCCATGAATAAAAACATGCTCTTCAGCCATAAGATCCTGCTAGCCGCCGCCCTCATCGTCACTGCCGCCTTTGCTTCATTTACGCTGTACAACGACTACAAGCAACGTAATGCGATCCGCAATGATCTGGACAACTACCTGCAAGAAATGGGCAGAGTGACTGCCAACAACATCCAGACCTGGCTGAACGGAGGCAGCCTGTTGATTGAAAACCTCTCACAAAACGTCGCGCTGAATCCTGACCCGAGCAACATTACCAAACTCCTTGAACAGAAGGCGCTGGCCGCGGCCTTCATGGGCGTCTTTCTGGGTAGCGTCGACGGCACCTTCATCATCCGCCCGGACGCCAAGATGCCAGAGGGCTTCGACCCCCGCATCCGGGATTGGTACAAGAGCGCCCAGCGCACCAGCGGCTCGGTATTGACCGAACCCTACATCGACATGGCCACAGGCCAACAGGTCATTTCCATCGTTCACAGTGTATTCAAAGACGGTCAATACATCGGCGCAGTCGGCGGTGACCTGAGTATGAAAATGATCATAGACAGCCTGAACGCGCTGGACTTTGGCGGCATGGGTCATGCGTTCCTGGTCAGTGCCGATGGCAAGATCCTGGTGCACCAAGACAAAACGCGGGTAATGAAAGCCCTATCCGAGGCTTACCCGAACAACACCCCTCGCATCAGCAGCGAGTTCAGTGAAATCGAGGTCGATGGCAAAACCCGTATTGTCACGTTCACCCCCATCAAAGGCCTGTCTTCGGTCAACTGGTACATCGGTCTGTCGGTGGATAAAGAAAAAGCCTTCTCGAAGCTCAGCGAATTCCGCACCTCTGCGATCATTGCGACCATCATCGCGGTAGCAATAGTCATCGCCCTGCTGGGCATGCTGATCCGCTTCCTGATCCAGCCGTTACACGTCATGACCCGCGCCATGGCCGACATTGCCGACGGCGAAGGCGACCTGACCAAACGCCTGACCATTGTGAACAACGATGAATTCGGCATCCTCGGCACCGCGTTCAACCGTTTCGTGGAACGCATTCACGGTTCGATCCGCGAAGTGTGCTCGGCCACCGGCCAAGTCAACGAAGTGGCGTTGCGTGTGGTAGCGGCTTCGAACTCGTCGATGTACAACTCCGACCAACAGGCTTCGCGCACCAACAGCGTGGCAGCGGCGATCAATCAGCTCGGCGCCGCCGCCCAGGAAATCGCCCGCAACGCCGCGCAAGCGTCGAACCAGGCCAGCGATGCCCGCAGCCTGGCGGAAGACGGCCAGCAGGTGGTGGATCGCAGCATTGTCGCGATGAATCAACTGTCGAGCATGCTCAGCGCCTCCAGCAGCAACATCGAGTCGCTCAACAGTAAAACCGTGAACATCGGGCAGATTCTTGAAGTGATCACCAGCATCTCCCAGCAAACCAACCTGCTGGCGCTCAACGCCGCCATCGAAGCGGCACGGGCGGGTGAAGCCGGACGCGGGTTTGCCGTGGTGGCCGATGAAGTGCGCAACCTGGCGCACCGCACTCAGGAATCAGCACAACAGGTGCAGACCATGATTGAGGAACTGCAAGTTGGCGCCCGGGAATCCGTCAGCACCATGAGCGACAGCCAGCGCCACAGTCAGGACAGCGTGGAAATCGCCAACCTGGCCGGCGAGCGCCTGAGCAGCGTGACCCAGCGCATCGGCGAGATCGACGGCATGAACCAGTCGGTGGCCACGGCGACCGAGGAACAGACGGCCGTGGTCGAGTCGATCAACGTCGACATCACCGAGATCAACACCCTCAACCAGGAAGGCGTGGAAAACCTGCAATCGACATTGCGCGCCTGCTCGGATCTTGAGCAACAGGCTGCGCGGTTGCAGCAATTGGTAGGCAGTTTCCGCATCTAGCGTCGGATCACCAACCAATGTGGCGAGGGAGCTTGCTCCCGCCGGGTTGCGAAGCGACCCCAAAATCAGTGTCGGAGGTGTTTCAGGATGAACACTTCGGCTGATTTACGACTGCTTCGCAGCCGAGCGGGAGCAAGCTCCCTCGCCACAACAAGTGCCTGACTCAGTCACCACCCGCAAAACCCCAACCGAACATCTATTCTTCAGTAAGGTCAACCAAGGGAGATCAACGGACCGGAGGGATGTTCATCGTGCATATCGCGGACATAACCATGTTCTACGCCCCCGCCAGCGGTGGCGTGCGCACTTATCTGGATGCCAAGCATCGTCGCCTGTACACACGACCTGGCATTCGCCACAGTTTGCTGATCCCCGGGGCTTCCTTCAGTGAACAGGATGGCATCTACACCGTCCCCGCTCCTGCCCTGCCCTTCGGCAAGGGCTACCGTTTCCCTCTCCGCCTCGCGCCCTGGCGCAATGTCCTGCACGATTTGCAACCCGAACTGATCGAAGTCGGTGATCCCTACCTCACGGCATGGGCTGCCCTGGACGCCCGACGGCAACTGGATGTGCCGGTGATCGGCTTCTATCATTCGGACCTGCCATTGCTGGTCAGTAACCGGATGGGCAACTGGGTTACACCCAACGTCGAGGCCTATGTCAGCAAGCTCTATGGCAACTTCGACCGGGTACTGGCGCCAAGTCAGGTGATGGCCGACAAACTGATCGGTCTGGGGGTGAAGAACGTTTTCGTCCAGCCTTTGGGCGTCGATTTGCAAACCTTCCATCCCGAGGCCCGCGATCCTGACTTGCGAGCCGAACTGGGTATTGATGAAAACACTCACCTGCTGATCTTTGCCGGACGCGGTTCCAAGGAAAAAAACCTGCCGGTCCTGCTCGACTGCATGAAGCGTCTTGGCCGGCGCTATCACTTGCTGCTGGTGGGCTCATCGATGCCGAGCGTCGTGCCCGCCAATGTCACTGTCATCGACGAGTTCTGTCCCGCCGCCCAAGTCGCGCGCCTGATGGCCAGTGCCGATGCGTTGCTGCACGCCGGCGACCAGGAAACCTTTGGCCTGGTGATACTGGAAGCCATGGCCAGCGGCATTCCGGTGGTGGCCGTGGCGGCCGGAGCGTTTGAAGAAATCGTCACCGAACAATGCGGCTTGCTGTGCCGACCGAACGATCCCCTGGCGATGGCCAATGCCGTGCACGAGTTATTCAACGGGGGCAGCGCGGTCCTTGGCCGACAAGCCAGACGCCACGTCGAGCAGCATTACGCCTGGGACACCGTAGTCAATAGCTTGCTCGGCCACTATCACGCCGTGCTCGGCACCCAATGGCCGCGAGTGGCCAATGGTTGAATCCATGAATAAGCCCAGCCTGCTATTGGTGTTGCACGACGTCGCGCCGCAAACCTGGGCCGATTACCAACCTTTCGTCGAAGCCGTCGACGCCCTCGGCGATGTGCCGATGACATGGTTGGTGGTGCCGGATTTTCACAAACACAACGATCTGCAAGCGCACCCGGCATTTCGCCGCCTGCTCAGCGAAAGGTCGGCCCGGGGTGATGAACTGGCGCTGCACGGCTATTTTCATTGCGACGACGGGCCGATCGCGAGCAATCCCCGAGACTGGTTCATGCGCCGCATTTATACCCACGAGGGCGAGTTCTACAGCCTTTCGCGGCAAGAGGCGCTCGCCCGCCTGCATGCCGGCATCGATGTGTTCGAACGTAACCACTGGCCGCTGCACGGCTTCGTCGCGCCGGCCTGGTTGATGAGCGAAGGCACCCGTCAGGCGTTACGCCAACTGCCCCTGAGTTACACCAGTGATCCGCAACACCTCTATCGTCTGCCGGACTTCACGCCGGTCGATGCGCCGGGCCTGGTCTGGAGTGCGCGCAGTGCCTGGCGCCGAGGTTTGTCGAAACTCGTCAGCGATCAGCGTGAGCAGCAGTGGCGGCAAGCACCGGTGATTCGGCTGGGCTTGCATCCGGTGGACATGCGACATGAGTTTTCGCGTAACTATTGGCTGCAAACACTCAAGCGACTGCTCGCCGAAGGCCGTGTGCCGATGACCAAGGCGAATTGGCTCGCACTGCAAAGTGACAGCGTGGGTCGCGCCGCATGAGTCGCGGGATTCTGCTGTTGATCGGCCTGCTCGCGGCGGTGCTGATTCCCTGGCTTTTGGGCGGGAGCGAGACCTGGTCGCGGCTGCAGAGTTTTCCGCTAAGCGAGTTGCTGATCATGTTCGGCATGATCCTGCTGTGCTGGGTCGTCAACACGATCCGCCTGCGCCTTTTACTGGGGGATCAGCGCGACAAGGTGAATCCGGTCAAAAGCCTCGGGGTGGTGATGGCCGCCGAATTCGCCTATTGCGCCACCCCCGGCGGCAGTGGTGGACCGCTGACGATCATGGCGCTGCTGGCACGCAACGGCGTCCGGCCGGCGCGGAGCAGCGCCGTGTTCGCCATGGATCAACTGAGCGATTTATTGTTTTTCCTCTGTGCGCTGAGCGGGATTCTGATTTACGCGCTGTTCCAGCATCTGAGCCAGCGAATGGAGTGGCTGCTGATCGTCAGCGCTGTCTCCATGTTCGGCGGGTTGCTCAGCTGTATGGTGGTGGCTCGCTATCACCGTTTGCTGATTCGCCTGAGCGGTCGATTGCTGGCGCGTCTCAACGTCCAATCGACGACCCGCGTGCGCTGGGCGCGAAAACTCCTGCATTTTCTGGCGGCATTTACTGACACGCTCAAGTTACCGTTTCAGACGCTGATCACGGTTTTTGCCTTGACCTGCCTGCATTGGATCTTGCGCTATAGCGTGCTTTATCTGGCGCTGCGTGGGCTCGGCGCGGATTTGCAGTGGGCCTGGTGTTTTCTGATCCAGATGCTGTCTTTGAGCGCTGGGCAGTTCAGCCTGTTGCCGGGTGGTGCCGGGGCGGCGGAACTGACGTCGGTGGCACTGTTAGCGCCAATGGTGGGGAAATCCACGGCGGCAGCGGCGATTCTGATCTGGCGGGCGGTGACCTACTACTTGTATTTGTTGGTGGGTGGGCCGGTGTTTTTGCTGATGCTTGGGCGACCGCTGCTCAAGAAGTTGATGAAATTCAGGCAAGCTTGATCGCGAATCCGTAGGAGCTGGCTTGCCGGCGATAGCGGGTTGAAGGTCAATGCAGGGCTCAAAATCCATCGCCAGCAAGCCGGCTCCTACAGGTCGGGGTCTTCGTTTTTATCGTCAGACTCATCCTGCAACTGTTCCCACAATTCGGCAGCGCCAGGAAACTCCGTGCCGTCTTCAGGGCTCATGTCATCCGGGTCGTAACGGCTCAAACATCCCTCGCCCAATGTGGCGGGTGCCTTGGAAGTGGCTTTGTCCAGTGGATCGGCCATGGTCATGTCCTCAGTGCAGAAACGGCGAAGGGCCTGGGCGATTGAACGCCCAGGCCCTTCTAATTTCAACCCTGTGATGTTGCTGTGATCAGAACACCACGGTTTTGTTGCCGTGCACCAGCACGCGATCTTCCAGGTGATAACGCAGGCCGCGGGCCAACACCATCTTCTCGACGTCCCGGCCGAAACGCACCATGTCTTCGATGCTGTCGCTGTGGCTGACACGCACTACGTCCTGCTCGATGATCGGGCCGGCGTCCAGCTCTTCGGTCACGTAATGGCAAGTCGCACCGATCAACTTCACGCCACGCAGGGAAGCCTGGTGATACGGCTTGGCACCGACGAACGACGGCAGGAAGCTGTGGTGAATGTTGATGACTTTATGGGCGTATTCGCTGCACAGCTCCGGCGGCAGGATCTGCATGTAGCGGGCCAGTACCACCACTTCAGCGTCGTGGTGTTTCACCAAACGTGAGACTTCGGCGAACGCCGGCTCTTTGTCCTGCGGGTTGACCGGCACGTGGTAGTACGGAATGCCGTGCCATTCGACCATGCTGCGCAGGTCGTCGTGGTTGGAAATCACGCAGGCGATTTCGCAATCCAGTTCATCGCTGTGCCAGCGGTGCAGCAAGTCGGCGAGGCAGTGGGACTCGCGGCTGGCCATCAACACCACGCGTTTCTTCTGCGCGGTATCAGTAATGCGCCAGTCCATCGAGAACTCTTCGGCAATCGGCGCAAACGCTTCGCGCAAAGCTTCGATACCGAAAGGCAGCGAGTCGGCACGAATTTCGTGACGCATGAAGAACCAGCCACTGAGATTGTCCGAGTGATGGCTCGCTTCGGTGATCCAGCCGTTATGAGACGCCAGAAAGTTACTGACTTTAGCAACGATGCCGACGCGGTCCGGGCAAGAAATCACCAGACGAAAAGTGCGCATGAGGGGGAAACTCCAGAACTTCGCAAAGGCGGCCATTCTAGCGATTGCGCAGCAAAACTGCAGTATTGATGACGGATGCCGCGCGCCGATGGTCAGCCACACCGGCTTTGGCGACGCTACGGGCTGCGCAGTCCCAGTGATGTAAACCCTCTTCAAGCACTCAATTGTGAATATCTGTACCGGGCACATCGAACTATTTAATCGCCCATTCAATGTGTGGTGAATTCACCGTAACTAATTTAAATAAACCCGGGTTTAATGTTTACTTGATGAAACACCCTGACTATTATTGCCGCACTGTTCCCTGCCCTCCTATGATCTGCATAAGGTAGTCATCATGTCCTTGATCAACGAATATCGCGCCACCGAAGAAGCTATCAAAGAGCTGCAAGCCCGTTTGAAGAACCTGTCCGAAGACGACAAACTGCAAACCGAGCTGGAATTCGAAGGCAAACTGCGCACCCTGATGGGCGAATACTCCAAATCCCTGCGTGACATCATCGCGCTGCTGGATCCAGAGTCCAAAACCAAGGCACCACGTGGTAGCGCAGTAAAAACTACCGGCACCAAACGTGCCCGCAAAGTTAAACAATACAAAAACCCGCACAACGGCGAAGTCATCGAAACCAAAGGTGGCAACCACAAAACTCTGAAAGAGTGGAAAGCCAAGTGGGGCGGTGACGTGGTTGAAGGCTGGGCTACCCTGCTGGGCTAAGCCAGAGCCTGTCACAGACAGACCTGCGATAAAAAATAACGCCAGCATTGCGCTGGCGTTTTTTATGCCTTGAGTTCAAGCCCCAGGAATTTTCGATTTCAAAGATTCAAACGTTTGCGTAATCCCTGGACATATTTTTGCCATTCATTCAGCACTTCTTGCTGAAGCGACGTCGCAGTAAGGTTCATTTTGGCTGCGGCGTCGGTGAAACTTCCCAAGGTATTCGGCGCTCCCCATTCAGGCTCCGATAAACGTTTCTGACAGAATATTCGCCAGCGTTCTTGCTCTTCGAAATTCAACGTATCTGGGAAGTTACGAGCGCGATATCGAAACAATAATTCAGGCAAACGTTCATCATCGAAAGGCCATTGCTCTTGCGATAATTGCGCCGGGTCGACGGTTCTGACTTGCTCGCATAGACGCCGATCACGGTCACCGATAAAACCGTCGTACAACTGTTGTTCAGGGTCCTGGCTGGAGGAAAAATCCTCGCGGGCGTAAATTGCCAGAACTTTATCCTGCCAAACTTTCTGCGCGTCATTTAGCCGCAGCGCACGCTCCTGATACAGGGCCATGTCCAGCCCCAGGCGTTGCTGGTCTTCAGCGCGAAGTACCGACAACGGCGCCACCACCGGGCACTTATTGATATGGATAAGCTTGAGCGGCACCGGCAACTCACCTTCGGCCAGTTCATCGCGACGGGTGTACAGCCGCTGACGCAAGGTTTCAGCGTCCAGATCCAGCAAGCCCAGAGGATCGAGGTGCAGGTCGCAGACGATCAAGGCGTTCTTGTTGCGCGGGTGCCAGGCCAGGGGCAGCACCACGCCAACATAGCTGCGCGCCGCAGAAAAGCGCCCGGAAATGTGCACCATCGGTTGCAACAGACGAATCTGATCCAGCACCTTTTGTTTGCTGCGTAATTGAAATAGCCAGTCATACAGCTTCGGCTGCTTTTCCCGGATCAGGCGCGCCAGCGCGATAGTTGCGCGCACGTCCGACAGCGCTTCGTGAGCACTGCCGTGATCAATGTTGTTGGCAGCGGTCAGACGTTCGAGTTTAAGGGTTACCCGCCCCTCCTCGTCCGTCGGCCAAACGACGCCATCCGGGCGCAAGGCATACGCCGCACGCACCACATCAATCAAGTCCCAGCGACTGTTACCGCCCTGCCATTCCCGCGCATAAGGGTCGAAAAAGTTTCGGTACAAACTGTAACGGGTCATCTCGTCGTCGAAACGCAAGGTGTTATAGCCCGCGCCGCAGGTTCCCGGGGCCGCCAATTGGGCGTGCACGCGGGTCATGAAGTCGGCTTCGTTCAGCCCTTGTTCGGCCAACCGCCCAGGGGTAATGCCAGTGATCGCACATGCCGCCGGATGCGGCAGGATGTCGTCACTGGGTTGGCAATAGAGGTTGACCGGCTCGTCTATTTCATTGAGATCGAAGTCAGTACGCAGCCCCGCCATTTGCAGTGGGCGATCGCAACGGGGGTTGATGCCCGTCGTTTCATAGTCGTACCAGAAGATAGAGGTCACGGGCTAATCCTGAACTGAAGATCGGCGAAGTCTAGGCGTTCACATCCCGCCTCGGCCAGTAATCTTGTCATTCCATCACGCCTGGCGACTCACTGTGCAATACATAGTTATGTCGTTTTCTCCGGTGAGGCTGCTAGCATCCGATGGAGAAACTTCCCGATCAGGTCACATCATCAGGTTGCCCATGCTCGAGACCACAGCACTGCCAAGGAAAGCACCGCTGTCACCGCCACTGGATACGCAGTACCAGGTCGAAACGCCGGAAGGCATCGATTTGCCCCTGCGTCCGGCCGGGCTGATGGTTCGTGCACTGGCGTTTTCCATCGATCTGGCACTTCGCGGGTTGATCCTCGGCCTGCTGTTCATTGGTCTGTCGATGCTCGGCAAACTCGGCGCCGGATTGGGCTCGCTGCTGATCTTCGGCGTGAGCTGGTGGTATATGGTGCTGTTCGAGGTGCTCAACCAAGGCCGCTCACCGGGCAAACTTTGGATGGGCCTGCGCGTGGTGCAGGACGACGGCACGCCCATTGGCTGGTCGGCATCGCTGTTGCGCAACCTGCTGCGATTTGTCGACCTGTTGCCGTTCGGCTACTTTCTCGGCGCCCTCAGTTGCCTGCAACACCCCACCTTCAAACGCCTCGGCGACATCGCCGCCGGTACCTTGGTGATTTATCGCGACCAGCCGCTCACCCGACCGCAACTCCCACCCGCCGAACCCCGTCGCCCGGCGTTCGCCCTGACGCTAAACGAACAACGCGCCATCCTTGGCTTCGCCGAACGCCAGGGTCAACTCTCCACTGCCAGGGTCAATGAACTGGCATCGATCCTCGCCCAACCCTTGCAGGTACCGCCGTCACAGTCGGTGATCGAGCTCAACGGCATCGCCCGTGGCTTGTTGGGGCCGGCATGAAGCAAAGTCTTTTCGAACATCGACACATGGCCGAGTGGGAGCAGTTTTCCCTGATGCTGGACAGGCTGGAACGGGACAAACATGCCGTGGGAGTCGACAGTTTCCCCAGCGATTATCGCCGCCTCTGCCAGCATCTGGCCCTGGCTCGGGAACGCGGTTACAGCAGCTTCCTCATCGACTCGTTGCAACAACAAGCCCTGCGCGGTCATCAGCAACTTTATCGTCATCGCAGCCGATTGAGCGCCCATGTGCTGGCGTTCATCCTCGCGGACTTCCCGCGACTGGTGCGCCAGCAATGGCGCTTCGTACTTGCGGCCAGCCTGATGTTTTTTGGCAGTCTTATTGGCATTGCGCTGCTGGTGTACCTGTTCCCGGACCTGATCTACAACCTGATTCCGGCTGAGCAGGTCAGCGAAATGCAGAGCATGTACGACCCCGACGCCGGTCATCTCGGGCGCTCGGCGGAACGCGCGGCCAGTGAAGACTGGGTGATGTTCGGCTACTACGTCATGCACAACATCGGGATCGCCTTTCAGACCTTCGCCAGCGGTTTGCTATTTGGTTTGGGCAGCGCGTTTTTCCTCGTCTTCAACGGCTTGATGATCGGCGCGGTGGCCGGGCATCTGACGCAAATCGGCTTTGGGCAAACCTTCTGGTCTTTCGTGATTGGCCACGGCGCCTTCGAACTGACCGCCATTGCCTTGTCAGGAGCCGCTGGCCTGCAACTGGGCTGGGCGTTGATCGCACCAGGACGCCTGCCCCGTGCCGAAGCCTTGCGATTGGCTGCGCGGAAAAGTGTGTTGTTGATCTGCGGGGTCATGCTGTTTCTGCTGATTGCGGCGTTTATCGAGGCCTACTGGTCATCGATGACGGCACCGTCGCCCCTGATCAAATACCTGGTGGGTGCGGCGCTCTGGGTGCTGGTGACGGTTTATCTGCTGTTCGCTGGACGGACTCGCCATGCGCCTGAGTGATGCCAGTGTGGTGATCCGCCCGCGTCCGACCTGGGAAGCCATGGATCTGGGCGTGCTGTTGAGTCAGCGCCACCGACGCCTGCTGATGACCAGTTGGGCCATCGTCACCCTGCCGGTTTTCGCGCTGTTGACCTGGGTGTTCTGGGACTCGCCGACCCTCGCGGTGTTTATTTTCTGGTGGTTGAAACCGGCCTTCGAACGCCTGCCGCTGTACATCCTGTCCAAAGCCATGTTCGGTGAAACGCCGACGCTGAAACAGGCGTTGCGCCAATGGCCGCGCTTGCTGAAGCCACAACTGCTGGCCAGTCTGACCTGGCGGCGATTGAGCCTGAGCCGCAGCTTTTTGCTGCCGGTATTACAACTCGAAGGCTTGAGTGGAGAGGCGCGACAACAGCGTTTGCAAGTGCTGTTACAACGTGACGCCGGCGCGGCACGATGGCTGACGATCATTGGCGCGAATCTGGAAACTGCACTGTGGATCGGTTTGATGGTGCTGTTTTATCTGCTGCTGCCACAACAGGTCGCGCTCGACTGGAGCTGGCAGTCGCTGATTTCCGCAATGACTCAGGACTGGCATTGGCTGGAACACCTGACCAACGCGTTTTACGTCCTCGTGTTAGTGGCGTGGGGGCCGATTTATGTGGCCTGCGGCTTCAGCCTATATCTGAACCGACGCACCGTGATGGAAGCCTGGGATATCGAACTGGTGTTTCGTCGCATGCGCCAACGCTTGAGCGGTGCGACCCTCACGGTTTTACTGGCGGCTATCCTGATGATGCCGACTGCTCAAAACGTCTGGGCCGCCGAGCCAGTCATCTCCCCCGACAGCCCACGCTTACTGAAACAGCCTCTGACCAGCCAGGCCTCCCGGGACAGCATCAAGGCAATCCTTGACCAGCCGCCGTTCAAGAACAAGGAAACAGTGACCCGCTATCGTTTCGGCGAAGACAAAGCCGCCATCGAGCCGCGGGATAACGACAACATGCCGCAATGGCTGAAGGCGTTGATGAAGCTATTTGATGCCCAGCGTTTCGGTGCATTGGCTGACCTGATAGAGGCCCTGCTATGGGGCACTGTGATTGCTGTCATCGGCGTATTGATCTGGCGGTACCGCGACTGGTTACAGACCTTCGTCAGCCGTCGACCGAAGCTCAGGAAAAATACCGCGAGGACATTACCGCAACAGGCCTTCGGTCTGGACCTCAACCGCGAAACCCTGCCCACCGACATTGCCGCCAGCGCCGAAGCACTTTGGCAGACTCACCCTCGGGAGGCGCTTGGACTGCTCTATCGCGCCCTGCTCAGTCACTTACTGCACGACTTCAACATCGCACTGAAAGCCGCCGACACCGAAGGCCAGGTCCTTGAGCGCGTCCAACAACTGCAACAACCGGCCTTGTTGGCCTTCAGTAAAAACCTGACGGGCCACTGGCAGAACATGGCCTATGGTCACCGACTGCCACCCGCGCACTTGCAGCAGGAACTGTGTGACGGTTGGCGCGCCCTGTTCGGCCCCGGAGCCTCCCGTTGAACCGGCGCAACTGGCCATTGGCGCTCGGTGTGCTAATCGCCGTATTGCTGGGCGCGCTGAGCATTTATCTGTACATCAAAGCCACGCCCTATCCGGAAGTAATCGATCACGGCCCCTCACCGCAAGCCCAGGCCAACCCTTATCTGGCCGCCGAACATTTCCTGCGCAAACAGGCCCTGACCGTCAGCCATGCCAATCGCCTCGACGTCCTGCCTACCCTCGAACCGCGACGACACAGCCTGTTGTTGCTCGGCGATCGCCGCAACATGACCCCACACCAGATTGATCAGCTGATGAACTGGGTTCGGGCTGGCGGGCGCTTGCTGTTCGTCGCCCAGTCGCTGTGGGATGAGAAGACCGGGCAAAGCAACGACTTGCTGCTCGACCGGGTCCAGGTGCAGCAATTTTTGAGCAAGGACCTCAAGTCGTCGCCACCCAACACCACTGACGAACCGTATCCGAAACTCACCAAACTCTATCTGCCAAACGAAGACGCACCGGCCTACGCCAGCTTCGACACCGCGTTCCATCTCGAAGACCCGAAACACCTGGCGCAGTCTCGGGCCAGCAGTGGCAAGGCCACTCACCTGTTGCAGCTCAATCAAGGGCTCGGCTCTATCATTGTCGTCACCGACGCTGACCTGTGGAAAAACCAGACCATCGAACAATACGACAACGCCTGGCTGCTCTGGCACCTGACCGTAGGCACCGACGTGACTCTGCTGTTCAACACCGATCACGACAGTGTGTGGACCTTGTTGCTGCGCTACTTTCCGCAGGCGCTGGTGGCCCTGATCGCCCTGATCGGCCTTGGCTTCTGGCATGCCGGCGTGCGTCATGGCCCGCTGCTGGAACCGGAACCCAAAGCTCGTCGCCAACTGTTGGAACACTTGCGCGCCAGCGCTGATTTCATGCTGCGCCGCAACGGTCAGGACAGCCTTTTGCAGGCCTTGCAGCACGATATCTTGCGTCGCGTACGGCGCCGCCATCCCGGTTTTGAACAACTGGCTGTCGACGAACAATGGCAAGTGCTCGCACACCTGACTGGCCAACCCACCGGCATCATCAGCCAAGCCATGAGCCCGCGACCGAAACTACGACTTTCCAGCGTTGAATTCAGCCGTCTGGTCGCTCACCTGCAATCCTTGAGGAACGCCTTATGATCTGACACCTAACAAGCGTTAGTTCTCCTCAATAGCTAGAAACGCCCCCTTACAGGCTCGTAGTGCTTAAGCTCGATGCAATAGTTCTAAAGCTGCCTGAGCGAACCAAGGGATTGGGGGTCATCTGTGCGCGACATGGCAGCTGGTGTTTGTAGGAGCTAGCGGGACTTGGTGATCGCGGGGTAACCCTATCCTGGGTTCCCCATCCCGCTTTGGGGTTGATGAAGAGTTGCTCCACCCGTCAATGGATTCTTTTGTCACTACCTGCTCTGTGGCTCCATTGGCTCCAAGCGAACCTGGCTGATTGATCGCGACATGAACCAGGCGAGTTCGAATGTGAAGCTACTGACTAGCTTAACTATCCACTGATCCACTTTCCCCTCCCATAAGCAGCCAGCCAGAAACTGACCCGTAAGGGCCCTCTTGCCGCAGCTCAGCATGTGGGGGGAAAAGCATTTTGCGACTCTCGGTCTTTCGCGAAGTAACCAAGCGCTTTTTCAATGATGTAGTGGCCCATATTCAGTCGCGCATTCTCGCTGCGTAACCGGCCTACTTTCTATTTTTTCTCGCGAGATTACCCCAAAGTCAGGTCAATTCCTGCCTAAATTTGGTGGTCTACAGTGCTGAGATATCGAATTTCCCGCTATCAAGGTACTAATTAATAGCAATGCGCTGATCAGCGGGCCAACTGGCTCTACACTCGGCGCACGCTTCGTTAATTCCACTTTTTTATCTGAAAAACAGTCACTTGCAGATAATCAACATAGCCCTGAAAAAGTGCTTGAGGGCGACCGAATGGCCCTACCTGATAACGCAGATTGAAAGGATGGGGTTCTGGTCAATACGGAGGTGGCGATGGAGCTCTTGTGGGCTACTGAGGATTTAGTGATCGATGGGCAACCCTATCCTGAGTTCCCCATCCTGCTTTGGGACTCAATGGAGTGTTGCGTTCCAGCCAGTCAGTTCTTTCGCTACTACCTACTTCGCGGGATCATTGGCTCTAAGCGATCCTGGCCCAGTACCGGACGCGCTCTGTACGATTTCTTCAGCTTCCTCCAGGCCCATGAACTGGATTGGCGCGACGTGGATCGGGGCGAGGCCAAGAGCCTTGTGGCGGCCTATCGGGACTATTGCCTGATGGCGTGCGAGTTGGCACCAAACACCACCCGCCAGCGCCTGGTTTACGTCTGCGAATTCTACAAGTACGTGCTGAAGGAGGGTTGGGTGAAACGCCTGCCCTTCGCGTTTGAAGAACGAAACGTCAGACGTGAAACAGGCTTTCTTGCGCACCTCGATACCAGTGGCGGCAAGACTATGGCAAACGATGTGCTGCCACGTCCCCACAAGGTCCTTCCCAAGTTCCTGAGCATGGCCGAAATCAAGTCACTACTAGCCGTAGCTGAGAACCCCCATCACCGGATGATAATACGCCTGGCCCTGCATACAGGTCTGCGCCGCGAGGAAATTGCCACCTTCCCGCTGGCTTATGTTCTCGACCCGGACAAGGCGGCACGAACCAAGCGCAACCTCCACATTCGGCTCGACCCGCTCGACGGCAGCGGTATGGTGACCAAAGGCAGCAAGCAGCGAGATATTCACGTTAGTCACCAATTCATGGCCGATCTCTATCGCTATGTAACGAAGGTGCGCGGCGAGCGTGCCTCGCTGAGCAAGACCCCGCAAAAGGCGTTGTTCCTCAATAAGTCCGGCGAACCTTATGGGGACAACGGCAAGAGTCTCAACCGGATCATCAGCGAGACTGGCAAGCAGGCTGGAATCAAGGTCCATGCGCACATGCTACGGCATACTTACGCCACCCAAACCCTGGTCAGCCTTCAACGTAACCCTGCGAGCGGACTTGAGCCCTTAGTGTTTGTTCAGCGGCAACTCGGCCACAGTTCGATTCAGACAACCATGGTGTACCTGCACTTGGTCAACGAAATGGCCGACGAGGCGGTGCTCACCTATCAAGACGAGTTGAACACACTGGCGGGGGCAGCTTGATGGGCAAGCGTAAGGTGTTTGCCAAGACTGACCTCAGCGTTCCGCAAGTCGACCACAGTCGCGACATTGTGGGCAATGTGGTCATTCTGTCCGAGTCCATCCCGCCAACTAATACCATGGTCAAGTTTAGGCGGAACGCCTGCGACAATCGTAGCTTCGACTTTGCCCGCCGTTACGGCGCGGGCATCGATCCCCTAACGTACGCCTGTCAGCGCCAAATTGAACGCTTCCTCGCCGGCCAGGACGGTGCCGTCGCGGTCAGCACCGTGGCTTGCTATTGCGTAAACGGGCTGCGCCATTTTCTCGACTACTGCATGCTGAGGGCGACGGCTTTTGGCCGCGAACTGGTCTTAGCCGATATGAATCGGGACCTGATCGACGGTTTTCTCGGCCATATAGCCGGAATGGGCTGGTCAACTAACAGTCAGAAGTGCGTCTACTCGACAGCCAAACCGGTGCTGCTCGCCTTGGGGCGGCGTGGATTATTCCCCTTGGTCATCTCCGGCGATGGGGCCACCTTCCCGCGCAATCCCTTCCCCAACAGCAACCGCACGGCTAAGGGCGAGACGGCGCTGTCCAAGCGCGAGCGGCAAGCGTTTACGGTGGCCCTGCGGCAGGCAATCGTACCCATCTGGTCCGACGACACACGCCTGACCAGTGAACTGCTGGTCTTCGCCTTGCTGGTCGTGGCACTGCACACCGGACGTAATACCACGCCACTGTTAGAAATGACCCGCCACTGCCTGCGTCCTCATCCTAAGGACAATACTGTGTTCCTAGTGCTGTGGAAGCGACGCGGCTATCACACCAGCAAGGTGGCGCTGCGCGCCGAGTCAGAAGCCGACCGGCTTCTGGAGTCCACTCCCAGCGTGAGAACCAATGTGGAACGCCTGATCCGCCGCGTGATGACCCTGACCGCCCCCTTGGATGCAGACGCTCCAGATGATCTTAAGGGCCGCGTGTGGCTGTACCCTCTACGCGCCCGCAAGGATCTCGGTCTTGTAACGGCGTTGAATACGAGTGCGCTGGCTTATGCCATAGATCGCCTCGTAACCAAGTATGGTCTTACCGATAGCAACGGTGAGCCGTTGCGCATCAACATCTCACGCCTGCGCAAAACCTTCGCCAACCGCATCTTCGAGCTGACCGATGGCGATTTGGCGGCCACCGCCGTAGCTCTCGGTAATACCCCTCAGGTGGCCGACCGAAACTACCTGGCGCCCGACGAAAAAGCCCGCCGCAACTGGAAGTTCATGGGCGAGGTACTGGTGCAGGAGTTACAGACCCAAACGATCGGTGCAACCTACAAGGATACTCCCGTGGGCCGATGTGCCGACCCGGTGAACGGCCAGTACGCCCCGAAGCGCGAGGGAGCGACTTGTATGAGTTTCATGAACTGCCTGCGCTGCAAGCACTATGCAGTAACCGCCGAGGATCTGTACAAGCTCTTCAGTTTCTACTTCCGCGTTCTCGCCGAGCGCTCGCGAATGGACAAGGGGCGCTGGACACGGGAATACGCCCACATTCCCCGATTGATCGACCATTACATCGTCGCCGAGGGACTACGGCGCGGCACCTTTAAACACGCAAGCGTGGACGCCGCTCGTGAGCGTGCCCGCATCCTTCCGCACCCTTACTGGTCGGTCGATCTGATCGAGAGCCTGGAGGTCTTTGCATGAGCAACAACACTCTGACGGCGCTACCCTGCCTCTCCCTTGATACCCAGCCGGGAGACGTGCGTGCACTGCCCGAATCCGAGCGTGACGCCTTGATCATCAGCGCTGTTCAGGTCGAAGAGCAGTGGGTGATCCTCAGTCGCTACGGTGAAAATATCTGGCACATCGACGGTTTCCCCAGCAACGTGCCGACCAACAAAAGACGGCTGGATTTCGGCACCGTGCCGCCGGCGTTTCGGGCGGTGATGAAAGCGGTGATGTACCGTTACATACGGCGCGGGCGTCCTGGGTCGGTTCGACCTAAAGGCAGCATTGTGCGGCAATATTTCTCTAATGCAATGCCATTTTTGCGCCGACTGGAGGCGCTCAAACTCGACTGCCTGGGTGCGGTGACACCCGTGGTCTGCACGACTTATGAGGCAGCCTGCAAGGCATATCGGCAGCCCATTCGATCGAAGGGCAAGCCTCTGTCGCAGGAGGGACTTCGTACCCGTTTGAGTGCAGTCGAAGCGCTCTATGAACTGAGCCAATACACCGACGACCCAATGCCAGAGCATCCTTGGCCTGAGACTTCTTCGATGGCAATGGCGGGGCTTACCGGCAGTGGCTCCCGCCAGAAGCAGGGCGGAAAGACGCCACTGATAACCGATGACGTGTTCTGCACCCTTTTCCAGCAGGCCTGCCAGCAGGTTGAAAGAGGTCAGCAGCTTCTTGACGAGCGCGACGCGCTGGACGCCATCGCAGCGCAGCGAAAGGGGCAGAGCCGCGGGGCTGTGATTTCAGCCAAGCATCGCCATTTGGGCAGTCGAAAGGGTGGGCTGAAAAAATTCAACAGGGCGCTGAACGACCTGCGCACAGCCTGCTATATCGTTCTGGCTAGCACCTCAGGCTGTCGTCACCATGAGTTGGCCAACGTGCAATTGGGCTCGCACCACCGCACACAAGACGATGAGGGCACCGTCTACCACTGGATGCGCTCACGGTCGGACAAGACCAATGTCGGAATTCATAACTGGATGATACCCGAGGCCGCCGTACGTGCCTTGCGCATCATGGAACGCTGGTGCGTCCCCTATCAAGCTATGATCGCCACTGAGATGTTGCAGCGGCGCCGCGCCAACCCCCATGATCCGCAGATCACTGAGGCGTACAAGCACCGCCATGCGCTCTTTCTCGGCGTATATCCGAAAAAGGGCAACCAAGTGCGCACGCTAACCAATATGTCCTTAGGTTTGCATCTCAAAGCATTCGCCAAGGACTGCGGGCTGAACTGGGATCTCGCCAGCCACCAGTTCCGCCGCAAGTTCGCCAACTACGCCGCGCACAGCCGCTTCGGTGACCTGCGCTACCTCAAGGAGCATTTCGCACACTGGTCGATGGATATGACATTGGGCTACGCCATGGACGACAGCTGGGGACAGCATCTGGACCTTGAGCTGTACGCTGATATTCAGGGGGAGTTGGAAGATATAAAGCTCGGTGTCGTCGATAACTGGCTAAGTGACGAGCCCTTGGCCGGAGGCTATGGCCGAGCGCTCAAGCAGTGGCAGCGAGAGCCGCAGAACCTGCTGATCTTCAAAGATCACGCCACAATGCTGAAGTCAATTGCCGAGAGCACATCTATTCGCAGTAACGGCCATGCCTGGTGCACGGCGGACAATGACGGTTGCGTCGGCAATAATCTTGAGCGTACCCGCTGCGGCAATAATTGCAGCAATGCCGTGATCGGGCGCGGCCACGCAGGTATTTACCAAGGACTCTACGACGATTTGAAAGAGTTGGTGCATTGCCCGGACATTGGCGAAGGCGGACGCCAGCGCGTTCTGCGCGACCTGAATCGCTGCCGAGACGTACTGGCCCAGTTGGGAATGGACCCAGAGGCTTTAGTCGCATGAAGTCCAAGGAAAAGGTAGCTAACTACAAGTCGGCTGAGGATCGCGAAAAAGATCTGAAGCTCGCCCTTTACCGCATCCAGAAAGGCCGTACCCGCATCGGGGAAACCAAAGTTACTATCGCCGCCGTAGCACGAGAAGCGGGAGTATCGACGGCGCTAATCCATAACCACTACCCAAAAATTGCCGAGACTATCCGCGAGGCTCAAGGGCGCTCCAGTCGCGCCATGCGTGATATGAAACAACAGGACTTGATTGCAGAACGCAAGAAGTCCGCCGCCCACCGTCAGGAGATCGAGGAATTGCGTGCCAAGGTCGCCAAGCTTGCATCCGTCAATGAAGTGCTATTGAACGAGAACCGTGTGCTCAAGGCTAAGATAAGCGACCGTAAGGTAGTCGACCTGTCCGCAAGGAAACCGCAGGGATAGGTCGATTTCGCAAGTTGCCTCACTGCATCCACTCTGCCCAGCCATCCATCATTGATCGCCGGCGATTTTATCCGGCTCGCGCGGAAGGCGGGCGCAACGCGACTGCCGGAGAGGCGGACACTGCGGCCACATAAAAATGATCGTTGGCAGGCAAAGCGATTTTTGAGTTTGGCACATAAGGTTGGAGGACGCTCCCTAGAGAATCCTATGAGCTGTTTACTGTTGCTGAAGCTTGAAAGTGAAAAGGGCTTTCGGCAAAGAGTCTGCGTCCGCGAAGTGGGTTCGTCTCGATGGACTATCAGGCAATGGGTTCATATCCACACTATTTTCCCTATGCCCGGCATACCTGTCCTTTCGTCGCCCTCCGACATGCTTCGAGACAAATTATGAATTTTTGCATAATTGCGCATAAAACCACTTTTGTAGATTTTTTTGCCAACTACGACGCCTTAATCGGCACCTGAGTCTAAATTTTTTGTTTTTACACTATTTTGATGAACCAAGCTGAGCGCCTAGGCACATCGATGAATCAAAAATCAGGTCACGCGCATCCGACCGAGACGGATCAAGAGTTGGATCACCCACCAAGTAGCACTGACCACTCTCGACCTCGTAAAGGATACCCTTCTTTCTTTTTTGGAAAAGAAGTTCAGCTTTGACTAGTGGTTCCATCATTAGCCGTCCGCTGTTGTTAACCTCACTAGCGCTAACTAGCTGTACGTTGACTACTGCCAAGTGCTCAGACTGTCGGGCAATCAAAGACCGCAATGCGAATTCACCGCTAATCATGAGATTGAAACGACGCCTTTTTGTGCGTTCACGTTCCTCGATCTGGACGTGAAACCAAACCCCGCCAACGTCGTACTCGACATATGTCCAAACGCGAAAATCATTTTCGAAAAAAGGTACTGAAATGGCTTCAGCCCAGTCATAAGTGCGAAACACGGTGCACCTCCGTCGCCACAGTATCGCTATCGAGTATAGCCCTTTCCATGCTTGACCGGCTTCATCGTTCCTTTTGTGAGTTGTGCAAATGGAACGGAAGATCGCGTTTGGCTTAGCGTTAAGGAAAAGTCGACTGCACATGGGGTTGCCGCAGGAGACGCTCGCCCCCAGCCAAGCGTATGTAAGCGAGGTTGAGAATGGAAAGAAAAGCCCCTCAATCGAAAAGGTGGAAGATCTCGCGAAGGCCTTAGGTATCCACCCAATTACCCTTTTGGCAAAAAGTTACTTGTTGGAGGGCGAGGATGTATCCGTACTTTTGAAGCGTGTTGAGCTAGAGCTCAATGACCTCGCTTCTAGCTGACCTAGGGTTCTGGAATCACCACCGGCAGCAATAGAACGATTCTTTTGAAAAATAGGTCTGTCCAAACTGCCCGATCATTGACTGGTGAAAACGCCGTTTTCGCGCGCCATTACGTGAAATCCGAGTCCGGAGTCTCTGCCAAATCTTTACGACATCAAGTAGAAGCGGCCGTCACTGCAGGATGACACTGGCCGTATTTGACCATCGTCACCGGCAGCAATGGGGCGCTGGCCATCGGGCGCGACTGGCCCCTTTGGCCTACCTTCAATCTCGTGCTAGGACTCGGCTCAAGAATAGCCCCCACGCCTGTGGCGGGACCTGCCCCTTACTGCGCACCAGGGGGGTTAGTTTTATATATTCGATCGCCAGCAAGGCGCTTGCCACACTTCTGCTTTCACAGTTTCCTTTCCCAAGTCCTCTTTCGGCGTGTTGCCATCGACCACAGCCCCGTGCATGACGCGCTCGGTTTGATCGCCATTCACAACGAGGGAGGCGACACAGAGCAGACGTCCCACACAGGCAACAATCGGCCAATAGCGGACTGTCGTAACCGGCTGAAATCGACCCACTGCAGGCCTTCGCCAACGGACGAAGCGGGCCAAAAGCTGCCTTGAATGTGTCCGTGGAACAAGGGTAATTTGGCCTGACTCAGGTATACCTCAAGGCTCGCGCTGATTCGTTTATATCAAGTAATATCATTCAGAGCGTCGCTTGCATGGTGAACGTCAGCTAATCTGCGGTTCCTGCTACAAATTTACCAAACCTATGGCCAAGGAAGACTGTATGCCAGAAGTACACGAAGTAGTTTTGCGCCTGAACAGCGAGAAAATAAAATTTGAAAGCTATGAAGAATTACAGTCGTACTTGGAATTACAGATTAAACATTGGAAATGGTTAACCAAATTGCCGAGCGCTTACAAGGATGCAGGTCAGGCAATATTTGAAACTTATTTCTTGAAGCCGATCCAGGAAGCAAAGCAATACGTCAATAATATTGGGGCGGCAGAATTTAGATTAGGGAATGAAAAGATGCCATTCATCCTCTACGATAGTGATGAGGGTTTCCTTATCAGAAGGACTAGGGATGAATATGATGATGTAACTGCCGCGCTGACCCTTGTTTATTTGAATAAACATACCAGAAGTGCGGTTCATCGTGATGGGCAGATAAGCACCCTTACACAGAGTGATCGACTATCGTTTGAAAAATCTATCGCAATACAAATTGCTATTTCACTCCAAGGTTTTTCTTCCATAGGCTCAGAAGCTCGCTCATCCGTGATGAGGGAAACCTTAGAGCGTTTTGTCTCCCATGCAGAATTAGCGACCGATGCAGTCAATGAGTACGTGACGGATATTATTGACTCAACATCAACAGCAAAATCGGATATAGACGGCCTTGCCAACTCGCTGACCGCCGCTTACCTGAGACGTCGGAAAAGATATACAGCTTACATGATAAAAGTACGTAATTCTGCACGGGCAGCCGTTAGCGAAGCAACGCATACTTTAGCTTCTGCGAAAGCGGCTTACCACGACCAAGTAGACTTAGATGCTTCTGTTCAATACTGGAGTGTTCGTAGGCGTAATCATTCAATATTTAAGGTTGTGTGGTTTTTTGCTGTCTTGCTAAGCATGGTAGTAATGTTCGGTTCTGTACTGGGATACTTCGCAGCTGGGGGCGCTGTGGGTCTGTCTAGTTTAATTCACCAGCAGCGCACGGAAGAGTCAGTCCTTATCAATCCGCCTTCCATGCGATTAGAGTCCCCACTATCGTCAACTCAATCGACAAACCTTGTAGTCACACCGTCTAGGCTCGCACCTATCACGTCAGAATCCCTAGCGTCTTCTTTGACTCCGTTGTCTACAATAGCCGTAGCAGCACCCACTCGCTCTGAACTCACTCTTGCAATGGCGGATCTAGCGGGAGCGGCACTTTTGATAACATTGCTAGGGATTCTTATCAAAATTACTCTTCGTCAGTTCAATACCCATTCTTACTTGGCTTTGGAGGCAGAAGAAAGAATTACGTTCACAAAGACATACTTGGCTTTGTTGAATGAAGGTAAGCTTAAATCTGAGGACGACCGCAAGTTGGTTTTAGAAAGTTTGTTTAGATCCACGAAGTCTGGAGCAGTAGAAGAAATTCCATTCTCGAGTCCTTTAGAATTAATTTTCAAAACCATCGGTGATAAAAAACCAGGATGATGTAGTTTGAAAGCTCTTTCATGGCCGCTCTCTTCCGACCACAATGGGCGGAAGTCGGCCAGAAGCGGTCTGTCGTGATTGAGAATATTTGCCCGCTTTATGCTGTAGATTCAACCGGTCGATGCAACAGATTGGCTAAAGCGCTCAGCGGGCGTTTCGTAGTTTAGTGTTTTCCTAGGACGGCTATTTAGTTGCCTTGCCACTTCATTCAGCGTGGCTTGCGAGTGATCCGCAAGGTCAGTTCCTTTCGGAAAATACTGCCTTACAGCCCGTTGGTGTTCTCATTCGTTCCCCGTTGCCAGGGACGATGAGGATCGCAGAAGTAGACCTTTTGACGAGCGAGACATTTCTCTTCGGTTAGCGCCGCCGACTCCAAGCTGCCAATCAACGTTCAAATCGAGTTGGGTGATTTCCCGTATGAGCGGGGCGAACAACGATTCAGGCCATAACCCAAAACGGATGCTTATGGCCTGAACGCGCGATGCGGAAAAATCCGTGCGGGATTAATCGGCACTCCCACTGGTAACCACGGTAAATTTCCGGCTGAACTCTAAGACTTCGCAGACACCGGTGTGTCCTGCTGGAATCGAGACACCATCGCCTGCCGTCATCTCAAATCGCTCGCCGGTGTCCATGGTGATTGCGATACGACCTTCGAGCAGTACGAAGGCCTCATCGTTTTCGAAACGCCAGTCGAACTTCGAAGGCTGCGAAGTGAAGAATGCGACGGCTTTGTATGGGGTCTTCACGCCGACGGTGCGTAGTAGTTTCATCCGGGTGTCGGGATTGCCTTCGATCACATCATCGCCCAGCGGATATTCAAGCCAGCCTTCGGGGGTGTTCAGCGATGCCAGGGCTACGGAGTCGATCGGGTTCGGAAGCTTAGGACGAGCGGTCATTTTTTCGATGCCTCGTATCGGAAGAAGTAGATAGCAACTATGACAAGTGGCATAGTCGGACTCGAGACTACATCAAACTATGACGGATGGCATAATTTTTTAAGATGAACACTTCTACTCGAGACCGAATGATTGTCGGTGCAGCTGATCTTCTACGCCGCAAGGGCATGACAGCGACTAGCATGCGCGAGGTCGTGCGCCACTCGAACACACCGCGCGGATCCATCTCTCACCATTTCCCTGGCGGTAAACGCCAACTGCTCGAAGCTGCCGTTGAGTACGCCGGACATGAAGTCTCGGAGCCGCTGAAGCTGTTGCTGAGCAAACACGGTCCAGTGAAGGGTATGGAGCGATTCGTCGGTTTGTGGCGCAAAATGCTTGAAGACACAGCCTTCCAGGCTGGTTGTGCGGTTTTGGCTGTTTCGGTTGAGCAGTACACATCCGATCAACGTGGCGAGGCTGAGCCCGAACTCGAAGCACAAATCCAGATGCAGCTGTTGGATCAAGCCAACGCTATCTTTGTGCAATGGCAGGAAATCGTCGATCTGTCACTGCGGGAGGCTGGAGTGACTAAGGATCGGTCACACGGTCTGGCACTACTGGCAATCGCCGCTATCGAGGGGTCTGTAGCTCTTTGCAGGGCAGCCCGTAGCGTAGAACCGCTCGACTTTATCTGGCAGGAAGTGAAGCGGAGTTTTGAACGAGAGCTGACCTAGGCGTAGATTGCTGCGCAGTCCAACTGCCGCAGGCCGCGCTCGATCACCGCGTCTATGTAGCTCGGATCTCCGTAGATACGAGCCAACAAAATTGCCCCCTCGAAATCGGCTACCAACTGCCTCCCCAAACGATGTGACTCCTCCCGGCTGTAGCGGGCGCTATAGAGCTCGGCAAATGCCAGGGTCCAGTCATCCAGGAAGCGCCGAATCGGTGCCATGAGCTCTACCTTGCCATAGGTGGCATCGACCGCAACAACGCCCATCAGACAGCCAATCGAGTCGTCCTGAAAGAGCTTGCCAGCCTTGCGCCCCATGCGTGTGAGTCGCTCCTGTGGCGCCAGACTTTCATCGAAAGCGATAGAGAACAGCGACTGTTTCAGCCGTTCATGCGTCCAGTCCAATACGTCCCGCAGGAGCGATTCCTTGTTGGGGTAGTGATGATAGAACGAGGCCTTCGTCAGCCCACAGGCGGACGATAACGCATCCATGGTAGTGCCATGGTAGCCAAAACGCTTGAAGGTGTTGGCGCAGCGCTGTAGGAGCTCATCGCGTGGGATTTTCAGTGGCCGCATGGGCTTCTCCTGTTCTAAATCATGCAAATTGATTCTATGTCATAAGCCTTGGCGTCTCAATTTGACGGTTACCGAATGTTTGTTTAGTTTCTACAAACCGAACGTTCGGTAAGTAACTACGGTTCGCCTGAAAATACAGGCCCTCATCTCATAACGCCAGGATAAATCTCCCATGAGCGAAGCAAACAGCGGTCCGGGTCGAGTCACCCGGGAGCAGCGTGGTCATCTGTTCCTTATCGGCCTGGATCGGGCCGGCAAACGTAATGCTTTCGATAGTGCCATGCTGACCGATCTGGCCTTGGCCTTGGGCGAGTACGAGCGCAATGAAGAAATGCGTTGCGCAGTCGTGTTTGCCCACGGCGAACATTTCACCGCAGGTCTCGACCTGATGGAATTGACGCCGAAGCTGGCTTCGGGTGGTTTCAAGTACCCGGATGAAGGCATTGACCCGTGGGGCGTCTCGAAGCCGCGCCGCACCAAACCGGTAGTCCTTGCCGTACAAGGTACCTGCTTCACAGCAGGCATCGAGTTGGTGCTCAACGCCGATATCGCAATCGCCGCCAGCAACACCCGCTTCGCTCACCTGGAAGTATTGCGTGGTATTCCACCGTCCGGTGGCTCCACCGTGCGCTTCACTCAAGCGGCGGGATGGACCAATGCCATGCGCTACATGCTGACCGGCGAAGAGTTCGGTGCTGATGATGCGCTAGGTATGCGCCTGCTGACCGAGGTCGTTGAACCCGGTCAAGAGTTGTCTCGTGCCATCGAATACGCCGAACGCATCGCCAAAGCTGCCCCTCTGGCGATCAAGGCCACCTTGCAGTCCGCCTTCCAGGCTCGCGATGAAGGCGATGATGCTGCGCTTTCCAAGCTCAATGAGCTGTTGTTCACGCTCATCAAGAGTGAAGACGTGCGTGAAGGCGTTATGGCAATGATGCAGAAACGCGAACCGTTGTTCAAAGGCCGTTAATTCACCAGCAGGGGCAACGAGATGCTGCAGTACCAAGCACCACTGGAGGAGTTCAATTTCCTCGCTCGCAAGGTTCTTCGACTTCCAGAGCTGTTGCCTCTGCTGCCAGAGCACTGCCATATCGACATCGACCTGTTCAGGGCTACTCTGGAGGTAGGTGCCGAACTCACCCAAGAGCAGCTGTTGCCTTTGAACGGCAGCGGTGATGCCGAGGGCTGCAGGTTTGAAAATGGTGAAGTCAAAACCCCGCAGGGTTTTCAATCGGCTTACCGCCTGTTCCAGGAGAACGGCTGGCCTGCCCTGACAGTTCCACTGGCAATCGGGGGCCAAGGCTTCCCAGGAGCAGCAGGTGTTTTCTTTGATGAAATGCTCGCTTCCTCCAATTTGTCTTTCAGCATTTTCGCCAATGTGCGCGAAGGTGTTCTACGTTGCATTGACCGATTTGGCGATGAGCAGGTTCGATTCCTGTTTTCCGACAAGCTAGCCAGTGGTGAATGGCTTGGCACCATGTGCCTTACCGAGCCTCAGGCTGGCAGTGATCTTGGTTTGATTCGCACGATTGCAGTCACCCAGCCGGACGATTCCTACTTGCTGAGTGGAACCAAGTTATTCATCTCGAATGGCGATCACGATCTGAGCGAAAACATCGTTCACCTGGTTCTCGCCAGGACGGAAAGTGCACCGGCAGGTACTGGCGGTCTCAGTCTATTCGTCGTGCCAAAATACCAATTGGATGGCCGTAACTCAGGGAACGGGGTGTCGGTCATCGGGCTTGAGCACAAGCATGGTATTCGGGCCAACGCTACATGCGCACTATCGTTCGAGGATGCCAAGGGCTATCGCGTCGGCGAATTGAACCGAGGCCTTGCCTGCATGTTTGTGCTGATGAACAGTGCGCGACTGGCTGTCGGTGTGCAAACCGTCGGCCTGGCCGAGATCGCTTACCAGAATGCATTGCGCTACACCCAGGAACGCTTTCAAGGTCGTGCGTTGAATGGGGCTACGCACCCAGATCAATCCGCTGACCCTTTGCGCAGCCATATTGGCGTCAAGTCGAACCTCGTTCAGCAGAGACTGTTCATCGAACCAGCTCGCTTGCTTTGCGCCTGGGTCGGTACGCTGCTCGATGAGGCTCGCTGCCACCCGGATGATCTGCGGCGCAATCAGGCCTTCCACCTGGCAGAACTGCTGACCCCCATCGTCAAGGGCTATCTCTCCCATCATGCAGGTACGCACATCGCTTCGGCGCTCCAGCTATTCGGCGGGAACGGCTACATAGTCGAAACCGGCATGGAGCAATTGCTACGTGATGCGGCTATCTGTCCGATCTACGAAGGCACGAACTATATCCAGTCGTTGGACTTGTTGGGGCGCAAGACCCTAGGTGATCAGGGACAGCGCTTGGGGATCTTCCTCAACCACATTCCCGCGCTTGCCAAGCGCCTGCGCGAACGCCCAGACCTAGAGGGTGTTGCCGCGATTCTGAGTGCATGGCTGGTCGAGTTCGAACCATTGATTCAGCAGCTATCGGTCGACACAGTTTTCAATCGGGATGTTGTGGGGTTGGTTGCACCAGACTTCCTTGAACTGCTGGGTACCGTTGTTTTTGGCTATTTGTGGGCATGGATCGCGGATGCCGCCGCGCCATCAACTTCTGACGAAGCGTTTCTCAGAAGCAAAGCTGCTCTGGCCCGTCTGTATTTTTCCGAAGCCGAAGTACGAGTTCCTTCACTTATCGAAAAGCTGAAGCGCAATGCATCGCGTCTTGGGCAGCTCGAACAGATCCAACTCTGCTAGGGCGGACCACAGATGAATCGTTCAAATAAAAAAGTGAAGTTAGTCAGTACCCGGCAGAGTGGCAGCGAGCTTGTTGACCTCGGGGTTTGCACCATCGAAGAGCTGCTGCAGCGTAGCGCGATGAAAACGCCTGAAGCCCCGGCCCTGTCAGCAATGGGTGCCAACATAAGTTATGAGCAATTACAGAATTTGAGTGCTGCTGTAGCGACCTGGTTGATCAACCAGGGGCTGCAACCGGGAGCTCGGGTTGCAGTCGCTTTGCCGAACATGCTCGCCCATCCTGTGGCGTGCCTGGGAATAATCCGCGCGGGTTTGATCGCCGTCTGCGTGAACCCGTTGTATACGCCGCAGGAGCTGGCGCAGGTTTTCAAGGACAGTGAAGTCAAAGCTGTGTTTCTCTTCGAACCCATGGGGCAGGGTGTCCAGCAGGCCATGCTCAAAGCCGGTGTAGGTATTGCGGTGCAAGTCGCCCCAGGTGATCAACTAGGCTGGCGACGGCCATTGGTTAATTGGGTAGCTCAGCGACGCTTGGGTAGTAAGTTCACCCGCATAGAAGGCGCCGTCGACTGGCGCAAGGTCGTAGCGACTCGAGCGACCAAACTAAGTCAACGCGCGCCCATCACAGCCGAGCAGACGGCCTTCATAATCTATAGCGGTGGCACTACAGGGCAGCCCAAAGGCGTGCCCATCAGTCATCGGGCTTTGCTGTTCAACGTTGCCCAACAGCATTCGGCTCTGCGTCCGCATCTTTCGGGCAGAGCCGAGCAGGATTACGTGTTGCTGCTCGCGGTGCCGCTCTACCACATTCTCGGCCTGGGCAATCTGCTCTTCACCCTGGCCAAAGGTGGCAAAGCGGTGTTGGTGATGAATCCACGCGATACCACGGCGTTTGTCAAAGAATGGTCCCGGCACCGCGTAAGCAGTTTCCCCGGCGTCAATACCCTCTACAACTCGCTCCTGGAGAATGAAGAATTCCACTCGCAGGACTTCACGGACCTCGCCCTCTGTCTCGGTGCGGGCATGCCGGTTAGCGAGTCCACGGCCAAGTTCTGGCATCGAATCACCGGCTGCCATATCACCGAAGCCTACGGTATGACCGAAACCGGGCTGATTTCCTGCAACCCCGCCGGACGCTCACGCCCCGGCTCGGTAGGTTTACCAGTAGCGGGAATTGAAATTTCCCTACGCAGTGAGAATGACGACAAGGTCACCGTCGGCACCGGCGAGATATGTGTGCGCAGCCCCGCCATCATGGCCGGTTATTGGCGGCGGCCCGAAGAAAACGCTGCAGCCTTCACCCACGATGGCTTCTTCCGCACAGGAGACATCGGCCTCTTCGACCTGGATGGCTATCTGAGCCTGGTCGACCGAAAAAAGGAAATGATCATCTCCTCGGGGTTCAAGGTATTCCCCTCGGAAATCGAGCGGATCTTGAACGCTCACCCCGGAGTACTGGAATCGGCAGTTGTGCCGGCTCCAGACGAAAAGGCGGGGGAAGTGCCCATCGCCTATGTCGTACCTCGTCAACCTTACTTGGATAAAGCACTCGTGATCGCACACTGCGAAAAACACCTGGTCAGCTACAAACGCCCTCGCCGCATCATATTTAGGGAAGAGTTACCCAAGAGCAATGTGGGCAAGATTCTGCGCAAAGAGCTGGTGGGTATCGAGCAGCAGGAGCACTCCCGATGACGCTGCTCGCTTACGCACCCGATTTCCCGATGGTCGATCAACTAACACTGGTGGCTGACGATGGCTATCGCCTGGCCGCTATCCGTTATTCCGCACAGGGGCCATTGAAGGGCAACCTCATCATGGCGGGTGCGACGGGTGTGCAACAGCGTTTCTACCGCCGCTTCGCCGAGCATGCCAGTAAACAAGGCTTCAACGTCCTGACAATGGATTACCGGGGTATAGGAGCATCCAAGCCCAAATCACTGAAAGGTTTTGAGATGTCCTACCTGGACTGGGCGTGGCTCGACCTGGCAGCGGCAGTCGAGCATATGGATGACGGCAGTACGCCGCTCTACTGGGTCGGTCACTCCTTTGGCGGACATGCACTGGGGTTGCTGCCCAATCATCACCGAATCACGGCCGCCTACTGCTTCGGTACAGGAGCCGGATGGGCAGGCTGGATGCCGAGGCTGGAGGCCTTCAAGGTTCGCCTACTGTGGTCATGCATCCTGCCTTTGATCGTCGCTCACAAGGGCTACATGGCATGGAGCCTGCTGGGCATGGGCGACGACTTGCCGAAGGGCGTCTACAAGGCCTGGCGCCGCTGGTGCGCCTACCCCCATTACTTCTTCGACGACCCCGCGATGGCTGCTGTGGCTGATCGCTACGCGAAAGTTCGCACCCCCTGCATGTTTGCCAACGCAGTGGATGATCCGTGGGCACCGCCGATATCGCGGGATGCCTTCATCAAGGGCTATCGCAATGCCCCGTTGCGGGTACGCGACCTTCATCCCGAAACAAAAAAACAGCCCATTGGCCACATGGGGTATTTCCGACCATCTGCCGCGCCAATCTGGAACGAACTGCTCGAATGGCTCGTTGCCCAAAAGGCCGAGGCTACGAAACTGCGCCGTCTGACCGAGGCTTAGAACAATGAATTCCTTGGCACCCCATTCGAAGTTTTCAGAATCCGCGACAAGGTTTCGTTCCTTGGTTGAGAGTCGGCGAGCTGCTCGCCAGTTCGCTGTCGAAGCCGTTCCTGAAGCGATCATCCGAGACTGCCTGGAGCTCGCGGCTTTGGCACCCAGTTCGTGCAACCTGCAACCTTGGTCTTTCCAGGTCGTGCGCGATCCAGCCTGTCTTCAACAGTTGGAACAGGTATGCCTTGGACAAAGTGCCGCGAGGGCACCATTGATCATCGCGGTGTTGGCACGACCGGACACCTGGAGAGCGGCCTGTGCGGATGTGCTCAAGTTATGGCCTGAAGCCGCGGTGCCCAGGGTGATTGATCTGTTCTACAAGAAAACGGCTCCTTTCCAGTACAACCAAGGCTGGATGGGCTGGCGGGGGTTTATCAAACGCCAGATGGTGAGGCTGCTCGGTTACAAACGCCCCATCATGCGCAACCCCAACAGTCTGATGCAAATGCGGCTCTGGGCGGTGAAATCGACAGCGCTGGCGGCACAAAACCTGATGCTCGCATTTCAGAGCCACGGCTATAGCACCTGTCCCATGGAGGGCTTCGATGAGAAGCGCTTGAAGAAGATACTGCCTCTGCCCAAAGAGGCCATTCCCATCATGCTACTAGCCGTGGGGTTGCCAGGGGCGCATGCGATCAGAAATCCCCGATTACGTTTTCCACTCGAGCAAAACGTGACGTGGCTTTGATCAGCGGCTGAAAAACAATAAGAGGATTACCCGTTATGGCCTTTACGGAAATTGAATACGAAGCACACGGCCCGATAAGGATCATTCGCTTCAACCGCCCGGAAAAGCGCAACTGCATCGGGCCTACTACCCACTTGGAGCTGGTGGAAGCCTGGACGTACTTTCGGGATGATCCAAGCGCTCTGGTCGCCATCATTACCGGCACCGGCGACAAGGCATTCTGTGCCGGTGGTGACCTTGAAGCAGGCTTCGATCTGGTGCCCACCAGCCCCAGCGAGATTGCTGCCCATAACCGCGGCGAACGCCCCGGCATTCTCGGGCCCAGCCGCTGGACCGATATTTACAAACCGGTCATCGCCGCGGTAAACGGTGCAGCCTACGCGGGTGGGCTGGAATGGGCATGCTTCGCCGACATGCGCATTGCCGAAGAACATGCCTCCTTTGGCGTCACGTGTCGACGGTGGAACATTGGGCTCGCCGATGGCGGAAGCCAACGTTTACCACGCATCGTGGGTATGGGCCGGGCGATGGAGATGATCCTTACGGGTAAAGTCATCACCGCAGCAGAGGCACTGGGCATCGGCTTGGCCAATGAGGTAGTGCCTACAGGGCAATCGCTGGCACGAGCAATGGAGCTGGCCCAATTCCTCTGCACGTTGCCGCAACCGGCCATGCGTGCCGACAAAGAAGCCGCAGTTCGGGGCTACGGCCAGCCTTTGGCTGAGGGCCTGCGTATCGAGGCCCAGTGTTTCAATCACTCTATTCATCAACCAGAAACCCGTGAAGGGTTACGCCGCTTCCTTGAACGTGATCACCCTGACAGACGAAGCGATGCGCCAGTCAAAACTCCCGGATTGGTCAGAGACTGAGGGCTGGACTATGCGTTTCGAACTTTTGTTGCAACTGCACCTTTTCGCCGTAGCCTTCTGGCTGGGCGTCGTAGCGGTCGAGTACCTGCTTGAGCGCACCCGAGCGCAGAGTCGGAATCAGGGTTTCACAGTTGCCCGGTTGCACCGGCAGATTGATCTGTTTTTCGAAATGCCGGCCTTCGCCGCGGTACTCGTCACTGGCCTGTTGCTGATCGAACCAACACGCTTCGACGGCATTTACGCTTTGAAGATCGTTACCGGAGGCATCGCCGTCCTCGGCAATGTGCTGTGCCTGATACCCGTATTGAAGCGATGCACAGCGGCCGAAAAGGACAACTTGCCCGATGTCATTCGCCAATCCCGTCAGATCGACATCATTTCCCTGTCAGCCATTCCCGCAGGGCTGGTGGCACTAGCCTGTGGTGTCTATCTGATGATGCTTCGTTGACTTGCCTTGCTTAAAGGTCCGCTTTTGCCGAATCCTAATGAGCCGTTCAGCGGGCTTTGATGAAGTCTACGAATGCTCTTAGTGGAGAAGGTACATAGCGATGCCCTGGGTAGTAAAGAAAGGGGCCGGTGAAGTCTTGCCACCAAGGCTCCAATACCGCTTCAAGTGCACCGCTCTCCAAATGGGGTCGTAGCCAGTCTTCGAACAGGTGGACAATGCCCAGGCCATCGAGCGCGGCTTGCACGGCAAGGTCCACGGCGCCACCTATTCTGACGACTAAAGGCCCGGTCGGATTAACGCTGATTATTTCGTCGCCCCGCTCGTACTCCCAGAGCGGCATGGCTCCGCTGGGAAACTTGCCACGCAAGCAGGCGTGCTCAAGCAGATCACGTGGGTGTTCGGGTCGGCCCCTGGCGTCCAGATAGGCCGGCGACGCCGCAGTTGCATGGCGTTGGAAGCGAGGGCCGATGGGCACTGCAATCATGTCCTGCTCAAGACGCTCGTCATAGCGGATGCCGGCATCACAACCGGCCGCGAGCATGTCGACGAAGCTTTCCTCGACAATGATCTCCAGGCGGATATCGGGGTAGGTTTGCAGGAAAGGCGTAATGATCGACGGCAGTACCAGCCGAGCAGCGCTAAGAGGCACGTTCAGTTTGAGGGTGCCCGAGGGTCGGTCACGGAATTCGTTAACGACATCCAGAGCTGATTCGACTTCGCCCAATGCCGGCACGATGCGCTCCATCAACCGCGCACCGGCTTCGGTGGGTACCACGCTGCGGGTGGTACGGTTGAGTAAGCGCACGCCTAGCCGAGTTTCCAAGCGGCGTACCGCATCACTCAAGTTTGAAGCTGATTTCCCGCTGACCCTTGCCCCCTCGCGAAAGCCGCCACCGTTTACCACCGCCACAAATGCCAGCAAATCCTGAATATCGCTTGCCATTGTTCTGCCCTCCGTACAGGTCGTGCTGATTACACCTCATTATCAATGCAATGACCTAGGCCTATAGTGGCGACACACCCCACAACGAGGCACACCTAATGAGCATTGCCACCAAAGCAGGCACCTTTCTACTGGGCGACCGCACAGTGAACCGTATGGGCTACGGTGCCATGCAGCTGGCGGGGCCACACGTATTCGGCCCGCCAAAAGATGCCGATGCAGCGATCGCCGTGTTGCGCGCAGCGCTGGAAGCCGGGGTGAACCACATTGATACCGCCGATTTCTATGGGCCTCATGTCACCAACCAACTGATCCGTGAAGCCTTGCATCCCTATGCAAATGACTTGGTTATCGTGACGAAAGTCGGCGCGCAACGGGGGTGTGATGCTTCATGGAATCCTGCGCAAAGTCCGGCCGAGTTGACTCGTGCGGTGCATGACAACCTGCGCAATCTTGGCGTAGATAGACTGGACGTGGTTAATTTCCGGGCTTGGGGAATTTCCTCGCCCACCGAAGCGTCCATCGAAGAATCATTCACCGCGCTGGCCGAAATGCAGCGCCAAGGCTTGATTCGGCACTTGGGACTCAGCAATGTCACCGCTGCGCAGGTAAAACAGGCGCAAGCTATTGCAGACATCGTCTGCGTACAGAATCACTACAACCTTACCCACCGTGTCGATGAGTCGCTTATCAGCGAGTTGGCCGAGCAGGGCATCGCCTACGTACCATTCTTTCCGTTGGGTGGCTTCACTCCGCTGCAATCCGAAGCACTCTCGAACGTCGCTTCGCGCCTGGAGGCCTCGTCCCTGTGCGTGGCACTGGCATGGCTGCTGCAACGCGCTCCCAACATTCTGCTCATTCCGGGTACGTCCTCTGTCGCGCATTTAAAGGAAAACCTGACAGCGAGTGAACTGATAATTCCGCCACACATGCTCGAGGAATTGGAAAGCTTGGTAGAGGGCGTCTGACTGGCAAGAAGGACAGTTGTGCTTGCCGCAGGCAGGAAATGGATGGGGTCGTCTTGCTGAAGATCTATATCTACTATCTCAAACGGACTCAGTCCAGCCGCAGGCTTGAACGTGAGGCCGAGCGACGCAGCTCCCAGAGCATGTCCCGCTCAATATTCCATTTCAGTTCTTGCGCAAGTAGCGATCTGATGCGGCTGGGTCAGGTCGGCGACCGGGCTGGCAAAGGATTCGCCACTATGTGGCCCGATTAACCTCTGAGGGACACCCTTATTGGACGCAACGCGCGCGTCCATCTACTAACGCCATCGTCCATTGTGTCGCTCGAAAACCGACCTGTGCGTGTCGGTGACAAACAGGTTGTCGTTTCCAGGCATCCTTCCCACAACTGATACCGGCCATTGACAGCATCCTTGAAGGGCGGCTTTGGGTCGGTTTCTGCCTCTGACTAGATGTAGAGGACGGCCACAAGTGGACGGTTGTATGAATGCGTAACCCTTGCTTACTGGTTAGCGTCAATCTGCTAGGACCATGGCGAAGTAACCGAAGATCGTCAGAAGAATTCCCGAGACTGCAAACGCCACCGGAAAACCGACCCACGGAACGTTGCTGCCAATTTCCGTCGCGGCCTCAAGGCACGGACCGGAATGACTGCGGGCGCCGGCCATGCCCCCCATCAGCACCGCCGGATTGATTTTCATCAAGTGATAACCAATCACCCAGACGGCGAAAGGCGGCAGCATGCAGGCGAGGAAGCCCACCAGAAATATCTGTATGGCGAGCGTACCCGTCAGCTGGGCCAAAAGGGTGGCCCCGGCATTGATCCCGACAATCGCAACGAACACCAGCAGACCCATATCTTCCAGGATGTTGCGCGCCGCGTTCGGTGTATTGCCAAAGAAGCGCAGGCGCGAGGAAAGCGACGAGACGATGATCCCCGACACCATCAAGCCGCCAGCACTGCCCAGGCCGACTGACGCGCCGAACGCGGGGAACTGGATCAAGCCGATCAGCAGCCCCAAGGTCATTCCGGCAAACAGCGTTAATAGATCGGTCATGCTGCTCGGCCGGGCGATTACGCCAAACAGCTCGCCTGCACGCTGCACGGCGCTGGACAGCCCGGTGACGAACAACACGTCGCGTCGTTGCAAAGTAGTCTCCGGCCCAGCAGGTAGTGGTACGCCGCCGCGCTGGATGCGCGTCAATTGCAGCTGCCCGGCCAAGTCCAATCCGCGAAATTCCTTGAGCTTCTTGCCGATGACGGCTTTCTCGGTCACCAGGATCTCCGCGTGGTCGAGTGCTACGGCGAGCGCCTTTGCGTGATCGACTTCCGGACCGATCAGACCGATGTTGGTGGTCAGACCCGTACGTGTACCGCCAAGGGTAATTACATCCCCCGCCAGTAGCTGGATTGCAGGATCAGCCCCAATCGATTCATCGTTGCGATGTACGTCAACGATTCGATATTCCGGGAATCGAGCGATGAATTCGCGGACGCTAAGGCCTACGGTTGCACTGTTTTCCAGACGATAAGCACGCAACCCGAAAACCTTGTTAGCCGTGAGTCCATCGCCCTCGACATCATGAACGCCATGCTGCTCCTCGTAGCAGCGGGCGGCGGCCTTCGCATCGACACCCCACCAGCGCGGCATGTATTTACACATCAGGACGATGCCGATCGTTCCCCAGATGTAAGTAATGCCATAGGACAGGGTAATCATCGCTGACACCCCTTTGACAGTGTCGCCCGGTGCAAGATTGACGGCACCTGAGGCGACAGCCTGTTCGGCCGAGCCGATGGCAGACGACATGGTCGTGGCGCCAGCAAGGATTCCGCCCGCCGCGCCTGTTGGCAAATTCAGAAGGCGAACCCCCAATACCACCACGGCCAGACTGAGCAGGCTGCAAATGACGGCAAGGAAGGTGAACTTGAGCCCATCATCCTTAAGGCTATTTAGAAAAGAGGGACCGACCCGCAGCCCAACCCCGTACATGAACAAGTAGTAGAAGAAGTTCATGGTAAACGCGTCGAGCTTGAGCGTGATGCCATAGAGGGATGCGGCAATGGCAACTCCACAGCCCACCACTATGGCGCCGCCAACGGTGCCCAACCCATAGCCCTTGATGGTGAAGCGGCCGATCAGCACCGCCAGGCTGACTACCAGGAACAGCAACATGTAGGGATTGGCATTGAGAAACGTGAAGAGTGCCTGCACGGGTGATTCCCCTCTCGCTACGTTGACGCCTGGATATCAGGAAAAGCCTCAGGCAGTAGCGTAGCGTGTGAATCTGTTCCGGTTGCTTAGCGATGAAAGTTCTAAAAACCACAATAGTCCGACTGCTTTTGCTAGAGCCCCTCAAGACTCCGTAGGCCCGGAAAAAAGCTCCCCAAAAAATATCAAACTAAAAAAATGAACTATACCCAATGAGGAAAAACGTTCCCGACCCCGGACAGTAGTGCCTCTGAAGAGACTTGCCCAGGAACTTCGACGTCATGAAATCGAGAGAGTCTGGTTATGAATGCTTTGAAAATCGCTGCCAGCGAAGCGACGCGAGATTGTTTCCGTACCGCTCGTGAAGTCGTTCCCCTCGAACAGACCGACTTTACCGATGTCGCCGTCGCCGTTCTTTCAGTGGATGATTTGGCAGCAGGGGCGTTGGATTCCATCAAGCGAACCGGCTTCGACATCCCGATTTTTCTAGTTGCATCGCAAGGCCGCGGCAATCGCTCCTTAGAAGTCTACAAGCAGCTACAAGATGTCATTCTGCAGGTCAACGGTGTGTTTGACCTCTCCAGCTACAATGCCGAGTACTACGGTAACCAAATAGAAACGGCCGCCAAGGCTTACGAAGAAAACTTGTTGCCGCCCTTCTTCGATGCCCTCAAGCACTACACCGAGGCCGCCAATGCGACCTTCGCCTGCCCCGGTCACCAGGGCGGTCAATTCTTTCGCAAGCACCCCGCCGGCCGCCAATTCTTCGATTTTTTTGGCGAAACTCTGTTCCGCGCCGACATGTGCAACGCCGACGTCAAACTGGGTGACTTATTGATCCACGAAGGCCCGGCGCTGCTTGCGCAAAAGCATGCCGCCAAGGTGTTCAACGCCGACAAGACTTACTTCGTGCTCAACGGCACATCGGCCTCGAACAAGGTGGTCACCAACGCTCTACTGACGCCTGGCGACCTGGTGTTGTTCGACCGCAACAACCATAAATCCAATCACCAGGGTGCATTGCTCCAGGCCGGCGCCACGCCGGTGTACCTGGAAACCGCGCGCAACCCCTACGGCTTCATCGGCGGCATCGACGCCCATTGCTTTGAAGAAGACTACCTGCGTGAGCTGATCAAGGAAGTCGCCCCGGACAAGGCTGAGTTACCACGCCCATTTCGCCTGGCAATCATCCAGTTGGGCACTTATGACGGCACCATCTACAACGCTCGCCAGGTGGTCGACCGCATCGGCAAACTGTGCGACTACATCCTGTTCGACTCAGCGTGGGTGGGCTACGAACAGTTCATCCCGATGATGAAGGATTGCTCGCCGATGCTGCTGGACCTGGGCGAAGACGCCCCGGGAATCTTCGTCACGCAATCGGTGCACAAACAGCAGGCCGGCTTCTCCCAGGCCTCGCAGATCCACAAGAAGGACCGCCACATCAAGGGCCAGCCGCGCTACTGCAATCACGCGCGGTTGAACAACGCCTTCATGGCCCAGGCCTCCACCAGCCCGTTCTACCCGCTGTTCGCCTCGCTGGATGTGAATGCGCGCATCCACGCCGGTCGCAGTGGCTTGCGCCTGTGGGAAGACTGCGTGAAGTTCGGCATCAACGCACGCAAGCTGATCTTGGAGGCCTGCACCCTGGTCCGCCCATTCGTGCCGGAAACCATCGACGGGCGCCCATGGCAGGACCACCCCACCGACGCCATCGCCAGCGACCTGCGTTTCTTCGAATTCCACCCCAAGGATCGCTGGCACGCCTTTCCCGGCTATGCCGACAAGCAATACTTCATCGACCCCTGCAAGCTGCTGTTCACCACCCCAGGCATCGACCCGATTGACGGCAGCTACACCGACTTCGGCATCCACGCCGGCATCCTGGCCAACTTCCTGCGCCAGAACGGCATCGTGCCGGAAAAGTGTGACCTCAACTCGATCCTGTTCCTGCTCACGCCCGCAGAAGACTGGGCGAAGATGGCTCATCTTGCCGCGCAACTGGCGCGCTTCGAGCAGTTCATCAGCGATGACGCGCCCATGAGCCGGGTGCTGCCGGCAATCTACACGCGGTACGAAGACCGCTACCGCAACTACAGCATCCGCCAGCTCTGCCAGGAAATGCACGACCTGTACCGCAGCCATAACGTGCAGCAACTGCAGAAGGACATGTTTCGCAAGGAACACTTCCCGAGAAAAGCCATGAACCCCCAGCAAGCGCAGATCGAATACATCCGCGGCAATGTCGAGTTGGTCGCGCTGGCCGATGCCGACGGTCGTATTGCTGCCGAAGGCGCTCTGCCCTATCCACCCGGTGTGTTGTGCGTGGTGCCGGGGGAAATCTGGGGTGGCGCGGTGCTGAAATATTTCCTGGCACTGGAAGAAGGCATCAATGCGTTGCCCGGGTTCACGCCGGAACTTCAAGGTGTGTACCTGAAAGAAGAAGGTGGCCGTATTCGCGCTTATGGATACGTACTCAAGGCCTGATGCTGCACCCAAATCATTGCTCAAGGATATCCGCATGAGTCACTCGCAAACTCGATTACCAACGGATTTGGCGCAGCGTTTCCCAGTGCTAATCGTGGCCAACACCCAGGAACATACTGACAGCATCATTCTGCGCAGCGTCGAGGCAATAGCTGCTGCTCTGCATGAACATGATTTGGAAGTGGAGCTAGCCGGGTCGCTGGAAGAAGCTGAAATCGCCGTCAGCGCCAACTCGGCCTACTGTTGCGCGATCATCGGCTGGGGCCTTTGCGAAACCAACCAGGACTTGGCGCTGCAGTTGATCCAGCTGATCCGTCGGCGCACGGCACAGCTGCCAATCATGCTCGGCATGAGCCGGGCGCATCAGAGCCAGGTACCGCTGGCCTTCGTGGAGAACATCGACGGTTTCATCTGGCAGCCTGAAGATAGCCCGGAGTTTATCGCCGGGCGCATCGAAGCCGCCTCCCGCCGTTATCTGAACAGTATCTTGCCGCCGTTTTTCGGCGCGCTGGTAAACTTCGCCGGTACCCATGAGTATTCTTGGCACACCCCGGGCCACACCGGCGGAACTGCTTTCATGAAGACTGCTGTAGGTCGTGCATTTATCGACTTTTATGGCGAGCAGATGCTGCGCTCGGATCTGAGCGTTTCGGTCGGCGAGCTGGGTTCGCTCAACGACCATTCCGGCCCGATCGATGAAGCGGAAAAATATGCCGCACGGGTGTTTGGCGCCGACTTCACCTTCTTTTCCGTGGGCGGCAGCTCAGCAAGCAACGAGATCGTCCTGCACTCGGCGGTGACCGATGGTGATGCCGTGCTGGTGGACCGTAACTGCCACAAATCGTTGAACTATGCCTTGAACATGTCCGGCGCGGTGCCGCTGTACTTGCGTCCACGGCGCAACGCACGCGGCCTGATCGGGCCGGTACCACGCACCGAGCTGACCCCCGCCGCCATTGCGCAGAAACTCACCGAAAGCCCGTTGGCGACCAACAAGTCTGCCAAACCAGTGTTGGCAGTGCTGACCAACTCGACCTATGACGGCCTGTGCTACAACGTGCAGACGACTACCCGCGAACTGAGCCAAAGCGTCGATCGTATCCACTACGATGAAGCTTGGTACGCCTATGCCCGTTTCAACCCATTGTATGAGGGGCGCTACGGCATGCACCGCGGTGAGCGGCATGACGACGACGCCACCGTCACCGTTACCCACTCCACACATAAACTGTTGGCTGCGCTATCCCAGGCCTCGATGATCCATATTCGTTCGGGCAAGGTGCCGGTCAAACCGGCCTTGTTCAACGAAGCCTTCATGATGCACACCTCGACTTCGCCACAGTACAGCATCATCGCCTCGACCGACGTCTCGGCGAAAATGATGAACGATGCCGGTGGTTACCTCACTGATGAATCCATCGGCGAAGCCATCGCCTTTCGCCAGGCTATGGTGCGCCTGAACAAGGAAATACTGCAGCGCAACGCCAATGATTGGTGGTTCGGCGTCTGGCAACCGGACGTAGTAAACGGTGTTCCCTTTGTCGACGTCGATCCCGAAATCCTTCGCCAAGGCGACGCCTGGGTGCTCAAACCTGAGGCCACCTGGCACGGCTTCGGCGACCTGGGCAGCGACTACTGCATGCTCGACCCGATAAAGGTCACCGTGCTAACTCCGGGGCAAACCCTAGAAGGCCAGATGGAGAACAGCGGCATTCCAGCGCCGCTGGTTTCGTCCTTCCTCTCCAGTCGCGGCATTGTGGTGGAAAAGACCGAGCCCTACTCGATCCTGCTGTTGTTCAGTCTGGGCGTGACCAAAGGAAAATGGGGCTCGCTGGTGGCCGGTCTGATGGAGTTCAAAAAACACTACGACGGAAACTCGCCCCTCGAACAGGTGATGCCCGACTTGGTCGATAGCCACAGCGACCGGTACAGCGGGATGGGCCTCAAAGACCTGGCGCAAGAGATGCACCAGGAAATGCTTGCCACGAAAATGCTGCACAACATGGATGCTGCCTACACCGTATTGCCCGACCCGGTGTCTTCGCCAAGGGATACCTACGCCAAGTTGGTCAGGGGCGAAATCGAGCAAATAGCCGTAAACGATATGCAGGGGCGTACCGTTGCCGTGCAGGTCGTCCCGTATCCACCAGGCATTCCTCTGATGATGCCTGGCGAGAAAGCCGGTGCCGACAAAAAAGCCATTGTTGACTACCTACTGGCGATGGAAGCTTTCGATGGCCGCTTTCCCGGCTTCGAACACGATAACCATGGTGTCGAGATCGAACGCGATAGCCAAGGGCGCCCCATCTACAAAGTCTATGTAGTCAAACAGTAAGGATTTCCCTCTTAGCCGGTAGCTGGCTACACATCACCGGGACAGGGTCAAACTTTGAATAGGGCAAGGAGTAGGCGATGGCTGATTCAAGCAAAAAAATGGGCCTGATGGGGCTCACCACGCTGGTCACGGTCAACATGATGGGGTCAGGCATCATTATGCTGCCCACCAACATGGCCCAACTGGGTGCAGTCTCGTTGTTATCATGGATTTTTACAGCGATCGGCTCGATGGCCATTGCCTATTGTTTCGCCCAGTGCGGGGTGTTCTGCTCGCGCTCCGGCGGCTTGTCCGCGTACACCGAAGAAGCCCATGCGAAGTCGGGCTTCTTCCTCTGCTCGTACCTGTACTTTCTGTCCCTAGCGATCGCCAACGTCGCGGTCGCGATCTCGGCGGTCGGCTACCTCAGTGCTTTTGTGCCCTGGCTGAGCACGGGTGCTATTCCGTTATTCGTCGGCACGGTCGGGCTGATCTGGATCACCATCATTGCCAACTTCGGTGGCCCGAGCATCACTGGCAAGATCGGCGCGTTTACTGTGTGGGGTGTGATCATTCCGGTGGCGGGCCTGAGCATCATCGGCTGGTTCTGGTTCGACTCCAAAGTGCTGGAAGCCGCGTGGAACCCCAACAATCTGGCCATCTCCGAAGCCATTGGTAAGGCCATCCCCCTTACCCTGTGGGCCTTCCTCGGTATGGAGTCGGCGGCTCAGGCCACCGATGCAGTGGAAAACCCCAAGCGCAACGTCCCGCTTGCCTGCTTGTTCGGCACCTTGGGCGCAGCCGCGGTTTATGTGCTGTCGACCACGGTTATCCAAGGCATCATTCCCAACGCTGAGCTGGCCAATTCCTCGGCACCTTTCGCGCTGGTCTACGCCAAAATATTCAACCCTATGGTAGGTAACATCGTCATGGCCCTGGCGGTCATGGCCTGCGTCGGCTCGCTGCTGGGCTGGCAGTTCACCCTGGCCCAAACCGCCAAGATGACTGCTGACCAGAACCTGTTCCTCAAACTGTTCAGCAAGGTCAACGCCAGCAATGCGCCCGTCATCGGCATGATCGTCTGCGGTGTGTTGCAGACCGTCATGGCCGTGTCGACTATCTCGCCCGATGCCGCTGCGCAGTTCAGCAAACTGGTGAGCCTGGCGGCAGTGACCAACCTGATCCCTTACATCACAGCGCTGACCGGCTTGCTGGTGATCATGCACAAGGCCCAGGTGAGTCCTGGCGTGTACACACGCAACCTGGTGGTTTTACTGATTGCGGTGGCTTACTCGTTGTATGCCCTGTTTGCCTGCGGCAAGGATGCGGTGATGGGCGGCACACTGGTGCTTGCCTTTGGTTACCTGCTCTACGGCTTCCTCGCCAAGCGTTTCGTCGACGTACCGCCCGCCGCTCAAGCCAGGACCGGCAATGTTTAGGCATGGCAATCACGACTGCACAGACCTCTGTACACGGGGAAACCGGACATGAACGTACCATTCGAAAAAACCACTCGCCTGCTGCTCGCCCTGGTGTTCACCGCGCTGCCGATCGTGGCGAGTGCCAACACCCTGGAGCGCGTACGCACCAGCAATACTTTCACTCTGGGTTATGTCCCGGACCTGTCGCCCTTCAGCGTGCAGCAAGGCGATAAAGCCAGCGGCTATGGCATCGACCTGTGCCTGAAGATCGCCGACAAACTCAAGACTGAACTCAACCTGCCCAACCTGCAGGTGCGTTACCAGCCCGTGACGGTTTCCGAAGAAACCAGCGCGGTGAAACTGGGCACGGTCGACATCCTGTGCACGCCGACCCCGCCCACCCTCGAACGGCGCAAGACCATCAGCTACTCGATTCCGGTGTATACCGCCGGCCTCTCCGTACTGGTACGCAAGGATGCCGCCGAACCTTTGCTCAACGCACTCAACGGCAGGGAGGCCAACCCCGGCCCGACCTGGCGCGCTACGATCAACCGAGGCCTGTCCAACCAGACCTACGCCACCATCGAGGGCGGCGTGACCGAGGACTGGATTCGCGAACGGATGCGCATGCTCGGCGTGATCGCTTCCCTGGTGACCGTCGCCAACACCGACGAAGGCGCCAAACTGGTGGCAGCACGCAAGGCTGATGCTTTCTTCGCCGAGCGCATGCTGCTGAAAAACCAGGTCGCCAAAGGCGATGCCAACAACGACCTGATGGTCCTGGACCGCATCTTCGAGTACACCCCGGTGGCGATGATCGTCGAGCGTGGAGACGAAGATTTCCGCCTCCTGGTCGACATGGCCCTGAGCGAGGCATATCGCTCAGGCGCCATCGAGCAGGGTTACGACAAGTACCTAGGCGGGATCAACGAGACGATGAAAAAACTGTTCCGGGCCTACGCATTACCCTAACGTCATCGTTAATTGCAGACCGACTACAACCAACCCAACTAGACCCGGCTACCTTGGAAAGAGGCTTGGAAGAATCCACAAACTGGTCTTTTCTCCAATGGGTACTATTGGATCACAGCTACCTAACCCTTCCATCTACCTGACATACCCCGGCAAGCCGGGGTATGTCGGTTACGACAGTCATCCTCCGCAATGAGTTGTGGATTCAACCGGTCGACGCCACAGATCGGCTGAATGGTGGGTGGTTGCTCCATTTTTAAGTCAACTCCTGTTTTCTTGGCCGCCTGGTTTTTAGACGAGACAAGGAGTGCAGACCATTCTTGCGAGACCTACGATTCCCTTAGGTGGCTGCGTATCAACGCGAGGAAGACACAAATGCTCAACTGGATGCTTGTCTTCGTTCCCATTGCAATTGTCTTGGAATATGTCACTGCGGACCTCCACTTGGCGGTCTTCCTGATGGCAGCATTAGCCATCGTACCGCTTGCGGGCTGGCTGGGACGTGCTACCGAACAATTGGCGGAACGCTCCGGAGAGGGCGTGGGCGGGTTGCTCAATGCAACTTTCGGCAACGCCACAGAGCTGATCATTGGCCTGAGCGCATTGCGCGCGGGTCTCCACGACGTGGTGAAGGCATCCATCGTCGGATCTATCGTCGGCAACATCCTGCTGGTGCTGGGCCTCGCCATGCTGGCTGGCGGGCTCCGTCACCGCGAACAGCAGTACAACATTTCGGGCGCTCGCTCCCAGGCTACCCTGCTGACCCTGGCCACCATCGCCCTCATTCTGCCGGCCGCCTACAACGCCGTCATCACGCCCCGAAACCCGCAAGGCCTACAGTCATTGAGCCTGTACATCTCGCTGATTTTGCTGTTGGTATACGGTCTGTTCCTGGTGTATTCGCTGATTACTCACAAAAGCCTGTTTTCCGGTACCGCCAGCAGCGAGCAGAGCCCGGATCAGCCGCCGCCCTGGTCAACGGGGAAGGCTGTGTCGGTGCTTGGAGTGGCCACCATGCTAATCGCCTGGATCAGCGAGATCCTGGTGGGCGCCATCGAGCCAAGTGCACACCAGCTCGGCCTCAGCAACCTCTTTGTCGGTGTGTTCGTTGTGGCAATCCTTGGCAATGCGGCCGAGCATGCCTCGGCCGTCACGGCCGCCATGAAGAACCGCATGGACCTGGCACTGTCGATCGCCATCGGCTCAAGCGTCCAGGTGGCCCTGTTGGTCGCTCCAATTCTGGTACTAGCCAGCCTTTTCATTGGGCCCTTGCCCATGGGCCTGGCTTTTTCCGGCGGTTTGGTATTGAGCGTCCTATTAGCGGTGCTGATCACCGGCCAGATAGCGGGCGATGGTCGTTCGGACTGGCTCAAGGGCGTGCAGCTGCTCGCCGTGTACCTGATCCTTGGCCTGGCCTTCTTCTTCACTCCTGACGCGCCCACCCAGTAGAGCAGCCAATGAGGAAAGCACTTTTCCGCCGCAACTAACTATAGAAACCCTGTAATGCCGCGGGGTTGTGTCTTATCAACACGGCGTTGCAAATCATCTGACCAATCAGGCCGAAGCAGTTATTGGTGGCGTGAGCAGTCTCGGTATTAATAGGTGTTTTGTGCGATGGCATCTGGCTGATCGAGTCATTCTGGGGTCATCAACACGGCAAGCGTCAGCTTGATGAACTCTTCGTTTTTATCAATGGTGTCCAAGGCGCCGCGAACATTCTCAGCGACCTCCGCCCCGCCCCGCTGCTCGACCCAATTCGATAACTCCATGATGGCGGCTTCCAGGGCCAGCTGGTTTTCGTTGATCTTGAAAAGTAGGGAAGGAAGTAGGTCAGAATTGGGCATCGTGAATTATCCAAAGAGATTTCATCGTAGCAGCGAAGGAGCGATGGTGATCGGTCGCGGGTGCCTGGGAGCGTGGTTCAACTGACTCAGACAGTATTCTGGTCATGGATGCACTATAAGAACCTTAACAGCGATCCACGTCATTCCAGCGATGAAAAGCAGTGCCAATACAAGCGGGTAATCTAGTATTTCGATTTCCATTTCAACAGTTCCTTCTGTGGATGACCTGTATTGCTCAGCGTAGCACTGACAGAAAAAGCGAAGCCCCGAAGGTTCGCGACTTCAGGGCTTCTATTTTCGCCTCCATCCCTTAATGATTGGCGAACGTGGTGGCGAGATTACCAGCGATGTGCCAGCAATTCACTACTGCGAATTAGCCAACCCAGCTAGCATAGGTTTGAGGCATACCCTGGCACGGTCAGTGCAATAAGTAAACGCCGCGAAAGGAGCAAAGCCTATGTACTCTTCAACGTTCATCTTTGCCAAAAAACAGTTTGATGAAGCCTTTCACCGACTGGACCAGGAAATTGCTGCTATCGCAAAGTCGATCCCCGGTTACCTTGGCGAAGAGGCTTGGGAGAATTCACAGACTGGTCTCTTCTCCAATGTGTACTACTGGAGCTCTCTCGAAGCCCTTCAGAAATTGGTTGAGCATCCCCGTCACCTTGAGGCAAAGGCGGCTCAGGAAAATTGGCTTGCCGGTTATCAAGTCATCATTTCTGAGGTCATCAAAATCTATGGCGACTCCAAGCTTGGCGAGAAATGGCCAATTGCAACAGCTACCTAACCCTTCCATCGAGCGGCTGCAATGGGTCGATTTATGCCTTTGCTGACAGGCAGCTATGGGTCTGATAGCCACCACCAGCCATTGTGACTGATCCACCCTTGTCTTCCCTGAACGTGGAGGACGAGCCATGAACACTGTTGCTAGATACCGCCATCAGCCTTGGAACAAGGGAAAGCTTGTCGGTCAGAAAGCCCCGCTCCGAGTCAGAGATATCTGGGCTATCCGCGTAAGACTTCAGCTGGCTGAGAAGACGCGTGATTTGGCGCTGTTCAACTTGGCCATCGATAGCAAGCTGCGTGCCTGTGACTTAACCAAATTGCGAGTCCGAGACATTGCCCATGGGGAGCATGTATCGTCACGGGCCATCGTGATGCAGCAGAAAACTCAACACCCAGTGCAATTTGAAATTACTGAACAGACCCGAACGGTTCTGGAAGCGTGGATGCGCCAGGCGCGTCTCCGGAGTGAGGATTTCTTGTTCCCGAGCCGGTTGCACGCTTCAGAGCATTTATCCACCAGGCAATACGCTCGAATAGTCAAAGCGTGGGTGACAACCATTGGCCTTGACCCAACCATGTATGGTACTCACACGCTACGGAGAACCAAGGCTTCGTTGATCTATCGTAGGACGAAGAACCTGAGAGCGGTTCAACTCCTGCTTGGTCATACGAAGCTTGAAAGCACTGTTAGGTACTTGGGAATCGAAGTCGATGATGCTTTGGAAATGGCGGAGCAGACGGAGGTCTGACCATTCACTGCGACGGTCGTGCCAGACCGTCGCTATCCGTCCCTCTACCAGTCAATTGTGTCTACAAAGTCAGGTGGCCATTCAAATCAGAGGGCAGTCCTGGACCTCACTGAGTGATCTAAGATTGGCGTACCCTCATAATGGAATCTGTGATGGCTTGAGCATTTGTGTCCAGCGTTTCCATTGCGGATATCGCATTAGCGGCGACACTGCCTACCCCATTTTCTGACAGCCACTTGGTTATTTCTTCTATCGCTGCACATAGGGCGTGCTGGTTGTGGAGGAGCAATGTCAGAGCGTCCGCTGTGGCGATCTTGCAATCTGAGTTATCGGGCATGACGGTCGTCCTTGAGTAATGGTGCCGGAAGCCTAGCTCATCGCGCCGTTGCCTTTCCCAGATCTACCCACCTATTTGGATTCGACTTGACAGTCCTTTGGACCGAATTTGACCTGTACGTCCCTAGGCTATGACCGGCAGAGGTCGACCCATTGCAGCCCTTAATGCTGGCCTGTCTAAAATCAAACTTTCAACACAGTATCCATGATTGTTCCGGAATAAATCGTCTCCACCGGCCCGGTGAGAAAGACCGGTCCCACGCCATCCCATTGAACCGTCACAGCTCCGCCGTCACATTCAACCTCAACGCAACTGTCTAACAAGCCACGACGAATTCCATTAACGGCGGCGCCACAAGAGCAGGAGCCTGAACCCAACGGAATACCCCCACCGCGCTCCCAAATACGCAACCGAATGCGCGCTCGGTCAATGATCCGGACGAAATGCACGTTCGTCCTCAGGGGAAACAAGGGGTTGGTTTCAATTGCTGGTCCAATCGTCGCTATTTCAACGGCTGTCAGGTCATCCACAAAGTAGGTGCAGTGCGGATTTCCCATGCTGCATGCTGTTGGTGCACCGGCAAGTGGCAACACTGATGTATCCATTTCAAGAGCCAGAGGAATATCCGACCAGTTGAAAAGCGGCTTTCCCATATTGACGGAAATAGCGCCGGTTGAAGTACGTTCGCAAGTCAGTAGGCGACGGTTGGTTCGCAGTGCTACCGAAGTCATATTGGATTCGCGCATCAGCATATCTGCCGCCCCACGCGTTGCGCTGCCGCAAGCGTCCAGCGGTGAGCCATCCGCATTCCAGAACACCAAACGCGCATCTGCATCATCGCAATCGAGCATCACAGCGAGTTGATTGAAGCCGATTCCTCGGTTGCGATCTCCCATTCTCCGAGCCAAATTGCTTGTGATTGGATTGGGTGAGTTTCGCGAGTCCACGATAACGAAATCATCGCCATTGGCGTGCATTTTATGAAAGCTCAGCGGCATAAATAGACCTGGCGACTAGACATGATGAGTTGAGGTTTTGAAGCGATCTATCCCGACTCGCGTGACATTAGCAAGCTGTGTGGAAGCTAATGAGGCAAATAAGTCTGGCAGACTGGACCATTGTTGTGTTTGATTCGCAAGCGGCAGCTAATGGCCGCTATCTGCCCGTCATGGTGTCCAACCTCATTTCAAGGCATGGAAGTGTCTACGAAATCGTGGGCGATTCAGCGTGCATCAGTTGCGCACCCTACAAGCACACTGGGGCTATGGCACTGATCATGATGGGGAGCGCTATGAAGTTCACCTGTGTGAGGACTGCTTCTTCCAAACGCTGGCTTACCTCAAGCAGGAGCGGCGAACTCAAAATTTGTTCAACAAGGATTACTGGGACCTCACCGAAAATCTCGGTCTGGTCGCGAAGGGTATTTACTTTGGTGACGCTGGAATTCGATAGATAGTTTCCGTAAATCGCAAACGGTCGGACGCAATGTAGCATTTACCCAGAGCGCTTGGAGTGTTACGGCGCAGTGGAGATAGTGCTCGATAGCTCGGAGATGCGTGTTACCTGAGGCGAGAGGCAAATAAAGCGCAGCAGCAAGGTAAAGAATTCTTTCCTTTAAGTGCAAAAAACGACCATAAAGACAACATTTCTTTACTTACGGATAATGTCGGATTGCAGCCCGTCGTGAAGGGCTGTATCCGTTGCGACAGGATCAACTCGTTCAAACCCCAGCGCCCCATGTCGAATTCATGGACGAAAGCTCGACCACTCAGACCTGATTTTCTTCGGTGACGTAATCGATTCTGAGTTCGCATCTCCTCTGACCGTCATGGACTAACCTCCACCTCTGACGAACGACCAAATGATGGGATGCCAAGGGTTCGCAATGATGCAAATTGGCAGTCTCTCCCTCGTCCCACTCGTTCAAAAAACGTGAAAAAAATTAGATTAGGTAAGTGACTGATTTATGGAAGATAAATCCAATGTAACTGTTAGCAAGGCTCCGGAAGTCGTGATCGAACCGACCGAGCCCGGTACACAGGAACACGACGCCCGGCAACGCGAGCGAGCCAGCCAATTGGCCCAAGCGATTCGTGCCGAGTTGCAAAAAGCCGTGATCGGTCAGCACGGCGTGATCGACGACGTTTTGACAGCCCTGATTGCCGGTGGCCACGTGTTACTCGAGGGCGTACCGGGACTGGGTAAAACCTTGCTGGTGAGGGCATTGGCGCGCTGCTTCGGTGGCGACTTTGCCCGCATCCAGTTCACCCCGGACCTGATGCCCAGCGACGTCACGGGGCATGCCGTTTACGACTTGCAGACCGAACAATTCAACCTGCGAAAAGGTCCGCTGTTCACCAATCTGTTGCTGGCCGACGAGATCAACCGCGCCCCGGCGAAAACCCAGGCGGCGCTGCTCGAAGCCATGCAGGAGCGACAAGTCACCCTCGAAGGTCGCGCCCTGCCCATCGCGCAGCCTTTCATGGTGCTCGCCACGCAAAACCCCATCGAACAGGAAGGCACTTATCCGCTGCCGGAAGCCGAACTGGATCGCTTCATGCTCAAGGTGCGCATGGACTACCCCGACGCCGAGCAAGAGCTGGACATGGTGCGTCAGGTCAGCCGCTCGACCCGCGCCGACATGCTCGACGTGCAGCCGCTGCGCACCGTGTTGCAGGCCAAGGACGTGCTGGCCTTGCAGCGCATTGCCAGTGATTTGCCGCTGGATGACCAGGTGCTCGATTACGCCGTGCGCCTCGCGCGCACCACCCGCAGCTGGCCGGGCCTGATTCTCGGCGCCGGCCCACGGGCGTCCATCGCGCTGGTGCGATGTGCCCGGGCCCGTGCGCTGCTGCGCGGTGGAGAGTTCGTGATCCCGGATGACATCAAGGGCTGCGCGCTGGCGGTGCTGCGACATCGCGTGCGCATCGCGCCGGAGCTGGATATCGAAGGGCTGGAGGTGGATCAAGTACTGCGGCAACTACTCGATCAAGTGCCGGCGCCGCGGTTGTGAACCCATTCATGTCGAGTACAAACCCTGTGGCGAGGGAGCTTGCTCCCGCTCGGCTGCGCAGCAGTCGTGAACCCGGTGGTTGCGTTCTACCGGACAAACCGCGTCGTCTAATTTTGGGGCTGCTGCGCACCCCAGCGGGAGCAAGCTCCCTCGCCATAACAGGTGCGCACCGATGAAACCGACGCGCCTGCTGCTGATCTGGCTTGCGGTGCTGCTGGGTATCGGCATCGCTCTGGGCACGCTGCGCGCGTTGGAGTTGGCGGTTCCGTCAAGCCTGTCATCGATCAATTGGGGACTGTTAATGGCCCTCCTGGCGCTGATGCTGCTTGATGCGATCCGCGTCAAACGCCTGCCATCTCCCCATGTACGAAGACATCTGCCCGGCAGCCTGGCACTGGGTCGCTGGAGTGAAGTTCGACTGGAGCTCGAACACGATTTCCACCAGCCGCTCCACATCAAACTTTTCGATCATGTACCGAACGGCCTGAGCTTCGAAAACCTGCCGCTGTCAGTGCAATTGCAACCCGGCCAGCGCAGCCTGGTCGGCTATCGCCTGCGCCCGCTCATACGCGGTCACTTCAGCTTCGAATGTTGTGAACTCAACCTGCCAGGCCCCATGGGTTTGTGGACCGACAAGCGCCTGCTCAACGTAACGGACAACACCCGCGTCTATCCGGACTTCGCCCACCTCTACGGCGGCCAGCTATTGGCTGTGGATAACTGGCTCAGCCAACTCGGAGTGCGCCAACGCCAGCGGCGTGGGCAAGGGCTGGAGTTTCATCAATTGCGTGAGTTTCGCGAAGGCGACAGCTTGCGCCAAATCGACTGGAAGGCTACCGCACGCCAGCGCACGCCGATTGCTCGGGAGTATCAGGACGAGCGCGATCAGCAGATCATCTTCATGCTCGACTGCGGCAGACGCATGCGCAGTCAGGACGGAGAACTGGCGCATTTCGATCACGCGTTGAACGCTTGCCTCTTACTCAGTTATGTCGCCCTGCGCCAAGGTGATGCGGTGGGCTTCAGCACCTTTGCCAGCGATCAACCGCGCTACCTCGCCCCGGTCAAAGGCACCGGGCAGATCAACGTGCTGCTCAACACTGTCTATGACTTGAACAGCAGCCAACGCAGCGCCGACTATCAAGCCGCTATCACCCAATTGCTGTCCCGGCAAAAACGTCGGGCGCTGGTGGTGCTGGTGACCAATCTGCGGGATGAAGACGATGAGGAATTGCTGACGGCTGTTAAACGCCTAGGCAAGCAGCATCGAGTACTGGTGGCGAGTCTGCGTGAAGACGTGCTCGACAATCTGTACGAAACGCCCGTGCAGACCTTGCCCGAGGCTCTGGCCTATTGCGGTACGGTGAGCTACCTGAATGCACGGGCTGAACTCCATGAACGATTGAGCGCGCATGGCGTGCCGGTGCTGGATGCGCGGCCCGGGGAGCTGGGCACGCAACTGGTGACGCAGTACTTGAGCTGGAAACGTAGTGGTGGTGCGTAGGATCAAAAGATCGCAGCCTGCAGCAGCTCCTACAGATACACCGCGATCTTTTGCGTTTCAGGCCGAAGCCGGCAATGTCTGAAAACTGAAGTATTGCTTCAGCGCCTCCACCAGTTGCCCATACTCCGGAGGCGCCCGTTGCAGGCTGAACCCGGCGTCATAGTGGTGAGGGGTTGCGTCTTCATGGCACCACAGGCAACACGCCCGCAAATCGATGATCTGCTGACACCCGTCACTGGCGGGGATTTTCAGACGCAACTCGAAATCGGCACCGATCATCATCGGCAACTGACTGATAAGCATCAGGCCGTCTTCGGAAACGTTGCCCAGATAGCCGATGGGTTTGTCGGTGATGCTGTTGAACACTTTCAGAAAATACGGCAGTTGATGCCGCTCGATCCGGCGGTCGGTAAACATGCTGAATTCGCTACGCTAGGCCCTTAAGCAGGACCGCACTAATGCTTCGGAACGGGCCTGCCTGTTGCTATTGAAAAGGGCATTGGCGCGCTCTCCCCGATCCTGGTGCGACAGTCCATGAACCGCTGCCGCTTACTTCTGCCGATCACAGGTGTTACCTCGGTTAAAGGCAAGGGCTCTAAAACCGGTTTATTCGACTATAGCTCACCGCCGCCGGTCGGCCAGCTGTCAGATGACGGCTGACATCAGAACTGCGTCGGACGCACGGCCGCCGCGCTGCGCAGCGGGTAGTGGCCCAGGCTCTGCAAGGTTTCGAGGCGGGCGCGGGCGCGGTAGGCGTATTCGCTTTGCGGATACGCGGCGAGGATGAACTGGTAAGTCTGCGCCGCATCGACGAACATTTTCTGACGTTCCAGGCACAGGCCGCGCATCATCGACACTTCCGGCCACACGTAAGGCCGCGCCCGACTTTCGCGCTCGACCTTGGACAGCTCGAGCGATACCTGCTCGCAATTGCCCCGGTCATAGGCTTTGTAGGCGTTATTCAAATGATGGTTCATCGACCAACGGGTGCAGCCCGTGACGCTGAGGAAAAGGGCGGCAATGAGCACGAATCGCATGGGGAATCTCCTGTCTTGATCGCTGTATCGACCCGTCGGCGGAAATCTTCAGGCTGTGTGGCGCAAAGTTGTAAGGTTCAATAAAGAAAGCAATAAGTAGTGCATTCGAACAATGACTACAACTTCGGACCATAGTAGCCTCACTCAGCGCTTGAACTCAGGAGTCTTTGCATGTCCGTCCGTCGTACCAAAATCGTCGCTACCCTAGGCCCGGCCAGTAACTCGCCGGAAGTTCTCGAACAGCTGATTCTGGCTGGCCTGGACGTCGCCCGCCTGAACTTCTCCCACGGCACCCCCGACGAGCACAAGGCTCGCGCGAAGCTGGTGCGTGACCTGGCTGCCAAGCACGGTCGCTTCGTCGCCCTGCTGGGTGACCTGCAAGGCCCGAAAATCCGTATCGCCAAATTCGCCAACAAGAAGATCGAGCTGAAGATCGGTGATCAATTCACCTTCTCCACCAGCCATCCTCTGACTGAAGGCAACCAGCAAGTGGTCGGCATCGACTACCCGGACCTGGTCAAGGACTGCGGCGTGGGCGACGAGCTGCTGCTCGATGACGGCCGCGTGGTGATGCGCGTCGACACCGCCACTGCTACCGAACTGAATTGCACCGTGACCATCGGCGGTCCGCTGTCCGACCACAAAGGCATCAACCGTCGCGGTGGCGGCCTGACCGCTCCGGCCCTGACTGAAAAAGACAAGGCCGACATCAAGCTCGCTGCGGAAATGGAAGTCGACTACCTCGCCGTGTCCTTCCCGCGTGACGCCGCCGACATGGAATACGCCCGTCAACTGCGCGACGAAGCCGGCGGCACTGCTTGGCTGGTAGCGAAGATCGAACGCGCCGAAGCCGTGGCCGATGACGATACACTCGATGGCCTGATCAAGGCGTCCGACGCCGTGATGGTGGCCCGTGGTGACCTGGGTGTGGAAATCGGTGACGCCGAGCTGGTGGGCATTCAGAAGAAAATCATTCTGCACGCACGCCGCCACAACAAGGCTGTGATCGTCGCGACCCAGATGATGGAGTCGATGATCCAGAACCCGATGCCGACCCGTGCCGAAGTGTCCGACGTGGCCAACGCCGTGCTCGACTACACCGACGCCGTGATGCTCTCGGCTGAATCGGCAGCTGGCCTGTACCCGCTGGAAGCAGTGCAAGCAATGGCGCGCATCTGCGTCGGCGCTGAAAAGCACCCGACCAGCAAGACTTCCAGCCACCGCATCGGCAAGGAATTCACCCGCTGCGACGAAAGCATTGCGCTGGCGACCATGTACACCGCCAACCACTTCCCGGGCGTGAAAGCGATCATCGCGTTGACCGAAAGCGGCTACACCCCGCTGATCATGTCACGCATCCGTTCCTCGGTGCCGATCTACGCGTTCACCCCGCACCGCGAAGCCCAGGCCCGCGCGGCGATGTTCCGTGGCGTGTACACCATCCCGTTCGATCCGGCTTCGCTGGCTCCGAACGAAGTCAGCCAGAAAGCGATCGACGAGCTGGTCAAGCGCGGCGTCGTGGAAAAAGGCGACTGGGTCATCCTGACCAAGGGCGACAGCTACCACACCACCGGCGGCACCAACGGCATGAAAATCCTGCACGTTGGCGACCCGATGGTCTGAGTGACCGGTTGCTGAAAAACAAAAGCCCCGCCATGTGAATGGCGGGGCTTTTTGCTTCAATGATTTGATGCAGTGAAAGTAACATCGGGGGATGGTTTCGATTTGTCATCGTCAGTCACATGCACTGCATGGAAGGTATGCTTTTTCGGCACCAGACTTCGAGCTGGCCGCCCTTTCCACAAACCATCACTACCGATTGTGCACTCAGTCAAACTCGACAATCCGTAAATCATCACTTTGGCACCCGGCGTGCATTTGATTTCGATGTCCGGATCTACAGTAGTTGTAGCTCCATCTCGAGGTTTCAAAATTGTTGGAATTTCTAACTCGCTCATTTGATAACACTCCTTGGCACGTAAAAATTAGCGAGTACAAAACTTAAGTCTTTACCCTTGCTGAGAACTAGCTGATAGAAATGACAGTTCCGACTAACGGTAGACTGGGCTCCTACCGTCGAGTTACATCAATGAATGAGTGACAGAGCGTTGAAAAACAAAAGCCCCGCCATGTGAATGACGGGGCTTTTTTGTTTTCAGGACCATGAAGATCAAAAGATCGCAGCCTGCGGCAGCTCCTACATGGACCGCGTGCCTCTGTAGGAGCTGCCGCAGGCTGCGATCTTTTCCGGGCTCAATGCCTGTTGATAAATCCTGCCAACGCCGCCATCGCTTCCGGCGAACGTAGACGCTGGGTGAACAACGCTCCCTCCTCTTCTATTACCTTGCGCAACAATTCGCGATCCGGCGCTTTCATTAATTGCTTGCTGACGCGCACCGCTTCCGGTGGCAGCGATTCGAAGCGCAGCGCCATTTCCTTCGCCCTTGCCAGCGTCTCTTCACCAGAGCCCAACGCTTCGCTCGCAATCCCCCACGCGGCCGCCTGTTCACCGTTGAAACCCTCTCCCAGCAGCAATAACTCCGCCGCTTTGGCCTGCCCGAGCAGGCGCGGCAAAATCAGGCTGGAACCGAACTCTGGGCACAACCCGAGGTTGACGAACGGCATGCGCAAGCGTGCGTCACGGCTGACATAGACCAAATCGCAATGCAGCAACATCGTCGTGCCAATGCCCACCGCTGCGCCTGTCACGGCGGCGATTACCGGTTTGCGGCATTCGAGCAAGTTGAGCATGAAGTGGAACACCGGACTGTCGAGGTTGCTCGGCGGTTGCTGGATGAAGTCGGCGATGTCGTTGCCGGCGGTAAAGCACTCACTGGAGCCCGTGATCAGCACCGCATTGATTTCCGGGTCTGTATCGGCCTGTTTCAGCGCTTCGGCCAGGTGACTGTACATGGCGCGGGTCAGGGCGTTTTTCTTGTCGGGACGATTGAGGCGCAGGGTCAGCAGGCCGCGTTCGCGTTCCAGCAGGATGGCTTCGGTCATGGTGTGTCTCAGCGGAGCGAGGCAGATGATTTCATTGTGGCGAGCGAACTTGCTCGCGCTGGGTTGCGCAGCGGCCCCAAAAAACAGTGAGCGCTACGCACTCAAGCGCGAGCAAGCTCCCTCGCCACAACAGTAGTTTCAGCACTCAACCGCGGGGCAGGAATACGTCGGCCAGCAGTTGATTGCGCGGCAATCCCGCCAGATACAGCCGCCGGGCAAAGGCGTCGACGCTGTCAGGCGCTCCGCAGAGTAAGGCCAGGGTTTGCCGGGAAACAAGCCGCAGTTGCGCCAAAGCCGCTGGCACCTCGGCCGCTGTCCACAGCTCGATGCTCAGGTTCGCACGGGTGGCGGCCATGGCTAGCAGGGGTTTGGCCAGATAATGCTCATCGGCATCATGAGCCAGGTGAATGACGCGGATGGCGCCTTGGTGATCCTGGCGCAACGCTTCACGCAGCACGCCAAACAACGGCCCCAACCCGGTACCGGAGGCCATCAGCCACAGCGGTCGGTTGTGCCAGTCCGGGTCGTAATGCAACGCCCCGCCACGCAGTTCACCGAGGCGGATCGGATCGCCAATCTTCAGTTGTCGCGCGGCGTCGCTGAACTGCCCTGGCTGGCGACAATCGAGATGAAACTCCAGGAAGCGATCGTCTTCCGGCAGGCTGGCGAGGGAATACGGCCGCGCTGTGTTGCCCGCCCACAACACCAGATGCTGGCCGGCGCTGTAGCGCAACGGCCGCTGCGGGGTCAGGCGCAGGCGCAAGACGCTCGCGCTGAGCCAATCAATGGCGGTCACTTCGGCAGGTCGACCGTCCTGTAGCGGATCGAAGGTGTGCACCTGCAAGTCTTCGACCACCTGACACTGACACGCCAGCCGCCAGCCTTGCTGGCGCTGCTCCGCACTCAAGGCATCGGGCCGGCTGTCGCTGGGCAGACCTTGCACACATTGCACCAGACACGCATGGCAACTGCCGGCGCGACAGCTGTAGGGCACCGCCACGCCGTTCTGATTCAGCGCGTCGAGCAAATTGCTGCCCTGCGCCACCGACCATTGGCGGTCGCCGACACGCAACTCAGGCATCGACGTTTTCCCACGCCGCCGCGCAACGGTTACGTCCGTCACGCTTGGCGCGATAGAGCGCCTGGTCGGCTCGTTGCAAGGCATCGTCGAGGTCATCGCCAAGCTCCAGCAAGGTCATGCCGGCGGAGAGGCTGAGGTTGCGCACGTTGAGGCCGATCAACTCGACGTCAGTAAACGCGATACGCAAACGCTCACAGCAGGAAGTCAGGCTCTCGGCATCGCAGTCGGGCAACAGCACCACAAACTCTTCGCCGCCATAGCGGGCCAGAACGTCACCCTCGCGCAGACAGGCCGAGGCGACGCCCGCAAAGGCTTGCAGCACCTGATCACCGGCCGCATGGCCGTGCATGTCGTTGATCCGTTTGAAGTGATCGAGATCGATCAGCGCCAGGCCATGCACGACGCCAGCGTCCATGGCGTTCAGCTCACGGGAGGCCAGGCGCAGGAAATGTCGGCGATTGAATAACCCGGTCAATTCGTCGGTGGCGACCAAATCTTCGAGCTGACGCATCATCCCGCGCAGCGTGTCCTGATGCGCTTGCAAGGCAAAACGCCGCTGACGCATGCGGTGACGCGAGGCCTGGACGTAACCGGCGTAGAGCACCAGCCAGATCAGGAGGATCAACAGCACGCACACTTGCAACGCCGCCAATGCCGGATTGGGCAACTGAAAGTGGTAGCCCTCCCACAGCGTGATCGCACTGAAACTGAAGAACACCAGCAAGGCGCAACGCAGAAATGCCCGTCGGGACAGGTGAAACAGCCCGAACAGCAGAATCAACAGGTAAAAAACCAGGAAAGCCCCGCGAGCATCTTCCAGATGCGCGATCAGCCAGGTTTGCCAGCCCAGCCCCAGCAACACTTGAACTTCGGTCAGGCTGGGGTCGGTGAAGCGCAGGTTATAGCCGGAATAAAAAACCGCGAACAACGCTGCCTGGCTGATGACCACCAGGGCACTGCCGATGGCGACGCCGGGAAGTGAGTCTTGATAATGACCGGTAAAAAACGCCAGCCACAGCAACAGCAACGCCAAGGCATAGGTGCCGGCCGCGAGGGCAAAACGTTTGAGCAACAGTCGCTGGATGGCGTTATGGGTCAATCGTTGACTCACCGAATGAAAGAGACTGACAGAGCGTCCTACTCTACAGGCCGTGCGCCACTTTAGTGGCGTGGCCGATAAATGACCATCCAATTTTCAGAGTAGATACCTCACACCACAACCATGTTCCTGTGTTGCGATAATCCTGTGGCGAGGGAGCTTGCTCCCGCTGGGCCGCGAAGCAGCCTTCCTGCATTCTTTCAGGAGAAACGTGTCGTCTGAATTACGCCTGCTGCGCAGCCGAGCGGGAGCAAGCTCCCCCGCCACAAATGTCATGCGTTTCGACTTGCCGCTTGCCACTGTCCGATATGCGACCAACGTTTGACTAGCGGCGCGTGTGCCCTTCAGCGAGGCGCGGTATACTGCCGCGCCTTTTTAGCGTCGCGCCAGCAGCCCCGGCGTGCCTTGAAAGGTGCTTGCAACCGACCGATGCACCCAAGCTGCAAGCACCTTATTGAATGTTCCCGTCTTTTAGAGGAGCGCGACTCATGACCGTGATCAAGCAAGACGACCTGATTCAGAGCGTTGCCGACGCCCTGCAGTTCATTTCTTATTACCACCCCGTGGATTTCATCCAGGCGATGCACGAGGCCTACCTGCGCGAAGAATCGCCGGCAGCCCGCGACTCCATTGCTCAGATTTTGATCAACTCGCGCATGTGCGCCACCGGCCACCGTCCGATCTGCCAGGACACCGGCATCGTCACCGTGTTTGTCCGCGTGGGCATGGACGTGCGTTGGGATGGCGCCACCATGGGCCTGGACGACATGATCAACGAAGGCGTTCGTCGCGCCTACAACCTGCCGGAAAACGTCCTGCGCGCTTCGATCCTCGCCGACCCGGCGGGCGCTCGCAAGAACACCAAGGACAACACCCCGGCCGTTATCCACTACTCCATCGTTCCGGGTAACACCGTGGAAGTGGACGTGGCGGCCAAGGGCGGCGGTTCCGAGAACAAGTCGAAAATGGCCATGCTCAACCCATCCGACTCGATCGTTGACTGGGTGCTGAAGACCGTTCCGACCATGGGCGCCGGCTGGTGCCCACCGGGCATGCTCGGCATTGGCATCGGCGGCACCGCCGAGAAAGCCGCGGTCATGGCCAAGGAAGTGTTGATGGAATCCATCGACATTCACGAGTTGAAGGCTCGTGGCCCGCAGAACCGCCTCGAAGAAATGCGCCTGGAGCTGTTCGAGAAGGTCAACCAGTTGGGCATCGGCGCCCAGGGCCTCGGTGGCCTGACCACCGTGCTTGACGTGAAGATCATGGATTACCCGACTCACGCCGCTTCGTTGCCGGTGTGCATGATCCCGAACTGCGCCGCCACCCGTCACGCTCACTTCGTGCTCGACGGTTCCGGCCCTGCCTCGCTGGAAGCACCGCCGCTGGACGCCTACCCGGAAATCGTCTGGGAAGCAGGTCCGTCGGCCCGCCGCGTCAACCTCGACACCCTGACTCCGGAAGAAGTGCAGAGCTGGAAGCCGGGCGAAACCGTCCTGCTCAACGGCAAAATGCTCACCGGTCGCGATGCTGCGCACAAGCGCATGGTCGAGATGCTGAACAAGGGTGAAACCCTGCCGGTAGACCTGAAAGGTCGCTTCATCTATTACGTCGGACCGGTTGATCCGGTGCGCGAAGAAGTGGTTGGCCCTGCCGGCCCGACCACCGCGACGCGGATGGACAAGTTCACCCGTCAAATCCTCGAGCAAACCGGCCTGCTGGGCATGATCGGCAAATCCGAGCGCGGTCCGACCGCGATCGAAGCGATCAAGGACCACAAAGCCGTGTACCTGATGGCAGTGGGCGGCGCGGCTTACCTGGTGGCACAAGCCATCAAGAAATCCCGCGTTGTCGCTTTCGCCGAACTGGGGATGGAAGCCATCTACGAGTTCGACGTGAAAGACATGCCTGTGACGGTTGCCGTCGACAGCAATGGCGAGTCGGTACACATCACCGGTCCTGCCATCTGGCAGAAAAAGATCAGTGAAAGCCTGGCGGTGGAAGTGCAGTAAGCGCTTCGACTGACCGAAAAAAGGCGACTGGGGTTTAGCCTCCGTCGCCTTTTTTATTGCCCACTCGTTCCCACTGTAGGAGCTGCCGCAGGCTGCGATCTTTTGACTTTGATTTTAAAAAAGCAAAATCAAAAGATCGCAGCCTGCGGCAGCTCCTACACGCGGACACATTGCTTTTATGGGATGGCACGGGAGCCCATGTTATGGTGCGCCCCCTCCGTACACATGTGTAATGCCCAGCATGTTTGAGTCATCTCGCCCTCTGCGCCTGGCGCTGTATACCGTGTTGATTATCGCCGGCGCCGCCATCGCAGCCACCCTGGCCATGCGCCACACTGTGCGCCAGTCCATGGTCGAGGACGCCGCCCGTGCCAATCAGCAATTGGCCTTGTACGCCACCTCCCTGCATACCCTGATCGAACGCTATCGCGCCCTGCCCTCGGTTCTGGCGCTGGACCCGCAATTGCGCGACGCGCTCAAAGGCCCGGTGAGTCCCGAGCAACAGGAACTGCTGAACCGAAAACTGGAGCAGATCAACGGCGCCGCCGAATCCTCGACCCTTGAACTGCTTGATCGTACCGGCCTGGCCGTGGCGGCGAGCAACTGGCGTTTGCCCAGCAGTTATGTCGGTCACAACTATGGTTTCCGCCCCTACTTCAGCCAGACCCGTACCCAGGGTACCGGGCGCTTTTATGCCGTGGGGGTGACCAGCGGGATTCCGGGTTACTTCCTGTCCAGCGCCGTCACCAATGATGACGGGCAGTTTCTCGGCGCCATGGTGGTGAAGCTGGAGTTTCCAGAGCTGGAGCGCGAATGGAGCCAGGGTAACGACACGCTGCTGGTCAGCGATGCTCGCGGGATCATCTTCATCGCCAACCAGCCGGGCTGGCGCTATCGCCAATTGAAACCGCTGACTGAAAGCGATCACGCCGAACTCAAAGCCACTCGCCAATACGACAAACAACCGCTGACGCTGCTTGATTATCAATCCCTGCGACGCTTCGACGAAAACAGTGAACTGGCGCGGGTCGATGGCCCGGATGGCAAGGCCGACTACCTCTGGGAATCCCTGCCGTTGAGTGCCGAAGGCTGGACATTGCATCTGTTGCGCCGTCCCCACGTCGCCTTCGAAGACAGCCGTAACGCAGCGCTCGCGGCGGCGGGTTTGTGGCTGACGCTGGTGTTTTTGCTGCTCTTTCTCAGCCAGCGCTGGCGGTTGGCCAAACTGCGCCAGCGCAGTCGCGAGGAACTTGAGCAACTGGTGGAAGAACGCACCCGGGATCTGCGCACCGCCCAGGAAGGTCTGGTGCAATCGGCCAAACTCGCCGCCCTTGGGCAAATGTCCGCCGCCCTCGCCCACGAGATCAATCAGCCCTTGACCGCCCAACGCATGCAATTGGCGACCTTGCGCCTGCTGCTCGATCACGGCCGCGTCGACGACGCCTACAAGGCGCTCAAACCGGTGGATGACATGCTGACGCGCATGGCCGCCCTCACCGGCCACCTGAAAACCTTCGCCCGCAAAAGCCCCAGCGGCTTGCGCGAACGCCTGGATCTGGCGGCGGTGGTTGACCAGTCGCTGCACCTGCTCGACACGCGGTTACGCGACGAACAGGTCAGCACGGTGCTGCACCTGACGCGTCCGGCCTGGGTGCGTGGCGATGCAATTCGCCTGGAACAGGTGCTGATCAACCTGCTGCGCAACGCCCTCGATGCCATGCAGGACAAACCCTGCAAACGCCTGGAAGTTCGCCTCGAAGCCGAAGAATTATTGTGGCGCCTGAGCGTCATCGATAACGGCGGCGGCATTGCTGAAGAAAACCTTTCCAAAGTGTTCGATCCATTTTTCACCACCAAACCCGTGGGCGATGGTCTGGGCATCGGACTGGCCGTTTCTTTCGCTATCGTTCACGAATCGGGCGGTCGCCTGACGGCCGATAATCACGACAGCGGCGCGGTGTTCTCCCTGACCCTGCCCATCGATCTGGAGGCCCACGGCTCATGCTGAATTCAGTGATGGTGGTCGACGACGAAAGCAGCATTCGCAGCGCCGTTGAACAATGGTTGAGCCTGTCGGGTTTCGAGGTGCAGTTGTTCAGTCGTGCCGATGAGTGCCTGGCGCAGTTGCCGAATCATTATGCGGGAGTGATTCTCAGCGATGTGCGCATGCCCGGCATGACCGGTCTGGAACTGCTGGCCGAGGTACAGCGCCGCGACGCCGACCTGCCGGTGATCCTGCTGACCGGCCACGGCGACGTGCCCATGGCGGTGGATGCCATGCGCGATGGCGCCTACGACTTTCTGGAAAAACCGTTCAGCCCTGAGACCCTGCTCGGCAGCCTGCGCCGAGCGCTGGACAAACGTCGGCTAGTGCTGGAAAACCGCGCCCTGCACGAACAGGCGGACAACCGCGCCAAACTCGATGCGACGCTGCTGGGCGTATCCCGTGGCTTGCAGACTTTGCGTCGGCAAGTGCTGGATCTGGCCGCGTTGCCGGTCAATGTGCTGATTCGTGGTGAAACCGGCAGCGGCAAGGAACTGGTCGCCCGTTGCCTGCACGACTTCGGCCCTCGGGCCGATAAACCCTTCGTCGCACTGAACTGCGCGGCGATCCCCGAGCAACTGTTTGAAGCCGAGTTGTTCGGCCACGAAAGCGGCGCGTTCACCGGTGCTCAAGGAAAGCGTATCGGCAAGCTCGAATACGCCGATGGCGGCACGCTGTTCCTCGATGAAATCGAAAGCATGCCGCTGGCGCAGCAGGTGAAACTGCTGCGGGTATTGCAGGAGCAAAAGCTTGAGCGCCTGGGTTCGAACCAAAGCATTCGCGTGGACTTGCGGATCATCGCCGCGACCAAACCGGACTTGCTCGACGAAGCGCGAGCCGGGCGTTTTCGCGAGGATCTGGCGTATCGGTTGAACGTCGCCGAGTTGCGTTTGCCACCGTTGCGCGAGCGTCGCGAAGACATTCCGTTGTTGTTCGAGTCATTTGCCCGCAGCGCCGCCGAGCGTCTGGGCCGCGCCTTCCCGCCGTTAAGCGGCCCGCAGCTGAGCCATCTGCTGAGTCACGACTGGCCAGGTAATGTACGTGAATTGGCGAACGTCGCGGAACGTCAGGTACTGGGGCTTGGCGAGCCGGAACCACTGGGCGTCGAGCCGGGCCAATCGCTGGCGGCGCAGCAGGAAGCCTTTGAAGCGCAATGCCTGCGCGCGGCGTTGACGCGGCACAAGGGCGATGTGAAAGCGGTGCTGGAAGAGTTGCAACTGCCGCGCCGGACGTTCAACGAAAAGATGCAGCGGCATGGACTTTCGCGCGAAATGTTTCTCTGACCTGTAGGAGCTGGCTTGCCAGCGATGAACGATAACGCGGTCTACCAGAGACACCGCGCTGCCTGGATCGCTGGCAAGCCAGCTCCTACAGGTTACGGGTCGTGCGCGAAAATCCGCCTGACACACTGCACGCAATAAGCGGATTTCCGCTCATGCTTTCGGCTTGCCCCCTCTAAACCGGCCCTCTACCCGTTGGCACACCTCCTGCTATAGCCCCCGCAGGCTGCGTTTATTCGCGCTCCATAAAAAATAATTAGACGAAGGATCCTTCAATGGATAACTCCAATACCCTGCCCCGTGGGTCGGTTGCCTCGCCGACAAAAGTACGCACCACCTCCAGCCGTATCAAATCGATCTTCAGCGGTTCCGTTGGCAACATGGTCGAGTGGTATGACTGGTACGTCTACGCCGCTTTCTCCCTGTATTTCGCCAAGACCTTTTTCCCCAAAGGCGACACCACTGCACAACTGCTGAACACCGCCGCAATCTTCGCCGTGGGCTTCCTGATGCGTCCGATCGGGGGCTGGCTGATGGGCCTGTACGCCGACAAAGTCGGGCGTAAAAAGGCTCTGATGGCCTCGGTGTACCTGATGTGCTTCGGCTCGCTGCTGATCGCCCTGAGCCCAAGCTACGAAACCATCGGCATCGGCGCACCGATCCTGCTGGTGTTCGCCCGCTTGCTGCAAGGCCTGTCGGTCGGTGGCGAGTACGGCACTTCCGCCACTTACCTCAGCGAGATGGCCACCAAGGAACGCCGTGGCTTCTTCTCCAGCTTCCAGTACGTGACGCTGATCTCCGGTCAGCTCATAGCGTTGGGTGTGCTGATCGTCCTGCAGAACCTGCTGACCACCGAAGAGCTGTACGCCTGGGGCTGGCGCATCCCGTTCGCCATCGGCGCGCTGTGTGCCGTAGTTGCGTTGTACCTGCGTCGCGGCATGGAAGAAACCGAGTCGTTCACCAAGAAGGAAAAGGCCAAGGAAAGCGCGATGCGCACCTTGATGCGTCATCCTAAGGAACTGATGACCGTGGTCGGCCTGACCATGGGCGGTACGCTGGCGTTCTACACCTACACCACCTACATGCAGAAATACCTGGTGAACACCGTCGGCATGAGCATCTCCGACTCCACCACCATTTCTGCCGCCACGCTGTTCCTGTTCATGTGCCTGCAACCGATCATCGGCGGGCTCTCGGATAAAATCGGTCGCCGGCCGATCCTGATTGCCTTCGGTGTTCTGGGGACGCTGTTCACCGTGCCGATCCTCACCACCCTGCACACCATCACCACCTGGTGGGGCGCGTTCTTCCTGATCATGGCGGCACTGATCATCGTCAGCGGCTACACCTCGATCAACGCCGTGGTAAAAGCCGAACTGTTCCCGACCGAAATCCGCGCCCTGGGCGTCGGCCTGCCGTACGCACTGACCGTATCGATCTTCGGCGGCACCGCTGAATACATCGCGCTGTGGTTCAAGAGCATCGGCATGGAAACCGGTTACTACTGGTACGTCACCGCATGCATTGCCGTGTCGTTGCTGGTGTACATCACCATGAAAGACACCCGCAAGCATTCGCGGATCCTCACGGACTAAGTCCAGAGGCGATACAACAAAAGGGGCAGATCGTCGGGATCTGCCCCTTTTTTTCGTTTGGCTCGGCGCCGAATGAAAAATCCTTCACTCCCGCGCAAGGCCGATTAATCACGAGTTAATGCTCGCCTCCCATCCTGAACCTGCCTTATCGATTAACTGTGATGCGCTCACTCAGACCTTGAAAGTGAAAACGTCTGACGGCCTTAATATCAAGTTAATCGATTGTTACTAGCATTTATTTGCGCTTTTTAATCAGTTTAATTGGCGTAGCATGAAACCCATGCCCAAGACACACAACGCCAAAGAACCTGGAGAAATGAAGATGAAAACCAAACTGTTCCTCGCCCTGGCCCTGTCCGTACTGGCTGCCAACTCTTTCGCCGCCGACGGTTTCGACCGCACTGGCTCCGCTGTTGCAGCAGACGGCTATGACCGTACCGGTTCCGCTACCGTCGCGGCTGATGGCTTCGACCGCACCGGTTCCGCCACCGTCGCTGAAGATGGCTACGACCGCACCGGTTCCGCCACTTTCGCTGAAGATGGTTACGACCGCACTGGCGGCGCCACCGTCGCCGAAGATGGCTACGATCGCACCGGCGGCGCTTCCGTCAGCTGATCCACAAATGCGGGACCACAGCCCGGCTTCGGCCGGGCTTAATCATTTCTGGAGCACCACAATTCCCCAAACATTGCACAGACCCTGTGGGAGCGGGCTTGCCCGCGATGGCGATGTAACAGTCGACATTGATGTTGAATTTAATGCCCTCATCGCGGGCAAGCCCGCTCCCACATTCTTCGTGTGCCGGACTGGAAATAAGATGCTGCCCCTAGCACTATGTCCACCTCCCGCGAGTGCCAGGAATTCCCGCCATGCCCGACGACATCCACTATTACGAACCCGCCAACGGCCACGGCCTGCCCCACGATCCGTTCAACGCGATCGTCGGTCCGCGTCCCATCGGCTGGATCTCTTCACAGGATGCCAACGGCCATTTGAACCTGGCGCCTTACAGTTTCTTCAACGCCTTCAACTACATTCCGCCGATCATTGGTTTTTCCAGCATCGGGCGCAAAGACAGCCTGAATAACATCGAGCAGACCGGCGAATTCGCCTGGAACCTCGCCACTCGCCCACTGGCCGAGCAGATGAATCAGAGCTGCGCCATGGTCGCGCCGCAGGTGAACGAATTCGAGTTATCCGGGCTGACCCCGGTTGCCTCGAAAATCATTCAGGTGCCGCGAGTCGCCGAAAGCCCGGTGTCCTTCGAGTGCAAGGTCACGCAGATCATTCAGTTGCAGCGGGCGGACGGGAATGTGGTGCCGAGTTGGCTGATCCTCGGCGAAGTGGTCGCCGTGCATATCGCCAAGTGGCTGTTGAAAGATGGGGTGTACGACACCGCCGCGGCAGAACCGATTCTGCGCGGCGGTGGGCCGGCGGATTATTTTCAGCTGGGGCCTGAAGCATTGTTCAAGATGTACCGCCCAGGGGCGGTGAAGTAATTACCAGATCAGGTCGCCGTCTTCGCTGACACCCTTTAGGTGAGTCAGCTGCAGGGCGGCGGCTTCGTCCGCTTCTTTGGCGGTCTTGAAGATCTGTTCTTCCAGCAGTTTGTTGAAGCGAGGCGCACCCGAGCCGCCGATGGCTTTGGTGGCGATTGCCGCGTAATACCCGCCTTCACGGGGGACTACGGCCGATACCGCTTCGAAGGTTTCAAAGGCTTTGCGTGCCATGTCGCGCATCCTGGCTAGTTGAGAATGCCGCCATTAAACCCTCAACCGGCCAGTTTGTGTACCGCCGCCCCGGACTGGCTGAGCGCCTGCGCTGCCGAGACATCCTTGAAGGTATGGAAATCGAGGCTGTTGACCACCAATTCCTGGACCAGCTCGGCAAAAATTTCCATGGACGGGGTACTGAAGTACGCGGTCATGGCCTGCTGGTTGACCCAGAAACCGGACACCAGCCACAGCTCTGGATCGCATTGCGAATGCTGCAAGGCAAAGTTCAGGCAACCCGGCGCGGCGCGGGACGGCTCGATCAGCGCACTCAGGCGCACACCGAGTTCTTGCGAGCGCCCGGCGCGCGCTCGGACGAAGGCCATATGACTGACGGGGATCTGCTTGGACATGTTCAACCCTCCCGGGGAGTCGCGTGGCAGCCTGGGACGGGCTGCGACAGGATCAAAGGTTAAGGGCCACTGCGCTTGGGCCGTTAGTCGATTCCTGCCGCTGTGTTGCACGATTCTGCGAGAGTGCTTTCGCCACCTGTAACAATGTGTGAAATGTGTGCCCTGTAGGAGCTGCCGCAGGCTGCGATCTTTTGATCTTGAAACAAAATCAAAAGATCGCAGCCTGCGGCAGCTCCTACGGGGTTCGTTGCTGGCCGGGGCACTGAGCATGTGCAGGGATAGAAGCCACCCTGTGCAGAATCAGGCAAGCATGAGGCAGGATGTGTCTACCGCTTCGACTTGCACAAACATATGCTCTGCCCCATCACTCCTGTTTTTCCGAGGATGCCTCGCATGTCGTCATTCGATCACTTTCAAGCTCCGCTGGATGCCGACATGGAAAAGCAGCGCGCGGAATTGGCGGCGATCATTCGTCGCAACACCGCCGAGGATGGCAGTTATGCCACCGCAGTCGGTTCGCTATTCATGTCACGCCACAGCCAGAACCACGAGTTCGCCCCGGTGCTCGCGCAACCGGCGTTGTGCATCATGGCCCAGGGCCGCAAGGAAGTTCGGCTGGCCGACGAGTTCTTCAATTACGACCCGCTTAATTACCTGGTGGTGTCAGTCTCGATGCCGCTCAGTGGGCGGGTGGTGGATGTCTCGCCCGAAGAACCGATCCTGGCCGTGCGGCTGGATATCGACCCGGCGGAAATCACCGCTTTGATCGCCGATGCCGGTCCTCTCGGCGTGCCTACCCGACCAACAGGGCGCGGGCTGTATGTCGAACGCCTCGACAGCGCCATGCTCGATGCGGTGCTGCGCCTGGCGCGATTGCTCGATACACCGAAAGACATCGCCATGCTCGCGCCGCTGATTCGTCGGGAAATTCTCTATCGCCTGCTGCGCAGCAAACAGGGTCATCGGCTGTACGAAATCGCCATCGCCAACAGTCAGAGCCATCGCATCAGCCAGGCGATCAAATGGCTCAACGGTAACTTCGAGCAGCCACTGCGCATCGATGACCTGGCGAAGGAAGTGAACCTGAGCGTGTCGACCTTGCATCACCGTTTCAAGGCGATGACGGCGATGAGTCCATTGCAGTATCAGAAGCAATTGCGCCTGCAAGAGGCGCGGCGCCTGATGCTGGCGGAAGGGTTGGAGGCTTCGGCGGCGGGGTATCGGGTCGGGTATGAAAGTCCTTCGCAATTCAGCCGGGAGTACAGCCGGTTGTTCGGGGCGCCGCCGTTAAGGGATTTGGCGCGGTTGCGGTTGTCGGTGTAATCGAGCACTTGGTGTGTGGCTGATGGCCTCATCGCTGGCAAGCCAGCTCCCACATTGAGTCGGTGTACACCAGCACTTGGTGTGTGGCTGATGGCCTCATCGCTGGCAAGCCAGCTCCCACATTGGGTCGGTGTACACCAGCATTTGGTGTGTGGCTGATGGCCTCATCGCTGGCAAGCCAGCTCCCACATTGGGTCGGTGTACACCAGCATTTGGTGTGTGGCTGATGGCCTCATCGCTGGCAAGCCAGCTCCCACAGGTCTGTGAGCGCCACAGATCACTGTGGGAGCTGGCTTGCCAGCGATGGGGCCAGCAAAGCCAACATCAAATCCGGATCAGGCCCCCAGAACCCGACAAGCCTCCACTGGCAACGTCACCGACACCGGATGCCCAATGCTCAAGCCAATGCCCTGACACGGCGTGCTCAACGCCGTAAACGACACCCCGGAACACTCCACCGTGGTCTCAATCGTCGCGCCGATATCCCGCACGAACGTCACCTTGCCCAACAACCGATTCCCCGCCGACGCCTGTGGTGCCGACAGTTGCAGGTCCTCGGGGCGAATCAGCATCTTCACTTTTTCCCCGACCACAATGCTGCTGCAAATCGGCACTTGCAGCGCATCGCCGCCCGGCAGGCTGACCTTGCCGTTGCCCAGCGCCGTGGCCGGGAAGATGTTGCCCGAGCCGATGAAGTCCGCGACGAATTCATTGGCCGGGTGCCGATAGATTTCAATCGGCGTGCCCACCTGCTGCACCTTGTGCTCACCCAATACGACGACGATATCAGCCATGGTCATGGCTTCACGCTGATCGTGGGTCACCATGATGGTGGTGATGTTCAAGCGCTGTTGCAGCTGACGGATTTCCACCTGCATCGACTCACGCAGCTTGGCGTCCAGCGCCGACAGTGGTTCGTCGAGCAAAAGTATTTTCGGGTGCGAAGCAATCGCCCGGGCAATCGCCACGCGCTGACGCTGGCCGCCCGAGAGCTTGGCCACCGGGCGATCAATCATCGGTTGCAGTTGAATCAGCTCCAGCAATTCCACCACCCGCGCCTGCTGATCAGCCTTGCTCACGCCACGCAATTTCAGCGGATAAGCAATGTTCTCCCCCACCGTCATGTGCGGGAACAGCGCCAGCGACTGAAACACCATGCCGAAATTACGCAGATGCGCCGGGGTGTGGCCGATGTCCTCGCCGTCCAGGCGAATCTCGCCGCCGCTCAGGGTTTCCAGGCCCGCGATCATCCGCAACAACGTGGTTTTGCCGCAGCCCGACGGGCCGAGGAAACACACCAGTTTGCCCTCGGGCAAATGCAGGTTCACATCTTTTACCGCGCAGGCCGAGCCGTAATGTTTCTCGACGTTTTCCAGAATCAGACCAGACATAAGAATCACCTCAAGAAATCAGAACGAAACGCCACCTTCACCGACCAGCTTCTCCAGCGCCCAAATCAGGACGAAGTCGATCAGCACGATCAGCACGGCAAACGAAAATACGGTTGGGTCGAGCGAAGACACGGTGCGGCTGTACATCCAGATCGGCACGGTCATGACGTCGATGGTGTAGAGAAAGTAGGTCACGGTGAATTCGTTGAACGAGACGATGAACGCCAGCAGCATCCCCGCCAGAATCCCCGACTTCATCAACGGCACCACCACATCGACGATCGCCCGTAGCGGTGAAGCGCCGAGCATTTGCGCGGCCTCTTCGACTTCGCTGCCGATGGAGAGCATGGCCGCCGTGCAGTTCTTCACCACGAACGGCAACGCCAGGATCACGTGGGCAATTACCAGTCGCGAGGTGGTCATCTGGAAAGGCAGGCTGTCGAACACCAGCAGCAACGCCAGACCCAATACCACCATCGGAAACACCAATGGCAGCGACATCAATTGCAGCGCTACGGCTTTGCCACGGAACTCGCACCGGGTCAGCGCGTAAGCCGCCGGCACCGCGATCAACGTGGCAAAAACCATGGTCAGGCACGCCACCATCAGGCTGGTGGTCATGGCTTTGCCCAGGCTCAGCACGTCGCTGGAATCCGGCGAAACGAAGGTGTGCCAGGCGGCTTTGTACCATTGCAGGCTGTAGCTGCTCGGCGGGAAGTCCAGATTCGACGCGCCGCTGAAGGACATCACGATCATGGTCAGGATCGGCAGCACCGCCAGCAACAGGATGAAGCCCGAAAGGATGCCGGCGAACTTGCCGGTGTCACCCGGCAACAGCGAGTGGCGCTTCTTGGTCAGGGTACTCATTGCGAAGCCTCCAGCATGCGCCGACGACGGCCGGTTATGTATTCGGACAAGGTCATGATCGCGAGCGTGGTGACGATCAACACCACACCGGCGGCGGACGCAGCCGGCCAGTTCATCAGCGGGGCGATCTGGTCATGCACCATTACCGCCAGCATCGGCACGCGACGGCCGCCAAGCAGCAACGGCACCACGAAGCTGCTGGCGTTGTAGGCGAACACCAACGTCGCGCCAGTGATGATCCCCGGCAGACTCATCGGCAACACCACTTGGCGGAACACCTGCAAGCGACTGGCGCCGAGGGTGGCGGCGGCTTCTTCGTAGGTGCGGGCAACGCCGCGCATGGCGCTGGCAATGGGCAGCACGGCTAGCGGGAACGCGGTTTGCACCAGCCCCATCAACACGCCGTTCTGGTTGTACAGCAGCATGATCGGACGCTTGATCAGACCCAAGCCCATCAGCGCCTGATTGAGCATCCCGCCCGGGCCGAGAATCACCAGCCAGCCGTAGCTTTGCAGCAGCAGGTTGACCAGCAACGGCAACAGCACCGCCGCGAGGAAAATCCGCCGCACAAACGGCGAAGTCAGGCGCGACATGGTGTAGGCCACCGGGATCGCCAGGATCACCGCGATCACCGCGCTGATCAGCGCCAGGCGCAGGGTCAGCAGCAGGGATTTGAGGTAATAGGGTTCCAGTAATTGCGCGTAGCTGGCCAGGCTGAACCCGGTCCATTCCGCGCCTTTGGTGCCGACACTCATGCGCAGGACCAGCAAACTGGCGGCGATCAACACGCCGAGAAACAGCATCGACGGCGTGAGGAAAAACCAGGCACGTGCGGTCGGCGAAACACCCCGAATCGGGCGCGACTCAGCGGCGCTGACCGAATGGGTCAAAGGTTGGTGTTCCATAGCAAAGGGTCTCGTCAATGGAAGATCTAAAGCTGTAAACCCTCCCCCTGTAGGAGCTGCCGAAGGCTGCGATCTTTTGATCTTGATCTTTAAAAACAAGATCAAAAGATCGCAGCCTTCGGCAGCTCCTACAGGGGGTGTGGGTCAGGAAGAAAAGATTTCCGTGTAGCGACGAATCCATTGGTCATGCACGGTGGCCAGGAAGGCGTTGTCGTGCATGATCGCCTTCTCGGCAATCTGTTCCGGCGTGAGAATGTACGGGCTCTTGCGCGCTTCGGCGGAGATGATCGCCTTGGCGTTGACGGGGCCGTTGTAGATGTCTTCAGCCATCTTGCCCTGCACCAGCGGGTCCAGAGAGTGGTTGATGAAGGCGTAGGCCAGGTCGGTGTCGCCCGGACGATTCTTCGGCATCACCGACAGCATCAGGTCGGTGTAGAAACCTTCCTTCATGCCGAAGGTGGCGCCCAGACCGTAGGCCGGATCGCGGATCTGTTTCGGGAAGAAGGCCGGCGCGTACAAACCGCCCATGTCCAGGGAGCCGGTGCGGAACAGCTCGGCGATCTGGTTCGGGTTTTCGCCCAGAGTGACGACGCGATCTTTCAGCTCGGCGAGTTTCTTGAAGCCCGGTTCGATGTTGTGCTCGTCACCACCGGCCAGCTTGGCGGCGATGATGATCAGGTCCATGGCCTCGGTCCAGTTCGGCGGCGGCAGGAAGATGTTCGGCGACAGGTCGGCGTCCCACAGGGCGGCGTAGCTGTTCGGCGCTTCCTTGATGGTGCGGGTGCTGTAGACCAGGCTGTTGCACCAGAGCAGGTAACCGATGCCATGACCGTTGGCGCCGGTACGGTATTTCTCAGGCACATCGACGATGTTGGGAATGCGGTTGAGGTCGGGTTTCTCCAGCAGGTTGGCGGCGGCCAGACCTTCGGCGCCGACGCCTGCCAGGGTGATGATGTCGTATTGCGGACGATCACCGCCGGCCTTGAGTTTGGCGACCATTTCCGAAGTGCTGCCGGTGCGGTCAGCGATGACCTTGCAACCGTACTTGTCTTCGAACGTCGCGGCGATGTTGCGCAGTGCAGCCAGGCCGGTGTCATCGGACCAGGTCAGCAGTCGCAGGGTCTTGCCCTGAAAGCGCGTGTCGCTGGCATTGGCCTTGACGAACGGCAGGCTCATGGCCGCCGCGGCAACCGAGGCTACGCCTACGGTCTTGATGAATTGACGTCTGTTCAGATCATGCTCGCCCATTACGGACTCCCTTTGTTTTTGTAGGTATAAGGCAGGTCGAAACTGTTGCATCCGCGCGGTTGGATCAGCGTTAGCTCTCGTATTTTCGGGGGCTTGGCTGAACCAGTGAGTTCATCCTGAGGTCGTGCAAAACACCTGACTATCGATAAAAACTCATCGAAGCCATGACGCTAACGCATGCCTCATCGCGAGGCATGCGCTCACCTTTTTCGTGCCGTCAGACAGCCCGAATCACGTGTTTGATTTCCTGGAAAGCCTGCAAGCCCCACGGCCCCAATTCGCGGCCGATGCTGCTCTGTTTGTAACCACCCCAGGCGGTTTGCGGGAAGATCACCTGCGGCGCGTTGATCCACACAAGCCCCGCCTGCAAAGCGTTGGCGACGCGATCCGCCGCTTCGGCATTGCGCGTCACCACACTGGCCACCAGACCGAACTGGCTGTCGTTAGCCAGGGCGATCGCCTCCGCTTCAGAGGCAAAACGGCGTACGCAAATCACCGGGCCGAAAATCTCTTCGCACCACAGCGCACTGTCGAGGGGCACGTCGGTGAAAACGGTCGGCTGCAAAAAATATCCGCGGGGCAGATTCGCCGGACGATTACCGCCGCACACCAGTTTGGCGCCGGCACTCAAACCACGGTCGATGTGGCCGAGCACGCGCTGGTATTGCGCCTGATTGACCAGCGCACCCATTTCCACGTTCGGGTCAAACGGGTCGGCCACGCGAATCGCTTCGGCGCGAGCCTTCACGCGACTGAGGAAGTCATCGGCCAGTTCATCGGCAACCAGCACGCGGCTGGTGGCGGAACACATCTGCCCGGCGTTGAAGAAACCGCCGCCGCAAGCCACTTCCACCGCCAGCTCAATATCGGCATCCGCCAGAACCAGCAACGAGGATTTGCCGCCCAGTTCCAGGCTCACGCCTTTGACGGTTTCCGCCGCGCGTTGCATGACCTGCACACCCACCGCGTTGCTGCCGGTGAAGGAAATCTTGGCGATGCGCGGGTCCGCCGAGAGCGGCGCGCCGACTGCCAGGCCGGTGCCGCAGACCAGGTTGAACACGCCGTTGGGCAAACCGGCCTCGGCAATGATCGCCGCCAGTTCCAGCTCCGGTAGAGGCGTCACTTCAGAAGGCTTGAGCACCACGCAGCAACCGGCAGCCAGGGCCGGGGCGAGTTTCCAAGCGGTGGTGACCATCGGGAAATTCCACGGCACGATCAGGCCGACCACACCGCACGGTTCGCGGCGCAGGCGCGCGCTGAAATCATCGGACGGCAACTCGACATGGCTGTCCTGTTTCGCGTCCAGGCCTTCAGCCAGACCGGCGTAATACTCGAACGTGGCGATCACGTCGTCGACGTCGATGGCCGCTTCGAACAGTGGCTTGCCGTTGTTGCTCGACTGCAAATGCATCAGTTGTTCGCGACCGGCCTGCACGCCCGCAGCGATCTTGCGCAGAATTGCGCCGCGCTCGGCACCGCTGGTTTTCGACCAGTCAGTGAAGGCCTTGGTCGCCGCACTGACGGCTTGATCAACCGCTCGCTCATCACCGCCCACTACGGTGGTCAGCAGCGCTTCGGTGGCCGGGTTGATCACGCGCAGGTGTTCGTTGCCCGCCGACCATTGGCCGTTGATGTAGAGGCCATCGAGTGTCGTTGGAAAGCTCATTTCGACACCGCCTGAGTCCACAGGGTCTGATCGATTTCAATCAGGGTCGGGCCTTGGCGATCCGAGGCGACACGCAATGCACCGCGCAGTTGATCGACATCGCTGACCGCTTCGGCGGCGCAGCCCAAGGCTTTGGCCACACCGATGAAGTCCGGGGTGTAGATGTCCACGCCGACCGGCTCTATGGCGCGGTTGACCATGTATTTCTTGATCTCTTCGTAGCCCTGGTTATTCCACAGCAGCACGATCACCGGCGTGCGCGCTTCAACCGCGCTGGCCAGTTCCGGCAGGGTGAATTGCAGACCGCCATCGCCGATCAGGCACACCACCGGAGGACGCGCACCGCTCTCGACGCTGCCACCGAGCCAGGCACCAATCGCGGCTGGCAAGGCGTAGCCGAGGGTGCCGTAACCGGTGGACGAGTTGAACCAGCGACGCGGGCGCTCCGGGTTGAAAGTCAGGTTGCCGGTGTACACCGGTTGGGTCGAATCACCGACGAACACCGCGTTCGGCAATTCGTGCAGCACGGTTTCCAGGAAGCGGGTCTGGGCCAGGGTTGGCACGTCCCAGTTCGCGGCCAGTTCTTCACGCAAACGGGCGGCACGCACCTGGCCCCAATCGTTGCGGCGTTCGGCCAGGGATTTGTGCGAAAGGGCACTGAGCAAGGCTTGCGCAGCGTTTCGCGAATCGGACACCAGCGCCACGTGCGGCGGGTAGTTGCGCACGGTTTGATCCGGGTCGATGTCAACGCGCAGCAGCTTGCCCGGAATCTCGAAACCACCGGCGAAGGTGACGTCGTAATCGGTCTCGGCCAGTTCAGTACCGATGGCCAACACCACATCGGCTTCGGCGACCAGTGCGCGGGTGGCGACCAGGCTTTGGGTCGAACCGATCAGCAGCGGGTGAGCGGATTCGAGCATGCCTTTGGCGTTGATGGTCAGCGCCACCGGAGCATCCAGCAACTCGGCCAGTTCGGTCAGCTCGGCGGCGGCATCGATCGCACCGCCACCGGCGAGAATCAGCGGACGCTTGGCGCCGGCCAGCAACTCAGTCATGCGCGACACGGCAGTCGGCGAAGCACCGGCGCGGTCGATGTTGACCGGGACGCTGCTGAGCAGGTCATCGGCTTCTTCAACCAGCACGTCCAGCGGAATTTCGATGTGTACCGGGCGGGGACGACCGGCCTGGAACAGCGCGAACGCACGGGCCAGCACACCCGGCAATTCCGAGGCCGACATCAGGGTGTGCGAAAACGCCGCCACGCCGCCGACCAGTGCACTCTGGTTCGGCAGCTCATGCAGCTTGCCGCGTCCGCCGCCCAATTGGTTGCGAGTCTGCACGCTGGAGATCACCAGCATCGGGATCGAGTCGGCGTAGGCCTGGCCCATCGCCGTGGTGATGTTGGTCATGCCTGGGCCGGTGATGATGAAGCACACGCCCGGTTTGCCACTGGTGCGAGCGTAGCCGTCGGCCATGAAACCGGCGCCTTGTTCGTGACGCGGCGTGACGTGGTTGATGCTCGAACGGGCCAGCCCGCGATACAGCTCCACGGTGTGAACCCCGGGAATGCCGAACACCTGCTCGACCTCGTAATCTTCGAGTAACTTGACCAATACTTCGCCGCACGTCGCCATGTCTTTGCCCTTCTTGTTCGTTTGAGACGCCGGGCCTGCGCTGTGTTTATGATGAGCTGGCAGGTCCAGGGATGGCCTCATTGGAACGGGCGACACATAGCCTCAACAATGGATAAAAAGTCATACTAGCCATGTCCTCACGTCATACCTTGGATCTCAATGAAACGACTGCCTCCCCTGCCGGCGCTGCACACTTTTCTGATTACCGCGCAGTGCTGCAACTTCACCCGGGCCGCCGAGCAACTGCACATCACTCAGGGCGCCGTGAGCCGGCAGATCGCCGGGCTGGAAGATCATTTGGGTTATGAACTGTTCATTCGCCAGGCCCGTGGCCTGGATCTCACCGCCGAGGGACGCGATTGGCTGCCGCGGGTGCAGCAGATTTTCGGCCTGATCGACGAGGCCGTGGAGCAGATCGGCGAGAAACGCGAAACCCTGCAACTCAAGGCCCCGACGTGCGTCATGCGTTGGCTGTTGCCACGGTTGTTGCAGTGGCAAAAAGAACGCCCGGACGTGCCGGTGGAGCTGACCACCACGGTCAAGCACGGCGTGGATTTTCATCGCGAACAGTTCGATGCGGCGGTGATGTACGGTGCGCCGCCGGACGGGTCATTGGTCTCACAAAAGCTGTTCGATGAGCTGCTGACGCCGGTGTGTTCCAGGCCGATGCTCGAAAGTTCGGTGCCGCTGCAATCGCCGCAAGATCTGGAGCAGCACATGCTGCTGCACCCGACCCGGGACGAGCGGGACTGGAAAGCCTGGCTGGCCACGGCGGATGTTCGCTTGAGCAATGTGAGCAAGGGTCAGCATTTCGAAACGCTGGATCTGGCGATGTCGATGGCGTCCCAGGGGACGGGTGTGGCGATTGGGGATTGGTCGTTGATTGGCGACGATCTGAGTGCCGGGCGGCTGGTCATGCCGTTTGAATTGAAGGTGAAAACCGGGTTGGCGTATTACCTGGTGTTCCCGGAAAAACCCGGGCCTTCGGCGAAGTTGCGTGAGTTGATGAAGTGGTTGGTGGAGCAGGCGCAGAGTCGCTGAAACCTTGAAAAGCATCGCCAGCAAGCCGGCTCCTACAAAGATTTTCATCGTGACGACGATCCTGTGGGAGCTGGCTTGCCAGCGATGATTTGCGTTACGACATCAATATCCGACTGTGAATCGTTGGCGAGAATGCTGTGGTGACTCGACTTCATCGAGCATCGCGAGGGCGTAATCGGCAAACGTAATCCAGCTACGCCCTTCGCTACTCACCAGTAAATCATCTTTGCCGACGCGAAATTTCTCAGTGCGCTCGCCTTCGACAAACTCCGCCGATGGCGACAGAAAAGTCCAGTCCAAGTCCTGCTCCTGACGCAGGTGTTCAAGAAACTCAGCACCGGCACCCGCTTCTGCCTTGTACTCCTCCGGAAAGCCTTTGCTGTCGATCACCCGCGTGCCATCCGGCAACAACAGCGACCCGGCACCGCCCACCACCAGCAAGCGATTGACCCCGGCCTTCTTCACCGGCCCGATGACAGCGCTGGCGGGCAGCGTCGAGAAATGCGCGGCGCTGATCACCACATCATGACCCTCGATTGCTGCTTGCAACGCAACGGCATCGAGGGCATCGACGTTCTGGCTGACCACACCGTTACGCTGGCCGATCTTCGACGTATCACGAGCGATGGCAGTGACGCTGTGTCCGCGACGCAGGGCTTCTTCCAGCAGTTGGCTACCGGCACGACCGGTAGCACCGATGATTGCGATTTTGCTCATGACGTTCTCCAGTTGGATGGGTTGAATCTGTAACGGCAAAGTTGCTTTTGTGGCGAGGGAGCTTGCTCCCGCTGGAGTGCGAAGCGCTCCCCTGCACGGTGTCAGGCAAGCCGCACTTGCAGGTTTTGCGACTGCTTCGCAGCCGAGCGGGAGCAAGCTCCCTCGCCACAGGTAATTCGGTGGTCAGGAAGACTCATTCGCCCCACTTCATCTCGCCCTTGGCGACTTTGGCGCTCAGTTCCAAAGAGCTTTCTTCACCCAGCGTCGGGAAGCGTTTTTTCATTGCGGCGATCAGTGCAGCGGAATCCTTGGCCTGGGCGGTTTCTTCATCGAAGGCCTTGATGTAACCAGCGGTGAATTTCACCGGCGCCAAGGTCCAGGCGCTCTCGCCAAGGTAATGCCCCGGCACGATGGTGTTCGGTTTCAGGGTTTCGATCGAGTGCAGCGTCGCCAACCAATCGGCATGGGATTGCGGGGTCTGGGTGTCGGCCATCCACACGTGAATGTTTTCTGCCACCACCACGCCACCGACCACGGCCTTGATCGATGGTATCCACACGAAGCTGCGATCCGGTTGTTTACCCTCGAGACCGATCACCTGCAATTTCTGCCCTTCGAGCATCAGGCTGTCGCCCTTGAGCACGTCCGGCACGATGGTTTTGGCCGGAATATCCGCACCCATTTTCGGGCCCCAAAACGCCAGTTTGCCGTCGACGGTTTGCTTGATGTGATCGACGGTCGGCTGCGAGGCCAGCACTTTGGCCTTGGGGAACGCAGCGGTCAGGGTGTCGAGGCCGAAGTAGTAATCCGGGTCGCCATGGCTGATGTAGATGGTGGTCAGTTGCTTGCCGCTGGCGCGGATTTTTTCCACCACCTGTACGGCCTGGGATTTGCCGAATTGGGCATCTACCAGAATCGCCTCTTTTTCGCCGCTGACCAGCACCGACGTCACCGGAAATATCGCTTTGTCGCCGGGATTGTAGACATCCAGGGTCAATGTCGACGCGGTGGCGTGGGCGGCGAAACCGAGGGCGGTGGTCGCCAGCAAAACGCGCTTGAGAGTGGTGAAACCGATCATCTATTGCTCCTTGGTTGAAATATGTTTTTCGTAGGAGCCGGCTTGCTGGCGATGGCCTTTAACGAAAACCCATGCCTACCGGGAAAACTCGGTGCCTGCGACACCATCGCCGGCAAGCCGGCTCCTACAGAAGATGGAGCAGAGCTTAGTTGCCTCGATCAGTACAAAAAATGCGATGCTTGAACATAGTTTGTTTCTGAAATCGGGCAGATCATGGATCGTCTACAAGCAATGCGCGTGTTCGTCACAGTGGTGGACCTCGGCAGTCAGTCGGCCGCCGCCGATCATCTGGAACTGTCGCGACCAGTGGTTTCACGGTATCTGGCGGAACTGGAAGACTGGGTCGGCGCGCGACTGATGCACCGCACCACTCGCAAGTTGAGCCTCACCGCCGCGGGCAGCGAAACCCTGCCGCGCTGTCGGCAAATGCTCGATTTATCCACCGATATGCAAGCGGCTGTCAGCGAACCGGATGACGCACCCCGCGGCCAGCTGCGGATCAGCGTCAGCACCTCGTTCGGCCAGGCGCAACTGGCCGATGCCGTGGCGGCGTACGTCAAGCGCTACCCCGGCGTCAGCATCGACCTGCAGATGCTCGACCGCACGGTGAACCTGGTGGATGAACGCATCGACCTGGCGATTCGCACCAGCAATGACCTGGACCCCAATTTGATCGCCCGTCGACTGACGGTCTGCCGTTCGGTGATCTGCGCCTCCCCCGACTACCTGCGCGAGCACCCGACGCCGCAACAGGTCGAGGACTTGAGCCAGCACAATTGCCTGACCCACTCCTACTTCGGCAAAAGCCTGTGGCATTTCCAACAGGACGGCGTACAGGTTTCGGTGCCGGTGCAGGGCAACATCAGCGCCAATGAAGCCAGCACGCTGTTGCGAGCGGCGTTGGCCGGTGCCGGCGTGGCGATGCTGCCGACGTATCAGGCGGGCGTGCACATCCACAGCGGCGAGTTGATCCGCCTGCTGCCGCAAGCCGAACCGCGACAGATGCACGTGTACGCGGTGTACGCCTCGCGCAAGCACATGCCGGCGGCGCTGCGCAGTCTGCTGGATTTTTTGGTGGTGAGATTTCCGCAAGAACCGGAGTGGGATATCGGCCTGTAACACCGCCCCGTGTAGGAGCTGGCTTGCCAGCGATCGCGGATTGTCAGTCAGAATCAATGTTGAATGTGACAACGCCATCGCTAGCAAGCCAGCTCCTACAAGGGTTCATCAGTGTTTTGAATACCGCGTTATCGCTGGCAACTCACCCGCGCTGACCTATGCTCAAGGTAGTACCGCAAGGTATTCGTTCAGAGGTCAACGCCATGAACATCAAAACAAGAAGGTACCTCGCCATTTTCATCACCTGCGCGGTGACGCTCGGGTTGTATGGCGCGGCGGCGTGGCGTGTGGAGCAGTTGCGAAACCTGCCCCGTGAGTACGCCAGCTGCAACTTCGAGCGTTGCATTCCGCACAACGCGACCCTCAACGCCCTCCGCTGACGAAGGGGTCAGGCCTGGCTGTCCTGATCGGCCTTCAGGCGATCGCGAAAGGCTTTGGGCGAGATGCCCACCCGGCGCCGGAACAGGCGCGTGAAGTTGGTCGGATCCGAGAAACCCAACACATCCGACATTTCGTAAATGGTCATGCTGGTATAGGTCAGCAGGCGCTTGGCCTCCAGCAACTGACGCTCGTGCATGATCTGCAACGCCGGTTGCCCCGCCAGCTCGCGGCAGGTGCCGTTGAGGTGGGACACGGAAATCCCCAGTCGATGGGCCAGGTCCTCGACCTTGACGTGCTGGCGATACGTCTCTTCCACCAGTTGAATGAAGCCGTTGAGGTATTCCCGCGCTCGCTGCGGTCGCTGACTGGCGGCGCGACGTTGAATCACCTGGCGACTGACCCACACCATGATCACGCTGACCAACGAATGCATGAGCATTTCCCGCGCGGGTTGGTGGCCGGTGTACTCGGTTTGCAGGGCGGAAAACAGACTATTGAGGTACTCGCTGTCCTTGTCCGCTGGATAGCTTTCGGCCTGGGCCAAGGCGTTCACCGAGTTGCCCAATTGCGCCTGAAGATGGGCGACCAGCGGCGCGGCCAGGGTCACGACAAACCCTTCGACATCCTCTGAAAATCGATAACCATGCACCGATAATGGCGGTAAAACCAGAATGGCGGGTTCAGTCAGTTGCGTGCGTTTGCCTTCGATTTCAAGCTCTGCCTGTCCTTTGAATACGAAGAGCAACTGACATAAATCGGCGTGGCGATGCGGTTTGATTTCCCACTGATGTTCGCGACTGCGTTTGGAAATGGTTTCACAGTGCAGCAAGTCCGGGGTCGGCCAATCCAGGCTTTCACCGTAGAGCTTGAACACCGGAATCGAAGGCAGGTCAGGCTTGTTCATCACTTCAATCCAGGTCTCGGAGTAGATGACGGGCGATAATCGCACCGATTGGCAAAATGTACAGGTATCGGCTCAGTTTTCACCTTCAATTGACAGACCCGCAAGTGAAAAATGCAAGCACTCGATCCATAAAAATCATTCACCGGCCCTGGTCGCGTGAAGCTTGCGAGTCATAAAAACAATGAAAACGCTGAAAACCCAAGTTGCCATTATTGGTGCCGGTCCCTCCGGTCTGCTGCTCGGCCAGCTGCTGCACAACGCCGGTATCGACACCCTCATTCTCGAACGCCAGACTCCGGACTATGTGCTCGGACGCATCCGTGCCGGTGTACTCGAACAAGGCATGGTAGAGCTGTTGCGCCAGGCCGGCGTCGGTCAGCGCATGGACGCCGAAGGGTTGGTCCACGGCGGCTTCGAACTGGCCCTCGACGGACGCCAGGTACACATCGATCTGCAAGCCCTCACCGGCGGCAAAACCGTGATGATCTACGGCCAGACTGAAGTGACCCGCGACCTGATGGCCGCTCGTCAGGTCGCCGGTGCACAGACGATTTACCAGGCCAGTGATGTCGTGCCCCACGGAATGAAAACCGATGAACCGTTTGTCACCTTTGAAAAGGACGGCGAGCTGTATCGCCTCGATTGCGATTACATCGCCGGTTGCGACGGATTCCATGGCGTCGCCCGACAATCGATTCCCGCCGAGAGCCTGAAAATCTTCGAACGGGTCTATCCGTTCGGCTGGCTGGGGATTCTCGCCGACACCCCGCCCGTCCACGAAGAGCTGGTCTACGCCCGCCATGAGCGCGGTTTCGCCCTGTGCAGCATGCGTTCAGAAACACGCACCCGCTATTACGTGCAAGTACCGGCAGACGAAAAGGTCGAGAACTGGTCCGATCAGCGTTTCTGGGACGAACTAAAATCCCGTCTGCCGCAAGCGTTGGCGGACAAACTGGTAACCGGGCCTTCCATCGAAAAAAGCATCGCGCCGCTGCGCAGTTTCGTGGTCGAGCCGATGCAGTACGGACGGATGTTCCTGGTCGGCGACGCCGCGCACATTGTCCCGCCCACTGGCGCCAAGGGGCTGAACCTGGCGGCCAGCGACGTCAGTACGCTGTTCAATATCCTGCTCAAGGTTTACCGCGAAAATCGCGTCGATTTGCTGGAGAAATACTCCGAAATCTGCCTGCGTCGGGTGTGGAAAGCCGAGCGGTTTTCCTGGTGGATGACCTCGATGCTGCACCGTTTCGACGATCACGATGCCTTCAGCCAGCGTATCGCCGAGTCGGAACTGGATTACTTTGTCGACTCCGAGGCCGGCAGAAAAACCATTGCGGAAAATTACGTCGGCCTTCCTTATGAGGCTATCGAATAGCTTCCTACCGACTTACACTGGCGAGCATCCCCGCTCGCCCATGCCGCTTGCGGGTCAATCACTGCCCGCAGGTTTTCCCGTGACCAATCTCAACCAGCCTGAACCGCCCAAACCGGCCATCCGCAGCGTGCTGATCGCCCTGATGCTGGCGATTTTTCTCGGCGCGCTGGACCAGACTATTGTCGCCGTATCGATGCCGGCCATTTCCGCACAATTCAAGGACGTCAGCCTGCTGGCCTGGGTGATTTCCGGCTACATGGTGGCGATGACGGTCGCGGTGCCGATCTACGGCAAGTTGGGTGACCTGTACGGTCGGCGCAAGTTGATGCTGTTCGGCATGGGTCTGTTCACCCTGGCCTCAGTGTTCTGCGGCATGGCCCAGAGCATGGAGCAACTGGTGCTGGCGCGGATTCTCCAGGGCATCGGTGCGGGCGGGATGATCTCGGTGAGCCAGGCAATCATCGGCGACATCGTGCCGCCACGGGAGCGCGGTCGTTATCAAGGTTACTTCAGCAGCATGTACGCAGTGGCCAGCGTGGCCGGCCCGGTGCTCGGCGGTTACATGACCGAATACTTGTCCTGGCGCTGGGTGTTCCTGATCAACCTGCCGCTGGGCCTCGGCGCCTGGCTGGTGGCTAATCGCACCTTGGTCGGCCTGCCGATTCCGCAACGCAAACCGGTCATTGATTACCTTGGCACTGTGCTGATGATTATCGGCTTGACAGCCTTGCTGCTGGGGATCACCCAGGTGGGCCAGGGTCATTCGTGGCGCAGCGCTGAAGTGTTGGGTTTGCTCGGCTGTGCGGTGGTAGTGCTGGGGTTGTTCCTCTTTCACGAGCGGCGGGCGCGGGAGCCGTTGCTGCCGATGCATTTGTTCGCCAATCGCAATGCGATCCTGTGCTGGTGCACGATTTTCTTCACCAGTTTCCAGGCCATCTCGTTGATCGTGCTGATGCCGCTGCGCTTCCAGAGCGTGACCGGCGCCGGTGCTGACAGCGCCGCCCTGCACCTTTTGCCACTGGCCATGGGATTGCCGATTGGTGCGTATTTCGCTGGCCGTCGCACCTCTGTAACGGGTCGCTACAAACCAATGATCCTGACCGGCGCCCTGCTCATGCCGCTCTCGATTCTCGGCATGGCGTTCAGTCCGCCCCAGGCTTTTTTGCTGAGCAGTTTGTTCATGTTGCTGAGCGGCATCGCCGCAGGCATGCAGTTCCCGACGTCACTGGTAGGCACGCAGAACTCCGTGGAACAACGCGACATTGGCGTCGCCACCAGCACCACCAACCTGTTTCGCTCGTTGGGCGGTGCGGTGGGCGTGGCGTTGATGTCGGCGCTGCTGCTGGCGTTGTTGCAGGATTCCAGCTTCGCTCATCTGGCCGGTTCGGCGCTGATTGCCGAGGGGCATTCGGGGAATGTGCTGCTGGACGGTCTCAACGCCGCGCCGGGGGATGCGCAGAACGCCTTGCGTGCTGAATTGCTGGTGACGTTCCAGCATTTGTTGATGGTGAGTGCGGCGGTGTCGCTGTTGGGATTGGCGGCCGCGATTGCCATGCCGAACATGTTGTTGCGCGGGCGCGAAGACAAGGTTCGGTAGAGAGATCGAGTCGTCTGCCATCGCGGGCAAGCCCGTTCCCACAAATACTGATGTCGTTCACAAAATCTGTGGTCAACCTCAAACCTGTGGGAGCGGGCTTGCCCGCGATGGCGTCCTCATTGAAACCGTACACTCATGGGCTGTAATACCCCACAGCCACCAGAAAATGCCCGACTTTCTTCAAGTAGGCATGTTTGTTCTCGACCTTACCGGTCACCGGGTTTTTCCAGCGATATTCATACTCGCCATAATCCTGTTTAGCGATCAATGCCAGCATCGGCTCACCCACCGGTTTGCCTTCCGGGTCGACGATCTTGCTGAAGTCGGTGTTGATCAACCGCAGATTGGTGCCGTGGGCGACGTAACGCTGGGTGTTGAGGTCGACGACAAACACATACAGGTCATCCTGCAAGTAGCCGCCCTTGAGGGAATTGATCGCCGACAGCGTGCCCTTTTCATCCTTGGCCAGGTCCGTCGCCGCTTTGTTCAGCAAAGCCATGGCCTGTTCCGCCGACGCCCGTGGCAGGTAGTAACCGACCGCCAGAATCCGCTGACCGACACGCTGGTAATACACGTGCTTGCGCTCGACCTTGCCGTCGGACCAGTTCTGCCAGCGGTACTCCGCCTGCTGAATGCCATTGCCCTCCGGCACTTTCAGGGCGTCCTTGAAAGTTTTCTGCAAATCCGGCCCGAGTACTTCGGACACATCACGGCCAATCAGCGCCGCGGACGGCCCACCACTGGCGAGCATCACGCCTTTGGTGTCGAGTACAAAAACATAACGGTCCTTGTCGACAAATTCGCCCTGGCGGCTGAACGCTGCAAAGGCTTTGTCGCCATTCTCGTGATAGTAAGCCAGGGCTTTTTCCAGCAAGGCGATGGCGGCCTGACTGTCAGCCTTGTTGGTATCAGCGGCTTGAGCCTGGACAAGGCACAGCAACAGCATGCCGCCCAGAAAGGCCAATTTACGTAGAACCCCCATAGTGCGTCCCTCGTTCTCTTAGATGTTTCAAGAGCGTAGACGGATTGGGGATATGTACGAATATTCAGCAAAGCATAGAGAGATCGCTTTTGTGGCGAAGGAGCTTGCTCCCGCTCGACTGCGCAGCAGTCGCAAATCAGGCACCGCATTTATTTGATAAACCGCGGTGCCTGATTTGGGGCTGGCTTCTCCACCCAGCGGGAGCAAGCTCCTTCGCCACAGAGTGCCTGCGCAGCTACTGACGGGCGCGCAGCTGCTGTTGCAGGTTCTGGATCTGCGCTTGCAGGGAATTGATGGTGCGGGTTACCTGACTACGGAACGCATCGAATTCCGCCGTGTTAGTCGTACCTTGCGCAGGGCGATTGTCCTGCTCGCTTTTGAGTACGACGATCTCCTGCTCCAGACGATCGATGGCAGCACTCGGGTTGCCTTGTTTCTTCAATGCGGTGATGTCGGCGCCGAGGCTTTTCAGCTGTGCGTCGAATTTTTCGGTGTCGGTCGTGGCACTTTTCAGCGCGGCGACGTCACCGATCAAGACTTTGACCTGAGCCTGCAACTGAGTGTTGACGCTTTGGTGCTCGGTGCTTTGGGTAGTTATCTGCGCCAGACGCTTGTCGAGATCGGTGGTTTGCGCGGTCATCTGCGCCAGGCGCTTGTCCAGCTCCGAGGTTTGACCCGCAACGCCTTGCTGCTGCTGGCTCTGATCCTGGAGCTTGCTTTCCAGCTGCTTGATTTGCTGCTTCAGCGCTTCGCTATCCGAAGTGACGTTGGTCTGGCTGGCGACCACCTTGCCGGAAATGTCCTGCAAGCGCCCCGCCGCTTCCTCACTGATCCGCGCGAAACTTTCCTGGGTCGCCACCAGTTGCTGCTCCATCAGCGAAATCTGCTGAAAGCTCCACCAGGCCAGACCGGCGAAGGCAAAGAACAAGGCACCGACCAGCGCCCACAGCGGCCCAGTGCTTGGGCCTTTGACATTCACCACCGGCGCCGGCCGCGAATGCACGGAGGTGCGAGTGGTCGCCGGAAAAACATCGTCGTCGAGGACGTCGGCACGCAGGCTCGGTACATCATCGAAGTCGTCGCGGGCATCGTTACGCATGGACATTGAGTCAACCTTTGTGAATCGCGGTGATGGCTTGATGCGGCGAGTATAACCCCCACTGCCGCACCGATTGACCTTCAACCCCGGACTGGGTTCATTGCGGGGCCTTTCAGCGAATGTCCTGGGCCTTCCACCAGCCGCAGAACTCATCGAGGGCCGTCCACAGGCTGACCTTCGGGTCGTAGTCCAGATAATGCCGGGCGCGGCTGATGTCCAGGGTGAAATTTTTGTTCATGACCTGCATACCCAGGCGCGAGAGGGTCGGCTCCGGGCGGCCCGGCCACAACTTGCACACGCCCTCGTTGAGCGCAGCGACGCTGTAGGCCAAGCCGTAGGAACGGTAGCGCGTAACCTGTGGGACTTCCATTTTGCGCATGACGTAATTGACCACGTCCCACAATGGAATTGGCGTGCCGTTGCTGATGTTGTAGGCCTTGCCCAAGGCTGAACCGCTGGCCAGCAAACTGCTGAGCAAGGCTTCGTTCAGATTTTGCACGCTGGTGAAATCGACTTTGTTCAGGCCGTTGCCAACGATTGCCAAACGCCCCTTGCGCTGCATTTTCAGCAGACGCGGGAAGATGCTCATGTCACCGGCCCCGGTGACGAAACGCGGACGCAAGGCCAGGGTTTCGAGTCCGAACTCCTGGGCACCGAAGACTTTTTGCTCGGCCAGGTATTTGGTGGCGGCGTAGGGGTGCTTGAAGCGTTTGGGCACTTGTTCTTCGGTCAGCCCCAGGTGATCGCGGCCGTCGAAGTAAATCGACGGCGATGACAAATGCACCAAGCGCCGGACACGCTGTTTCAGGCAGGCTTCGACCACGTTTTCGGTGACCTGGACGTTGCCCTGAAGAAAATCCTGATAGCGCCCCCAAACGCCGACCGCACCGGCGCAATGCACCACGGCCTCGACGTCGGAACACAGTTCACGGGCGAGTTCCGGGTCGCTCAAGTCGCCTTGGACGAACTCGGCACCGCGTCGCACCAGATGTTCCACACCCTCGGCCCGGCGACCGTTGACCCGCACATCAAGGCCCTGCTCCAGAGCGAAACGCGCAAAGCGTCCGCCGATGAAGCCGCTTGCGCCGGTGACCAGAATCTTCATGTATTGCTCCGAATATTTCGTTTTGCGTAGTGCGAGAGGTCTTGACGCTGCCCGTCAGTCCAACGGCACCAACCATTGCTTCGACGCGCGTACCAACTGATCAGTGAGTAGCCCCAACAATTGACCGCCATTGCGCCAATGATGCCAGTACAGCGGCACGTCGATCGGTTTATCTGGCAAAAGCTCAAGCAAAACACCGCGTTCCAGTTGTTCGCGAACCTGAAGTTCAGGCACCAGCCCCCAGCCCAGCCCGGCTTCGGTGAGCCGGATAAAACCTTCAGACGACGGGCATAAATGGTGTTCGAATCCGCCATCGACGCCGAGCGACGCCAGGTATCGATGCTGTAGGAAATCATCCGGGCCAAACACCAGCGCCGGGGTGCGGGCCAACTGATCGGCGCGCACACCCTGGGGAAAATGCCGGGCAATGAACGCCGGACTGGCCAACGCGCGGTAACGCATCGCGCCGAGCAACACGCTGCGCGCGCCAGCGACGGGCCGCTCGTTGGCGCACAGGCAAGCCGCCACTTCACCTGCGCGCATGCGTTTGAGGCCGACGGTCTGGTCTTCAACCACCAGATCCATCAGCAGATGTTGTTCGGCGCAAAAATCCCCCACGGCCTGCGCCCACCACGTGGCCAGGCTATCGGCATTCAGGGCGATTCGCAGACGCTCCGGCAGGCCTTCTTCGTCCAGCGCCGGCACCAGTGTCTGCAAGTCACGCTCCAGCAAGCGCACTTGCTGCACGTGGTTGAGCAACCGCCGGCCGATCTCGGTCGGAGACGGCGGCGTGCCCCGCACCAACACCGGTTGGCCGACCCGTGCTTCGAGCAATTTGATGCGCTGGGAAATCGCCGATTGCGACAAACCCAACACCTGCGCAGCCCGTTCGAAGCCGGCCTGCTCGACCACCGCTGCAAGGGCAGAAAGCAATTTATAGTCGAACATCAGTTTTCCTAATGAGCGATCAGCAAGATTGGTTTTTCTTATACAACCTGGCACGGGAGAATGACCAGCAAGAACTCTTGAACAAGGAACATCACATGGCTGGCGAAACTTCATTGGCAACGCTGCTGCGCAGCATGAGCCCGCAACTCAACGCCGGCGAATACGTGTTCTGCACCTTGCGCGACGGACAGTTGCCTGCGGGTCTGGAAATCATCGGCAGCTTTCGCGAGCAGGAAGGTCTGACCGTGATTCTCGAACGCTCCCACGCCGAGCGGGCCGGATTCAGCTTCGACTACGTCGCGGCCTGGATCACCTTGAACGTGCACTCGGCCCTCGAAGCCGTTGGCTTGACTGCCGCGTTCGCCACGGCACTGGGCCAGGCGGGCATCAGTTGCAACGTGATCGCCGGCTATTACCACGACCATTTATTCGTCGGCCAGGCCGATGCCGAACGCGCCATGCAAGTGCTGCGCGATCTGGCAGCCAATGCGGAGTAACGACCATGTGGCAAAGCTATTTGAACGGCCTGTTGGTGGCCTTCGGACTGATCATGGCGATCGGCACCCAGAACGCCTTCGTGCTGGCCCAGAGCCTGCGACGTGAACACCACTTGCCGGTGGCGGCGCTCTGCGTGGCCTGCGATGCATTATTAGTTGCCGCCGGAGTATTCGGCCTGGCGACAGTGCTGGCACAAAACCCGACGTTGCTGGCTATCGCCCGCTGGGGTGGTGCGGCGTTTCTGCTGTGGTATGGCAGCCAGGCGTTGCGCCGGGCCTGCTCGAAACAGAGCCTGCAACAGGGCGAAAACCAGACAGTACGCTCACTGCGAGCGGTGATGCTCAGCGCGTTAGCGGTAACCCTGCTCAATCCGCATGTCTATCTGGACACCGTTTTGCTGATCGGCTCCCTCGGTGCCCAACAGACCGAGCCTGGCGCTTATGTGGTGGGCGCGGCGAGCGCTTCCTTGTTGTGGTTTTTCACCCTTGCGCTCGGGGCGGCGTGGTTGGCGCCATGGTTGGCTCGACCCAGCACCTGGCGAATTCTCGACCTGCTGGTGGCCGTGATGATGTTTGCCGTAGCACTGCAGTTGATCACCGCCGGTTGATTTATTCCAAACAGCTCTGGAACCTCTATTCCACACAGTTGTTGCGTGGTTATGCCGCACCCCCGGTGCTATGATCCGACACCTGCGCCGCAAAGAGTACAAACTCCCCGGCGCTAGTCTGGCCGCCCGTGATCGGCCTTGCGCTCACCGCACCTGACCTGATTAGGAGATCCACCATGGCTTTCGAATTGCCGCCACTGCCTTACGCACACGATGCACTGCAGCCGCACATTTCCAAGGAAACTCTGGAATTTCACCACGACAAGCACCACAACACCTACGTCGTGAACCTGAACAACCTGGTGCCAGGCACCGAGTTCGAAGGCAAGACTCTGGAAGAAATCGTCAAGTCTTCCTCGGGCGGTATCTTCAACAACGCCGCTCAGGTCTGGAACCACACTTTCTACTGGAACTGCCTGGCACCAAACGCCGGCGGTCAACCAACCGGCGCTCTGGCTGACGCGATCAACGCAGCCTTCGGTTCGTTCGACAAGTTCAAGGAAGAGTTCAGCAAGACTTCCATCGGCACCTTCGGTTCCGGCTGGGGCTGGCTGGTGAAAAAGGCTGACGGTTCCCTGGCCCTGGCCAGCACCATCGGCGCCGGCAACCCGCTGACCAACGGCGACACCCCGCTGCTGACCTGCGACGTCTGGGAGCACGCTTACTACATCGACTACCGCAACCTGCGTCCGAAGTACGTCGAAGCGTTCTGGAACCTGGTCAACTGGAAATTCGTCGCTGAGCAGTTCGAAGGCAAAACCTTCACCGCTTAAGCTCGATGCCAGTCAAAAAACCCGGCTTATTAGCCGGGTTTTTTTATGGTCCACCGGAACACACAGATAACGCAAAACCCGTAGGAGCCGGCTTGCTGGCGATGCACTCAAGCACGCGGCGTCTACTCAGACCACACGCGTTATGGTTTACGGCCATCGCCAGCAAGCCGGCTCCTACAGGGGAGCGCGAATAGGCAATTTCCCACGATGAAACCATCCGCCAACCCCTTGCCCCAGCGCCACAGCCGTCTAACATCAACAAAAAGGAAAATTTCTCCACATTCCCGCTCAAGTTGAAGGACTCGACAACCGACACAGTACTAATAGGGAACGGCCCACAACTGCATATCCGCCAAGCTACAGGCGAAATCTCACATGGAAGATTGTCCCTTTGACTGCCATCACGGGATTGCCAATACTCATGGCAACTTGATGCTACCCGCACGGAACAAGGAATAACCCTTTGAAGCTGGAACTCAAGAACAGCTTGTCGGTGAAGTTGCTCCGGGTCGTGCTCCTGTCGGCATTGATCGTTGGCGTGGTCTTGAGCTGCGCGCAGATCGTCTTCGATGCCTATAAAACACGCCAGGCCGTGGCCAACGATGCCGAACGCATCCTCGACATGTTCCGCGACCCCTCGACCCAGGCCGTCTACAGCCTGGACCGGGAGATGGGCATGCAGGTGATCGAAGGCCTGTTTCAGGACGATGCCGTGCGTCAGGCCTCCATTGGTCATCCCAATGAAGCCATGCTTGCGCAAAAATCCCGCGAGTTGCAGCACTCCAGCAGTCGCTGGCTGACCGACCTGATCCTGGGCAAGGAACGCACCTTCACCACCCAATTGGTGGGTCGTGGCCCGTACAGCGAGTATTACGGCGACCTGAGCATCACCCTGGATACCGCTACTTACGGGCAAGGCTTCATCGTCAGTTCGGTGATCATCTTCATTTCCGGTGTCTTGCGTGCGTTGGCCATGGGGTTAGTGCTCTATCTGGTCTACCACTGGCTGCTGACCAAACCGCTGTCGCGGATCATTGAGCACCTGACCGAAATCAACCCGGACCGCCCCAGCGAACACAAGATTCCGCTGTTGAAAGGACACGAGAAAAACGAACTGGGGATCTGGATCAACACCGCCAACCAGTTGCTGGAGTCCATCGAACGCAACACCCACCTGCGCCACGAGGCGGAAAACAGCCTTTTGCGCATGGCCCAATACGATTTCCTCACTGGCCTGCCGAATCGCCAGCAATTGCAAACGCAGCTGGACAAAATCCTCGTCGACGCCGGCAAGCTACAACGGCGGGTCGCGGTGCTGTGTGTCGGCCTCGATGACTTCAAGGGCATCAACGAACAGTTCAGCTACCAGACCGGCGACCAGTTGTTGCTGGCCTTGGCCGATCGACTTCGGGCACACAGTGGACGCCTCGGCGCCCTCGCCCGCCTCGGTGGTGACCAGTTCGCCCTGGTTCAGGCCGATATCGAACAACCCTATGAAGCCGCAGAACTGGCGCAAAGCATTCTCGATGACCTGGAAGCGGCGTTTGCCCTCGACCATCAGGAAATCCGCCTGCGCGCCACCATCGGCATCACCCTGTTTCCCGAGGATGGCGACAGCACTGAAAAGCTGCTGCAAAAAGCCGAGCAGACCATGACCCTGGCCAAGACTCGCTCGCGCAACCGCTATCAGTTCTATATCGCCAGCGTCGACACTGAAATGCGCCGCCGTCGCGAACTGGAAAAAGACCTGCGTGATGCCCTGACCCGCGACCAGTTCTACCTCGTTTATCAACCGCAGATCAGCTACCGCGATCACCGGGTGGTGGGCGTCGAGGCATTGATTCGCTGGCAACATCCGGAGCACGGCCTGGTGCCGCCGGACCTGTTCATACCGCTGGCCGAGCAGAACGGCACCATCATTGCCATTGGCGAGTGGGTGCTGGATCAGGCATGCAAGCAACTGCGGGACTGGCATGACCAGGGCTTCTCCGACCTGCGGATGGCCGTGAACCTGTCCACCGTGCAATTGCACCACGCCGAATTGCCACGGGTGGTCAACAACCTGCTGCAGATGTATCGCCTGCCGCCGCGCAGCCTGGAGCTGGAAGTCACCGAGACCGGCCTGATGGAAGACATCAGCACCGCCGCCCAGCACTTGCTCAGCTTGCGTCGCTCCGGCGCGTTGATCGCGATTGATGACTTCGGTACTGGCTACTCGTCCCTGAGCTATTTGAAAAGCCTGCCGCTGGACAAGATCAAGATCGACAAGAGCTTCGTCCAGGACCTGCTTGATGATGACGACGATGCGACCATCGTCCGCGCCATCATCCAACTCGGCAAGAGCCTGGGCATGCAGGTGATTGCAGAAGGCGTGGAAACGGCCGAGCAGGAGGCTTACATCATCTCTGAGGGCTGTCATGAAGGTCAGGGCTACTTCTACAGCAAACCCCTGCCGACGCGCGAGCTGAGCGCTTACCTGAGGCAGGCCCAGCGCAGTAACGCGGCTATCCTGTAAAAAGATCTGCAACACCTCTTCCCTGAATAAGAAATATTTCCAAGCACAACCCTTTACACATAATGCGAAAGATTTGCATTATGTCGCAGTTTTGCGCGCTGGACGCGTCATACCACCCCCTCTCGAAGCAGGATGTTCGCCATGATTCGTATGCCTCTGGCTACCGCCAGTCTGTTGGCCATCGCAATTTCCCTCGCCGGTTGCGGTGAAGGCAAAGACAAAGAAAAAGCTGCCGCTCCTGCGCCGGCTGCCAGCACCGCTGCTGCCCCGGCTGCTCCAGCCGCTGCACCTGCCGCTGCCGCCAAAGTCGACGAAGCCGCTGCCAAAGCCGTTGTCGCGCACTACGCCGACATCGTATTCGCTGTTTACAGCGATGCCGAATCCACCGCGAAAACCCTGCAAACCGCCGTTGACGCCTTCCTCGCCAAGCCGAACGCCGACACCCTGAAAGCCGCCAAGGCTGCCTGGATTGCCGCTCGCGTTCCTTACCTGCAGAGCGAAGTGTTCCGCTTCGGCAACACCATCATCGACGACTGGGAAGGTCAGGTGAACGCCTGGCCACTGGACGAAGGCCTGATCGATTACGTCGACAAATCCTACGAGCACGCGCTGGGCAACCCGGGCGCCACCGCAAACATCATCGCCAACACTCAGGTTCAGGTCGGCGAAGACAAGGTCGACGTGAAAGACATCACCCCGGAAAAACTCGCCAGCCTGAACGAGCTGGGCGGTTCCGAGGCCAACGTCGCCACTGGCTACCACGCCATCGAATTCCTGCTCTGGGGCCAGGACCTGAACGGCACCGGCCCTGGCGCTGGCAACCGTCCGCCTTCGGACTACCTGGAAGGCAAAGGCGCCACCGGCGGTCACAACGATCGTCGCCGCGCTTACCTGAAATCCGTGACGCAACTGCTGGTCAGCGACCTGGAAGAAATGGTCGGTAACTGGAAGCCGAACGTGGCCGACAACTACCGCGCCACCCTGGAAGCCGAACCGGCTGAAAGCGGCCTGCGCAAAATGCTGTTCGGCATGGGCAGCCTGTCCCTGGGCGAACTGGCGGGCGAGCGCATGAAGGTTTCCCTGGAAGCCAACTCCCCGGAAGACGAACACGACTGCTTCAGCGACAACACCCACAACTCGCAGTTCTACGATGCCAAAGGCGTTCGTAACGTGTACCTGGGCGAATACACCCGCGTCGACGGCACCAAAATGACCGGCGCCAGCCTGTCGTCCCTGGTCGCCAAAGTAGACCCGGCTGCCGACACCGCACTGAAAGCCGACCTGGCTGCTACCGAAGCCAAGATGCAGGTCATCGTTGACCACGCCAACAAGGGTGAGCACTACGACCAACTGATCGCCGCCGGTAACGCCGCTGGCAACCAGATCGTTCGCGACGCCATCGCTTCCCTGGTCAAGCAGACCGGTTCGATCGAGGCTGCCGCTGGCAAACTGGGTATCGCCGACCTGAACCCGGACAACGCTGATCACGAATTCTGATCAACGCTGGCCGAGTGAAAAAAGGCGACCTTCGGGTCGCCTTTTTTCATATCGGTCGTTTGCGATGATGCTCATGGCCTCATCGCTGGCAAGCCAGCTCCCACAGGTTAGGTGGCGCTCGCAAAGTCTGAGCGCTCCAGCAATTCTTGTGGGAGCTGGCTTGCCAGCGATGGCGGCGCCGCGGTCTAAGTGAAAACCCTGTCCCACATCAAGCAAACGATAATTCCTCTTATTCAAAACCCCCTGCCCTGTTAGACTTTGCGCCCTTGTTTTGCTCGTCTTGCAGGATGTCTGATGCCCCCGCTGCCTCTTCGCTTGTCCGCACTGTTTCTGGCCCTGGGCCTGAGTGCCTGCGATGACGCCCCGCGTTTCACCAAGGCCGAACCCGGTGAAGCCCGTTCCGGGGGCAGTGCGACCGTGCGCAAGACCGATCAGAACGCGTTCTCCCTGCCCTCCGCCAACCTGCCGCCATCACGGCGCGTGGACTTCAGCGTCGGCAACAGTTTTTTCCGCAACCCCTGGGTGATCGCCCCGTCGACCACCACCGCCCGCGATGGCCTGGGCCCGCTGTTCAACACCAACGCCTGCCAGAACTGCCACATCAAGGACGGCCGCGGTCATCCGCCCACGCCTGATGCGGCAAACGCCGTGTCGATGCTGGTGCGCCTGTCGATCCCCGATGCGCCGGCCTACGCCAAGGTCATCGAGCAACTGGGTGTGGTGCCGGAGCCGGTCTACGGCGGGCAGTTCCAGGACATGGCCGTCCCCGGCGTGGTCCCGGAAGGCAAAGTGCGGGTCGATTACACGCCAGTACCGGTTCGCTTCAAGGACGGCACCGAAGTCGAGTTGCGCAAACCGACACTGAACATCACCCAACTGGGTTACGGACCGATGCACCCCGACACCCGGTTCTCGGCGCGCATTGCACCGCCGATGATTGGCCTCGGCTTGCTCGAAGCCATTCCCGAAGAAGCGATCCTGGCCAACGCCGACGCTCAGGCCAAAGAAAAAAACGGCATCGCCGGTCGCCCGAACCGGGTCTGGGATGACGCGCAGCAGAAAACCGTCCTCGGGCGATTTGGCTGGAAGGCCGGGCAACCGAACCTCAATCAACAAAATGTGCACGCGTTTTCCGGTGACATGGGGCTCACGACCAGCCTCAGACCCATCGATGACTGCACCGACGCGCAAACGGCCTGCAAAACGGCACCGAACGGCAACGGCCCGGATGGCGAGCCGGAAGTCAGCGACAACATTCTGCGCCTGGTGCTGTTCTACAGCCGTAACCTCGCCGTTCCGGCCCGTCGCGATGTCAACGCACCGCAAGTGCTGGCCGGCAAAAACCTGTTTTATCAGACCGGCTGTCAGTCCTGTCACACACCCAAATACACCACCGCCGCCAACGCCGCCGAACCTGAACTGGCCAATCAAGTGATTCGCCCTTACAGCGATCTGCTGCTGCACGACATGGGCGACGGTCTGGCGGACAACCGCACTGAATTCCAGGCCAGCGGCCGCGACTGGCGCACCCCGCCGTTGTGGGGCATCGGCCTGACGGAAGCGGTCAGTGGCCACACTCAGTTTTTGCATGACGGCCGCGCCCGCAACTTGCTCGAAGCCGTGCTCTGGCATGGCGGCGAGGCAAAAGCGGCGCAGCAACAGGTTTTGTCTTTCAATGCCGAGCAGCGCGCCGCGTTGCTGGCGTTTTTGAATTCCCTTTAATACGCACTCTTCCAGCGGGAGCCCGACATGTTCCGTCCCAAATTGTTGTTTACCAGCCTTGCCGCGCTTGCCCTGGGTGCCTGTTCGCCACAGGACCCGCAAGCAGTCACTTCGGCGGCCATCGCCAAGTCCGTGATTCTACCGACCTATACACGCTGGGTTGAAGCCGACCGCCAGTTGGCTGTCAGCGCCCTCGCCTACTGCGAAGGCAAGGAAAACCTCGAGACCGCCCGCGCCGATTTCCTGCACGCACAAAAAGCCTGGGCCGAGCTGCAACCGCTGCTGATTGGCCCGCTGGCCGAGGGCAACCGTGCCTGGCAGGTTCAATTCTGGCCGGACAAGAAAAACCTGGTCGGGCGTCAGGTCGAGCAACTGGTCACCGCGCAACCGCAGATCGACGCCGCCGCCCTGGCCAAATCCAGCGTTGTGGTGCAAGGCTTGTCCGCCTACGAATACATCCTTTTCGACAGCAAGCCTGATGTGGCCAACGCTGAACAGAAAGCCAAGTACTGCCCGCTGCTGATCGCCATTGGCGAGCGTCAGAAACAACTGGCCGAAGAGATTCTGAAAAGCTGGAACAACACCGACGGCATGCTCGCGCAGATGAGCAAGTTCCCGAACCAGCGCTATGCCGACTCCCACGAAGCCATCGCCGATGTGCTGCGTGTGCAAGTTACCGCCCTCGACAGCCTGAAGAAAAAACTCGGCACGCCAATGGGCCGCCAGAGCAAGGGCGTGCCGCAACCGTTCCAGGCCGATGCATGGCGCAGCCAGTCGTCCCTGACCGGCCTCGAAGCCAGCCTCGCCGCCGCCAAAACCGTGTGGGAAGGGGTCGATAACAAAGGCATTCGTGGCCTGTTGCCGAGCGAGCAGAAACCGTTGGCCGACAAGATCGACGCCGCCTATGCCGCGTCTCTGAAACTGTTCGCCAGCAACCAGCGCTCGCTGACCGAAATGCTCAACGACGATGCCGGTCGCCAACAACTCAACGATCTCTATGACAGCCTCAACGTCGTCCATCGCCTGCACGAAGGCGAACTGGCCAAGGCGCTGGGCATCCAACTGGGCTTCAACGCCAACGACGGTGACTGATGAGGACGAGTGCCATGCTGCGACGTCAGGCTCTGACTTTAGGTAGCTTGCTGCTGGGAGCAGTGACACTGGGCGGCTGGACGCTGTTCAAGCAAAAGGACAGAAGCCCGCTGCTGCTCTCGGCGCGGGACGATACCGATGGCAGGCACTACGCCGTCGGTTATCGGCTGGATGGCACCCAGGTGTTCGCCACCGAGGTCGGCCAGCGCTGCCACGACATCATTAACCACCCGTCGCTGCCGATTGCGCTGTTTGTGGCCCGGCGTCCGGGCACCGAGAGCTACCTGATCGACCTGCGTAACGGTACGTTGCTGCAAACCGTGGCGTCGCAACCGAACCGGCATTTCTACGGTCACGCGGTGATTCACCACAGCGGCGACTGGCTGTACGCCACCGAGAACGACACCTCCGATCCGGGTCGCGGCCTGCTGGGTGTGTATAAGTTCGAAGGCGAGCGGCTGGTGCACAGCGGCGAGATCTCCACCCACGGCATCGGCCCGCACCAGGTGTCGTGGATGCCCGATGGCGAAACCCTGGTGGTGGCCAACGGCGGGATTCGTACCGAGGCCGAAAGCCGGGTCGAGATGAACCTCAACGCCATGGAGCCGAGTCTGGTCTTGATGCAGCGCGACGGCACCCTGCTGAGCAAGGAAACCCTCGCCCAACAGATGAACAGCGTGCGCCACCTGGGGATTGCCAGCGACGGCACCATCGTCGCCGGCCAGCAGTTCATGGGCGCGGCTCACGAGCACTCGGAATTGCTGGCGATCAAGCGTCCGGGGCAACCGTTCGTGGCGTTCCCGGTGCCGGAGCATCAATTGCAGGCCATGGGGCATTACACCGCGAGCGTCGCGGTACACAGTGACTTGCGCCTGGTTGCGTTGACCGCGCCACGGGGCAACCGCTTTTTCATCTGGGACCTGGACAGCGGCGAAGTGCGCCTGGATGCGCCACTTCCCGATTGCGCCGGGGTCGGTGCGGTGGCCGACGGTTTTGTCGTGACTTCGGGCCAGGGTCGCTGCCGCTACTACGATTGCCGCCAGACAAACCTGGTTGCGAAACCGCTGGATCTGCCTGCGGGGCTCTGGGACAACCATCTGCATTTGATGGCGTAAGTTACGCTGAAAAGATCGCAGCCTTCGGCAGCTCCTACAGGTGTACACCCATTCCCTGTAGGAGCTGCCGAAGGCTGCGATCTTTTTCGGTCACCAGTACTCCAAAGCCTGACATGCTGTAATAACTGCCAGTTGGATTCCCCTTCCCACTCGCGGTAATGTGCCCCACTGTCTCACCTGATTTTCTCCAAGGAACTGGAAATATGCTGCGTCGCCGCATGCTGATCATGTTGGGTGTTGTTCTGTTGATCGTGCTGGTCCTGGCCGGTTACAAAGCCTTCTCCATCTACACGATGATTCAAGGCTTCTCTGCGCCCAAACCCCCGATCAGCGTCGCCGTGGCCACAGCCATCGAACGGCCCTGGCAGGCGCGCCTTCCTACCGTCGGCACACTCACGGCCCTGCAAGGCGTGGACTTGAGCCTGGAGACCGACGGCACCGTCATCGATTTGCAGTTCGAGTCAGGACAGAAGGTCAAGGCCGGTCAACCCCTGTTGCGACTCGACAGCGCGGTGGAAACTGCCCTGCTGGAAACGGCGCAGGCCGACCTGGGGCTGGCCCAGCTCGATTACGGCCGCGGCAGCCAACTGGTTGGCAGCCAGGCCATTTCCAAAGGTGAATTCGATCGACTTTCGGCGGTACTGAAAAAGAGCAAGGCATCGGTCAATCAACTCAAGGCTGCACTCGGCAAGAAAAGCATCGTCGCCCCCTTCAGCGGCACCATCGGCATTCGTCAGGTGGACGTTGGCGACTATCTGGCCAGCGGCACCATGATTGCCACCCTGCAAGACCTCAGTAGTCTCTACGTCGATTTCTTCGTACCCGAGCAGTCGGTGCCAAAGATCGCCATCGGCCAGCCGGTTGAAATCGTCGTCGCGGCTTATCCGACGCTGACCTTCCCCGGCACCATCAGCGCGATCAACCCCAAACTCGAGAACAGCACGCGCAACATGCAGGTCCGCGCCACCCTGGCCAATCCCGATGGAAAGCTGCTGCCAGGCATGTTCGCCAGCCTCCAGGTCATGTTGCCCGACCCGCAACCGCGCATCGTCGTGCCGGAAAGCGCGATCACCTACACGCTGTACGGCAACTCGCTGTATGTCGTCGCAGAGAAAAAAGCCGAAGACGGCAGTATCGAAAAAGACGACAAAGACCAACCGATCCTGATTGCCGAACGGCGCTTCATCGAAACCGGCGAACGCCGCGACGGGCTGGTGATGATTACCAAAGGCGTGAAGAGCGGCGAAAAAGTGGTCACGGCCGGCCAGATCAAACTGGATAACGGTGCGCACATCGCCATCAGCGACGACAAGACCCTAGCCGAGAAGAACAGTCAGCCTCGCGCTGACTGATCAAGGAACCCCCATGGCTTTTACTGATCCGTTCATCCGCCGCCCGGTGCTCGCCACCGTGGTCAGCCTGCTGATCGTCCTGCTGGGCTTCCAGGCCTGGAGCAAGCTGCCGCTGCGCCAGTACCCGCAAATGGAAAACGCCCTGATCACGGTGACCACCGCGTACCCCGGAGCCAACGCCGAAACCATTCAGGGTTACATCACCCAACCGATGCAGCAGAGCCTGGCCAGCGCCGAGGGTATCGACTACATGACCTCGGTCAGTCGCCAGAACTTCTCGGTGATCTCGATCTACGCGCGCATCGGCGCCAATAGCGACCGCTTGTTCACCGAACTGCTGGCCAAGGCCAACGAGGTCAAGAACCAGTTGCCCCAGGACGCCGAAGACCCGGTCCTGAGCAAGGAAGCCGCCGATGCTTCGGCTTTGATGTACATCAGCTTCTTCAGCAAGGAACTGAACAACCCACAAATTACCGACTACCTGTCACGGGTCATCCAGCCGAAACTGGCGACGTTGCCGGGCATGGCTGAAGCCGAGATTCTTGGCAACCAGGTGTTTGCCATGCGCCTGTGGCTCGACCCGGTGAAACTGGCGGGTTTCGGTCTCAGCGCCAGCGACGTGACCGATGCTGTGCGCAAGTACAACTTCCTCTCCGCTGCCGGCGAAGTGAAAGGCGAGTACGTGGTCACCAGCATCAACGCCAACACCGAACTCAAATCTGCCGAAGCCTTCGCCGCGATTCCGCTCAAGGTCGAGGGTGACAGTCGGGTGCTGCTGAACGATGTGGCGCGGGTGGAGATGGGCGCGGAGAACTACGACACCATCAGCTCTTTCGGTGGCACACCCTCGGTCTACATCGGCATCAAGGCCACACCCGGCGCCAACCCGCTGGACGTGATCAAGGAAGTGCGCAAGATCATGCCGGACCTTGAAGCCCAGCTGCCGCCGAACCTCAAGGCTGAAATTGCCTACGACGCCACCCTGTTCATCCAGGCTTCGATCGACGAAGTGGTGAAAACCCTGTTCGAAGCCGTGCTGATCGTGATCGTGGTTGTATTCCTGTTCCTGGGCTCCCTGCGTTCGGTGGTGATCCCGGTGGTTACCATTCCGCTGTCGATGATCGGCGTGATGTTCTTCATGCAGATGATGGGTTATTCCCTGAACCTGCTGACCTTGCTGGCGATGGTGTTGGCCATTGGCCTGGTGGTGGACGATGCCATCGTGGTGGTGGAAAACATCCATCGCCATATCGAGGAAGGCAAGACGCCGCTGGACGCCGCCATCGAAGGTGCCCGGGAAATCGCCATGCCGGTGGTTTCGATGACCATCACCCTGGCGGCGGTGTACGCGCCGATCGGTTTCCTGACGGGGCTTACCGGGGCGCTGTTCAAGGAGTTCGCCCTGACCCTGGCCGGGGCGGTGGTGATTTCCGGCATCGTCGCCCTCACCCTCTCGCCGATGATGTGCGCCTTTCTACTGCGACACGACGAAAACCCCAGTGGACTGGCCCATCGCCTCGACCTGATTTTCGAAAGTCTCAAGCGTCGCTATCAAAGCATGCTGCACGGCACCCTCAACACTCGGCCGGTGGTATTGGTGTTCGCGGCGATTGTGCTGTGCCTGATCCCGGTGCTGCTCAACTTCACCAAGTCGGAACTGGCGCCGGATGAGGACCAGGGCATCATTTTCATGATAGCCAGCGCTCCGCAACCGACCAACCTCGACTATCTGAGCACCTACACCGACGAGTTCATCACGATCTTCAAGGCGTTTCCCGAGTACTACTCCTCGTTCCAGATCAATGGTTTCAACGGCGTGCAATCGGGCGTCGGCGGCTTCCTGCTGAAACCGTGGAACGAGCGCAGCCGCACTCAAATGCAGCTCCTGCCCGAGGTGCAATCGAAACTGGCGAGCATTCCGGGGCTGCAGATTTTCGGCTTCAACCTGCCATCCCTGCCCGGCACTGGCGAAGGGCTGCCTTTCCAGTTCGTCATCAACACCGCCAACGACTATGAGTTGCTGCTGCAAGTGGTCGACCGGGTGAAAAAACGGGTGATGGAGTCCGGCAAGTTCGCCTTCGCCGACGTCGACCTGGCGTTCGACAAGCCGGAAGTGGTGGTGGATATCGATCGCGCGAAGGCTGCGCAGATGGGTGTTTCGATGCAGGATCTCGGCGGAACGCTGGCCACTTTGCTCGGCGAAGCAGAGATCAACCGCTTTACCATCGAGGGTCGCAGCTACAAAGTCATTGCACAGGTCGAGCGGCCTTTCCGGGATAACCCGCAATGGCTGAACAATTATTACGTGAAGAACAGTAAAGGCGAACTGCTGGCCCTCTCGACCCTGATTAGCGTGACCGACCGGGCGCGTCCACGGCAACTGAACCAGTTCCAGCAACTCAACTCGGCCATCCTGTCCGGGGTGCCGCTGGTCAGCATGGGCGAAGCGATCGACGCCGTTCTCCAGATCGCTCGGGAAGAAGCACCAGCAGGCTTTGCCTTCGACTATGCGGGTGCTTCGCGGCAATACGTGCAGGAAGGCAGTGCGTTGTGGGTGACCTTTGCCTTGGCACTGGCAATCATTTTCCTGGTATTGGCAGCCCAGTTTGAAAGCTTCCGCGACCCGCTGGTGATTCTGGTGACCGTCCCGCTGTCGATCTGCGGGGCGCTGATTCCTTTGTTCCTCGGCTGGTCGAGCATGAATATCTACACACAGGTCGGATTGGTGACGTTGATTGGACTGATCAGCAAGCACGGGATTTTGATCGTCGAGTTCGCCAATCAGCTGCGCAAAGACAAGGGGCTGAGCGCTCGCGAGGCGGTGGAAGAAGCTGCGGCCATCCGTTTGCGCCCGGTGCTGATGACGACCGCCGCCATGGTGTTCGGTATGGTGCCCTTGATCATCGCCACCGGGGCGGGAGCGGTCAGCCGCTTTGATATCGGTACGGTGATTGCGACGGGGATGTCGATTGGTACGTTGTTCACATTGTTCGTGTTGCCATGCGTGTACACACTGCTGGCCAAATCCGAGAAAACTGTACACACCAACGCCCTGTAGGAGCCGGCTTGCTGGCGATGAACGACGACGCGGTATGTCTGGAGCACCTCGGTGCCTGGATCGCCAGCAAGCCGGCTCCTACGAGATTGTGTGCAAGTCAGTTGTTGACGGGCATAAAAAAGGCCTCGCATCAGCGAGGCCTTTTATTTTGGCTTCAATCTGTTCAACTTTGCGGCCTCAATCCTTGAGAAAGTCCGAACATGAACAGCAATAGATCATGGTCGGGCTGTGTTGCTACGGATGCCTTGGCAACCCGTGGCAACGGACAATGCGCGTCCCCTTGCATTGAACTGAGGACTTGCGTGCGGGGCTGCTCCCAGGCAGCCACCGCGAGTGAAGCAACTGCCAAGGCTCCTATCAGAAACAAACCTCGCGCAACTTCGAGTTTCATTGCTATAAACCTTTGATAGCGCTGCCAAACGCCGTCTTATAAAAATAGACGAGTTTGTCCCAGTCCGTCGTGCTGAACGACGAGTGGCGACGCAGTTGCTTCATGTCATGAGCCGCTGCGCGATAAGCGGTCAGACGCTGTCGGCACTTCTCCAGATCGATCAGGGCGACCTCGACTTTGGCGGTTTCGCCGACACCGGTAACGCGCACAAATACGTGTTTGATATAGATGCAGCTATGCTGCCAACGACCCTTGTGCATACGCGCAAGGTTCTCGGCCAGATCCTTCAACACGCGATCATGCGCGACTTCACCGACACGCTCGCGGCCGCCGCCAGCGTACCAATGTTCGATTTCTTCAAAGCCGTCCAGTGACTTGGTAACCAGCAGTGCGCGCCATTTGTGCACCGGATCGCGTTGTGCGCCGCAGTAAACGATTTCCGGAACGCGGACACCCAGTGCCCGCACGCCAGTCAGCGCATCACGCTCACGCAAAACCGTCGGCCGACCAAACGGGTGCAACCAGCTGCGATGGATATGCCCGGTCTGCCGTTTAACGTAGAGCAGCTGACCATCGCTACCCATGATGCGCTGCACGCCACTTTCTCCACCGCGACGGACATTGGGTTCTTCTACCCATTCACCGCGCTGGTTCCAGAAATAGTCGAAGCGGTCCGGGGAAGCGACTTCCGTTTCCGCTGCACATTGCACTGCCATTCTCTTACCTCTTCCGTAATACGTAGACCCGCCACATGGCATAGAGCGGTATAAAGTCCAGTTGTTCCTGAATTCGGAAACCTGCCTGTTCAAATTCCTTTTCTACCGTAGCAGCCGGTAACACAAATCGATTCTGATAACCAACCTGCCCACGGGTTTTCTCTGCGCGCTTGCGTTTCCAGGCTTTGAAATTGCCATCCACCCACAGCGAAAGAATCACACTGTCTCGGGTGACGCGCTCGAACTCACGCAAAATCGCCAGTCGATGCTCGGCTTCACCGATGTGATGGAGCAAACGCATGCAAAAAATGCTGTCGACGGCGTTATCAGGCAGGGCGATGTCGAATGCAGAAGTGTGCAAGGGTTGTACCCGTTTCACCACATCGGCAGGTTGCGCCTGTGTAGCGATCTTCAGCATGGACTCGGAATTGTCGGCACCGATGATCACACGATTGGGCTTTTCTGCCAGCAACGGCCAGAAACGCCCCGCACCGCAGGGCAAATCGAGGACCAGGCCCGGCTCGCCAACCAGCGCCAATGCCTTTCGTGCCAGTTGCTCGTCCCGCAAATGGGACAGTCGACGGCCAAGACCATCCTTGTGCTTGCGCAGGTAACGCTGGGCGTGTTGATCGTCGTACTTTTCGGAAAAATCTAATTTGATAGGGCCGGCCATCACAAAGGTCTCCTTAGCTTCTGATACCAACGACCACCATATGGAGCGGGTTGTCAGATTCAGGTTATCCCTTTGTGAAAAAAATGTTATGTAAAAGTCGAAAATATTTCGAGGTATTACAAGGCTTGGCTATGGCCCTAATCGCCTTTTGACAGATCGCTCAATTCACTTGAGATGTATGCAACTGCACGTGGAAACGACAACCGTTGGGCTCCATGGTAGTGAGGCTGACGCTCCAGCCCTGGTTTTCACAGATTCGTTGCACCAATGACAGACCTAACCCCAGCCCGTCACCGCGTTTCTCCGTGCCCCGCACAAAGGGCTCGAACATGGCTTCGCGTTTTTCCTCGGGAATACCCACGCCACTGTCCTCGACCAGGAAACCACCGGTCGTCAGCGTCAAGCGAATGAAGCCCCGTTCGGTGTAGTGCAGCGCATTACGCAGCAGGTTGCCCATGACCGCTTGCAAGAGCGTCGCGTTATAGCGAGTGGTCTGTGGATTACCCGGCTCGAAGATCAGCCTCAACCCTTTTTCCTCAATCGGCCCGCGCCACAGACTGAGCAGCCCATCGGCCACTTGGCTCACGGACTGCTGCGGTGACATGTTGGCGTCTTCACGTTGCGCACGGGCCAGCATCAGGAAGGTTTGCACCAGCTCACGCATTTCTTCACAGGCCCGTGCGATTCGTTCGACCTGGGCTCGGCCGCGCTGATCAAGGCCCGAGTTTTCCAGCAACAATTCACAGGAACTGGCCAACACCATCAAGGGCGTGCGCAGTTCGTGGCTGACGTCGCTGGTGAACAAGCGCTCCCGGGTCAATGCCTGGCGCAATCGGCCGAGCGTAGCGTCAAAGGCGACCGCCAGTTCACCCACTTCATCGGCCGCATAATCGGGCGCCAGAGGTGGCGCCAAACCTAACAGCTGATCACGATGACGCACCTGACGTGCCAGGCGCACCACCGGCGCCATCACCTTGCGCGCGAGGACCCATCCGAGGAAAACCGCCAACGCCAGGCTGAGCACGAAACCCACCAGCACCACGGCGAACAACACTCGCTCGCGCTCTTCAAAATCGCTCTGATCCTGCAACAGCACATACCGCCGGCCATCAATGATTTCGACCATCGCGTGGTAGGACAAATTCTCGCGGAATACTTCGTGAAACCCCGTATCGAGGTGGCGCAAATCCTTGGGCAGCTCGAAGTCGCCGCGTCCACCGCTGAAATAGAACAACTGGTCGGGCTCAGGGCGATGGCTCCAGTCGGAGACATTGTCCATCAGCAACAGACGTTGTAAATCGCCGCCCAGACCGGCCGAAATCAGTTTTTCTTCCACCAGGTGCACGGTGAAGACAATGCCCATCGCGAACGCACCCGCCACCAACGCGCTCATCAGCGCAAAGGCAATAATGATCCGCTGGGAAAGGCTTTGCTTAAACTCCATCACGGCCCTCGGCCAAGCGATAACCCACACCGTGCACGGTTTGCAGCAAGGGCTTGGCGAATGGCTTGTCGATCACCTGGCGCAACTGGTGGACATGGCTGCGCAGGCTGTCGCTGTCCGGGCAGTCGTCGCCCCACAGCGCTTCCTCGAGAATTTCCCGGCGCAGCACGTGCGGGCTTTTCTGCATCAGTACGGCCAGCAACTTCAGGCCCACCGGGTTGAGCTTGAGCAGACGACCTTCGCGGGTAACTTCCAGGGTATCGAGGTCGTAGCTCAGATCGCCGACTTGCAGGGTGCGGCGACCGCCACCCTGGGTACGACGCATGACGGCCTCAATGCGCGCCGCCAGTTCCGACAGGGCAAAGGGCTTGATCAGGTAATCATCGGCACCGGACTTGAAGCCCTGTAGCCGGTCATCCAATTGATCGCGAGCCGTCAGCATGATCACCGGCGTATCGCGGCGTGCATCTTCGCGCAGGCGCTTGCACAGGGTGTAGCCGTCGATCCCGGGCAACATGATGTCGAGCACGATCAAGTCGTAATGCTCGGTGGCCGCCAGATGCAGGCCTGACAAACCGTCCTGCGCGCAATCCACGGTATAGCCTTTGAGACCCAGGTAATCGGCGAGATTAGCCAGGATATCGCGGTTGTCTTCAACCAATAGAATTCGCATGGGCACCTTCTTCGTACGCGGAAACGGCCGTCTTGGCCCGCGCAGCTTAAGGCCAAGTGTGGCTCACGGCTAGGACTGCGTGCAGTCATTGATCCAGCGAACGAACGGGTTAACGGCTCAACAACTTTTTCACTATTGGTTCACAGACTGACGACAGGATCAGGCTCAAACTCCGCGCGGCTGCGTACTTCAGATCTCTTCACCGACCAAGGAATTGCCATGGTTTCGACCCTCGTCCGCCCTGCGTCCCGCCCGCTCAACTGGTGGGTATGCCTGGGCGTTCCCGCCGTCGCGGCGATAATTTTGGTATTGCTTGAGCTGACGTCCCTGGACATGGACCTGGCCAGGCTCTTCTACGATCCGGTCGCGGGAGAGTTCATCGGGCGGCACAGTTACTTCCTCGAAGACATCCTGCATGACCGGGCAAAGCAAGTAGTCATCGCGTTCTCGGTGTTTGCCATTCTCGGCTTCATCGGTTCGTTTTTCATGGTCAGGCTCAAACCGTTCAAACGAGAGCTTGGCTGCCTGGTCTTGTCCCTGGGTTTGGCGACATCTTTTGTCACCCCCATGAAAGCGGTGACGGCAGTGCAATGTCCTTGGAGCCTTGAGCAGTTCGGTGGGCACGAAACCTACAGTGAATTGCTGAGCCCTCGCCCGCCTACCGACAAGCCTGGCCGTTGCTGGCCCGGCGGTCATGCCGCCACCGGATTTACGCTGTTTGCGTTGTTTTTCGTGTTGCGCGACCGTCGTCCGCGCATGGCACGTGCGGCGTTTGTTTTCGCCATCGCTTTGGGCTCGGTGTTCTCTATCGGCCGGATGATGCAGGGTGCGCACTTTTTCTCGCACAACGTGTGGACCGCGGTGTTCTGCTGGTTGATTTGTTTGGGGTCGTATTACTGGATTCTGTATCGGCCGACATCAACGGCTGAACCGGTGAGCAAGACTGAACCGGTCAGGGCCTGATAGAAGATCAAAAGATCGCAGCCTTCGGCAGCTCCTACAGGGATCGCATCTTCATGCCGCGATTCCCACAACTGTCGCATTTCCCTGTAGGAACTGCCGAAGGCTGCGATCTTTTAACGTTGATCTTTTATAAGCCCAATAAAAAACCCCGCCTGCTCGTCGCAGGCGGGGTTTTTTAATACAGGGGTAAGGCTGGCTTACATCATGCCGCCCATGCCGCCCATACCGCCCATGTCTGGCATACCGCCGCCAGCACCGCCGTCTTTCTTCGGTGCATCAGCGATTGCTGCTTCGGTAGTCAGGATCAGGCTGCCGATCGAGGCTGCTGCTTGCAGAGCCGAACGGGTGACCTTGGTTGGGTCCAGGATGCCCATTTCGATCATGTCGCCATATTCGCCAGTCGCAGCGTTGTAGCCGAAGCTGCCCGCGCCGTTCTTGACCTTGTCGACCACTACGCTTGGCTCGTCGCCGGAGTTGGCAACGATCTGACGCAGAGGTGCTTCGATGGCACGACGCAGAACAGCGATACCCACGTCCTGATCGGCGTTGTCGCCTTTCAGATCGGACAGTGCTTGCAGAGCACGGATCAGGGCCACGCCACCGCCAGGTACCACGCCTTCTTCAACGGCTGCACGGGTAGCGTGCAGGGCGTCTTCAACGCGGGCTTTCTTCTCTTTCATTTCTACTTCGGAACCAGCGCCAACCTTGATCACTGCAACGCCGCCCGACAGTTTGGCCAGACGCTCTTGCAGTTTTTCACGGTCGTAGTCCGAGGAAGTCTCGGCAACCTGGGCACGGATCTGGTTGATGCGTGCTTCGATGTCGCCTTGTACGCCAGCACCGTCAACGATGATGGTATTTTCCTTGGACAGGGTCACGCGCTTGGCGTTACCCAGGTGCTCCAGGGTGGTGCTTTCCAGGCTCAGGCCGATCTCTTCGGAGATGACGGTACCGCCGGTCAGAACAGCGATGTCCTGCAGCATGGCCTTGCGACGGTCGCCGAAGCCTGGAGCCTTGACGGCTGCGACTTTAACGATGCCACGCATGTTGTTCACAACCAGAGTCGCCAGGGCTTCGCCTTCAACGTCTTCGGCCACGATCAGCAGTGGACGGCCGGCTTTGGCAACGGCTTCCAGTACTGGCAGCATTTCGCGGATGTTCGAGATCTTCTTGTCGACCAGCAGGATCAGCGGGCCGTCCAGCTCAGCGACCATGGTCTCTGGCTTGTTGACGAAGTACGGGGACAGGTAGCCACGGTCGAACTGCATGCCTTCAACAACCGACAGTTCGTTTTCCAGGCCCGAGCCTTCTTCAACGGTGATCACGCCTTCTTTACCGACTTTTTCCATGGCTTCGGCAATGATGTCGCCGATGGAGTTGTCGGAGTTGGCGGAGATGGTGCCTACCTGAGCGATAGCCTTGGTGTCAGCGCATGGCTTGGACAGGGCTTTCAGCTCTTTGACGATAGCGATGGTCGCTTTGTCGATACCGCGCTTGAGGTCCATCGGGTTCATGCCGGCAGCGACGGCTTTCAGGCCTTCGTTGACGATCGATTGAGCCAGAACGGTAGCGGTGGTGGTGCCGTCGCCTGCGTCATCGTTGGCACGGGAGGCAACGTCTTTGACCAACTGCGCGCCCATGTTTTCGAAACGGTCTTCCAGTTCGATTTCTTTGGCTACGGAAACGCCGTCCTTGGTGATGGTCGGAGCGCCGAAGCTCTTCTCGATGATCACGTTACGGCCTTTCGGGCCCAGGGTCGCTTTTACTGCGTCAGCCAGGACGTTGACACCGGTGAGCATTTTCTTGCGGGCGGAATCGCCGAATTTAACTTCTTTAGCAGCCATGATCGATATTCCTTAAATACTTTGTAGTAACGGGAAAATGAGCGGGTAATCAGCCTTCGACAACAGCGAGAATTTCGTTCTCGCTCATTACCAGCAGGTCTTCGCCGTCGACTTTCACAGTGTTGCTGCCGGAGTAAGGACCGAACACAACCTTGTCGCCCACTTTCACGGACAGTGCACGCACTTCACCGTTATCCAGTACGCGGCCGGTGCCGACAGCGAGGATTTCGCCGCTGTTGGCTTTTTCAGCAGCCGAACCTGGCAGGACGATACCGCCAGCGGTTTTCTTTTCTTCTTCGCTGCGACGGATGACGACGCGGTCATGCAGAGGACGAAGCTTCATTGTCGATCTCTCCTAATTGTGGTTTTCATCGGCCGGTGTAGTCCCGGCGGGTTTAACAAAGTCCGGCGGTGCCGGGTGCGGTTCGTCGAGCGAACCGCGGAAGTCTGTCTGGCGTGATCACCAGAAACCTTGCGGTGACCGTTACATAAGGGCGCATAAGCTTATTACAAGGGCGGGGATCGAAAAATTTTCTTCTCTTTGCCCGCAAACGAACACGGCACCCGAAGGTGCCGTGTCGATATGAGGTGTTACTTGCTATCGCGGTGTTCGAACTCGCCTTCGATCACGTTCGGCTCGCGGCCCAGCGGCTCACGCGGCGCAGGGCCGCCACGGGACTGAAGGTCATCGGCGAACGCACGCTGGCGGATCGCTTGCTCCTCGGCACGCTGGCGCATTTTATTGGCCAGCAGACGACGAGAGATCGGCAGCAGCATGATCAGGCCGACCACGTCGCTGATGAAACCCGGCAGGATCAACAGACCACCGGCCAATGCCAGCATCAGGCCTTCGAGCATGGTCTGCGCGGGCAACTCGCCACGGTTCAGGCTTTCACGCGCTCGCAAGGCCGTTGCCAGTCCGGCGACTCGCAACACGAATACACCGAACATCGAGCCGAGAATGATCAGCAGCAGGGCCGGGAAAAACCCGATAGCCCCTGACACCTTGACGAATACGAACAGCTCCAACACCGGGAACAGCAGAAAGAGCAACAAAAAAGGGCGCATCAAATGGTTCCTCAACGCAAGAATGCCTTGCCAGTAATCCTTAGATGACGTCGCCGTTTCGTGAATTCAAGCGTCGGCTACTTCATTTTTTGGCCAATGCTCGGCGTGAGCCAGGAAAACCAAGGCCTGGCGAACTTGTGTCGGCGTATTACACGGAGCCTGGAACGGCAACCAGTAGAGCACTTGCCCGATGCGCAGGTGCATACCTTCGCTGTCGATTCCGACCATCTGCGCCGGCGCGGTTTTCGGCAAACCCGCCAGATCGACGTAATGGGCAATCGCCTTGCCGTGATCGGCGTTCATGTGCTCGACCATGCTCACTTCAGCCTTGCCGGCAAAAGGGTTCGCCAGGATCAGGTCGTTGACCCAATGAATGGCGCCAAAACCGCCGATATAACGGTGACGCACCGGTTGCAGCACCCAGAAATCGAAATCATGGGCCTTGTGGTAGTTCTGCGATTCGGGGAAGTAGCGGTAATAACGCTCGGCCGCCGCATCGATGGCCGACTCGTCCTCGAGCATCTGCGCCTCGGCCAGATAGGTCAGCCGACCAACGGCTTGCACATCTTCAGCCCCACGCTCGCCGACAAAAAGCGAGCATTTTGGATCCTTCTGCAAGTTGTGGGTGTGCTGAGCGATGCGGCTTATAAGGATCAGCGGCCGACCGTGCTCGTCCAGGCAGTACGGAACGACAGATCCAAACGGGAAGCCGGGAATCGCCTTGGAGTGGGTCGACAGCACTCCACGGTATTCCTTGAGAAGCAATTCTCGGGCATTCTTGGCCGCTTCTACGCTCAATTTATGACTCCTTATATAGAATCCGTCGAAAAAACGGGCGGGCACCTGGGGATAAGTTCCCAGCACGCCATCGGGGGCAATTCTCATGTGCAGCCGGGCCACGTCGGGCGCAGATCGAGAGGCTCTCAACAAGGAAACCACTCTAGACCTGCTACCGGGGCATGCGAATGCAACTCACTGACAAAGTAATCATTATCACTGGCGGTTGCCAGGGTTTAGGCCGCTCCATGGCCGAGTATTTCGCCGACAAGGGCGCGAAGCTCGCGCTGGTCGACTTGAACCAGGAAAAACTCGACGACGCCGTTGCCGCTTGCAAGGCCAAAGGTGTCGAGGCCCGCGCCTATCTGTGCAACGTCGCCAATGAAGAACAGGTGACCCACATGGTCGCGCAGGTCGCCGAAGACTTCGGTGCGATCCATGGCCTGATCAACAACGCCGGTATTTTGCGTGACGGTCTGTTGCTCAAGGTCAAGGACGGCGAAATGACCAAGATGAGCCTGGCACAGTGGCAGGCGGTGATCGACGTCAACCTGACCGGCGTGTTCCTGTGCACCCGTGAAGTCGCGGCGAAGATGGTCGAGCTGAACAACAGCGGCGCGATTATCAATATCTCGTCGATTTCCCGCGCCGGCAACGTCGGTCAGACCAACTACTCCGCCGCCAAGGCCGGTGTCGCTGCGGCGACCGTGACCTGGGCCAAGGAACTGGCGCGCTACGGCATTCGCGTGGCCGGCATTGCACCGGGCTTCATCGAAACCGAAATGACCTTGGGCATGAAACCGGAAGCGTTGGAGAAGATGACGTCGGGGATTCCGCTCAAGCGCATGGGCAAGCCTGAAGAAATCGCCCATTCGGCGGCTTACATCTTTGAGAACGACTACTACACCGGTCGGATTCTGGAGATGGATGGCGGGTTGCGAATCTAAAACAAGATCAAAAGATCGCAGCCTGCGGCAGCTCCTACAGGGTGAACATCAATCCCATGTAGGAGCTGCCGCAGGCTGCGATCTTTTAAGAGGTGACCGGAATCAATCGTCGCTGATGCTGATGTTCGGCATCGCCGGCGTCGCAGCTTCCTGCAACACGATCCGCGCGCCAACGTGACGTGCCAGTTCCTGGTAAACCAGGGCGATCGGACTGTCCGGCTCGGCGATCACCGTTGGCTTACCGCCATCGGCCTGTTCACGGATGGCCATCGCCAGCGGCAACGAAGCCAGCAGCTCCACGCCGTACTGATTGGCCAGTTTTACACCGCCGCCTTCACCGAACAGATGCTCGGCATGTCCGCAGTTCGAGCAAATGTGCACAGCCATGTTTTCCACCACGCCCAACACCGGAATGTTGACCTTGCGGAACATTTCCACGCCCTTGCGCGCGTCCAGCAAAGCCAGGTCCTGTGGTGTGGTCACGATGACGGCACCGGCCACCGGGACTTTCTGCGCCAGGGTCAGCTGGATGTCGCCGGTGCCTGGCGGCATGTCGATGACCAGGTAATCCAGGTCGCCCCACGCAGTTTGGGTCACCAGTTGCAACAAGGCGCCGGAGACCATCGGCCCGCGCCAGACCATCGGCGTGTTGTCATCGGTCAGGAATGCCATGGACATCACTTCGACGCCATGGGACTGGATCGGCACGAACCACTTCTGATCCTTGATCTGAGGCCGGGTACCTTCCGCGATGCCGAACATGATGCCCTGGCTCGGCCCGTAGATGTCCGCATCGAGAATCCCAACCTTGGCGCCTTCACGGGCCAGCGCCAGTGCCAGGTTGGCCGCGGTGGTGGACTTGCCCACACCGCCCTTGCCGGACGCCACGGCTACCACGTTCTTGACGTTGGCCAGGCCCGGAATCTGCGCTTGAGCCTTGTGCGCGGCGATCACGCTGGTGATGTCGACGCGGGCACTTGCTACGCCATCCAATCCTTGAATAGCCATTTCCAGCATCTGCGCCCAGCCACTTTTGAACAGACCGGCGGCATAACCCAGTTCGAGCTGCACGCTGACGCGATCGCCCTGGATTTCGATGTTGCTCACGCATCCGGCGCTGACCGGGTCCTGGTTCAGGTAAGGGTCGGTGTATTGGCGAAGGACGGCTTCCACCGCTGCGCGATTGACGGCGCTCATGGGCAACTCCGAAAACAAGACTGGGAATAGATGGCGGGTATCCTACGCCGGCCATCCAATTGTGGCGAGGGAGCTTGCTCCCGCCCGGCTGCGCAGCAGCCGTCATTCGAATGACTCCGTTTGTCTGACAGATTGGCATCGACAGGTTAGGGGGCGGCTTCGCCACCCAGCGGGAGCAAGCTCCCTCGCCACGGTTTTTTGCGATTGCAGCAACAGGAAACAGGTGCACAGGATGAAAAATCCGCGCCAGCGCTTTATAGTGGCCGACCTCCGTTTCATCAAGTAGCCGAGCCCCATGTCCGAGCCACGCAAGATCCTCGTCACCAGCGCCCTGCCCTATGCCAATGGTTCGATCCATCTTGGCCACATGCTGGAATACATCCAGACCGATATGTGGGTGCGCTTCCAGAAGCACCGCGGCAACCAATGCATTTATGTCTGCGCCGACGACGCCCACGGTTCGGCGATCATGCTGCGCGCGGAAAAAGAAGGCATCACCCCGGAACAACTGATCGCCAACGTCCAGGCTGAACACAGCGCCGACTTTGCCGAGTTCCTGGTGGACTTCGACAACTTCCACTCCACTCACGCCGAAGAAAACCGTGAGCTGTCGAGCCAGATCTACCTGAAGCTGCGCGACGCCGGGCACATCGCCCAGCGCTCGATCACTCAGTACTTCGACCCGGAAAAGAAAATGTTCCTGGCCGACCGCTTCATCAAGGGCACTTGCCCGAAATGCGGCACTGAAGACCAGTACGGCGACAACTGCGAAAAATGCGGCGCGACCTACGCCCCGACCGACCTGAAAGATCCAAAGTCTGCGATTTCCGGCGCCACTCCGGTGCTCAAGGATTCCCAGCACTTCTTCTTCAAGTTGCCGGACTTCCAGGAAATGCTGCAAACCTGGACCCGCAGCGGCACTCTGCAAGACGCCGTGGCGAACAAGATTGCCGAATGGCTGGACGCAGGCCTGCAACAGTGGGACATCTCCCGCGATGCACCGTACTTCGGTTTCGAGATTCCCGACGAGCCGGGCAAATATTTCTACGTGTGGCTGGACGCGCCGATCGGCTACATGGCCAGCTTCAAGAACCTCTGCGACCGTACGCCGGAGTTGGACTTCGACGCGTTCTGGGGCAAGGACTCCACCGCCGAGCTGTACCATTTCATCGGCAAGGACATCGTCAACTTCCACGCCCTGTTCTGGCCTGCGATGCTCGAAGGTGCGGGTTATCGCAAGCCGACCGGCATCAACGTACACGGCTACCTGACCGTCAATGGCCAGAAAATGTCCAAGTCCCGTGGCACCTTCATCAAGGCGCGGACCTACCTGGATCACCTGTCGCCGGAATACCTGCGCTACTACTACGCGGCCAAACTGAGCCGTGGCGTCGATGACCTCGACCTGAACCTCGAAGACTTCGTGCAGAAGGTCAACTCCGACCTGGTCGGCAAAGTCGTCAACATCGCCAGCCGTTGTGCCGGTTTCATCAACAAAGGCAATGCCGGTGTGATGGTCGACACCAACGCCGCGCCGGAACTGACCGAAGCCTTCCTGGCCGCCGCGCCTGGCATTGCCGACGCCTATGAAGCCCGCGACTTCGCCCGTGCCATGCGCGAGATCATGGGCCTGGCCGACCGCGCCAACGCCTGGATCGCTGACAAGGCTCCGTGGTCGTTGAACAAACAGGAAGGCAAGCAGGATGAAGTCCAGGCGATCTGCGCCACCGGCGTCAATCTGTTCCGCCAACTGGTGATCTTCCTCAAACCGGTGCTGCCGCTGCTGGCCGCCGATGCCGAGGCGTTCCTCAACGTCGCGCCGCTGACCTGGAACGACCACGCGACCTTGCTCGCCAACCATCAGTTGAACGAGTTCAAGCCGCTGATGACCCGTATCGATCCAGTAAAAGTGCAAGCCATGACCGACGCTTCGAAAGAAGACCTGACCGCCAGCCAGACCGACACCGGCGACGCAGCACCTGCCGGCAACGGCGAGCTGGCCAAGGATCCGCTGTCGCCGGAAATCGAGTTCGATACCTTTGCTGCGGTCGACTTGCGCGTGGCCCTGATCGTCAAGGCCGAACACGTGGAAGGTGCCGACAAGCTGCTGCGCCTGACCCTGGATATCGGTGACGAGCAACGCAACGTGTTCTCCGGCATCAAGAGCGCTTACCCGGATCCGTCCAAGCTCGATGGTCGCCTGACCATGATGATCGCCAACCTCAAGCCACGGAAAATGAAGTTCGGCATTTCCGAGGGCATGGTGATGGCGGCCGGCCCTGGCGGTGAAGAAATCTACCTGCTCAGCCCGGACAGCGGCGCCAAGCCTGGTCAGCGGATCAAGTAAGGGATTGCGGCAAACAGATCCCACAGTCGTGCCTCGCGCGACTGTGGGATTTTCATGTCTGGCCCATACTATCTCTGTAGAAGCTGCCGAAGGCTGCGATCTTTTGATTCCGCTTTCAAGATCAAAAGATCGCAGCCTGCGGCAGCTCCTACAGAGGATATCCAGCATCGGATATGGACGATCATGACCGAACTGCTTCTGACACTCATCAGCACTGCCCTGATCAACAACCTCGTGTTGCATTGGCCGCTGGGCGTCGATCCTTTGTTGGGCAGCGAACGCCGGCAAGTCCATGCGCTGGGCATTGCAACGACGTGCCTGATGTTGATTGTCGGTTTGCTCGGCTACGCGTTTTATCACTGGCTGCTTGTGCCGCTGGATATGACGGCCCTGCGCCTGTTCGTGTTTCTACCGCTGAGCGTGCTGTTGATCGCCCCTCTGCTCAAGCTGCTTGCGCGGTTGCTGCCCAAGCTTTCATTCGACGGCCTGTGGCTGCTGATGGCGGCCAATGCCGGCATCCTGGGCGTGACATTGTTCAACGCTCAGGACGACAACGGCCTCTTCCACGCCACAGCCCTGAGCCTGGGTGTCGGGCTGGGCTTCTGGCTGGTGCTGAGTCTGTTTAACGACCTGCGCCAACGCACACTCGATAATGATGTCCCCCTGCCCTTTCGCGGCCTGCCGATCGACTTGATCGGTGCCGGCCTGATTGCAGTGGCTTTTCTCGGATTCAGTGGACTGATCAAAACATGAGTCTGATTCAACGCATCGACGCCCTCCTTCCGCAGACTCAATGCGGCAAGTGCGGCCATCCCGGATGCAAGCCCTACGCCGAAGGCATCGTCAACGGTGAGCCCATCAACAAGTGTCCGCCGGGCGGTAGCGAAACCATCAAAGCCTTGGCCGAGCTGCTTAAAGTACCGGTGCTGGAACTGGATGCGAGTAGAGGTTCGGCTCCGGCGCAGATCGCCTACATCCGAGAAGCCGAGTGCATCGGCTGCACCAAATGCATTCAGGCCTGCCCGGTTGACGCCATCATCGGTGCGGCCAAATTGATGCATACGGTCATCATCGACGAATGCACCGGTTGCGACCTCTGCGTGGCGCCCTGCCCCGTGGACTGCATCGAAATGCGGCCGCTGCCGATGGCTACGGTGCTGCCGATTGTCGGCGGTCTGGCGTTCAGTGTTGAGGAGCAACGAGCCCGTGCCGCCAAACGCAATCACGCTCGCCGCCGTTTCGAACAGCGCAACGCCCGCCTGCAACGGGAAGAACAACAGAAAGCCGCCGATCGCCAGGCCCGGGCGCAACGCGCAGCCCAGCCACGTGAAGTGTCGGTCGACCCGGTGCAGGCCGCCCTCGAGCGGGTCCACGCGCAGAAAGCCGCCAATGCCGACGCGGCGTTGAAAAAAGCCAAGATCGATTTGGCGATGAGCCGGGCGCAATTGAACAAATCGCTCAAAGCCTTCGGCCATCCGCCGACCTTCGAACAGCAGTCGCAACTGATTGTCCTGCAACAACAGTTCGAGGCCGCCGAAAAAGCCCTGGCGCAGCTCGAAAGCACCGCTCCACCCGTCTCGGCACCCGTTGCGGCTCCGGCAAAGAATGCCGATTTGAATCGGGCGAAGATCCAGTTGGCCATGCGCCGCGCCGAACTGAAGAAAGCTCAAGCCAACGAAGCGCCCGCCGAACAGATCGAAATCCTGGAGCGTGCACTCAGCGATGCTGAACGTCAGGTGGATGCCTATGCCTCCCCTTGAAGCGGTTGACGAGCGCCTCCAGCAGGCCATGAAGCGGGTGTTGCTAGCCACGCTGCCGGGGTTGCTTGTGCTGTTCTGGCTGTATGGCTGGGGGGTTTTATTCAATCTGCTGTTGGCAAGTTTTAGTGCGTTGGCGGTTGAAGCGGCTGTATTGCAGTTGCGCAGACGCCCGCTCAAAACCACTTTGAGCGACGGCAGTGCCTTGGTCAGTGCGACGCTGCTGGCCCTGGCCTTGCCGCCCTACTGCCCATGGTGGCTGACGGTCTGTGCTGCCGCTTGCGCAATGCTGTTCGGCAAGCATCTGTATGGCGGCGTCGGCGGCAACCCGTTCAACCCGGCGATGCTTGGCTTCGCCTTGGTAATGGTGACCTTTCCCCAGCAGATGACGCACTGGCCGGCGCCCCATGGCATGAATCTGCTGGGCGGCTTGCAGCAGGTATTCGGCCTGGAACAGCCCCCGGATGCCTGGGTCCAGGCGACGGCACTGGACAGCCTGCGGATCAACAAAAGCCTGACCATGGATGAATTATTCTCCACAAATTTAGCGTTTGGTCACTTCGGTGGCCGAGGCATGGAATGGGTGAACCTGGCCTTTCTCGCCGGTGGTGCATTTCTTCTGCGACAGCGAGTGTTCAGCTGGCATGCACCGGTCGGCATGCTCGCCAGCCTGTTCATCAGCAGTTTGTTGTGCTGGAACGGCTCGGGCTCCGATTCACATGGCTCACCGCTGTTTCACCTGCTCACTGGCGCGAGCATGCTGGGGGCGTTTTTCATCGTGACGGAACCGGTGTCCGGCGCGAAAAGCCCCGGGGCACGACTGTTGTTCGGCGTTGGCGTCGGCCTGCTCACGTATGTGATTCGCACATGGGGCGGCTACCCGGATGGCGTGGCGTTTGCCGTACTCCTCATGAACCTTTGCGTACCGGCGCTGGAGCGGTTTGCCGCATCAAGACAGGAGCGAACTGCGCCATGAATCGCGCATCGAGCGTTGCGATCCTGATAGTTCTGACCACCGTTGGCATTGGTCTGAGCTATTACGTCCAGTACAGCAGCGCCCCCCGTATTGCAGCTGAACAACGGTTGATTGACAGCCGTAACCTGCTCGACTTGTTGCCACCCGACAGCTATGACAATCAACCGCTGGAACAGCCTCTCACCCTCGAAAACACCGAGTTGACCAACAGCACCTTGATAACAGGCTACCGCGCGACCAAAGCCAGCCAGCCTTGCGCGGTGTTGCTGCGCAGCCAGACCCTGGGCTATGCCGGCACGATTGACTTGCTGATCGCCATTGATGTCAACGGCAGGCTGGTCGGCGTCAAAACCCTCAAGCAATCGGAGACTCCGGGCCTGGGCGCGCGGATCGCCGACTGGCCCAATGCGTGGCTTCAGGTGTTTTCCGGCAAATCACGGTCGGAACCCGGCGACAGTGGCTGGGCGCTGAGAAAAGATCAGGGGCAATTCGACCAGATCGCCGGCGCGACGATTACTTCCAGGGCGGTCATTAACGCCCTCCATGAAGCGTTGCGCTACTTCGATGAACACCGGCAACATCTGCTCGGAAGTTCTTCCCATGAATAAATCATCGACTCTGCAGAACACGCTGATGCTTGCACCCCTGATTGGCGCCACCAGTTCGCTGACGCCTGCTCTCGGTCTGTGGCTGATGTTCATGCTCGTGATCAGTTGTTTTGGCCTTAGCATGGGCGCATTGAGGCCGCAAATGCATCCGACGACGCACTTGCTGACCAGCGTGCTGCTGGCTGCCACATTGACCACTTGCGCGGAGTTGGGTGCGCAAGTCTGGTCGCTGCAATGGCATCAGCACGTGGGGATTTATGCAGGCTTGATCGCCTTGCAGTGCGTCGTCCTGGAACACACTGGTTATTTCCAGAGACCGTGGCGAGATCGTCTGCGGTTGAGTGGCCTCTTCGGCTTGGTGTTGGTCAGCATGGGGCTGCTGCGCGAACTCGTCGGCAGCGGGACGATCGCCACTCATCTACCGTGGCTGGCCGGTATGACACAGGCCGGCTGGCAGGGCTGGGTTTTGACCGCTGACGGTGGTTTACGCCTGGCCACGCTTACCCCTGGCGGTTTCATTCTGTTGGGGTTGCTGATCGCCGCATGGCAAGCGTGGCACCGCCCGACACCTCTTTCACACTGACCGTCCTCAAGGAAAAGCACTGCCGATGAATGCCGCAAAACGTCTGGAAATTTTTCGCCGGCTGCATGAAGACAACCCGGAACCGAAGACCGAACTGGCCTATTCCTCACCGTTCGAGTTGCTGATTGCTGTAATTCTTTCGGCGCAATCGACCGATGTCGGCGTCAACAAGGCCACTGCAAAACTGTTCCCGGTAGCCAATACCCCGGCGGCGATTCACGCACTGGGCGTCGAGGGTTTGTCGGAATACATCAAGACCATCGGCCTGTTCAACAGCAAAGCAAAAAACGTGATCGAGACCTGTCGCTTGCTGGTGGAACGCCACGCAGGCGAAGTACCGCAGACCCGCGAAGAGCTCGAGGCGCTGCCCGGCGTAGGCCGTAAAACCGCCAACGTTGTACTCAATACCGCGTTCCGTCAGCTGACCATGGCCGTAGACACCCATATTTTCCGGGTCAGCAACCGCACCGGCATTGCGCCTGGCAAGAATGTGGTTGAGGTGGAGAAAAAACTGATGAAATTCGTGCCCAAGGAATACCTCCTCGACTCCCATCACTGGTTGATCCTCCACGGGCGCTACGTCTGCCTCGCTCGCAAGCCTCGCTGCGGCAGTTGCCGGATCGAAGACCTGTGCGAATACAAGCACAAGACCTCGGACGATTGAGACACTATTAAGTTTATTGATTTATCGATTGAAAAAATCTTTTTTACCGACTGGAAGAATATCGATATAAGGAGCCCCAAAGGCCGTCTTAGCCTGGAGTAACTAAATGAGCACTGGCAAAGAGCAATTGGACGTAGAGGACGATTTCACCCCCGTGGAGGCTGATGACGCTGAACCGGTGGTTGAAGTAGCGAAAACCAACCTTAGCAAGCGCCGTACCATCGATAACCTTTTGGAGGAGCGCCGACTGCAAAAGCAATTGGCCGATTACGATTTTGACTTATGACACCTGAAAGCCTCCCGAAACGGAGGCTTTTTTTATTATGTTCCGACTTGCGATAAATGCCCGTTCATCGCATATCGCTCTACGCTAACGGATTACACAAGCCCATTGCGTTGAGCCAATTCAATCAGGTCAACCAAAGAGCGCGCATTAAGCTTTAATAAAAGACGCGTCTTGTAAGTACTGACGGTCTTGTTACTAAGGAACATCCCGTCAGCAATCTCTTTATTAGTCTTGCCCTTGGCCAACTGTTGCAAGACCATCATTTCGCGCCCTGAAAGCCGATCTACCATATCCGCTTCGCTGGCATTCCCAAGGCTTGCACGCACTGTATGCAACGCCTGATTGGGAAAGTAACTATAACCGGACAATACCGCCTTGATTGCACTGAGCAACTCAGTCAAGTCATGTTGCTTGCAGACATATCCAGCCGCCCCCGATTGCATGCAACGCATGGAAAAATGCCCGGGCGCCTGCGACGTCAGTATCAATACCTTCACCGGCATTGCTGTCGATGCCAACCGCGCAATAACTTCCAGCCCATCCAGTTTCGGTATTCCAATATCCAGAATGACAATGTCCGGCATACAGTCACGGGCAAGTTGCAATGCATCCACGCCATTATCTGTCTCTGCAATGACTTCGTAGCCATGACGTTCCATCAGCATACGCACCGCAAGACGAATGACGGGGTGATCATCCACGATCAGCACTTTATTCATGGGCAAGTCCAATTTTCGCTGTTCGAATTTTTAGAGCCCGCACAATAGCCTAGTCGTTTCATCCATGGCATGCCGTGCCCCCCGGCCACCCACAGCGAGAGACATTCCCTACAAATATTGCGGATTAGTCTTACAAAAAAACCAATGACACGATGCCTCGAAAACGGAACAAGCGTGAAGACAATTCAATTCTCAATAGTTTTTTGTAACGACTCACGAACGAAAAATCAGTTAGAAATGCGAAACAGCGGCATTCCGACAAGCACCAACCATTAAACAAAGGTCGGAAGTAACTGATATTTTCTGAATCCACATTCATACCAGAAATATCATACACAATGCATCCACTTGCTCTTACAGCAAAAAAACACTCATGATCAATTATTACAGAAGAGCAATTTAAAAACCAAAAACAGAGAAGCAATTACAAATTCAAAAAAACATTACACAGTTAAAATAAAATAACCAAACTACAAACACCACAGATACTATGACAACCAATAACCACAACAACCACAAGCGAACTAAGAAAAGATTAAATCACATGAGAAAAAGATATGACAAAACTCAAAAAAAGAATGACCAACCCCATGACCATTATCGCGATATTCGCAACGCTATCAGAAACATCGGCGGCCATCTCATTGCCTTTTCTGGACAATGAGGATCGTGAAATTTACATCTGGTTCTTGATCAGCTTTCCTTTTTACTTGCTGCTTCTTTTTTTCGCCACGCTCAACTTTAACTATCGGTCGCTTTACGCGCCTTCGGACTTTGAAAAGGAAGAACACTTCATGAAGGCGCTGGACAATGTCGAGCGCCCGGAAAATGACAACTCAATGATGTCGCTCGACAACAGTGGCCGGGATTCGTCGATTGATGATTGGCGATCAGTTCCGCCCTCGCGAACTGCACAGGCCCCGCCGATCGAAACCGACCTATCGGCTACCCTCTCGGTTCAGCATCACGGCCGGATGCCGGAGCTTTTGGAAGACCTCTACATCATTGATGCCCGTTGGGTGAGCGAAAAAATCGAGTTCGGCACTTTACTGGAGAAAATCAAAAAACCACAGGCGAGGAAGGGCCGCGTAATTTTGTTTCTTACCGGTGCAGAATCGGAGAGGTTGGTGAAAGAAAGCGCACGCTCAAAGCAGACAAGAAAACAAGGCAGCGCCGCTTTTTATGTGGCTTATAACTTGAATTCACACGAGATGACGATCATTGATCAAAGCAGCATGATGGCGCACAGCAATCAATCGTGACGCAAGGGAGCACCAGACGATAAAAATGAATGAAGCGCAGTGTCATACAGAAACGATATTTTGCAAATTTGTGGCCTCGTCAATGACGAGGCCACAAACCCATCACAAGCTCAAAAGCTTCAGAAAAGCTTCCGGCCTTTATTCGCTGCAATACGCATACGCAAGGCGTTCAGCTTGATGAAGCCTGCCGCGTCCGCCTGGTTGTAAGCGCCGCCATCTTCCTCGAAGGTCGCAATGTTGGCATCGAACAACGACTCGTCGGACTTACGGCCAGTAACGATCACATTGCCCTTGTACAGCTTCAGGCGCACAACGCCGTTCACGTGAGCCTGGGACGCGTCGATCATCTGTTGCAGCATCAGACGCTCAGGGCTCCACCAGTAACCGGTGTAGATCAGACTGGCGTACTTCGGCATCAGCTCGTCTTTGAGGTGAGCCACTTCACGGTCCAGGGTGATCGATTCGATCGCACGGTGGGCGCGCAGCATGATGGTGCCGCCAGGTGTCTCGTAGCAGCCGCGGGACTTCATGCCCACGTAACGGTTCTCGACGATGTCCAGACGACCGATACCGTGTTCGCCACCGATACGGTTCAGGGTCGCCAGCACGGTAGCCGGGGTCATTTCGACGCCGTCCAGTGCGACGATGTCGCCGTTGCGGTAGGTCAGTTCCAGGTATTGCGGCTTGTCGGGAGCCTTCTCCGGGGAGACGGTCCATTTCCACATGTCTTCTTCGTGCTCGGTCCAGGTGTCTTCCAGCACGCCGCCTTCATAGGAGATGTGCAGCAGGTTGGCATCCATCGAGTACGGGGATTTTTTCTTGCCGTGACGCTCGATCGGGATCGCGTGCTTTTCAGCGTAATCCATCAGCTTTTCACGGGACAGCAAGTCCCATTCGCGCCACGGAGCGATCACTTTCACGCCTGGCTTCAAGGCGTACGCTCCCAGTTCGAAACGAACCTGGTCGTTACCTTTACCGGTGGCGCCGTGGGAAATGGCGTCAGCGCCGGTTTCGTTGGCAATTTCGATCAGGCGTTTGGCGATCAACGGACGAGCGATGGAAGTACCCAGCAGGTACTCGCCTTCATAAACGGTGTTGGCGCGGAACATCGGGAACACGAAATCGCGCACGAATTCTTCGCGCAGGTCGTCGATGTAGATTTCTTTGACGCCCATGGCCTGAGCCTTGGCGCGTGCAGGTTCGACCTCTTCGCCCTGACCCAGGTCAGCGGTGAAGGTCACGACTTCACAGTTATAAGTATCCTGCAGCCACTTGAGGATCACCGAAGTGTCCAGGCCGCCGGAATACGCCAGAACGACCTTGTTTACGTCCGCCATGCCATCACTCCACGGGGTTCTACGGAAAGCCGTGAAGTCTACCGCTCATACAGAATAATTTACAGAGGCGCGACAGCTTATGACGACGAAGCGACAGAATCTGTCGAGAGCGCGACGATGACCGTCAGGTCAGGAAGTCGCCGACGCTGCCGGTTTCGTAGCCTGAGGGGCAACCTGCTCCGCCGGAGCCCCTCGCTCCAGGCGTACGGCTACCCGGCGATTCTTCGAGCGGTTGGCGTTGTTGGTGTTGGGCGCCAACGGATAACGCTCGCCGTGAAAACGGATAGTGATTTGCGATTCCTGAATCCCGTTGGCCTTGAAAAACTCCATGACGGCCAAGGCCCGGCGGCGTGACAGATCACGATTGGTCAATCGGTTGCCGCTATTGTCGGAGTGGCCATCGAGTTCGATGTGATTGACCGTCGGATCAGCCTTCATGTACTCCAGCATGACCTGCAGCTTGGCTTTGGCGGCGGCATCCAGATCGATACCTCCACCAGGGAAGCCAACCTCGGACTGTTTCACTTGCTCGAAGTTTTGCGGCAACAACTTGGCCACGCAGCCCTGATAATCAGCGAAAGCCTTGCTGAATTTGACCGGCAGCAACCGCACTTCCGACACCCGGCCGTCGCCCGAGGAATGCCGAACCACCGGACTGCGCCCATCCATGAGGCCACTGATCAAACGCCCGGCCTGAATCTGTGAGCTGTTGAATAGCACATTGCCGCTGCCAATTCTCACCGTGCCCAGGTTGATATCGCCACGTCCCGGTTGCCAAGGGGCAGCGGCCGCCAACAATGTCGCAGAACCGCCGCCCATCATGGCGTTGTAAGCATTCAGACGAAATGTCGCCTGCTCGCCAGCACGGCGCACAAACTGCCCCGAGCCGAAATCGGTGATCGGCTGAGTCAGGCGGCATTCGAACTTGTCACCTTCGACCGTCCACTCAATGCTCTCCAGACGGGTCTGGAAAGTGAGCGCCATCGCGGGAAGGCTGGCAAACACACTGAGCAAGGCTAAATAACGCTGGCGCACGGGAGGCTCCACTGGTTTCTACAACACAAAGACCGACACACACTTGTTTACGGCATACCTGTTGGATATCGGAAGCTTCCCGCAAAACTTGATAGCGAGTGCCTGCAAGAGTCTTTTCCGGTAGCATTCCCCTCAGTTTGACCCGCCTGGAATCCCCTCATGTCCGACCGCCTGACCCTGCTGCGTCCCGACGACTGGCATATTCATCTTCGCGATGGTGCTGTGTTGACCAATACCGTCGCGGATGTCGCGCGCACCTTTGGTCGCGCCATCATCATGCCCAACCTGGTTCCTCCGGTCCGCAATGCGGCCGAAGCCGACGGCTATCGCCAGCGGATTCTCGCTGCCCGCCCGGCCGGCAGCCCGTTCGAACCGCTAATGGTCCTGTACCTGACCGACCGCACCCAGCCTGAAGAAATTCGCGAGGCCAAGGCCAGCGGTTTCGTGCACGCCGCCAAGTTGTACCCGGCTGGCGCGACCACCAATTCGGACTCTGGCGTCACCAGCATCGACAAGATCTTCCCTGCACTGGAGGCCATGGCCGAAGTGGGAATGCCTTTGTTGATTCACGGTGAAGTCACCCGTGGCGATGTCGACGTGTTCGACCGCGAAAAAATCTTCATTGATGAGCACATGCGCCGTGTGGTCGAGCGTTTCCCGACGCTCAAAGTGGTGTTCGAACACATCACCACCGCGGACGCCGTGCAGTTCGTCAACTCGGCTTCGGCCAACGTTGGCGCGACCATCACCGCGCATCACCTGCTGTACAACCGCAACCACATGTTGGTGGGCGGGATTCGGCCGCACTTCTATTGCCTGCCGATTCTCAAGCGCAATACGCACCAGGAAGCCCTGCTTGACGCCGCCACCAGCGGCAGCGAAAAGTTCTTCCTCGGCACTGACTCGGCGCCCCACGCCCAGCACGCCAAAGAAGCCGCTTGCGGTTGCGCCGGCTGCTACACCGCTTATGCCGCGATCGAGATGTACGCCGAAGCCTTCGAACAGCGCAACGCGCTGGACAAGCTCGAAGCCTTCGCCAGCCTCAACGGCCCGCGTTTCTACGGCCTGCCGGCAAATACCGATCGCATCACCCTGGTTCGCGAAGAATGGACCGCCCCAACCAGCCTGCCATTTGGCGAGCTGACCGTTATCCCGCTGCGCGCCGGTGAAAAACTGCGCTGGCGCCTGCTGGAGGAACACGCGTGAGTGAAGACCATTACGACGACGAACAGGAAGGTAATGGCGGTGGCGGCGGTTCCCGTCACCCAATGGCCGCACGGTTTCGTGGCTACCTGCCGGTTGTCGTCGACGTAGAAACCGGTGGCTTCAATTCGGCCACCGACGCTCTGCTGGAAATCGCCGCGACCACCATCGCCATGGATGAAAAGGGTTTTGTTTACCCGGATCACACCTACTTCTTCCGGGTCGAGCCTTTCGAAGGCGCGAACGTCGAGGCGGCAGCGCTGGAGTTCACCGGGATCAAGCTCGATCACCCACTGCGCATGGCAGTGAGTGAAGAAGCGGCCCTGAACGACATCTTCCGCGGCGTGCGCAAGGCGCTCAAGGCCAACGGCTGCAAGCGGGCAATTCTGGTCGGGCACAACAGCAGCTTCGATTTGGGCTTCCTGAACGCCGCCGTCGCGCGACTGGACATGAAGCGCAACCCGTTCCACCCGTTCTCCAGCTTCGACACGGCCACCCTCGCCGGTCTGGCCTATGGTCAAACCGTGCTGGCCAAGGCCTGTCAGGCCGCCGATATCGACTTCGACGGCCGCGAGGCCCACTCGGCTCGCTATGACACCGAGAAGACGGCCGAGCTGTTCTGCGGCATCGTCAATCGCTGGAAGCAGATGGGTGGCTGGGAAGATTTCGACGATTGATCCAGGTGCAACCTGCGCCTACAGGATGCACGCCTCTGTAGGAGCCGGCTTGCTGGCGATGGCGGCATAACGGCCACCATCGCCAGCAAGCTGGCTCCTACAGGGTTCTGGACATATTCCGCGCATAAAAAACCGGCCCTGAGGCCGGTTTTTTTGTACCTGGAACGGCCTTACAGAGCAGCAGCGTGCTCGGTCAGGTAAGCAGCAACGCCTTCTGGCGAAGCGTTCATGCCTTTGTCGCCTTTTTTCCAGTTGGCAGGGCAAACTTCGCCGTGCTCTTCGTGGAATTGCAGAGCGTCGACCAGACGCAGCAACTCTTCCATGTTACGGCCCAACGGCAGGTCGTTGATGATCTGCGAACGGACCACGCCTTTGTCGTCGATCAGGAATGCGCCACGGAAAGCAACACCGTCAGCGGACTGAACGTCGTAGGCCTTCATGATTTCCTGCTTGATGTCGGCAGCCATGGTGTAACGGACTTCGCCGATACCGCCATTGTTGACCGGGGTGTTGCGCCAGGCGTTGTGGGTGAAGTGCGAGTCGATCGAGACCGCGACCACTTCAACGTTGCGTGCCTTGAACTCAGACATGCGGTTGTCCAGAGCGATCAGCTCCGACGGGCAAACGAAGGTGAAGTCCAGTGGGTAGAAGAACACCAGGCCGTATTTGCCTTTGATGGCCGACGACAGGGTGAAGCTGTCTACGATTTCGCCATTGCCGAGTACAGCCGGTACGGTGAAGTCAGGGGCTTGCTTGCCTACGAGTACGCTCATTGGATATCTCCTGGTGTAGAAACGTATAAAACAAGATTCGTATCAGCCTGCCACCGTCAGGCGACAGCCCTGTGACACGAACCCGTTTCGAAAAGACCGGTCATCATACACTGCGTTTTTGACCTGTCCTTAACGGTTTTTCCCGCTCAGGTAAAAAACGCCGGAGAAGATTTCGTTGTTGGCTACCGTTCGTCAGCGCTGAAAAAAGGGCCCCGAAAGCACTTTGACAATCATTCTCGTTAACATTAAGATCCATCGCATTCGAGCATAAACAAGCGACGGTTTTCACTTATGTATGTTTGCCTCTGCACTGGCGTCACCGACGGCCAAATCCGCGATGCGATCTATGAAGGATGCTGCAGCTACAAGGAAGTCCGCCAGGCCACCGGCGTTGCCAGTCAATGCGGCAAATGTGCCTGCCTGGCCAAGGAAGTGGTCCGCGAAACCTTGACCAAACTGCAAACCGCCCAGGCTGCGATTCCTTTTCCTGTCGAATTTACAGCCGCATAAATACGCTATTTCAAAGAACCGGACTGAAGTCCGGTTTTTTTATGCCTGAAAATCAATTGCTTAGGCTCTAGACGCGGAACACAAACATTCTTATTCCGATTAATTTTCATTTAAGTTTCAATAACTTAGGTTTGACACTATTAAATACGGGGCTCAAACTCTTCCCTATTGACGGCTAATAAAGGGCAGGACCCCATCATGAAAGGCGACGTTACAGTCATCCAGCATCTCAACAAGATCCTTGCCAATGAACTGGTCGCGATCAATCAATACTTCCTGCATGCGCGCATGTACGAAGATTGGGGCCTGAACAAGCTCGGCAAGCACGAGTACCACGAATCCATCGACGAGATGAAGCACGCGGACAAGCTGATCAAGCGCATCCTGTTCCTCGAAGGCCTGCCGAACGTCCAGGACCTGGGCAAGCTGCAGATCGGCGAGCACACCAAGGAAATGATCGAGTGTGACCTGCGTATCGAAAAGACCGGCCACGCCGATCTGAAAGTGGCGATCGCACATTGCGAAACAGTCGGCGACTTCGGTAGCCGTGAACTGCTTGAAGATATCCTTGAGTCCGAAGAAGAACATATCGACTGGCTGGAAACCCAACTTGGCCTGATCGATAAAATCGGTATCGAGAACTACTTGCAATCGCAGATGGGCGACGACGAATAAACGTAGCGCCACTCATCTCGATGCAATAAAAAGCCCCGCACTCTTTTACAGAGGCGGGGCTTTTTTATGCGTGGATTTCAGGCTTGCCTGAAACCTCTGCAGGAGCAAACTTGCTCGCGATGAACGATAACGCGGTGCTCTTGATGAACCGCGTCATCGTTCATCGCCGGCAAGCCAGACTCCTACAGGTACTGAATCAGGCTTCGCTCTTGTTGGCAGCAGCAGCTTCAACAGCAGCCTTGATGGTGGTTTGCAGCGAACCGTCTGCAGCCATCTCGGTCATGATGTCGCTACCGCCAACCAGCTCACCACCGACCCACAGTTGCGGGAAAGTTGGCCAGTTGGCGTATTTTGGCAGGTTGGCGCGGATTTCCGGGTTCTGCAGGATGTCCACGTACGCAAACTTTTCACCACACGCCATCACGGCCTGCGCGGCTTTCGCGGAAAAGCCGCACTGCGGGGCATTTGGCGAGCCTTTCATGTAAAGCAGAATGGTGTTGTTGGCAATCTGCTCTTTAATCGTTTCGATGATATCCATGGAGCACCTCGGCTGAACTTTCCGACTCATGGGTCGGCACGGTGGCGCATTGTAACGGAAAGCCGAGCGCCCTGCTCGGTCTCTCCGTCAGATACGATCAGGCCGCCGCCACGGTCACCGGAACACCATTGAGCGCCGCATTCCCTGACAACTCATCAAGTTGACACTCGTCAGTCAGGTCATTGGCACTGGAACCCGGTTGGCCACTGGCGATCGTCATTTGCACACCAGGCCGGGCATGACCCCAACCGTGAGGGAGGCTGACCACGCCTTTCATCATATCCAGGCTACCGAGCACTTCAACTTCGATCACGCCAACCCGCGAGCTGACCCGCACCTTCTGCCCGTCACTCAGACCGCGACTGGCGAGGTCATCCGGGTTCATCAGCAACTGATGACGCGGCTTGCCTTTCACCAGGCGGTGATAGTTGTGCATCCACGAGTTGTTACTGCGCACATGCCGGCGGCCAATCATCAACAACTCATCGGCAGCCGGTGCCTGCAACGCCGCAAAACGCGCGAGGTCGGCGAGGATCGCGGCCGGGGCGGCCTGGATTCGCTGGTTGGCGGTTTTCAGACGTGGTGCCAGGTTGGATTTAAGCGCCCCCAGATCGACCCCGTGAGGATGATCGAACAGGGTTGCCAAAGACAGTTTGTGTTCCGAGTTATCGCCATACATCCCCATACGCAAGCCACGGTCGATCATCTGCGCCGGAGCAATGGTCGGTTTCAATTCCTTGCCGGTCTTCGCCGCAAACGCCTTGGCCAACCCGATGAAAATCTCCCAGTCATGCAGCGCTCCTTCGGGTTTGGCGAGGATCGCACGGTTGAAACGACTGACGTTGCGCACCGCAAACATGTTGAACGTCGTGTCGTAATGATCGTTTTCCAGTGCCGAGGTGGACGGCAGGATCAGGTCGGCGTAACGCGTGGTTTCATTGATGTACAGATCGACACTGACCATGAATTCCAAGCCGTCCAATGCCTGCTCCAGTTGTCGGCCATTGGGCGTCGACAGCACCGGGTTGCCCGCCACGGTGATCAGTGCGCGGACCTGCCCTTCGCCTTCAGTGAGCATCTCTTCGGCCAGTGCCGACACCGGTAGTTCGCCCGCGTACTCCGGGCGCCCGGACACACGGCTCTGCCACAAATTGAAATGCCCGCCCGACGTGGAAGCCACCAGGTCCACCGCCGGTTCGGTGCACAACGCACCGCCGACACGGTCGAGGTTGCCAGTGACCAGATTGATCAACTGCACAACCCAATGGCACAGCGTGCCGAACGCCTGGGTCGAAACGCCCATGCGGCCGTAGCAAACGGCGGTCGGGGCAGCGGCGAAATCCCGCGCCAACTGGCGGATCTGCTCGGCTGGCACCGCACACAACGGGCTCATGGCCTCGGCGGTAAAATTCGCGACGGCCGCGCGGACCTCCTCCAGTCCGTCAATCGGCAAATGACTGGCGCGGGTCAGCCCTTCAGCGAACAAGGTATTGAGCAGGCCGAACAGTAACGCGGCATCGCCGCCGGGACGCACAAACAAATGCTGATCGGCAATTGCCGCCGTTTCGCTACGGCGCGGGTCAACCACCACCACTTTGCCGCCCCGGGCCTGAATCGCCTTCAAGCGCTTTTCCACATCCGGCACGGTCATGATGCTGCCGTTGGACGCCAGCGGATTGCCGCCGAGGATCAGCATGAAGTCGGTGTGATCGATGTCCGGAATCGGCAGCAGCAAACCGTGGCCGTACATCAAATGACTGGTCAGGTGATGGGGCAACTGATCGACTGAGGTCGCAGAAAACCGGTTGCGGGTTTTCAGCAAGCCTAAAAAATAGTTGCTGTGGGTCATCAGCCCATAGTTATGCACGCTGGGGTTGCCCTGATAGACCGCCACCGAATTCTGCCCATGACGCGCCTGAATCTCCGCCAGGCGATCGGCCACCAGGTTGAAGGCGTCTTCCCACTCGATCGGCTGCCACTCGCTTCCTACCCGCAGCATCGGTTGATGCAGGCGATCCGGATCGTTCTGAATATCTTGCAGGGCGACGGCCTTGGGGCAGATATGCCCGCGGCTGAACGTATCGAGCGGATCGCCCTTGATCGAGGTGATCTGCACGTTGCCGGCTTCGGCCTCGGTGGTTTCGATGGTCAGGCCGCAGATGGCTTCACACAAGTGGCAGGCACGGTGATGGAGAGTCTTGGTCATGGCCAGTCTCTGTCTTGTTCTGGGCGGGCAATATCGGCCGCGGGAACAAAACTATGGCGCCTGCCCCGCCACCGCGCCAGCGACGTTCGTCTTGTGAATTGGTGTCCATCAGGCCAGCCGATGACCTGCGAGCACCGCGGGTGGTGTTGCGAATAACAGGTCAGAAACCGACCGCCAGCGCACCGTCCCCGCCCCGGTTAATTGCCAAGCTCCACAGGGCCGGTGTACAAATGCTCGGCTGCTGTCAGGAAACAGGCTTCAAAAGCGCTACTGCGGTTATCCCGTAGCCCCTCTGAAATCCCCTAAAAACCGTAGCCCTATTGGTAAGACGCGACATTTAATTATAAGATCGCGCCTTCCCCTATTTCGTCGCCCCGTGCGGCTTACGCCGCAGGTCTCGCCCGTTGTTCCGTTAAACAAGGCTTTGAGCATCTGCGGTTTGTAGCAAAAAGGTAGTCAATGATGAGCGCAAGGCACTTTCTCTCCCTGATGGATTGCACGCCCGAAGAGCTGGTCAGCGTGATCCGTCGAGGCGTTGAGCTCAAGGACCTGCGTAACCGCGGCGTACTGTTCGAGCCCCTGAAAAACCGCGTGCTCGGGATGATTTTCGAAAAGTCCTCGACCCGCACCCGTATTTCGTTCGAAGCCGGCATGATCCAGCTTGGCGGCCAGGCGATCTTCCTGTCGCCGCGCGACACGCAACTGGGTCGTGGCGAGCCGATCGGCGACGCCGCCATTGTCATGTCGAGCATGCTCGATGCGGTGATGATCCGTACGTTTTCCCACAGCACCCTGACCGAATTCGCTGCCAATTCCCGCGTCCCGCTGATCAACGGCCTGTCCGATGACCTGCACCCGTGCCAGTTGCTGGCCGACATGCAGACTTTCCTTGAACACCGTGGCTCGATCCAGGGCAAGACAGTGGCCTGGATCGGCGACGGCAACAACATGTGCAACAGCTATATAGAAGCGGCGATCCAGTTCGACTTCCAGTTGCGCATTGCCTGCCCGGAAGGTTACGAGCCCAACCCCGAATTCGTGGCCAAGGCCGGCGACCGCGTGACCATCGTCCGCGATCCGAAAGATGCAGTGCGCGGCGCCCATCTGGTGAGCACCGACGTCTGGACCTCCATGGGACAGGAAGAAGAAACCGCCAAGCGCCTGCAGCTGTTCGCCCCGTATCAGGTCAACCGCGCCCTGCTCGATCTGGCCGCCCCGGACGTGCTGTTCATGCATTGCCTGCCGGCCCACCGTGGCGAAGAGATCAGCGTCGACCTGCTCGACGACTCGCGCTCGGTCGCCTGGGATCAAGCTGAAAACCGTCTTCACGCACAAAAGGCCCTGCTCGAGTTTCTCGTCGAGCCGGCGTACCACCACGCATGAGCCAGCCATTACTGCTCAACCTGCGCAACCTCGCCTGCGGCTATCAAGACCAGCGCGTGGTGCAGAACCTCAACCTGCATTTGAACGCCGGTGACATCGGTTGCCTGCTGGGCTCTTCGGGCTGCGGCAAAACCACGACCCTGCGGGCGATTGCCGGTTTCGAACCGGTGCACGAAGGTGATATCCAGCTGGCTGGGGAGACCATCTCCAGCGCCGGTTTCACCCTCGCGCCGGAGAAACGTCGTATCGGCATGGTGTTCCAGGACTATGCGCTGTTTCCGCACTTGAGCGTGGCCGACAACATCGCCTTCGGCATTCGCAAGCATCCGCAAAAGGATCGCGTCACCGAAGAGTTGCTGGAACTGGTCAACCTGAAGAACCTCGGCAAGCGCTTCCCCCACGAACTCTCCGGTGGCCAGCAGCAACGCGTCGCCCTCGCCCGCGCGCTGGCGCCGGAACCGCAACTGTTGCTGCTCGACGAACCGTTCTCCAACCTCGATGGGGAATTGCGCCGCAAGCTCAGCCACGAAGTGCGCGACATCCTCAAGGCCCGTGGTACCAGCGCGATTCTGGTCACCCATGACCAGGAAGAGGCCTTCGCCGTCAGCGATCACGTCGGTGTATTCAAGGAAGGTCGGCTGGAACAGTGGGACACGCCCTACAACCTGTATCACGAACCGCTGACGCCTTATGTCGCCAGCTTCATCGGTCAGGGTTATTTCATTCGCGGCCAACTGAGCAGCCCGGAATCGGTGCAGACCGAGCTGGGTGAACTGCGCGGCAACCGTGCCTACACCTGGCCGGTCGGTGGTGCGGTGGATGTGTTGCTGCGCCCGGACGACATCGTTTATGCGCCGGACAGTGCGCTGAAGGCGCGGATCGTGGGCAAGACCTTCCTCGGTGCTTCGACCCTGTATCGCTTGCAGCTACCGACTGGTGCGCAACTGGAATCGATATTTCCGAGCCATGTTGATCATCTGGTGGGTGCGCAGGTGGGTATTCGTGTCGCGGCGGAGCATCTGGTGTTGTTCCAGGCCTCAGGCAGTACGGCGGCGCAGATTCCGGCCGTAGAGTCAGGTGTTCGGCGCTACAGCACCGCGCACTGATAAAGATCAAAAGATCGTCCGCGTTCGGACGATCTTTTCGCTTTCAACCCAACATTAGCTTTCCGCTCGTCGCCACCAGCGTCGCATTCCCGCCAATCTTCACCCGATCCCTTTCAGCCGAAAAAGCAACTCCCGCCCCCCGCGCCGGACACTGATACGCCGTCAGGAAACTCAAGCTGCATGAGACTTCTCCTTTATAAGCTCAAGCGCGGCCGATATCGGCGAACTTCGCCTGGGTGTGTTCGGCGAGCACGTCGGGGGCCAATTCGACTTCCAGACCGCGTCGACCGGCACTGACAAAAATACTCGCCAAGGGCTGGGCCGAGCTGTCGATAAAAGTACGCAGGCGCTTCTTCTGCCCCAGTGGACTGATCCCGCCCAACAGATACCCCGTTGAGCGTTGCGCAGCTGCCGGGTCTGCCATTTCGACTTTTTTCACCCCGGCCGCATGGGCCAGCCCCTTCAAATCCAGGCTCCCGCCCACCGGCACCACCGCCACCAGCAACTCGCCTTTTTCACTGGCTGCCAGCAAGGTCTTGAACACTTGCGCCGGGTCCAGTCCGAGTTTCTCCGCGGCCTCCAATCCATAGGACGCGGCCTTCGGGTCATGTTCATAACTGTGCACGCGATGTTCGGCTCGAACCTTTTTCAACAAATCCAATGCGGGGGTCATGTCAGCTCCAGACTGGGCGGCAGTAGAAAAATACTGCGCCCGATTCTAGGACATTGATTCACAAATGGCTCTATGACAGGACTGTTTCGAAAACCCTGGCGCAATTTTACGTCTCCCTCGCTCCCATTTTCCTACTCACAGCCAGGATCATTCATACAACTAATAGTTAATTTGTGACTGACGGTTCACTTTCGACCTTTGACAGTAGCGTTTCTTGTCTATATTTTTTCGAATCTGAATAATGCACCATCGTTTCATTGCAACACCCGACAGTCAGCCGAGAACAGGATGGGGATCCTGCCTCAGTGAAAAACGCGCTTCGACCATGATTTGAAAAAAGCGCCAGAAAATAAAAAATGAGGTTTCAATGACAACCGCTTTACAACAACCATCGCTCTCGAGCCAATGCATGGCCGAATTTCTCGGCACTGCTCTGCTGATCTTTTTTGGTACGGGTTGCGTTGCTGCGCTCAAGGTCGCAGGCGCCAGCTTCGGCCTGTGGGAAATCAGCATCATCTGGGGCGTCGGCGTCAGCATGGCGATCTACCTGACTGCCGGGGTTTCCGGGGCTCATCTCAACCCCGCTGTCAGCATTGCACTGAGCATTTTCGCCGACTTCGAAAAACGCAAACTGCCGTTCTACATTTTGTCTCAGGTCGCCGGGGCCTTTTGCGGCGCCTTGTTGGTGTACACGCTGTACAGCAACCTGTTCTTCGATTTCGAACAAACTCACCACATGGTTCGCGGTACCGAAGCCAGTCTTGAATTGGCCTCGGTGTTCTCCACTTTCCCTAACCCGAGCCTGTCCACCGCGCAGGCGTTCCTGGTTGAAGTGATCATCACCGCCATCCTCATGGGCGTGATCATGTCCCTGACTGACGATAACAATGGTCTGCCGAACGGCCCGCTCGCGCCCATCCTGATCGGCTTGCTGATTGCGGTAATAGGCAGCTCGATGGGGCCGCTGACGGGTTTCGCGATGAACCCTGCCCGTGACTTCGGCCCGAAACTGATGACCTTCTTCGCCGGCTGGGGTGATATTTCCTTCACCGGCGGGCGCGACATCCCGTACTTCCTGGTACCTGTTTTTGCACCGATTGTCGGTGCTTGCCTCGGTGCCGCGGCCTATCGCGGGCTCATCGCCCGCCATCTGCCAGGCACCGCAGCTGCTACAAAGGACACAACACCGGCCATTGACGGCAAACCAAGAATTTCTTGATACCGTTGACGCGTGATACTGCCCACTTAATCGCGCGCCAGACTTCATTCCCTTATTTCGTCCAAGGCAATCGACATGACCGACCTACAGAATAAGAACTACATCATTGCCCTCGATCAGGGTACGACCAGCTCCCGCGCGATCATTTTCGACCGCGACGCGAATGTGGTCTGCACCGCCCAACGGGAATTCGCGCAGCACTACCCGCAAGCCGGCTGGGTCGAACATGACCCGATGGAAATCTTCGCCACCCAAAGCGCCGTGATGGTCGAGGCCCTGGCTCAAGCCGGCCTGCATCACGATCAGGTCGCGGCCATCGGCATTACCAACCAGCGTGAGACCACGGTGGTCTGGGACAAGAACACCGGCCGCCCGATCTATAACGCGATCGTCTGGCAGTGCCGCCGCAGCACCGAAATTTGCCAGCAGCTCAAACGCGATGGCCATGAGCAGTACATCAGCGACACCACCGGCCTGGTCACCGACCCGTACTTTTCCGGCACCAAGTTGAAGTGGATTCTCGATAACGTCGAAGGCAGCCGCGAACGCGCACGCAATGGCGAGCTGCTATTCGGCACCGTCGACAGTTGGCTGATCTGGAAATTTACCGGCGGCAAGGTCCACGTCACCGACTACACCAACGCCTCGCGCACCATGCTCTTCAACATCCACACTCTTGAGTGGGACGCGAAGATGCTGGAGGTGCTGGATATTCCGCGGGAAATGCTGCCGGAAGTGAAATCGTCGTCGGAAATCTACGGCCATACCAAAAGCGGCATTGCCATCGGCGGTATCGCCGGTGACCAGCAGGCCGCACTGTTCGGCCAGATGTGTGTCGAGCCTGGTCAGGCCAAGAACACCTACGGCACCGGTTGCTTCCTGCTGATGAACACCGGTGACAAGGCCGTGAAGTCGAATCACGGCATGCTCACCACCATCGCCTGTGGCCCGCGCGGCGAAGTCGCTTATGCGCTGGAAGGCGCAGTGTTCAACGGCGGCTCCACCGTGCAGTGGTTGCGCGACGAGTTGAAAATCATCAACGACGCCCACGACACCGAATACTTCGCCAACAAGGTCAAGGACAGCAACGGCGTGTACCTCGTGCCTGCCTTCACCGGCCTCGGCGCGCCGTACTGGGACCCGTATGCTCGCGGCGCCCTGTTCGGCCTGACCCGCGGCGTTCGCGTGGATCACATTATCCGTGCCGCGCTGGAGTCGATTGCCTACCAGACTCGCGACGTACTCGATGCCATGCAGCAGGATTCCGGCGAACGCCTCAAAGCCCTGCGTGTGGATGGCGGTGCGGTGGCGAACAACTTCCTCATGCAGTTCCAGGCTGACATTCTCGGCACCCAGGTCGAGCGTCCGCAAATGCGTGAAACCACGGCGCTGGGCGCTGCTTACCTGGCCGGCCTGGCCTGCGGTTTCTGGGGCAGCCTGGAAGAATTGCGCGGCAAAGCGGTGATCGAACGCCAATTCGAACCGACCCTGGACGAACCGGCGAAGGAAAAACTCTACGCTGGCTGGAAAAAAGCCGTCAGCCGCACACGTGATTGGGAACCGCACGAGGGCGCTGAATAAGCCAAGGGCCGGACGCGTTTCCGGTTGTAACTGGCAGGGAGCGGATTCCTGCGGCATCATGGGCAAATTTTGCACGGCAGCCCCAAGGACGCCCCATGAATCTGCCTCCCCGCCAGCAGCAAATCCTCGAACTGGTCCGCGAACGCGGCTACGTCAGCATCGAGGAAATGGCCACGCTGTTCGTCGTTACCCCGCAGACCATCCGCCGCGATATCAATCAGCTGGCGGAAGCCAATTTGCTGCGTCGCTATCATGGCGGCGCGGCTTACGACTCCAGCGTCGAAAACACTGCCTACGCCATGCGCGCCGATCAAATGCGCGATGAGAAGCAGAGAATCGGTGAAGCGATCGCAGCGCAGATCCCCGATCATGCCTCGCTGTTCATCAATATCGGTACGACCACCGAATCCATCGCCCGGGCGCTGCTCAATCACAGTCACCTGAAGATCATCACCAACAACCTGCATGTCGCCTCGATGCTCAGCGCCAAGGACGATTTCGACGTCCTGCTGACCGGCGGCAATGTGCGGCGCGATGGCGGTGTAGTCGGTCAGGCCAGCGTCGATTTCATCAACCAGTTCAAGGTCGACTTCGCCCTTGTCGGCATCAGCGGCATCGATGAAGACGGCAGCCTGCTGGATTTCGATTATCAGGAAGTGCGAGTGTCCCAAGCGATTATAGCCAATGCCCGTCAGGTGATCCTCGCCGCTGACTCCAGCAAGTTCGGGCGCAATGCCATGATTCGCCTGGGGCCGATCAGCCTGGTTGATTGCCTGGTGACCGACCAGCAACCTTCGCCTGCGCTGATGCAGTTGTTGAATCAGCACAAGGTTCGTCTTGAAGTCGTTTAACCCTTTCAACATCAAAAGATCGCAGCCTTCGGCAGCTCCTACAGGGTATTGCATATCCATGTAGGAGCTGCCGAAGGCTGCGATCTTTTTGCTTTTATGTTCGAATATTTTCCTTTCTCCGCCCTTCGATGAGTATTTTCAATCGAAGCTGACTGGCTGCGCGCGTCTTAATGGGCTAGTATTTTCGCAAATGAACATTTATGTTCGAATTCAAATATAGAAAATCAAAAAGCCCCGAGGCCTTGCCGATGCCCACTTCCATTTTGTCTACGCCCCCTCTCGCCGAGGTCTACGATATCGCCGTCATCGGTGGCGGCATCAATGGCGTGGGGATCGCAGCGGATGCTGCCGGGCGCGGTCTCTCGGTGTTCCTTTGTGAAAAGGATGACTTGGCCAGCCATACTTCGTCAGCCAGCAGCAAGCTGATCCACGGCGGCCTGCGCTATCTCGAACATTACGAATTCCGCCTGGTGCGCGAAGCACTGGCCGAACGCGAAGTGCTGCTGACCAAGGCTCCGCACATCGTCAAGCAAATGCGCTTCGTGCTGCCGCACCGCCCGCACCTGCGCCCGGCCTGGATGATCCGCGCCGGCCTGTTCCTGTATGACAACCTCGGCAAACGGGAACAGCTCGCCGGTTCGAAAAGCCTGAAGTTCGGCCCGGACAGCGCGTTGAAAAGCGAAATCACCAAAGGCTTCGAATACTCCGATTGCTGGGTCGACGATGCGCGTCTGGTTGTACTGAACGCCATGGCCGCCCGGGAAAAAAGTGCCCACGTCCACACTCAGACCCGTTGCGTCAGCGCTCGCCGCACCAAAGGTCTGTGGCACCTTCATTTGGAACGCGCCGATGGCAGTCTGTTTTCGATCCGCGCCAAAGCATTGGTGAACGCGGCTGGCCCATGGGTCGCCAAGTTCATTCGTGACGACCTGAAGATGGAGTCGCCTTACGGCATTCGCCTGATCCAGGGCAGCCACCTGATCGTGCCGAAACTGTACGAAGGTGAACACGCACACATTCTCCAAAACGAAGATCAGCGCATCGTCTTCACCATCCCGTACCTGAACCACTTCACCCTGATCGGCACCACCGACCGCGAGTACACCGGCGACCCGGCAAAAGTGGCGATCACTGATGGCGAGACCGACTACCTGTTGAACGTGGTCAATGCTCACTTCAAAAAGCAGATCAGCCGCGACGACATCCTGCACAGTTATTCCGGTGTTCGTCCGCTGTGCAATGACGAATCCGACAACCCGTCGGCCGTCACCCGCGATTACACCCTGGCGTTGTCGGGCAGTGGCGACGAAGCGCCGCTGCTGTCGGTGTTCGGCGGCAAGTTGACTACCTATCGCAAACTGGCGGAATCGGCATTGGCACAACTGGCGCCGTACTTCCAACACATCCAGCCGAGCTGGACCGCTAACGCGACCCTGCCGGGCGGCGAAGACATGACCACCCCGCAGGCGCTGAGCTCGCTGATCCGCGACAAGTACGATTGGGTCCCGACCGAGATTTCGCGGCGCTGGGCCACAACCTACGGCAGCCGTACCTGGCGCATGCTCGAAGGCGTAGAAAACCTGGGCGATATGGGCGAACACATTGGCGGTGGTCTCTACACCCGTGAAGTGGATTACCTGTGCAGCGAAGAATGGGCGACCACCGCACACGACATCCTGTGGCGCCGCAGCAAGCTCGGCTTGTTCACCACGGCTGCCGAACAGGACAAACTCAAGGATTACCTGAACAAGGTCGAGCAGAACCGCAGCAAGATTGAAGCGGCCTAATCGGAAATAGCTGAAAAGCCCCGCCTCTTGAAAGAGAGCGGGGCTTTTTATTGGTTTACCGATAAGCGACCTATAGGAGCCGGCTTGCTGGCGATTCCGGTGTATCAATCAACATTGAAGCGTCAGATATATCGCCGTCGCCAGCAAGCCGGCTCCTACAAAACAGGCTGCGATCAGTTGATCCAGAGCCTCATTCACGCAAATCCGATTCATGGATGGGCTGATCACGATGGGTCGCCCGCTGGTATTGCGCCGGCCAGATAGCCTTGCGCCCGCCCAGGTCATCGTCCGCATGCAGCGGCCAGTACGGATCGCGCAACAACTCACGGGCGAGGAAAATAATGTCCGCCTGACAGGTGCGCAGAATGTGCTCGGCTTGCGCAGGCTCGGTAATCATTCCCACGGTGCCGGTGGCGATTTCTGATTCTTTGCGTACGCGCTCGGCAAAACGAGTCTGGTAACCAGGCCCTGTAGGGATTTCCGCGTTGACCGCCGTACCGCCCGAGGAAACATCGATCAGGTCCACGCCGAGGACTTTGAGGCGCCGTGCCAGTTCAACGGTTTCATCAGGGTTCCAACCGTCTTCCACCCAGTCGGTGGCCGAAACCCGGACGAACAATGGCAATTCTTCCGGCCATACCGCACGCACCGCTTCGGTGACCTGCAACACCAACCGGATGCGGTTTTCGAATGAACCTCCATATTGATCCCGCCGCTGATTACTCAGAGGCGAAAGAAATTGGTGCAGCAGATAACCATGGGCGGCGTGCACTTCCACCACTTTGAAACCGGCCGTCAGCGCTCGTTTGGCCGCGTCGACAAAGGCCTGAATGACATCGGCGATTTCGCCTTCATCGAGCTGTTTGGGTTGCGTGTGTTGTGGATCGAAAGCAATCGCTGACGGGCCGACCGGCAGCCAGCCGCCCTCTTCGGTTTTGACGCTGCCGTGCTTGCCCAGCCAGGGTCGATAGGTACTGGCCTTGCGCCCGGCATGAGCCAACTGGATGCCGGCCACGGCGCCCTGAGCGGCGATGAAGCGGGTGATGCGTTGCAAGGGTTCGATCTGTTCGTCGTTCCACAGGCCAAGGTCTTGAGCGGTGATGCGCCCGTCGGCCGTGACCGCCGTGGCTTCGGTAAATATCAGCCCCGCGCCGCCGATGGCGCGGCTGCCGAGGTGGACCAGGTGCCAGTCATTGGCCAGGCCATCGACACTGGAATACTGGCACATCGGCGATACGGCAATTCGGTTGAGCAGGGTCAGTTGGCGAAGGGTATAGGGTTCAAGCAGCAGACTCATGGGGCACCTCTCGATCAGTGGTCAGGCTCCAGGGTTCTGATTGAATAGTCGACGAGTGACAGGAAAAAGGTGCAGCACCCGCCCCCGCGGGCAAAAAATTCGACAAGACGTCACAAGGCCAATCAAGCAGTGCTTAGAGCCTAGTCGACAACCGGGGATGAGGGAGGGTTCAAGAATTGAAAACGCAGGCAACCCGCAAACAACACCGCCCTTTGTGGCGAGGGAGCTTGCTCCCGCTGGAGGGCGCAGCACTCCCAATGCCGGCTGATGCGGATCGACCTCGGCGCTGGTTTTGGGGCGGCTACGCCACCCAGCGGGAGCAAGCTCCCTCGCCACAAAGGTTAACGCGGTTCGATATGGGCAATCATCAACTGAACGGTCTCGTTACCACGAAACTCGTTAACGTCGAGTTTGTAGGCCAATTCCACCCACTTGATCGTCGGATTCGGCCAGACGTCGCGGTCGATACCAAAGGCGATCCCGTCGAGCTTGACCGAACCGCATTCACTTCTGAGGACCACTTTCAGGTGCCGTTCGCCGACGACACGCTGTTCGACCAGTTGAAATACCCCATGAAACAACGGCTCCGGGAAGTGCTGCCCCCAGGGCCCGGCATGGCGCAGCGCGCGGGCCAGTTCCAGGTGAAATTCCTCAACCGCCAGGGTTCCGTCCGACAGCAAACGCCCGGTAAGGTCTTCTTCGCGCATTTGCCTACGCACTTCAGCGTCAAAAGCTTCGGCAAACAGTGGAAAATTCGCTTCCGGCAGCGTCAGGCCGGCGGCCATGGCATGGCCGCCGTATTTGGTGATCAGGCTTGGATGCTGTGCCGCCACCACGCTCAGGGCATCACGAATATGAAAGCCCTGGACCGAACGCCCCGAGCCCTTGAGCAGGCCGTCTCCTGCATCGGCAAAGGCGATGGTCGGACGGAAATAGCGCTCTTTCATACGCGACGCGAGGATACCGATGACGCCCTGGTGCCATTCGGCATCGAACAGGCACAAGCCAAACGGCATCGATTCCACCGGCAAATCCTTGAGCTGCGCCAGCGCTTCACGCTGCATGCCCTGCTCGATGGATTTGCGGTCCTGGTTCATGCCGTCCAGTTGCGCGGCCATTTCACGGGCCAGGCCTGCGTCTTCGGTGAGCAGGCATTCGATGCCCAGGCTCATGTCATCCAGGCGCCCCGCCGCGTTCAGCCGCGGACCGACAATGAAGCCCAGGTCGGTGGAAGTAATGCGCGCATGGTCACGCTTGGCCACTTCGAGGATCGCCTTGATCCCCGGCCGGGCACGTCCGGCGCGAATCCGCTCCAGGCCTTGGTGCACCAGAATCCGGTTATTGGCATCCAACGGCACCACGTCAGCGACGCTGCCCAGCGCCACCAGGTCGAGCAATTCGCCGATGTTCGGCTGCGGCTTGTTTTCGTACCAGCCCAAGCTGCGCAAGCGCGCACGCAGCGCCATCAACACATAGAAAATCACCCCGACGCCGGCCAAAGCCTTGCTCGGAAATTCGCAACCCGGCTGGTTCGGATTGACGATGGCATCGGCCAGCGGCAGTTCGTCGCCGGGCAAGTGGTGATCGGTAACCAGCACGCTCAGACCGGCCTTTTTCGCCGCCGCCACGCCTTCGACACTGGAAATGCCATTGTCCACCGTGATCAGCAACTGCGGCTGACGCTCCAGCGCCACCGCGACGATTTCCGGCGTGAGACCGTAGCCGTAATCAAAACGGTTGGGCACCAGATAGTCGACGTGAGCCGCGCCCAACAAGCGCAGACCCAGGGTGCCCACGGTACTGGCCGTCGCGCCGTCAGCATCAAAGTCACCGACGATCAGGATCCGCTGCCGCTGCTCGAGCGCGGTCACCAGCAAATCCACGGCCGCCTCGATGCCCTTGAGTTGCTGGAACGGAATCAACCGCGCCAGACTCTTGTCCAGTTCGGCCTCGGACTGCACGCCACGCGCCGCGTACAGACGGGTCAGCAGAGGCGGAATATCACCGAGGAATGGCAGGGTGTCGGGCAGCAGGCGAGGTTCGATGCGCATGGGGTGACAGATGCTTCTCTTCAATACGTAGGATAAAACTGATGAGGCGGCGACTGATCAGCCGCGTTCGCCCTGCAGCCACTGCAACTGGACTTCATGCTGGCCACGGTCGTCGGTAACGAAGATGGTCCCTTCGCTGATCATCACGTCCCACTTGATCACTCGAGGCATGTCTTTGGCCAGGGTTTCCAGGACTTCCTGAGGCACCGCCGCGATGTTGACGTTTTTCAGGTTTTTGATCGCCGGGATCACCTTGCCTTCCCAGACGCGCAGGCTGCCGTAGGCCAACAGGCTGGTGCGCTCAGTGCGGCGCGAGCACCAGGTCAGGCGATCAGCGTCCGGTTGGCCGACTTCGATCCAGTGCAGGACACGGTCATCCAGGCTCTTTTCCCACAAGGCAGGTTCATCCACGTCCGACAGACCACGGCCAAACGACAGTTGCTCGTTGTACCAGAGGGCGTAGGCCAGCAGGCGCACCGTCATACGCTCTTCGGTTTCCGAAGGGTGACGGGCAATCGTCTGCTTGACGGTCTCGTAGACACTGCGGTCGAGGTCGGTGAGGTTCAGTTCAAACTTGTAGGTCGTGGACGGCTGGGCCATGAACGGGCTTCTTGATACGAGGAAAGTCGGCAAGTCTAACCGATGCGACAGGCAATCATCGAATTGAAGGCGATCTACCTTGAGCGCCTGACAGTCGGCTATGTTAAAACTCTGTATTCGCTCAGTCTTTTGTCCTACAGGATCCAGTATGCCGTTCACCGCCAAACCGCTCTCAGGTCTGAAAGTCATTGAATTGGGTACGTTGATTGCCGGTCCGTTTGCTTCGCGCATTTGCGCGGAATTCGGTGCCGATGTGGTCAAGGTCGAATCCCCGGACGGTGGCGATCCGTTGCGCAAGTGGCGCAAGTTGTACGAAGGCACTTCGCTGTGGTGGTTCGTGCAGGCACGCAACAAAAAGTCCCTGACCCTGAACCTGAAACATCCGAACGGTCTGGCGATCCTGAAAAAGCTGCTAAGTGAAGCGGACATCCTGATCGAAAACTTCCGCCCGGGCGTGCTGGAAAAACTTGGCCTGGGCTGGGACGTCCTGCACGCACTGAACCCGAAGCTGGTAATGGTGCGGCTGTCGGGCTTCGGCCAGACCGGACCGATGAAAGATCAGCCAGGCTTTGGCGCAGTCGGTGAATCCATGGGCGGCCTGCGCTATATCACTGGATTCGAAGACCGGCCACCGGTGCGCACCGGGATTTCCATCGGCGATTCGATTGCTGCGCTCTGGGGCGTGATCGGCGCGCTGATGGCCCTGCGTCACCGCGAGGTGAATGGTGGCCAAGGGCAGGTGGTGGATGTAGCGCTGTATGAAGCGATCTTCGCCATGATGGAAAGCATGGTCCCGGAGTTCGACGTGTTCGGTTTTATCCGCGAGCGTACCGGCAACATCATGCCGGGCATTACGCCCTCCTCCATTCATACCAGCGCCGACGGCAAACACGTGCAGATCGGCGCCAATGGCGACGCGATCTTCAAGCGCTTCATGTTGATCATCGGCCGCGAAGACTTGGCCAATGATCCAACGCTGGCCAGTAACGACGGGCGTGACAGCCGTCGCGACGAGCTTTACGGAGTGATTGATCGCTGGGTCAATTCGTTGCCCCTGGACACTGTTATTGAGCGCTTGAATCAGGCCGACGTACCCGCCAGCCGAATATTCAGTGCCGAAGATATGTTCAGCGATCCGCAATACCTGGCCCGGGAAATGTTCCTTCAAGCCAAGCTTCCGGACGGCAAAGACTTCAAGATGCCGGGGATCGTGCCGAAACTCTCTGAGACACCCGGTGATTGTGAATGGGTCGGGCCGCAACTGGGCGAGCACAACGCACAGGTACTCCAGGAGCTTGGCTATGACGCGTCGCAGATTACACAGCTGCGCAAAGACGGGGCCATCTGAGCTGAAGCGCCTGCCTGCGCGGTTCTTCACGCACAGCCTGCTGCGTAACGGGCGGGCGATGTGTGCGTTGGCGGGCGTGATTTTGACCACCCTTGTGGCTCCGCCGGCAATCGCGCAACCCAAGGAAAACCTGCTTTGGCTGAAGCGGGATCTACCGCCGCTGTTCATTTTCGACGGCCCGCAAAAAAGCCAGGGGGTGATCGATCAACTCTTGCGGCAATTGATCGCCGGCATGCCGCAGTACCAACACAGCGTGATGAAGGTCAATCGCGCACGCGGATTGCAGATGCTCCACGAGCCCGCCCTGACGTGCGATGCAGCACTTAACTGGAGCAAGGAACGCGAAGGCTGGATCGCGTTTTCCGTTCCGGTGTTCCGCGCCATGAGCAATGGCCTGGCAGTGCGGCGCATTGATCGGGAGGTGCTGACGCCTTTCATCACGAATGGCGAGGTCGACCTGGCGGCACTGCTGGCCACTGGCAACGTGACCATGGGCATTGTTGCCGAGCGCAACTACGGGGAGTTTCTCGACGTATTGATCAAACAAGCACCGCCCAAGGCGCTGACCTTGCATTACGGTAACGACGCCTTGGGCAGCCTGTTGCAGATGCAACGCCTTGGGCGCTTGCGGCTGCTGTTGGGCTATCGTCCGGAAATCCGCTACCAGGCCCAGCAGCAGGGCATCGGGGAAGATGAATTGCAGTTCTACCCGATTCGCGGCACCGGAAAATACTTGTCCGGTTACATCGGTTGCACCGACACACCCAAAGGCCGACAGGCGATCATCGAGATTAACGAGCTGCTGCGAACGCTATCCCGCGCCCCATTGAGCGAAGCCTATGCCGCTTATCTTGATCCGGAAAGTCGAAGCGAATATCTGAAGGCCGCCAAGGCGTTTTTTGAGGATCAGGCCGGGCAATGACAAATCCCGGGCAAAAAGAAACCCCGAGAAGTGGGGAGACGACTCGAGGTTAAACGTGGTCTGAAAAATAGACCCGTAGCAGCAAGCTACAAGCACCGGAGCACAATGCTTGATCCTGCTGTTAAAGGGTCTGACTGACTTGGGTGCAGGAAGGTTCCCACAAAAAATCCATTCAGTTACGGCTGGCCAGCAATTTGTCCTGGGCAGCGTTGCGCAATGCTGCGATAACGCAGGGCTCCAGGCGTCCTTCCGCGATCAGCACATCGCGATGCAACCCGTCGACCACATCCGTGAGAAGACGCTTATCGGTTAACTGGGCCTGGCTGAATTCGCGCTCGACCATCACGGCACCGGTCGAGTTCTTCAATGTCACCCGGCATTCGCCATGAATGCCTGACGGGGTCAATGTCACCTGGTACGGGCTCAGAGCCTCACCGAGCAAGAGACTGATACTTTCCAAATCGATCACCACTCAATAGTCCGAAAACAAAGTGCCTGGGGCGTGTCTACAGTAAATGACCGCTGGCCCGAGATGAAAGTTCTGAATTCCGGTGCAGATGCACCTTCGTCTCTGGTCGATTGAGCATGCATGGAAAAGATGACAGAGAAAAAACAGTCACGTCACGTCTGTCGGGTGCGCCGGCCAATATCGCTCCACCCCCCCAACAATCCTCGCAATTGGCCGTCGGCGCTGTAGAACGGCACGGTCCATTGGTAGACATCCCTGAGGCCGTTGTTGAACATCAATTGCCGCTCCTTGAAATGCCCCTTGCGATTAGCCAGCTGAGCCATGAACTCGGCGTGCAGCAGTTCCGCGGTCTCTTTGGGAAAGATGTCCAACTCAATCAGCTGCCGTCCCTGAACCTGATCAAAACGGGTCGACAGTCTCTCCTCATAGCTTTTGTTGCACATGATCAAGCGCCCTTGCAGATCACGAACGAACATCGGATCAGGCATCGCGTCCATCAACGCATGCTGGAATGCGAGCTGATCACTGAGGCTTTTTTCAGCCTCTGTCCGTTGTTTGACCAATGCGGTCAATCGACGATTCCAGAGCAAGGACAACAGACCGAACATACCGGTAATACCGACACCCCAGCAGCCCCACTCGGTCAGCCGGTGCCAGACCGTACGCGATGGCGCAGGAGCTATACCGCTGAGCCATTTCTGGCGAATGGCGCGCAGTTCTTCGGGGGGAAACGCCTCAAGCGCCTTGTTGAGGATGCTCAACAGCTGCGGCTGACCTTTGCGTGTAACCAGGTAGTCGGGATCCCACCGGCCCTCCACGATATGCCCCACCTCGAGCTGGCCCGATGGATAAAGCTGAGCGCCAATTTCGTTTTCAATGGTGGCATAGGCCTCACCGCTTTCGACCAACGCACGGGCCTCTGCGTAAGTCTTGACCAATCGCAACTCGATAGCTGGATACTCTCGGCGAATAGTGGTCTCCAGGGCATGACGAGCCGGTAACACCAGCACCCGTTTCGCCAACTGTTGCAGAGACTGCACCTTCGGTGCCTCGGCTCGCCCGACAAATACCCAACCAGCGCCACCAAATGAATGGCTGAAATCCAGATAAGCCTTGCGCTCGTCATTCATCGCCAGCGTCGTGCTCAAGTCCGCCTCGCCGTTCTCCAGGGTGGCGAGCATCTGATCGATAGAAAACGATTCGACATGAACAAACTGCAAACCGGTCATGGCGCTGATGCGGTCCAGCATATCCTTGTTCAACCCACTCCAATGGCCCTGCTCGTCCTTGAACAGGTACAACGGGTACGGCAGTGACGCGACGATGACGCGCGGATGCTCGGATGCTCGGCAATCCATCGCAACTCCCCGGCATCCAGTTCAATCGCTTTACCGAGTTCTCGTACCGCCGAATGCGCCGCCACCAGCCACTGGGAAAAACCCAGGGTACTGAGCAAAACGAGCCAGCAAGCCGCTGACCTTAACCTTTTGAAAAACAGCATTGCCACGTCCTTGATGATCCGCTCGCCCGTCCCTCCTGGGCAACTTCACGATCAGTGTGGCATGCAAAAACAAGAAAGCCCGTCAGGAGACGGGCTTCAATTTGTGACAGGTTTTGCCGGTTACAAAGGCTTACCGCGGTTGCCATGCTGACTGACAAAGGCCTGTACGGCTTTCAGATCGTTCGGTAACACGGTGCAACGCTCATCTCGCTCAAACAAATCAGAAAGATGTACAGGGAGTTCCAGCTCTTTTCCTACACCAGCTTTCTCCACCGCGTCCGGGAATTTGACCGGATGGGCCGTGCCGAGGATCACCATCGGGATATCCAGGCTGCGACGGCATTCGCGCGCGGCCTTGACGCCGATCGCGGTATGCGGGTCCAGCACTTCGCCGGTCTGCTCGTAGACCTCGGCGATGGTTTCGCAGGTTTGCGCATCATCCACGGCCAGCGAGTCGAACAGTTTGCGCGCTTCGGTCCAGCGCTCCTGCTCAACGCTGAAGCCACCGCCCTGCTTGAAGCTGTCCATCAGACCGGCAATCGCCGCGCCGTTGCGACCGTGCAGGTCGAACAGCAGGCGCTCGAAGTTCGACGAGACCATGATGTCCATCGACGGCGACAGCGTGGCGTGCAGGATTTCCTTGACGTACTGGTTGCCGCTCATGAAGCGGTGCAGGATGTCGTTGCGGTTGGTGGCGACGATCAACTGGTTGATCGGCAGGCCCATGTTGCGCGCCAGGTAACCGGCGAAGATGTCGCCGAAGTTGCCCGTCGGCACCGAGAACGACACCGAACGCGCCGGGCCACCCAATTGCAGGGCCGCGTGGAAGTAGTAAACGATCTGGGCCATGATCCGCGCCCAGTTGATCGAGTTTACGGCCACCAGGCGAGTGCCCTTGAGGAAGCCCTGGTCGGCGAAGCTCGCCTTGACCATTTCCTGGCAGTCATCGAAGTTGCCTTCGATGGCGATGTTGTGGATGTTCTCACCGAAAATGGTGGTCATCTGCCGGCGCTGCACTTCGGACACACGGTTGTGCGGGTGCAGGATGAAGATGTCGACGTTTTCGCAGTGCTTGCAGCCTTCGATGGCGGCCGAACCGGTATCACCGGAGGTGGCGCCGACAATCACCACGCGCTCGCCGCGTTTTTCCAGCACGTAGTCGAGCAAGCGACCGAGCAGTTGCAGGGCGAAGTCCTTGAACGCCAGGGTCGGGCCGTGGAACAGCTCGAGCACCCATTCGTTGCCGTTCAGCTGACGCAGCGGCGCGACGGCGCTGTGGGCGAACACGCCGTAGGTTTCTTCAAGAATCTTTTTGAAATCGGCATCCGGAATACTGCCGGTGACAAACGGGCGCATCACGCGGAAGGCCAGTTCGTGATACGGCAGGCCGGCCCAGGAAGCGATTTCTTCCTGGGTAAAACGTGGCAGGTTTTCCGGGACGTACAAACCGCCGTCGGTGGCAAGACCTGCCAGCAGGACGTCTTCGAAATTCAGGGCCGGTGCCTGGCCGCGGGTACTGATGTAGCGCATAGGGGCAAACCTTCGGTTCGGGCTTCAAGCTTCAAGCTTCAAGCTGCAAGTTCAAAGCACTGAGGCTTTTGCTTGCAGCTTGAAGCTGACGGCTTGCAGCTGCTTCTAAATTAGTTCAGATGCTCGACGCGGATCCGTACAACCGGACCGACCACGCCAGCCAAGGCTTCCAGGGCAGCGATCGCATCATTGATATGCTGTTCCAGCACGCGGTGGGTCAGCAGGATCATCGGCACCAGGCCGTCGTGTTCTTCGACTTCCTTCTGCATGATCGACTCGATGTTGATGCCGCGCTCCGACAGGATGCTCGCCACTTGCGCCAACACGCCCGGATGGTCCTTGGCCTGAATACGCAGGTAATAGGCGCTTTCGCAGGCTTCGATCGGCAGGATCGGGTGCGCCGACAGCGAATCCGGCTGGAAGGCCAGGTGCGGTACACGGTTTTCCGGATCGGAAGTCATGGCGCGAACCACGTCCACCAGGTCGGCGATCACCGACGAAGCGGTCGGCTCCATGCCGGCGCCAGCGCCGTAGAACAGGGTCGAACCGGCAGCGTCGCCGTTGACCATCACCGCGTTCATTACGCCGTTGACGTTGGCGATCAGGCGATCGGCCGGAATCAGCGTCGGATGCACACGCAGCTCAATACCGGCCGCGGTGCTGCGCGCCACGCCCAGGTGCTTGATGCGGTAGCCCAGCGCTTCGGCGTAGTTCACGTCAGCGGTGGTCAGCTTGGTGATGCCTTCGGTGTACGCCTTGTCGAATTGCAGCGGAATGCCGAACGCGATGGACGCCAGGATCGTCAGCTTGTGGGCTGCGTCGATGCCTTCAACGTCAAAGGTCGGATCCGCTTCGGCGTAACCCAAGGCTTGGGCCTCGGCCAGCACGTCTTCGAAGGTGCGACCCTTCTCGCGCATCTCGGTAAGGATGAAGTTACCGGTGCCGTTGATGATGCCCGCCACCCAGTTGATGCGGTTGGCGGACAGGCCTTCGCGGATCGCCTTGATCACCGGGATGCCACCGGCCACGGCCGCTTCGAACGCAACGATCACGCCCTTCTCGCGGGCCTTGGCGAAAATTTCGTTACCGTGAACGGCGATAAGCGCCTTGTTCGCGGTGACCACATGCTTGCCATTCTCGATGGCCTTGAGTACCAGCTCACGGGCAACGGTGTAGCCGCCCATCAGCTCTATAACGATGTCGATCTCAGGGTTCGTGGCCACTTCGAAGACATCGTTGGTAATCGCAATACCGGTCGTTTGGAACTGAGGCTTTGGCGTGCGCATGGCAATTTGTGCCACTTCGATTCCACGCCCGGCACGACGAGCAATTTCCTCGGCGTTGCGCTGAAGTACGTTGAAGGTACCGCCACCGACGGTTCCTAACCCACAGATGCCTACTTTGACCGGTTTCACTGTGAACTCCCCATAAAACGGCCGACTCGAGGCCGGCCGTAAAAACAACCGCGTGCTCGCGGTTCTCTATTAATGGCCCGGCAAATGTTGCTGCCGGACCATGATCGTCAAAGGCTGGCCGTGACGATGCGAATTTACTTCGCGCCCAGCGCCAGTTTGGCGACTTGTGGCGCAGGCTGGTAGCCCGGAATGACCTGACCATCAGCCAAAACGATGGCCGGTGTACCGTTCACGCCAATCGACTGGCCGAGGGCGAACTGCTTGGAAACCGGGTTATCGCACTTGGCGGCCTTGATTTCCTTGCCGTCGACCATTTTGTCCATGGCCGCTTTCTTGTCTTTCGAGCACCAGACCGCTTGCAGCTGCTCGTCACCCGGCGAGCCCAGACCCTGGCGCGGGAATGCGACGTAACGCACTTCGATGCCGCGCTTGTTCAGCTCGGGGACTTCGGCGTGCAGTTTGTGGCAGTACGGGCATGTGGTGTCGGTGAACACGGTGATGTGCGACTTGGTTTCGCCGATAGCCGGGTAGACGACGGTTTCTGCGACAGGGATTGCGTTGACCAGTTTGGAAACGCCCAGGCGCTCGGTCTTTTCGGTCAGGTTGACCGGTTTGCCGTCCTTGAGCTGGAACATGTAGCCCTGCACCACGTACTGGCCATCGGCGCTGGCATAGAGCACGCGGCTGCCTTGCAGCTTGACCTCGTAGAGACCTGGCAGAGGACTAGCGGAAATGCTTTCTACTGGCACTTCGAGCTGGAGGTTTTCCAGGCTTTTACGAATGGCTTTGTCGGCCGCGTCATCGGCGACGGCAAAGGTGCTGACCAACGCAATGGCGGCGGCGGCGAAAATCTGGGTCAGACGCATGAGAACTCCTGAAGGCGGACAAATGGAACGATCAGAACGCCCGTGCCGAAACACCGGGTCATAACCGCCCATCGTGCAAACCGGCAAAGCCTACCACATAAGGGCTGTGTGACCGAATGCGCCTGTCGCAAGACATCGCACGATGCAGATCTGGAAATTCTGCTGTGGCGAGGGAGCTTGCTCCCGCTCGGCTGCGAAGCAGCCGCAAACTCACCAAGCCAATGTTCCTGATTGACCGCGTCGAATGGTTTTGGGGCCGCTGCGCGACCCAGCGGGAGCAAGCTCCCTCGCCACAAAAGCCACAGCCCCCAATAGTTATCGACTATCCGCGCGGGTGGTGTTTGGCATGCAGCTCTTGCAAGCGCGCCCGGGCGACGTGGGTATAAATCTGCGTAGTCGACAAATCGCTATGGCCGAGCAGCATCTGCACCACGCGCAAATCCGCGCCATGGTTGAGCAGATGCGTGGCGAACGCATGGCGCAAGGTGTGCGGCGATAGCGATTTGCCGATCCCCGCGACTTTCGCCTGATGCTTGATTCGGTGCCAGAACGTCTGGCGCGTCATCTGCTCGCCGCGCTGACTGGGAAACAACACATCACTGGGACGCCCGCCGAGCAGTTCGCCACGGCCATCGCGCATGTAGCGCTCGACCCAGACAATCGCCTCTTCGCCCATCGGCACCAGACGCTCCTTGCTGCCCTTGCCCATCACACGCAGCACGCCCTGACGCAGATTGACCTGCTCAAGCGTCAGGCTGATCAGCTCCGTCACCCGCAGGCCACAGGCGTACAGGACTTCCAGCATGGCCCGATCGCGCTGACCAATGGCTTCGCTCAGGTCCGGCGCTTTCAACAACGCTTCCACGTCGGCTTCCGACAAGGATTTCGGAAGCGGCCTACCGAGCTGTGGCATGTCGATGCGAAGGGTCGGATCGACAGCGATCAGCTTTTCCCGCAGCAAATAGCGATAGAACCCACGCACACCGGAAAGAAATCGCGCGGTTGAGCGAGGTTTGTAATTTTGCTCCAGGCGCCAGGCGAGGTGATCGAGGATCAGTTCGCGCCCGGCGTTGATCAGCTCCAGCCCCTTTTCCTGCAACCAGCCGTTGAACAAGGCCAGGTCGCTGCGATAGGCATCTCGGGTGTTGTCGGAAAGACCTTTTTCCAACCACAGGGCGTCGAGGAATTGGTCTATCAATGGATGATCAATGGCAGGCATAAAGGCTCAGGCAAGACCGGAAAAACGGTCAACGAAGATAAATCGCAGGCAACAAAAAAGCAGCCCGTAGGCTGCTTTTTTCTGCATCGGAAGCTGGACTTAAGCCAGTTTTTCCTTGATGCGAGCTGCTTTACCGGACAGGTCACGCAAGTAGTACAGCTTGGCTTTACGTACGTCACCGCGACGTTTAACGGCCATGCTGTCGATTTGCGGGCTGTAGGTCTGGAAAGTACGCTCAACGCCAACACCGTTGGAGATTTTACGAACGGTGAAAGCACTGTTTACGCCGCGGTTACGCTTGGCGATAACAACACCTTCGAACGCTTGCAGACGCGAACGGTCGCCTTCCTTCACTTTCACCTGAACGACAATGGTGTCGCCCGGGGCAAAGGTAGGGATCTCTTTGGTCATCTGCTCTGCTTCGAGTGCAAGGATGATTTTGTTAGTCATGCTGTGCTCCTAAGGTAAATCGTCGGATCTACCATCGATACGTTGTTAACTATCGTCCCGCTCGCGGATGTATTCCTCGAGCAGCTTCTTCTCTTCTCCAGAAAGCGAGCGGCTTTCCAGAAGATCGGCGCGTCGTTCATAGGTCCGACCAAGGGACTGCTGTAAACGCCAACGCCGGATGTGCGCGTGATTGCCACTTAGCAATACGTCGGGAACACGCTGATCCGCATACACCTCCGGTCGGGTGTAGTGCGGGCAATCCAGCAAACCATCCGTAAAGGAATCTTCCTCGGCGGAGTCCGCATGCCCTAAAGCTCCAGGCAGCAGTCGTGTAACCGCATCGATCAGGACCATCGCCGGCAGCTCGCCGCCAGACAGTACATAGTCGCCAATCGACCACTCTTCATCGACATGAGCATCAATAAAACGCTCGTCAATGCCTTCATAGCGGCCGGCAATCAGGATCAATGCATCCAGATTCGCCAACTCGCGTACCGCCGACTGAGTCAGTTGACGGCCTTGGGGCGACAGGTAAATCACCTTCGCGCCCTCCCCGGCGGCTGCCTTGGCGTGAACCAGAGCGTCTTCCAGGGGCTTGATCTTCATCACCATGCCCGGACCACCGCCAAACGGGCGATCGTCCACAGTGTGATGTCGATCCGTCGTGTAGTCTCGCGGATTCCAACAGGTGAGCTGCAAGAGCCCCTGTTTCACCGCACGACTGGTGATGCCGTACTCGCTGATGGCGGAGAACATCTCGGGAAACAAACTGATCACTTCTACGCGCAAATTAGCCACGCTTAGAAGTCCGCGTCCCAATCCACCTTCATCTCGCCTGCTGCCAGGTCGATGGCCAACACGCATTGCTCGGTATAGGGCAACAGGCGTTCGCGATCATCCAGGCTGCCAGCGCAAGGCTTGACCACCATTACATCATTCGAGCCGGTCTCCAGCAGGTGATCGATCTTCCCGAACAGTTGTCCGAGGGTGTCGATGACCTTGAGACCTTCCAGCTGGTACCAGTAGTACTCGCCGTCGGTCAGTTCAGGGAACAGGTTGCGCGGCACGCAGATCTCATAACCGGCCAGAAGACGAGCTTCTTCACGATCATCGAGACCCTTGAGCTTTGCGACCAGGAACTTGTCATTCCCGCGTCCGCTGACCAGCTCTACCTGCTTTACATTGCCGTCACGCTTGAGCGTCCAGGTTTTGTAGTCCAGCAGGTTTTTAATCGGATCAGTAAAGGAGTACACCTTCACTTCGCCGCGAACGCCGTGAACAGAATAAATCTTGCCGATAACGATCAAATCATCAGCAACAGCTGGCGTCGCGTTCATATTGCTCAGGCCGCAGCCTTAGCAGATTCCTTCAACAACTGAGCAACGCGCTCAGAAGGTTGTGCACCAACGCTCAGCCAGTAGGCTACGCGCTCTTGGTTCACGGACAGACGAACTTCTTGACCACGAGCAACAGGGTTGAAGAAACCAACCTGTTCCTTGTGCGAACCGTCGCGCGGGTTGCGGCTGTCGGTTACGGTCAAGTGGTAAAACGGGCGCTTTTTGGAGCCGCCAAGGGCAAGACGGATTGTTAGCATGTGAACATCGTTCCTGTAGTCGGTGCTGCAAATCTAAAGGCACAGCGGGCATAGGTGCCCGAAAGGCCGCATATTCTAAGGAATATCCGGACTTTTGCAAATGACTTTTTCCGGCGGCCTATCGGACGCCATGCAGATTTGCTATAGAGCCGTCGTTGAAAACGGCCGGTCAGCTCCCGCCAAGTGCGGGTTTGCTGTAGATCCCGCTTCCTTGCGGGTCTGCGCCGGTGCGATGACCGGCGCGGATTCTTTACATTTTCGGCATGCCGCCGCCGGGCAACATACCGCCCATGCCGCGCATCATTTTGGCCATTCCGCCTTTCGCGGAGAATTTCTTCATCATCTTCTGCATCTGCTTGTGCTGCTTGATCAAGCGGCCGATGTCCTGCACCTGAGTGCCGGAGCCCATGGCGATACGACGTTTGCGCGAACCGCTGATCATCTCAGGGTCGCGGCGCTCGGCCGGGGTCATGGAGTTGATGATGGCTTCCATCTGCTTGAATTGCTTCTCTGCCGCACCCTGGGCGTTGCCCATTTGCGCCAGGTTCACGCCACCCATGTTCGGCAGCTTGTCCATGAGCCCGCCGAGGCCGCCCATGTTCTTCATCTGTTGCAGCTGATCACGGAAGTCTTCGAGGTCGAAGCCCTTGCCCTTTTTCAGCTTCTTGGCCAGTTTGTCGGCTTTGTCCTTGTCGAGCGTCGCTTCCGCCTGCTCGATCAGGCTGAGCACGTCGCCCATGCCGAGGATGCGCGAAGCAATACGCTCAGGGTGGAACGGATCGAGCGCTTCGCTCTTTTCGCCCATACCGATGAACTTGATCGGCTTGCCAGTGATGGCACGCACCGACAGCGCGGCACCGCCACGGGCGTCGCCGTCGACCTTGGTCAGGATCACACCGGTCAGCGGCAGTGCATCGCCGAAAGCCTTGGCCGTGTTGGCCGCGTCCTGGCCGGTCATGGCATCAACCACGAACAGGGTTTCTACCGGGTTGATCGCGGCATGCAGCGCCTTGATCTCGCCCATCATCTCTTCATCGATGTGCAGGCGACCGGCGGTATCAACGATGACCACGTCGATGAATTTGAGTTTTGCTTCCTTAATAGCCGCTTGCGCGATATCGACCGGTTTTTGGCTCAGGTCGGACGGGAAGAAGGTTACGCCAACTTCACCGGCAAGCATTTCCAGCTGCTTGATCGCCGCCGGACGATAAACGTCCGCGGACACGACCATGACCGACTTCTTCTTGCGCTCTTTAAGGAAGCGCGCGAGCTTGCCGGCGGTGGTGGTTTTACCAGCGCCCTGCAAACCGGCCATCAGGATAACGGCAGGAGGAACGGCACTCAGGTTCAGGTCTTCGTTGGCCGCGCCCATCAGGCTTTCGAGTTCGGCCTGAACGATCTTCACAAAGGCCTGGCCCGGCGTCAGGCTGCGCGACACTTCGGTGCCGACAGCGCGCTCCTTGACCGAATTGACGAAGTCCTTCACCACTGGCAGGGCGACGTCGGCTTCGAGCAACGCCATGCGCACTTCGCGCAGGGTGTCTTTGATGTTGTCCTCGGTCAGCTTGGCCTTGCCGGTGACATGGCGCAGCGTCTGCGAGAGACGGTCGGTTAAGTTTTCAAACATTGCGCGATCCTTTCAGGCCCTGTGTAGACCGGGATAATGGCGGCCCGGACCGGACTAAACGTGTGCTCGGCGAGCCTGCGGCGTGGGCAGGTCGCGGATTATAGCGAAGAGTGCGGCCGGCGGACACCTCGCCGTCAGCTTGTCTGGTCTTTCGTGCGGCGTGGGTTCTATGCCAAACTCAGCGCCTTTCGGGCTTGCCTAACAGGACTTATGCTCCCCTTGTCACCCAGTTTGCTTACTACTCTCGCCGCCGCCTGTTTATATGCCGCTGCGACTCTCTATCAGGGCACTCGTCTGGCCACCGGCGCCAAGGCGAACAAACGCCTGCTGGTCACGCTCGGCGTGCTTGCGGTACTGGCCCACAGCGCCAGCCTGTTCACCCACCTGCTGACGCCGATTGGCCTGGGCCTGGACTTCTTCAGCGCCGCCAGCCTGATTGCCGCTGCGGTCATCGCCCTGACGCTCTTGGCCTGTTCGCGCATTCCAGTGGAGAACCTGCTGGTATTGCTGTTTCCCCTCGGAGCGCTGACCGCCCTTCTCGCGCAGTTCGCCCCCGCCGGCACCGTGCAGATCATCGACGAGGCGCCGGGCATCCTTGCCCACATCCTCCTGTCGATCCTCGCCTATGGCATGTTTACCATCGCGGTGTTCCAGTCGCTGTTGCTGCTGGTTCAGGACCATCAGCTCAAGCACAAGCACCCGTCCGGACTGATCAAGAACTTCCCGCCGCTGCAAACCATGGAAAGCCTGTTGTTTGGCTTCCTCTGGGCCGGCTGGACGCTGTTGTCGCTGTCGTTGATCTCGGGCTGGCTGTTCGTCGAAAACCTGTTCGCGCAACATCTGGTGCACAAAACCTTGCTGGCCTGCCTGGCCTGGATTGTCTTCAGCGTGCTGCTCTGGGGCCGTAACCGCCTCGGCTGGCGCGGACACAAGGCCATTCGCTGGACCCTTGCCGGTTTTTGCCTGTTGATGCTGGCGTATTTCGGCAGCAAGCTGGTTCGTGAATACATCCTGCACATCTGACGGGCGGCATTAATGGACGACTTGCCCTTAGGGCCGATGCTTGCAGTAGTAATCGTGTTGCTTCTCTGGTCGGGGCTGTTCACCGCCATTGAAGCCGCTCACCAGCATGTGCTGGCCCAGCGCAACGCCTCACGCTCAAGCGACCAGCCGCTGGCCAGACTTGGCTTCCCGCTCAATAGCCTGATCTTCTGCAATACCCTGTGCCGCACACTGCTGGTGGTCATCTGCACCTTGCTGGCGATTTTCACCTGGGCCGAAAACGGTCCGTGGCTGGCGTGCATGGGTGCCGGCGCCGCGGTACTGGTATTTGCCGACTACCTGCCGCGCGCCCTCGCCGTGCGCCATCCGGACGCAATCCTGGCGCTGGGTAACAACCTGCTGCGCATTCCCCTGAAGATCCTTTACCCGGCTGCCTGGCTTCTGAATGCCATCAGCCAGTTACTGCTGCGCCCGCTCGCGCGCAAGGCCAAGGTGGTGCAACAGAGCGACGACGAGATACCAGTGGAGCGCCGTGACGATCACGAAACCGTTTGCCGTCCACATTCGCTACCGGGCATCCATGCGCTGGATAACATCACGGTCAACGACATTCTGGTACCGCGCAGTGAAGTCGACGGAATCAACCTCGACGACCCGATCGAGGAAATCATCGAACAACTGCGCCACAACAAACGCACGCGCCTTCCGGTGTTCCATAGCGATATCAACCAGGTCGAAGCGGTACTCAACACTCGACAAATAGGCCATTTGCTAGCTGATGGCAGCCTGACGCTGGAAGCACTGCTGGAGGCCAGCCGCGAACCGTACTTCGTGCCGGAAAGCACCCCGCTACAACTGCAACTGCTGAACTTCCATAAACAGCAGCGGCGCCTGGGCATGGTGGTCGACGAGTATGGTGAAGTGCTCGGCATCGTCACCCTGGAAGACATTCTCGAAGAAATCGTCGGCGAATTCGAAAGCCAGCAGAGTCTGAACAACCCGCACATCCATCCGCAGGCCGATGGCCGTTTGGTGATCGATGGCGCGGCCTCAATTCGCGAACTGAATAAAAGCCTCGGTTGGCACCTGCCGAGCGACGGCCCGAAAACCTTGAACGGCTTGGTGACCGAAGCATTGGAAACCATCCCCGAGAGTGCGGTTTGTCTGAAGATTGGTCGGTATCGACTGGAAATTCTCGAGACCGAGGAAAACCGGGTGACACGGGTGTTGATCTGGCAGACCAGTTCGAAACCTGTAGTTATCTGAGAGAGCCGACACTATCAACTGTGGCGAGGGAGCTTGCTCCCGCTGGACTGCGAAGCAGTCCCTGGCTTTTTGCGGCCGCTGCGCGCCCGAGCGGGAGCAAGCTCCCTCGCCACAGGAAACCTCATTCATCCGCCTCTTGTTGAATCATTAGCCACCTTCCTATAATCGAGCGGCTTACCCAAGCCTCGCCGCCCCCGTGCTTACCCCGCACTCCGCAGGTTCCGGCCAGACCATTAGATACGTCCGCATCAAACCGACGACTGTTCCTACCTGGAACAGCGACCGCGCCTCCACCCACATCCCTGGGTATTCGACCATAATAATTCGCTCCACTGGGGCACATGACTGTCAGGGATAACCGCATGACGACCAGCACGACTTACAGCGATTCCACACCCGCGCAACCGACGAACTCCGCCACCCGCGTGGCCACCGCGAGCTTCATCGGTACCGCCATCGAGTTCTACGACTTTTACGTCTATGCCACTGCTGCCGCGCTGGTGATCGGGCCGGTATTCTTTCCGCAAACCTCCGGCACGGCGCAGATGCTGTCGGCCTTCCTCACGTTCGGCATCGCCTTCCTTGCCCGACCGCTGGGCTCGGCGCTGTTCGGCCACTTCGGCGACCGCATCGGCCGAAAATCCACCTTGGTAGCCTCCCTGCTGTTGATGGGTGTGTGCACCACGCTGATCGGCGTACTGCCGGGTTATGACAGCATCGGGGCCTGGGCGCCGATCCTGCTTTGCGTCTTGCGCTTCGGCCAGGGCCTGGGGCTGGGCGGTGAATGGGGCGGCGCAGCCTTGCTTGCCACCGAAAATGCGCCAAAGGGTAAACGCGCGTGGTTCGGCATGTTCCCGCAGCTCGGCCCATCCATCGGTTTTCTGGCGGCGAACGGACTGTTCCTGACCTTGGCCATGACCCTGGACGACGAACAGTTCCGTTCCTGGGGCTGGCGCATCCCGTTCCTGCTCAGCGCTGCGCTGGTGATGGTTGGTTTGTACGTTCGACTCAAGCTTCATGAAACACCGGTCTTCGCGAATGCCGTCGCTCGCCAGGAACGGGTGAAAATCCCGCTGGTCGAGCTATTCAGCCAATACTGGATGCCGGTGCTGTTGGGGGCAGGCTCCATGGTGGTGTGCTATGCGCTGTTCTACATCTCGACCGTGTTCTCGCTGAGTTATGGCGTCGCGACGCTCGGCTACAGCCGCGAAACCTTCCTCGGCCTGTTGTGCTTCGCCGTGCTGTTCATGGCGGCGGCCACGCCACTGTCGGCATGGGCCAGCGACCGTTACGGGCGCAAACCGGTGCTGATCATCGGTGGCGTGCTGGCGATTCTGTCCGGCTTCCTGATGGAACCGCTGCTGACCCAGGGTTCGACCTGGGGCGTGGCGTTGTTCCTGTGCATTGAACTGTTCCTGATGGGCGTGACCTTTGCGCCGATGGGCGCGTTGCTACCGGAGTTGTTTCCAACCCACGTGCGTTATACCGGCGCCTCGGCTGCCTACAACCTGGGCGGGATTGTAGGGGCTTCGGCGGCGCCGTTCTTCGCACAGAAACTGGTGGCCATGGGCGGACTGAGTTATGTCGGCGGGTATGTGTCCGGGGCGGCGGTGCTGAGTTTGATTGCGGTGCTGTGCCTGAAGGAAACGCGGCATAACGATTTGAATCGCATCGCCTGATAGATCGCTATCGCGGGCGAGCCCGCTCCCACAGAGTTAGTGTCGATCACAAAATAGCTGTACGACACATAACCTGTGGGAGCGGGCTTGCCCGCGATGGCGTCTTCACTGACAAAGACTCTCCCCGGAAAACCACAATTTTCCCCCGCCCATTGTCACCTCGCTCTACGCGCATCGGCTCATCCCCGCTATACTTCCCGGCTTTTCCTGAATAAATGCCAATAGGGTCCCGCCGCGCATGGATAAGACCTACCAGCCGCACGCCATTGAAACTTCCTGGTACAACACCTGGGAGTCAGAGAATTACTTCGCCCCGCAAGGCGCGGGCGAGTCCTACACCATCATGATCCCGCCGCCGAACGTCACCGGCAGCTTGCACATGGGTCATGGCTTCAACAACGCGATCATGGACGCCCTGATCCGTTTCCGTCGCATGCAGGGCCGCAACACCCTGTGGCAGCCGGGCACCGACCACGCGGGTATCGCCACGCAAATGCTGGTGGAGCGTCAACTCGAGGCCCAAGGCCAGAACCGCCACGACCTGGGCCGCGACAAATTCCTCGAGAAAGTCTGGGAGTGGAAGGATCAGTCCGGCGGCAACATCAGCCGTCAGATCCGTCGCCTCGGTTCGTCCGTGGACTGGAGCCGCGAGCGCTTCACCATGGACGACGGCCTCTCGGAAGCCGTGAAAGAAGCATTCGTTCGCTTGCACGAAGACGGACTGATCTACCGCGGCAAGCGCCTGGTTAACTGGGACACCAAGTTGCACACGGCGATTTCCGACCTTGAAGTGGAAAACCACGACGAGAAAGGTTTCCTGTGGAACCTCAAGTACCCACTGGCTGACGGCGCCAAGACCGCTGAAGGCAACGGTTTCCTGATCGTCGCGACGACTCGTCCGGAAACCATGCTCGGCGACTCCGCCGTGGCGGTTAACCCGAACGATGAACGCTACAAAGCCCTGATCGGCAAATTTGTCGAGCTGCCGCTGGTCGGCCGCCGCATCCCGATTATCGCCGACGATTACTGCGATCCAGAATTCGGCACCGGCTGCGTGAAAATCACCCCGGCCCACGATTTCAACGACTACGAAGTCGGCAAGCGTCATAACCTGCCGCTGCTGAACATTTTCGACAAGAACGCTAATGTCCTGCCGGCCGTGCAGGCGTTCAACCTCGATGGCAGCCTGAACGAAACGATCGACGGCAAGATCCCGGCCGAATACGCCGGCCTCGACCGCTTCGAAGCGCGCAAGCAGATCGTCGCTGCGTTCGACGCTGCCGGCCTGCTGGTCAGCGTCGACGATCACGCCCTGAAAGTACCGAAAGGCGATCGCTCCGGCACCATCATCGAGCCGTGGCTGACTGACCAGTGGTACGTGTCCACCAAGCCATTGGCCGAGCCTGCGATTGCTGCCGTTGAAGACGGACGCATCCAGTTCGTGCCGAAACAGTACGAAAACATGTACTTCTCGTGGATGCGCGACATCCAGGATTGGTGCATCAGCCGTCAGCTGTGGTGGGGCCACCGGATTCCGGCCTGGTACGACGAGTCGGGCAAAGTCTACGTCGGTCGCGACGAAGCCGAAGTGCGTGCCAAGCACAACCTGGGCCCGGACGTAGCGCTGCAACAGGACAACGACGTTCTCGACACCTGGTTCAGTTCCGGCCTGTGGACGTTCTCGACGCTCGGCTGGCCTGAGCAGACCGAATTCCTGAAGAAATTCCACTCCACCGACGTGCTGGTGACTGGCTTCGACATCATTTTCTTCTGGGTTGCCCGGATGATCATGCTCACCATGCATTTGGTGAAAAACGAAGACGGCACGCCGCAGGTTCCGTTCAAGACCGTGTACGTACATGGTCTGGTGCGAGATGGCCAAGGCCAGAAGATGTCCAAGTCCAAGGGCAACGTCCTTGACCCGCTGGACATCATCGACGGCATCGAATTGGAAGAACTGGTGCAGAAACGCACCTCCGGCATGATGCAGCCGAAACTGGCGAAGAAGATCGAGAAGCAGACCCGCGAAGAGTTCGCCGAAGGCATCGCCAGCTATGGCACCGACGCCCTGCGCTTCACCTTCTGCTCGCTGGCGTCCACCGGTCGCGACATCAAGTTCGACATGGGCCGCGTCGAAGGCTATCGCAACTTCTGCAACAAGATCTGGAACGCGGCGCGCTACGTGCTGGACAAGGGCGAAGACTGCGGCCAGAACGGCGAAGCCTACGAACTGTCGCTGGCTGACCGCTGGATCATTTCGCAGCTGCAACGCACCGAAGCCGAAGTGACCCGTCAGCTTGACCAGTTCCGTTTCGACCTCGCCGCACAAGCCTTGTACGAGTTCATCTGGAACCAGTATTGCGACTGGTACCTGGAACTGTCCAAGCCTGTGTTGTGGGACGAAAACGCGCCGGTTGAACGTCAGCGCGGCACCCGTCGCACCCTGGTTCGCGTACTGGAAGTGGCCCTGCGCCTGGCGCACCCGTTCATGCCGTTCATCACCGAAGAAATCTGGCAGCGCGTCGCGCCGCTGGCCGGAATCGAAGGCAAGACGATCATGCTGCAACCTTGGCCAGTGGCCAATGAAACACGCATCGATCAGGCCGCTGAAGACGATATCGAATGGCTCAAGGGCTTGATGCTCGGCACGCGTAACATTCGTGGCGAAATGAATATCGGCCCGGGCAAACCGCTGCCGCTGTTCCTGAAGAACGTCAGCGCTGAAGATCAGCGTCGTCTGACCGAGAACGAAGCCCTGCTGAAGAAGCTGGCGCGCCTCGAATCGATCACCGTGCTGGCAGCCGGCGAAGAAGCACCGCTGTCCGCCACTGCACTGGTCGGCGAGATGGAAGTGCTGGTGCCGATGGCCGGCCTGATCGACAAAGGTGCTGAGCTTGCGCGTCTGGACAAGGAAATCCAGCGTTTGCAAGGTGAAGTGCAGCGCGTCGGCGGCAAGCTGTCCAACGCCGGTTTCGTTGACAAGGCACCAGCCGAAGTCATCGAGAAAGAACGCGCCAAACTGGCCGAAGCCGAACAGGCTCTGGGCAAACTGGCGGAGCAACATGCGCGGATTGCCAGCCTGTAACGGCAAATCGCAATGAAAAAGGGAGGCCCATGTGGCCTCCCTTTTTCATACCCCGCCACAAATCCCCCTGTAGGAGCTGCCGCAGGCTGCGATCTTTTGATCTTGTTTTTTTAAGAGCAAGATCAAAAGATCGCAGCCTTCGGCAGCTCCTACAGGGATACAGGGGGCACGCCGATTGTGGTGGGATGTGGGACAATGCCCGTCACTTTTAGCCATACCCGAATCGACCACACCCATGACCGCCCCCCGCACACCCAAACCTGCGCGTAAAAAGCCCGAATCCGCGACCCCGGCCAAAGCCGTGGAGCCACGCGAAAAGGCCAGCCTGCACCCGCGCAACCGCCATCAGGGTCGCTACGACTTCCCGGCACTGATCAAGACCACGCCGGAGCTGGCGAAGTTCGTGATCATCAATCCGTATGGCAAGGAAAGCATCGACTTCGCCAGTCCGGATGCGGTGCGCGTATTCAACCGGGCGTTGCTCAAGTCGTTCTATGGCATCGCCCATTGGGACATTCCCGCGGATTACCTGTGCCCACCGGTTCCGGGCCGTGCGGACTACGTGCACTTCCTCGCCGACTTGTTGGCCAGCGGCAATGACGGCGTTATCCCGCGTGGCGCTGCGGTGAAGGTACTGGACGTGGGCATGGGCGCCAACTGCGTGTATCCGTTGATCGGTCATAGCGACTATCGCTGGCAGTTCCTCGGCTCTGAAATCGACGCCACGGCCCTGGCCTCCGCCAAAGCCATCGTGCAATCCAACGGGCTGAACAAGGCCATCCAGTTGCGCCAGCAGAGCAATCCCAAGCACATCTTGCTGGGTCTGCTCGAACCCGGCGAACGTTTTGACCTGACCATGTGCAACCCGCCATTCCACGCCTCGCTGGAGGAAGCAACCAAGGGCAGCACGCGTAAATGGCGCGCGCTGGGCAAGGCCGATCCGAAGCGCAAACTGCCGGTACTGAACTTTGGTGGCCAGGCGGCCGAGCTGTGGTGTGAAGGTGGCGAAGCGCGTTTCGTGACGCAACTGATCGCCGAGAGTGCGCAGGTCAGCCAGCAGGTGTTGTGGTTCAGCACCCTGGTGTCGAAAGCCTCGAACCTGCCGACGATCCAGACTGCGCTGAAAAAAGCCGGTGTGCTGGAAAGCCAGGTCGTGGAAATGTCCCAAGGGCAGAAGCAGAGCCGCTTCGTGGCCTGGACCTTCAAGACCAAGTCCGAACAGCAGATCTGGCGTCGCGAGCGTTGGGCGCAGAAAAGCTGAGCCATCACACAATTCAACTTTAGGAGCGAACCTGCTTTCGATGAGGCCCTGTCAGCCAACATCTATGTTGAATGACCCACCGCTATCGCGAGCAGGCTCGCTCCTGCATTGATTCGATGTGTTTGCGAGCAAATCGCAGACACAAAAAAACCGTGCCCGGATCGCTCCGGCGCACGGTTTCTTTTTAACAAGTCTTACTTGTTAACAGCATCGGTCAGGCCTTTGGCCACAACCAGCTTGATCACTTTCTTGGCAGCGATTTCGATGGCAGCGCCAGTCGAAGGGTTACGGCCAGTACGGGCAGGACGCTCAGTCACTTTCAGTTTGCCGATACCTGGCAGAGTGATTTCGCCGCCGTTTTCCAGCTGATCGGCAACGATTTGGCCCAGTTGGTCCAGAGCGTTACGCGCGGTGGTTTTCGGCGCGTCGATAGCTTCAGCGATGTCGGCGATCAGTTGGTCTTTAGTAAGAGCCATGTAGTGTTCCTTCCCTATCAAATTCATATGGATTGCAGAGTGCAATGTCAGCCATCGAGCCCGATCTTCTGGATCTGGCACCCTCGGCGAAATAACCTCGGGATCGGGGTTATAGATACCGAAATCAGGGTTTGGTTCGACCTGACAAAAGCTGACTGCAGGCTTAACGCAGTGACTTCGCGCAAGACCGGGCAAAACTAGCACAGAGACGGGGAAATATCCGCCTCCAGCTACCCATTTGGTCAGCTTTATTGCTCTAAATCGGGAAAAAAACCTATAAGGGCCACCGGTCACCGTGCAATTGCCCTACATCCCGCCTGCAGGAGCTGCCGAAGGCTGTGATCTTTTGACTTCGTATTTTTTAAAAACAGGATCAAAAGATCGCAGCCTACGGCAGCTCCTACAGAGGGATGCGGTTACACTTAGCGCTTTTTCGGGGAGCTCGCCCTGCTCTCTCCAACCAGCCGCTCCCATTAGCCGAGAAGCCCATGCCGATCCGTCACTGCATCGTCCACCTGATCGACAAAAAACCCGACGGCACACCCGCAGTTCTCCACGCCCGTGACTCTGAACTGGCCGAGTCCGCGGCCATCGAGAACATGCTCGCCGACCTCAATGAAAGCTACAACGCCAAACAAGGCAAGGCCTGGGGCCTGTTTCATCCAGAGTCCGGCGCCTTTCCATTCAGCGGCTGGCTGAAGGAATACCTCGACGGCGGCAAGGATTTCACGGCGTTCAGTCGTGTGGCGGTGGAACACCTGCAAAAGCTGATGGAGGAATCCAACCTCTCGGTTGGTGGCCACGTGTTGTTCGCGCACTACCAGCAAGGCATGACCGATTACCTGGCCATCGCCCTCCTGCACCACAGCGAAGGCGTCGCGGTGACCGATCAGCTCGACGTCACCCCGTCCCGTCACCTGGACCTGGGCCAGCTGCACCTGGCGGCGCGGATCAACGTTTCCGAGTGGCAGAACAACAAGCAGTCCAAGCAGTACATTTCGTTCATCAAAGGCAAGAACGGCAAAAAAGTCTCGGAGTATTTCCGCGACTTCATCGGCTGCCAGGAAGGGGTCGACGGGCCGGGCGAAACCCGCACCTTGCTCAAGGCTTTCAGTGATTTCGTCGAAAGCGAAGACCTGCCGGAAGACTCCGCCCGCGAGAAGACCAAGACCCTGGTGGATTACGCCAGCAGCCAGGCCAAGCTCGGCGAACCCATGGGCCTGGAAGAACTGTCGGAACTGATCGACGAAGAACGCCCGAAAGCTTTCTACGATCATATCCGCAACAAGGACTACGGCCTGTCGCCGGAAATTCCGGCCGATAAACGTACCTTGAACCAGTTCCGCCGCTTCACCGGTCGCGCTGAAGGTTTGTCGATCAGTTTTGAAGCACACCTGCTGGGCTCGAAGATCGAATACGACGAAGAGGCCGGTACGCTGGTCATCAAGGGCCTGCCAACCTCGCTCACCGATCAGCTCAAGCGACGCAACTGATGCTCGGCAGCGCATTGAAGAAATTCCTGCTGATCCTGCTGGTGGTTGTGGCCTACCAGAACTGGGGCAAGATCGAGCGGGTGTTTAATCCTTCACAAGTGGTGTCGGAGCAGACCCAGGCCGAAGCCAACGTTGTGCTTTACGTCACCGAATGGTGTGGCTACTGCAAGCTGACCCGGCGTTTTCTCGACCAGAAAGGCATTCCGTATCAGGAGTTTGATATCGAAAAAGATGCGCAGGCGCGCAAGGCCTATCAGGCGTTGGGCGGAGGCGGGATTCCGATCATCGATGTGAACGGAACGCTGATTCGCGGGTATGACCCGGATGCGATTCTGGCGGCGTTGAAGTAATTCAATTCACACCATCCATGTGGCGAGGGAGCTTGCTCCCGCTGGGTCGCGAAGCGGCCCCAAAAAGAGGGACTGCTACGCAGTCCAGCGGGAGCAAGCTCCCTCGCCACAACTTGCTTTGTATCAGCAAGCTTCGATACGGAATCCGAAGCGTGGAAAGTGCACATGCACCACACCGCCTCGCTCGTCCTCGCGGCGCACAATCAATTCCTCGCGCCCCGCAAACAACAACTCCCCCGCCACCGGATCGACGCCATAATCGGTCGCCGCAATGATCACCTGCTGACCCGCCTTGAACCCATTCGGGTCTTCAAACACTTCATCGGGCAACGCCGCCGGCGTGGCGTTGTGTGCAACCTCCAGCGCTTCTTCGGAAGTCATCTCGCTCGGCGCACCGTGGCCGAAACCCAATACCCGCGCCAACCAGGCCGAGACCGCCGGGTAGTTATCCACAAGCGGCGAGGTTACCGGCGTTGCCTTGAGGAACCACATGGGGTGTGCCAGCGCGAAGTCGGCAATAGACGGCTCGCCGAACAGATAATCCCCCACCTCCTCGCGCTGCAACTGCTGCTCAAGACGCGCCATGATCGTCGGCCATTGATGCTTGGCCTGCTCGGCAGAAAGGCGTGTAGCGCTGCCACCGCTGAACAAGCCGGCGCGGTCAGCGATGAACGCCTTGATCGCTTCTGGCGGCAAACTAGCGAAGCGTACCGCGACCGATTCCGGTTGAAACACCAGGCTGACCGCATGCTGAAACACCACCGAGTCAGCCCACGCCGCGAAGGACGCGGCGATCATTTCCTGACCTTCGGGGAAGAACGCTGGCAGGGCTTTTTCTTGCTCAAGACGACGGGCAATCAAGGCTGTGTCGCAATAAATATCGGCGCCAATCTGCAACACCGGCGTCTTGCGATAGCCACCGGTCAGCGCCGTCAAATCGGGTTTGGGCATCACCGGCGAGATCTTCACCGAGCGCCAGGACAACCCTTTGAAGCCCAACAGCAGACGGGCCTTTTCGGCGAAGGGGGACGTCGGGTAATGATGAAGAATCAACTCGGACATGCTCGGCTCCGCCGCACAAATTAGGAACCCGCAGCTTAGCGCGCTATCGGCAAGCAGCCTACCGATCTGCCTGATGGGAACTTATCAGTCAGGTTGATAAGCCCGCAGCGGCGCTGGCCACCAGGCATTCCTTGGCGCTTTTCTTGAGCTTTTTGATCAGCCGTTCCTGTCGCAACGCTTCGCTTTTATCGCGGCAGACTTCTGTGTAGACCAGCGCCATGGCCGGGCTGGAAAGAAAGAAGCGAGCGCCTTTGCCGCTTTGATGCTTGGCGAAACGACGCACGGGATCGTCGCTGATCCCGCAGTAGAGCGAGCCGTTGGCCGCGCGAACGAGGTAGACGAACCAGGGCTTGCTGACGGGAGACTCGCTTGGGGTGGTCACGTAACGATCAGGGCATGAAAGGAAACAAGCCGCGATCTTATCAGCGACTGGCCTGGAATGCCTTCAGCCCCTTCAACGCCTGAGCGCGAACTGCGTTTCTCACTAGCGGCGTCCAGCCCAGCAACAATCCTTTGAATCCCAGCGCCTGGCGGGACCAGGCCCACAGATCGAAACGGTCGTGATGCTCGCAAATCTTGCCGTCACGGAAGACGAAACGCGCCTGGATGTCGTTGACCACGGTGTTGCCGGTCTGGGAAAACAGATAAGTCGCGACCCAATGGGCGCCACCCGTGCGCTCGTCAGCGCGGACGTTATCGAAAGTCAGGGAGAAATCCTTGGCGCGAGTGGTGAGCATCCGCCACATGTCCCCCGCATCACGGCCACGCAGCTCGCCGAACGCCGGGTCACTGAACACCACATCATCGGTATAGCAGGCGCTCATGGCCTCGGCATCCAGCCGCTGGAAGGCTTGGTAGAACTGGGTGATCAATGCGCTGTTGGCGTCACTCATGTGCAGATTCCCTGATTATGCAAATGGCTTGAAACGATTGCCAGCACGATAGTCTGCAAATGCGCCGGGCACTATCGGCATTCGCCACGAAAATATCGCCACTGTCTACAAGGCACCTATCTAGAACGACATTCCGCTGTCGCGGGCGTAGGAAAAAAGATCGACATCCGTGGAGATGCCCAAGCGTTGCATGGCCATGGTTTTTTGTTTACTGACCGTCGACACACTGCGATTGAAGTGACTGGCAATTTCGCTGACGGTCATGCCGCTGGCCAGCATTCGGACCACCTCGTGCTCTTTGGATGACAACGGCGATTCATTTGTCTGACTGCCTGCGTTGGCCATCATCGTGCGCAAAGATTCACTGATATAGCCTCGACCTTCTCCCACCGCATGAATTGCCAAAGGCAGTTCGGTTTCCGACGCGGTCTTGGCAACGATGGCTTTCACCCCTTGGGCCAGAGCCGCCCTCGCCGTCACGACGTTGGTAAACATCGTCAGCAGAATCACCGGCAAGGCCGGATGGTCACGCCGGATCGTACTCAACATCTTCAACCCATCGGCTTGCTGCCCTCCCGGCATGGCGAAATCGGTGATCAACAGATCGCACGGTGTGCTTGCAAGGACGCTCATGAGGCTGTCGGTGCCCTCTGCCTGACCGACGATCACTGATCGCCTGCTGGCATTGATGAGTATCCGCAACCCGATGCGAACGACGCTATGGTCATCAGCAATTACGACACGCATTGTGGGAGTTCTCCTACTGGTGACTGGAAGGCGCGGAAAATAACGCCGTTTTCTGCCCCCTTACAACGCCTGCCCCAAAAGCCGAAATCGAATTTCTCAATGTATTCAAGGGGCTAATCTTTTGCCCATAGAACACTCAGATTTATCCCACAACTCACCACGCGCAAACCTACAGCAGCGGACTATCCACCAACGGAACATTCGCCACCGCTTAACACATCTATTCATACACAGCTCGGCCGCTTTTCGTAGTTGTTGCATTCAAGTCGCTGACAACACCCGCTTAAATTGCTCCCCAATCGGTGAACCCCATTTATCGAAACAAGAAACGAGACACCTCATGACGATGTTTTTCACCTTCGCGCGGCCTCTGATCCAAACCGGCATCGGCGCGCTCGCTCTGTTGTTGGCCTCCCATGCGCAAGCTGACGGTATGGTCCCGAATACCTCGGTGGTGATCGTCAATGAGGCCGACGGCGAGGCCTCGGTTTCCGTGACCAACACCGACGCCAACCTGGCGTTGCTGCACATCACCATTGAAGACATCCCGCAGGACAGCGAATCCCTGGTGTTCGTGACCCCGCCACTGTCCCGGGTCGAGGCCTCGAAAACCCAATTGGTGCGGTTCATTCTGCAATCGGAAAAGCCCTTGCTCACTCAACGGTTGAAGCGAGTGATCTTCGAAGGCATCCCTCAGGGCAAACCCGCCGCCGAAGCCGGACATGCCCGCGTGGGTGTGACCGTGCGCCAGAACCTTCCGCTGATTCTGCACCCCAAGGGTCTGGCGCCCAACCGTACCCCGTGGACTGACCTGAAATGGTCCCTGCAGGACGGCCAACTCACCGTACGCAACGACACGCCTTACGTCGTGCGCCTGGCGCAAGAGCTGAAATTGCTGCCTTCCATGAGCGGTGCACTCTTGCCACGAACTTATGTGCTGCCCGGTGAAAGCCTCAGCGTTCCGGCAACCGTCAAAACGGCCACGCAGGTGCGCTTCCAACCGGCCACCGTCTACGGATTTGCGGTGCCGCACTACGAGGCACCCGTCGAATCCTGAAACCTGCATCACCCACAGTGCCCCAAGGGATCCGCGGGCGTTGATGAGACAGAGGCGACGCCGCTTTAACCGTCGCCGCACGCGTGTCTGAGACCAAGGCGTATCGGCCAGCACGCCGACATAACTCCAAGTGAACCCCATGAACACAGTATCGATTTACCGTGACGGCGAAGCCGTGCCCGCGTTTCGGGGCGCGAACGCTCGCCATCAGCTATCCCGCCCCTGGGCCAAGGTGGCCTTGGGATTGGCCAATGCACTGGTGCTGACGGAAGCCTGCGCCGAGGTGCTAGCCAAGAAGCCTATGCCGACTTCCTTTGACGAGAAAACCCTGCAGCAACGAGGCATCGACCCGGCGCTGGCGACGCTGCTGCTGGGGGCGCCCCGCTTCACCGTGGGTCGGCATCCGGTCACGCTTACGGTCAATGGTCAGCGCCGTGGACGGGTGGACGCTGCGTTCAGTGGCGAGGGTGTTTTGTGTTTTGACCAGACCCTGCTCGATACAGCAAACCTGAATGCTCCTGCCGATAAGCTGGGGGTGCAGTCTTGCCACGACTTCCTTGGCGCCTGGCCGCAAACATTGATCGAACCGGACCCTGCGAACCTGGGACTGTCATTGATCGTGCCCACCGACGCGATCCGGCCGACGACCCGCGACTTCAGCGGTTATCAAACCGGTGGTTTCGCCGGTTTGCTCAACTACGACGTCAACAGCCTGTTTAGCCAATACGGTAATGATTCGAGCCGTTATATGTCGGCCAACACCGAGCTGGGTTTCAATGCCGGCGACTGGATCGTGCGCAGTCGTCAGGTGCAGACCTGGCAAGATGACGTGTCCCGCACCAGCCATCTGGCGGCCTACGCGCAACGCACGTTCGCCAGTCAGCAGGCCGTGTTGCAAGCCGGACAGATCAATCTCTACAACCCGGTCCTCGCCGGTGCGCAGATTACCGGCGTGCAAGTCCTGACCGAGGAGGCGCTACAGGTTGAAGGGCAAAGCGCGGTGATCGAAGGCATTGCGCACAGCCAGGCGCAAGTGGAAGTTCGCCAAAACGGTTCGCTGATTCATTCCACAGTGGTGCCCGCTGGCCCGTTTTCCCTGAATGACGTACGTCGCCTGAACAATCGCTCCGACGTCGCAGTCACGGTCAAAGAAGCGGATGGCAGTGAACGCAGCTTTATCGTACCGGCCGCCATGCTCGGCATCGGCCTGCCCGCGCCCGGCTTTTCCCTGGCGGCCGGCCAGGTGCGCAGTAACGGTGATGCTCAGCAAGGCAATCCATGGGTGATCAGTGGGGGCTGGAGCGGCGCACTCCATCCGCAGTTGCTGTTCAGTACCGGCATGACCGGGGCCGCGGACTACCGTGCGACCGGACTGAGCCTGGGCGCCTTGCCATCGACCGAGACACAGATCCAGGCCAGCGTTGTGGCCGCGGATGCTGGTGGTCGTGCGCCCTCCCGCGGACTTCAGGGCGACCTGAGCGCGTCCCATCGTTTCAATGATCAATGGTCGATCAACGCGGGCAGTTCCTATCGGACCTTCGGCTATCGCGAACTCGAAGACGCCGTGTTCGACACCCGCTCAGACAGCACCAAGTCCCGCTACCGCGACCAGCAAAGCGCGGCGCTCGCCTGGTCACACCCTGGTTTGGGCGCCTTCAGCGGAGGCATCAGTCGCACGGCTTCATTCGATGGCCAGAGCAGCAGCCGCGCGCTGGCGTCATGGGGTACCAACATTGCCGGGGTGTCCGTTTCGGCCTCCGCCGAATGGCAGCTCAGTGGCGCGAACCGTCGCGATGACAGTGTGTATTTGAACTTCAGCATTCCATTGGGCGAGAGCCGCCGCGCACGCACTTGGGTGCGCAGCTCCGGCGGTGAATACCGCAGCGGCGTGGGGCTCAATGAGCGGGTCAATGATCAATTCGGCTACCGGGTCGGCGTCGAACACAACACCCGTGACAAACAAGTGCAGTCCACCGCCGGCGTTTCCCTGCTGCCGCGCTTCAGCCAGCTGGACTTGAGTTACACCCGTTCAGATGCCGAACGTTCCAGCTATCAGGCGGCTGCGCGCGGCGGTGCGGTGCTGCATGACGGCGGTTTGACGCTGTCGCCTTACGCCGTGCGAGACACCTTCGCCCTGGTGTCGGTGGGGGAGATGGACGCGATCAAAGTCACCACACCCAGCGGCCCGGTCTGGACCGACGGTCGAGGGCAGGCGGTAGTCCCGCAGCTCGCGGCGTATGGCCGCAGTGCGGTTGAAATCGATACGCGCTCATTGCCGCGCAACGTCGATATCAACAACGGATTGGCGGTGATTTCGGCCGGACGCGGTGCGGTCGACCGCGTCGAATTCGGGGTCACGATGACCCGCCGGGCATTGCTCAAGGTCACCACCGGTGACGGCAAAGCGCTGCCCCGTGGCGCGACGGTGAACACCGAGGACGGCGAGTTCGTGACGCTGGTTCAGGACGCCGGGCAGGTGTTTTTGCCCAATGTCCTCGATACGCGCCCGCTGTGGATAAGTGCACCGGGGCTTGAGCGCTGCCGACTCGACTTCGAACTGCCAGCAAAAGCCGACACCGAGGCCTACTTCGAAACCGCCGCCGCCCGGTGCCGGGCCCTCTGAGGATAAATTGATGAACCTGTCCCGCTATTGGCTGCTGGCCCTTGCCCCTTTGACGCTGAGCGGATTCACCCCGCTGGCCTGGGCGCTGTCGGACGACTGCCAGCTTAACCTCAACCAGCCCGTGCTCGATTACGGCCTGATGAACCGGGCGATACGCCTCGATACAACACCCGTTCGTTCGCTGGGCGAGCGACGCTTGAACTTGAACCTGAATTGCTCGCAACCCACGGACATGAGCGTGTTCTACCGGGCCCTGGCCGCGACTGTCGAGCGCTACCACTTCGCGGAACACGGCAGCTACGAAATGCGCGTCAGTGGCGGCGTACTCGATGGGCAATCGGTCGATCTGGGATTGATTGCCAATGCCGGACAAACGCCCACTGAAACCGCCTCGAACCTGACCTGGCGACCGGAGCACGGCGTGGTGCCGGTCCGCGCGGGCGCTCCGGTACAGGGTCGGCATTTCTCCGCGCAAGTGGAGGTGACGGCATGGGTTCAGGAACAAGCGCTGCAAGTGCGTGACGCGGCAACCTGGGAAACCACCGGCGTTTTCGACGCAATCGCGACGGGCCGCTCCCGGGAAACCACCCTGCGCGCCAGCTTCGCACCGGCGGCCTGCGAGCCGGTGTTGTCGAATGCCGGCCTGGTCGATTTCGGCACCCTGCGCAAAAACGACCTGAACCCCGACAAGGGCACCCGCCTGCCACCCAAGTCCCTGACGCTGCGGGTCGGCTGCGATGCACCGACCCACTACGCCCTGGTGATGCACGACAACCGCGCAGGCTCGGCGACGGTCAACAGCGAGATTTACTACGGCCTGTCATTCGACAACCGCAGCAACAAGATCGGCCTGTATTCGCTGAACGTCGACCCCGCCGATGCCAGCGCCGACGGATTCGGGCGCCTGTATCGAACCGACTCGACCACCAACGGCTCGGCGTGGAGTACGGCCAGCTCGAACCCGATCCCCATCGGTCAGAAAAGCTATCTGGGCTTTACCGACAGCGCCGGCAGCACCGCAGGCCCCGTCGCCATCCAGAACCTCAGCACCATTGTGACCGTCGAGGCGGTCATCGCGCCGACCTCCAGCCTGGACTTGAGCAGCGCCGTGCAGCTCGATGGCTCGGGGACGATCGAGATTATTTACCTGTAACACCCAACCCACCTTGTTGAATCGGGCGCAGTGAAGCGCCTGGTCAGTCAAGGAACAACCCGTAAAAAGGAATAACAAAAATGAAAAAGTACTTCATAGCGTTGTCGACTGTCGCACTGGTCAATGTCACACCTTATGCCCTTGCATCGTCGACGGACTTGACGATTACAGGCCTCATCACCCCCGCCGCCTGTATGCCCAGTCTGTCCAATGGCGGTGTCGTGGATAACGGCAAATTTCCGGCCAAGGACCTCAACCCCACCAGGGGCACTGTGGTCGGGACAGAAACGCTGAAGCTGACCGTGGCGTGTGATTCACCGACCCAGTTCGCCCTGAACCCGATCGATAACAGAGCCGGCACGGCATCACTAAGCAGTTGGTTCGGCCTGGGGCTCACCGATGCCGGCGAAAAACTGGGTTGGGTTCGAGTCGATGTCAAAAATGCCTTGGCGGACGGAGTGGCGGCCCACGCGATCGATTCCGAAGACGGCGGCGAAAACTGGAAGCAAACCTGGGTGTCAAGCCCCGGCTACCTATTGTCAGTAGCCTCCCTTGCCGACTTCAGCACTCCATTGATGGTGCAAGACCTGTCGATGGACTTCGAAGTCCAAACCAACATTGCCCGCGCCGACAGCCTGACCCTGACCAATGAAGTGGTCATGGACGGTGCCGTGACATTTGAAATGAAGTACCTGTAAGGCCCCGCGCTGAACCATTCGCAGCGTCAGGGTGAGTGGTTCGGTGCCAAAATCAATTCCCGATACCACCCGGTCCGGGATGAAAAAATCACTGTGATCAAGAAAATCAAATGAAAAAATATCTGGCAGCACTTTCCAGCGCCGCGTTGATCAGCATGGCGCCGTATGCCCTCGCTTCGTCGACGGACCTGACCGTTACTGGCCTCATCACGCCAGGTGCTTGTACACCGAGCCTGTCCAATAACGGTGGAGTCGACCTCGGCAAGATCCCGGCACATACCCTCAACCAAACCGGGAACACCTACCTCGGCAGCTATCCTCTGCAGTTGACCGTGGCCTGTGAAAATCCGCGTTTCATTGCATTTGAATCCGTCGATAACAGGGCTGGCACCGCGACAGAAGACGAAAATTTTTTTTACGGTCTGGGGCTGACGGATGAAGGTGAAAAGCTGGGCTATTTCTATACCAGTATCAATGAGGTGGTTGTGGATGGCCGTTACTCGGATTCGATCGAATCGGTTGACGGAGGGAATAGCTGGAATTACTCACCATCGATAAGACCAGGCGCCCTCCTTTCCGTCAGTTCGCAATCCGACTACACCACCCCGATTGCAGTAAAAGACCTGATCATGGATCTGCAGATCAGGCCTGCCATCACCCGGGCAGACAGCCTGACGTTGACCAACGAAGTGAAGATCGACGGCTCCGGGACACTTCAACTGACTTACCTGTAACCGCCTGGCGCTGAGCCATTCGCAGCGTCCGGGCGAGTGATTCAGTGCCGATTTCCGTTCCCGAAACACGTTGGTGCGAAGGGGACAAAAACAAATCCTGAAATAAATCGGAATACCTGAATGAAAAAATACTTTGCTGCACTCTCGGCCGCCGCGCTGCTCGGCAGCGCATCGTTTGCCGTCGCCGCATCAAGCACCGACCTGACCGTCACCGGGCTCATCACTCCGGAAGCTTGCGTTCCGAGTTTGTCTAGTGGAGGCATCATCGATGTAGGCAAAAAGTTAGCAAAAGACCTTCATCCCACCAACCACACTCGCCTTGGCATTTACCCGATCCAGCTCACTGTGGCCTGCGATGGTCCGATGACGCTGGTCGTAACGGGCGTCGATAACCGCCCTGGCACGGGTTCATCCGGAACCTGGTACGGCTTGGGGCTAACCAACGCCGGTGAACGGCTGGGCACGGTTAATGTGAAAGCTAAAACCGCAGTGGCAGACGGTGAGACCGTGCGACTGATCGAATCCGTCAATGACGGCGCGACCTGGCGCGCAGCGAACTGGCTGTATCCGTCGTATCAGCTGTCCGTCAGCTCGCCCACTGACCTCACCACTCCGATTGCCGTGAAAGACCTCGCCGCGGAGCTGGACATCTACGTCAACATCGCGCCCGCCAACGGTCTGACCTTGACGGATGATGTCCAGATCGACGGTCACGCGACGTTTGAGTTGACCTACATCTAAGCCCCTGACACTGAACCATTCGCAGTGTCAGGGCGAGTGGTTCGGTTTATTCCTCCATTCCCGGAGCTTAATTGGCAGGGAATGGAAGACAACCAATGAAAAAGAGCAATAACCCTCATGAAAAAGTATCTCGCCGCACTCACCGCAACCGCACTGATCGGCGTTGCGCCGCTTGCCCTCGCAGCATCGAGCACTGATCTGACCGTCACTGGTCTTATAACGCCGTCCGCTTGTACACCCAATCTGTCGAGCGGCGGTAAGGTGGACAATGGCAAGATTCCAATCAAAGACCTTAATCTAACCAAAGACACTCAACTCGCGACTAAAACGCTGCAACTGTCGATTGCCTGTAATGCCCCGATGTTGTTTGCCCTGGACTCAACCGACAACAAAGCAGGTACAGGAAGCTCTGACTGGTTTGGCTTGGGGTTGACCGACGCTGGTGAAAAAATCGGCTTTGTATACCTGGCAGGCCAGAACCCCGTTGCGGACGGCGCCGATGTGCGCATGATTGAATCGGAGGACGACGGGGTAAGTTGGTCGCCTAAAACCTGGTTGAGGCACGACTCTCTGAGCGCATTCGCTGCTTCCACCGGCACCATCGAACCCATTTTTATTAAGGATTTGGCGATGGACCTGGAAGTTACTACGTTCATCGCCCGCGCTGACAGCCTGACCTTGACCGATGACGTCATTTTGGACGGTTCGGCGACCATCGAAGTGAAGTACCTATAAGCGCATGCCACTGAACCGTTCGCTGTTTCAATACAAGCGAACGGATCTGCGCCTCAACGCGCTACCTGAGTAGCTGACGCCTCATTCGATGGCTCGGCGACGCTGAAAATGCCCTATCTGTAAACGCCCGTTACCTTCAGACTTTTTCGCTGACCACCTGCACGTACAGCGAACGTCCGGCGCCGAGGCCGGCGAGGATTGCGCCAAGGCCTATCACGCCGAAGATCCAGCCCACGGCCGTCCAGCCGCCGGTCCAGTCATGCACGATTCCCACCGCGAAAGGCCCCATGGACGCCAGGGTGTAGCCGAAGCCTTGGGCCATGCTCGACAGGTTCGCCGCCACATGGGAGTCCCGCGAACGCAGCACGATCAGCGTCAACGCCAGGCTGAACGTGGCGCCCTGCCCCAGCCCCAACACAATTGCCCACCCCCACAAACCTTCGATCGGCGCGTACAGGCAACCAAACAGACCGCCAAGGGTCAGCGCCATGACGATCACGATGGCCAGCCGCTGATCCTTGCCGCGCGTGGCCAGCCACGGTGCGGCGAGAGAGCTGACCAGTTGCACGATCACTGAACCCGAGAGCACCAGACCGGCCTGGGTCGGGGTCAGGCCACGGCCGATCAGGATCGACGGCAACCAGCCGAACACGATGTAGGCCAGTGAAGATTGCAGGCCCATGTACAAGGTCACTTGCCAGGCCAGCGGATCACGCAGCAATCCGCGAACACGGTAAGCAACGTGATGCGAACCGTGTTTCTGCCCGACCTGCGGCAACCAGAAAACCGCTGCGGCCAGCGCCGGAATCACCCAGAAACCGAGGCCCAATGCCCAGCTCTTGTCGAAGTGTTCGCTCAATGGCACGGTTGCGCCCGCCGCCATGGCTGCGCCCAGGCACAGGGCCATGGTGTAGACACCGGTCATGGTCCCGGCCTGTTTCGGGAAGTCGCGTTTGACGATGCCCGGCAGCAAGACGCCGATCACGCCGATGCTGGCGCCTGCCAGAACACTGCCGGCGAACAGGCCGATCTCGCCAAAGGAGCTGCGCAGGATGATTCCGCCCGCGAGGGTCAGCAAAATGCCGAGCACCACCCGCTCGGCACCGAAACGACGCGCCAGCACCGGCGCCAAGGGTGCGAACAGGCCGAGGCAAAGTACCGGCAGCGTAGTCAGCAATCCGGCCTGGGAGGCCGACAGCCCGAGGGACTTCGATACTTCGCTGAGCATCGGCGCCATGCTCGACAACGCCGGGCGCAGGTTCAGCGCCACCAGAATCAACCCCAGCAGCAACAACCATGGTCGCCGCAGGACTGGATGAGTTTGCTGGACCTGCGCGTCGTCGGCTTCGGCATCGATCAGCAGTTCTTCCAGCTCTGCCGTGCGCTTGGTATCAGCGATATTGCTGCGATTGCTGGACATGGTTTTCTCGGTTTCAAGGTTCATTGATCAACTGCCTCGACAGGGCTTTGGCCCGCTCCGGGTCGCGTTGTTCGACGGCATCGAGCAGTTCGACATGCAGGTCGAAGACTTCCTGGCGGCGCGGGGTGATGTTCAGGCAATGGCGAAGCTGAGCGCCGACGACACTGGAGAAATAGCGATACAACTCGCTGAGTGTCGGGTTATGCGCGGCGTCCACCAGACGACGGTGGAACACCAGATCGCAGGCGATGTAGGTGTCGAGATCACCGTGATAATGGCTGCCGCTGACGCCCAGTGCTTCGCGCAATGCCACCAAATCCTCATCGGTACGGCGCAATGCGGCCAAGCCAATGGCCTCGACCTCAAGGATGTGCCGGGTCTCGCGGGCCTGCTCCCGCGAACAACTGGATAACGCTTTCAGGGTGTCCAGCGGATCAACCACCGCCCGCAGATAACTGCCGTCGCCCTGGCGGATTTCAATCAATCCGGAAAATGCCAACACGCGCATGGCTTCACGCACGGTGTTGCGGCTGATGCCCAGCTCTGCCGACAGTTCGGGTTCGGTGGGCAAGCGTTGGCCGACCGTCCAGACACCTTGGGTGATGCGCAGACGTAATTGATCCAGGGCCTGATCGACCAGGGATCGTTTAACTAATGGAGAAATTTCAGACATAAGACTCGCCCTTTCATCCAATCATAGGATGAATTTTCTGACATGGTAGTCAGCATCTCCTCTTGGGGCAACCGGGTTTTCACCACCCTTTGGGAGCCGGCTTGCTGGCAATGAGGATGTATCAGTCGACGTAGATTTCAATGAGAGACAGCCATCGCCAGCAAGCCGGCTCCTACGGGATTGTGGACGGCGATAAATTGCAGGCAAAAATAAACCCGGAACTCAGTCCGGGTTTATTTCAACGCTCGAATCAGATCAATGCAGGATCTGGCTCAGGAACAGCTTGGTGCGATCATTTTGCGGGTTGTCGAAGAAGTCGTTCGGTGCCGCCTGTTCGACGATTTCACCCTTGTCCATGAAGATCACGCGGTTGGCCACGGTGCGGGCGAAGCCCATTTCGTGGGTTACGCAAAGCATGGTCATGCCGTCTTCGGCCAGGCCGATCATGGTGTCCAGAACCTCTTTCACCATCTCCGGGTCGAGTGCCGAAGTCGGTTCGTCGAACAGCATGATTTTCGGTTTCATGCACAGCGCACGGGCAATCGCCACACGCTGTTGCTGACCGCCGGACAGTTGCCCCGGGAATTTATGCGCCTGCTCCGGAATGCGTACGCGTTCTAGGTAATGCATGGCGATTTCCTCGGCCTTGCGCTTGGGCATCTTGCGTACCCACATCGGCGCCAGGGTGCAGTTCTGCAGGATGGTCAGGTGCGGGAACAGGTTGAAGTGCTGGAACACCATGCCGACTTCACGGCGGATCGCTTCGATCTGCTTGAGGTCGTTGGTCAGTTCCACGCCATCGACCACGATGCGGCCCTGCTGGTGTTCTTCCAGACGGTTCAGGCAACGGATGGTGGTGGACTTGCCGGAACCCGACGGGCCGCAGAGGACGATACGCTCGCCCTGCTTGACGTTGAGGTTGATGTCTTTCAGTACGTGAAACTGGCCGTACCACTTGTTCACGCCCTGCATCTGAATAATGCCTTCAGGGCTCACAGGCTGTTTGATCGCTTCGCTCATCACTTAACTCCTAACGCTTGTGGCCTGTGTCGAGCTTACGTTCCAAATGCATGGAGTAGCGCGACATACCAAAACAGAAAATCCAGAACACCAGGGCTGCGAACACATAGCCTTCAGTGGCCATGCCCAGCCATTTCGGGTCAGCGGCGGCTTGCTTGACGCTGTTGAGCAAGTCGAACAGGCCGATGATGATCACCAGGCTGGTGTCCTTGAACAGGGCAATGAAGGTGTTGACGATGCCGGGGATCACCATCTTCAGGGCTTGCGGCAGAATCACCAGGCCCATGCTGCGCCAGTAACCGAGGCCCATCGCCGCAGCCGCTTCGTACTGACCTTTAGGGATCGCTTGCAGGCCACCGCGCACCACTTCCGCCACGTAGGCCGACTGGAACAGGATCACGCCGATCAGCGCCCGCAGCAGTTTGTCGAAGTTCATGCCTTCAGGCAGGAACAGCGGCAGCATCACCGAGGACATGAAAAGCACCGTGATCAACGGCACACCGCGCCAGAATTCGATGAAGGTCACGCAGACCACACGAATCGCTGGCATGTTCGAACGACGGCCCAGCGCCAGGACAATCCCCAGCGGCAAGGCACCGGCAATGCCGACAGTGGCGATCACCAGGGTCAGCATCAGGCCGCCCCATTGGCTGGTCGCCACTTGGGTAAGGCCGAAAACGCCGCCATGCAGCAGGCACCAGGCAATGATCGGGTACAGCACCAGGAAGCTCAGGCCATACACCGCTTTACGGTGGAAGCGCGAGATGAACAACGGTGCCACGCCGATGACCGCCAGCCACACGGTCAGGTCCACGCGCCAGCGCAGTTCCGGCGGATAGTAGCCGTACATGAACTGGCCGATGCGCTGCTGGATGAACACCCAGCAGGCGCCCTCCTTGGTGCAGTCGGCGCGAGTGGTGCCGACCCAGTTGGCGTCGATGATCGCCCACTGCAGGATCGGCGGAACCACCAGGTAGATCAGGTAGAACGCGAACAGGGTCAGCAGGGTGTTGAGCCAGCTGGAGAACATGTTCGCGCGCATCCACGCCACCACGCCGATGCTGCTGCTCGGTGGTGGCATGTCGGGTTTGAAAGTATGAGTACTCATGCGCTTTTCCTTACCGCTCGATCAGCGCAATGCGCTTGTTGTACCAGTTCATCAGCAGGGAAATGCTGATACTGATCGCCAGGTACACGCTCATGGTGATCGCAATCACCTCGATCGCCTGCCCGGTCTGGTTCAGCACGGTCCCTGCGAACAACGACACCATTTCCGGGTAACCGATACCGGCCGCCAGCGAGGAGTTCTTCGCCAGGTTCAGGTATTGGCTGGTCAGCGGTGGAATGATCACGCGCAGGGCTTGCGGGATGATCACCTTGCGCAGGGTCGGACCGTTGCGCAGGCCAAGCGAATGCGCCGCTTCGGTCTGGCCGTGGCTGACCGACTTGATGCCCGAGCGCACGATCTCGGCGATGAACGCCGCGGTGTACACCGTCAGGGCCAGGGTCAAGGCCAGCAGTTCCGGGATCAACACCCAGCCGCCGACGAAGTTGAAGCCTTGCAGCTTCGGCATTTCCCAATGCAGGGGTGCGCCGAAGATCAGCGCGCACAGCGCCGGGATCACCAGGAGAATCGCCAGGCCGGTCCAGAATTTGTGGAAGGGCACGCCGGTCGCTTCGAAGCGCTTGTTGGCCCAGCGGCACATCAGCACGATCGCGACGATGGCCACGACGACACTGATCGCAAACGCCCAGAAACCGTCGGCCATCAACGCGGCGGGCATGTTCAGGCCACGGCTGCTGACGAAGAAGGTGTCGCCGAAGTTGTGGCTGTTGCGCGGCCCCGGCATGGTCAGGAATACCGCGAAGTACCAGAACAGGATCTGCAGCAGTGGCGGAATGTTACGGAAGACTTCCACATACACCGTCGCCACTTTGGCGATGATCCAGTTCTTCGACAGCCGCGCCACACCGACGATGAAGCCGAGGATGGTGGCCAGGATCACGCCGATGAAGGTGACCAGCAAGGTGTTAAGGAGGCCGATGACAAACACCCGGGCATAGCTGTCCGCTTCGGTGTAGTCGATCAGGTGCTGAGCGATGCCGAAACCGGCACTGCGCTCAAGAAAGTCGAAACCGGAGGTAATGCCCCGGTGCTGAAGGTTGGTTTGCGTGTTGTCGAACAGAAACCAGCCTAACGAGACCACACCGACAATGGTGATGATCTGGAATACCCACGCACGCACTCGTGGATCGCTGAGGCTGAGCCTCTGCTTTGGTGCGCCGATTGAATTTTGCATGAAGTGCCCCGGAAATAATGGAACAGAACATCACCCGGTGGTTGGCCCACCGGGTGATAGAACCATCAGCGCACTGGTGGTGCGTATTGAATGCCGCCAGCGTTCCACAAGGCGTTCAGCCCGCGGTCGATTTCCAGCGGAGTGTTCTTGCCGAGGTTTTTCTCGAACACTTCACCGTAGTTGCCGACTTGCTTGACGATCTGTACGACCCAGTCTTTCTTCACTTTCAGGTCTTTGCCGTATTCACCGTCGGTACCCAGCAGACGGGCTACGTCCGGGTTCTTGGTGCCTTTGGCTTCAGCTTCGACGTTCTTCGAAGTGATGCCGGCTTCTTCAGCGTTGAGCATGGCATAGCCAGTCCAGCGCACGATGGCCAGCCACTCGTCGTCGCCGTTACGCACGACCGGGCCCAGAGGCTCTTTGGAAATGGTTTCTGGCAGAACCACGTAGTCTTTCGGCGAGGCCAGCTTGCTGCGCTGGGCAAACAGCTGGGACTTGTCGGAAGTCAGTACGTCGCAACGACCGGATTCCAGCGACTTGGCGCTCTCGTCGGAGGTGTCGAAAGTGATCGGGGTGTATTTCAGACCGTTGCCACGGAAGTAGTCGGAAACGTTCAGTTCGGTAGTGGTACCGGCCTGGATGCAGATGGTTGCACCGTCCAGTTCCTTGGCACTCTTAACGCCCAGCTTGTTGTTAACCAGGAAGCCGATGCCGTCGTAGTAAGTGATGAAGCCCGGGAATTTCAGACCCATGCCCGCGTCACGGGAGCTGGTCATGGTGGTGTTGCGCGACAGGATGTCGATTTCGCCCGATTGCAGCGCGGTGAAGCGCTCCTTGGCGTTCAACTGGCTGAACTTGACCTTGGTTGCGTCGCCGAAGACGGCAGCCGCTACAGCACGGCAGTAGTCAGCATCGATACCCACGATCTTGCCGGTGGAGTCTGGCACCGAGAAACCCGGCAGACCGTCACTCACACCGCACTGTACGAAACCTTTTTTCTGCACTGCATCCAGGGTCGCGCCCGCCTGAGCGAACCCACTGACGCCAAGCACTGCGGCTGCAGTCACGACGGCCAGGGTGGATTTCAACATCTTCATTCAAACCTCCAGTTTTGCTCTTGTTGTGTCGGAGCGTGAGTCCAGTCGCACCCTTTTGAGGCGTTGTTGACCCGTGTTGGCTTTTTTTAGGGTCAACCGACGTAGGACCGTAGCTATGAGTCTAGTAGGAGAAAATCCACAGAAAGGACAACTCACTTCTCACCAATCGGCCGAACGGGCTGTAGCCCTTTCACGTTCGCGAAGCCCGTAGCGGCCTTTGGCGAACATCCATCACCGGATTTTTTGCTATCCCGCCTCCAGCAGTACACTGATAGTGTTACCGCCAGTCGCGAGATGGGTTGCACCGCTTCCCCATAGCAAACGCCATACCACACCAGCTGCTAAAGCGGTTAAGCGACAGGTCAATAGCAAAACTTGTAACCTTGCGACATCTTCGTAACTGATCAACCAGACACGCCCTCAGACCTCGCACTCAATGAGAGCGCACGCACAAAATTGGAGCAGCCATGACCGAGCCCTTGATTCTTCAGCCCGTAAAGACCGCAGACGCCTGCGTGATCTGGCTGCACGGCCTGGGCGCCGACCGCTATGACTTCCTCCCGGTGGCTGAAGCCCTGCAGGAAAGTCTGTTGAGCACCCGCTTCGTTCTACCCCAGGCACCGACTTGCGCCGTGACCATCAACGGTGGTTACGAAATGCCGAGCTGGTACGACATATTGGCCATGACCCCAGCACGCGCGATCAATCGCGAGCAGCTGGAAGACTCGGCGGACAGGGTCATTAAATTGATCGAACAGGAGCGCGCCAGCGGAATAGACGCCTCGCGGATTTTTCTCGCCGGTTTTTCCCAGGGCGGCGCCGTGGTTCTACACACCGCGTTTCTGAAATGGCAGGGACCGCTGGGTGGCGTACTTGCCCTCTCTACTTATGCACCGACCTTCAGCGACGAGCTGCAATTGTCTGCCAGTCAGCAGCGTATTCCGGTGTTGTCGATGCATGGTCAGTACGATGACGTGGTGCAGAACTCGATGGGACGTAGCGCCTACGAGCATTTGAAGCAGCGTGGTGTCACCGTGACATGGCAGGAATACCCAATGGGCCACGAAGTGTTACCCGAAGAGATTCGCGACATCGGTGACTGGCTCGGCGAACGTTTGCGGTAACCGTTTTCCGGGTCTTTTTTGTTTAAAAACGCCCTTTGATCCATCCCACTACGCCGCGCCCGATTCTTGCATTACACTGGCCGGCGTACATTCCTTAACCAATTGATGAGATGACCGTGCTCAAAGCACTCAAGAAAATGTTCGGTAAAAGCGAGACTGAGCAACTCGCGCCAGTCCCCAGCGCTCCGTCTCACTCCCCCAGCCACCGCACCGACGGTCATCAGTCTGGTCGGACCGCCCCCGTAGCGGCACCGAAACACGAACCCCAGAGCGCACCGGCCGCCGAGCCTGCGGAGCCATCCGCCGCCGAGCAACCGCGCAGCGAAACGCCGAAACCGTCCAAACCGCGCCGCGAACCGAAGCCAAAAGCCCCGGTCATTCCCTGGAAACTCGAAGACTTCGTCGTCGAACCCCAGGAAGGCAAAACCCGCTTCCACGATTTCAAACTCGCCCCCGAACTGATGCACGCCATCCAGGACCTGGGCTTCCCGTATTGCACGCCGATCCAGGCGCAAGTGCTGGGCTTTACCCTCGCCGGCAAAGACGCCATCGGCCGTGCCCAGACCGGCACCGGCAAAACCGCCGCGTTCCTGATTTCGATCATCACCCAACTGCTGCAAACCCCGCCGCCGAAAGAGCGCTACATGGGTGAGCCGCGGGCGCTGATCATTGCCCCGACGCGCGAACTGGTGGTGCAAATCGCCAAGGACGCGGCGGACCTGACCAAATACACCGGCCTCAACGTCATGACTTTCGTGGGCGGCATGGACTTCGACAAGCAACTCAAGCACCTCGAAGCCCGTCACTGCGACATCCTCGTGGCTACGCCGGGCCGCTTGCTGGACTTCAACCAGCGCGGTGACGTGCATCTGGACATGGTCGAAGTCATGGTGCTGGACGAAGCCGACCGCATGCTCGACATGGGTTTCATCCCGCAAGTGCGCTCCATCATTCGCCAGACTCCACCGAAGAACGAGCGCCAGACGCTGCTGTTCTCCGCGACCTTCACCGAAGACGTGATGAACCTGGCCAAGCAATGGACCACCGACCCTGCCATCGTCGAAATCGAAGTCACCAACGTGGCCAGCGAAAACGTCGAGCAGCACATCTATGCGGTGGCCGGTGCCGACAAGTACAAACTGCTCTACAACCTGGTCACCGATAACGGCTGGGAGCGCGTGATCGTTTTCGCCAACCGCAAGGACGAAGTGCGGCGCATCGAAGAACGCCTGGTGCGCGATGGCGTCAACGCCGCGCAGTTGTCCGGTGATGTGCCGCAACACAAGCGCATCAAGACCCTGGAAGGTTTCCGCGAAGGCAAGATCCGCGTGCTGGTTGCCACCGACGTGGCCGGGCGCGGCATCCACATCGACGGTATCAGCCACGTGATCAACTTCACCCTGCCGGAAGTCCCGGACGACTACGTGCACCGTATCGGTCGTACCGGTCGCGCCGGCGCCGATGGTGTGTCCATCAGTTTCGCCGGTGAAGACGACTCGTACCAGTTGCCGTCCATCGAAGAAAAGCTGGGTCGCAAGATCAGCTGCGAAACACCACCGACGCATCTGCTGCGTGCGGTTGAGCGCAAGCGTCCGTAACGGACGACAGGTAGAAAAAGGCGCAGCCGGAAACGGACTGCGCTTTTTTTCGTCTGGATATTGTTCGAGACAACTAAAAGTCCATAATAGACAAATAAGTTTAGTTTTCGCTTCCGGAGCCGAACATGTCCAGCACCCCTTACGTGATCTCCCAACCTCAAGCCCGCGAGTTGCTGGCGCAGGTGGATGTGCCGCAGATCCTGCGCAAACTGTTCCGCGATCTGGCCGCCGGGCAAGCGGTGCAACCGGCGCAGCAACTGGTGGAGTTTCCACAGGGTGCCGGCGACTTCATCAACTACTTGGGCGTGCTGGCCGAAGACGGGGTTTACGGGGTCAAGACTTCGCCGTACATCGTGCGCGAACAAGGGCCGCTGGTGACCGCGTGGACCTTGCTGATGTCGATGCAAACCGGCCAGCCGCTGCTGCTGTGCGATGCCGGTGAACTGACCACGGCGCGCACGGCGGCGACCACCGCAGTGGCCATCGATGCCCTCGCGCCGTTGAATGCAACGCGCCTGGCGATCATCGGCAGCGGCAAAGTGGCCCAGGCGCACGTGCATTACGTGAAGAACCTGCGCGAGTGGCAGAGCATCAGCCTGTACTCGCCGAGCCTGAGCACGAGTAGCCCTGATGAATTGGACCAACTGCGAAACCTCGACCCGCGCCTGACTATTGCCGACAGTCGCGAAGCGGCCGTGCAAGACGCCGACGTGATCATGCTCTGCACTTCGTCCGCCGGCCCGGTGATCGATCCGTCAAACCTGAGCAAACCGGCGCTGATCACCTCCATCAGCACCAACGCGCCACGCGCCCACGAAGTGCCGCCGCAGAGCCTCAACGACATGCAGGTGTTCTGTGACTATCGTCTGACCACCCCGGGCTCGGCGGGAGAAATGCTGATTGCCGCCGAGCGGCATGGCTGGGATAACAAGGCGATTGTCGGCGACCTGCCCGACCTGCTCAGTGAGAAAGTGCAACGTCCCGGCTACGATCGTCACGTGTTCTTCCGCTCGATCGGCCTGGGCCTGGAAGACATTGCGCTGGCCAATGCCCTTTACCAATTACAGCGCTAACAGCCCTTGTAGGAGCCGGCTTGCTGGCGATCGCATCACCACGGTTTTCCCGACAAACCGCGGCGCCTGCATCGCCAGCAAGCCGGCTCCTACAGTGTCTACGCATTTCAGGAGACGTTCATGAGCCAGGCAGATTTCATCATCATCGGCGGCGGTATCGCCGGCGCTTCCACCGGTTTCTGGCTGTCGCAGCACGGGCGTGTGATCGTGCTCGAACGCGAATCCCATCCGGCCTATCACTCCACCGGACGCTCGGCGGCCCTGTTCACCGCCGCCTACGGCACTCCGCAAGTCCGCGCCCTGACCCAAGCCAGCCGCGACTTTTTCGACGCGCCACCCAGCGGCTTCTGCGAACACCCGCTGCTGACCCCGCGCGGCGAAATGACCGTGGACTTCAGCGGTGATCCGACTGAACTGAACAACCAATACTTGAGTGCAAAAGCCACGGTGCCGGAGATGCAATTGCTCAGCGCCGACGAAGCCTGCGCCCGGGTGCCGATCCTGCGCCGGGAAAAAGTCCACGGTGCGATCTACGACCCGACCGCCAGCGACATCGACACCGACGCACTGCATCAAGGCTACCTGCGCGGTATCCGCCGCAATAAAAGCGAAGTCCATACCGATTGCGAAGTGCTGAGCCTCAGCCGTGACGCCGAAGGTGTATGGCACGTGCAGACCAACACAGGGACCTTCAGCGCCCCGATCATCATCAACGCCGCCGGCGCCTGGGCGGACAAGATCGGTGAGCTGGCCGGCGCCCAACCGCTCGGCTTGCAACCCAAGCGTCGCGCGGCGTTCATCTTCGCCGGCCCCGAAGGCGTGGACATTCACGATTGGCCGATGCTGGTCAGCCTCGACGAATCCTTCTACATGAAACCCGACGCCGGGATGTTCCTCGGCTCGCCGGCCAACGCCGACCCGGTGGAGCCCCACGACGTGCAGCCCGAAGAGCTGGACATCGCCATGGGCATTTACCAGATCGAAGAAGCCACGACCCTGACCATTCGCCGCCCGACCCGAACCTGGGCCGGCCTGCGCAGTTTCGTCAGCGACGGCGACTTGCTGTCCGGTTTCGATCCACAGGTGCCAGGGCTGTTCTGGGTCGCGGCACAGGGCGGCTACGGCATCCAGACCTCGCCGGCCATGGGTCAGGCCAGCGCGGCGCTGGTACGCGGTGAAGTGCTGCCTGAGCAACTCACCCGCTTCGGCCTGAGCGCCAACATGCTCTCCCCTGCCCGCCTGGGCTGATCTTCGTCCTCAGGTGACGCGCCGACACGATTGCGGCACACTTTCAGGGCCCCGTTTTCGGGGCGCTGATGCTGCCCGACGTTCTATTTTATAAAGAGCCCCAACGCATGAACGCCCCCGAAATAGATCCGACCCTGAGCGACACATCCCTGGATAACTTCCGGGCAATCGCCGATGCCATCGCCACGTTGTTCTTTCCTCACGCCGAGGTGGTGCTGCACGACTTGCGCACGCAAAAGGTCGATTACATCGCCAACAACCTGTCGAAACGGGAAATCGGCGACGACTCGGCGTTGGAGGACATGCTCAGCGACGACGTCAGCGAAAGAAACATCGGGCCGTATGAAAAGCTCAACTGGGATGGTCAGAAAATTCGCAGCCTGAGCACTGTGCTACGGGACAGCGAAAGTCATCCGCTGGCGGTGCTGTGCATCAATCTGAATATTTCGCTGTTCGAGAATGCCAAAGCGGCGCTGGATCTGTTTCTGTCACCGAGCAAGCTGATTCCGCAACCGGACTCGTTGTTTCGCGATGACTGGCAGGAGCGAATCAACACCTTCCTGCACAACTGGCTACGCGAACGGCAACTGAGCCTGAACACGCTGACTCGCGATCACAAACGGGAGTTGGTATTGGCGCTGCACGCCGAAGGCGCGTTCAAGGGTAAAAGCGCATCGAACTATGTGGCCAATGTGCTGAACATGGGACGGGCGACGGTTTACAAGCATTTGAAGGAATTGAAGGGCTGAAGATCAAAAGATCGCAGCCTGCGGCAGCCCCTACAAAGAACGCGATCCCCTGTAGGAGCTGACGAGTGAAACGAGGCTGCGATCTTTACCGATCAATCGCCATAGATATCCGACTTGAAATACTTGTCCGAGATCTTCTGATATTCACCATTGGCGCGAATACCGTCGATGGCCGTGTTCAACTGGCTGACCAGTTCGGCATTACCCTTACGCACCGCAATCCCCGCACCCTCGCCCACGTACTTCGGATCCTTCAACTCCGGCCCGACAAACGCATAGCCTTTGCCGCGCGGCATCGACAGGAAGTCATTGAGCGGAATGGTGTCGGCAAAAATCGCATCGAGACGACCGGACGCCAGGTCCATGTAGATCTCTTCGTTATTGCTGTAGCGCTTGACGTTAACGCCCTTGGGTTCGAACACCTCGGTGGCATAACGGTCGGTGGTGGTCGCACGCTGCACGCCGATCGTCTTGCCCTTGAGGCTGGCGTACTGGTCATCCACCACTGCGCCTTCCTTCATCACCAGACGCGAGGAAGTGAAGTAGTACTTGTGGGTGAAATCCACCGATTTCTTGCGGTCTTCGTTGATGGTCATGGACGACAGCGCCATGTCGATTTTCTTCACCTTCAGGGAAGGAATCAGACCGTCGAACTCACCCTCGACCCACACACACTTGACCTTCATCTGCTCGCACAGGGCATTGCCGATGTCGTAGTCGAAACCGACGATTTCGCCTTTATCGGTTTTCGAGGCGAACGGCGGGTAAGCCGCTTCGATACCGATGCGCAGGGTTTTCTCGGCGGCAAACAGGCTACTGCACGCCAACAGACTCAGGGCCAGACCGGTGATGAGGGGAAACTTCTTCATGTTCGTTCTCTCGCGGGTTGTTGTTGGTTTGGCAAGACAGAAGAAAGAGCTGAAACAGGGGAAAACCTTTTTTGTACTTATAATTCCATACTGGACTTTTACGTATAAATCGTCAATCAGGCAAATGCTGCCCGTGTCGGCCGATGGTCGGGTGGTGAATCAAGAGGTTCTTGGGTGAAGCGGATGGCCTCTTCGCGGGCAAGCCCGCTCCCACAGTAGATCTGGCTGAACACAAATTTTGTGTACGACACAGCCCCTGTGGGAGTGGGCTTGCCCGCGATGACTGACTGGAGAACGCAACAGGAATTACTGCTTCCAGCGATCCGCCGCCGCATGATCACTGTCACGCCCTTCAACCCAACGTGGGCCGTCGCTGGTGTTTTCTTTCTTCCAGAACGGCGCGCGGGTTTTCAGGTAATCCATGACAAAGGCGCAGGCGTCGAACGCCGCCTGGCGATGGGCGCTGGCGGCGCCGACGAAGACGATCGGTTCACCCGGTTCCAGGGCGCCAATGCGATGCAGCACTTGCAGCTTGAGCAACGGCCAGCGCTGCTCAGCCTCGGTGGCGATCTTGCCAAGGGCTTTTTCGGTCATGCCCGGATAGTGCTCGAGGAACATTCCGGCCACATCGAGCCCGTCATTGAAGTCACGTACGTAACCGACAAAACTCACCACCGCCCCGACGCCAACATTGGCGGCGTGCATGGCATTGACTTCAGCCCCCGGATCGAATGCCGTGGCTTGCACGCGAATGGCCATCGATCAGCCCCCGGTCACGGTCGGAAAGAACGCCACTTCGTCGCCATCGCTGACCGGCTCGTCGAGTTGGCAAAGGTCTTCGTTGCGCGCGCACATCAGGTTCTGCTCGGCCAGGACATCGGCGCCGTCACGCAGAGCCAGCAGCGCACGCACGTCGTCGACGGTGGCGAAGCTGCCTTCGACCTTCACCGAATCCACGCCCAATGCTTCGCGATAACGGGCGAAAAACTTCACTGTGATGTTCATGGTTGATCCGCCTGGAAATGACCGCTCTTGCCGCCAACCTTTTCCAGCAGGCGCACGCTTTCGATGGTCATGCCGCGATCAACCGCTTTGCACATGTCGTAGATGGTCAGCGCCGCGACACTGGCGGCGGTCAGGGCTTCCATCTCGACGCCCGTCTGCCCGGACAACTTGCAGCGCGCCACGATGCGCACGCTGTCGTCACCTTCGGCACTGAGTTCGACTTTCACACCGGTCAGCATCAACGGATGGCAGAGAGGAATCAGGTCGCTGGTTTTCTTCGCCGCCTGAATACCGGCGATGCGCGCCACGGCGAATACATCACCCTTGGGGTGACCGCCGCTGACGATCATTTGCAGGGTTTCAGGCAGCATGCGCACCAGCGCTTGGGCCGTCGCCTCACGGAACGTCACGGCTTTTTCAGTGACGTCGACCATGTTGGCGCGACCTTGGGAATCGAGATGAGTCAGCACGGGATTACTCCTGATCAGGAGCGTCGATTGTAAACCTGCGGGTCAATTTTCCGCACGCACGAATATGCGATTACCGTAGGAGCCGGCTTGCTGGCGATCGCGGTGTGTCGGTCAACAAATTGGTCGGCTGGTAAACCCAATCGCCAGCAAGCCGGCTCCTACGAGGGTATGTAGCGACAAAAAAACCGGGCGGCTTTGGGCCGCCCGGTTCTGGTGTGAAAGATTACAAATGCGATTCGGCGTATTCGGCCAGAATCGAACGTGGCACCCCTTGCAGCGTAATGTGCACGCCGTTCGGGAAATCCTTGAAGCGTTCAGTGAGGTACGTCAGCCCGGAACTGGTCGCGGACAGGTATGGGGTGTCGATCTGTGCCAGGTTACCCAGGCACACCACTTTGGAACCGGCGCCGGCACGGGTGATGATGGTTTTCATCTGGTGCGGCGTGAGGTTCTGACATTCGTCGATCAGGATCAAACTCTGCTGGAAGCTGCGGCCCCGGATGTAGTTGAGGGATTTGAACTGCAACGGCACTTTGCTGAGGATGTAGTCGACGCTGCCATGGGTACTTTCGTCATCCATGTGCAAGGCTTCGAGGTTGTCGGTGATGGCGCCGAGCCAAGGCTCCATTTTTTCCGCTTCGGTACCGGGCAGGAAGCCGATCTCCTGGTCAAGACCCTGCACGCTACGGGTGGCAATGATGCGGCGATAACGTTTGCTGACCATGGTCTGCTCAATCGCAGCCGCCAGCGCCAGGATGGTTTTACCAGAGCCGGCGGCACCGGACAGGTTGACCAGATGGATGTCCGGATCGAGCAAAGCGTACAGCGCCAGGCTCTGATAGATGTCACGCGGTTTCAGGCCCCAGGCTTCCTGGTGCAGCAGAGGTTCCTGGTGCAGATCCAGAATCAGCAACTTGTCTTCGTCGATCTCCTTGATCCAGCCGACAAACCCCTGTTCATCAATGATGAACTCATTGATATGCACCGCCGGCAGGTTGTCGATCAGTTGCACCTGATGCCAGGTGCGGCCGTGGTCCTGACGGGTTTCGACCTTGCTCACGCGGTCCCAGAAGGAGCCAGTCATGTTGTGGTACCCGTTGGGCAGCAGCGACACGTCGTCGACCAGTTGGTCAGTGCTGTAGTCCTCGGCCGCGATCCCACAAGCTCGGGCCTTGAGGCGCATGTTGATGTCTTTGGTGACCAGCACCACAGGCAATTTCGGATCGCGCGCGTGCAAGTCGATCAACTGGTTGATGATGATGTTGTCGTTCAGGTGCTCGGGCAGAATGATGTTCGGCTCGGCACGCTTGCTCATCAGAATTGACAGCAAGCCCTTCGGTCCACTCTTGCCCCGCTGGATCGGCACGCCCTGTTCAACGTCCTCGGGAGAGGCATCGCCCAGAGTCTTGTCGATCAGCCGGATGGCCTGACGGCATTCGGCAGCAACGCTGTGATGCCCGCTTTTGAGCTTGTCTAGCTCTTCCAGCACGGTCATCGGGATCGCGACGTGGTGTTCTTCGAAGTTAAGCAGCGCGTTTGGATCGTGAATCAATACGTTGGTATCGAGTACATAAAGGATTGGCTGGTTGGAAGAAGAGCTACGTCCGTGATCATCCATACTCGGTCACCTTTGTGGGAGCCATTCGACGCAATACCTTGACGGTGCTGCGCCTCGAAGTGACTGCCGAATCTCACCTGCGGGGACTCAAGTGAACTGCATACAAAGCTGGGTCTTGGAAGACGCCACCTGTGTTGCAGGTTTCGGCGGTCTGTCTTCGTAATACTCCAAAACACATGACAGAAAAAAGCACTTTGACGTTTTTTTGAAGTTTATTTTTCAGAATGACCAATAGCACTTGGCGGACTGCCATCACCCGTTTACAGTCGGAAGTCCGCCTGTATCGAAATACCTCCAAAAATCGCCCCCCGCCCAATGTTTATGGGCTTTGCGTGTTTTCAGAAAAAGCCGTCAGGCCTTTCATTGGAACCCGCTCTGACAGTCCTCCCAGCCGATCCCGCTTTGCGCCGTTTGTGTAATCAACCAGGGCAATGCCGTTTTTACCCCATCCTGTTTCACATTGAAGTTGATCACGCCATGGCGCCACAGCAGCATCAGGGTCAGCACCCGTTGCGCGCTCTGGTTGGCTTTCAGCTTGCCGGCACCGTCCTGGGCATCGATGTCCCACAGCGCCACCTGCAAGCCCTGGGACTTGAAGAAGCCTTCGGCGTCGGACCGGCGCTGGCCATCAGGCGGACGGAACAGCGGCACATAGTTTTCCGGCAGTTTGCTTTTCACCAACTCGGCGCTGCGTCGTACCGAATCCTGCCAATCCTGCCAGTGACTGTGGGATCGAAACTCCCAGCCCTGCATGCCGACACACTGCGTTGAGTAGGTCGATTGCAGGCTGACCACCGACCGCTCGACCAATCGCGCCTGGATGTCCTTGCCAAGGACGAAGAACGTGCCGCTCATGTTGGACTTGCGCAGGTAGTCCGTGACCCAGGTCGTGTTGTCCGGTACGGCATTCGCGGCACTGTCGAACGTTAACAAAAACAGCCGGTCATGCATCCCGTCGCCGCTGCGCTCATAGTCGCCAAAATGATCGACTTCACTGCTGGTCTGCGGGAACAGCGCAGCCTTGCGTAATTGCTCGTCCAGGTACTGGGTGTGAAACACCCTGCTCGGCTCGGCCCACTTTATGTAGTAGCTGTCCTCGCTGATCTGAAACTTGGTGGCTTGTTCGCGCAGGGTCGGCATGTCTTCGACCAGAAAACAGAACGAGGCGTCCTGATCGCAGCTTTGCTGAGCGAAGTTGTAGTTGCTCAGCAGGCGTTGCCACAGGCGCTGGCGAACACGGTTGATCGATTCCATGTTGATGCTGCGCAAGCTCAAACGCTGCGCCAGCGCCGGTTCGTCCAAGGCTTCGCTGGCCAGCAGCACGTGGGCGAACATGAGAATTTCGGCGCGCGAGGCGACGTCGAACAGCGTCGGGTTGTTGAGCTGTTCAGGCCAGGTGCTGCGATCAAGCGTCGCTACATCCCCGGGAGCCGCCATGGCGCCGAAGCTCAGGAGCCAGGCCGATATTAGAAAAGCAATGCGCAATGGGATGTCTCCATAACAAAACCCGCGCGGCACTATATCCGATCCGCACTCAACTCCCGCAGCCCCAGCGACCTCATTGTGGCGAGGGAGCTTGCTCCCGCTGGGCTGCGAAGCAGACCCAAACCAGCGAATTCATTCCTTCAGGAAAACCGGCGCACCCATCTTGCGACCGCTTCGCGCTCGAGCGGGAGCAAGCTCCGTCGCCACAAAAGCCCATTCAGGCACACCACCGATCACCTATTACCCCGATAGCTGGAGTCAACGATGACAACCCCCTAGAATCGCCCCCACGATTAAAGGAGACGACTTCATGCTGATGGTGATTTCACCCGCCAAGACCCTCGATTACGAAACACCGCCGGCGACCCAGCGCTTCACCCAGCCGCAATACCTCGACCATTCCCAGGAACTGATCCTGCAGTTGCGCGACCTCACGCCGGCGCAGATCAGCGAGTTGATGCACGTCTCCGACAAGATCGGCGGGCTCAACGCCGCGCGTTTCGGCAGCTGGACCCCGGCGTTTACGCCAGAGAATGCCAAGCAAGCGTTGCTGGCATTCAAGGGCGACGTGTACACCGGCCTGAACGCGCAAACTTTCAGCGAAGCCGATTTCGATTACGCCCAGCAACATTTGCGCATGCTCTCCGGCCTGTACGGCCTGCTGCGGCCGCTGGACTTGATGCAGCCGTATCGACTGGAAATGGGCACCAAACTGGCCAACACCCGTGGCAAGGACTTGTATGCCTTCTGGGGCACGCGGATCAGCGAATGGCTGAACGAAGCCCTGGCCGATCAAGGCGATGACGTACTGCTGAACCTGGCTTCCAACGAGTACTTCTCGGCGGTCAAGCGCAATGCCCTGAACGCACGCATCATCAATACCGAGTTCAAGGACCTGAAGAACGGTCAGTACAAGATCATCAGTTTCTACGCGAAAAAAGCCCGCGGCTTGATGAGTCGCTTCGTCATTGAGGAGCGCATCAACGACCCGGCAGCCCTCAAGCAGTTCGACGTCCAAGGCTATCGCTACAGCGCCGAGCAGTCGAAACCGGACAATCTGGTGTTCCTGCGCGATCACGCACCAGAGTGATGCACCCGGTCGGCGCACGACCTCAAACACTGTCGTGCGCCACCCATTGATTGCCCCTTCTTCTCCCGCCTTTTTCGCCATTTTTATGGCGCCAAAAACCCATCAGTCATTTTTCTAACTTTAGTTTCACTCGACTTCGATCTTTTTTTTCAGTAGTGGCACTGAAAATTTTTATCGGTAGTGGCAAAAAACTATCCCCTCCAATAATCCGCCTATATATAAAGGGCGAAACGGTAAGTGCTATCAATTTGAGAGCAGTGCCATCTTTCTCAATATTTCAAGAAATTTCAGATTTCATGATGAGCGGATCGGAACTATGTCCGAATGCACCGCTCATACCACCGGTAACGATTCTCACAGAGTTTGTAGGAGAAGACTTACGCAGAACAGAGATTCGTATAGCAAAGTTGTCACATTAACTTTGATTGAATAATCCCTGATTTGGACAACACAGAATGGACAGGAGATAACGCTCGATGACTATCCCCTACAAGGCCATGGCAGCGCCCCTATAAACGTGCTCGCCTGAGCACCCAACCGCTTGATTTATGGGCCTTTGGCCTGGCATTGAGCGCGCAAGACCATTGCACAAGCGTCTTCAGAGCAGAGGATCGGCTGCATAACAGGGCAAGTCATAATAATAAGGCTTAGTTGCGCACACCTTGAGTGCACTTATTTAGACACTCGTAACTTATATGCCAGCACACGGCATTGTTGCGCCTGTATGCAGCACTTGCGAGTGCACTATAAACGCTGAACACCATTAACTCCGGCCATCTAATTGGCTTGATCTATACAGAGGTAATTGCGATGCGCATCAGCATATTTGGTTTGGGTTACGTTGGCGCAGTATGTGCCGGTTGCCTGTCTGCACGGGGCCATGACGTCGTTGGCGTCGATGTTGCCAAAGACAAGATCGATATGATCAACGCCGGCAAATCGCCGATCGTTGAACCGGGCCTGGGCGAACTTCTGGCGCAAGGTATCCAGACTGGCCGTCTGCGCGGCACCACCAACTTCGCCGAGGCGATTCGCGACACCGACCTGTCGATGATCTGCGTCGGTACGCCGAGCAAGAAGAACGGCGACCTGGAACTGAACTACATCGAGGCCGTGTGCCGCGAAATCGGTTTTGTCCTGCGTGACAAATCCACCCGCCACACCATCGTGGTGCGCAGCACCGTGCTGCCGGGCACCGTCGCCAACGTGGTCATCCCGATTCTCGAAGACTGCTCCGGCAAGAAGGCCGGTGTCGATTTCGGCGTTGCCGTAAACCCTGAGTTCCTGCGCGAAAGCACCGCCATCGCCGACTACGACCTGCCGCCGATGACCGTCATCGGTGAGTTCGACAAGGCTTCGGGCGACGTACTGCAATCGCTGTACGAAGAACTCGACGCGCCGATCATCCGCAAGGACATCGCCGTCGCCGAGATGATCAAGTACACCTGCAACGTGTGGCACGCCACCAAGGTGACCTTCGCCAACGAAATCGGCAACATCGCCAAGGCTGTCGGCGTCGACGGTCGTGAAGTGATGGACGTGGTTTGCCAGGACAAGACCCTGAACCTGTCCCAGTACTACATGCGCCCAGGCTTCGCTTTCGGTGGTTCCTGCCTGCCGAAGGACGTGCGTGCCCTGACCTACCGCGCCGGTTCCCTGGACGTGGAAGCCCCGCTGCTCAACTCGCTGATGCGCAGCAACGAGTCCCAGGTGCAGAACGCCTTCGACATCGTCGAAAGCCACGACAAACGCAAAGTCGCCCTGCTCGGCCTGAGTTTCAAGGCCGGTACCGATGACCTGCGCGAAAGCCCGCTGGTTGATCTGGCAGAAATGCTGATCGGTAAAGGTTTCGATCTGAGCATCTACGACAGCAACGTCGAGTACGCCCGTGTCCACGGCGCGAACAAGGACTACATCGAGTCGAAGATCCCGCACGTTTCGTCGCTGCTCAACGCTGACTTCGACGATGTGATCAACAACTCCGACGTGATCATCCTCGGCAACCGTGACGAAAAATTCCGCTCCCTGGTGCAGAACGTTCCTCACGGCAAGCAAGTGATCGACCTGGTCGGCTTCATGTCCAAGGCCACCAGCGTCAGCGGTCGCACCGAAGGCATCTGCTGGTAAGCGCAAGGCATCTCTGCGGCGCCGCGCATCAACTGTGCGAACCCGTTGTAGGAGCTGACGAGTGAAACGAGGCTGCGATCTTTTCAGGGCCACTTGGATCCCGAGCGAACCCTGAAAGATCACGATCAAAAGATCGCAGCCTTCGGCAGCTCCTACAGAACCCTGCAAGTTTTTGTAAGCCTGCCTTAACCCAATCGGGCCTCGCCCGAGATCGAGACGGATGCAGATTATGCACAGGCTAAAGCACGGCCTACTCCAGGCCGCCGGTTGGCTGTTTTACTTGAGTTTATTGATGGGCATCGCCATGGCGCTGCCTGTATCCACGTTCGACTCCGAGTCGAAGGACTTCATTTTCCTGATCGGTATCGTCGGCATCTGGCGCTACTCGATGGGTGCCACGCACTTTCTGCGCGGCATGCTGTTTCTGTACGTGGTCTACCCGCACCTGCGGCGCAAAGTGCGCAAGCTGGGTAAAGCGGCGGACCCGTCCCATGTCTTCTTGATGGTCACCAGTTTCCGTATCGACGCCCTGACCACCGCGCAGGTCTACAGCTCGGTGATCCGCGAAGCGATCGACTGCGGCCTGCCGACCACCATGGTCTGCTCCATCGTAGAAATGTCCGATGAGTTGCTGGTGAAGAGCCTGTGGAAGCGGATGAACCCGCCACCGCACGTCAAGCTCGACTTCGTGCGCATTCCCGGCACCGGCAAACGCGACGGCCTGGCCTACGGCTTCCGCGCCATCTCCCGTCACTTGCCGGATGACCGCGCCGTGGTGGCCGTGATCGATGGCGACACCGTGCTCGGCGAAGGCGTCGTGCGCAAGACCGTTCCGTGGTTCCAGTTGTTCGGCAACGTTGGCGGCCTGACCACCAACGAATTCTGCGAAGTGCGCGGCGGCTACATCATGAGCGAATGGCACAAGCTGCGTTTCGCCCAGCGTCACATCAACATGTGCTCGATGGCCCTGTCCAAGCGCGTGCTGACCATGACCGGGCGCATGTCGGTGTTCCGCGCCACCGTGGTCACCAACCCGGAATTCATCGCCGACGTGGAAAGCGACTCGCTGCAACACTGGCGCCTGGGTCGCTTCAAGTTCCTGACCGGTGACGACAAGTCGAGCTGGTTCAGCCTGATGCGCCTGGGCTACGACACCTTCTACGTGCCTGATGCCGCGATCAACACCGTCGAGCACCCGCCTGAGAAGAGCTTCATCAAGGCCAGTCGCAAGCTGATGTTCCGCTGGTACGGCAACAACCTGCGGCAGAACTCCCGCGCCCTGGGCCTGGGGATCAAACGCCTCGGTGCGTTCACTTCGGTAGTGCTGTTCGATCAGCGCGTGTCGATGTGGACCTCGCTGCTGGGCCTGACCGTGGCGATCATCGCCAGCTTCAAGTACGGCACCGCGTTCATCCTGGTGTACCTGCTGTGGATCGGCATTACCCGCCTGATCCTGACCCTGTTGCTGTCCTGCTCCGGTCACCGGATCGGCCCGGCTTACCCGGCGATTCTCTATTACAACCAGATCGTCGGTGCGCTGGTGAAGATCTACGTGTTCTTCCGCCTCGACCAACAATCCTGGACTCGCCAGCCCACATCCCTGACCCGTGATCTCGCCAGCTTTCAACGTTGGTTCAACACCTGGTCGTCTCGGACCATGACCTTCTCCGCCGGCAGCATTTTTGTCGCCGTGCTGCTGATGATGGTCTGACCGCCCCCTTATTGAATTAACAAGGAAACCGCCCCTATGAATACCGCCGTCAACGCCAACGTAGTGCACGAATCCGAAGCCCAGCGCCAACACGCCCGAGTGAAAATTCCGGCCAAGCTGCGTTTCTTCGGCCCTGACCGTACGCCGGTCGAAGCACGAGTGATCGATCTGTCCGCTGGTGGCCTGGCTTTCAACGCCGGTCAGCTGCCATTGAAGGTCGGCGACAAGTACAAGGCTCGCCTGCAATTCGTCATCGACAACCTTGGCCTGGCCATGGACGTCGAGTTGCAGGTGCGTTCCTACGATCGCGAAACCGGTCGTACCGGTTGCATGTTCCAGAACCTGGAACCGCAAGACATCTCGACCCTGCGTCACCTGATCACTTCACACCTGGCCGGCGACATCGTCACCATCGGTGAAGTGCTGGCGACCCTGCAGCGCGACAACTTCACCAAGGCGCGCAAGATCAAGGACGGCGGCCACGGCATGAGCGCGTTCGGTCGCATGAAAGCCGTGACCTTCAGCCTGGGGATTTTCGTGGTTGGCCTGGCCGCGTTCGGCTTCATCTTCAAGTCGGTGTACGGCATGTACTTCGTCAGCCACGCTCAGGCCGGTCTGGTCAGCGTGCCCGGCGTGAACATCACCATGCCGCGCGACGGCACCGTGCAGAGCCTGGTGAAATCCGATGGCGTCGCGGCCAAAGGCGCACCGCTGGCGACCTTCAGCACCAGCATGCTCGACGTGCTCAAGGGTCATCTGGAAGACGATCAACTGGCCCCGGCCAAGGTTGAAGAACTGTTCGGCAAGCAAATGACCGGCACCCTGACCTCGCCATGCGATTGCACCGTGGCCCAGCAAATGGTCGCCAACGGTCAGTACGCCAGCAAGGGTGACGTGATCTTCCAACTGGTGCCGCGTAATACCGAAGCCAATGTCGAAGCGCGCTTCTCCTATCGCCAGTTCGGCGACGTGCTGCCAGGTGCCCCGGTGCGCTTCCAGATCGCCGGTGAAGACAAGACCCGCACCGGCAAGATCGTCAGCAGCACCAGCCTGAAAAGCGCCGACCTGTCGTCCGACATCCGCGTACTGATCCAGCCTGACGAAGCACTCGACAGCGCCCTCGCCGGTCGCCCGGTGGAAGTGAGCAGCGACCGTGGCCCGAACCTGAACTGGCTGATCGACAAAGCCATGGCTGCTGGTCTGTAACCGGAGGACATGCCCGTGACGATCATTAGTCTCCTGAGAACGCCGCGATCCCTGTGGGAGCTGGCTTGCCAGCGATTGGATCAACCTGGTTTACCTGATGCACCGCAGCGCCTGAATCGCTGGCAAGCCAGCTCCCACAGGGGGCCTATGGTGTGCTCGCTGGCGCTGGCAGTGTCTCTGGCCGGTTGTGCCGGCCTGCCCGATCAACGCCTGGCCAACGAAGCCCTCAAGCGTGGCGATACCGCTACCGCGGCGGCGAACTATCAGCAACTGGCAGACCTGGGCTACAGCGAAGCCCAGGTTGGCCTGGCCGACATTCAGGTCGACAGCCGTGACCCGGCGCAGATGAAGCAGGCCGAGGCGACTTACCGCGCTGCCGCCAGTGTTTCACCGCGTGCCCAGGCGCGTCTCGGTCGTCTGCTGGTGGCCAAACCGGGGTCCACCGAAGCCGAGCAACATGAAGCCGAAGGCCTGTTGAAGAAAGCCTCGGCCGCCGGCGAAGGCAACACCCTGATCCCGCTGGCGATGCTGTACCTGCAATACCCGCACAGTTTTCCCAACGTGAATGCGCAACAGCAAATCAGCCAATGGCGCGCCGAAGGCAAACCGGAAGCGGGTCTGGCGCAAGTGCTGCTCTATCGCACTCAAGGCACCTACGACCAGCACCTCGACGAAGTCGAAACCATCTGCAAAGCGGCGCTGAATACCACCGACATCTGCTACGTCGAATTGGCCACGGTCTACCAGAAACAAGGTAAAGCTGAGCAACAAGCCGAGTTGATCAAGCAGATGCAAGCGGCGCACAGTCGCGGCGCCGTCACCGCTCAGCGGGTAGACAGTGTGGCTCGCGTGCTGGGCGATGCGAGCCTGGGCAAGACCGACGAAAAAACCGCGCAGTCGCTGCTCGAAGACATCGCTCCCGGCTACCCCGCTTCCTGGGTCAGCCTGGCGCAACTGCTCTACGACTTCCCGGAACTCGGCGATGTCGACCAGATGATGAAGTACCTGGACAACGGCCGTGCCGCCGACCAGCCGCGCGCCGAACTGTTGCTGGGCAAGCTCTACTACGAAGGCAAGATGGTTCCGGCCGACGCCAAGGTCGCCGAGGAACACTTCCAGAAAGCCGTCGGCCGCGAAGTCGCCGCCGATTACTACCTCGGCCAGATCTATCGCCGTGGCTACCTGGGCAAGGTCTATCCGCAGAAGGCGCTGGATCACTTGTTGACCGCCGCGCGCAACGGCCAGAACAGCGCCGACTTCGCCATCGCACAACTGTTTTCCCAAGGCAAAGGCACCAAGCCTGACCCGCTCAATGCGTACGTCTTCAGCCAATTGGCCAAGGCCCAGAACACCCCGCAAGCCACCGAGCTTGCGCAAACACTCGAAGCCCAACTGCCGCCTGCGCAGCTCGCCGAGGCCCAGCGCCTGTTGAAACAAGAACAGGCGACTCGTGGTGCCTTGAGCCAGAACACGCTGCAACTGCACGCCCTGCAAGAAGAAGGCGGTGAGGAATCCCTATGAAGTTGAATCCATTCATGAAGGCCGGTATCGGCCTGACGTTCGCATTGATCTGGTCGTGCCCGACACTGGCCGCGATGACGGAAGAAACCAAGAACTTCGGCCTGGACGTGAAAATCACCGGCCAGTCCGAAGACGACCGTGACCTCGGCACCCAGAGTGGCGGCGACGTCAACGGCGTCGGCCTCGACCTGCGTCCGTGGGTCTATGGCGAAAGCGGCGCGTGGAGCGGTTATGCGATGGGTCAGGCGGTGACGTCCACCGACATCATCGAGACCGACACCCTGCAGCAATCCGGCAGCGACGGCACGCAAAACACTGAAAACGATGACCGCAAAACCAAGAAGAATTATCTGGCGATGCGCGAGTTCTGGGTCGGCTACAGCGGCTTCACGCCCTACCCTGGCGAGATCCTGAAATTCGGTCGTCAGCGTCTGCACAATGACGACGGTCAATGGCGCGACACCAACATCGAAGCCCTGAACTGGACCTTCGACACCACACTGTTGCGCGCCAATGCCGGTATCGCCGAACGCTTCAGCGAATACCGCACCGACCTGAAAGAACTGGCACCCGAAGACAAGGATCGCCTGCACGCTTTCGCTGATGCCGAGTACCAATGGACCCCGGGTCACTGGGCCGGTATTCGCGGTCATCACACCCACGATGACGGCAAGCTCGACTACGCCGAACCGGGTGTTCCCGCCGATTCGCTGGACAAGAAACAGAACGGCGACATCAGTTGGCTGGGCCTGCAGGCCAACAGCGACGCCTACAACTGGCGCAACACCAACACGGTCAATTACTGGGGCAGCATCACCGGCATGAGCGGCGACCGCGACACGGTCAACCCGCTGAACGCCGATGGCACTGCGCCCGCACAACCGAAGAGCAGCGGCGATGTCGACGGCTGGGCCACTGACCTCGGTGTGCGTCTGCGCCTCGATCCGCAATGGCAAGTCGGTGCGGCCTACGCCCGCGCCAGCGAGGATTACGAACAGAACGGCCTGGAAAGCAACCGCTCGAACTACACCGGTACCCGTTCGCGCGTGCACCGTTTCGGCGAGGCCTTCCGTGGCGAAATGAACAACATGCAATCGGCCACGCTGTTCGGTTCGTGGATGCTCAACGACGAATACGACGCCAGCCTGATCTACCACAAATTCTGGCGTGTCGACGGCAACAAGCCGGTCGGCAGCAACGGCATCGACGCCGTGCAGAACAACACCGACGACGTCACCGGCGCGATCCTTTCCAGCACGTCCCTGCCTCTGAACGATGGTGAAAAAGACCTCGGCCAGGAAATGGATCTGGTGGTCACCAAGTACTTCAAGCAAGGCCTGTTGCCAGCCGCATTGAGCCAGAAAATCGATGAACCTTCGGCCCTGGTTCGCTTCCGTGGCGGCGTGTTCAAGCCCGGCGATGCCTACGGCAAAGAAGTCGATTCGTACATGCACCGCGCGTTCATCGACGTGGTCTGGCGCTTCTGATGCACATTGCGAAGGGAGTCCCCGACATGAACAGTGCCAAGAAAGGTACTTTGACCTTGCTGGCCGGCGCGATGCTGCTGGCGAGTGCGGCTGCCTTCGCCAATGTGGAGCCGGCGGTGCCTCAACCAGGCAAGCCGGCAACAGTGGCCAAGGAACTGCAACAAGCCAAGACCTACACCGTCAGCAGCGCACCGACCGCGCCGCTGGAACTGGCTACGCCGAAGCTGCCGGACGTTTCCGGCTACACCGCCGAAGCCATCGCCGCAAAAGTCGTGCGCAGCAAGGCTGGCAAAATCAGCGTGCGCCGGATGATGCAGGAAGACGCCCTGAAGGACTTCATCGGCGGCGACAACAAGATGGCCGAATGGGTGGTGCGTCAGCACGGCATCCCGCAGGCGATCTTTGTCGACGACGGCTACATGAACCTCAAGGACCTGGCGAAAAAGCTGCCCAAGCAGTACTTCAACGAAACCTCGCCGGGTGTGTTCCTGGCCAAGCTGCCGATCGTGGTCGGTCGTCACGGCATCCTCGAAATCGACAAGCAGACCGAAGAATTGCGCCTGTCCCAAGAGGCCGGTTCGTTCCTGGTCAACGATGGCCAGCTGTTCGTACGTGATACCAAGATCACTGGCTGGAGCGAGAAAGCAAACGGCCCGGCGGCCTTCAAGTCGCCGAAAGAGTTTCGTCCGTTCCTGCTGTCCTGGGGCGGCACCGAGACCTACATCGCCAACAGCAAGATCGCCAGTTTCGGCTACGCCAACAGTAAGTCCTACGGCGTGAGTATTTCCCAGTACACGCCGAACATGGCCAAGGTGCTCAAGCGTCCTGAACCGACCGGCTGGATCGTCGGTTCCGAATTCTCGGACATGTGGTACGGCTTCTACTGCTACGAAACCCGCGACTTCGTGGTCAAGGGCAACACCTACAAAGACAACATCGTCTACGGCATCGACCCCCACGACCGTTCCCACGGTCTGATCATTGCCGACAACACGGTGTACGGGACCAAGAAGAAGCACGGGATCATTATTTCCCGTGAGGTCAACGACAGCTTCATCTTCAACAACCGCAGCTACGACAACAAACTGTCGGGCCTGGTGATCGACCGTAACAGCGTCAACAACCTGATCGCTCACAACGAGATCTACCAGAACCACACCGACGGCATCACCCTCTACGAGAGTGCTGACAATCTGCTGTGGGGCAACAAGGTGATCAGCAACCGTCGTCACGGCATCCGTATTCGTAACAGCGTGAATATTCGCCTCTACGAAAACGTTGCCATGGCCAACGGCCTGACTGGCGTCTATGGCCACATCAAGGACCTGAGCAACACCGACCGTGACATCAAGCTCGACCCGTTCGACGCCCAGGTCTCGCTGATTGTGGTCGGCGGTGAATTGGCGGCCAACGGCAGCGGCCCGCTGTCCATCGACTCGCCGCTGAGCGTCGAGTTGTATCGCGTGTCCATGCTCGCCCCGACCAAATCCAGTGGCATCAGCTTCTCGGGGATTCTCGGCGAGCGCCAGGATGAAATTCTCGACCTGCTGGTACGCCAGCAGAAAGCCGTGCTGATCGACCCTGTCGAACGCCAGACCGAAATGCGGGACTGAGGATAATTTTATGCACCCACACTTGATCAAATTACTCAGCCTGTCGGCCCTGACCGCCGGCATCCTCGCCGCCAGCACTGGCGCGCGTGCGGATGAAGTCCAGGCGCCCAAGTTCTCTGCCGAACCGTGCTGCAGCCTGTGCCCGGCCGCCCACGACGCGAAGAATTACACCACCCGTTATCAGCAGAACTTCACCACGCTGGTGCAGGCCCAGGGCGACTGGCTGTTCCGTACGCAAGAAGACTTGCGCACCGAATTCGACACCACCCCCGCCGGCTACAAACGCATGAAGCAACTGCACGATGCGTTCAAGAGCAAAGGCGTGGAGCTGGTGGTTGTTTACCAGCCAACCCGTGGTCTGGTGAACCGCAACAAGTTGAACCCGGCGGAAAAAGCCAGCTTCGATTTCGACAAGGCACTGAAGAACTACAAGACCATGCTCGGCCGTTTCGCGCAGATGGGTTACGTGGTGCCGGACCTGTCGCCGCTGACCAACGAGTCGCTGCCCGACACCCTGCCCGCCCACGACTTCTACTTCCGTGGCGACCAGCACTGGACGCCATACGGCGCCCAGCGCACGGCAAAAATCGTGGCGGAAAAGGTCAAGCAGATCCCGGCCTTCGCCGACATTCCCAAGCGTGAATTCGAGACCCATAAGTCGGGTCGCATGGGCAAGACCGGAACATTGCACAACATGGCCGGTCAACTCTGTGGCACCAGCTACGCGATCCAGTACATGGATCAATTCACCACCGAGCCGAAAGGCGAAGCAGGCGATGGCGATCTGTTCGGCGATTCCGGCAATCCGGAAATCACCCTGGTCGGCACCAGTCACAGTGGCAAGAACTACAACTTCGCCGGTTTCCTCGAAGAGGCCATCGGCGCCGACATTCTGAACGTGGCATTCCCCGGCGGTGGCCTGGAAGGTTCGATGCTGCAGTACCTGGGCAGCGACGAGTTCCAGAAGAACCCACCGAAGATTCTCATCTGGGAATTCTCGCCGCTCTATCGCCTCGACCAAGAAATCATCTACCGCCAAATGATGGCGCTGCTGGACAACGGTTGCGAAGGCAAGGATGCACAGATGTCCGGCAGCACCACATTGAAACCGGGCAAGAACGAACTGATGGTCAACAGCAAAAACCTGAACCTGCAAAACGCCAGTCACCAGGTCGACATCCGCTTCGCCGATACCTCGGTGAAAACCTTGCAAGCCACCCTCTGGTACATGAACGGGCGCCACGAGGACATCAAGATCGACAAACCGGAAACCTCCGACACTGACGGACGTTTCGCGTTCGAGTTGCGCACGGACGAAGACTGGGCCTCGCAGAATCTGCTGGCCGTCGAAATCCAGGGCCCGGAAAAAACCGACGCCGCGCCACAGAAAGTCGAAGCGAAAATCTGCAAACGCAACGTATTCCCGAGCGCGGAGCAACGTACCGCTTCGACCGGGCAATGAGGTCTGCTATGCGAAATCCGAAACTTGCAACACTGACGCTTTTGAGCCTGGCGATGTTCGCCGGTGCGACCCAGGCCGCGGCGCCATTGCGCCCGCCGCAGGGTTACTTTGCGCCGATCGAGAAAGTCAAAACCGGCGACAAGAGCGAAGGCTGCGATGCCATGCCGACGCCCTACACCGGCTCGCTGCAATTTCGCAGCAAGTACGAAGGTTCGGACAAGGCGCGTTCGACCCTGAACGTGCAGTCGGAAAAAGCCTTCCGTGACAGCACCGCCGACATCACCAAGATCGAGCGCGGCACCAGCAAGCGCGTCATGCAGTTCATGCGTGACGGTCGCCCGGAACAACTGGAATGCACACTCAACTGGCTGACGGCGTGGGCGAAGGCCGATGCATTGATGTCCAAGGACTTCAACCACACCGGCAAGTCGATGCGCAAATGGGCGCTGGGCAGCATGGCGTCCTCGTACATTCGCCTGAAATTCTCCGACTCCCATCCGCTGGCCAACCATCAGCAAGAGTCGCAGCTGATCGAAGCCTGGTTCAGCAAAATGGCCGATCAGGTGGTCAGCGACTGGGACAACTTGCCGCTGGAAAAAACCAACAACCATTCGTACTGGGCCGCCTGGTCGGTGATGGCAACGTCCGTCGCCACCAACCGTCGCGACCTGTTCGATTGGGCCGTGAAGGAATACAAGGTCGGCGCCAATCAGGTCGATGCGGACGGCTATCTGCCGAACGAGCTCAAGCGCCAGCAACGCGCCCTGGCCTATCACAACTACGCCCTGCCGCCGCTGGCGATGATCGCCAGTTTCGCCCAGGTCAACGGTGTGGATTTGCGTCAGGAAAACAACGGCGCGCTGAAGCGCCTGGGTGATCGAGTACTGGCCGGGGTGAAAGACCCGGACGAATTCGAGGAAAAGAACGGCAAGAAACAGGACATGACCGACCTGAAAGTCGACTCGAAATTCGCCTGGCTCGAACCGTTCTGCACCCTCTACACCTGCGCGCCGGATGTGCTGGAGAAGAAGCACGACATGCAACCGTTCAAGACCTTCCGCCTCGGCGGCGACCTGACCAAGGTCTACGACCCGGCCAACGAGAAAGGCAAAGGTTCCTAGAACAACACATTCCCCCTGTAGGAGCTGGCTTGCCAGCGATGCGGTGTGTCAGTCGACATCAATGGTGGATGTCAGACCGAATCGCTGGCAAGCCAGCTCCTACAGGGATCGCGGTGGTTTTTGAATGCAATGTACCCCCCGGTTTTTCGTGGGGGGTTTGGGGGGGCCGTTGGCCCTTGACTGTTGGTTAAACATGGAGAGATCGGGATGGTATTTTCATCCAACGTGTTCCTGTTTCTGTTCTTGCCGATCTTTCTCGGCTTGTACTACTTGAGCGGGCAACGCTATCGCAACTTGCTGCTGCTGATCGCCAGCTACGTGTTCTACGCCTGGTGGCGTGTGGACTTCCTCGCACTGTTCGCAGCGGTCACGCTGTGGAACTACTGGATCGGCCTCAAAGTCGGCGCTGCCGGCGTGCGGACCAAACCGGCCCAGCGCTGGCTGCTGCTCGGCGTCGCCGTCGACCTGTGCATTCTCGGCTACTTCAAGTACGCCAACTTCGGCGTCGACAGCATCAACGCAATGATGACGTCGGTCGGCCTTGAGCCGTTCATCCTGACCCACGTGCTGTTGCCGATCGGTATCTCGTTCTACATTTTCGAGTCCATCAGCTACATCATCGACGTCTACCGTGGCGATACTCCGGCGACCCGCAACCTGATCGACTTCGCGGCGTTCGTGGCGATTTTCCCGCACTTGATTGCCGGCCCGGTGTTGCGCTTCCGCGACCTCGCCGACCAGTTCAACAACCGCACCCACACCCTCGACAAATTCTCCGAGGGCTGCACGCGGTTCATGCAGGGTTTCATCAAAAAGGTCTTCATCGCTGACACCCTCGCGGTGGTAGCCGACCATTGCTTTGCCCTGCAAAACCCGACCACGGGCGATGCCTGGCTGGGCGCACTGGCCTACACCGCGCAGCTGTACTTCGACTTCTCCGGCTACAGCGACATGGCCATCGGCCTGGGCTTGATGATGGGTTTCCGCTTCATGGAAAACTTCAAGCAGCCGTACATCAGCCAGTCGATCACCGAGTTCTGGCGCCGCTGGCACATCAGCCTGTCGACCTGGCTGCGTGACTATCTGTACATCACCCTCGGCGGTAACCGCAAAGGCACGCTGATGACCTATCGCAACCTGTTCCTGACCATGCTGCTCGGTGGTCTGTGGCACGGCGCGAACATCACCTACATCGTCTGGGGTGCGTGGCACGGCATGTGGCTGGCGATTGAAAAGGCCCTGGGCCTGAACACTTCGCCGCGCAGCATCAACCCGATTCGCTGGGCACTGACCTTCTTGCTGGTGGTGATGGGCTGGGTGATCTTCCGTGCGGAAAACCTGCACGTTGCCGGTCGCATGTACGGCGCGATGTTCAGCTTCGGTGACTGGTCGCTGTCGGAACTCAATCAGGCCAGCCTCACCGGTCTGCAAATCGCTACGTTGGTGGTGGCCTACGTGACCCTCGCGTTCTTCGGCCTGCGCGACTTCTACACCAATCAGCCGCCAGAGAAGACCAAGCCTGCCGTGAACGTCGACAGCGACGGCCCGGCCGCCAGCGAACCAGGCCTGATCAAAGCCGCGCCTGGGGATAACCCGGCGAGCATCCATCAGCCCGGCTACACCGTCGGCGTTGAAGCCCAGGTGCAACCGGCTTACTGGACCGCTGACTGGTCGCGCTATGCAATGCGTGCGCTGGTGCTGCTGCTGTTCATCGCCTCGATTCTCAAACTCTCGGCGCAAAGCTTCTCGCCGTTCCTTTACTTCCAGTTCTGAGGGATCTGACCATGACCCGCTCATTACGCATCTTCTACATCGCCCTGTTCCTGGTGACCCTGCTGGCCTTGGGCCTGTGGTCGGTTCGCAGCTTCCTCGGCTTCAGCACCAACGCTGATGCGACGGTGCTGAACGGTCGCTGGACCAAGGCTGTGGAGACGCATTACGACGAAGAGTTTCCGATCAAGCGCCTGGGCACCAATCTCTGGGCGGCGCTGGACTTCAAACTGTTCAACGAAGGTCGTCCGGGCGTCGTGCTCGGTCGCGACCAGTGGCTGTACAGCGATGAAGAATTCCACCCGATCGTCAACGAAGAGCTGAACCTGCAAGGCAACTACGCGCTCGTTGAAGGCGTGCGCCAGACCCTGAAAGAGAAAGGCGTGCAACTGGTGATGGCGGTGGTTCCGGCCAAGGTACGCCTGTACCCGGAACACCTCGGCGAGGTAAAACCGGCCAGCATCCACGCCAACCTCTATCAGGATTTCCACAAGCGCCTGGCGGCCGACCGCATCCCTGCGCCTGATTTGCTCGGCCCACTGCAAGCCGCCAAGAACAACGGCCAGCAAGTGTTCCTGCGCACCGACACCCACTGGACCCCGGAAGGTGCCGAGATTGCTGCCAACCGCCTGGCCAAGACCATTGCCGACAAATTCCCGCTGAGCGGCGACCCGCAGAACTTCGTCACCGAGCCTGCGGAGAAAGTCACGCACAAGGGCGACCTGCGTCTGTTCCTGCCGCTGGACCCGCTGTTTGAAAACCTGATGCCGGCGCAAGAACCTTTGCAGAAGCGCAACACCATTGCCGCTGAAGACCAGCCAGCCGGTGACGACGCGCTGTTCGCCAACACCGAAGTGCCCGTCGCGCTGATCGGCACCAGCTACAGCGCCAACCCCAACTGGAACTTCGTCGGTGCGCTCAAGCAAGCCCTGCGTAGCGACGTGGTCAATTACGCCGAAGACGGCCACGGCCCGATTCTGCCGATGCTCAGCTACCTGAAAAGTGATGCTTTCAAGAACAGCCCGCCACAGGTGCTGATCTGGGAGTTTCCTGAACGATATCTGCCTGTGAATAACGAAATCGGCGACGCCGACCCGCAGTGGGTCGCAGAGCTTAAACAAGCCGGCGCCCGCCAACAAAACGTAGCTGCAAACACTAAATCCGAGACGCCCGATCGGGCGCAAAACTGAAAGAGAGAGGTACTACCATGACTTTCACGACTACTCCTCGTCGTCTCGCCAAACGCTTTGCACTGGTCGCTGGCCTCAGCGTGCTGTCGGTACAAGCTTTCGCCGGTGGCGATGCCGCGCTGTACGGCCCGACTGCACCAAAAGGCTCGACCTTCGTGCGTATCTATAACGCCGGCAACTCCGAAGTCAGCGCCACCGTTGGCAGCACCAACCTGGCCGACGTCGCGCCGCTGTCCAGCAGTGACTTCAGCTTCATGCCGGGCGGCGACTACAGCGCCAAGGTCGGCAGCCAGACCCTGCCAGTGAAACTGGCCGGTGACCACTATTACACCCTGGTCAACAACGCCAGCGGCGCGCCGCAACTGATCGAAGAGCCGCCGTTCAAGAACAAGCAGAAATCCCTGGTACGCGTGCAGAACCTCAGCGACAAGCCGCTGACCCTGAAAACCGCTGACGGCAAGACCGACGTGGTGCCGAACGTGGCCGCCAAGGGCCGTGGCGAACGTGAAATCAACCCGGTGAAAGTCAGCCTGGCGCTGTACGAGGGCGACAAGAAAGTCGGCGACGTTAAACCTGTCGCCCTGGAACGCGGTGAAGCCGCTGTGCTGTACGTCACCGGCAACGGCAGCAGCCTGTCGCCAGTCTGGGTGAAACGCCCGGTATCGACGCGCTAATCAATTATTCCGGTTGACCCATTTTCCTGTGGGGGCGGGCTTGCCCGCGATGCAGACGACTCGGTGAAACAGATACACCGAGTTGATGCCATCGCTGGCAAGCCAGCTCCCACAGGGACCGAGATGTCAGCCGGGCACGGAACAAAAACAAGAGTGAAACGACACAGCGTTCGTAGCTCTAACCAAACGATTTTCAAGGAGAAACAAAATGATTCCAGTGATCTTGTCCGGTGGTAGTGGCTCACGTCTTTGGCCGCTTTCCCGTAAGCAGTTTCCTAAACAGTTCCTGGCCCTGACCGGCGAACACACCCTGTTCCAGCAAACCCTGGAACGCCTGGTGTTCGAAGGCATGGACACGCCGATCGTGGTCTGCAACAAGGACCACCGCTTCATCGTCAACGAGCAACTGGCCGCGCGCAAACTGGAAACCCAACGCATCCTGATGGAACCGTTTGGCCGTAACACCGCACCGGCCGTGGCCCTGACCGCGATGATGCTGGTCAATGAAGGTCGCGACGAGTTGATGCTGGTACTACCAGCCGACCACGTACTGGAAGACCAGAAAGCCCTGCAACGTGCCCTGGCCCTGGCCACCGTCGCCGCCGAAAACGGCGAAATGGTGCTGTTCGGCGTACCGGCCACCAAACCGGAAACCGGTTATGGCTACATCAAGTCGACCAACGACTCGCTGCTGCCCGAAGGCGTCAGCCGTGTCTCGCACTTTGTGGAAAAACCGGACGTCAAACGCGCCACCGAGTATGTCCAGTCCGGCGGTTACTTCTGGAACAGCGGCATGTTCCTGTTCCGCGCCAGCCGCTTCCTGGAAGAGCTGAAAAAACACGATCCGGACATCTACGACACCTGCCTGCTGACCCTGGAACGCAGCCAGCAAGATGCTGACAGCATCACCTTTGACGAAGCTACCTTCGCCTGCTGCCCGGACAACTCCATCGACTACTCGGTGATGGAAAAAACCCAGCGCGCCTGCGTGGTTCCGCTGACCGCTGGCTGGAGCGATGTCGGTTGCTGGTCGTCGTTGTGGGAAGTGAATGAAAAAGACGTCAATGGCAACGTCACCAAAGGCGACGTAGTCATCCAGGACAGCCGCAACTGCATGATCCACGGCAACGGCAAACTGGTGTCGGTGATCGGCCTGGAAAACATCGTCGTGGTGGAAACCAAGGACGCCATGATGATCGCCCACAAGGACAAGGTCCAAGGCGTGAAACAGATGGTCAACACCCTCAACGAACAGGGCCGCAGCGAAACCCAGAACCACTGCGAAGTCTATCGTCCGTGGGGCTCGTATGACTCGGTGGACATGGGCGGGCGCTTCCAGGTCAAGCACATCTCGGTCAAGCCGGGCGCGTGCCTGTCGCTGCAAATGCACCACCACCGTGCCGAGCACTGGATCGTCGTCAGCGGTACAGCTGAAGTGACCTGCGATGAGAATGTGTTCCTGCTGACTGAAAACCAGTCGACCTACATTCCGATTGCTTCGGTGCATCGCCTGCGCAACCCGGGCAAGATCCCACTGGAAATCATCGAAGTGCAGTCGGGTAGCTATCTGGGCGAAGACGATATCGAGCGCTTTGAAGATATCTACGGTCGTTCGACCCCGATCGAGCGCGGCGTGTCGGTGAAAACCATCGCGCAGTAAGCGATCGCTGTCACTAAAAGCCCCCGTCCAGTCCGCTGCGTTCCCTATCCGCAGCGGACTGGGCGGGGGCTTTTTTTGTCCGGGTTTTGTGTTGCCCGCGCTGAACCTCATCGCGAGCAGGCTCGCTCCTACAGTTGACCGGGTTTTTCCTGGAGAAACGCAATCGAATGTAGGAGTGAGCCTGCTCGCGATGAGGCCGGCACATTCACCGCTTAATCTCGCCCATCGCCAACCTGCCCTGCGCTTAGGTAGGATGCTCTTCTCTGCCCCCGAGGTTTACGCGTCATGTTCATCGGCGTCCTGCTGGTCATCACCTGGCTGATCCTGCTCCTGCGCTATCCGGCCAAGGCCCTGCCCGTGTCCATGGCCGCCGCCGTAGGGCTGGGCATCGTCGCCACGTGGGTAATCTGGCTGGACCACCGCGAACTCAAGCAACTGCAACGCCTGGAGTTGCGCATCAGCTACGCGCCGCAACACTGCCCTGCCGATCGGCCGCTGCAATTGACCATGAACAACGGCAACGACGTGCCGCTGACTGAGCTGCGCTGGCGTGTCGCGGCTTATGCGCCGGGCGACACGGTCAACCTCGCCGACAATCAATACACCGCCCCGCGCTATCGCGGCCCCGGCGAATTGCAAGCCGGTGGTAATTGGGAAGATTGCCTGCCGCTGCCGCCGCTACGCCCCGGCTACCGCCCGGAAACCCTGGAGTTTCGCGCCGAGCGTTTGCAGGGTAGTTTCTCCGACTGATCATCCCCCACTCATTTGCACAAGGACCGCGCCATGCCCGTAGCGTTGATTACCGGTTGTTCCAGCGGCATCGGCCGCGCCCTCGCCGATGTATTCAAATCTGCCGGCTATACCGTCTGGGCCAGTGCCCGCAAGGCTGAAGACGTGGCAGTCCTCACTGCTGCCGGTTTCACCGCTGTGCAGCTGGACGTCAATGATGGCCAGGCATTGGAAGCATTGAGCGAGCAAATCAACCAGCAACACGGCGGCCTCGATGTACTGATCAACAACGCCGGATATGGCGCCATGGGGCCGCTGCTCGATGGCGGTGTTCCGGCCATGCAACGCCAGTTTGAAACCAACGTGTTCGCCATCGTTGGCGTGACTCGCGCGATGTTTCCGGTGCTGCGCCGAACCAAAGGGCTGGTGGTCAACATCGGCAGTGTATCCGGTGTGTTGGTCACGCCGTTCGCCGGTGCTTACTGCGCCTCGAAAGCCGCTGTGCATGCCTTGAGCGATGCCTTGCGCATGGAACTGGCGCCATTTGGCGTGCGAGTGATGGAGGTTCAGCCGGGGGCCATCGCGTCCAGTTTCGCCAAGAATGCCGGACACGAAGCCGAGCAGTTGATCAGCGAGCAATCGCCGTGGTTTCCGCTGCGCGAAGGCATTCGTGCACGAGCGAAGGCGTCCCAGGATAATCCGACGCCGGCCAGTGAGTTTGCCGCCGGATTGCTCAAGGCGGTGCAACAGAGCAAGCCGCCACGGCTGATCCGCCTGGGCAATGGCAGCCGCGCGTTGCCGTTGCTTGCCGGATTGTTGCCCAAGGGGTTGCTGGAATCGGGATTGATGAAGCGGTTCGGGTTGCGTGGGCAACTCTGAGACCGAGTGGACGCCTTCGCGGGCAAGCCCGCTCCCACATTTGAAATGCGATCCCCTGTGGGAGTGAGCTTGCCCGCGAAGGCGCCAGAACAGACTCCACAGAACTCAAGGAATCAAACATGACCGACTACACCGAATACTTCGACGAAGTGATCCAGGCCCACGTCGCCATCGAACAATGGCTGGCCGAGGAACGCGACGCGGCTGAACTCGAACAACTGCTGACGCGTTTCTCCCCACAGTTTTCCATGGTCTCGCCCTTGGGCCGAGTGCTGGATTTTGCGGCGCTGAGCGAACTGTTCCTGCTGGCGGGCGGCAAGAAGATTGGCTTTCGCATCGAGCTCAGCGAGTTGCGTGGCATTGCGCTGTACGACGGTGGCGCAGTCGTGAGTTATCGCGAGCAGCAGACCGACGCCACCGGACTGCATTCGGATCGGCGCTCGAGCGTGGTGTTCGAGAAAGTGGATGGAAAGATCCTGTGGCGGTATTTACAGGAGACCTTTTGCTGACAACAACGCCGCTCAACTGTAAGAGCGAGCCTACTCCGGGCGGCGTTCCGGCGATGGACATCAACGATAACGCGGGCATTCAGACAAGCCCGGGGCGCTCTCCAGTTTTTCGCGAGCCCGCTCCCACAGTTGGAAATGTGAGAGCGGGCTGCTCGTTAAGAAGGCCACCCGGTCTTCCGGTTATGTACCAAATGCGGATACATCTGCAACAAATAGAATATCTACGCAAGAAAAAACAGAATCCCCGCCGCTAAAATCCAGCTTTGAAAAATACAGTAACAAAACCCTTCAAACACTGTAAGAAAATTCGACAACGACGTAGCGAATTATCCTATTCGCAGTTATAGCGTTGCCAAACCCTACTCCCCAACTAAAATCCACCACCTTGGTTAAATGCCTTATACCAGATATAACGCATCAACCTAGAATTATTTGGACATAACCTACTGAGATACCACTTTGAAAGTCCGCCACCCACACTCACTCTCAATAATATTTTTACTCTCCACCCTCACCTTAAACATTACCCTCGCCGACGATACCAACCCAAGCAAACCCACATTAGAACTTGACCTGAAAAAACTACGTCCAACACCTAAACCTAACAACTATTGCAACCCCAATTTAGACAGCGACATTTTATTCGGAATAGGATACGAATTATTCTCACAAGACAATTACCCCGAGGCAAAAAGCTGCTTTACCATGGCAGCACCCAATTACGACAGAGCATTCTGCTATCTTGCAATAATCGCTCAACATGATGATGAGCCGGATGAAATCAAACGAAATACCGAAGCTCTCAATTACACTAGATATGCCGCATCAAAAAATGATTGGTGTGCAGAATACAGAATGTATGAAAACTACAAATATGGAGTGAACGGTCTAAACCCAGACAAGGGGTTTGCCCTTTACTGGCTGAAGCGCTCAGCGATGCATGGGTATCCCGAAGCACAACAATTGTTGAAAATCTATCACTTCAAACAAGGCGAACTCACCCTAAGTTACGCCTGGTCTAAAATCATTGGCCAACAGGCTGACGACCCCATTGAAAGAGCCTTCAAAAACATGACAAATGATCAGATTATTGAAGGAAAAAAACATCTCGAAAAATTAAGTAAATCCGTCACATCAAAGCAAACACTAAAAGACGAAGCATTAAAAGAAAACATTGCCTTTCTCTCAGCGGGCATCCATTTAGACTACCCTGAGACCTTCAAGGATGCCACTTACGAAGAACGCTACGAGTACATCAAAAAAACAGTGAATGAAGTCGCAAAAAAATCAAAACTCAAATCAAAAAGCGATATATTCAGCTTTATTGTTATCGCAAGACACGCGCAAAAAACACAAAAAAAAGAAGACATCCTAAACAATAAAACAATAAAACAATAATGAACATATTAGAAAATCGTGAATTCACCACCTCAGAAAAAATCGAAAAGTCTCTTAGCATCTTAAACAAACCGCAACACCAACAAACCAGCAGTTAAGTACACAAACCATTTATTGAGCACAGGTGTATTTTCCGCTTCTACGACTACATTTTTTAACCCAGCCGTAGAAGCACACTATCTTAAACAACAAACGTAGAAATTATTCCATACGGCTCTGATTGACCACCACCGTACAAGTAATCCCCGCCGCCAACAGCACCCCTTCCGGCACTTCATCAATGTGTATCCGCACCGGCACCCGCTGCGCCAGACGCACCCAGTTGAACGTCGGGTTCACATCCGCGATCAGTTCACGGCTTTCCGGGTTATCGCGGTCGTAGATGCCGCGAGAAATACTTTCCACGTGCCCCTTGAGCACTTCGCCGCTCATCAGTTGCATGTCGGCCTTATCACCTACGCGCACGTGGGGCAGTTTGGTTTCTTCGAAGAAGCCGTAGACCCAGAACGAGTTCATGTCGACCACGGCCATTTTCGCTTCACCGATGCGCGCGTAGTCGCCGCGATGCACATTCAGGTTGGTGACGTAACCGTCCACGGCGGCCCGGACTTCGGTGCGTTTGAGGTTGAGTTCGGCGGCCTCCAGTTGCGCTTGCGCATGCTGGTAATCGGCGAGGGCCGAGTCGGCGAGGTTGCTCGCGTCGTCGCGGTTTTCCCGGGAGATCACCAGGTTGTCCATGTCGGCGCGGCGATGGGCGTTGACCTTGCGCATCTCCCACGTCGCCTTGCGCGAGGCCACCAGCGACTGCGCCTGCTTGACCGCGAGGCGGTAGTGCTCGGGGTCGATGCGCATCAGCAGGTCGCCCTTTTTCACCAATTGGTTGTCACGCACCGGCACGTCCACCACTTCGCCGGTGACGTCGGCGGCGACGTTGATGATGTCGGCGCGCACCCGGCCATCGCGTGTCCACGGGGTCTCCATGTAGTGCACCCAGAGTGTGCGACCGATCCATATCGCCAGGGCCAAAACCAACAGGGTCGCGAGCAGGCTGAACAGCTTTTTCATCAGGTCGTTCTCAACGGTAAACAGTCAGCGCCAATGCGCCGAACAGACAGGTAAACAGACTCAGGCGCAGCAGCGCCGGGTGCCAGAAGAAGCGGTACAGGTCGAACCCTGACAGGAAGCGATCCAGCGCCCAGGCCAACGCCGCCGCAATGAAAAACATCAGGGTCATGGTCGGCATGTACACGCCGTGGAAGGCGATTTCACGAGGCATCTTCAAGTCCTTGGGGCTTGGCAATGGTGTAGGCGGCGAGCGGCGATTGCGGGTCCAGCAGCGAAGTGCGGATGAAGTGCAGGTAGCTCTTCACCCGGCGCAGCGCCGAGGTGTCGAAGTGCGGGGCGAAGGGTTCGTCGGTGGCTTGCACGCGGCTGATCGCGTGGTCGACGGCGATCAATGCGCGCTCCAGATTGCTTTGCCCCGGTTGCAGGAACAGCCGCACCAGCGCACGGCCCATCACACGAATAGATTGGCGCCACGGCTGGGATTCGGCATACGCCGGATGCACCGGCAGGATCGCCTGTTCCTTGCGTAACTCGATGATCGCGTGACCGACTTCCAGCACCACGAACATCCAGCGCAACAGATCCCGCTGCACTTGCGGCTGTCCCGCTGCGAAGCCGTAGGCCTGATGCACAAGGTCACGGGTTCGACTTTCGAAACTCGACGCCAGGCCCTTGAGTTTGCCGCTGATGGCGTACACCACCTGACCACGCAGATCCTGCTCCAGCCGACGCCACAACCAGCGACTGTTGGGGGGCAAAATGATCGCCCCCGCCGCCGCGCACACCAGCATGCCCAGCACCATGGCGATGTAGTCGTTGATGAAGGTGTACGGGTTGTAGACCGTGAGGTTGTCCGGCACCGAACCGGTACTGAAAAAGATCAGCAGCCCCAGACCGACCCCGGCGTATTGCGGTCGCGAGGTCAGGAACGAGCCGAGCACGATCACCGGCGCGAGCATCACGCACAGCAACGGAAAACCATCGATCCACGGGAAGATGAAAAACATCTCGACGAAGCCGATCAGCGCCCCGAGGAAGGTGCCGCAGGCCATCTGGAACGCCATGCGTTTCGGGTTGGGTGTCGCGGCGGACAGGCCAACCGTGGCAGCGGCGATCAGGGTCATGGTCGCCCCGCTCGGCCACGCCGTGGCCACCCAATAGCTACCCAAAACCACCAGAATGAATGCCGCACGAATCCCCGAAGCCGCCGACGCCAGCCAGTTGGTTTGCGGGGTGAACGGTTCGTCCCAGCGCTCCCGTTCATGGCTGTGATCGGCGAGGGACGCGTGGGTCTGTGCATAACTGTGCAGGTCGTCGACGAAGCGATAGAGCAGTTCGTACGCGGTGTGGAAATCCAGTTGCTCGGCGTCGCTCGGGTCGGTCTCCTGGAAGATCGCCCGCAGGCTGCGCACCCGCGCCGGCAAGCCTTCCTTGTAAGCCGTCAACGCCGTGACCAGACGCGCCGCATCGGCGCTGGTCAGCGCACGACCGCTGAAGCCGTCGAGCAATTCGGCGAGGTCTTGCAACCCCGGTTTGATCGCTGCCACTGCAGGGTCAGTGCCGCTGTCGCGCAGGCGCTCCAGCAACTGATGCAAGGCGTTGAAGCGTGTAGTGATGCCCATGAACTCACTGTTCAAGCGGCTGAGACGACCATTACGCCGGCGCATGTGCGGGTCTTCGAACACGGTCACGCTGCGCAGCCCTTCCAGGCCCACCGCCTCGGCAATGAAGCGCACGTTGCTGGCCTCGAACGCCTCGCGCCGACTGCGGCCGCGCAAGCCGTCGGTGACGAACAACGCGAACACGCCGAAGCGCTGGTACAAGGCGTTGCGCATGGCGGCGCTGGCGGTTTGCGGGAGGATCGCGGCGCTGACCAGGGTCGAGCAGAGAATCCCCAGGGAGATTTCCAGCACCCGCCAGACCGCGGCCATGAACGCGCCTTCCGGATGCGCCAGCGCCGGCAAGCCGACCATCGCTGCGGTGTAACCGGCAAGCACGAAACCGTATGCGCGAAAATTGCGGCAACGCGCTGCGCCGGCCGAGCAGATGCCCACCCAGATCGCCAGCGAGCCGAGGAACAGTTCGGTGTTCTGCGCGAACAAGGCAATCAGCGCCACCATCACCGCCGACCCGGTCAAGGTGCCGAGGAAGCGATAAAAACTCTTGGCGAACACCTGCCCGCTTTGTGGCTGCATGACGATGAACACGGTGATCATCGCCGTGCGCGGTTGTGGCAATTCCAGGCGCATGGCCAGCCAAAGCGTCAGGAACGCCGCGATCAACACCTTGAAAATGTACACCCAGGTCACGCCGTCGCTGCGTGCCCAGTCGAAGAAACCCCGGCGCCATTCAAGGGAGTACAGCCAGCGCAAAGGTGCGGGCAAGGGAGTCATTAAATCCTGCTCAGTGAGGAAAATCTGGAAACAACCGCAACCCTGTGGCGAGCGAGCTTGCTCGCGCTGGGCTGCGAAGCGGCCCCCGGAACTCTGGTCGCCCATGAAGATTTTGTGAGTGCTGCGCACTCAAGCGGGAGCAAGCTCCCTCGCCACAAGTGAAACCTTGCCTGAATGGTCATTTCAAAAGGCTCGGGGTTTTCGGTGCCTGGGTCTGGCTGTCTTTCGGCACATCATTGCCCGCCCCCAGACCGCCGCCCAACGCAGTCACCAACTCGGCATGCGCACTCAAACGCGCCGCCTGCACTTGCTGCTGCACTTGCTGCTGCTTGAACAACAAGGTCTGCGCGTTGAGCACATTGAGGTAATCGGTAAGCCCGCGTTGATACGCAATCATCGCGATGTCGTAAGTCTTCTGCGCAGTCGCCACCGACTCGGCGGCGAAGGTTTGCTGCTTGTCCATGGACTCGCGGCGGATCAACTGGTCGGAGATGTTTTTCAGCGCGTTGACCAGGGTCTGGTTGTACTTGGCCACGGCCATGTCATAACCGGCCGAGGCTTCACCCAACTCCGAACGCAACCGCCCACCATCGAAGATCGGCAGGGAAATCGCCGGGCCGACGCTGTAGTTGAGCTTCTTGCCGGTCAAGAACTCCAGCGCCCCGCCGCCGGTGGCCATGTAGCCGAGGCTGCCGACCAGATCGACGTTGGGGTAGAAACCGGCGTGGGCCACATCGATGCCACGCGCTTGCGCCGCCACTTGCCAGCGGCTGGCGACCACGTCCGGGCGTTGGCCGAGCAATTGCGCCGGCAGCGAAGACGGCAGTTTCAGCGGCGCACCCAGTGACAGCGTTGGCCGCTGCAACTGCGCGCCCTCGCCCGGGCCTTTGCCTGCGAGTGCGGCCAGTTGATTGCGGCTCAGGGCGATTTCTTCGTCCAGTGCGTCGATCTGGCGATGGGTTTCCGGCAGCGGCGTTTCGGCCTGACTGACTTCGAAATGGGTGCCGATGCCGCCGTTCAGGCGCTTCTGTGCCAGTTCGAGGATTTGCTGTTGCTGCTGCAGGGTCGCCTCGACGATGTCCCGATTCGCGTAATGCAGCGACAGTTCGATGTAGACGCGCACAATGTTGTTCTGCAATTCGAGCTGGGCCTGGCGCGCTTCGGCGACGGTCATGTGGGCCATGTCCACGGCGCGCTCGGTGGCATTACTTTCACGGCCCCAGAGGTCGAGGGCATAGCTGAAACCCAGCGCCGCGTTGTTGTCCCAGGTGGTGCTGTTGGCCAGATCACCGGGGCCGTAGAACTGATCGGTGGGCCAGTTGTGACGCTTGAGGGTGGACTCGCCATTGATCTGCAACGACTCGGCTGCCTCGGCAACGCCCGCCATGGATTTGGCCTGACGCACCCGGGCCGCCGCCATGGCCATGGTCGGGCTGCCTTGCACGGCGAGGTCGATCCAGCGATTCAGTTGTGGGTCGCCATAGGCCTGCCACCATTGGCTAGCGGGCCAGTGGGCATCTTGAGCAGCGCTTTGAATCGCTTCATCGGTGGTCAGTGAATTGGCCTCCAGCGCCTTGCCTTGTGGGGCAATACCTCCGGTTCCGATGCAGCCGCTGATTGCCAGGGTTAAAGCCAAGATACTGAGCGGCTGAAGCGCTCTGTTGATGCGACGCGGCACTGCTGAAAATTCCTGAGGTGGGGAGATGGCCCCTGTAGGAGCTGCCGCAGGCTGCGATCTTTTGATCTTGCTCTTAAAAACCAAAATCAAAAGATCGCAGCCTTCGGCAGCTCCTACAGGGGTGATCGCAATTCTATGGATGAGCATTGATGGCGATAAGCTGGGATTCTTGTGAATCTTTGTTACCGTTAGCGCGATAATCCCTTGGTCGGGGTCTCAGTCCCTGAAACTTCGTGTCACAATTTGCCATCGAACCCGAGAGCACCCCATGGACACATTGCAAAACATGCGCGCCTTCAGTTACGTGGCCGAGGCCGGCAGCTTCACCGCCGCCGCCGTGCAACTGGACACCACCACGGCCAACGTCTCGCGCGCGGTCTCCAACCTGGAAGCCCACCTGCAAACCCGTCTGCTCAACCGAACGACCCGACGCATCGCCCTGACCGAAGCCGGCAAGCGCTACCTGCTGCGCTGCGAACAAATCCTGGCCTACGTTGAAGAAGCCGAAGCCGAGGCCAGTGACGCCCATGCGCGCCCGGCCGGACAACTGAAAGTGCACACCATGACCGGCATCGGCCAGCACTTCGTGATCGACGCCATCGCCCGCTATCGCAAAACCCACCCGGACGTAACCTTCGACCTGACCCTGGCCAACCGCGTGCCGGACCTGCTGGACGAGGGCTATGACGTGTCCATCGTGCTCGCCAGCGAACTGCCGGACTCGGGCTTCGTCTCCCAGCGCCTGGGCATCACCTACAGCATCGTTTGCGCCTCCCCGGCCTACGTCAAAGCCAACGGCTGCGCACAGAAACCCAGCGACCTGCTCAACCACGCCTGTCTGCGTCTGGTGAGCCCGGTCATCCCCCTGGAAAAATGGGCGTTCGACGGCCCTGATGGGCAGGAAATGGTCACCATCAACAGCTCGCCATTCCTGGTGAATTCCGCCGACGCGATGAAAACCGCGATCACCAGCGGCATGGGCGTTGGTGTGCTGCCGGTGTATGCGGCGATTGAAGGATTGCGCAACGGCACGCTGGTGCGAGTGATGCCCAAATATCGCTCGCAGGAACTGAACCTGTACGCGATCTACCCGTCACGGCAGTACCTGGATGCGAAGATCAAGACCTGGGTCGAGTACCTGCGCGGATCGTTGCCGGAGATTCTGGCGGCGCATCAGGCGGAACTGGCGGCTTATGAACTGAGCGGCAGCCTGGCGGGCGCGCGGGTGGCGAACTGAGCCGTCTGGTGGTACCCAACCTGTAGGAGCTGCCGCAGGCTCGGGCCGCGTTCGGACGATCTTTTGACGTTGATTTTTAAAGATCAAGATCAAAAGATCGCAGCCTGCGGCAGCTCCTACAGGGGATTTTTACATCCGCCAAAAGTTGGTCGGCTGTCAGGCCGCCA
>NZ_JSAK01000017.1:101780-218381 GCF_000802965.1 Pseudomonas fluorescens | reverse complement strand
GGCGTTGAACACGTTGTGTGAGCGAGCGCCGTTGGCCCTGTAGGGATACAACCCGTGGCGAGGGAGCTTGCTCCCGCTTGAGTGCGCAGCGCTCACAAAATGGTCGGGGCCGCTGCGCAGCCCAGCGGGAGCAAGCTCCCTCGCCACAGGTTCAAGCGATTTCTTTGTACACTCATGCGATATCCCGCTGAGGTGTCATGCATGAATGACGAATCCCGCGAACCGTTCAAACGGCTGTTCTTCGCGCTGGACTGCCCACCTGCACAACGCAAGGTCATCGCCCATTGGCGTAGCGCCTTGCAATTGCGCAGCGGTCGCCCGGTGCCGGTTGAGAATTTTCATCTGACTTTGAAGTTTTTGGGCTCTGTGGGGATCGCGCAGATCGCGGACATCTGCGCGGCGGCCGCGTCGGTGCGCACGCCGGGTGAGCGCCTGACCGTGGCGCTTGATCGGCTGGATGTCTGGCGCAGGGCAGGGGTCCTCGTGCTGGCGCCCGAGCAGGCGCCACCGGCATTGTTGCGGCTGGTGTATGACCTGGAACAGGCGTTATTGCCGTTTGGTCTGGAAGATGCGCCACGGGAATTTCGTCCGCATTTGACCTTGGCGCGTGACTATCGGGCACCGGTTCCCGAGTCCGCTACGCCCCCCGAATTTATCCTGCGCGCCGATCGCTTCACCCTGTTCGAATCCCACAAGGGCCGCTATCGCGCGTTGGCAGAGTGGCCGTTGGGCGGCGTTTGATCGCTAACAAAAAAAGGCGCCCGAGGGCGCCAAACTTCACCTTAACCGAGGAGCCAGGTGAGCGATGCAGCGGTGGTAAGGCGCTGCATGAATATAAAAATGTATGCAACCCTCTGTAGGAGCTGCCGAAGGCTGCGATCTTTTGATCTTGATCTAAAAAAGCAAAATCAAAAGATCGCAGCCTGCGGCAGCTCCTACAGAAGCAGGGCTATTTACCGAGTTTCACCTTGGTCCAGCCACGGGTCATGATCCGCTGCACGGCTATCGGCTGGTCAGGAATGGCATACAACGTGGCCATCACCGCTTCGGGCGGGTACGAGCCCGGTTCGTTGCGAATCGCTTCATCCACCAACGGCGTAGCCGCCGCGTTGGCGTTGCTGTAGCCGATGTTGTTGGTGATCTCGGCGATGATGTCCGGGCGCATCAGGAAGTTCATGAACAGGTAAGCGTTCTCGACATTGGCGGCATCGCGCGGGATCGCGACCATGTCGTAGAAACTGCCGGCGCCTTCTTTCGGGATGCTGTAGTCGATCTTCACCTTGTCCCCGGCTTCCTGGGCGCGGGCCTTGGCCTGCAGCACGTCACCGGAATAACCGACGGCCACGCAGATGTTGCCGTTGGCCAGGTCGGAGATGTACTTCGACGAATGGAAGTACGCCACCGACGGGCGAATCTTCATGAACAGCGCCTCGGCTTCGGCGATGTGCGCCTTGTCCTGATCGTTCACCGGGTAGCCCAGGTAGTGCAGGGCAGCAGGGATCATTTCGGTCGGCGAATCAAGGAAACTGATTCCGCAGGCTTTGAGTTTTTCCGCGTTTTCCGGTTTGAACAGCAAGTCCCAGGAGTTGGTCGGCGCGTTGGCCCCGAGCACTTCCTTGACCTTTTCCGGGTTGAAGCCGATGCCGATCGAACCCCACATGTACGGGAACGCGTGGCCGTTATCTGGGTCGCTGGCGGAGGCGTTTTTCAGCAGCACCGGATTGAGATTCTTCCAGTTCGGCAGCTTGGATTTGTCCAGCTCCTGATAGACGCCAGCCTTGATCTGCTTGGCCAGGAAACTGTTGGACGGCACGACGAGGTCGTAGCCGGATTTGCCTGCCAGCAGGCGTGCTTCAAGGGTTTCATTACTGTCGAACACATCGTAGGTCACTTGGATCCCGGTCTCGTCTTCGAACTTCTTGACGGTGTCCGGGGCAATGTAATCCGACCAGTTATAGACGCGCAGAACCTTGTCATTGGCCTGGGCGCCTGAGGCGATCGCGCCCAATAAGGACAGTGTCAGCAGAGTCCTGCCAAACATTTTCATCGGTACAACTCCATTTTTCTTATTCAGAACACAAAACCTGTGGCGAGCGAGCTTGCTCGCGCTTGAGTGCGTAGCGCTCACAAGATTTTGGGGGCCGCTTCGCAGCCCAGCGGGAGCAAGCTCCCTCGCCACAGTTAACTCGGCGGCGGCTTAGGCCGTCGCTTCTACCATTTGCTTCTTCGGTTGTTGCCACGACTCGCTCGCCGTCTGTTCCATCGCTTCCTGGATCGCGCGTTTACGGCTGGCTTCGGCGCGGCGGCTGAAGTACCAGACCATGAAAGTCACGATCGACACGGCCAACAAAATCAGACTGGCCACAGCGTTGATCTCCGGCTTCACGCCCAGACGCACCGCTGAGAACACTTCCATCGGCAGAGTCGTGGAACCCGGACCGGAGACGAAGCTCGCCAGCACCAGGTCATCCAGCGACAGGGCAAACGACATCATGCCGCCGGCCGCCAGTGATGGCGCAATCATCGGAATGGTGATCAGGAAAAATACCTTGAACGGTTTCGCCCCGAGGTCCATGGCCGCTTCTTCGATGGACAGGTCCAGCTCGCGAAGGCGGGCGGAGACTACCACTGCCACGTAAGCGGCACAAAACGTGGTGTGGGCGATCCAGATCGTCACGATGCCACGCTCCATCGGCCAGCCGATCAACTGCGCCATGGCCACGAACAGCAGCAACAGCGACAGACCGGTAATCACCTCAGGCATTACCAATGGCGCGGTCACAAGGCCGCCGAACAGCGTGCGGCCCTTGAAGCGCGTAACGCGAGTCAACACGAATGCCGCCAGCGTCCCCAGTGCTACCGCGGCAATCGCGGTGTAGCAGGCGATTTCCAGCGAGCGCACCACCGAGCCCATCAACTGTGTGTTGTCGAGCAGGCCGGCGTACCACTTGAACGACCAGCCACCCCACACCGTCACCAGTTTCGAGGCGTTGAACGAGTAGATCACCAGAATCAGCATCGGCAAGTAGATGAACGACAGGCCGAGCACCAGCATCAATTTTGAAAAACCGAAACGCTTCATCCCCGTGCCTCCATCTCTTTGGCCTGGCTGCGGTTGAACAGCAGAATCGGCACAATCAGAATCAACAGCATCACCACCGCCAGCGCGGACGCCACCGGCCAGTCGCGGTTATTGAAGAACTCTTGCCACAGCACGCGGCCAATCATCAGGGTCTCGGGACCGCCCAGCAGTTCCGGGATCACGAACTCACCCACCACCGGGATGAACACCAGCATGCAGCCGGCGATGATGCCGTTCTTGGCCAGCGGTACGGTGATTTTCCAGAAGCTGTTGAAGGTACTTGAGCCGAGGTCCGACGCAGCTTCCAGCAAGCTCTGATCATGCTTCACCAGGTTGGCGTAGAGCGGCAGGATCATGAACGGCAAGTAAGCGTAAACGACCCCGATATACACGGCGGTGTTGGTGTTGAGGATCTCGATCGGGTGCGAGGTCAGGCCGGTCCACATCAGGAAGCCGTTGAGCAAACCGTTGTTGCTGAGGATGCCCATCCACGCGTAGACGCGGATCAGGATCGCGGTCCAGGTCGGCATCATGATCAACAGCATCAAGACGTTTTGCGCTTCCTTGCTCGCCTTGGTGATCGCGTAGGCCATCGGGAAACCGATCACCAGACACGCCAGTGTGCTGAACAGCGCGACCTTCAACGAACCGAGATAAGCCGAGAGGTACAACTCGTCTTCACCCAGCAGCGTGTAGTTGCCGATGTTGAGCATCAACTCGAATTTCTGCTCGGCGTAAGTGTAGATCTCCGAGTAGGGCGGAATCGCCAGCGCGGCTTCCGAGAAGCTGATCTTCATCACCAGGAAGAACGGCAACATGAAGAACAGGCACAGCCATACGAACGGAATGCCGATGACCAGTTTTCGCCCACTGGGCACCAGGCGCAGGAATTGCTGATTGAAGGTTCTCATGCGCGCAGTACCACGCCGCTGTCATCTTCCCACCACACGTAGACCTGATCGTCCCAGGTCGGACGCGCACCACGGCGTTCGGCGTTGGCCATGAACGACTGCACCACCTTGCCCCCAGGCAGCTCGACGTAGAACACCGAGTGGCCGCCGAGGTAGGCGATGTCGTGCACCTTGCCGCTGGACCAGTTGTAGCGGGCGTCGGGCTTGGTGGTGCTGACCAGCAGTTTTTCCGGGCGGATGGCGTAGGTGATCGACTTGTCCTGCACCGAAGTGCTGACGCCGTGACCGACGTAGATCTTCTGTTCCAGGTCCGGACTGTGGATGATCGCGTGACCTTCCAGGTCTTCCACCACGGTGCCATCGAAGGCGTTCACGTTGCCGATGAATTCGCAGACCATGCGGCTGACCGGCGCTTCATAGATGTCGACCGGGCTGCCGATCTGGGCAATCCAGCCCAGGTGCATGATCGCGATGCGCTGGGCCATGGTCATGGCCTCTTCCTGGTCGTGGGTCACCATCACGCAGGTCACGCCGACGCGCTCGATGATTTCCACCAGTTCAAGCTGCATTTGCGATCGCAGCTTTTTATCCAGCGCGCCCATCGGTTCGTCGAGCAACAACAGCTTCGGACGCTTGGCCAGGGAGCGGGCCAACGCCACGCGCTGACGTTGCCCGCCGGACAACTGGTGCGGCTTGCGCTTGGCGTATTGGGTCATGTGCACCAGGCGCAGCATTTCTTCTACGCGGGCGTCGATTTCTGCGGCGGGCAAACGGTCCTGCTTGAGGCCGAAGGCGATGTTCTGCGCCACCGTCATGTGCGGGAACAGCGCGTAAGACTGGAACATCATGTTGATCGGACGTTCGTACGGCGGCATGTCGGTGATGTCGACACCGTCGAGCAGAATCCGCCCTTCGGTCGGGCGCTCGAAGCCGGCGAGCATGCGCAGCAGCGTCGATTTACCGGAACCGGAACCACCGAGCAGGGCGAAGATTTCGCCCTGATGGATTTCCAGGGACACATCGTCCACGGCGGTGGTTTCGTCGAACTTCTTGGTGACGCGATCGACTTTCACCAACACCTTTTTCGGTGCCTGGTGACCTTCAAGAGCCTTCCTGTAAATGCTGGAGGCGTTTGCCATGTGAAACTCCCAACAGGTTTCAGTCGTCGGGCCAACGCGGCCAGACTTAATAGTTGATTGCAAACCCTGGCTAGCGCGGTCTCCTGTAGGAGCTGCCGAAGGCTGCGATCTTTTGACTTTGTTTTTCAAAATCAAGATCAAAAGATCGCAGCCTTCGGCAGCTCCTACAGGGCGACGCACCCGTTCGGGTTAATTCGGCGCTGCCATCCTGGCTGCCTGGTAGTGCTTGTTGTTATTGCAGTGTGTTGTTGTCGTGAGTCACGGATGCACAGAAGCGCACCCGCCAGACACACGGGGGCAGTAATTTGATTAATCGGGTTTAAAGTCAGCGCGAGTTACGCAGCGCCGCCCGTTGCCGGCACGCTTCGCCGAACGCCTGGAAAATCTTCAAGTAGGGCGGGTTGTCCAGAACCTGCCATTCCGGGTGCCATTGCACGCCGAGGGCGAAGGCCTTGCTGTTTTCCACCGAGACCGCCTCGATCAAGCCATCGGGCGCGACGGCTTCGGCGCGCAGGCCGGGAGCGAGTCGGTCGATGCCTTGGCTGTGAATCGAGTTCACCTGGAATTCCGAAGGCAGATCCAGCGCTTCGAACACACCGCCCACCTGCACACTGACGTCATGCGCCGGTGCGTACTGCACCGCCAGGTCGGGATGGTTGGCTTCGCGATGATCGAGGAAGCCGGGGAGTTCATGGACCTTCTGATGCAGGCTGCCACCGAACGCCACGTTCATCTCCTGAAAGCCCCGGCAGATGCCGAGCACCGGAACGCCCGCCGCAATGGCCGCGCGAATCAGGGGAAGGGTGGTGGCGTCCCGCGCCGGATCGTGATCCGTGCCGGGGGCGCTGGCCGGGCCTTGATAGTGGAAGGGTTCCACGTTCGACGGCGAGCCTGTCAGCAACAGACCATCGAGCTGCGGCAGCAGGTCTTCGATTTCGGTCAGTTCGGCCAGGGAAGGAATGACGACAGGCAGCCCCAGCGCCGCAACGCTGACAGCACGCAAGTATTTGTCGCCGCTGACGTGGTAGGGGTGCAGGCCAATCTGTTTGACGCATGCAGTAACGCCGATCAATGGCTTGAATGCCATTTTTATCACCTCGAAGTTTCACACTTGAACGAGCTTTTCCGGAGCTTAGCCTTGTTGATTTTAATTAACAACTCTCATGTAAAAAATTCTAAACGCCGCACGTCTGAAGCTGAGGATTTACACGTGTTCCAAGGATAATCTGGCACTCTCGTGCCGCTGAGAGGCCCGAAAATAAACGTTGAAAGGCCAAGTGTTCGCTATTGACTTCACTTTGCCTTTCGGATTGACTGGCTGCGTGAAAGGGCGGTGAACATAATAATTAACAGTAAAAAATAGGTGCATCATGTCGGTCCCTCTGCGTACCGTTCAACTCAACGAAGCAAACGCATTCCTTAAGAAATATCCTGAGGTTTTGTACGTCGACCTTCTGATTGCGGATATGAACGGTGTGGTGCGCGGTAAGCGCATCGAACGCACCAGTCTTCATAAGGTTTACGAGAAAGGCATCAACCTGCCGGCATCGCTGTTCGCTCTGGACATCAATGGCTCCACGGTGGAAAGCACCGGCCTGGGCCTGGACATCGGCGACTCCGATCGAATCTGCTACCCAATCCCTGGCACCCTGAGCATCGAGCCATGGCAGAAGCGCCCAACCGCGCAACTGTTGATGACCATGCACGAGCTGGAAGGCCAGCCGTTCTTCGCCGATCCGCGTGAAGTGCTGGCCAACGTCGTGCGCAAGTTCGATGAAATGGGCCTGACCATCTGTGCCGCGTTCGAACTGGAGTTCTACCTGATCGACCAGGACAACGTGAACGGTCGTCCACAGTCGCCACGTTCGCCAGTATCGGGCAAGCGTCCGATGTCGACCCAGGTCTACCTGATCGACGACCTCGACGAATACGTCGATTGCCTGCAGGACATCCTCGAAGGCGCCAAAGAGCAGGGCATCCCCGCTGACGCCATCGTCAAGGAAAGCGCCCCGGCGCAATTCGAAGTCAACCTGCATCACGTGGCTGACCCTATAAAGGCTTGCGACTACGCGGTCTTGCTCAAGCGTCTGGTGAAGAACATCGCCTACGACCACGAGATGGACACCACCTTCATGGCCAAGCCGTATCCAGGCCAGGCGGGCAACGGTCTGCACGTACACATTTCGATTCTGGATAAAGAAGGCAACAACATCTTCGCCAGCGAGGATCCCGAGCAGAACGCCGCGCTGCGACACGCGATCGGCGGTGTGCTGGAGACCCTGCCGGCGCAGATGGCGTTCCTCTGCCCGAACGTCAACTCGTACCGTCGTTTCGGTGCGCAGTTCTACGTACCCAACTCACCGAGCTGGGGCATCGACAACCGCACCGTGGCGGTCCGCGTACCCACCGGTTCGCCGGACGCGGTGCGTATCGAACACCGCGTGGCCGGTGCCGATGCCAACCCGTATCTGTTGATGGCTTCGGTATTGGCGGGTGTGCATCACGGTCTGACCAACAAGATCGAGCCGGGCGCCCCGGTGGAAGGCAACAGCTACGAGCAAAACGAGCAGAGCCTGCCGAACAACCTGCGCGACGCACTGCGCGAGCTGGACGACAGCGAAGTCATGGCCAAATACATCGACCCGATGTACATCGACGTGTTCGTGGCGTGCAAGGAAAGCGAGTTGGCCGAGTTCGAGAACTCCATTTCGGACCTTGAGTACAACTGGTACTTGCACACCGTTTGACGGCGCTGACACCCAACTCGTGGCGAGGGAGCTTGCTCCCGCTGGACTGCGCAGCAGTCCCTTCTTTTAGGGCCGCTACGCGCCCCAGCGGGAGCAAGCTCCCTCGCCACAGGTGACTCAGCACTCGCCCCATCTGTTAACACGATCATCTATTCCCCTGCGTCGAGTCCCAACCATGACAATTACTCGCAGCGACTGGGAGCAACGCTTCCAGTCCCTGACCATCGAAAGCCGCGCCTTCATCGACGGCCAATATTGCGCAGCCGCCAGCGGCGCCACGTTCGAATGCATCAGCCCGGTGGACGGTCGCTTTCTGGCGAACGTGGCCAGCACCGACGAAGCCGACGCGAACGCCGCAGTCGCCGTCGCACGCCGCACCTTTGAATCCGGCGTCTGGTCCAACCTGGCCCCGGCTGAGCGCAAACGCATCCTGATCCGCTTCGCCGATCTGATCATGGCCAACCAGGAAGAACTGGCGCTGCTCGAAACCCTCGACATGGGCAAGCCGATCAGCGACGCCATGAGCATCGACATTCCGGCAGCCGCCAACGCGATTCGCTGGACCGCCGAAGCCATCGACAAGATCTACGACGAAGTCGCCGCCACGCCACACGATCAACTGGGTCTGGTGACGCGTGAAGCGGCTGGCGTTGTTGCCGCCATTGTGCCGTGGAACTTCCCGCTGATCATGGCCAGCTGGAAATTCGCCCCGGCCCTGGCAATGGGCAACTCTTTCATCCTCAAGCCTTCGGAAAAGTCGCCGCTGACCGCGATCCGTATCGCGCAACTGGCGCTGGATGCGGGCATCCCCAAAGGCGTGTTCAACGTCCTGCCGGGCTACGGCCACACCGTTGGCAAAGCATTGGCGTTGCACATGGACGTCGACGTGCTGGCGTTCACCGGCTCCACGGCGATCGCCAAGCAGCTGATGATCTACGCCGGGCAAAGCAACATGAAACGCGTTTGGGCTGAAGCCGGTGGCAAGAGCGCCAACGTGGTGTTCGCCGACGCACCGGACTTGCGCGCCGCAGCACAGGCCGCCGCTGGCGCCATTGCGTTCAACCAGGGCGAGGTCTGCACTGCCGGCTCGCGTTTGCTGGTGGAGCGTTCGATCCGCGAGCAGTTCATCCCGCTGTTGGTGGAAGCACTGCAAGCCTGGAAACCAGGGCATGCCCTTGATCCTTCGACATCGGTCGGCGCAGTCGTCGATCAGCGTCAACTGGACAACGTGCTGCGCTACATCGGCATCGGCAAAGAGCAGGGCGCCCAACTGATCGCGGGCGGCAGCCGCACCCTCGAGGACACCGGTGGCCAGTACGTGGAACCGACGATTTTCGACGGTGTGACCAACGCCATGACCATCGCCCAGGAAGAAATCTTCGGCCCGGTGCTGTCGGTCATCACCTTCGACACGGCGGAAGAGGCGCTGACGATTGCCAACGACAGCATCTACGGCCTGGCCGCCGGTGTGTGGACCAGCAACCTGAGCAAGGCCCACACCTTCGCCCGTGGCCTGCGCGCCGGCAGTGTCTGGGTCAACCAGTTCGACGGCGGCGACATGACCGCGCCGTTCGGCGGGTTCAAGCAGTCGGGCAACGGAAGGGACAAATCGCTGCACGCGTTCGACAAGTACACCGAGCTCAAAGCGACCTGGATCAAGCTCTAATAACAATAAAGCGGCGGTCGCCGGCTCTGTCGGCGGCCATCGGAGAAGTCTATGAAACAAGCACATGTAAACAGCTACTACGCCGCCACCCGCAACTTCACCGGCGATTTCCCGGTGCTGGAAGGGGCGGTTGATTGCGACGTCTGCGTGATCGGCGCCGGCTACACCGGCCTGTCCTCGGCGTTGTTCCTCGCTGAAGCCGGCTACAGCGTCACCGTGCTGGAAGCCGCCAAAGTCGGCTTCGGTGCCAGCGGTCGCAACGGCGGCCAACTGGTCAACTCCTACAGCCGCGACGTTGATGTCATCGAAGAGCGCTACGGCGACAAGACCGCCGAAGTCCTCGGCAGCATGATCTTCGAAGGCGCCGACATCATTCGTCAGCGCATACAGCACTACGACATTCAGTGCGACTACCGTCCCGGTGGCATCTTCGCGGCGATGAACAAGAAGCAGCTCAAAGGCCTGGCCGAGCAGAAGAAGAGCTGGGAGCGCTACGGTAACAAGAACCTGACACTGCTCGGCGAAGCCGACATCAAGCGCGAAGTCGGTTCCGATGCCTACGTCGGCGGCCTGCTGGACATGCAGGGCGGCCACATTCACCCGCTGAACCTGGCCCTCGGTGAAGCCTCGGCGATCATCGGCCTGGGCGGCAAAATCTACGAACAATCGGCTGCGGTGGAAATCACCTACGGCGAACCGATTACCGTGCGTACCGCCAAAGGCGTGGTGAAGGCCAAGTACCTGCTCATCGCCGGCAACGCCTACCTGCCGCAGGGGCTCGACAACCGCGTGACCAGCAAGAGCATGCCGTGCGGTTCGCAGATCGTCGTCACCGAGCCGTTGTCGGAAAAACAGGCCCGCAGCCTGATCAAAAACAACTACTGCGTTGAAGACTGCAACTACCTGCTCGACTACTACCGCCTGACGGCTGATAACCGCTTGCTCTACGGCGGTGGCGTGGTCTACGGCGCTCGTGAACCGGACGACATCGAGCAATTGATCAAGCCGAAAATCCTCAAGACCTTCCCGCAATTGAACGACGTGAAGATCGACTACCGCTGGACCGGCAATTTCCTGCTGACCATGTCGCGCATGCCGCAATTCGGCCGTATCGAGAAAAACGCTTACTACATGCAGGGCTACAGCGGCCACGGCGTCACCTGTTCGCACCTGGCCGGCAAGTTGATCTCGGAAATGATCCGTGGCGACGCCGAGCGTTTCGATGCGTTTGCCTCATTGCCGCACATGCCGATGATCGGTGGCCGTACGTTCTCGGCGCCGTTGACCGCCCTTGGGGCCGTGTACTACTCGCTGCGCGATCGTTTCGGCATCTAAGCATTACCTCACCGGCGGCTACCCCATCAGGTGCCGCCGGTTTTTACCTGAAACACCACATTCCCCTGTAGGAGCTGCCGCAGGCTGCGATCTTTTGATCTTGATCTTAAAAACAAAATCAAAAGATCGCAGCCTTCGGCAGCTCCTACAGCTACACCACCAAACGTGATTTAATAGCCGCCTTTCACGTTTCCGGGACCGGAAAACGGCGTGATTCGCGCCTGCTCCTCACCCCTTACGTTCCAAGCACATAAGGCTGTCATGGACACGGGCTCACGACTCAAATTAGTACGCGAAAGCTACAAACTGTCCCAGCGCGAGCTGGCCCGGCGTAGCGGCGTCACCAATGCCACCATCTCCCTGATCGAACAGAATCGCGTCAGTCCTTCCGTTAGCTCCCTGAAAAAGCTGCTCGAAGGCATTCCCATGTCCCTGGCGGACTTCTTCACCTTCGATCAACCGCCACGCGAGCACCAATACGTTTTCCGCGCCAACGAACAACCCGACCTCGGCCGCCACGGCCTGCGCCTGCTGCTGATCGGCGCGTCTGTACCGAGTCGGCAAATGCGTCTGCTGCGTGAACAGTACGCGCCAGGTGCAAGTTCCGGGGAAGAGCCGATTGTGCATTCCGAAGGCGAGGAGTGCGGGCTGGTGACACGGGGTACGGTTGAGTTGACCGTGGATGGGCAGATCAGTGTGCTGAATGCCGGGGACGGCTATTACTTCCCGACCACCTTGCCGCATCGGTTTCGCAACATCGGCCAGGATGAGGCCGAAATCATCAGCGCGAACACCCCAGCCAACTTCTGATGCCAGCGGGATGGTTTGGATACACATCTCCCTGTAGGAGCTGCCGCAGGCTGCGATCTTTTGATCTTGATCTTGATCTTGATCTTGATCTTGATCTTAAAACAAACTCAAAAGATCGCAGCCTGCGGCAGCTCCTACAGGTAGTGCGAATCAGTCATATGTTCACTCAAGCAAATTACTTCGCTTTCCAGTGCCCCCCACCCGACTCGCAATCAATCCTCGCCTGATCAATATGCTCTGCACCGTAGTAATAGGTCGTGACTTGAGCATTGTCCGGAATATTCAGCGACTGGCTGTTCTTGTCCTTGCTGGTGGAATGAGGATTGGCCAGCGATTCCTGAGTTAACGTGGCAACGCAGGTGGCTTTATAGTGATCGGCACAGTGTTCGACTTTCTTCTTGGTGCTGGTCAGCATGTCTTTGCTTTCGTTGCTGCATGACCAGTCGATGGAGTTGACTGGCATGCCTTCGTACTCGTAGCAACTGTGGGATTCAACGACGGGAACGGAAGGGCTTTGCGAGCGGGTCAATACATCGCAGCCTTCGGCGAAGGCAAGGGCAGGACAGAGGCAGGCGATTAGAAGCAGCAGTCGACTGTTCATCGGGGTTTCCTCTCCAAGGGCGCCAAGACTCGGCGCTGATAGAGATTCGAGGCCTCAATGAAGCGCGCGGTTCCATCCATTTATGAACTGTGGCGAGGGAGCTTGCTCCCGCTGGTGCGCGAAGCGACCCTTCTTCTTCACCCAAAAAGAGGGACTGCTACGCAGTCCAGCGGGAGCAAGCTCCCTCGCCACACGTTTTCGTTGTATTGAGATTTTCTTGCGACCTTACTGTCGGGCCTGCGCTGGGTCCGGGTTATGCGTAATGTGCTTCGGTCCCGCCAGGGCCCACAAAATCAGACCAATCAGCGGCACAAACACGATCACCACCATCCACACCCCTTTGGTGCTCGCTTTCCCTTCGCTTTTGCGCAACCGGTTAATGGCCCACAACTCGATCAGCAGAAGAACGGCTGCCAGTACGATCCACGTTGTTTCGATTTGCATGAGTCACCTCCTGATGGTCTTTCAGTTAGGTGGGCAGGTAGATACAGGGTTCATTTAATTTGCAGGTTTCGAAAGCGGCGAAGGATGATCCGGTGAACCAACTGGCTGCATCGCGTCTAAATTTCAGGGAATATTCCCGTCACGAAGGAACGACTCATGATCAGGTCTCGATCGTTGATTGCAGCAGTCACATGTGTGGCATTGGTCTGTGGCTCAGTGACTGCACTGGCCGACCCTGGTAAAGGTCAGGGGAACGGCAAGGCGGAGCACGGTAACCAGGGCAGCCACGGCAACAAGAGCAAGGACTCCGGGGAGTGGAGCCATGGCCCAAGCATCAATCGCGGCAGCGTTTTGGGGATTATTGGCGAAAACCGTGACTACTGGAGCCCGGGTCCGGCCTTGCCTCCGGGCATTCAAAAGAACCTCGCTCGGGGCAAACCACTTCCCCCCGGGATTGCCAAGAAACTGGACGGCCGTTTGATTGGCAGGTTGCCGCATTACGACGGCTACGAATGGCAGCAAGTCGGCACGGACTTGATCTTGATCGCGTTGGCCAGCGGGCTCATTTACGAAATTCTCGATGGCGCGTTTGACTAGGGGGCACTTGATCCGTCTGTCGACGAACTTGAACTGTCGGGGCGTTATCGCGTCAAAAAGATTGCGATATCAACCCCTACGGAAGCAATCATGCTTTTAAAAAACAAGAGTCTCGTAGCCGTCATGTCCTGCGCCCTGATGCTGGCCGCAGCCCCATTACTGCCGAATGATCTGTCTGTCATCAACTCCGCTTTCGCCAAAGAAGGTGGTGGTGGTGGTGGTGGTGGTGGTGGTGGCGGCGGCGGCGGGAATGGTGGCGGTCACGGCGGTGGCAACGGCGGCGGACATGGTGGTGCGGGCGGCGGTCATGCCGGCTCAGGTCACGCGGGCGGAAACGGCAACGGCCGCGCCAACGGACTGGACAGCGACCATGCCGGCAAAGCGACTCGAAACCATGGCGTCAGCGGCAACCACTACGGCAGTGAGCGCAATGATGATAACGGTCATGGCACCACAACTTCGGGCATCGCCCATTCCAAAGACACACAAGGCCTTTCCAAGGCCAGGGCTATTTCGACCTCGACCCCAGGTGATCACAACACCAAAGGGCTGAGTCAGGGTGGTCCGTCGGGAAGCAAAAAGTCTCACTGATTACGCTGTTGAAGCGAAAAGCTTCAGTCGCATAAAAAACCCGCCATCAGGCGGGTTTTTTTCGTCTCAAATTCCCTTGGGAACCGCACTTGTCCCCTGTGGCGAGGGAGCTTGCTCCCGCTCGGCGGCGCAGCCGTCGTAAAACCGGGTAACACGCTGCGTCTGTCAGATTGCAGGGGGCCGCTTCGCAGCCCAGCGGGAGCAAGCTCCCTCGCCAAAGGGTAAGTGTCCTGTGCATTTTGCAGACTGCAAGATCTACTTCTCAGATGGGCTGACTGCCGTTGGGCACGTCAAAGCCACGCTGCTCAATCACTCGAAAAACATCAGAAACGTCCTGGAGCAGGATTTTGGCGATGTTGGCGACGGTGTTGATGTCATTTTCGGCGTAGTCGGGCAGGTTGGTGCAGGCCATGAGACTCAGGTAGGGGAGTACGGCGTTCAGGCGCTCGCTGATGCAGTTGTGGAGTTCGCGGATCGGGGCGTCGCTGTCAATGAGGAGGACAGGGTAGCTGGTCGCGAATTGGGCCATCGGGGTGAAGCGGCGGGGCGGGTTGTTCTTGGTCATGAGGAAGTGCTCTCAAAAATTAGAAAGAAGCTCCACCTTTTTGCTGCGATTCAATAGGGTGGCAGCTGTGCGCGGGTTCGCAGACCGGAACATGACCAAACCCGGCAGACTTGAAAGTCTCCCGCGCACAACCGCCATAAAACGTAATGCTGGCGAATTTTGCCAGAATTGTTGTTCGACGGTACGAGGTCATTTTCTGTTGGGCTGCGAAACCCTGTCGCCAACCAATGCCAGCGACAGGCCAACTCTAGGCAGCGAATCAGGCGTCTGCAACCGGCCTGTAGGACCGCACTTGCCCCCTGTGGCGAGGGAGCTTGCTCCCGCTCGGCGGCGCAGCCGTCGTAAAACCGGGCACTGCGTTATGTCCTAGGAAAAGGGTCGCAAAGGATCAGGGCCGCTTCGCAGCCTAGCGGGAGCAAGCTCCCTCGCCACAATGGGAAATGTCCTACAAACTTTGCAGACCTGCGGTTCAAATCCTCATAGCCAGATATCGGTTTGGTCGATAACCATCATTAAAGAATGCAAGTTCTGTTTTTCTGTCATAGGAGGAGGATAGGGTCATTTCAGTCTCGCCATTGAAGGAACCTGCGCGATGAAACTTTCAACCCTGTTGGCTTTTGTCGCCGCATTCACCGGCAGCGTTGCCGCCACCGCGCCGGCCATTGCCGCCGATCTGTCCTGCCATTTCCCACCGATCACTGAAAGCGCCGCGAGCTTGCAGCATGCGCAATCGGTGGCCGTGCTCTACAGCGAAAACACTATCAATACCCAGGAATACCTTGAGAACTACCACGCCGTAGCGGTCAACGGTGCGAAGAACCCTGAAATGAACTCACAAATCAGCCAGGCGTTCGTCGACAGCTCCGACCCTAAGCGGGCAATCAACTGGCTGATGGGCTCGCTGCAGAAGCAATTCGCCACGGTCACCGTCTACGACAACCTCGATGCCGCGGTGCAGGCGCATCCGGATGTGGTGGTGATGCTCGACACCTTCAGCCGCCTGGTGTCCAAGCGCAACAACCAGGTTGAAGCGCGGTTTGTCGCCAAGTTCTACGACTCGAACCTGCAATACATCGGCCAGGCAGAAGGCTCACGCGCCGAGCAGATGCCTTCTGTTTGGGTGCATGGCAAATCCGCGCCGCAGATTGCCGCGCAGATCAACCAGCAAACCCAGTTGCAAGTGAACGCGTTGAAGCAGTTCGATGCGTCGTTGAAGACGCTGGTGACGGCGGGCAAAGGGGATCACGTCGCGTCGAATTGAAGCTACTGATCGTCGGCGTTTGCGCTTAACAAGCGCACGGCTTGATCTTCAACAGTACCTTGGTCGCCATCCTCGCAAAAAACGGCGCAACTTTTAGCGTTATTCCCTTTAGCGCAGTGATAAACCGCCACTACACAGCCCGGCCCGGCGCCAGTGTGGCCACTCAAGATCCGTTGACCTTCCACACCACCGCGCATCAATCCAAGGCCATAACCGGGAGACGTCCATGGACGGCCGGGAATCGGCCCGCCCAGGGTTCGGACTGTTTGCATTTCCTGCAGCAGGGATTGCGGCAGCCAGTCGCTTGCAAGCAGGCGGTTCAGGCAAAGGGCTGCTTCAGAAAGTGGGCCGACCAACAAACCGTGATAGACCCAACCGGGGTCGTAGGCGGACGCTGAACCCATGTTTACGGCTGCCAGATCGGCACGTGTTTTGGCCAGGCGCACCAGGGACAAATCGAGGGGAGAAAACACCCGTTGGGTCAGCGCGTCTTCGAGTGGCAGGCCTGTGATGCGCTCAATCAGTCTCACGACAAACAGGTAGCCAACGTTGGAATATCGCCAACTGTCGCCCGGTGTGTAGCGCAGTCGGGAAGCATCAAGTCGTTGCAGCATTTCGTCTGCCGGCCAGGGTGTTTCATTGCGGGCAACAGCGGCGTGGTAATCGGTAAGTTCGGAATAGTCCGCCAGCCCGGCTTCGTGCCGTAGCAACTGCCGCAGGGTAAACGGCCCTTCAGGCAGCGTATCGTCCAGATCGATCAACCGATCTCGAACCAGTGACAGGGCTGCCGCTGCGAGCACGGTTTTGGTGAAGCTCCACCAGGGCACCGTCGTATCCGGCTGTTGAGGCGTGAGAAGGGCGCCGTTCGATACAAGGGCAAAAAGCATGGGTTAACTCTGGATGGAAAAGGATGCGCGTTGTTACGAATCAGGTGTGCACCAACGCGATGGTGAATGAAACCACGATCATGCAGACAAAGGCGAAATTTAGATTCATGACGTTTCCATCCGATACAGGGGTGATGGCGCTCATCTTGAACAGGTCGGGTGCAAATAAAAAATTCGGCTTCGTGATTTGAAAGATCGAAACAATTGATACCTAGTGCGCGTGTTTGTGTTTGCGCGGCTGTTTGGCTAATCTCGCACAAACAAGCAAATACACGCACGAACAGGCATAACCATGCGCGACCAGCATTCTGCAGCCGAACTCCCTCATCTGCGTCGGCAGAAAATCCTCTTGATCCTTGAACGTGACGGCAAGGTGATGGCGTCCGAATTGAGCCAGCATTTCGCGGTTTCCGAGGACACCATTCGCCGCGATCTGGCCGAGCTGGACAGCGCCGGGCTGGTGCAGCGCGTGCATGGCGGGGCGTTGCCGCGTCCCAAGGACACGGGCAAGGATTACTTCACGCGGATCAGCGAAACCGACGAAGTCAAAACCCAACTGGCGCAATTGGCGGCAGCGCGGGTTGAGAACGGTCAGATCGTGATGTTCGATTCAGGCACCACCACGTTGCAGATCGCGCGGTTGCTGCCGTTGGACATTTCCATCACCGCGATCACCGCGTCGCCGATGACGGCGATTACCTTGTCCGAATTCAAGGGCATCAAGGTGATTCTGGCGGGTGGTCAAATCAATCCTGCGACGATGTCGGCCAGTGGGCATGAAACCCTGCGCTTGCTGGAGGGGATCAAGGCGGATTTGTTGTTTACCGGGGTGTGTGCGATTCATCCGGAAGTGGGCATTACCTCACTGCATTTCGATGAAGTGCCGGTGAAGCAGGCAATGCTGGACAGTGCGGCTCACATTATTGCCGTTACCACGGCGGACAAACTGGGGGCAGTGGAACCGTTTGTGGTGGCGCCGTGTTCGCGCTTGCATACGTTGATTACTGAGCGTCATGTGGCGACGGGCAATGTCGAGGATTATCGCCAGTTGGGGATTGAGGTGGTGCAGGCGCAGGCTTGAGACCCGTCATGACGGTGTCGAGCTCACCATCGCTTCGCCAGCAAGCCGGCTCCTACAGTATTACGTCATGCCCACCCGAATTCTTGTAGGAGCTGGCTTGCCAGCGATGGCGGTGTAACTGTCAGTCAAACGGCCTCAGCGCAGTCGCTCGAGCATCTGGTAGTACCACATGCCAGCCGCCAGCATCGGGTTGCCGAGCAGGTCGCCCATGGGCACGCGGATGTGTTGGCAGGCGGCGAATGTATCGAAGTGCTCCAGTTGCCCGGTGATCGCGCGCCCCATGATTTCGCCCATGATGTGTGTGGTGGCGATGCCGTGGCCGGAATAGCCCTGGCAGTACCAGACGTTGTCCGAAAGCTTGCCCAGTTGCGGAATGCGGTTGATCACGATGCCCATCGCGCAGCTCCACTGGAAGTCGATGGCCACGCCTTTTAGCGCCGGAAACGTCTGCTCGATGCATGGCCGCAGTTCACCGGCGATGTCGCGAGAATCCTTGCCGCTGTAGTTGGCGCCACCGCCGAACAGCAGGCGACCGTCGGCAGTCAGGCGGTAGTAATCGAGTACGAACCGGCAGTCGTAGACAGCCAGGTCCTCTGGGTTGATCTGCTTGGCGAGGTCACCCAGCGGCGCGGTGGTGATAATGCCGCCCATGGCCGGAAAGATCTTGCCCTTGAGCTTGCCCGGTTCCAGTTTGTGGTAGACGTCGCCGGCCAGCAGCACCTGATTGGCGTCGATGCGGCCGTGGGCCGTGCGCACGCCCGGTTTATCGCCGTGAATGATCTCCAGCACTTCGCTGTTTTCGAAGATCAACGCGCCCAGGCTTTCCGCCGCGCGGGCTTCGCCGATGCACAGGTTGAGCGGGTGCAGGTGCATGTTGCGGGTGTTCTTGATTGCGCCGTGATAGAGGTCGCTTTGCAGCAGGTCACGCACCTGGCTGCGGTCGAGCAGGCTGACTTCGTCGCCCATGCCACGGCGCACGGCTTCGTCATAATCCTTGCGCAAACCACCCATGTGGCTCGGCTTGTAGGCCGCGTGCAGGTGGCCGTGCTTGAGGTCGCAGGCGATGCCGTATTTTTCCACCCGCTGCTGGATGATCTGGTGCCCGCGCCAGCGCAGGTGCCAGATGAAATCGTCGACTTCTTCGCCGATGGTGTGACGCATTTGTTTGCGCATCGCCTCATCGCCGGACAGGCTGCCAGTGACCTGGCCGCCGTTGCGCCCGGTGGCGCCCCAACCGATTTTATGGCTTTCGACGATGGCGACTTTCAGGCCTTTTTCAGCCAGTTCGACCGCCGTGGCGACGCCGGTGAAACCGCCGCCGATGATCACCACGTCGACGCGGTGATTGCCTTGCAGGGTCGGGTAGTCCGTTTCGTGATTGAGGGTGGCGGTGTAGTAGGAATTGCAGCGTGGTTGAGTCATGTCAGCGTCCGGAAAAATGTACGGGAGTGCAGTCCTTTGTAGGAGCGAGCCTGCTCGCGATGAGGCCAGCACATTCAGCACTTGTAGTGACTGATGCACCGCTTTCGCGAGCAGGCTCGCTCCCACAGGGGATAAGGAACGGCTCAGGCCTCAGTCAAATACCAGCGCCAATCCTGCTCACCCACTTCCGCCATGAATTGCCGATACTCGGCACGCTTCACCGCCAGATACACCCCCAGAAATTCCTGCCCCAATGCATCCCGCGCCCATGCCGAATTTTCCAGTGCCGTCAGGGACGTCAGCCAGTCAGTCGGCAGCAGTTCGGTCGCTTGTGCGTAGCCATTGCCTTGCACCGGTTCGCCCGGATCGAGGTCTTCACGGATGCCGCGATGAATGCCCGCCAGAATCGCTGCCGCCGCCAGATACGGGTTGGCGTCGGCGCCGCAGATGCGGTGTTCGATATGCCGACTGTTGGCCGGGCCACCGGGCACACGCAGGCTCACCGTGCGGTTATCGACGCCCCAGGTCGGCGCCAATGGCGCGTAGCTGTTGGCCTGGAAACGCCGGTAAGAGTTGGCGTTGGGGCAGAACAGCAGCAACGAATCGAGCAGCGAGGCGAGCATGCCGCCGATGGCCGTGCGCAGCAGCGGGGTGCCGGCCGGGTTCTCGGAGGCAAACAGGTTGCGTCCTTCGGCATCGGCGATGCTGACGTGCATGTGCATGCCGGTGCCTGCCAAATGATCGAAGGGTTTGGCCATGAATGTCGCCTGCATGCCGTGCTTGTGGGCGACGGCTTTCACCAGGCGCTTGTAGCGCACGGCCTGGTCCATCGCCTCCAAGGCATCGCCGTGTTCCAAGGTGATTTCCACTTGCCCGGGGGCGTATTCGGAAATCGCCGTTCGCGCCGGAATGCCGTGGAGTTTGCACGCCGCATAGAGGTCGGCGAGGAAGGGTTCGATCTGCTCCAGCTCACGCAGGCCGTAGACCTGAGTGTGTCGCGGTCGACCGCCGTCGGCATCCAGCGCCGGTTGCGGGCGACCGTTGTGATCGCGTTTGGCGTCCAGCAAATAGAACTCCAACTCGCACGCCATTACCGGGTGGTAACCCTCGGCTTTCAAGCCATCGATGACCTTAATCAGCAGGTGACGCGGGTCGGCGATGCTCGCGGGCATGCCCTCTTGCGGGTGCATGCTGACTTGCACCGCCGCCGTCGGAATCTGCCGCCACGGCAAGCGCACCAGGCTGCCTTCGAGCGGGTAGGCGCGGCAGTCGATGTCGCCCACGTCCCAGACCAGCCCGGAGTTCTCGACGTCTTCGCCCTGCAGGGTCAGGCCGAGAATGGTGCTGGGCAGCGGACGACCGCTTTCATACACCGCCAGCAGTTCTTCGCGGTGCAACAACTTGCCGCGCGGCACGCCGTTGGCATCGAGAATGAACAGCTCGAGCATGTCGATATCGGGGTTGTTCGCCAAAAAGTTTTGGGCGTCTTCAAGGGCTGCGAATTTCATTGTTCGTCACTCACGTTGGCGTCCCGCGGACGCACGGATTCAGGCCACGACACGACGGCGGATAAAGACCCGGAGCGTGCTGGCAGCGATAGCGAAAAAGGAGGGCGCTCTATGCGTGGTGGACGCAATCAGGCGAGCAGGGTGCTATCCGGCGGGCGTGCGGAGTGACGCAATTTTGAGCGGCGCAAGGCCATGGGCAGGTTGACGATGCGTTTCATGAGGCAATGCCTTGCGCGACCACCGGGGAGGTGGTCAGGGTCGAGACGTGGTGCTCTGACGGGGCAGTGCGCATGAATCATGTTTCCAGTAGCGGAAAACGTCGGTGGCGGATGACAAGCTATCCGCGGGTGTCTGGATACTAGGGGTGAAAGTGAAAGCTGTAAACGTCTGTTTCAGCGCAACAGGTGCACGCCCAGCCCGATCACCCCACAACTGATCAGCACTTCAATGACGCCGCGCTTGAAGCGCAACAGCGCAATTGCCGCTGCCACAGCGATCATCAGCGAAGGCCAGTCCAGCTGACCGGCGAAGCCTTTGGGCCACAGCACGTGGTAGCCAAAGAAGCACGCCAGATTAACAATCACGCCGACCACCGCCGCCGTAATGGCCGTCAGCGGCGCGGTGAATTTCAGTTCGTTGTGCGTCGACTCCACCAGCGGTCCACCGGCGAGGATGAACAGGAACGAAGGCAGAAAGGTGAACCAGGTCACCAGCATGGCCGCGACAGCGCCGGCCACGAACGCCTGATCGGGGCCGAACACCTGATGAACGTAGCCGCCGATAAAACCGACGAACGCCACGACCATGATCAGCGGCCCGGGCGTGGTTTCGCCGAGCGCCAGGCCATCGATCATCTGTGTCGGCGTGAGCCAGCCGTAATGACTCACTGCGCCCTGATACACATACGGCAGCACCGCGTAGGCTCCGCCGAAGGTCAGCAATGCTGCTTTGGTAAAGAACCAGCCCATCTGTGTCAGCGTGCCTTCCCAGCCGAAAAGGGCGGTGAGGGCGGCCATCGGCAGGGTCCACAACACTGCGCCCAGGAGCGCCAGACGCAGCAGTTTCGCGCTATTGAAACGGGCGTGCTCGGGCGTCGGTGTGTCGTCATCGATCAACGCCGGGCCGAAGGATTTTTTTGCGCCGCTGTGGCCACCTGTCCTGAACTTTTCGGGTGCCAGTCGTCCGCCAAAGTAACCGATGATTGCCGCGCCCAATACGATCAAGGGAAACGGCACGTTAAGCGCGAAGATGGCCACGAATGACGCCGCGGCGATGCCCCACATCCAGCTATTTTTCAAGGCCCGGGAGCCGATCCGATGCGCCGCGTGCAGCACAATCGCGGTCACCGCAGGCTTGATCCCGTAAAACACGCCGGCCACCACTGGCACCTCCCCAAAGGCGATGTACACCCAGGACAAAGCAATCAGGATGAACAGCGACGGCAACACGAACAGCGTCCCGGCGATCACGCCGCCCCAGGTCCGGTGCATCAGCCAGCCGATGTAGGTCGCCAGCTGCTGGGCCTCGGGGCCGGGCAGCAACATGCAATAGTTGAGCGCATGCAGAAAGCGTCGCTCGGAAATCCAGCGTCGGCGTTCGACCAGTTCCTGATGCATGATCGAAATCTGCCCCGCCGGCCCGCCGAAACTGATGAAGCCGAGTTTGAGCCAGAAGCGAAACGCTTCTCGCAGGCTGATGGCCTCGGGTTTTGCTGGTTCTGTTTCGATGTTAGGGGCGGGCGTGAGGCTCAAGCGAAGGTTCCTTGTGAAGGCGCGGATGTTGATGCATGCGGCCGGGCTGAGAAGTTATTGACGCACATCGCAAAAACACCGAAATAACCTGTGGTGAGGGAGCAAGCTCCCTCACCACATTGTTTGTTTTATGCCAGTTCAGTGCTTACTGCGCCCCAAACATCACCGTCCAGTAAATCCCCGCGTCACTCTTCGGATCCGTCGCATAAGCCGCGCCGACATCACGGAACTGTGGGTTCATCAGGTTGGCGCAATGGCCGGGACTGGCCAGCCAGCCTTCGACCACCTTATGCGCGGTGTCTTGCCCGGCGGAGATGTTCTCGCCGATCTGCTGGAAGTTGTAACCCGCCAGTTCCGCACGGTCACCCGGTGTGCGGCCATCGCGGTCTTTGTGGTCGAAGTAATTGTTGTTGGCCATGCTCCGTGACTGGGCCTCGGCGGCGGTGCCCAGGGTGGCATTCCAGTTCAGCGGTGTGGTGGCGCTGAAGGATTGCGTGCCGCATTGGCGTGGCTGCGAACGCGCGACATTGAGCTCGGCCAGCAGTTTCTGGCCTTCCGCTTGCCAGTCGCCGAGGCGCCCGCTCAACAGCGGCCGCGCCAGCACGATGCGCCAATTGAGGTCCTGGCGGCTCACGCCGACATCGACAAACTGCGGGTCGAGCACGATCTGGCAAAAACTTTCCTGAATGGCTTTCATCGCCGAAGGCGCATCACGAGGACCGGACAGGCTGATTGCTTGGACATTCTTCATCGGATAACCCGCCGCTGCCATGGCTTGTTGCAGATTCCCGATGCTGGGGGCTGGCAACACCAGTCGCGGATCGGCGGCCAGCGGCGGCAGCTCCGAAGAAACCTGACCGCCACAGCGCTGCAACTGGCTGCGGTAGACGTTGATCGATTCGATCAGCTGCGACTCGTCGCTTGCCACGGCGTTGGCGGCGAACAGCAGTCCCAGTGACAACCCGGCAAAACGCACAGCGGATGAAGTGAAGCGCATTGAAGTCCCCTTGAGCTGGTTGCGCACATGATGCGCGAAGATGCCCCATCTAAGGCAGCGTATTTTCAGGAAGGTTGTGGGCCATGTGCAATCATTTCACTACTACACTGATGCGAACTGCCCATTGAGTTATTCCCACCATGCGCCTCGACTGGTTAGCCACTTGCCTCGCAGTAACTCTAGTTGTCGGTCCGACATTCGCAGCGGATCAAGATCAAAAACAAAAAGTCGCCGAAGACAAGGCCCAAGTGCTTGAGCATAAAGCCGCCGAGAACATTAGCCAGGCACCGGCTTCCAAATCCCAGGCCATCACCCAATCCGAAGTCCAGTCCGTGGACCGCGCCGGCGCCGCGCCGCTGGACGACGCCATCACCTGCCTTGCCCGTTCCATTTACTGGGAAGCCAAGGGCAAGAACTCCGCCGATATGGAAGCCGTGGCCAACGTGGTCATGAACCGACTCGGCCACAAGGGCTTTCCGGATACGGTGTGTGGGGTGGTCAAGCAAGGCTCCGAAACCAAGAGCTGCCAGTTCTCCTGGTGGTGCGATGGCAAAGCCGATTCGGTCCAGGAAGAGGTGCCTTACTCGATGGCCAAGGAAATCGCGCGCAAGGCGTTGAACAAACAACTGCCGGATCGCACAAAAGGCGCGCTGTATTTCCATGACCGCACGGTGAAACCGGTTTGGGCCAAGGAGTACACCAATACGGCCAACATCGGTTTGTTCAAGTTTTACAAGCCGCAGGGTGGCGATGCGAAGTAGTCGCTTTTAAAGGGAAAACCCTTCGCAGTTAATCCAGAGCACCGAAACTGCAATATTTCTGTTTTACAAGCTTCATGACTGAACAACGCATTAGAAACGTCATGAGCGGGAACAGAAACATGAAGCAGGCGTGGTTATCGAGCAGCAACAGCGCATTCATCGGTGCGTCAGCGTGACGGTCCTCGTCACCGGCGCGGCCGGTTTTATCGGATTTCACACGGCCCGGCGCTTATGCCAGGACGGTCATGAAGTCGTCGGGATCGACAACCTCAACGACTACTACGACGTGACCCTCAAGCAGGCGCGGCTCAAGCTGCTGGAGTCGTTGCCAGGCTTTCGCTTCCAGAAACTCGACATCGTCGACAAACCGGCCCTGGTCGATTTGTTCCGCGAGAACCGTTTTACCGAAGTGGTGCACCTGGCAGCCCAGGCCGGGGTTCGCTATTCGCTGGACAATCCGGATGCCTATGCGCAATCGAACCTGGTGGGTTTTCTCAATGTGCTGGAAGCCTGCCGGCAGCATCGTCCTGAGCATCTGATCTACGCCTCGAGCAGTTCGGTTTACGGCAGCAACAGCAAACTGCCGTTCAGTGTCGACGATGCCGTCGACCATCCCGTTTCCCTGTACGCCGCCACTAAACGCGCCAATGAGCTGCTCGCGGACAGCTATTGCCATCTGTACGGGTTGAAGGCCAGTGGTCTGCGTTTTTTTACCGTCTACGGTCCATGGGGCCGTCCCGACATGGCGCTGTTCAAGTTCACTGACGCGATCATCAAAGGCCTGCCGATCGACCTCTACAACCAGGGGCAGATGGCGCGGGATTTCACCTACATCGACGACATCGTCGAAAGCATCGCCCGGCTGCGCAGCAAGCCGCCGGTGGCGCAAGGTTCTGCCAGCGGCGTGAACAGGCTATTCAACATCGGACGCGGCATGCCGGTGGCGTTGCTGGATTTCCTCGACTGCCTGGAGTCCGCCCTGGACATGCAGGCACAGCGCAATTTGATGCCGCTGCAGGCGGGTGATGTGGTCAAGACCTGGGCTGATGTATCGGCGCTGGCCGAGTGGATCGATTTCCGTCCGCAGGTTTCAGTGGCTGCCGGCGTGAAGGCGTTTGTGCAGTGGCATCGGCAGTTTTATCAAGTATGAAACGTTCGCCTCTGATGACCGCAACAACAAAAGGCGAGGGGGACTCCATGAGCCAAGACCTGTTTGTATCCGTAGTGATTCCAGCGAAGAACGAAGCGAACAATCTCCAGCCGCTGCTTGAGGAAGTTCGCCAGGCATTGGCCAACGAAGCGTACGAAATCATCGTCGTCGATGACGGCAGTACCGACGCCACCCTGCACGAACTGCGGCAGATCCGGCTCAACGGCTTGAGCGCGTTGCGCATCCTGCACCATGAACGTTCGCTGGGCCAAAGCACGTCGCTCTATCACGCGGCGCGCGAGGCACGCGGGCAATGGCTGGTCACGCTCGATGGCGACGGGCAGAACGACCCGGCGGATATCCCCGGCATGCTGGCGCTGGTGCGCAGTGAACGGGGCAGGGGCGACGTGCAACTGGTCGCAGGCCACCGGGTCAATCGCCGCGATACCGCGAGCAAGCGCTGGGCCTCGCGTTTTGCCAACGGCTTGCGCCGGCGCCTGCTCAAGGACGCCACCCCGGACACCGGCTGCGGGTTGAAGCTGATCGAACGCGCGGCGTTTTTGCGCCTGCCGTACTTCGACCATATGCATCGCTTTATCCCAGCGTTGATCCAGCGCCACAACGGCCGAATGATCGTCCACCCGGTCAACCACCGTCCGCGCACGGCCGGGGTGTCCAAGTACGGCAACCTCGACCGGGCGCTCGTGGGCATCCTGGACCTGATCGGCGTCTGGTGGCTGATCAAGCGCACGCGCCTGAACACCCACGCCCAGGAGCTCGAAGGATGACGCTGACCCGTGAAACGCTGTGGCTGGTGATCGGTTTCGCCGGCCAGATCGCCTTCACCGGGCGCTTTGTATTGCAGTGGCTGTACAGCGAATACAAGAAACGCAGCGTGATTCCGGTGAGCTTCTGGTACTTGAGCATCGTTGGCAGCACGTTGCTGTTCGCCTACGCGATCTATCGCCAGGATCCGGTCTTCATCGTCGGCCAGGCCTTTGGCTCCATCGTTTATTTGCGCAATTTGCAGTTGATTGCCAAAAGCAAAAGCCTGAAGGAATAACCGATGCGCCGATCGTTGTCGCCCAGGGTCGAATGCCTCGGCCTGATGCTGTTTGCCCTACTGTTGATTGGCGCCGGTTTGGGCTGGCGTCAGGCGCAGAATGTCGACGAGGAGCGCTTCCTCGGTGTGGCGCTGGAGATGCTACACAACGGCGCATGGCTGATTCCGCACCGTGCCGGTGAGATCTACGGGGATAAACCGCCGATTTTCATGTGGACGGTGGCGTTCTTCGTCTGGCTCACCGGCAAGCCCAACATCGCGCTGTATATTCCGGGGCTGTTTTCTGCAGTGACGGTCACGGCGCTGATCTACGACCTGGGGCGCCGGTTATGGAACCCGCGCATCGGGCGCACGGCCGTGCTGTTGTACCTGGCGACTTATCAGACCTACAGCATTCTGCGCACCGGCCAGATCGACAGCTTTTTGATTTTGTTCACCACGCTGGGCTTGTACGGGTTGGCGCGACACCTGTTGCTCGGCCCCGCGTGGCGCTGGTTTTACGTGGGCTGCGCGGCCATGGGTATTGGCGTGATCACCAAGGGCGTGGGTTTTCTGCCGGCGCTGATGCTGATCCCTTATGCCTACGCGGTGCGCAAGGACTGGCCGGGCGTGGTGGCGATGCCGGGCGAGACGCGAAAGTGGCTCCTTGGGTTGCTGCTGATGCTGGCGGCGACTGCGATCTGGCTGCTGCCTTTGGCGGTGTCCATCCTGCTCAATGGCGCTGCTGACGAAGTGGCCTACGCGCGGGAAATCCTCTTGAGGCAGACCGCAGGGCGCTACGCCAACTCATGGCATCACCGCGAACCGTTCTGGTACTTCTTCACCAACGTCATTCCTCAGTATTGGCTGCCGTTGGTGCTGTTCCTGCCTTGGCTGGTGCCCGCGTGGCGTCGGCAGTTGCAGAAGCGTGACGGCCGGGTGCTGGTGTTGCTCGGTTGGGTGGTGCTGGTGGTGGTGTTTTTCTGTATCAGTGCCGGCAAGCGCAAGTTGTACATCTATCCGGCGTTACCGGGGCTGGTGTTGGTGGCGGCGCCGTTGATGCCCTGGCTGCTGCGACGCTGGTTCAAGCAGCGGCCGCGGTTTCGACGGATATTTCCGGCACTGGTCGCGACCTGGTTTGCGCTGTGGTTCGCCCGAGGGTTTATCGAACCGGTCAAGGACGGCGCCAATCCGGATCAGGCGCTCATGGCGCAAGCAGCGATCATGAGCCACGGCGCGGACCTGGTCTTGGTCAATTGGGAAGAGGGCCACTGGTTGTTCGCCCGGCAGCCGATCGTGCATTTCGGCATGGAGCATTCCACGGTCGAGAATGCTGCACGATGGCTGCGCGAACACTCGCAAGCCTATGCATTGGTGCCGACCGAAATTCTGGAGCAGTGTTTCAAGCCCGAGGCCGCTCAAGCACTGGGCGAAAACTCCCGGGCGCATTGGTCGATCGTTGGCGTTGATGCTGATAACGGCCAATGTCATGCAGGGGCGCCAAATGCGGTCTATCGATTCGACTGGATGCCGTCCGCCGCGAATTGATCGCCTGTGGCGAGGGAGCAAGCTCCCTCGCCACGGGTTCAGTGTGAGGCTTAATTGATCGGTGCCAGGCAAGCAGGCTCCATTCTGGTGCTTTGATTGGCTTCAGGATTGAGCTGCTGAATCGCTCGTATTAACTGCTGACCTTTTCAAATCAAGAAGATAGCGCTGCACCTATCCTCACGATCAAACGTGGCACGCACATTGCTCCACCCCTCAAGCACCTTTTCTGGTGCGACAGATCCGGGACGACCCGGAGGCCTCGCGGCTTTGCGATATCTGGACGACCAGGTGACATTTTGACTAATCATCAGGAGGTTACTTATGGCGCCCACGCCTCGAATTACCCCTCATTCAGCGTTCACAAGCTTGCCGCTTGTGGACATTCAGGGACTCTTTTCCGACTGCGCAGCCAATCGTATCGAAACCGCCGCTGCCTTGGGCCGAGCGGCCTCGCAAGCAGGTTTTCTGTACGTAACCGGGCATGGTATCGACCCGCAGATCATCCACCGCCTCAAGCAGCGGACCGTGGAGTATTTCGCTCAGCCGCTTGAGCAGAAGATGAACGACTACATCGGCCTTTCAAGCAATCACAGCGGTTATGTACCGGAGGGCGAAGAGCAATTCGTCGAGGGCAGCATTGATCACAAGGAGGCCTTCGATGTCGGCTTCGATTACCGTCTGCCGCACGGGACGCGTCCGATGCTGGGTGCCAATCGCTGGTCGGCGTTGCCGGGGTTCAAGGAAGACATCAAGGCCTATTACGACGCCGTGTTCAGCCTCAACCTCACGCTTTTTCGAGGCTTCGCACTGGCACTGGGGCTCGCGGAAAATGCCTTCACTCAACGCGTCAACAATCCCCCCAGTCAACTGCGGCTGATCCACTATCCGTACGCGCCGGATGCGCCGGTGGATCGTCCCGGTATCGGTGCGCACACCGACTATGAGTGCTTCACCATTTTGCTGCCGACCGCGCCGGGACTCGAAGTGCTGAACGGAGCAGGGCAGTGGATCGATGTGCCCCTGGTGGAGGGCGCGTTTGTCATCAACATCGGCGACATGATGGAAGTACTGAGCAACGGCGCCTACGTCGCCACGGCGCACCGGGTTCGCAAAGTCGCCCAGGAGCGTTACTCGTTCCCGATGTTTTGCGCCTGTGATTACGACACGGTCATCGAGCCCATTAAGCAACTGGTCGATCCGGCAACACCCAGCCGCTACGGTCCGGTTGTGTGTGGCGAGCATTTGTACGCGCAAACCCTGCAAACCTTTCGCTACCTCAAACAGCGCCTGGCCCGCGGTGAGCTGAGCTTGCCGGACGGGGCAATGGGCTTGTCCTCATTCGGCCGTACCGCCCGCGCCCTGGAGGTTTGATATGCACCTCAATGAACTTGTCTCGCGTCACCCGCAGCAACCGGAGCAAGGTGTTCCGGACTGGATGCTGGGTTTCTACAAACGCCGGGCAATCAGCTTTGCCGACGGCCTGACCGATACGCAGACCCACGTGTGCTGGTTTCAAAGCCGCAACTTCACCATCGACTTGCGCCTGCCGCTGGAAGAACACCAGGTGCAAGCCAGACCGTTGCTGGCCTACAGCGCTGAAGAGCTGCAACGACTGGCCAACTACGAAGGTTGGGAAGCCTTGTGTTCATGGGAAGGCGAAGTCCTCAGTTGGCACACCGACACGTCCTTGCAGTTGCACAATCGCTGGCCTGAGCCGGGGCTGCTCAAACGTATCGGCAACTGCATGATCGAGTTCGCGCCCAGCGGCGCCTATGTCGAAGACTGGCGCCTGCAATCGTCGGCGCCGGGTGCGTTGATTGGTTTGCGGCTGTTGGAGGAAAAGGAACTCGAGAGCGGCGTCGTGCGCCATCGCGGTGGTGGTCTGATTGTCTGCGGTGAATATGCGGCTCTGGTGCTGGGGCGCGCCCATCCGCTCGAGAGCGGTGTGCCCCTGCGAGAGCGGGTCGCCCAACACGCTGATGATCCGCAATGGCTGCGCCGTGCGTTCAACTTCGAGACTTCGGTGGCTCAGGGCTCGCTCGACGAGGGCTACAAGGTGACGCTCTCCACCTGTGCCGCGCGTGTGGGTCAGCCGCTGATCTCACTGGATGGTTTCGAGCTTCAAGCTGACGGGGTTCACGTCACTCAACGATTGCTCGTCGATGGTCTGGCCTGCGAACGGCTGTTCATCATTGACACGCTGGAGCAGCAAGTCAGCTACGCGCAATCCACCGGATTTACCCGCGACGCCGCGCAGTGGTACGAGCGCGAATCCCCGACGTTGAGCCGCTACACCCAGCCGCTCGTTTGAAATCAATGCGTCACCCCATTCATAACCCGTGAGGTTTCCATGAAGGCATTCTCGTGCGTGTTTTACCGTTTTGCAGCCGTGTTACTGGCGGTTTCCTGTCTCGCTTTCGGTGCTTCGGCGGCTGAGAAGAAACAGGAATTCAAGGTCGCGTGGTCGATCTATTCCGGCTGGATGCCGTGGGGCTACGCCAGCGAACACGGGATCATCGACAAATGGGCAAAGAAGTACGGCATCAAGATCGAATTGGTTCAGCTCAATGACTACATCGAGTCGATCAACCAATACTCCGCGGGCGCATTCGATGCTTGCGGCATGACCAACATGGATGCCCTGACCATTCCAGGCGCCAACGGCGTGGACACCACGGGGCTGATCCTCGGGGATTACTCCAACGGTAACGACGCGATTGTCCTCAAACACGGCAAGACCTTCGCCGACATCAAGGGCCAGCAAGTCAATCTGGTGGAACTGTCGGTCTCCGATTACCTGATGTCCCGGGCGCTGGATATCCACGGCCTGAGCCAGCGCGACATCAAGATCATGAACACTTCGGACGCCGATGCAGTGGCCTCTTTCACCACCCCCGGCGTGACAGCGGCGGCGTTGTGGAATCCACAATTGAGCATGGTGATGAAGCAATCGCCGACGGCGGTTCAGGTCTTCACCTCCAGGGAAATTCCTGGGGAGATCATCGACATGATGGCGGTGAACACCGAGACACTGGCGGCCAACCCGGAACTGGGCAAGGCGTTGGTGGGCGCGTGGTTTGAAACCTTGCAATTGATGTCTGGCGACAACGCACAGGCCATCGCCGCACGCACGTCGATGGCCGAACGTTCGGGCACCGATCTGAAGGGCTACGAGGATCAACTCACCCAAACCATGTTGTTCTATACGCCGACCACTGCTTATGAGTTCGCCAGTTCCGAGGCGATTCGTCACACCATGGACAAGGTCCGCACCTTTTCCTTCGCCAAGGGCTTGCTCGGCCAGGCCGCGACCAGCGCCGATGCGGTGGGCATGCAGTTCGCCGACGGCTCGACCCTGGGCGACAAAAACAACATCAAGTTGCGCTTCGATACGCGGTTCGTGAACATGGCGATGGCGAATCAGCTCTGATTCGAAGGTGGCCATGGGCGGGGCCTCAATGGCCATTGGACGGTTTTTTACAGATGAGAGCCTTGGCAGGCGTAAAGTCCGATCCTGTGGCCGAATAAACGGCCATGCCACCTTTATGGACATCGAGACAAGCGCCATGCAGCACATCGGACTCATCGTTTACCCCGGTTTCCAGGTGTTGGGCCTGGCCATGTGTGCCACGTTCGAACTGACGAACAACGCGCTGGAAGAGCCGCTGTATAGCATTGCCTTGTTGTCCGAGCACGGCGGCATGGTGCAAACCTCTGCCGGTTTTGCCGTGGAAACCACCGCGTTCGACCAGCGTTCGTTCGATACGCTGTTGGTGATGGGCGATAACGTGATTCGTCCAGTATCGACGGGCATGGTCGAATTTTTGCGTCAGGCCAGCCGAACCACCCGTCGCCTCGGTTCGATTTGCACCGGCGCCATTGCCTTGGCCGAGGCCGGTTTGCTGGATGGCCGGCGCGCGACCACTCACTGGTGTCACGCCGCGTCACTGCAGCGGACGTATCCCAGGATCAAGGTCGAAGAGGACCGTATATTCATCAACGATGGCAACATCTGGACCGCTGCGGGCATGAGCGCTTGCGTCGATTTGGCGCTGGCTTTGGTCGAGAAGGATCTGGGCGCCGAGATTGCACGGCGGGTCGCCCGGCAATTGGTGGTGTATCACCGCCGGGCAGGTGGACAGTCGCAGTTTTCGGTGATGCTGGAATTGGAACCCAAGACCGACCGCATCCAGGCGGCGCTGACATACGCCAAGCAAAATCTGAAGTCCGAATTGTCGGTCGAGGAACTGGCGAACGCGGTCCATCTCAGTCCTCGCCAGTTCAGCCGCGTGTTCAATGCCGAAACCGGGCAATCGCCGGCCAAAGCCATCGAAAGCATGCGGGTTGAGTCCGCGCGGTTGATGATGGAATCCGGCCGGCACTCGATAGATGTGGTGGCGACCGAGACCGGGTTTGGTGACAGGGAGCGCATGCGGCGGGCATTCCTCCGTGCCTTCGGCCAGCCACCACAAGTCATCCAGCGGGCCAATCGGGGCTAACTCACATCTTTCAATTCTAAACACCGAACCTGTGGCGAGGGAGCTTGCTCCCGCTGGGCCGCGTAGCGACCCCTCTTCACCCAAAAGAAGGGAACTGCTGCGCAGTCCAGCGGGAGCGAGCTCCCTCGCCACAGATTGTACGTGACATCTTTTTTTGTCCTAAAAGGTGGTACATACGACATTCAGGACTGAATATGATTGCCGTAATCTTGATCTCGTTGAAGCCCATCCTCTCAATGAGATCACCGCCATGACCTTCGTCAAAGCCGCCGCCGTACAAATCAGCCCCGTGCTCTACAGCCGTGAAGGCACCGTCAATAAAGTCGTGGAGAAGATCCTCGAACTCGGCGAGCAGGGCGTGCAGTTCGCCGTGTTCCCGGAAACCATCGTGCCGTACTACCCGTATTTCTCGTTCGTCCAGTCGCCGTTCGCCATGGGCGCGGAGCACTACAAGTTGCTGGATCAGGCCGTCACCGTGCCGTCGGCAGCGACTGACGCTATTGGCGCCGCCGCCAGAGAGGCGGGCATGGTCGTCTCCATCGGCGTCAACGAACGTGACGCTGGCACTTTATACAACACGCAACTGCTATTTGATGCCGACGGCACGCTGATCCAGAGCCGCCGCAAGATTTCCCCGACCTATCACGAACGCATGATCTGGGGCATGGGCGACGGTTCCGGCCTGCGCGCCGTCGACAGCGCGGTAGGGCGCATCGGCCAACTGGCCTGCTGGGAACACTACAATCCGCTAGCCCGATATGCGTTGATGGCCGACGGCGAACAGATCCACGCCTCGATGTACCCCGGCTCGTTTGCCGGTCCGCTGTTCACCTCGCAAATGGAAGTCAGCATCCGCCAGCACGCGTTGGAAGCGGCCTGCTTCGTGGTCAACTCCACCGCCTGGCTCAACCCTGAGCAACAAGCGCAGATCATGGCCGACACCGGTTGCCCGATCGGGCCGATTTCCGGCGGTTGCTACACCGCGATCATCAGCCCCGACGGCGTGGTGCTGGGGGCGTTGACCGAAGGCGAGGGCGAGGTGATTGTCGACCTCGACATGTGCCTGATCGACAAGCGCAAACGCATGATGGATTCGCGTGGGCATTACAGTCGTCCGGAACTGCTGAGCCTGCTGATCGACCGCACCCCGCATGCCCATGTGCATGAACGCAGTACGCATCCGAAACTGGTCGGGATCGAGGCAGTGGAAGAAGAGATTCGATAATTTTCAGGCGCGATAACGTCTATCTTGAATCCTGTTATCGTTTTTTTCTCAAAAGCCGGATTCGTTATCAAATTTCCTCGATCATTAGTCTTTTTCCATCAACGGAAATTAGCGTTTCACCATACAATCTCTGTTCTGTTAGCGTTTTTCTTGTCTTCGTAAAGGATTTCGTGCCGCGGTCTTGGCATTTGGTTTCGTGTACGTGGTCGAGCACACGATACGCAAGGAAATGGCGGATGAAGCCAGAGTATTGGTGATTTTTCAGCGAGCTCAGGAGCAACTCAAAGAGGTGCTGGAAATGCCAGACCAGGATGCGAACCGCATCATCCGTTCTATCAAGGAGAACGGATGGGCAGTGTCCGGCAAGTTAAAGAAAGCTTACCCGCAACTTGATGAAGAACGCATGGCGGACCGTGTCGTGGATGCCGTGCGCTCCGCGTTTGAGGGGACTTAGTATCAGTGTTGATTGCGCTTCCAGAAAAATCGGGCCAGCAACGCATCGAGGCTGAACTTGCCAGGGCCGGAAAGCACCAGCGGTACGAGGGCGGCGAGGTAAATCAGTGGCAGCTTGAAGTTGCCGAAACCTTTGTTGCTGATGGAGTAACCCTGGGCCAGTTCGCTCAAGGTCGACCAGTCGGCTGGCCAGTGCACCGCGGCGGTCGCGACGATGGTGACCACGATCAGGCTGATCGCCGAGAACCGAGTAGCCAGGCCGACCAGCAGGGCGAGGGCACAGATCAGCTCCACCCACATCGACAGTTCCCAGTTCAGCGTGGCCGGAAGGTGGTTGAACGGAAACAGAAAACGGTCCTGAATGTCGGCGAACCAGTTTTCGCCATTGAATTTCTCCAGGCCTGACTCGAAGAACTCCCAGGCGAGAAACACCCGCAAAGTCAGTGGCGCGATCCAGCTACCGGCACGGTCAAGGTTCAGGTGCAGGCTTTTGACGGCCGATGAAATCGAGGTGCTCATGGTTGATCTCCTTCAAGTCAGGGATGTCGGGCGGCGGTGTGCCCGTTGAGACGTATTTCATCAACCGGGTGTATCTGCGGTGTGTCGTTTGTGGCGGGTTTTAAGTGCGGGGTGTGTCGAGGGCGGGGCTGTACACACTTTGATACGTAGCAATCACCAGCCACCGCATATCCCTTTAGGAGCAAGCTTGCTCGCGATGAGGCCAGGCCAGTCGAAATCAATGTGCCTGTCTGTCCGCTATCGCGAGCAGGCTCGCCCCCACAGGTGTTTTGCTATACATTTTCCGCCCGCCCATTGCATGGTGATACCGCTTCATGTCTCTTGCGCTCGAACGTCTAGTCGCTGGCACGCCGATCCCTTTCGCTGGCAATCGTGTCACTGTGGTAAGCCCCGAACTGGCGGCACGCTTCCAGCCCGGTGACCACTTGTTGGTGGAACAGGTAAGCGGCGAGTTGTTGCTGATTCCGGTGGCTGACCAGCAAGCGGCTGCCGTCGCGATCGAGCGTGCCGAAGCGGCGTTTAAGGCGATGTCGAAGGTGTCGGATCAGGCCATCAGCGCCTTTTTCGATTTGTTCGCGCAACGCCTGGAGACGGCTGAATGCTGGGCCTTGATCGAGGCCGCGAACCTGGCCGACATCGAACGGGCCAAGGCACGCGGGCGTTCGACCACGCGTTTGCTGGCGGATGAACGCATGCGCCGCGACATGATCGCCGGTCTGCGCGCCTGGCGCGATGCGTCGGCCACCCGTGGCAAAGTGATCAGTTGCGTCGAGCACGACGGCTGGAAAGTGGAGCAAGTGGTCTCACCGCTGGGCATTGTCGCGTTCGTCTTCGAGGGTCGCCCGAATGTCTTCGCCGATGCCGCTGGCGTACTGCGCACCGGTAACACCGCAGTGCTGCGCATTGGCAGCGATGCGTTGGGCACGGCTCAAGCTATCGTCACTCACGCATTGAACCCGGCACTGAACGACGCCGGGTTGCCGACCGGCGCGGTGTCGCTCGTGGAAAGCGTCAATCACGCCGCTGGTTGGGCGATGTTCGCCGACCGTCGTCTGTCGCTGGCCGTGGCGCGTGGTTCGGGCCGTGCCGTCAGTCAACTGGGCAGCATCGCGCAGCAGGCCGGCACCGCCGTCAGCCTGCACGGCACGGGCGGCGCCTGGTTGATCGCCGACACTGGCGCCGATGCGACGCGCTTTGCCGCCGTGGTGCGCAACTCCCTCGACCGCAAGGTCTGCAACACCCTCAACGTCTGCCTGATCCAGCGCGACCGCGCCGCCGAACTGGTGCCGCTGTTTCTCGACGCACTGCAACAGGCTGGCAAGGCACGCGGTCAAGGCTGCAAGTTGCATATCGTAGAAGGCAGCGAATCGTTCCTGCCGGCAGATTGGCGAACCGCCAGCGTGGAGGTTTATCGCGCCGAAGGCTACCGCACCGAAGCACTGGCCGAGGCGTTGCCGGAAGATCAATTGGGCCGCGAATGGGAGTGGGAAGAAACCCCGGAAGTCAGCCTGAAGATCGTCGACGACCTGGACAACGCCATCGCCTTGTTCAATCGCTACAGCCCGCAGTTCACCGTGTCCCTCCTCAGTGAAGACGCAGCGACGCAGGAGCGTTTCTACAACGCGGTTAACGCACCTTTTGTTGGCAACGGGATCACCCGTTGGGTCGATGGTCAGTACGCGCTCAACAAGCCGGAACTGGGCCTGTCGAACTGGGAGAGTGGTCGCTTGTTTGCGCGCAGTGCGATTCTTTCGGGCGATGGCGTGTTCACCATTCGCAGTCGCATGACCCAGATCGATCTGGGCGTTAAGCGCTAAAAAAACCACAGCGACCGCTGCAATGGCGGTCGCTGTGACGCTGATCACGCAGCCTCAACCACTCTGCCATAGACGGCGCAGGTGCCTGGGTGCTCGGCCAGCGACACAAACGTACGGCTGCCAGCATCCAGCGCATCGATCGAGCCGGTTTCAATGTCGTACACCCACCCATGCAGGTTCAACAGGCCTTTCTCCTGGGCCAGACGCACGCTCGGGTGGGTCTGGATGTTCGCCAGTTGCGCGATGACATTCTCACGCACCATCGAACTGACCTTTGCCGCTTCATCTGCGTGAGGCCGCGATTCGTTGATGACTTTTGCCGACTCCGCGTGTTGCAACCAGCCGCTGACAGCGGGCAGGTGATCCATACATTTGCACTTGGCAACTGCCGTCATCGCGCCGCAGTCGGAATGGCCGCAGATCACAATGTCAGTCACGCCCAACACCGCGACGGCGTATTCCACCGTGGCCGACACACCGCCGGGATGGGGGCTGTAGGAGGGCACGATGTTACCGGCGTTACGGATCACGAACAGCTCACCGGGTTCTTGTTGGGTCAACAGTTCGGGCACTACACGGCTGTCGGAACAGGTGATGAACAAAGTGCCCGGGTGCTGCGTGGTGGCCAGGTGTTTGAACAGATCGGTGCGTTGTGGAAAGACGTCTTTCTGGAATTTCAAAAAACCGTCGATGAGCGCTTGCATGGTGGCGTCCTCATGGGTGAATCGGGTGTGGCCCGCAGCAAAGCGCGGGCCGGTATCAACTTAGAAAGGACGCAGCGGCAGGAACTTGCCATCAAGGGTGATCACGGCGCGGGAGCCGCCTTCCGGGTCTTCGACTTTCTTCAGGTCGAGCTTGAAGTTGATCGCGCTGATGATGCCGTCGCCGAACTGCTCATGGACCAGCGCCTTCAACGTGGTGCCATAGATCTGGATCATTTCGTAGAAGCGGTAGATGGTCGGGTCAGTCGGAACACCCGTGAGGCTGCCGCGCAACGGGATGATCTGCAGACGGGCGACCGCGTCGGCGTCCAGCTCCAGTTTTTCGCCGATCACTTTGGCGGCGCTTTCCGGCAACGGGTGCTGGCCGAGCAGGGCGGCGGTGACGTAAGCCAGGCCAAGGCCGGTGCCGTCAGTCAGATCCTGCCAGGACAGGTTCTTGCGCGCCTTGGCGTCGAGGATTTCGGTGGTCAGGGCCAGGCTTGGATCGTTGTAGGCGTGGGACTGTTGCATGGTGTATCTCCTGTCGCAGTGGGGAGGTGCTTGGGTGTGAAGCCATCCTCTGCCGATCCATCCATAGCGTCCAAGACCGATATACAATGCAACGCATAAGCACAGCCTATAGAGGGTGATCCCATGTTGTTGCGTCATCTGCGTTACTTGCTGGCCGTCGCCGACCATGGCGGCTTCACCCGGGCCGCCGAAGCACTGCACGTTTCCCAGCCGACCCTGTCGCAACAGATCCGCCAACTCGAAGAAACCCTCGGCGTCAGCCTGTTCGACCGGACCTCGCGCACCGTCAAGCCCACCGATGCGGGAGAGGCCTACATCGAGTGCGCCCGGCGGGTGCTGGTGGAACTGGAGGCGGGCAAGCGGGCGCTGCATGACGTCAAGGATTTGTCCCGCGGCACCTTGCGCCTGGCCATGACACCGACCTTCATGGCGTATCTGGTCGGGCCGTTGGTACGCGATTACGTGGTGCGATACCCGAACATCCATCTGGAGATTTTCGAATTGTCGATGGCCGATATCGAAGCGGGGTTGGCGGATGATTCGCTGGATATCGCGATTGCCTTTGACCAGGTGAGAAATGCCGACATCGAGTCGATCCCGGCATTTACCGAGACGTTGGGGTTGATGGTGGGCCGGGCTCATCCGCTGTATGAGCGTCAGGCGGTGTTGTCCGCTGAAGACGTCGCGCAATTGCAGTTTGCGCTGCTGACCCCGGACTTCATTACCCGCACCTGTATCGATGAGTATTTCATGAAGGAGCAGATCACGCCGAAGGTGGCCATTGAGGTCAATTCAGTCAATACGTTGCTGGAGGTCATTCAACACACAGCCATTGCCACGATCCTCCCGGAGCCCATCGCCAGCGCAGAGCGTGCATTGAGCAGGATTCCATTGATGGGCGAGGGGCCGAAGCGCGGGGCTGCGTTGCTTCGGCGTAAGAACAACTATCACAGTGCGGCGGCGTTGGCATTTTTGGAGTTGGTGTTGGGTGCTGCGACGTTTTGACCACCACCATTCCCTGTAGGTGCCGGCTTGCTGGCGATGAGGCCATCACATCCAACATCCCTGGCGACTGACACGCCGCTATCGCGAGCAAGCTTGCTCCTACAGTGGATCGTGTCGTGTCTTGTGGCCAACCCAATCCCCTTGTAGGAGCCGGCTTGCTGGCGAGGAGGCCATCACATCCAACATCCCTGGCGACTGACACAGCGCTATCGCGAGCAAGGGGATATGGTAAATCGGAGGCAATAAAAAGGGCCTGCTCTTATTGAGAGCGGGCCCTTTTCTTTTAATGAGTGATTAATCACTCACTTCAATTAGTAGAACCGATCAATCACCCGAACTTCGTTCTGGTTCTGCATTGATGCCCACGCTTGTTTCAGTGTTTGCAGAACATTACCGATGAAGTCCTTGTCGGCCGCGGCTTTCTTGCCGACGTAGCCCTGGCCGCGACGGTACATCTTCAGTCGGGCGAGCAGATTCTGGTTGTTCTGGTCAAATTCGGCTTCATGGGCATGTGGCGACAGGCAGTCGATATGAACCTGGCCCGACTTGCTGATCCACAGAATATGGCTGTCGTGGCTGTCTTTTTGCGCAGCGAACATACGAGCCAGTTCTTCGATAGTTGGTTGATTGTTCAGATTCATCATAAAAACCCCTTGACCATTTGGTGATCTTTCAAAGTTGAGTCGCTAATACAAGTAGCCCACCGGTTAGTTGATCCCTGGCACCGTAACCAGGACGTCAGCAGTCGTCCGTCAAAGTCGACGGGGTCCCGCGTCTGTTGCATGTAGTCGTGTTGAATAACTGCTACGCAATAGCGTCACAACGAAGAGAAGCGGCGATAACCTTCAGGCCACTGCCGACGCTTTCAGGGTCGGCCACAAGCTTCTTGAGGATGGATCGCCAGCGCTTCTCGCCCTTGTACTGGACGTTCAGGCCAGGTCAGCTTCTTCAATCTGCCTTGTGGGCAGCGTGTATCCGGAAATAACAGCTCGGCGGTCAGACGAGCTTGCTCAAACGTGTTGCCTGTACTCCCGATCGGGGAGACGTCTGCATCATGCAAGGGCAAATCGGAGTCGTCAACGGTTTTGTAGTGAATATTTTTATGCACTACATATTGTCTGACAAAGTCGTTTTGGAATTAACAGGGGGAGGTCGAAGGGCGGCGGGGCGGGTGACAACGCAAAGATCGCAGCCTTCGGCAGCGCCTACAGGATTGGGGTAGGCTGCGTTGTTTCAAAGCGGTAGAGCGTGCACCGATAGCCGCCAATCGACTGGCTATGCAGGCTAAAGTCGCCATTCGTCAGAGCAGGCATGACGGCGATCCAGAACAGCCGCGCTGGCTCGTTCGCCTCAATGTGGAGAATCTGCCATTGACCGGGGAACCGGCTCAAGAGGGTGGAAACGACAAACTTCGCGACACCCCGGCCACGGAAGCGTCGGCTGACGAACAGGTAGCCGATGTTGTGTTCAGCGCCGCGCAGATGGGTTTCGTCATCCACGGTCACGAAACCGGCCAGTTCGCCGTCGACCTTAATCAGAAACGGCCGGGTTGAGGGTTTTTGCCAATAGTCGGGCAGGGGCAGGAGGTTGAAAAAACCGTGTTCACCGAGTTCCAGCGGCAACCATTCGCTGAAGTCGTAGGTGTAGAACTGCATCAGGTTTTCGATGGTTTCCAGTTCGTCGCGCTGGGCTGCGTGCAGTTCTATCGTGGGCATAACTGACGACTCCAGATATCAGTCAGTCAAGGATAGTTTGTACGACGATGGACTTGTGGGGATTGATTTGTGGCGAGGGAGCTTGCTCCCGCCGGGGTGCGTAGCGCCCCCAAAAAAGAGGGCCTGCTGCGCAGTCCAGCGGGAGCAAGCTCCCTCGCCACAGGGTTCAGGCCTTGACCGTGCGTTTGTTGCCACTCGATGGTTTGCGCTTGGCCGGCTTGCGCTTGTTTTTCCAAGGTGCTGCGCCACGCCCGGCAGGATTTGCCGGGCCGCTGATGGTCAGGCTCAGGCCGGCACAACGGGCGACTTGTTTGCTCATCCATGCCGCTTGTTTGGTGACGAATTCTTCAAGGCTCATTTCCCCGCTCTGCACCATATCCAGCGCCTGCTCCCAGATGGCCGTGGTGCCCGGATCGGCAATCGCACGCGGAACCGCATCGATCAGGCTGAACGCCGCGGGAGTTGCGGCCAGGGCTTTACCGTTCTTGATCAGATAACCGCGATCGAGCAGGCCTTGGATGATGGAAGCGCGGGTCGCTTCGGTGCCGATACCGGTGGTGTCCTTGAGCTTTTGCTTGAGCAGAGGGTCTTCCACCAGTTTGGCGACGTTCTTCATCGCCTTGATCAGGTCACCTTCGGTGAACGGTTTGGGCGGTTGCGTCCAAAGATCCTTGAGTTGCACGTTGGCCACCGCGCACTCAATCCCTTCTCGAAGGTTCGGCAGGGTTTGCGGCGCCGGTGCTTCGCGACCCTTCGCCGGAGCCAGCGCTTCGGGCAGGGCGCGCTTCCAGCCAGGTTCGACGATCTGTTTGCCGACCGCGCGCAGCGCTTCACCGGCGCAGTCGAAGTCAGCCTGGGTACGATCGTATTCATGATTGGGCAGGAATTGCGCGAGATACCGTGCCCGGATCAGCGTATAGACCGCGCGGTGCTTGCCGGTCAGGCGTTCGAGGTTCTTCGCCGCCGCGGTAGGGATGATGCCGTGGTGCGCGCTGACCTTGGCATCGTTCCAGGCCCTGGAACGCCGTTGGGGTTCAAGATGATCGTGCAAGGCGTTCAGTGCCGGATCGGCCTGACGCAACGCCGCCAGAATGCCCGGCGCTTCGCTGTGCTGGCTGACGGGCAGAAAGCCGCAATCGCTGCGCGGGTAGGTGATGACTTTGTGGGTTTCGTAGAGCGCCTGGGCGATGTCGAGGGTTTCCTGGGCGCCGAGGCCGAGCTTCTTCGAGCAGACTTCTTGCAAAGTACCAAGATCAAAGGGCAGCGGTGCTACTTCGCGCATGCGCTCGGTGCGCAGCTTGATCACCCTGGCACTCTCCGCACCCATCATCGCCGCAGCGGCTTGTTGCGCCAACGCTTGATTCAGGCAGCGATCCTGATCGTCGCAAACCTCGGAAGCCGCCCGCCATTGGGCGGTGAACGCGGTTCCGTCGTGCAGCAGTTGTACATCAATGGCCCAGTAGGCGACCGGTACGAAGTCGGCAATGCTGCGATCGCGGTCCACCACCAGACGCAGCGTCGGCGTTTGCACCCGGCCCACCGGCAACACGCCCTGATACCCGGATTGGCGCCCTAGTAAGGTGAACAAACGACTCATGTTCATGCCGATCAGCCAGTCGGCCCGGGAGCGGCCCAGCGCAGAATGATAGAGGCTGAAGGTCTCGGCTCCCGGTTTGAGCGCGGCGAGGGCTTTGCGGATTGAGGCATCGTCCAGTGCCGACAGCCAAAGCCGTTGGATCGGCCCTCGATAGCGACAATGCTCTACCAGTTCCCGCGCGATCATCTCGCCCTCACGGTCGGCGTCCGTGGCGATGATCAATTCAGAGGCTTCACCGAGCAGGCGCTTGACCGCTTTGTACTGGCTGGCCGTGCGCGGTTTGACGGTCATTTTCCATTTGTCCGGAATGATCGGCAGGTCCGCCAGCACCCAACGCTTGTAACGCGCGTCATAGGCATCCGGCGGTGCGGTTTCCAGCAGATGGCCGATGCACCAGGTCACTGTGACGTCCGTTCCCAGCCAGCAGCCATCGCCACGGCGTTTGGCGCCGAGCACGGCGGCAATGTCTTTGGCCTGGGAAGGTTTTTCACAGAGGTACAGCCGCATAACCACCATCGTCGATCAGTGTCCGGGGAGGTGCACAGAATGGCGGTTGATGCGCGCGGGGGCAATCTTTATCTGTATGGATGTACAGCTTTGTGTTTCTGGCGTCCGTTCGGCTGCGCAGCGGTCATGAATGCCAAACATGGGTTATACCTGTTTGATCGCAAACTCCGTTATCGGGGCCGCTGCGCAGCCCAGCGGGAGCAAGCTCCCTCGCCACAGGAAAACGGGGCTCCCACAGGTTCATTACCGTCATGAGGAACGTCTTCCATGAAAAGCACCGGTCCTAGTCCTGTCATCACCATTGCCGAGCAGCCTGGCTGCCTGCTGGTTAAATTCCATGAGATGCAGGTAGCGGCGACCTCACGGGCGCTGGTTCTGTTGGAAGCCAACTATCCACCGGTCTATTACATCCCGCGCGAGGACATCGACGAAAAATACTTTGCTCGCACCGATCACACCAGTTATTGCCCCTACAAGGGAGATGCGAGTTACTTCAGCCTGCAAATCCCCGGGCACGAAGGCGCCAACGCGGTATGGAGTTATGAAGATCCGAAAATTTCAGTGGATCAGATACGCGGTTACATGGCGTTCTATCCTGATCAGGTCAAGTTTGAGTTACTCGACGCTGAAGTCTGAAATGCACACCTGAAACAGCCCCATTCACTCGTGTGCGTGGGGTTTTTTCATGGGATCAGTGCGCAGGCACCAGTGTCGATTCATCGATCTGGTCAATGGACGTCACTCCGGTCAAGGTCATGGCAACGCGCATTTCCTTGGCGAATATATCCAGCATGTTTTCCACCCCGCGTTGGCCATCGGCGGCCAAGGCATAGGCCATTGAACGCCCCAGCAACACGCCTTTCGCCCCCAGTGCCAGCATCCGTACAACGTCCAGCCCCGAGCGGATGCCCGAATCGACCAGCACCGTCAGGTCATCACCGATGGCTTGCTTGATCGGCGGCAATGCCTTGGTAGTGGATAGCACGCCGTCCAGTTGCCGGCCGCCGTGGTTCGACACGACAATGCCATCGGCGCCGAAAGTCACTGCGTCCTTGGCATCCTGGGGATCGAGAATGCCTTTTATGATCATCGGGCCTTGCCAGAAGTCACGTATCCACTCCAGATCGCTCCAGCTGATCGACGGATCGAAGTTGTTGGCCAGCCAGCCCATGTAGTCTTCGAGCGTGACGGCTTTGCCGAGGTACTTCGAGATGTTCCCCAGATCATGCGGCCGCCCCATGAGGCCGACGTTGAAGGCCCAGTCGGGTTTGGTCATGGCCTGCAGCATTCGTCGCGATGACGCGAAAGGACCGGACATCCCCGAATGTGCGTCGCGGTAGCGGGCACCGGGCGTGGGCATGTCCACGGTAAACACCAGATTCTTCACCCCGGCGGCCTTCGCGCGCTCCAGGGCATTTTTCATGAAGCCGCGGTCTTTCAACACATACAGCTGGAACCAGATGGGTTGCTGGCTCTGGGCGACGACTTCTTCGATCGAACACACCGATACCGTTGAAAGACACAGGGGAATGCCTTTGTTTTGCGCTGCTCTTACAGCCTGCACTTCACCCCGGCGAGCGAACATGCCCGTCAAACCGACCGGCGCGAGAATGATCGGCATTGCAAGGGGTTGATTGAAAAGGCTGGTTTCGAGGCTCAGGGTCTCGACGTTTTTCAGAATTCGCTGACGCAGGCTGATGCCCGTCAGGTCGGCGCTGTTGGCGCGCAGTGTGTGCTCTGCATAAGCGCCGCCATCGATGTAATCGAACAGAAAGCGCGGGAGCTTGCGACGGGCCGCCTCGCGATAGTCGGATGCAGAAGAAATGATCATGCGGTTGCCTCGGTCGGATGATTGGCGGGGCTGTGTGCTGTCGAGTCTAGGGTCAGATTAACGAAAACGCCCCACATTTGCGGGGCGTTTTTTTTGCGTCGGCTGTCAGTTTTTGTCGAGGTCGACGTTGCGGGTTTCACGCAGGCAGATCATCCCCACCACCAGGCTCACCCCGGTGATCAGCACCGGATACCAGAGCCCGTAGAAAATGTCGCCGGTGTACACCACCAGCGCAAACGACACCGTTGGCAGGAAGCCGCCGAACCAGCCGTTGCCGATGTGATAGGGCAGGGACATCGAGGTGTAGCGGATGCGGGTCGGGAACAGTTCGACCATCAGCGCCGCCAGCGGGCCGTAGCACATGGCGGAGATGATGATCAGCGCGACAATCAGCGCCACGATCATTGGTTTGTTGATCTGCTGCATGTCGGCCTGTTGCGGGTAACCGGCGAGGGTCACTGCGCCACGCAGGGCGGCTTCGTCGAAACCGTCGATCTTCACGTCGCCGACGCTCACTTGCACGCCGCTGCCGGCCGGTGCCACAGCGCTTTGGTAGGGCAGACCCTGTTTGACCAGGAAGGTTTTGACCTTGTCGCATGGGCTATCAAATTTCGCCTTGCCCACGGGATCGAACTGGAAGGTGCAGGTCGCCGGGTCGGCCAGCACGGTGATCGGTGCCTGGCGGCTGGCCTGGTCGATGGCCGGGTTGGCGTAGTGGGCCAGGGTCTTGAAGATCGGGAAATACAGCGCGGTGGCCAATAGCAGGCCGAGCATCAGAATCGGTTTACGCCCGACCTTGTCCGACAGCCAGCCGAAGAAAATGAAGAACGGCGCGCCAATGGTCACGCTGACAATGAGCAAGCCGTTGGCCACGGCCGGGTCCATTTTCAGGAACTGGGTGAGGAAGAACAGGACGTAGAACTGCGCCGCATAGAAGGTTACGGCTTGCCCGGCGTTGATGCTGAACAGGGCGATCAGCACGACTTTGAGGTTTTCCCATTTGCCGAAGGAATCACGGATCGGCGACTTGCAGAGCTTGCCTTCCTCTTTCATTTTCACGAACGCAGGCGACTCGTGCAGGCTCAGGCGAATCCACGTCGAGATGCCCAGCAGAATGATCGAGAACAGGAACGGAATGCGCCAGCCCCAGACTTCGAACTGGTCGCCGGTGAAGTAGCGGCAACCGAGCACCACCAGCAGCGACAGCAACAGGCCGAGGGTGGCAGTGGACTGAATCCAGCTGGTGTGGAAACCGCGTTTGCCGATAGGCGCGTGTTCCGCCACATAAGTCGCGGCGCCGCCATATTCGCCGCCCAGGGCCAGGCCCTGAAGCATGCGTAGCACCACGAGAATGATCGGTGCGGCGATGCCGATGCTGGCGTAGGTCGGTAACAAGCCGACGCAGAAGGTCGCCAGGCCCATCAGGATAATGGTGGCGAGGAAGGTGTATTTACGCCCGATCATGTCCCCCAACCGACCGAACACCAAGGCGCCGAACGGCCTGACAATGAACCCGGCGGCAAAAGCCATCAGGGCGAAGATAAACGCGGTGGTGTCGTTGACCCCGGCAAAAAACTGCTTGCTGATCACCGCCGCGAGGGCGCCGTAGAGGAAAAAGTCATACCACTCGAAGACCGTCCCGAGGGACGAGGCGAAGATGACTTTCTGGGTTTCCTGGCTGGTGCCCGCGCTGCGCACGGCTTCCAGGGGCTGAACATGTTCTGACATATCGGTATCCCTCACAGTGATTGTTTTTGTTGTTCCACTGTCGGCGCCGGCCTTGTGGGCTGGCGTCGCGTTTATCCATAAATCGGGTGTACGTCGGTCTTCAAACGTGATGTTCCGTGTGTCCTCGCACCCTGTAGGAACCGGCTTGCTGGCGATGGCGATCTCAGGGACGCTATCGCCAGTAAGCCGGTTCCTACAGGGTGATTCATGTAATCGTTGCCAGTTCCAGTTCTGGCGTGATGTTCCTTGTGCTGGGGTTGAGGATCATGTGTGCGGCTTTCTCCGCGATCATCAGCGTAGGTGAACACGTGTTGCCGGAGGTGATTCTCGGCATGATCGAGGCATCCGCGATACGCAGGCCCGGAATGCCGTGTACGCGCAGTTCCGCATCGACCACCGCATCGGCATCGTTGCCCATCCGGCAAGTGCCGACCGGATGAAAAATCGTAGTGCCGATTCGTGCGGCGGCTTCGTGCAGTTCCTCCTCGCTTTGCAAGCTATCACCGGGCAAGTATTCCACCGGGTTGAACGCCTTCAGCGCCGGCGCGGCAACGATGCGCCGGGTCAAGCGAATGGCATCGGCCGCGACGCGCAAATCCTCCGGATGGCTCAGGTAGTTGGGTTGAATCAGCGGTGATTCCTGCGGGTTGGCGGAACGGATTTCCACCCGGCCACGACTTTGCGGACGCAAGTCGCAGACCGATGCGGTGAATGCCGGGAAGGCATGCAACGGTTCGCCGAATCGCTCCAGTGACAGCGGCTGGACGTGATATTCAAGGTTCGCCGACGTCTGTTCCGGTCCCGAACGAGCGAAAGCCCCCAACTGACTCGGCGCCATGGACAGCGGGCCGCTGCGGTCATACAGATAACGCAGGCCCATGCCCATCTTGCCCCAAACGTTGCCGGCGATCTGATTGAGGGTTCGGGCGTTTTCCAGTTTGTAGATCAGGCGCAGTTGCAGGTGATCTTGCAGGTTGCCGCCCACCCCCGATAGTTCGTGGGCGACGCCGATGCCAAGGCGTTGCAGCAGTGGGCGAGGGCCAATTCCTGAACGCTGTAGGATGCTCGGCGAACCGACAGAACCGGCGCAAAGGACGATTTCCTTGCGTGCCTTGAAGGTCTTCGCCTGTCCCTGCCAGCGTGCGCTGACCGCCGAAGCCCGGGCGTTTTCCAGCAAGACGCGGTCAACTTCGATGCCGGTCAGCACCGTCAGATTCGGGCGATGACGAATCGGCTTGAGAAACGCCTTGGCCGCATTCCAGCGGATCCCGGACTTTTGGTTGACCTGGAAGTAGCCGCAACCTTCGTTGTCGCCCTGGTTGAAATCATCGATGCTGGCAATGCCGCTTTGCTCGGCAGCACTGCGGAAAGCATCGAGAATCGGCCACGACAGGCGCTGGCGTTCGACTCGCCACTCACCGGCACCGCTGTGAAAGTCCGAATCGCCGGCAAAGTGGTTTTCGCTTTTCTTGAACAGCGGCAGCACGTCCTGCCAGCTCCAGCCCGAATTGCCGTCGGCGGCCCAGCTGTCATAGTCGCCGGCCTGGCCGCGCATGTAGATCATGCCGTTGATCGAAGAGCAGCCACCCAGCACTTTACCGCGCGGGTAGCTCAGGGTTCGGCCTTGCAAGCCTGGTTGCGCTTCGGTCTTGAAGCACCAGTCGGTGCGCGGGTTGCCGATACAGAACAAGTAACCGACGGGGATATGAATCCACGCATAGTTGTCGCGGCCACCGGCTTCAAGCAGCAGGACGCGATGTTGCGGGTTGGCCGAGAGTCGATTGGCCAGCAAACAACCGGCCGGCCCGGCTCCGACTACGATGTAGTCGTATTCATCAAGGGAAGACTGCATCCCTGACCTCGTCTTGTTGTTCTTGTTGTTCTTGTTGTCGGTCATCCTAGTTGTTAGCTTTCGTCAAAAGAATGTTAGTTTTTGCGCACCTGCTGTGCGTTTTTAAACACCTGCACCCAAGGATGAGTCATGTTCGACTGGAATGACCTGAGGTTTTTTCTCGAGTTGCAGCGTAGCGGGCGTTTGCTGACGGCGGCCCGACGTTTGAACACCACCCACGCCACCGTGGCGCGGCACATCGAGGCCATTGAAAAAAGCCTCGGCACTGCGTTGTTCGTCCAGCATGCCCAGGGTTATGAACTGACCCCGGCGGGCGAAGCGCTGCTTAAACACGCCGAAGCGATGGAAAACGTCGCGTTGTTGGCCCAGGAAGAAATCACCCAATCCACCGCGCCGCTGGGCAAGATTCGAGTCGGGGTTACCGAAGGGCTGGGCATCATGTTCCTTTCCAGCCGAATGAACGGCTTGTTCGAGCGTTATCCGGGGCTGGAAGTGGAACTGGTGGCAGTGCCACGCTTTGTCAGCATTCTTAATCGCGAAGCGGAAATCAGCATTCACCTCGAACGCCCGGCGGCTGACATGCTGGTCACACGCAAACTCACCGGCTATCGCCTCGCGCTGTACGCCAGTCAGGACTACCTCGACCGCTCGCCACCGCTGGGCAGTCGCGAAGACCTTGGTCGGCATGCCTGGATCGGCTATGTCGACGATTTGCTGTTCAGCCAGGAACTGATGTTCCTCAACAGCTTCTGCCGCAACCCGCAGGTGGTCTTCCACAGCACCAGCGTCATCGCCCAGCAACAGGCTGCCCGCGCAGGGCTGGGGATCGCGGTGCTGCCGTGCTACATGGCCAGCGCCGATCCCGGACTGGTGCCGTTGTTTCCTGACGAAAGTATTTTGCGCAGCTACTGGATGAGCACCCGCCGCGAGCTGCACAAGTCAGTGCGCCTGCGAGTGATGTGGGATTACGTGGTGGAGTTGTGTGAGCGTGAGCAGGACCTGTTGCTCGGCCCCAATCCCGTGTAGGAGCTGCCGCAGGCTGCGATCTTTTGATCTTTTAAAATCAAGATCAAAAGATCGCAGCCTTCGGCAGCTCCGACAGGGGCGTTCAGGCTTCGGGTGGCTGGGTGTTTGGAATCGTCAGGGTCGCGCGCAACCCACCCTCGGGGCGATTAACCAGAGTGATCCGTCCGCCCAGACGGGTGGCGATGGTGTTGACGATGGTCAGCCCCAATCCAGCGCCCTGGGCGTTGCCGCGGCTGTAGAAACGTTCGAACAGGCGGGTGCGATCCGCTTCTTCGATCCCCGGTCCCTGATCCTCGACGCTCAGGTGATAGAAGCCCTCGGCCTGACTCAATCGCACCGTGATCACGCCGTGCTCAGGGGAAAAATTCGCAGCATTGGTGATCAGGTTATTCAAGGCGATGTCGATCGCAGCGGCGTCCGTCGCCACGATGCAAGGCCGGTCGCTGACGTCGAAGACCAGTTCCAGGTTTTTGCTCAGCAACCAGGGGCTAAGCTGAACCAGGCTGTCGCGTACGGCTTCGGTCAAGTCGATGAGGCGTAGGGCCGCTGGCTGCGTGTCGGGTTCGAGCCGGGCCATGGTCAGCAATTGGTTGACCAGACGACTGGTACGGTCGACCCCGCTGATCAGAAACGCCAGGGATTCACGGCGTTCATCTTCGGTGCCGGCTTCCAGCAGGTTCTGCGCGTGGACCCGCAATACCGCAAGGGGCGTGCGCATTTCATGGGCGGCATCGGCGATGAAGCGCCGCTCTCGTCCGAGCACTTCCTGGATCTGCGCGAGCATGCGGTTGAGCGCTGCCTGCATCGGTTCAAGTTCGCTGGGCAGTGGTGTCAGGTGCAGTGGTTGCAGCGAGCCACTGTGCCGGGCCCGCAACGTCGCCGCCATATCGGCCAAGGGTTTGAGACCCCAACCAATGGCCAGCCAGACCATCGCCGCCAGCATCAGGCTGCCCAGTACGTTGGGCCACAGGGTGTGACGCACGATGCGATCCACCAGATCGGCGCGCACGTCATCGCGCTCACCGACCCAGATCCTCAGGTCAGTCTGTTTGTCTTCCAGCAGGAACGCGCGCCAGTGGCGGTTGTTCAGGTCCACCACATCGCTGAAACCGGGTTTGGTCGGCGGCGCGGTGAAGGCGGGTGCACTGGCCGTGTGCACCAGCACTTCGCCCTGTCGGTTCCAGACCTGAAAGGCAATCTTGCTTTCATAAGGATGGCCATCGACCCGCGGCACCGCCTCGCCCAACGCCTTGTTGAATGCCTGGTACAAATCGGCGTGTTCCTGGCTGGCCATGGGCATGCGCATCACGCCCTGCAATAACCGCGCGTTTTGCGCCAGTTGGGCGTCATAGACTTCGGCGATTTCATGGTTGCTGTCGTGCAGGTTCAACACGCTGATCACGGCTAAACCAGCGAGCATCAAGCCGATGATCAGTGTCAGGGTGCGACGCCGGATCGAAGTCATCGACGCTCCTCCACCAGGTAGCCGACACCACGGATGGTGCGAATCAGGTCGGTGGAGAATTTCTTTCGCAGGTGATGGATGTGCACTTCCAGGGTGTTGCTTTCGGCTTCTTCGTTCCAGCCGTACAGCAACTGCATCAGGTGATCGCGGGTCATGACCCGGCCCGGAGGTGAAAGCAGTTCGTGCAGCAGTTGATATTCCTTGGGCGTCAGCGCCACCGGTTCGCCCTGATAGCTGACTTGCTGGGTGCCGGGGTTGAGGCTGATGCCGGCATGTTCGATCAGCACTTGGGCGCGGCCGGCGCTGCGCCGCAACAAGGCACGCAGACGCGCCTTGAGTTCCGCGAGGTCGAACGGCTTGATCAGGTAGTCGTCAGCCCCGGCATCCAGCCCGGCAATGCGGTCCTCGGTGGCATCCCGGGCGGTGAGGATCAGCACTGGCAGGTTGGAGCCACTGTCACGCAGGCGCCGCAGCACTTCGAGGCCGTCCATGCGCGGCAGGCCCAGATCGAGCACCGCCACGTCAAAAGCTTCACTGAGCAACGAGTGCAGGGCACTGCTGCCGTCTTGCACCCAGTCGACGGTATAACCTTCGCGGCCAAGTGCCTGGTGAATGCCTTCGCCCAAGGCCACGTCATCCTCGATCAGTAATAAGCGCACACGGACTCCTGTCAGTCGAGTTTCTTGTTCACGTCCACCTGCAACGCTTCGATTTCTTTGCGGCGCCCGGCATCGGCGGTTTCGCGCCCTGGTCTTGGGGAGGCCTGCAAGGCTTTTTGCAGTGCTGTCCTGGCTTCGCTGTAGCGCTTTTGACGGTAGAGGTGATCACCCCAGAAGTACAGGCTGTCGATGCCGTTCGGGTTCATTTGCAAGGCGAGTTTGAGAAATTGTTCGGCCTTGTCCGAGTCGCCGAAACCAATGGGCCAGCCCGGCACGCGGTCATACAGCGCGCCGAGACTGGTGTAGGCCGAGCCTTGCAAAGCCTTGGGATCCAGGGTTAAAGCTTTTTCCAGATCAGCCTTCGCGTCCTTGACCTTGCTCAGGGCGCCGAGCCCACCTTGGGCACCGGCCCAACTGCTGGTGACGATGCCGGACCAGATCCACGCTTCCGCCACAGACTGTCGCTGTTGAGTAAAGCTTGACGCCTGGGCGGCGAGTTTTTCGAAAGCGGCGGTGCGTTGGTCCTCCGGCACCTCGTACTGAATGTGCGCCCAACTTTGCTGGATACCGTTCAGCCGTTGTTGATCGGCGGCGTCCAGCGCCCAGACGCTCTGGCTAAGCGCACCCATCAGCAGGCAAGCGACGATTTTTTTCATGGTTCGAGATTCTCCTTGTCGGGTTTCTGGCTCAGACGACGTACCAATGGCAATTGCTTGCGCAGGCCACGATCAACCAGGTTGGGCAGCAAGCTGTTCAGGCGTACGAAAAAGCGTTCCGGCCAGCCCAGGTACAAGTCGCGACGGTCACCGGCGATGGCGTGGATGACCGCGGTGGCGACGGTTTTCGGGTCATCGACGTTGGCCTTGATGGCATCATTGAATGCCTGTGCCGCCGGGCTATTCATGCTGGTGCGCGTGGCGCGCGGGGCGACGTAGAGCACGCTCACGCGGGTGTCCGCCAGTTCCCGGCGCAGCGCTTCGGAGAACCCGCGCAAGGCAAACTTGGTGGCGCAATAGCTGGCGTAACCGGGGTAGCCAATGGAGCCGTAGGTAGAGCCGACGTTCACCACCATGGCGCTGTCGGCCCGTTTGAGCAGCGGCAGCAGGAGTTTGGTCAGGCAGATCGGCGCGCTGATGTTCACCGCCAACATTGCGTTGATCTCGCTGTCATCCAGTTGATCGAGCATGGCGAAATGGTTGACCCCGGCGGCATTGACCAGCAGGTTGATGCCGCCGATGCTTTGCGCTTCCGCCAGCACTTCACGGCGGTCGGTGGCAACCGTCAGATCAGCGCCGATCCAGCACAGGTTTCGCGGATAACGTTCGATCAGCGCTGCCAATGGTTCCCGATGCCGTGCCACGGCCAGCACTCGCGCCCCGGCGGCGCACAGTGCTGTCGCGATGGCCAGGCCGATGCCGCCGCTGGCACCGGTCAATACAACGCGAGCTTCAGACAGGCGCATGCAGGTCCTCCCCGTCACGCGGCAAGCCACGGAACATGTCGGCGTACAGCTTGTACACGACTTTGGAGGCATGAATGACGGCGGCTTGATCGTCCGGATCGTCCAGTGTGTTCATCAACCGACGGTAAGTCTGCATGTGTTCGATATCCAGTGAACCGTGGGAGCTGAGGTAGCTGAACGCGCTTTCCGGCAGCTCCAGGCGCTCGCGAATGCTGCCGGCGGCATGGGTGGCCAGGGCGATACTCGTGCCTTCCAGCACGTTGACCATGCCGAACAGCCCCACAGGGTTGTCCCGGGCAATCAGGTCGTAGAGGAAGCTGACCATCAATTCAATCGGCAAGGCCGGCCGACCACTGCGTACCGCAGCCTTGTCACCGCCGCAGGCCTCGATGTCATCCAGTACCCATTTTTCATGACCGTATTCATCGTCGATGTACTCGCACACCGCCTCGCGCAGCCATTCCAGGCGCGAGGGCAAGCGTGCGCCGCAGGCCATCATCAGCGGCACGGTGTGGCGCACGTGGTAATAGGCCTGAGTCAGAAAAGCCCGGTAGCTTTGCAGGCTGACGCGGCCTTCGAGGGCGTCGAGAATGATCGGCAGATTGAACAGCTCATGGCGTTCTTGATGGGTCGCCTCTTGCAGCGTGTCGAAAAAACTCATGATGCGCGTTCCTCGGAAAATACAGATTCAGTCAGCTGTGCCCGGTAACGCTCGACGATGGCGTCACGCCGGGGCCGGCCGTTGGCAGTGAGCAAGCCATTGGCGGGGGAAAAGGGCTGATTCAGGCGACTCCAGTAATGGACCTGGGCGTAGTCGGGCAAATCGGCGTTGGCCTCGGCCACGGCAGCGGCCAATTGTTCATCGGTGCAGTCGGGTCGATGGGGCCAGAGCAGCGCGTGGTTGTGTGGCATGGCCTCGCCGTAGACGAAGGCCTGGGCGATATGCCGACGTTGAGTCAACTCGGCCTCGACCCATTCCGGGTTGACGTTGCGACCGAAACTGGTCACGAATTGGTGTTTCTTGCGCCCCTTGAGGTAGAGAAAACCCTCCGTATCGAATTCACCGAGATCGCCACTGGGCCACCACTCATCAGCGTTCGGCGTATCGCCCAGATAGCCCAACAAGGTCGAACCCTTGATCAGTACTTCGCCGTCGTCCGCCAGCCGAATCTCCACGTGGGGCAGGGGCCGGCCAACGCTGCCCGGGCGGTGCTCGCCAGGACGATTGAGGCAGACCACGGACGCGCATTCGGACAATCCATAGCCCTCGTAAACCGCGAGATCGATCCTCTGCGCGCGCTGCAGCAGCTCTGCGGACACCCGCGCACCGCCCACGGCGGCAAAACGTAGTGAGTGAGGGTTAAAGGCTTTTTGTTCGGCAGCGTTGACCAGCATCAGCAACAACTGCGGCACCAGGATCAGGCTTTGGGGCGCGCGCGTGGCCAGGCATCCGAGCAGACGTGGCACATCAACGCCGCTGGCGCCCTGAATGCCCAAGACCTTTTGGCTGGGCAGGCTCAGCGTCGCGCCAGCGTACAACGCGGCATAACACCCTAGATTTTCCAGCAGGATCGCCAACGGCAGCAGGGCGAGATGATGTTGCGGATGGGCGGGTTTGCTGGCCTGATCCAGCTCGCGGGCGACCCGCAGAATGCTCTCGGCGCTTAGGCATACGCCTTTCGGCGTGCCGGTGGTGCCAGAGGTGAAAGTCAGTTTCGCGGTGCCTTCCGGTATGCGCTTTGGACCGCTGAACGTGCGTCGCCAGAATGCACCTTGCTTCTGGTAGCCGTGCATCTGAAATTCGGCTTCCATTTCCGGCTCGGCAATCACCAGTTCGGCCTGACTTTGTTCAAGGCAGTGGCTGCGTTGAGACGGGCTGAAAAACGGCGGCAGCGTCAGGCAGGTCAGCCCTTCGAACAGTATGGCCAGGTCCCAGAGCATCGCGTCGACGCCGTTGTCCAGCGCCAATGCGACTACCTGGACGTTTTCTTCGCGCAGGCGCTGCTGGCGATCGATCACTTCGGCGTACAACGTGGCGTAATCCAGCTTCAGATGATCGCCCCACAAGGCAATAGTGTGGGGCTGACATTCTGCATAAATACGCAGGACCTGTCGCAAGTGCTCGGTTTCAGGCGACATGGCTGGCCTCCTCAAAAGACGACGGTAACCCCAGTCGACTGAACATCCCGATATTGCGTAAGTGAATGAACCCGGCGCGGATGTTGCCAACGTGTACCCAGGGTTTGCTTTCGTAATAGCTGCCCCAGCTATCGCGGTCGCCACCCAGTCGGGCGGGGTCAGCGGCGCACAGGGTTATCGGCTTCAGGCCAAGCCGATGGAAGCTGTTGACCAGGCCGACGTTACCGGTGAACGCCACCCACTCCAGGCCACCCATGGCCAGCAGGTAGGTCATGGCAATGATGCTCAGGCGTGCACTGCCGGTATCGCTGGCCGCCAGATTGCCCACTTCGACGATGGCTGCCCGGTCCACGGGGTGCTCGGCAGCAGCGCTGATCAGCGGATCGATCGGTTCGTCCAGATAACGTTCGAGGAACAACCGTTCGCCATCCGCCAGGCGCACGCCGACCACCGCACAAAGTTCTTCGGCCGCGTTTCTCATGCCGAACAGTTCCGGCATGAAGTGACGGATGTCGGCGCCGTGAGCCTTGCGGAAACGGTGCTGGATAAAAGCTTCGAAGACCGGGCGCGCCGGTTCGTCAGGCAATGCCTGTGCCAGGCTCATCTGCGGAGTCTCGGCGTGGCCGAAGCGCAGCGGCAAAGGGATGTTCCAGTGGATTTGGGGCATTGGCAGGCGCCTCCCGGGAAAGAATGGGAGGAGTATCCGGGCCGTTTCTTAACGGAGTCTGAAGGTGGAAGAGTGCTGGCTGTAAGTCTGCTAATCCCGTGTAGGAGCTGCCGAAGGCTGCGATCTTTTGATCTTGATTTTAAAAGATCAAAAGATCGCAGCCTTCGGCAGCTCCTACAGGGGAGCGCGTATCAGGCGAGGATTTCGAAGGCCGTACTGGCCAGGCGTTCGCCATTCACCAGCACATGCACCGCATGCTTGCCCGCGTAATGCCGGCGGGTGGTGAGTTCCTTGATGTGCTGACCACGGCTCAGGTGTTCGGTGCTCTGGCCGGGCAGCGTCAGGGCCTTGAGTTTGAAGACTTTCGCCGAGGTACTGCCGTTGGCTTTTACATAGTCGATGGCGTAGTCGATCACCAGGCGCTGACTGGCTGCGACCGTGGATTTGACTGCAAACGACAGGGTGATTTTTTCTCCGAGTCCAATCACCGGCGGATTGACCTGCACATCCATAATCTCGACTTCAGGCTTGCCACCGGCGCCGATGATCGCCAAGGCGCGCTGATTGCCCTGTTTGATCAAGCTGCGCAGGGCATGCCTGGCAATCCACGCGGTGTGCTTGTTGTCCAGCGACCAACCCTCGATCAGGTCCAGTACCCAGTCCGGATGATCCTTGGTGATGTCGTTCAGGTGGTTGGCCACGGACTTGCGCACGTAAAGGCTGCTGTCGGCCTTGAGGTTGTCGAGAATGTCGGCGGCCAGGCGAGGGTCGGCCTGGATCTGTTCCAGGCGGAACGACCATGGCAGGCGCGGGCGGGTACCTTCGCTGGCCAGGCGCCGAACGTGTTCGTTGTCGTCCAGTGACCAGTCGTACATCAGCTTGAGCGTGCGTTCGATATCGCGGCGCAGAAAATGGCGGATCGCGAATTCCGAGGAGCCAAACGCCGTGAAGTATTTGAGCGCGTCCATGGATAACTCGAAGCGCTCCGCACCGTAAGTCGCCACGTAATGCGGCAGGCACATGCTGACGAAGCCGCTGTTGAGGCGCGGGGCGAGGGCGCGCAATACCTCCAGCGAGGCTTCATAACCCAGCGGCAGCACCGCGTGCAGGCATTCGCTGACACGGGCCATGCGCTGCATCACCGACAACTCCGCCAAACCGGTATTGGCCAGTTTCAGGAACGCCTTGGCATCAAACGCGGGATAGACCGCGGTCATTTCCGTGGCGATGTGCTGGAGGCGTTCGGCGTTGAAGATTTCCTTGAGGGCGGGGGAGGATTGGTCAGCAGCCATTTTGGATTCCCTTGATTGTTGTTTATCCAGTGCACCGCGTTATCGTTCATCGCGAGCAGGCTCGCTCCCACAGGGGCCATTACAGCCACCTCATTTCCTGGCTGCCTGCTCTTCCAACTGATCCGACTCAAACAACCGCGCCAGTTCCGCCCGTGCTTGCTGCGCCGTCTGAATGACCTTCGCCGCGTCGTCGTAGACCGCGTGCTGGGCTTCGAGCACCTGTTCATCGTGATGCTTGAAGCGTTTGATCCGCGCGTCCGCCTGAGCCTGGGTCAAGCCCAGACCGATCAACGTTTGCCGGCTCATTTCCAGGCTGGAATAAAAGGTTTCCCGTACAGCTTGGGCGCCGACGTCCACCAACCGATGCACATGTTGACGGTTACGGGCGCGGGCGATGATTTTTATGTGCGGATACAGCCTGTGCACCAGTTCGGCGGTCTTGATGTTGGTGTCCGGGTCGTCGGTGGCGATCACGAAGAATTCGGCTTCACCGACCTTGGCCGCGCTGAGGATTTCCGGGCGCATCGGGTCGCCGTAGAACACTGGCACGCCGCCGAAGCTACGGGACAGTTCGATGGTTTCCACCGACGTGTCGAGGGCGACAAACTTGATGTTCTGCGCCCGCAGGATCCGCGCGACGATCTGGCCCATCCGGCCCATGCCGGCGATCACCACGCGGGGCGCATCGGTATCGATTTCGCGGAATGTTTCCGGCACTACCACCGGTTGCACCTTGGGGCTGACCAGGCGCGCACAGAGCAGCAGCAACAACGGCGTAACCGCCATGGACAGGGTGATGGTCAGCACCAGCACGTCATACAGGCGCGCTTCGAACAGCCCCTGATCGCGGCCGATCTTGAACACCACGAAGGCAAATTCACCACCCGCCGCCAACACGATGCCGAGGCGGATGGCGCTGACTTTGCTCAACCCTCCACCCAGTCGGCCCACGAGAAACAGCAACGGCAGCTTGATGGCGATCAGCAGCAGGGTCAGCCCAAGCACCGCGACGGGCGCACTTAGCAGCAGACTCAGGTTTGCGCCCATGCCGACGCTGATAAAAAAAAGCCCCAGCAACAGCCCCTTGAACGGTTCGATTTGCGCTTCGAGTTCATGTCGGTATTCGGAGTCCGCCAGCAGCAGACCGGCGAGGAACGCGCCAAGAGCCATGGACACGCCGACCAGGTCCATCAACCACGCCGTGCCGATCACCACCAGCAACGCGGTGGCGGTGGACACCTCCGGCAAACCGGATTTCGCCACCACGCGGAACACCGGGCGCAACAGATACCGTCCGCCGATCACCACCACGGCGATGCTGGCCAATACGCGCAAGCCGTGGTTCACATCTTCGGCGGTGCTGGCGTTGTGATCCACGCCTGACAGCAGCGGCACCATGGCGATCAACGGGATCGCAGCGATGTCCTGGAACAGCAGAATTGCAAACGCCAAGCGCCCGTGGGGACTGGTCAGCTCCTTGCGCTCGGCCAGGCTTTGCAGGCCAAACGCAGTGGATGACAGGGCTAGTCCGAGACCCAGCACGATCGCGGTATTCAGCGGTTGTCCAAACAGAAACAGCGCCACCACGCCGATCGCCGAACCGGTCAGCAGCACTTGGGCCAATCCGACACCGAAGACTGATTTACGCATCACCCACAAACGACGCGGCGACAATTCCAGGCCGATGATAAACAGCAGCAACACCACCCCAAGTTCCGAGATGTGGCTGACGCTCTGCGGGTTGCCGATCAGGCCCAACACAGAGGGGCCGATAATCACGCCGGCGAACAAGTAACCCAGCACCGCCCCCAACTGAAGGCGCTTGGCCAATGGAACAGTGAGCACGGCCGCGAGCAGAAACACGACAGCGGCTTGTAAGAGACTGCCTTCATGGGGCATGAGAAAAAACTCCATTCACTCGGTACGGCGGGGGGGTGTAAGGATAAAGGCTGCATCTGGCTGCGTCAGCACTACGATGGAACTCAGATGTTACATTTTGCATTAATTGGTTACATTCATAGAATAAGCGGATCAATCTGGTCCGTCTCCGAGTACCCCATGGCCATCAATTTTGACCTCAACGACTTGCAAGCCTTTCGTGCCGTGGTCGAACAGGGCAGCTTTCGCAAGGCTGCCGACACGGTGCGTATTTCCCAGCCCGCCCTCAGCCGGCGCATCGAAAAACTGGAAGATGCCCTCGGCGTGAGGTTGTTTGAGCGCACCACCCGTAAAGTCAGCCTGACCCAGGCCGGTCGCGGTTTCATGCCGAGTGTGGAGCGCCTGCTGGACGATCTGGACGTCGCGTTGCTGGGCATCAGTGAAGTCGCCTCGACCCGACTGGGTCACGTCACCGTCGCTTGTGTGCCGTCGGCGGCGTACTACTTCATGCCGCGAGTGATTGCTCACTACCACCGGCAATTTCCGCGGATCAAGGTCAAGGTATTGGATTGCAGCGCCCATGAAGTGCTGAGCGCTGTGGTCAACGGCGAAGCGGATTTCGGCCTGAGTTTCATGGGGACGCTGGAGGCTGAAGTGGATTTCGAGCCACTGGTGGAGGAGGGCTATGTGGTTGCTTGTCGACGTGATCATCCGTTGGCGGGGCGCACAAGCGTAACGTGGGACGAGTTTTATCAGCAGGACTACATTTCGCTGGATAAGACCTCAGGAAACCGTTTTCTACTGGATCAGGCATTGACCCGCGTGGTGCCGCAACGGTCGAGCATTTGCGAAACCCGGCATGTGACGACGATGATCGGTCTGGTGGAGGCAGGGCTGGGTGTGGCGGCGGTGCCGTTGATGGCGATGCCGGCAGCGGATCATCCGATACTGACGAGTGTGCCACTGACCAGCCCGCAGGTGATGCGCAGCGTCGGTTTGATCAAGCGCCGGGGCCGAACCCTGACCCCGGCAGCATTGGAACTGGAACGCCTGGTGGTGGAAATGAAAGTCCAGCAGCCAGCTGTCAGCGACTGACCGAATCAAGCCCGGTGGCTTTCACATCCGGTTGTGCCTGTGCTGATGCCATATAGTCCAGCAGCGCTTTGGCTTCGGCAGGGTGTTTCGCTCCCACCGGAATGCCCGCAGCGAAACGCGTCACCGACTGCACTTGTTCCGGAATCTTCGCCACGAAGCTCACCCCCGGCACCGGCAGCAATTCGCTGACCTGCTGGAAGCCCAACTGATAATCGCCGGTGGCAACCACTGAACCCACGGGGATTTTCGGGACCATCGTCGATTTGGGCTTGAGTTGCTCTTCGATACCCAGGCGTTTGAACAGCTGTTGCTCGATGTAGACGCCGCTGGCGCTATCGGAATAAGCCACGGATTTGGCATCGAGCAAGGTCTTTTTAAGGCTATCGATGGAACTGATGTCCGGCTTCGGCGCACCTTCTCGCACCACCAGGCCGATACGCGAATCCGCCAGTTCGACCCTTGACGCCGGGTCGACTTTGCCTTGCTTGATCAGATCGTCCAGGGCGTAACCGACCATGATCACCACGTCGGCTTGTTCACCACGAGCCAGGCGATTGGGGATGGCTTCCGGGGCTTTGCCCATCGACGGGCCGAGGGCGGTATCGAGGGTGTTGCCGGTGGATGCAGCGAATTTCGGTCCGAGGATCTTGTACGCGGCGGTAAAACCGCCAGAGGTCATCACACGGATCTCTTCGGCCTGGGCGGCGGGAATCAGACTCAGGCTGAACAGCAGGCTCAGTGTCGCAACGTTGAATAGCTTTTTCATGGATGTACTCGAAAAGGTAGGGTCAGGAGAGGACGGGTTGCAGGCGGCCGCTGGCGCGACGATACAAATACAAGGTTGCGCACAGCGCACAGAGCGCGGCAAAACTCATCCAGTAGCCAGGCGCAGCCTTGTCGCCGGTGTATTGGATCAGCAATGTCGACATCGCCGGGGTGAAGCCCCCGAACACTGCGGTCGCCAGGCTATAGGCCAAAGAGAACCCCGCCACCCGTACTTCCACCGGCATGATTTCGGTCAGCGCCGCAATCATCGCTCCGTTGTACAAGCCATAGATGAAGGACAGCCAAAGCAGCACGAGCAGCATGTTGAGGAAACTCGGTGCCTGCACCAGATAGGACAGAACCGGATAGGTTGTAGCCAGCGCCATCAGGGCCATGGTGATCAACACCGGGCGTCGGCCGATTCGGTCGGACAACGCGCCGCCAATGGGCAGCCAGAAGAAGTTCGAGACGCCCACCAGCAACGTCACCAGCAGCGCATCGGACGTACTCAAATGCAGCACGGTTTTACCAAAGGTCGGCGCGTACACGGTGATCAGGTAAAAGGCCGTGGTGGTCAGGGCGACCATCATCATGCCGGCGAACACGATCACCCAGTTCTGCGCCAAAGTGCGGAAAACATCGCGCATGGATGGACGGTGTTTGCGGGCGGTAAATTCTTCGGTTTCTTCCAGATTACGACGCAGAAAGAAGATGAACGGCACGATCAGGCAACCGACGAGGAACGGAATTCGCCAGCCCCAATCGGCAATCATTTCTGGCGCCATCCATTGGTTCAAGCCGTAGCCCAGCGCTGCAGCGACCACGATCGCCACTTGCTGGCTGGCCGATTGCCAACTGGTGAAAAAGCCTTTATTGCCCGGCGTGGCGATTTCCGCGAGATACACCGAGACCCCGCCCAGTTCCGCACCGGCGGAGAAGCCTTGCAGCAACCGCCCAACCAGGACGAGGGCGGGCGCAAACAAACCGATGGTTTCGTAGCCGGGCACCAGCACAATCAAAATCGTACCGCTGGCCATGATCGACAAGGTGACGATCAGCCCTTTGCGTCGCCCAACATCATCGATGTAGGCGCCTAGCACCACTGCGCCCAGTGGTCGCATCAAAAAGCCCGCGCCGAAAACGGCAAAGGTCATCATCAACGAGGCAAATTCGCTGCTGGCCGGGAAGAACACGGCAGCAATCTGAGTGGCGTAGAAGCCGAAAAGGAAGAAGTCGAACTGTTCGAGAAAGTTGCCCGAGGTGACTCGGAAGATCGCACTGGCACGGGAGCGTCCGCGCGGGATTGAGGCTGTCATAGATGTACTCCACCGCTTTATGACGTGTGCCGCCTGGACGCGGCGCACGGTTCTTATTGAGGCGGATAGTGGAGCAGGGGGATTGATATGATAAGTGCGTTTTTGGCATGCATTGATGTGCCAAGTGGATCAATGCGTTGCGGCGCTGCGTTAAAGAAGTTCTCCCTTATCCCAAAGCCGCACCAGTTCACCGGGTGCCTGGTCTTCCGGCACCTTCAACACCATCTGATCGTCTTGCTCTCCAGTGCGGTAACGCAGTTCGATCTGATAGAAGCGCTGATCGCCGCGGCCGGGGGAGGGGGAGGTCAGTGGCAAACATCCTTCGAGCAATGAGCAGATGCGCGCTCGTTGATCGAGATTGCATTGCGCGAACTCGATCTCCCGGGGGCGGCTCAAGGCCTGAATCATTGCAACTCCGCCCTGGCGAGAAAGGCGAACGACGGCTTGGTCGTCCAGTGTTGGCAGGGTTTTCATGTCGCCTCTCCAGTCAGATTCACACCCACGTCGGCCCAACCCTTGCGCACGGCAGATGCCTCATGGGCACTGAAGCGCTGGCCGGCGTGCTCAATGGTCAAATGCGCGAAGGCGATAAAGGACGCTTCGCGGTTCAAGCGCTGATCACACAAAGCGTCGTACCAGATTCGCCCGGCTTTCTCCCAGGCAAAACCGCCCAGCGCCTTGGCCACCAGATAGAACGCCCGATTGGGAATGCCCGAGTTGATGTGCACGCCGCCATTGTCCTCCTGGGTGATGACGAATTTGCTCATGTGATCCGGTTGCGGGTCCTTGCCGAGCAGCGGGTCGTCATAAGCCGTGCCCGGATGGGCCATCGAGCGCAGACCGATGCCTTTGATGCGCGGTGTCAGCAAGTCCGCGCCGATCAGCCAGTCTGCCTCGTCGGCGGTATGGCCGAGGACATGCTGTTTGATCATCACGCCAAATACGTCCGACAGCGATTCATTCAGCGCACCTGACTGATCGGCATACACCAGGCCCGATTCGCTTTCGATCACACCATGGGTCAACTCATGGCCGACCACATCCAGCGACCGGGTGAATCGCTCGAAAATTTCGCCATCGCCGTCACCGAAGACCATTTGCGAGCCATTCCAGAACGCATTTTCATAGTTCTGGCCGTAATGCACGCTGCCAACCAAGGCAAAACCCTTGTTGTCGATGGAGTCGCGACCAAGCACTTTCCAGAAGAAATCGTAGCTCGCACCGAGCGCATCGTAGGCTTCATCGACCGCCGGATCACCACTAGCGGGTTGTCCCTCAAGACGCACCGGCATACCGGGCAGGAGCATTTTCCCCAACGCATCATAAATGCTGCGCTGCACCGTCCCTGGTTTCTCGTTTTGCAGGAGTATCGCCGCAGCAGGAGGGCGCGACGGTGCCCCTGGCTGGTGCCGCAAGGTTCGAACATGAGTCAGCGTGGACATCGCGCTGTCACGCTGGTGCTCGGAACCGTGCGCGACGATACGGTTGAGTATGTACGGCGGGATAAAGCTGCGCAGCGCCAGAGAGTCAGTCATCAGAGCGTCCCTTTCTGAATAGAGGTTGATACATAATGTGAGCGGCAGAAGATCTTTCGGTTCAACCAATTGCCATCCGCACCGGTTTCTGCGAAAACCACCGTCCGCGCCCTCAACAACCGGGCGAACGTAAACGAGTACGAACATGACCGACGAACTACAAATCATCGACCTGGCGCCCGGCGACGGCAAAGCCGCCGTCAAAGGCGCGCTGATCACCACCCAATACCGCGGCTGGCTGGAGGACGGCACAGAATTCGACTCTTCCTACAGCCGAGGAAAACCTTTCCAGTGCGTGATCGGCACCGGTCGAGTGATCAAGGGTTGGGATCAGGGAATCATGGGGATGCAGGTTGGCGGCAAGCGCAAGCTGCTGGTGCCGGCTCATTTGGCCTATGGCGAGCGCACGATGGGCAAGATCACACCGAATTCGAATTTGATTTTCGAGATTGAATTGCTGGAAGTGCTGACGCGGGATGATTGATTGGCCATGCGCTTTGAAGATAAAACCCGCCAACTATGTGGAAGAGATGGCAGGTTCTGTCTTGTTGAAGTGTTGAGCTGTGATCAATGGGGGCACACTGCTACGAGATTCAAAGTCACGTAAAAAGCCCGATATCATCAAGGGTGTCAGCCACAATCGCCGCCAGGGTGGGAGACTTTCTTCTCACCTTATCCAGTGCTGATAAAACGATTTCCATATCCAGCTTGCCATGTCTGCGAGTTAGATGACCTAGCGCTGTTACGGCGGCGGCTTTCACGGAATCCAATTCGTGCTCAAGATGTTCCAGGCAGGTGAGCTGAGCCCATCCAAGGTCTTCCTCGTTAAGACCGATTGAGACTAGGGCGGCCACAATGTCGGTTTCCAAGTCACTAGCAAGAAAGCGGATTGCTTGATCGTGGCTCATTGATGGGTCTTGATAAGACAGACTCACTTTTTAGCTCCCGGAATGTTGCCTTTGTTATCGACTTTTTGGGCTTTGATAAGCGCGTTTTTCATATCTTGATGGAGTTTATCCCAAGTCCTCACGTGGCCGTGATACACGTCACCTCCCGTGCGATCAAAGACAACAAATTCTTTCGTTTCTGGATCTATGCCAATTCTTCGCGGCGATGTAGGTTTTACTTGTACCGAGTCATTTAGGGCTTCTCGACCATTTATGGGACCCTTGCTCTTCACGGGTGTATCCGCTTTACCGTGATAATTTGCCGCTTCGAATTCCAGGTTCAAAACGATGTAGAGCGGTTTGATTCCAGAGTCCGCCGGGAATACAAGAATGAAGTCTTTGTATTCGGGAGGGTAGATGGGGTCGACGATGATGCTGTCGGCGGCCGGTGTTGGTGGAAATATCCAGATTTGCGGTGCTTGCGGCGCTCCCTCGAGCGGAGGAATTCCTGATCGACCGGTAGGCTCAACGGCAGGGGTCCAAATTAACGTGACGCCTTCGCCAAAATCAGCCACTTGCTGCGAGCCTTGGGCTTTAAACGTAATGACGGGTATGAACTCCCAATCACGTCGACTTTGCGTGTTGTAGCCATAGCCTTTTAAAGTGCCATCAGTTTGTTGCTCTACACGCAGTCGAATACGTGTACGAGCTTGGTTTAATGACCTGAGTTGCTCCTCTGTATACAAAGCGCTATCGCCCAGACTTGCTGGTGCCAGCATCGCAACTAACCCAAGCAATCCACCGGTAGCAACGCCGGCGGTTGCTAAACTGCCGGCCCGTACAATTGCTGACTCGGTTGCGCCTATGGAAGCTGCTCGTGCGAGAGTGAGCGAACCCGTAATGAAGGATGGAGTACCGCTGATTTTTTTGAGTGGAATACGACCACACTCGCCAACTTCATGCCCCCCAAGCAGTGCGAAGTTTCCGTAATCGTCCAAACTGGTTGTAGGAACAAAACCGACAGTGCTTTCGTGATTGATCATTCCGTCCGGTAGTTGGCAAGACTTGGCAAATACACAACCTGCGATTGCTCTTTCCGTCTTTGGGCCAGGTTTTTTCAGGTTTTTCTCGAAGTCATCTTCTCTGGCACGCATGGCGTTATAGGCTGCTTGGCGACCTTCGCGCTCTGCTTGTTCAGTTGGTGTCATTTCTCGGCGAATACGGTGATGACCGTCACCGGAGGGCGGGGCCAAAACGGTCGGAATTTCCTGGTTGCGAGTCATGAGCGTCCTAGTTGCTATTTAAATCCAGGCGAACGCTAACTTAACCGGTGTTTCCAATATGTAGGATGAGTCTGAAAATCAGGTTGTTAAGGTGGACAGAGGTAAAGAGCCAAGCGGTTGAAATTGAGAGTACTTACTGGAAGTGCTGACGCGGGATGATTGATTGGCGGCGTTGCCCGAATCGGTTTTGTGGCGAGGGAGCTTGCTCCCGTTGGGCTGCGTAGCAGCCTCGGAAGATCGCAGCCTGCGGCAGCTCCTACAGGGTTTGGCCGATCTCTGGACCCTGTAGGCGCTTGCGAAGCCTGCGATCTTTTGATCTTGAGGCTCAGCGGATTGTGTACCCGCTATCGACTACCCAATCCTGTCCGATGACGTTGCGTGCTCCATTGCTCAGCTGGAACAGAATCACATCAGCAACTGCGCCAGCCTCCAGGAACTTGCCGTCGAGCAAGCGTTGATTGACGGTGCTGGCGACCGCACTCAATTCCTCATTCTTCAAGCCCAGCGTCGACCAGATAGGCGTAGCGGTTGGACCCGGAGAGACGGTGTTGATGCGAACGCCGTGCGGGGCCAGTTCTACCGCCAAGGTACGGACGTGACTGATCAATGCGGCTTTGGAGGCGATGTAGGCGGCCAGCCCCGGAAAGGTCACCTGCGCGAGGAAGGTGCCGATGAACACCACCGAGGCAGACGCCGCCAGTTGCCCGCGCAGACAGGCCAGGGTGTTCAGTGCGCCGGCTCCGTTGACTGCCCATTGCCGGTCGAACGCCGCGAGATCGAGACCGTCAGCCAGTTCTGCAATGCCGGCATTCGGCACCAGATAGCTGACCGGCCCCAACGTTGACGCCTGTTGTGCCAACCGTTCGAGGTCGGCCGGTTGAGTAACGTCACCGGACACCCACGACAGCTGCGTGGCAAAGCGCTCGACCAACTCGTTCAGGTCGCCGATCTGGCGCGACATCGCCAGTACGCGAGCACCCTGGTTCAGTAACCGTTCGGTGACGGCCAAGCCTATTCCGGAGCTGGCTCCGGTAACGACGGCCAAGCGATCCTCAAAAGCATTGTTCATACACGGATTCCTCTTTTGGTAGATGAGCCTTCACAGGGCTAGTACCAAAAATCAGGCCAACTCGTTGTAGCTGAAAACATAAGCCTTTGAGGTGAGGATGGTTATTTTGACTAGATATTAATGTGGTCATAAAGACTTCTTTGGGTCTTTTTGACTGGCCTGGTCGAGTTACTAAAGTTGAAGTGCCACAGCAGCTTACAAGCTTGTCTGAGTGTGGCAACTCAGTTCAATAAACCTGAATGACAGGCAAAAAAAACGCCGCTGTCGAAGATCGACAGCGGCGATTTTTTTAAGCGGGTAGGGCGTCAGGTCAAACCTTGACGATCCAGCCTGCTGGGGCTTCGATGTCGCCGGTTTGCACGCCGGTCAGCTCTTTGTAGAGCTTCTGGGTGATCGGGCCGACTTCGGTTTCGCTGTGGAACACGTGCAGGTGATCGTTGTAGTTGATGCCGCCGATTGGCGTGATCACCGCGGCAGTGCCGCAGGCGCCGGCTTCTTTGAAGTCCGACAGCTTGTCGATGAACACGTCACCTTCGATCACTTCCAGGCCCAGACGGGTTTTTGCCAGCTCGATCAGCGACAGACGGGTGATGCCCGGCAGTACCGACGGCGAGTTCGGGGTCACGAACTTGTTGTCGTGGGTAATCCCGAAGAAGTTGGCCGAACCGACTTCCTCGATCTTCTTGTGGGTCAACGGGTCCAGGTAGATGCAGTCGGCGAAGTGCGCCTTCTTGGCTTGGGAGCCTGGCATCAGGCTGGCGGCGTAGTTGCCACCGACCTTGGCTGCACCGGTGCCTTGAGGGGCGGCGCGGTCATAGCTGGAGATCAGGAAGTTGTGCGGGGTCAGGCCGCCTTTAAAGTAGGCGCCGACCGGGATCGCAAAAACCGAGAAGATGAATTCAGGGGCGGTACGCACGCCGATGTTGTCACCCACGCCGATCACGAACGGACGCAGGTACAGCGCGCCGCCGGTGCCGTATGGCGGAATGAAGCGCTCGTTGGCGCGAACCACTTCCTTGCACGCTTCGATGAACTGCTCGGTGGACACGTGTGGCATCAGCAGGCGGGCGCAGCTGCGTTGCATGCGCGCGGCGTTCTGGTCCGGGCGGAACAGGTTGATCGAGCCGTCCTTGCAACGATAGGCCTTCAGGCCTTCGAAGCATTGCTGGCCATAGTGAAGGGCAGTGGAGCCTTCGCTGATGTGCAGCACGTTGTCTTCGGTCAGGGTGCCTTTGTCCCACTCACCATTACGCCAGTAAGACAGATAGCGCTTGTCGGTCTTGATGTAGTCAAAACCCAGCTTGTCCCAATTGATGCTTTCGTTACCCATGACACCCTCTATCACTTAACAACCGCCGAAACGGTTCAAGGCTTCTGACGTTTTTCCGGATGGGCACAACAATACTTCATTCCGGGCCTGTTTCGCAGCCCGGACTATCGGCTATTTACCGCCGATTCTTCATTGTTCTAAATCCTGTGGCGAGGGAGCTTGCTCCCGCTCGGCTGCGAAGCAGTCGTAAATCCAGGCAACGCGGTGTGTCTGGAAGTCAGCCAGGGGCCGCTTCGCAGCCCTGCGGGAGCAAGCTCCCTCGCCACAGTTGATCGTATTTACAGGTGCAACGCGTGGCCAAGGGCTCGCAATGCCGCCTCCTGAACGGCTTCGCCCAAGGTTGGATGCGCATGGATGGTGCCGCCAATGTCTTCCAGCCGCGCGCCCATCTCCAGGCTTTGCGCGAACGCCGTGGACAGCTCTGACACCCCGACACCGACCGCCTGCCAGCCGACAATCACATGATTATCCCGACGGGCGACTACGCGTACGAAGCCGCTTTTCGATTCCAGGGTCATCGCCCGACCATTGGCGGCGAACGGGAAGCTGGAGACGATGCAGTCCAGCCCGGCAGCCTTGGCTTCGTCTGGAGTCTGGCCGACCACCACCAGTTCCGGATCGGTGAAGCACACCGCGGCAATGGCGGTCGGGTTGAATTCGCGGGACTTGCCGCTGATCAGCTCGGCGACCATTTCACCTTGGGCCATGGCCCGGTGAGCGAGCATCGGTTCGCCACTCAGGTCACCGATGGCGTAGACGTTGCGCATGCTGGTCTGGCAGCGGTTGTCGATCTTGATCGACGAACCGTTCATGTCCAGATTCAGCGCCTCGAGGTTCCAGCCCTGGGTGTTTGGTTTACGACCAACGGCCACCAGGACCTGATCGGTTTCCAGGTTCAGGGTCTCGCCACCTGGCTCCAAAACCTGCAAGGTATTATTAGCAGAATCAAAGTCTTGCACGCTGTGTTTCAAGTAAAGCTTCACGCCGAGTTTTTTCAGTTCGTCGTGCACGGGCTGGGTCAGTTCGGCGTCGTAGGCAGGAAGGATGCGCTCCTGAGCCTCGACCACGCTGACTTCTGCGCCGAGTTTGCGATAGGCAATACCCAGCTCCAGACCAATGTAACCACCCCCCACCACGATCAGTCGTTTTGGCACGGAAGTCGGCGCCAGCGCTTCGGTAGAGGAGATGATCGGTCCGCCAATCGGCAACATTGGCAAATTCACGCTTTTCGACCCAGTGGCCAGCACCAGGTGCTCGCACTGGATGCGCGTGTCGCCAACGTCGACGGTTTTGCCATCGACTACCTTGGCCCAGCCTTGAATGACCTGGACCTTGTTCTTTTTCAGCAACGCCGCAACGCCGGTGGTCAGGCGATCAACGATGCCATCCTTCCACTCGACGCTCTTGCTGATATCGAGGGTTGGCGCCGACACGCTGATGCCCAACGCCGAATGCTGGCTGTGGTGCTGCGTCTGGTGGAACTGCTCAGCGACGTGAATCAGTGCCTTGGACGGAATGCAGCCGATGTTCAGGCAGGTGCCGCCCAACGACTGGCCTTCCACCAGAATGGTCGCAATGCCCAGTTGCCCGGCACGGATGGCCGTTACGTAACCGGCGGGACCGCCGCCGATGATCAGCAATGTGGTGTTCAGAGTTTGCATGCTGCTCTCCAACAAAAATCAGTCCACAAACAAGGTGGCGGGTTGTTCGAGCAGGCCACGGACGGCCTGGATGAATTGCGCCGCGTCCATGCCGTCGACCACGCGGTGATCGAAGGAGCTGGAGAGGTTCATCATCTTGCGAATCACGATCTGGCCTTTGACGACCATCGGGCGTTCGACGATTTTGTTCACGCCAACAATCGCCACTTCCGGCAGGTTCAGCACCGGCGTGCTGACGATCCCGCCCAACGCGCCGAGGCTGGTCAGGGTGATGGACGAGCCGGACAGCTCATCGCGGCTGGCCTTGCCGTTACGGGCAGCGGTGGCCAAACGAGAGATTTCCTGAGCACTGTCCCACAAGTTGCGGGCTTCGGCGTGACGCACCACCGGCACCATCAAACCGATATCCGCCTGGGTGGCGATGCCGACATGCACCGCACCGAGGCGGGTGATGACCTGGGCTTCGTCGTCGTAACGGGCGTTGATCTGCGGGAATTCACGCAGGGCAACGACCAGCGCGCGAACCAGGAATGGCAGCAAGGTCAACTTGCCGCGAGTCGCGCCGTGTTTTTCGTTCAGGTGTGCGCGCAGTTCTTCCACCGCCGTCACATCGATTTCTTCGACGTAGCTGAAGTGGGCGGCGCGCTGGGTAGCGTCCTGCATGCGCTGGGCGATCTTGCGGCGCATGCCGATTACCTGAATTTGTTCTTCGTCATTGCGCTGGGCATAAGCGGCGGCAACAGGTGCCGAAGCGTTCGACTGACCCTGGGCCAGATAGGCATCAAGGTCTTCGTGCAATACACGACCGGCCGGGCCTGTGCCACGTACCAGGCGCAACTGAATGCCGAGGTCCAGCGCATGCTTGCGCACAGCCGGGGAGGCCAGCGGACGCTCATCGGCTTCGCGAGCGACCATCGGACCTTGGCACACGGCCGGGCGTGGTGCTGGGGCAGCGACCGGTTTGCTTTGCACGACAGGTTCAACTTCAGGCGCTGCAACCGGTGCTTCTTTTACAGCAACCGCCGGCTGAGCCGATTCTTTAACGTTGCCCGCGCCTTCGACTTCAATGCTGATCAGCACACTGCCAACCGCCATGACTTCGCCCGGCTGACCACCGAGGGCAATCACCTTGCCATGCACCGGCGATGGAATGTCGACCATCGCCTTGTCGGTCATGACATCGGCCAGCACCTGATCCTCGACAACCATGTCGCCGACCTTGACGTGCCACACCGACAATTCAACTTCTGCAATGCCTTCACCAATGTCCGGCATTTTAATAACGTGCGTGCCCATTCAGACCTCCATGACCCGTTTCAACGCCGCGCCCACTCGGGACGGCCCTGGGAAATACGCCCACTCTTGCGCGTGCGGGTAAGGGGTGTCCCAACCGGTGACGCGTTCGATCGGCGCTTCCAGGTAGTGGAAGCAGTGCTCTTGCACCAGCGCCGTCAGTTCGGCGCCGAAGCCGCAAGTGCGGGTGGCTTCGTGAACGATCACGCAACGTCCGGTTTTCTTCACCGATTTGGTGATGGTTTCCAGGTCCAGCGGCCACAGGCTGCGCAAGTCGATGACTTCGGCATCGATACCGCTTTCTTCAGCGGCGACTTGCGACACGTAAACGGTGGTGCCGTAGGTCAGGATGGTCACGTCCTTGCCCGGACGGGCGATCGCGGCAACGTCCAGCGGTACGGTGTAGTAACCGTCCGGAACCTGTGCAGCGGGGTGTTTCGACCATGGGGTAACCGGGCGCTCGTGGTGGCCGTCGAAAGGGCCGTTGTACAGCCGTTTAGGCTCCAGGAAGATCACCGGGTCATCGTTTTCGATGGAGGCGATCAACAGGCCTTTGGCGTCGTAGGGGTTGGACGGCATGACGGTGCGCAGACCGCATACCTGAGTGAAGAGCGCCTCGATGCTCTGGCTGTGGGTCTGGCCGCCGTAGATGCCGCCGCCGCAGGGCATGCGCAGGGTCATCGGCGCGGTGAATTCACCCGCCGAGCGATAACGCAGGCGCGCAGCTTCGGAAATGATCTGGTCGTAGGCCGGGTACACGTAGTCGGCGAACTGGATTTCCACCACCGGGCGCAGACCGTAGGCGCCCATGCCCACGGCGGTGCCGACGATACCGCTTTCAGAGATCGGCGCGTCGAACACCCGCGAGGTGCCGTACTTGGCTTGCAGGCCTTCGGTGCAACGGAACACACCGCCAAAGTAGCCGACGTCCTGGCCGAAGACCACGACGTTGTCGTCACGCTCAAGCATCACATCCATGGCCGAGCGCAGGGCCTGGATCATGGTCATGGTGGTCGTGGTCATGGCGGTGTCCAACTGGATATTGTTGTTGTGATCGTTCATGTCAGATCCCCAGCTCTTGACGCTGGCGCTTCAAGTGCTCCGGCATCTCTTTGTAGACGTCTTCGAACATGGTCGCGGCGCTTGGAATCTGGCCACCGGCGAGGGTGCCGAATTTTTCAGCTTCTTTCTGCGCGGCGATCACTTCAGCTTCCAGTTCGGCGCTGACGGCGGTGTGTTCCTCTTCGGACCACTGGCCGACCTTGATCAGGTGCTGCTTGAGGCGCGCGATCGGGTCGCCCAACGGGAAGTGGCTCCAGTCGTCGGCAGGACGGTATTTGGACGGGTCATCGGAAGTCGAGTGCGGACCCGCGCGGTAGGTGACCCATTCGATCATGGTCGGACCCAGGTTGCGGCGGGCGCGTTCGGCGGCCCAGGCAGAAGCGGCATAGACCGCGTAGAAATCGTTGCCATCAACCCGCAGGGAGGCAATGCCGCAACCGACGCCACGACCGGCGAAGGTGGTTGCTTCGCCACCGGCAATTGCCTGGAAGGTCGAGATCGCCCACTGGTTGTTGACCACGTTGAGGATCACCGGCGCGCGGTACACGTGGGCGAAGGTCAGGGCCGTGTGGAAGTCTGATTCAGCGGTGGCGCCGTCGCCAATCCATGCCGAAGCGATTTTGGTGTCGCCTTTGATTGCCGAGGCCATGGCCCAGCCGACGGCCTGGACGAACTGGGTGGCGAGGTTGCCGGAAATGGTGAAGAAACCGGCGTCTTTCACCGAGTACATGATCGGCAACTGGCGTCCCTTGAGCGGATCGCGCTCGTTGGACAGCAGTTGGCAGATCAGGTCCACCAGCGGTACTTCGCGGGCCATCAGGATGCTTTGCTGGCGGTAGGTCGGGAAGCACATGTCGTCGATGTTCAGGGCCAGGGCCTGGGCGCTGCCGATGGCTTCCTCGCCGAGGCTCTGCATGTAGAACGACATCTTTTTCTGACGCTGGGCGACCACCATGCGGTTGTCGTAGATCCGCGTCTTGAGCATGGCGCGCATGCCTTTGCGCAGGATCTCGACCGGCACGTTTTCAGCCCATGGACCCAGAGCATTGCCCTGATCGTCAAGCACGCGGATCAGGCCCTTGGCCAGGTCGGCGGTGTCGGACGGTTCAACGTCAACTGGGGGTTTGCGCACCGTGCCGGCATCGGTCAGGTGCAGGTAGGAGAAGTCGGTTTTACAGCCGGGACGGCCCGAGGGTTCGGGTACGTGCAGGCGAAGCGGTTCGTACGCTTGGGTCATGGCTTCTACGCTCGATCTTGTGAATTTCTTGTAGTGAGCTGACAGATTTCATTCTGTGGAAGAAATCTTGTCCTACAACAATCATAGGCCCGGCCAAGAAGAATATTTCTCTCTGTTTCATTGCGCTCAAGATCATTTGCAGATAAAAAATCTGCATAAACATAAAAAGCAGGTGGTTTTGTCTCATGCGCAAACTGGACCGTACCGATATCGGCATTCTCAACAGCCTTCAGGAGAACGCGCGGATCACCAATGCTGACCTGGCTCGCTCGGTCAACCTCTCGCCGACACCGTGCTTCAACCGGGTCAAGGCGATGGAGGAATTGGGGCTGATTCGCGAGCAAGTGACCCTTCTGGATGCGGATCTGTTGGGTTTGCACGTCAACGTGTTCATCCACGTCAGCCTGGAAAAACAGGTGGAGGAGGCATTGCAGCATTTCGAAGAGGCGATTTCGGATCGCCCGGAAGTGATGGAGTGCTATTTGATGGCTGGCGACCCGGACTATTTGATCCGTGTGCTGGTGCCGACCATCCAGTCGCTGGAGCGCTTCATGATGGACTTTCTGACCAAGGTGCCGGGAGTGGCGAACATCCGCTCGAGTTTTGCGCTCAAGCAGGTGCGCTATAAGACGGCGTTGCCGCTGCCGGCGAATGGGTTGACGTTGAATAATTGAAGATCAAAAGCAAAAGATCGCAGCCTTCGGCAGCTCCTACAGGTTACGCCAAACCCCTGTAGGAGCTGCCGAAGGCTGCGATCTTTTGATCTTAAAATTTATTAAGTGGGATCTTCAGGTAAGTCACGCCATTGTCCTCGGCCGGTGGAAAATTCCCGGCCCGCACATTGACCTGTATCGCCGGCAGCAGCAGCGTCGGCATCCCCAACCCTTCATCACGCTGGGTACGCATGGCAACGAAAGCCGCCTCGTCGACACCATCGCGCACATGAATGTTGCTTTTGCGCTGCTCGCCCACCGTCGTCATGCAGCACGGTTCACGGGCCTCGGGCGGGTAATCATGGCAAACGTAGAGGCGTACGCTGGCAGGGAAGGCCAGCAGTTTACGGATCGAACTGAACATCTGGTTGGCATTGCCGCCCGGAAAGTCGCAACGCGCGGTGCCGACGTCCGGCATGAACAGCGTATCGCCTACCAGAATCACGTCGCCGTCGATGAGGTATGCCATGTCCGCCGGTGTATGACCCGGTACATGCAGGGCCGTGGCTTTCAGATTACCGATGCGGAAAGATTCATCCGGGGCGAAGAGATGATCGAACTGCGAACCGTCAATGCAAAACTCCGGTTCAAGATTGAACAGGGTCTTGAACACGTTCTGCACCTTGCAGATCGATTGGCCGATGGCAATCTTGCCACCCAGTTCACGCCGCAAATAAGGCGCGGCGGACAGGTGATCGGCGTGGGCGTGCGTCTCCAGTAGCCACTGAACCTGCAACTGGTGTTCGCGAACGAAGGCGATGATCTTGTCGGCCTGGGCGGTAGTCGTTCGACCCGCAGTGGGGTCGTAATCGAGCACCGGGTCGACGATCGCGCACTGCCCGCCATCGGCCTCGTAGATTACATAGCTGTAGGTTGACGAGGCGGGGTCGAGGAAGGCTTCAATCAAGGCGGGCATGTTGGTTGTTTCTGTCTGGTTAAGCCATGAGGTTAGTTTCATTTTCCCTGCGTTGACCAGCCCCGCGTCAAAATCCATGCAGGAAAAATGTGCAGCGGGCTCTATCCTGTCATTCAATCGATACCGGGCGTTCCCGGCTTTTACACGGATCACGAGAGTTTTATGTTGCTGGCGAGTTTTTTTGGTGTGGTGATGGGGATGGTGCTTGGGTTGACCGGTGCCGGCGGCGGCATTCTTGCCGTGCCTGCGCTGGTGCTCGGTCTGGGTTGGAGCATGACCACGGCGGCCCCCGTCGCGCTGTTCGCCGTGGGTAGCGCGGCGGCAGTCGGAGCCATCGACGGTCTGCGTCACGGTCTGGTGCGCTATCGCGCGGCGATGTTGATTGCATTGCTGGGGGCGGTTTTTTCGCCGGTGGGCATCTATTTCGCTCATCAGTTGCCGGAAAAAATTCTGATGATTCTGTTCAGTCTGCTGATGGTGATGGTGGCCGTCCGGATGTTGCGTCGTGAGCGAAAGGACGATGCGCCGAGCGACCACGGTCACGCCAACTGGGGGCAGAAAAACTGCATGCTCGATCAGCAGACCGGACGCTTTTCCTGGACTGCCAAATGCACCGCGACCCTGGCAGCCCTCGGGGCGGTGACTGGCGTGGTTTCGGGGTTGCTCGGCGTGGGTGGCGGCTTTCTGATCGTCCCAGCCTTCAAACAGCTGACCGATGTGCAGATGCGCGGGATCGTCGCCACTTCCCTGATGGTCATCAGCCTGATCTCGGCCATCGGCGTGATCGGCGCGTTGCATGCCGGAGTACGTATCGACGGTTTGGGCGTTGCCTTCATCGTCGCCAGCATCGTCGGCATGATCATTGGCCGCAAGCTCTGCGCCCGGGTGCCAGCGCGGGCGTTGCAGGTCGGGTTTGCCAGCGTCTGCCTGGTCGTCGCCGTCTACATGCTGGTTCGCGCCTGAGGGTTACAGCGCCCGGTATTTCAGGCTGAACGTCAGCTCAGCCGATTGACCTTGCTCCAGCAAACGCAGCCCCGGACGACCCGGCAAGTGATGCGCATTGACCGGGTGACTGACCGGTTCGATACAGAAAAACGCCAGGCCCGCCGGGCAGTAGAGCAGGTAGTAATCGCTGCCGGTGGCCTGGCACTCCAGTTCATAGCCGAGATCCGGTTGCTGAATCAGGCAATGCCCATCCCAATTGCAGAAACCGTTGTCGACCAGCGTCTCCGGCAACGCCTTCGTTTGTTGGAAATTCCATTCGCCAGGTATCGCAACCTGTTGCGTCGGCAGTTTGGAGGCGTTGCACAACCAGACCTGTTCGGCCTTTGCCTGCAATCGCGTGTTATCTGTACGCGGAAAATATGGGTGCAATCCGAGCCCATGCCACGCGGCGCGGTCGGATAAATGCGTCACTTGCAATTCGATGCTCAACCGACCTTCGCTCAGGTGGAAACGTTGCCGGGCGCGATAGGCGAATGGCGTCGCGCTGTCGAGTTGCAGCACCACTTCGCTCGATGCCTGGGAAACCACTTGCCATGGCTGCTGCCACGAGCTGCCGTGAATCGGCAAAGGATCGGTGAGGCTGTTGGGCGTCAGCGACTGCCAGCCATCCGGGCAATCGAAGCCGCCCTCGGCGATACGGTTTGACCACGGTACCAAGGGAAAGCAACCGAGTTTGCCGGGCAGGCCGGTGTTCAGTGCATGGTCGTCAGCATGGCGTAACAGCGATTGACCGCTGCTGCGCACGGTCCAGTTGACGATACTTCCACCGAGTTCGGGGGCGAGGGTGAGGTGGGTGAATTCGTCTTCGAGTTCGAGCAATGTCATTGTCATAGTGATGTCATTGGTTCAATGGGCTTTGTGACGAGGGAGCTTGCTCCCGCTCGGCTGCGCAGCAGTCGTGAATCCTACGACACGGTATATCTGAAGGATTACAGGGCCGCTACGCGCCCCAGCGGGAGCAAGCTCCCTCGCCACAGGGAGTTTGCCAGTCTTCTTTACAAGACCAAATGCGGCAACCACAGCGACAGCGCGGGAATGTAAGTCACGGCCATCAGCACCAGGAACAGCACGCCGTAGAACGGCAGCAGGGCTTTCACGGTTGATTCAATACTGACTTTGCCCACGGCAGACCCCACGAAAAGTACCGCGCCCACTGGCGGTGTTATCAATCCAATCCCCAGGTTGACCAACATGATCATGCCGAACTGTACCGGGTCCACGCCAATGCCGAGAATCACCGGCATCAGGATCGGCGTGAGGATCAGGATCAGCGGCGCCATGTCCATCACCGTGCCGAGCAACAGCAGCATGACGTTGATGCACATCAGGATCACGTAACGGTTGTCCGACAGGGTCAGGAACATCGTGGTGATTTTGGCCGGGATCTGCATCAGCGTCATGATGTAGCCGAAGCTGGCCGCGAAGCCGATCAGGATCATCACGATCGAAATCGTCCGCACCGTGCGGTGCATCAGTTTCGGTAACTCGCTCCACTTGTAGTCGCGGTAGATGAACATGGTCACGAAGAACGACCACAACACGGCGATGGCCGCCGACTCGGTCGCGGTGAAAATGCCGGAGAGAATGCCGCCCAGGATGATGACCATCGCCATCAGGCCCCACAGCGCTTCGCCGCAGATCTTCAGCGCTTCACGCATCGGGATGACTTCACCTTTCGGGTAGTCACGCTTCTTGGCGAAGATCAGGCACAACACCATCAGGCACGCGCTCATCAGCAAGCCCGGTACCACGCCGGCCATGAACAGCGAAGCAATCGACACCGTACCGCCAGCGGCCAGCGAATAGAGCACCGAGTTGTGGCTTGGTGGCGTCAGCAGGGCCTGAACCGAACCGCTGACAGTGACCGCCGTGGCGAAATCACGCGGATAGCCGCGACGCTCCATCTCAGGGATCAGCACCGAGCCGACCGAAGCGGTGTCCGCTACCGAAGAACCGGAAATCGCACCGAAGAAGGTCGACGCCATGATGTTGACCAGCGACAGGCCACCACGCACGAAGCCGACCAGCACACCGGCAAACGCTACCAGACGGCGAGACATGCCGCCTTCGGCCATGATCGCACCAGCCAGCACGAAGAACGGAATCGCCAGCAGGGAAAACTTGTTCACGCCCCCGGCGACCTGAATCATCAGCGCCTGGAAGGGAATGTCGATCCAGAACGCGCCGATCAGCGCGGAAAGCCCCAGCGCGTACGCGACTGGCATGCCGATCAGGATCAACGCGATAAAGCTGCCCAACAGAATAAAAGCGTCCATTCAGGCAGCCCCTTCGTTTTCTTCAACGTGGTCGAAACGCACGACCCGACGGTTGCTCTGATCGCCGAGCAAGAGTTTTTCCAGGACAAAAATCAGCGTCAATACGCCGCCAACCGGAATCGGCATGTAGGTGATACCGACGCGCAGGGTCGGCAGGGCGCTCATGAACTGGTTCCAGGTCGACAAGCAAAGCTTGGTGCCCCAGATCGCCATGAACAGGCTGATGGTCGCCATCAGCAATTGTGCAAACACACTCATGACTTTGCGCATGTTGGGCTGCATGCGATCAGTGAGCATCGCTACCGCCATATGCGAGCCGGAGCGATAGCTGGCTGCTGCACCGATGAAGGTGAAAACCATCATCAGCAGGATTGCAGTGGGCTCGGGCCAACTGGAGCCGGTGCCGAGCACATAACGGGCGAATACGCCCCAGGGAATGATCAGCGCAATGGCCAGTACGGAGAGCCCGGCGACCCAGATACAGGTCATGTAGAGCTTGTCATTGAAACGTAGCAGCAGATTCTTCATCGGGTTCCACCGTAACCGGGCGCGCACGGACGTCTTCAAACGTCCGTGGCGCCGGGCCTTTCTTGAATGCAGGGAGGATTACTGAACGGCTTCGATACGCTTGATCAGGTCGACGTAAGGTGCGCCGTATTTTTCGCGGATCGAGGCAGTCGCCTCATAGAAAGGTTTTTTGTCGACGGTGATGAACTCGACGCCGGCAGCCTTGAGTTTTTCTTCACTGCTGGCCGACTTCGCGTCCCACAGAGTGCGTTCCTGAGCCTGTGCGGCTTTGGCGGTTTTCTTCACCAATGTCTGTTGCTCGGGAGTGAGTTTGTCCCAAGTGATTTTCGACATCACGATCGGTTCAGGCAGGATCAGGTGCCCGGTCAAACTGTAGAATTTGGCGTTCTGGTAGTGGTTGTGTTCGAGCAGGGTTGGAGGGTTGTTTTCGGCGCCGTCGATCACGCCGGTCTGCAACGCACTGAAAATTTCGCCGGTGTCCATCGCGATGCCGTTACCACCCATGGCGTTGATGGTTTCGATGAACATCGGGTTGCCCTGCACGCGAATCTTCATGCCCTTGAGGTCTTCGAGGCTGCGCACCGGTTTCTTGGTGTAGATGTTGCGCGTGCCGCCATCCATCCAGGCCAGGGCCACCAGGCCGAATTCGGAATTGGTGATTTTGCCGAGGATCTCATCGCCGATGTCGCCATCGATGACTTTGCGCATGTGCGCCTGGTCGCGGAACACGAACGGCATGTTGAACACGTTCACGTCCGGCACCACGGGGCCGACGATGCCGAGGCTAACCCGGGCCATCTGAATGGCGCCAACCTGGGCCTGTTCGACCACTTCTTTTTCCGAGCCGAGCACACCGCCGGCAAACATCTTGAAAGTCAGTTTGCCGTTGCTGTCGGCCACCAGGGTTTTACCGAGTTGTTCCTCGGCGACTACGGTCGGATAGCCGGCGGGGTGGATGTCGGCGAATTTGATTTCCAGCGCGTGGGCGGCGCTACTGAGGGTGAGGGCGAGCGTGCAGGTCAGCGGGAGTGCAGCGGCGAGCAAGGTGCGTTTGAAGTCCATGCGGTGTGTCTCCAGTCTTGTTATTTTTGTATTCAAAGGCGCAGCGGTGCAGCACAAGCGGTTACGACAGAAGCGGTTACAGCGAAGCGTTGAAAACGGGTTCCGGTAAACCTTTGACGCCGGGGTCGAGGGCAAACACGCCACCGGCCAGTGATTGTTCGTCATGGTCATCACCGGGGCGAATCGAGGTCACGAACAGGGTGTCGAGTCGACTGCCACCGAAGGCGCACATGGTGGGTTTTTTAACCGGTACGGTGAGGGAGCGATCAAGGCGACCGTCAGGCGTAAAGCGGTGAATCAGCCCGGCGTCATTGGCACAGATCCAGTAGCAGCCGTCGGCATCGACAGCGGCGCCATCGGGCCGGCCGCAGAATTTGTTCATGTCGACGAACACCCGGCGATTGGACGGCGTGCCACTGTCGATGTCGTAGTCGAACGCCCAGATTTGCTGAATCAAAGGATGAGAATCGGACAGGTACATCGTGCGCCCGTCCGGGCTGAATCCCAGGCCGTTGGGCACGATGAAGCCGTCCAATTGAGCAGCCACCGGCCCACGTTCGCCGGCGCTGTAGCGATAGAGGGTGCCGTTGGCAGCATTGGCACCCATGTTGAGCACCATGCTGCCGGCCCAGAAACGTCCCTGACGGTCGCAACGACCATCGTTCAGGCGCATGTCGGGGCGGGCGTGCTCGACGGAGGCCAGCGGTTCGCTGTCGAGGCTGCCATCGTTGTTCGGGTGTAGATGGAAGAACCCGCTCTCCATGCCGGCGACCCAGCCGCCATCCGGATGACGAACGATGCACGCAAGCATTTCCGGGGTTTTCCAGGCATTCACATGACCGGTTTCAGCATTCCAGCGTTGCAGGCCCCCGGCAGGAATATCCACCCAGTACAGGGCGTTTTCCTCGGGGACCCAGACCGGGCTTTCACCGACCGCATTGCGGGTATCGACAATCAATTCGGCTTGCATGGCAACTCATTCCCTTGGTCTTGTTGTTTGGGATCAAGTGAAGCGCGGTGATCAGTCGCCAAACGGGCCGGACGCAACGAACGCACCACCCTGGTAAACCATGGCCGGGTCATCCGAAGCAGGCATCGGTTGGGCTTCAACTTTTTCACGGAACACTTCAGAGGTGTCCTGCGGTGCATAGCCCAGGGCTGTGGCGTAACGGTTGTCCCACCAGACGTTCTTGTTGTCGGAGGCGCCGTAGACCACGGTGTGACCGACATTCGGGGCGTACAAGGCGCATTCGATCAGTTGGGTCAGGTCGCCGAAGCTCAGCCAGGTGCTCATCATCCGGCGGTTTTGTGGTTCCGGGAACGAGGAGCCGATGCGGATGCTGACAGTCTCGATGCCGTAGCGATCGAAGTAGAACGAGGCCATGTCTTCGCCGTAAGACTTGGACAAGCCGTAATAGCTGTCCGGGCGGCGAGGGGAGTGGGCGTCGATGACTTCGTCCTGCTTGTAGAAGCCGATCACGTGGTTGGAACTGGCGAAGATCACGCGCTTCACGCCGTGACGGCGAGCCGCTTCATAGATGTGGAACACGCCGCAGATGTTGGCGCCGAGGATTTCTTCGAACGGACGTTCTACCGAAACGCCGCCGAAGTGCAGGATCGCATCGACGCCTTCAACCAGTTGATGCACGGCTTGCTTGTCCGCGAGGTCGCAAGGCGCGACTTCTTCGCGGTCATCAATGGCCGGGGCCATGTTGGCGATGTCTGAAAGGCGAATGACGTTGGCGTAAGGGCGCAGGCTTTCGCGCAAGACTTTACCGAGGCCACCGGCGGCGCCGGTCAGCAGCAGGCGATTAAAAGGAGTGCGGGCGGTAGCAGTGTTCGTCATGGGAATCCTGGACATCAGTTATTGTTTTGAATTCGTTGTAGGTTGTCGTACGACTATGCCGAAGTATCGTAAGGCTTTCCGGGTCTTGTCAACGCGACTTTGGTGGAAATTGACGGAGGGTCATTGGTCACAACAGTACCCCCCGTGGCGAGGGAGCTTGCTCCCGCTCGGCTGCGCAGCAGTCGCAAATCCAGACGCCTCATTATTCCTGAAGCTTGCAGGGGGCCGCTACGCGACCCAGCGGGAGCAAGCTCCCTCGCCACAGATTTTATGTGCCGGCAAAAAACGCCTTACAGCAACGAAATCGGATAGCTGATGAAAATCCGGTTTTCATCGAACTCGTTGGTGCTGAAGCTCTTGCGGATGCTCGCGTTACGCCATTTGACGTTGAGGCTCTTCAGCGGACCGCTCTGTACGGTGTAGGCCAGTTCCGATTCGCGGCCCCATTCCGTGCCGTCGGTGATGGTGCCGGTGTGCACGTTGTCGCCGCTGATGTAGCGGTTCATCAAGGTCAGGCCGGGAACGCCGAGCGCGACAAAGTTGTAGTCGTGGCGCACCTGCCAGGATTTCTCCTTGGCGTTGTCATAACTGGAGTTGTAACTGTCGTTGGCCAGGGTGCCGCCACTGGTGCCGTTGACCCGCATCCAGACATCGTCGCCGCTGAGCTTTTGCAGGCCGACATAGAAGGTGTTGCCGCCGTATTTGGCCGAGAGCAGGGCGAAGGCGGTTTTGTTGTCGAGATCGCCGGCCAGGGCACTGCCGTCTTCCTTGCCGATGAAGTAGCCGAGGTTGGCACCGAGGGTCCAGTCGCCGATGGGCTGGCTGTGGCTCAGGTTGAAATACTGCTGCTGGTAGATGTCGCTGAGCTCGGCGTACCACACACCGATCTGGGTGCGTTTTTCGTTGAAGGCGTATTCGCCGCCGCCGAAGTTGAAACGGTCCGAGGCAAACGCCGCCGATTTACCGTTCATGAACATGTCTTCCATGCTCGCATCGTTGCGCGGGCTGTTCTTGCGGAACTGGCCGCCGTAGAGGGTCAGGCCGCTGATTTCGGTGGAAGTCACCTGGCCGCCCTGGAAGGTTTGTGGCAGCGAACGGCCGTCATCGGAGCGCAGGATCGGAAGCACCGGCATCCATTCACCGACCTTCAGTTCGGTCTTCGAAATCTTGCCTTTGAGCGCCACGCCCAGGCGGCCGAAGCTGTCGGCAGGACGACCATCACCATGGATCGGCAACAACTGCGTGCCCCCGGTGCCTTTGCCACCATCGAGCTTGACCGAAAGGAGCCCCAGCACATCCACGCCGAAGCCGACCGGGCCCTGGGTGAAGCCTGACTTGGAATCGAGGATGAAGTTTTGCGTCCACTCTTCAGCCTTGCCCTGAGGGTAGGCAGGGTTGGTGTAGTTTCGATTGATGTAGGCGTTACGCAGGTTCAGCGTGGCCTTGGCGTCATCGGTGAAACCTTCGGCCTGGCTGGTCATCGGCAAGGCGAGCATCAGGCTGCTGCAACCGATAAGGCTCAGCGTGTTGCGGCGGGCGAAGGATGGACGTGGGGTTCGGGCAGAGGAATTGCGGACGAGCTTGCTCACTGTGACGCTCCATTCTTTTTTTGTTATTTTTCGTTATACGTCGTCGTACAACATTGGGGCGATTATTTGCGAGGTGTTTCAGGGTTGTCAATCAGAAGTTATACGATGACTTGATAAGGGCTCAGCCGAGGATTGAAACCTGTGGGAGCGAGCCTGCTCGCGATAGCCATTTCAAATTCAGCATGGCTGTCGCCTGAAACACCGCCATCGCGAGCAGGCTCACTCCCACAAGGGGACGGGTTGTCAGTTCGAAATCGTCGGCGGCAGGGTGCCGAGTAATGAAACGGCGGCCATCGCGCCAAGCCCCAGCAACCACTCCAGTAGCACGCTGTTGCGTAATGTCGTCAGGCGCTGCTCGCAGCGGTTGATCCGCAGCCGGTTGAACAGCGCCAATCCCAACATAGCGACAACCAGTGACACCTTGATCAGCAGAATCAAGGCAAAACCTGACAACAACGGCGTGGGCCACAAGGCGCCGGTAAGCACCCGGATGTTGATCAATCCGCTGATCAGCAAACCCGCCACCAAGACATAGCCGACGCCGCTGAATCGCCGTAACAGCGCCTTGATGGAATGCCCGGCAGGTCGCCGCAGGATCATCATCAACAGCATCAACCCACCGAGCCAGGCGCCAACGCACGCCAGGTGAATCAGTTGGTTGAGGATCAGCAATTGGCCTTCGATGCCATCGAGCATGGCGCCGTGGCCAATGGGGGCCAAAGTCGCCAGTAACAAGCTGCTGAGGAGGAGGCGCAGGGGTACGTTGGCGCGCAGCGATGTCAGCAGCAATACCAGCAGTAACGCATTGAACAGCAGGTGCCAGGTCCAGACCTGACCAAAAAAGGTACGCGACAACACCAGGCGCAATGTCGATGGCTCGAACGCTGCATCCCACGAACCGGCCATACTGGCGGTGACCAGCAGTAACCAACCGATGCCGCTGGCCAGCGCCACTGCCGCCAGCCACAGGCCAATGCGCGCCAAGGGCTGATCAAGCGCGGTTTCACGACCCAGGAGCAGCGGCCGAAACACCCACGTTCCGAACAACATCAGCACCACGGTGAAATGCAGGAACCGACACAACACCATCGCGCTCGTCATGGGTTACTGGCCAACTTCGAAGCCGTAGGCGCCTTCGCTTTTGTGGGTGTCGACCGACACGACGTGCCATTCGACCTTGTAACTGCCAGCCGTCAACGGCACCGCCGGCGTGACAACAAGAGTGGTTTTTTCGTCGCCTTGGGTGACCAGGCTTTTTACCAGAATGTCAGCGCCGTCCTTGCTGATCGTGACTTTGCTGAAGTCGGCTTCGACCCCTTCGGAAAACGTCAGGCTCAGTTCCGCCGGTGCGCTAACGGTGCTGTCGGCGGCGGGTGTCTGGCTTTTCAGATGGGCGTGAGCAAAAACCGATGACGCACAGAAGAGCGAGCCGAGCAGGGCGGCGGTGGTCAGGGTGTTCTTGATAAGCATCGATGAATCCCTCAGCGGCAGGTTCGAAGTGGGCGTCAGTTTAGCTGCCAGGCACGGGTTGTACGAAGTTTGCTTTTCCCCTGTCGCCGCGAGGTAGAGCGGATGCTAGTCTTGTTCAAGGTTGTCGTCAGGGAGCCCTCATGGGCAATCACAAGATCGAGATTCGCCGCAGTAACGTCGAAAAAATTCTGTTGGGGGCTGAGAAGGTCTTCGCCGAAAAAGGTTTCGGCAGCACCGCCATGGCCGACATCGCTGCCGAAGTGCAACTGCCGCGCTCCAACCTGCATTACTACTTCAGCACCAAGACCGAGTTGTACAGCGCCGTGCTGTTCGATTTGCTGGAAGTGTGGAAGCAGGATGCGCTGTGCTTCGAAATGTTCGACGATCCGCGCGTGGTGCTCAGCAGCTACATCCGCGCCAAGATGAACCACTCCCGCAGCCGTCCTTATGGCTCGAAAGTCTGGGCCAACGAAATCATCCACGGCGCACCGACCCTGGGCGAGAAACTCGACGCCAGCCTGTACGACTGGGCCAAGATGAAGGAAGCGAAAATCCGCCAGTGGGTGGATGACAAACGCATCCTGCCGGTGGAGCCTTCGAGCCTGCTGTACATGATCTGGGCCTCGACCCAGCACTACGCCGACTTCGATCACCAGGTGAACATTCTCAATGACCACCAACCGCTGTCGGACATGCAGTTCGAGCGGGCGGTGCAGACGGTGACGAGTGTGATTTTGCGGGGGATTGGGTTGGAGCCTTAGAGTCCAGCGGTGCGGCGACCGGCCGCATCGCGGGCAAGCCCGCTCCCACAGGTATCTTGGTGTACACGACATTTGCGTACGACAGAACCACTGTGGGAGCGGGCTTGCCCGCGAAGGCGTCAGCTCAAACTCCGCGAGTCTCAAGGACTGACGTGGTACGGATTCCTCGGATCATGATTCCAATCCAGAAACGGCTTGCCATTCTCCATCGGCACCATCTCGATGCAATCCTGCACCGGGCAGGTGATCTGACACAGGTTGCAGCCCACGCATTCATCATCGATCACTTGATACTTGTGCGTGCCGTCCGCTTGCTTGACGCTGGCCACCGCCTGGTGCGAGGTGTCTTCGCAAGCGATGTGGCAACGACCGCAACCGATGCACGCCTCTTGGTCAATCTTCGCAATCACCTGATAGTTGATGTCCAGGTACTTCCAGTCCGTGGTGTTGCCCACCGCGCGCCCGGAGAATTCGGAAATGCTGGCGTAACCCTGACTGTCCATCCATCGCGATAATCCGTCCTTCATCTCCTCGACAATCCGGAAGCCATGCAGCATCGCCGCCGTGCATACCTGCACCGAGCCACTGCCCAGCGCGATGAATTCCGCCGCATCACGCCAGTTGCCAATGCCGCCGATTCCGCTGATCGGCAGGCCCTGAGTCTGCGGATCACGTGCGATTTCGGCGACCATATTCAACGCAATAGGCTTCACCGCCGAACCGCAATAGCCACCGTGGGTGCTCTGGCTGCCGACCATGGGATTGGCGACCATGCGCTCCAGGTTGACGCTGGTGATCGAGTTGATCGTGTTGATCAGCGAAACCGCATCGGCGCCGCCACGGTGCGCCGCGCGGGCAGCGACGCGGATGTCAGTGATGTTCGGCGTGAGTTTGACGATCACTGGCAGCGAGCAATAAGTCTTGCACCAACGGGTAACCTGTTCGACGTATTCCGGCACTTGGCCGACCGCTGCGCCCATGCCGCGTTCCGGCATGCCATGGGGGCAACCGAAGTTCAGCTCAATGCCATCGGCGCCGGTGGCTTCCACCAAGGGCAGGATGTGTTTCCACGACTCTTCGACGCAGGGCACCATCAAGGAAACGATCAGCGCACGGTCCGGCCAGTCTTTTTTGACCTGGGTAATTTCCCGCAGATTGATCTCTAGCGAACGGTCGGTGATCAGTTCGATATTGTTGAAACCCAACACTTCACGGTTGGCCCCGAAGTGCGCCGAGTAGCGTGACGATACGTTGACCGCCGCCGGGTCTTCGCCCAGGGTTTTCCAGACCACGCCACCCCAACCGGCCTCGAAGGCGCGGACCACGTTGTAGGCTTTGTCGGTCGGCGGCGCGGAGGCCAGCCAGAACGGGTTGGGGGATTTGATGCCAGCGAAGACAATCGAGAGATCGGCCATTTATGCGGCCTCCACGTTAAGCATCAGTTGAGCGTTGATCGCTTCGGCGGCTTTTTTGCCATGTTGCACGGCTTGCACGGTGAGGTCCTGATCGAGGCTGGTGCAGTCGCCGCCCGCATAAACACCGGGGATGCTGGTGTGCAGATTTTCGTCGACCTGAATGCGATCGCCCTGACGCTTTAGTTCTCGGGCCAATGGATCGGCGAGGGCGCTGGAATCGAAGCTTTGGCCGATGGCTTTGAAGATTGCATCGGCGGCCAGTTCGAAGGTTTCGCCGGTGGTTTGCAGGCGACCTTCCACCAGATGCGTGCGCGCGAAACGCATGCCGCGCACCTGTCCGCGATCATCGAGTAACACTTTTTCCGGTTGTGCCCAGGTCAACAGGCGCACTTGATTGGCTTTGGCGATGTCTTGCTCGTGATGGGTCGCGCCCATGTCTTCCACGCCACGGCGATATACCAAATTGACGTCGCGGGCGCCCAGCCGCGCCATTTGCACGGCCATGTCGATGGCGGTATTACCGGCGCCGAGTACGATGCAGTGATCGGCCATCGGCAATTGCGTCAAATCATCCGCCTGACGCAGTTCGCGGATGTAGTCGGTGGCGGCCACCAGGCCCGGCGCCTCTTCATGGGCCAGGCCCAATTGTTTGCTCGCCGCCAGGCCCAGGCCGAGGAACACGGCATCGAATTGCTGGTGCAGTTCGCTGAGGGTCAAGTTTTCGCCGAGTTTTTGCCCATGACGGATTTCGATCCCGCCGATCTCCAGCAGGAAATCCAATTCTTTCTGCGCGTAATCATCCACCAGTTTGTACTTGGCGATCCCGTATTCATTAAGGCCACCGGCCTTTTCCTTTGCCTCGAAAATCACCACGTCATGCCCGTGCATGGCACTGCGATGTGCGCAGGACAAGCCGGCCGGACCGGCACCCACCACGGCAATGCGCTTGCCGGTGGCGGCTGCACGGGTGAAGGGGTGTTCGCTGAAATGCGCATTGTCCACCGCGTAGCGTTGCAACAGACCGATCAACACCGGCGCGCACTCGTGAGCGTTGTTGCGTACACAAGCCTGCTGGCAGAGGATTTCCGTTGGGCAGACCCGGGCGCAACTGCCGCCGAGGATGTTTGCCGAGAGGATTTTCTGCGCCGCGCCTTGCACGTTGTCCTGGTGGATGTTGCGGATGAACGACGGGATATCGATTTCGCTCGGGCACGCATTCACGCACGGCGCGTCGTAGCAATACAGACAGCGCGAGGCTTCCAGGTGGGCCTGGCGATCGTTGAGCGGCGGCGCCAGATCGGTGAAATGGCTGGCGAGCACGGCCGCGCTCTCGTAGGGATGCGGGAGGTGGGTCAGGGTCTTGATCACGGTGTGGGCCTCACGGTAATGGAGGTACTGCCTCTGGTGGGCATTGTTATTGCGGTGTCTGTGCGGTCCTCATCGCTGGCAAGCCAGCTCCTACAGGGGATCGCATTTCAACTGTAGGAGCTGGCTTGCCAGCGATAGGCCGAAGGCCGATCTCAACGTTTCACAGCCACTGGCTGATTCAACTCGGCGCGCTTGCTCAGCAAATCAAACACCGCCGGATATGCCGGCCGTTCGATATACCGCCCGGCACCGCGCTCAGCCCGCAAATCGCCATCGGCCCAAACTACCTGGCCTTGGCTGACGGTGTGACTGGGCACGCCGCGCACGGTCTTGCCTTCGAAGATGTTGAAGTCGACTTGCTGGTGATGAGTCTTCGCCGAAATCGTCCGCGTACCTTGCGGGTCCCACAGCACCAGATCGGCATCGGCACCCACACGGATCGCACCTTTGCGCGGGTAGAGGTTGAAAATCTTCGCAGTGTTGGTGGAGGTGAGGGCGACGAACTGCTGCATCGACAAGCGCCCAGTGTTCACCCCTTCATCCCACAGCACCGCCATGCGGTCTTCAATGCCCGCCGTGCCATTCGGGATCTTGCTGAAATCATCCTTGCCCGCCGCTTTTTGTTCCGCGCAGAAACAGCAGTGGTCAGTGGCCGTGGTGTGCAGGTTGCCCGCCTGCAGGCCATGCCAAAGCGCTTCCTGATGGCCAATGGGGCGAAACGGTGGGCTCATCACGTAACCGGCGGCGGTTTGCCAATCCGGATGGCGGTAGACGCTGTCGTCCAGCAGCAGATGCCCGGCCAATACTTCGCCATAGACCGGTTGGCCCTTGGCGCGCGCATAGGTGATTTCGTCGAGGGCTTCCTTGGTCGAGACGTGAACGAGGTACAACGGCGTACCGAGGGTTTCGGCAATGCGGATCGCCCGGCTCGCTGCTTCACCTTCCACTTGCGAGGGGCGCGACAAAGGGTGTGCTTCCGGCCCTGTCATGCCCTGGGCCATCAGTTTGCGTTGCAGGTGAAATACCAGTTCGCCGTTCTCCGCATGCACAGTCGGCACCGCGCCCAGCTCCAGGCAGCGCTCGAAACTCGCCACCAAGGTGTCGTCGGCCGCCATGATCGCGTTCTTGTAGGCCATGAAATGTTTGAAGCTGTTGACCCCGTGATGGCTGACCAACTCGGCCATTTCTTCGCGGACCTGTTCGCTCCACCAGGTAATGGCGACGTGGAAGCCGTAATCGGACGCCGACTTCTCGGCCCAGCCGCGCCACTGATGAAATGCCTCCATCAAGGATTGCTGCGGATTGGGAATTACGAAATCGATGATCGATGTGGTGCCACCGGCAAGTCCCGCTGCCGTACCACTGAAAAAGTCTTCGCTGGCCACAGTGCCCATGAAGGGCAGTTGCATGTGGGTGTGAGGATCGATGCCACCTGGCATCAGGTATTGGCCGCTGCCGTCAAGTATCTCGGCACTGGCGGGAACGTCGAGGTTTTCGCCGATGGCTTTGATCACGCCGTCTGCGCAATACACATCGGCGCGATAACTTTCATCATGGGTAATAACGGTAGCGCCACGGATCAACAGAGACATTCCGAGTTCCTCGCAGGCATGACCGACTGATGCCGGTTCTAGGTGTTTTATATGAAGCCAGCGCAAAGAGGTGTATTCCTGTCAGCGCTGTCAGGAATAAACGCTAGTCTGAGTTATGCGAATGAGCAAGAATAATTTTTATAAGCTTGTGACTGTTTTAACTGATTGATAAATAACAACTAAATAACAGAATCACCAAAATGGTGAGGCCTCTCACCATTTTGACGCACTTGACAGGATCTAAATATGGTCAAGATTTCTTATGTGAAATCAGCCGTTTGAGGATGGTCTATGGTTGATGCGCAACTTTGAAAAAAAGATCAGTGCACCAGATTGAGTCCTGACTGTTCGGACAACTTGGCTGGCGTTCGGCCTGAGTGGCATGACAAGTAGCCGGGGGACTGAATAGTTGAAGTAATAAAACTGATAAACATCAGTTGGTTACAGATTGGTTATGGAACTGCCCGATGCGAAATCGGGGCGCCCGGCACGTTTATTGATGTCGCCAGCCCCCGATGAGCAAAAAATAATTCAAAGAACAGTGGAGCGGCCATGCAACAGATCAGATCGCAAGTGACCGAGCGCGACGGCTTGTTTGAGCTGGAAGCCGGCAGCGACGTCCTCGACAGTCCCCGATACAACCACGATATGGCACCGACCAAGGTGCGCGAACGAACCTGGAACAAATGGCACATCACCGCACTATGGGTCGGCATGTCGATCTGCGTGCCGACCTATACCCTCGGCGGCGTGCTGACGGCGTACTTCGGTCTGAGCGTCGGCGAAGCGCTGCTGGCGATTCTGTTTGCCAATATCATCGTACTGATCCCCCTGACCCTGAATGCCTTCCCCGGCACGAAGTACGGCATCCCGTTTCCGGTGTTGCTGCGCTCGTCCTTCGGCATCCTCGGCTCGAACATCCCGTGTTTGATCCGCGCCCTGGTGGCGTGCGGCTGGTTCGGTATCCAGACGATGTTCGGCGGCCTCGCCATACATCTGTTCCTGGGCTCGGTGTTCGAGGGCTGGAAATCCCTCGGCGGGACCGGTGAAGTCATTGGCTTCATGGTGTTCTGGGCGCTCAACTTGTGGGTGGTGATTCGCGGTGCCGAGTCGATCAAATGGCTGGAAACCCTGTCGGCGCCGCTGTTGGTGCTGGTGGGGGTAGGGCTGTTGTTGTGGGCCATGCCGAATGTGTCGATGACCGAGCTGATGGCGATTCCGGCCAAGCGCCCGGAAGGGGCCAGCGTGGTCAGTTACTTCGCGGCCGGGCTGACCGCGATGGTCGGGTTCTGGGCGACGTTGTCGCTGAACATCCCGGACTTCAGCCGTTACGCGAAAAGCCAGAAGGACCAGATTGTCGGGCAGATCATCGGCTTGCCGCTGACCATGTTCCTGTTCGCTGCGCTGGGTGTGGTGATGACCGCCGCGTCGGTGAAACTGGTAGGCGTGACGGTCTCCGATCCGGTGACGTTGATCGGCCATATCCAGAGCCCGGTCTGGGTGGCAGTGGCCATGGCGCTGATCATCATCGCCACGCTGTCGACCAATACGGCGGCCAACATCGTCTCGCCCACCAACGACTTCCAGAACATCGCACCCAAGGTGATCAACCGGACCAAAGCGGTACTGCTCACCGGGTTTGTTGGTTTGGTGCTGATGGGCCATGAACTGCTGAAAAAACTTGGCCTGATTGTTTCCGACGTCAGCCTGGAAACGGTCTATTCCAACTGGTTGCTGGGTTATTCCAGCCTGCTTGGGCCGATTGCCGGGATCATGGTGGTGGATTACTTCCTGATCAAGAAACAGCAACTGGACCTCGCCGGGCTCTATCGCGACGACGTGTACCCGGCGTGGAACTGGAACGGCTTTCTCGCATTCGGTGTGCCGGTGGTGTTGACGCTGCTGTCGCTGGGCAGTGATGTATTCAGCTGGTTCTACAGCTATGGCTGGTTCACCGGCTCGGCCCTGGGTGGCCTGATTTATTACGGGTTGTGCGCGATGCGGCCCAGTCCATCAGTTGCGAAATCTGCGGTGTGAGCACGGGCCTCATCGCTGGCAAGCCAGCTCCCACAAGGATCGCGGCGTCCGCCGTTGTGTGGGACACCTAGAACCTGTGGGAGCTGGCTTGCCAGCGATGGCAGCGTCAAAGACACCCGAGAATTGCCTGAGAGAAACCATAACAACAGCCTGAGGAGATCATCATGAACGCAGCCGTAGACGTTCTGCAGTCCACCCATCAGCACATCAACCGCGACCGACTGTGGCAGTCGCTCATGGAGCTGGCCAAGCTTGGCGCCACCGTCAAAGGTGGCGTCTGTCGCCTGGCCCTGACTGATCTCGACCGCCAGGCCCGGGACATTTTCGTCAAATGGTGTGAAGAAGCGGGCTGCACCGTCAGCATCGACGCCGTCGGCAACATTTTCGCCCGACGTCCCGGCCGCAACCCGAACCTGCCACCGGTGATGACCGGCAGCCACATCGACACGCAACCCACCGGCGGCAAGTTCGACGGATGTTTCGGCGTGCTCGCCGGCGTTGAAGTGCTGCGCACCCTCAATGATCTCGGCGTGGAAACCGAAGCACCGCTGGAAGTGGTGGTGTGGACCAACGAAGAAGGCTCGCGATTCGCCCCATGCATGATGGGCTCCGGTGTATTCGCGGAAAAATTCACCCTCGAAGAAACCCTGGCCAAAGTCGATGCCGAAGGCGTGACCGTCGGCGAAGCGCTGAACGCCATCGGTTACGCGGGCCCACGCAAAGTCAGCGGTCACGCCGTGGGCGCCTATTTCGAAGCGCACATCGAGCAAGGCCCGATTCTCGAAGACGAACGTAAAACCATCGGCGTCGTCATGGGCGCCCTCGGGCAAAAATGGTTCGACCTGAAACTGCGCGGCGTTGAAGCCCACGCCGGCCCGACGCCGATGCATCTGCGCAAAGACGCCCTGGTCGGTGCCTCGGTGATTGTTGGTGCGGTCAACCGCGCTGCCCTCGGCCACCAACCTCACGCGTGTGGCACTGTCGGCTGCCTGCAAGCCTATCCCGGTTCACGCAACGTCATCCCGGGCGAAGTGCGCATGACCCTCGACTTCCGTCATCTGGAACCAGCGAGACTGGACTCGATGATCGCCGAAGTCCGCGCAGTCATCGAAGCCACCTGCGAAGAACACGGCCTGACCTTCGAACTGACGCCGACTGCCGACTTCCCGCCGCTGTACTTCGACAAGGGCTGCGTCGACGCCGTCCGTGGCGCGGCGCAAGGCTTGGGTCTGTCAAACATGGACATTGTCAGCGGAGCAGGGCACGACGCGATTTTCCTCGCCGAACTCGGCCCCGCCGGGATGATCTTCGTGCCCTGCGAAGGCGGCATCAGCCACAACGAAATCGAAAACGCCGCGCCGGATGACCTGGCGGCCGGATGCGCGGTGTTGTTGCGGGCGATGCTGGCGGCTTCGGCGGCGATCGCGAGTGGAAAAAAAGCGGCCTGAAAACAAAACCCGACCTGTAGGAACTGCCGCAGGCTGCGATCTTTTGATCTTGATTTTATAAGATCAAAAGATCGCAGCCTGCGGCAGCTCCTACATGAATGGTGTCCGGCTGCACGTTCATGAACCCTTGCGGTCGTAATCTTCACAAGGGGCCTACAAGCTCCATCGCACGTGTGGAGATCCAATGAACCAGGATGCCCTGACCACCGAAACCAGCCGCCGTCAGTTGCAGCAGATCATCACCGGTTTGTCCGACGGGGTGATTCTGTTGGAGCTTGATCAGACGATTGTCTGGGCCAACGACGCCGCGCTGGCGATGCACGGCGTCGAGCGGATCGGCGACTTGGGGGCCAACGCCAAGGAGTACGCCAAACGCTTCGCCTTGCGCTATCGCAACAATCACCCCGTACCGACTGACAATTATCCCGTCAGCCGCGTCGCTCGCGGCGAGACCTTCAGCGATGTGCTGGTCGAATTGACCCCGGCCCATGACGATGAGCACACCTGGATGCACCGCGTGCGCAGCCTGGTAGTGACCGACAGCCAAGGTGAGTCGGAAGCATTAGTGCTGATCATGGCCGATGTTACCGAGTGGGCCAGTGCAGAGCAGCGATTCGAAAAGACTTTCAACGCCAACCCGGCCCCAGCGGTGATCTGCCGCCTCAGTGATTTGCGCTACATCAAGGTCAATCCCGGCTTCCTCGAAATGACCGGCTATGCCCGTGATCAAGTGATCGGCACCTCCACCTATGAACTGGACGTACTGGATCAGGCCGAAAACAAGGACTTGGCCAAACAGCGTCTGCGCGAGGGCGCGACCATCCCGCAGATGCAGGCCGAACTGCGATTGGCCGATGGCAGTAACAAACAAGTGATCGTCGCCGGCCAACCGCTGGAGCTGAACGAAGAAGCCTGCATGCTGTTTTCTTTCGTGGACATGGAGCCCCGGCACAAGGCCGAAATTGCCCTGCGCCAGAGCGAAGAGCGTTTCGCCAAGGCCTTTCGACTGACGCCGGTGCCGATTGTGGTGTGCAGTGCCGCTGATCAAGTGGTCATGGATGTGAACGAGGCATTCCTCGAAACACTCGGATATAACGGTGAGGAAGTGCTGGGCAAGAGCATCGCGCAAATCGACTTCATTCATGACAAGGGCGCGCGTGCAAAACTGTTTGCTGCGCTGGAGAAAACCGGAAGACTGGATCGCATCGACGTGCAAGTCCGCAAGAAAGACGCCGAACTGATCGAATGTGCAGTGTCGGCGGACACCGTGAATATCCAGGACAACCCGTGTTTCCTGCTGGTGCTGATGGATATCACCGAACGCAAACGCACAGAGCTGGAGCTCGTGGCGGCGATTGAAGAAGTGATGAAAGACGCGTCATGGTTCAGTCGCACGCTGATCGAAAAACTCGCCAACGTGAAGAGTTTCAACTCGCCGCCACTGCCCAGCGTGTCCTTTGCAAAATTGACTGCTCGTGAGCGCGATGTGCTGGAATTGATCTGCGAAGGCCTCGCCGACAAGGAAATCGCTGCACGCCTGAAACTGGCGCCGAACACCGTTCGTAACCATGTGGCAACGGTGTATTCCAAGCTCGATGTGCACAGTCGCAGCGGGGCGATTGTCTGGGCTCGGGAGCGCGGGCTGTTCTCCGGCGCATGGCCAACTAAAGGGCATAGGTAAGGTACAAATGCACTAAGCCATTTGGTGCAAATTGATGTTCTGGCAAGGAAGCTCTGCCGCCAATCTAGGAGTGTGCGAAAAACTATCTTCGGATGGTTCGCCAGCCTTTTGAAGTCGCTAAAGGAACATTCATGCACCACCCAAATATCATCGCCACAGCTTCTTGCTGCGCGGGCCAGCCGCAATGATTCATGTGTCGCAACTGCGCACGCAGCTGGAGCGGACATTTTCGCCACTGGCCTGTGAGTGCAATATCACCGGCGATCACTCGTTGACGATAAAGCTCTACCATCCCGTATCCGGGCAGGTAGACCTGGTGGTCAGCGGTTTGAACCTGGCCATGTTGCAGACACCTGAATCGGTGGCCGCACTGATTGAAGAGTTGCGCTACGAGTTGGAGAGCAACAGCCTGCAACGCCCAGATCCGGTAGTGTAGGAATTGCCAGGTTTGGCACGTCTGAACAACTGAATACGCGATAAATCTGTACAAAAGTGATTTTTTTGCGACCGCCCCGTGAACTTTCCGGCGGTGTTTTGTTGTCACAAAAAGGTGTACATCATTTATCGCGGGTCAACCTATGAAAAGTCTTGGGAAACGCGTTTTTGCACCCACTTCGCTCGTATTCTGCGCTGTGATTCTCGCTGGCTGCGCCAGTCCACCCCCACCGCCTCCAGCGCCACCGCCACAGGAACGCACCTGCCAGACAATGGATAAAACCGATGTCATGGGCGACGTGAGGGCCGAAGGGGAGGTGACTCGGGTCACGACCACGACCCGCTGCGTCACCCAGTAATCCCGGACGACCTTATGTCCCTGTAGGAGCTGCCGCAAGTTGCGATCTTTTGATCTTCAGCGCTGCCAATGGCATCGAAAATCAAAAGATCGCAGCCTGCGGCAGCTCCTACAGTAGAGCGTAAGCCGATGGAATCAGATCAGGACAGGAAGCCGCCATCCACGTTTAGAGAAACGCCGGTGGTGTAGCTCGATGCATCGCTCGCCAGATAAAGCACTGCGCCGGCCATTTCACTCGGGTCCGCTACACGCTTGAGCGGAATCTGCGCCAGTGCGGTATTGAGGATTGCCTCGTTCTTCACCAGCGCCGAAGCAAACTTGGTGTCTGTCAAACCCGGAAGCAGGGCATTGCAGCGAATCCCGAACTGCGCACATTCCTTGGCAAACACTTTGGTCATGTTGATCACGGCGGCCTTGGTCACCGAGTAGATGCCCTGGAACACGCCCGGCGAGACGCCGTTGATCGAGGCAACGTTGATGATGCTGCCACCACCGTTTTCACGCATCAGCTTGCCGGCTTCGACCGACATGAAGAAGTAACCGCGGATGTTCACGTCGACGGTCTTCTGGAAGGCGCCCAGGTCAGTGTCCAGCACGTTGCAGAACTGCGGGTTGGTCGCGGCGTTGTTAACCAGGATGTCCAGGCGTCCGAACTGTTCCTTGATGCCAGCGAAGACCTGGCTGATCTGCTCCATTTCGCCGATGTGGCAAGCGATGGCAGTGGCTTTGCCGCCAGCGGCGATGATCGCGTCGGCAACATGCTGGCAGCCATCGAGCTTGCGGCTCGAAACAATCACGTGAGCGCCTTGCTGGGCCAGCAGCTTGGCGATGGCTTCACCGATGCCGCGGCTGGCACCGGAAACGAAAGCGATCTTGCCGTCGAGGTCGAACAACTGAGTCTTGGACATGGGGTTCCCTTATGAAAAGTCTTGTTATTGGGCCAGGGGCGTAATCAAAGGCTGGATTTCTGGATGACCTGCAGGCTCATTTGCTCCAGCAGTTTGTTCATGTGAATGAACTGCGCGAAACGCTTGTCCTGGGTCTGACCATGGTAGAAGCGGTAGTAGATCTGCTGCACGATGCCGGCCAGGCGGAACAAGCCGTAGGTGTAGTAGAAATCGAAATTGTCGATCTGGATGCCAGAACGCTCGGCGTAGTAATCAACGAATTCGCGGCGGGTCAGCATGCCCGGTGCATGGCTGGGCTGGCGGCGCATCAGTTGCACCGGTGCCGGGTCGCCGGCTTCGATCCAGTAGGCGAGGGTGTTGCCCAAGTCCATCAGTGGATCGCCGAGGGTGGTCAGCTCCCAATCGAGCACACCGATGATTTGCATCGGGTTGTTCGGGTCGAGGATCACGTTGTCAAAGCGGTAGTCGTTGTGGACGATGCTGGAGGTCGGGTGATCGGCTGGCATCTTGTCGTTGAGCCAGGCTTTCACCACTTCCCACTGCGGTGCGTCGGGCGTCAGGGCTTTTTCGTAGCGATCGCTCCAGCCTTTGATCTGCCGCGCCACGTAGCCTTCGGGCTTACCGAGATCACCCAGGCCATAGGCGTTGTAGTCGACCCGGTGCAGCTCGACGAATTTGTCGATGAAGCTCTTGCACAGAGCTTCGGTCTTCGCGGAGTCCAGCCCCAGCTCTGGCGGTAACTCGGAGCGCAGGATGATGCCGTTGACCCGTTCCATCACGTAGAACTCGGCGCCGATCACCGATTCATCGGTGCAGTGCACATAGGCCTTGGGGCAGTACGGAAAACCGTCGCGCAACTGATTGAGGATGCGGAACTCGCGACCCATGTCATGGGCGGATTTGGCCTTGTGACCGAACGGCGGCCGACGCAGGACAAACTCCTGTTCGGGGTATTCCAGCAAATAGGTGAGGTTCGACGCGCCGCCCGGAAACTGGCTGATCTGCGGTAAGCCACTGAGGCCTGGAATGTGCGCCTTGAGGTATGGATCGATCAGGCTGGCATCGAGTTCTTCGCCGGTGCGGATGCGGGTGGACTGGTCAGTAAGCGCCATGCTTATCCCTTCTGCTTATTCTGGAGGCCTGAAACTATTGGCTAATCTAATGCGCTCACCCAACCCCCACAACCACGAACGGCCCTTATAGGTGAGCGTGTTGCCGGACAATCATTGTTTTTGATACACGCGTTTGAATTGTCCTACAGGACCGCTTGGCTCGCGCTGCTCGGCAATTCGACGGGAGTGAGCACCGGTTGGCCGGTAAAGAACGCCACCAGGTTGCGGCCCACCAACTCCACTGTGCCTTGCGTGGCTTCTGGAGACAGGCCGGCTACATGTGGGGTCAGAATGACGTTGGTCAGGGCTTTTAACGAATCCGGCACCTGAGGTTCAGCATCGAACACATCCAGTGCAGCGCCGGCGATCCGCCGTTGCTCGAGGGCGCTGACAAGGTCGGCGGTGACGATCACGCTGGCCCGGGCGATGTTGACGACAAAGCCTTTCGGGCCCAGCGCTTCGAGTACCTGGCGATTGATCAGGTGTTTGGTGGTGAGGCCGCCTGGAGTGGCGATGACCAGGAAATCCGAGGCGCGCGCGAGTTCGGTGGGGGTGGAGCAGAAACTGTAAGGCACGTCGCTGCGATGTTGGCGGTTGTGGTAACTCACCGTCATGTCAAAACCGTTGGCAGCGCGTTTGGCGATGGCCATGCCAACGGCACCGAGGCCGAGGATGCCCAGGCGTTTGCCGGCGAGGGAAGGGCGCATGATTTTTGGCCATTCGCCCCGGCGCACGGCGGCGTCACAACGGGGAATGTCGCGGACTATGGAAAGCAACATTGCCATGGCGTGGTCAGCCACCGAGGAGGCGTTGACGCCGGCGCCATTGGTGACGGTGATGCCGCGGTCGGCGGCGGCTTGCAGGTCGACGTGTTCATAACCTGCGCCAATCACGCAGATGATCTTGAGCTTGGGCAGGGCGGCGATTTCATCGGCGTAAAGACCGAGCGGGCCGCGGGTCAGAACGGCGTCGATCTGGCCGCTGTAGCGTGTAATGGCTTCGGCGCGCTCGGCAGGCGTAGGCGCCAGAATCAGGTGGAAGCCCTGATGTTCGAGGATGGGCAGGTAATCATTAATGGTTTCAACCAGGACTAGAACGGTTGCAGGCATGCTTGGCTCCTGTAAGCATCGGAATGTCGGACTCGAACGTTGGTTGAGATTGCTGGCTGCGCGATGATTTGGCAATGCCGTCTTCGACACTGCGCTCTCAGTGTAGGAGCTGGCGCAGCCTGCGAACTTTTATGCTCAGCAAAGAATATTAAAGCGGGGATGAGGAAGGAGGCTTTTCTTGCGTAAGAAAACTCCGCGCCGCTGCGAGAATTTCATCCGAAAGGGCATCGTCCCGAGTCGCCCGGGCCAGCGTCAGTGCTCCGACCATCAACGAGAACTGCACCAACACGTCCTGCCGGTTGCTGGTGGCGTCATCTTCGTCCGTCAGTTTGCCCAGTGTATCGAGCAGCCCATGCAAACCCGCCATGAACGGCTCATGCAAGCCACTCTCGGAGGCCTCGCGGCACATGTCCCCGGCAAAGGCTACCACCGGGCAGCTATCGCCCGGGTTATCGCGGCTGCCAGCGGACAGATACGGCTCGATCACTGCCCGACGCGCGTCGGCTTTACTGTCGGCTGCGGCGATGCGTTCCTTCCAGCGTCCCGCGGCCTCTTCGAATGCCCGGCCGCTGGCTTCCACCGCCAGTGCTTCCTTGGATTCGAAATGCCCGTAGAAACCACCGTGGGTCAGGCCAGCAGCGGCCATCACATCGACCACACTGATCCCATGCAACCCGCGCTCGCGAAAAAGTCGCGTCGCAGCGTCGACGATGATTTCGCGGTTGAGGTCGGCTTGCTTGCGGGAAACTCGGGGCATGGGCGGCTCACAGTTGCACAGGTTGAAAGTCAGAGGGCGTACTGGGCAATGCCATTGCCGAAGGACCAGTTTTCTTTTTTCACTTCCACCAGATTAATGAAAACGTCCTCCAGGCGTACCGCCAGTTCTTGGTTGAGGCTCTCGGCGATGGTTTTGTAGAGGAGTTTTTTCTGATCGACGGTGCGGCCTTCGCTCAGGGTGATTTGAATCACCACCAGGTTTTCACTGCGCTGGATGCCGAGATATCCCGGATCGAAGATGAAATGTTGCTCATCGTGCTCGGCAAGAATCTGGAAGTTGTCATCCTCCGGCACGCCAATGGCGCTGCGCATGGAGGCGTAGATCAATTGGCCGATGCGTTTGGCGTAGGTGGGATCCTGCTGCTTTTTGATTTCAACGCGAACCAGTGGCATGGAAGGACTCCGGTAGGATGACAGGTCTGTTCAAAATACATGACGGTAGACCTTTAACAACCGGAGAGTGACGAAATGCAGACAAGACAACCACTCAGTCAGACGAGTCCTCGACATCGGCCTTGGTCTTGGCAGTGGTCCGCAGAGAAGCCACTCTACTGAGCTGACCGGCGTACTTGCGTTGAGGATTCGCCCCGCGAACGGGCATTTTAGAGGCCGGCTTGTGCTGATCACCAGGCGGCGTGTAAGTGGCTTTAGTCGCAATAGTCAGCCCCAGGCGCAGCCCGAATTTACGCAGGATGGCATCGATCCTGCTGATGGTTGGATTGCCCTTGTCCTTTTCGATCTGGTACAGGGCCTTGGTCGACATATTGCACATGGCTGCAAAGGTGTCCTGGTCTAGACCGGTCACCTCAAGCCTTAGACGGCGAACAGCAGTTCCCAGGGTTTCGCTTCCCATCTGGTGCTGCAGCATGATGTCGTCAATGAGCTGCTTGCGTTCGTTCGTGGTGTCGTTCATCGAAGGCCCCATTCAGCCAGCCGTTTATCCAGATTGTTCAGCGGAATAGATTGAGCACGTCTCACTTCCTCGGGAAGATTGACCAACAGATCCGGCAACGCTCTAAACGATTCAGCGTCACCTCGCAGGCGCTCGAAGAGTAGATCAGGGCTCACAAATTCCTGGAAAAACTCGCAGATCGCTCTCCAGTCTGGACTTCCCATATGCTCGGGCTTCCACTTGGTGACTCGAGTAATGCCTTCCGGGTCGAGCACCATCGGAGCAAGATCATAGATCGGCGCCAGCTCGAACCGGTCCTGAAGTCTGAAAATGGCCGTGTTGCGCCCATGATTGTCTGAATTTCCGAGGATACGGTTAAGCAGGTCGCGCCGCAGGTACTCCGAGACCAGTTCCTCAAGCTCTGCTTCCTGCCCATTCGTGCGCCACAGGTGGATCAGGCGCGCGAGGACATCCTCATGATTCATCCTCGAACCAGGTTCAGTGTTCCCACATACCGAATAGATTGACTCAACCGCAATTCTTTCCACCACACCGTTGGTGATTCTTCGATCAAAGCGTGGCATCCACAGGCTTGGCTTATCGGCTTCCTCAAGCACAAGCTCATCCTTGGATATTGTGTTCAAACCGAGTTCAGAGATCGCCTTGTAGTAGTGATACTCCGCCCGAAGGATATTCTTGTCGCGTTCAGTGGCCTGGTTGCGAGCAAACTTCACCAGCCAATGACGGTGTGCAAGCGCGTCAGAAAGCATGGCATCGGCATACAGCGCGCCATCCACCCCCTCAACCATAATGAGCTTCGGCGCTTCTCCCTGAGCGCCCGTAGCGCCGCCTAAAGCTGCGCCGGATTCATAGGCGTATTCGAGGAAGTCGTTTGTTCTATCTACAATCTCTTTGCGCGCAAAGGCCTCCCTGCGAGTCTGATCGACATGCTCCACGGACTCCTTCACGCGCAAGTGCCCGATAGGCGAGGGCGTGCAGCGGCCCAGCAGGAAAAAGTCCATGTCCATCCCGTCGGGCTTTTCTCCACCGAAGCGTTTCTGCAATGACTTACGGGCGGCTCCAGCCGGGATGATGTCGTAGACGAAGGGCGGAAACCCTTTGCTATCGACCTGGTCCCAGTTCAACGCAAGGTTCACGCTGATGGCGGGTTCGAACGGGGTCTCTAATTTGTCGATGAATTCGATCAGGTAACGCTGGTCGTAAGAGACGCTGCATCGCGCTGCCTTTACTTGCTCAACGCTTGCCACAGAAAGCATCACGGCATCGCGCCAATGGCCTTCAACGTAAGTTTGTATCGTGAGATGTTCTGCCATGGCGTGGAATCAAATCGGAACTATGATGCCGACTATAGTGGCTTACTCACCCGCTTTCGGCAATATGGTTCCGATTAACCAAAGATTTTAATACTTAGTCGGCATTATAGTGCCGATTGATTTGGCGCAAAACGCGCTGGATTGAGCTGCCAAAATCAGTTCAGACAGCAGGTAAACATTTTTTCCTCTCGGCGCGCCAGAGACCGAAAGCGGTTATAAGCGGTGCCAAATCCTCTCGACACATACCCGCATTCACTAAACCTGGTACCACCGTTCCTCACCTAAGTCTTTGCTTCTGTTCACTAATCCTCCAGAATCGCGCCCCTGTTTCGGCCAGGGCGCTGCCTGTCGGGTACTCCGACGCGTTCTGGCCGGGTGGCAAGTGACCGGAATGTGGAGATCCCACCGGATGAATGATCAGGCCAATAGCGTCGACGAACGCTATGTAGCAGCGACACCAGCGACCCTTTCGAGCTGGAATCGCCAAGACACCACCTGGATGCTGGGCCTTTTTGGCACGGCGATTGGTGCGGGAACGCTGTTTTTGCCAATCAACGCGGGCCTCGGCGGTTTCTGGCCGTTGCTGATCCTGGCGTTGCTGGCGTTTCCGATGACGTTCTACGCACACCGCGGCCTGACTCGCTTCGTGTTGTCCGGCCGTGATGGCGCGGACATCACCGAAGTGGTGGAGGAGCATTTCGGCCTCAAGGCTGGCGCGTTGATCACTTTGTTGTACTTCTTCGCGATCTTCCCGATCCTGTTGATCTACAGCGTGGCGCTGACCAACACCGTGGGCAGTTTCCTCGAGCATCAATTGCACATCATGCCGCCACCGCGCGCCGTGCTGTCGTTGGTGCTGATCCTTGGCCTGCTGGCCGTGGTGCGCTGTGGCGAACAAATGATCGTCAAGGCCATGAGCCTGATGGTGTACCCGTTCATCGTCGCGTTGCTGTTTCTGGCGGTGTTCCTGATTCCGCACTGGAACGGCGGCATCCTGACCACGGCAACCACGCTGCCTGAACCATCGGCATTGCTGCATACCCTGTGGCTGGCGATTCCGGTGATGGTGTTCTCGTTCAACCACTCGCCGATCATCTCGGCCTTCGCGGTTGACCAGAAGCGTCGTTACGGCGATCACGCTGAACAACGCAGCTCGCAGATCCTGTCCCGCGCCCACGCCTTGATGGTGGTGATGGTGCTGTTCTTTGTCTTCAGTTGCGTGCTGACCTTGTCCCCGGCGCAATTGGCCGAAGCCAAGGCGCAGAACCTGTCGATCCTGTCGTACCTGGCCAACCACTTCAGCAACCCGACCATCGCCTTCGCGGCGCCGTTGATTGCATTCGTGGCCATTTCCAAGTCGTTCCTGGGGCACTACATCGGCGCCAGTGAAGGTCTGAAAGGTTTGATCGTGAAAATCGGCAAGCGTCCAGCGGCCAAGACCCTGGATCGTATTGTCGCGGCGTTCATGCTGGTGGTGTGCTGGATTGTCGCCACGCTGAACCCGAGCATCCTCGGCATGATCGAAACCCTCGGTGGCCCGGTCATCGCGGCGATCCTGTTCTTGATGCCGATGTATGCGATCCGCAAGGTGCCGGCGATGGCGCGTTATCGCGGCCAGGCGTCGAATGTGTTTGTGGTGGCAGTAGGTTTGGTGGCGATTTCGGCGTTGATCTATTCGCTGAGTGCGTAACCCACAATATCTGCGTCAACTCTGTGGCGAGGGAGCTTGCTCCCGCTGGGCTGCGAAGCAGCCCTCATCCAAACACTAGGATTTCAGATAAACCGCATACACCGGGTTTACGACGGCTTCGCCGCCGAGCGGGAGCAAGCTCCCTCGCCACAAAAAGCCTTCAGTGCTAAAGCTCAAGGCAAAAAAAACGCCGCTCATCTCACGATGGGCGGCGTTTTTTATTGCGTTGTAACGTTAGGCTTGAACGACCGGGATGTTGGCGTTCGCAGCAGCTTCACGGAACTCGGCGATCTGGTCGAAGGACAGGTAGCGGTAGACATCAGCCGCCATGCTGTCGATCTTGCCAGCGTATTCCATGTACTCCTCGACGGTCGGCAGGCGACCCAGGATGGAAGCAACCGACGCCAGCTCGGCCGAAGCCAGGTAGACGTTAGCGCCGTCACCCAGACGGTTCGGGAAGTTACGGGTCGAAGTCGACACAACAGTCGAGTTCGGCTCTACACGTGCCTGGTTACCCATGCACAGCGAGCAACCCGGCATTTCCATGCGCGCGCCAGCCTTGCCGTAGATGCCGTAGTAGCCTTCTTCGGTCAGTTGGTGAGCGTCCATCTTGGTCGGCGGCGACAGCCACAGACGGGTTGGCAGCTGACCCTTGACCTGTTCCAGCAACTTGCCGGCAGCGCGGAAGTGGCCGATGTTGGTCATGCACGAACCGATGAACACTTCGTCGATCTTCTCGCCAGCAACGCTGGAGAGCAGTCGAGCGTCGTCCGGGTCGTTCGGAGCGCAGAGTACAGGCTCCTTGATGTCGGCCAGGTCGATCTCGATGATTTCGGCGTACTCGGCGTCCTTGTCCGCTTCCATCAGCTCAGGGTTGGCCAGCCAGGCTTCCATCGCTTGGGCGCGACGCTCCAGGGTACGGGCATCGCCGTAGCCTTCGCCGATCATCCAGCGCAGCAGGGTGATGTTCGATTGCAGGTACTCAGCGATCGACTCTTTCGACAGCTGGATGGTGCAACCGGCAGCCGAACGTTCAGCCGAAGCGTCGGACAGTTCGAACGCTTGCTCGACGGTCAGCTTAGGCAAACCTTCGATCTCCAGGATGCGACCGGAGAAGGCGTTTTTCTTGCCTTTCTTCTCTACGGTCAGCAGGCCAGCCTGGATCGCGTAGTAAGGAATGGCGTGAACCAGGTCACGCAGGGTGACGCCTGGCTGCAGTTCGCCCTTGAAGCGAACCAGGACCGACTCAGGCATGTCCAGCGGCATGACGCCAGTAGCTGCGGCGAACGCCACCAGGCCGGAACCGGCCGGGAACGAGATGCCGATCGGGAAACGGGTGTGGGAGTCACCACCGGTACCGACGGTGTCTGGCAGCAGCATGCGGTTCAGCCACGAGTGGATGATGCCGTCGCCCGGACGCAGGGAAACGCCGCCGCGGGTCATGATGAAGTCAGGCAGGGTGTGGTGGGTGGTCACGTCGATCGGCTTAGGGTAAGCCGCGGTGTGGCAGAAGGACTGCATCACCAGGTCGGTCGAGAAGCCCAGGCACGCCAGGTCTTTCAGTTCGTCACGGGTCATTGGACCGGTGGTGTCCTGGGAACCCACGGTGGTCATCTTCGGTTCGCAGTAGGTGCCCGGACGAACGCCGGTCACGCCGCAAGCCTTGCCGACCATTTTCTGCGCCAGGGTGAAACCCTTGGTGCTTTCAGCCGGAGCTTCAGGCTTCTTGAACAGGTCCGAAGGTGGCAGACCCAGCTCGGTGCGAGCCTTCTCGGTCAGGCCACGGCCGATGATCAGCGGAATACGGCCGCCAGCACGCACTTCGTCCAACAGGACCGGGGTCTTCATTTCGAAGGTGGTCAGGACTTCGTCGGTGCCGTGCTTGCAGACTTTGCCAGCATGCGGGTACAGGTCGATCACGTCGCCCATGTGCATGTTGGAAACGTCGAACTCGATTGGCAGTGCGCCAGCATCTTCCATGGTGTTGTAGAAGATCGGAGCGATTTTGCTGCCGAAGCAGAAACCGCCGGCACGCTTGTTCGGCACGTAAGGAACGTCGTCGCCGAAGAACCACAGTACCGAGTTGGTCGCCGATTTACGCGAAGAACCAGTACCTACCACGTCACCGACGTAGGCGATCGGGAAGCCCGAATTGCGCATTTCTTCGATCTGCTTCATCGGACCGGTGACGCCTTGTGCGTCAGGCACGATGCCGTCGCGAGCCATTTTCAGCATGGCCAGGGCGTGCAGCGGGATGTCCGGGCGGGACCAGGCATCAGGAGCAGGGGACAGGTCGTCGGTGTTGGTCTCGCCAGTCACCTTGAATACGCGCAGGCTGATCTTGTCGGCCAGGGTAGGGCGGTTCTTGAACCACTCGCCGTCAGCCCAGGATTGCAGAACGCCTTGGGCGTGAACGTTGCCGTTCTTGGCTTTTTCAGCCACGTCGTGGAAAGCGTCGAACATCAGCAGCGTGTGCTTGAGTTCTTCGGCTGCTACTGGAGCCAGTTCGGCGTCGTCCAGCAGGTTAACCAGAGTCACGATGTTGTAGCCGCCCTGCATGGTGCCGAGCAGTTCAACAGCGCGCTTCTTGTCGATCAGAGGGGATTTGGCTTCGCCTTTGGCGATAGCGGAGAGGAAACCAGCCTTGACATAGGCTGCTTCGTCCACTCCAGGTGGAACGCGATTGGTGATCAGGTCAACGAGGAAAGCTTCTTCGCCAGCCGGGGGATTTTTCAGCAGCTCGACCAGGCCTGCAGTTTGTTCGGCGTTTAGCGGCTGGGGAACGATACCCAGTGCTGCACGCTCTTCGATATGTTTGCGGTAGGCTTCAAGCACAGTTATTACCCTCATCAGTGGTCCCAAATGGGTGTCCGGGACGCTCATCCCGAAATTGCCGTACTCATGCGCTGCATGGCGTTGTGAGCCACTTAGCCAGAATTACCGACAATTCCTTACAGAAGCTGCTTTCAAAGTTTTACGCCTGCAGAACGGGAGCTGATGAGGGTTGGCGTTGGGTTTTTCCCCGCTGGAAAAACCCCTCGCCAACACCGCTCTGAAGGAACGACTGTGCTCGTGACGCTTTGAAAACAGCTTCTAACGGACATTGGCGCCTAAAAAGGCAGGCTGATTCTACGGCAAAAAAAAATTAAAGGTAAGTCGGGAACTATTGGACTTTGGTGGTGAATCGTCACCGCAGCCCCTTTGGGCCGCAAACCCTGAACTTTGAGGGGTGATCAATGTGGGCCAAAGGGCTAACATGCGGGCCTGTTTTGCTTTTTCGCGTTTTGCCTACCTATGCCCAATCAGACCATCAAGACCCCCTGCGTCGGCCTTTGCTCCACTGTTTACGGTGATCTGGTGTGCCGTGGCTGCAAGCGTTTCCACCATGAAGTGATTCACTGGAACGGCTACAACGAGGAAGAAAAGCGCGCCGTGTGGCTGCGTCTTGAACAATTGCTGTCCCAGGTGATGGCTGCCAAGGTGGAAATTTTCGATCCGGCGCTGCTGAGAATGCAGCTGGAACAGCGCAAGATCCGCTTCGTGCCGCATCAGTCGGAGTATTGCTGGGCGTACCAGTTGATCGCGCGGGGGGCGCGGGTCATCAATAATCTGGAAGCCTACGGGATGGTGCTGCTGCCGGAATTTCGCGACTGGAACCTGCCGGAATTGCGCGATGCCATTGATCGGGAATTTTTCCTGCTCTCCGAGGCGCATTACCAGCGCTACATTGCGCCCGGGTTCCTCAAAGACGCCTTCGGCGCCTGAAAAGATCGCAGCCTGCGGCAGCTCCTACAGGTTGAATGCAAATCCCATGTAGGAGCTGCCGCAGGCTGCGATCCTTTGATCTTCGATCAATGCTTGACCGCCAACTCCTCCAGATGATCCTCAATCTCCTGCGGCTTGAGCACCAGCACATCGCTCTCCACCGTATCGAGCAGCACTTCCGCGGTATTGCCAATCAACGTCCCTGACAACCCGCTGCGCGCCACGGTGCCAATCACCGTCACAGCCGCCTGCAGTTTGTGCACCATGAACGGAATCAACACATCCGCTGGTCCTTCTGCGATGTGCAGATGCTCGTCGTCGATGTCGAACTCTGCCTGGAACGCTTTGCACTGCTCTCGATAGCGCGCCTCGATGGTTTCGCTGAGCTGCAACGTGGGGTCGGACGCCGACAGCATGGGCGATGGATGCGCACTGATCACGTGCAAATGCGCCTTGGCCAGGCTGGCGATGTCATAGCCGTAATCGATGATGGTGTTGTGCAAGTGGCGGTGTTCGCTTTCCATATTGCCGACGTCGACGGCCGCCAGAATCACTTTGTCCTTCCACGAACCGGCGGTTTTAACTAGCAGCACCGGTGTCGGGCAGTGGCGCAGCAGTTTCCAGTCCGCCGGGGTCAGCAAGGCTTTTTTCAACGCGCTGTCGGGGAAATGCTGTTTGACCACCAATCCGCAGCCTTCCGCCTGCTGCACGTCGACGATGGTTTCGTGCAGGCTTTCGTTCCACGCCTGCTCGGTGGTAACGCTGTAACCATCTTCAAGCAGGGCAGCCTTGAGCACGCTAAGCATGGCGCTGTGATCATGCTTGCGGTCGCACACCAGCAGGTGCAAATGCGCCTGGGTCACACCGGCAATCAATTTCGCTCGTTTGAGCGCCAGGCTTTCCGAGTGTTCGGGGTCGATGACCACCAGAATGCTGCGTATGGCTTGCATGATCGGGATCTCCTGAAATTTAAAAGCATGGCGTTGCACAACTATAGTTGCTGGCGGGCGTTCGGCGACTTGATGCATATCAACGGTGGTGACTGGTGGTCTTCGGGCAGGCCGGTATAATCGGCGCCCTTCGTTTTATACCCATTTATCCGTGAGCCCCATGATCCTTCCCGAAATTCACGAGTTCCTCGGCTGCCGCACCCCCGATGGCTGGGTTCAAGCCGCTCTGGCCGATCAGGACACCTTGCTGATCGACCACAAGAATTGCGAGTTCAAGGCGGCCAGCACGGCGCTTAGCCTGATTGCCAAATATCACTCCCACGTCGATCTGATCAACATGATGTCGCGTCTGGCCCGGGAAGAGCTGGTGCACCACGAGCAGGTCATGCGCCTGATGAAAAGACGCAAGATTGAGTTGCGTCAGCTGTCCGCCGGACGTTACGCCTCGGGTCTGCGCAAAGTGGTCCGCAGCCACGAGCCGGTCAAACTGGTGGATACGCTGGTGGTTGGCGCGTTCATCGAGGCCCGCAGTTGCGAGCGTTTCGAAGCGTTGGTGCCGCATTTGGACGAAGAACTGGGCAAGTTCTACTTCGGCCTGCTGAAAAGTGAAGCGCGGCACTTCCAGGGTTATCTGAAACTGGCGTATCAGTATGGTGATGCCAAGGACATTGCTCAGGTAATCGACAAGGTTCGCGCCGCCGAGCAGGAGTTGATCGAGTCGCCGGATGTGGAGTTTCGGTTCCACAGTGGTGTGCCCGTAGCGGCGTAAAGATCAAAAGATCGCAGCCTGCGGCAGCTCTTACATTGAAACGCGATCCCATGTAGGAGCTGCCGAAGGCTGCGATCTTTGCTTTAACGGCTCAATCCCAGACGTTCATGCCATTCGGCAATGGACTCTTCGGGATAAGCGTCGAACTGTTTATCGCCATGCCTCACTTCGGCTTCCACCCAGGGGGCCTTGGAATCCAGCAGCAAATGCGTATGTTCCGGCGGCACCGGCAGCGGGGTGTCGATGGCGGAAGCAAACGGGTGGATCAGCTCCGGCCATTCGGGGCTGAATAACCATAAACCAGAACCGCACATCGAACAGAAATGTCGCTCGGCACTGCTGCGGTGCGCGCGTTTCTCGCCTTCGCCTTTGAGCAGCGCATGGTAAATCGCAATATTCTTGCGCCCACGTACTTTCAGGCTGTTGGCATCACCGGCAATGTTGATCGCATAACCGCCACCGCCCTGGGTCTTGCGGCAAATCGAGCAGTAGCAGCGTTGATAAGGGTAGGGGTGGGCGCTGGTCAGGCTGAACGACACCGCGCCGCAATGGCAGGAACCTTCGAGGTGCATGGGGATCTCCGGCTAACTTGAACGAGCCCAGGATAGACTAGACCGTCAGCGCTCCTCGACAGGCACCAAAATCGCTTCGCCGGTCGCCACCAGTTTCAGTTGATCTCCGGTTTGCGCGAACAACTCGGCATGGGCAAATACCTGCTTTTTGCCTGCCTTCACCACGCGCCCCCGAGCAATGAAAACTTCACCGACCGCCGGCGCCAGGCAGTTGACTGAAAAGTGCGATGCCAACACGTTACCGGCCACCGTTCCCGCAGCAAAGCCACAGGCCGTATCGAGCAATGCACCAATAAGCCCGGCATGCAGGAAACCCGCATACTGCGCCATGTCGGTTTCGCGAAAAGCCATGATGAGTTCCGCTTCACCCCTTTCGGCGCGGGTGACGTCGAAGCCGGCCCAACGGTTGAATGCTGAAGTTGAGTTGATGTGTTTGAGTGTGTTGAGCATCGCGAGTCCCTCCGATTGAGGATTTACCATGCGCCTCAAACCAGGTGGCGTCATTGACCATTAGCGAGGGTGATGAACAGTTGGGTGAGCGGTGAATGGACTGAAGGCTTCGCGAGCAGGCTCGTTCCCACATTGGGTCTTCGGTGTTCAGAGAGCCCCTGTGGGAGCGAGCCTGCTCGCGATGAACGATAACGCGGTCTATCGGCTGGGCACTCGCCACAAATACCAGGAAGCCACTGTCCGAAACGGACTCCACGCCAAGCCAATTTCAATCATTTGCTTACGCGTTGGCTGCACCTCCAGCCCCTTGAACCGGCGATAGCCTTCACGCACCCCAAAGTCATCGGCCGGTAAAATATCCGGTCGCTCCAGGCTGTAGATCAATAGCATCTCCACAGTCCAGCGGCCTACACCGCGCAAGGTGATCAGGCGTTCGATCAGCGCCTCATCGTCCATGGCCAGCGCCGTGGCGTAATCCGGGACCACACCATCCAATGCTGCCTGGGCGATGCCTTGAATGGTTGCGATCTTGCTGGCGGAAAAGCCGCAACTGCGCAATCGATCAAAATCCGTGGCCACAATCTGCTCAGGCCGTGGAAACGACACCGACGGGTACAACGCCAGCAACCGGCCGACAATCGCATCCCCGGCCTTGGCGTGCAGCTGCTGGTAGGCAATCGCCCGCACCAGTGACTCATAGGGATCACGGGCGGCGTGGGGTTGATGCAGGCAGGGGCCGATGGCAGCGATGTGTCGGCGCCAGTCCTCATCAAGGGACGCTAAAAACTCAGTGGCGTGCAGGTAATCGTCCGGCATGGGTTCAGGCTTTTCCGGGCGGCTTCAGCAGCGCGTTGACTTCGCCATAAGTGAAAGCCTTGAGATCGTGGCTGTCGAGCTTGCCGGTTTGCAAAAAGTTTTTCGCCAAAGTGGCCATGGCGCCATACATGAACTCGGCGAGGCCCGAACCGGCACTCAAACGGCGCACGCCAAGTGTTTTCAGTTCTTCAGGCGACGGCAGGCCGGGAAAACCGAGGACATTGACTGGCAGCGTAGTGCCCCGGCACAGCGCTGCGATTTCGTACTCCGATGTCACGCCCGCCGCAAACAAGCCGTTGGCGCCCGCCGCCTGATACAGCGCAGCACGCCTGAGGGTTTCGGCCACGCGATCTTCGGCGGGGACCAGGTTTCTGAGGTAGACATCGGTGCGTGCGTTGATAAACAAATTCACGTTGCGGCGAGCGGCAACCTTGCGGGCGGTTTCAATTTTGCACACCAGCAATTCAGGCGACGCGGCGCCGTCCTCGATATTGATCCCGACCGCACCGGCGACAATGACCGCGTCCACCACTTCGGCAACCCGTGCCAGGTCATCGGAATAGCCAGCCTCGATGTCCACGGTCAACGGCACCGAGATAACCCGTGCAATGGATTCGACCGTCGACACCAGACGCTCAAGGGGCAGGGTGTTGCCGTCCGGATAACCATGGACCCAGGCCACCGCTGCGCTGCTGGTAGCCACAGCCTTGTTGCCCAGTTGTTCCACCAGTCGCGCCCCGGCGGCATCGGCGACATTGGTGAGGATCAGCAGACCGTCCTGGTGCAGTGTGTGCAGTTGATCGTCGAGCCTGGCCATCAAGCGTTCTTCCTTTTGAAATGGGGGATCAGAATGCGAGTTGTTGAGTGATCTGCACCGCCGCGTTCTCCAGCCTGAGCAGAAACGCCTTGCGCGGTTGGCCTCCAGCGTAGCCGGTCAGCGAGCCGTCAGCGCCAATCACGCGATGGCAGGGCAGCACAATCGAGAGGCGGTTGTGACCGTTGGCCAACCCCACTGCGCGACTGGCGCCGGGTTTGCCCAGAAGGGCGGCAATCGCGCCGTAAGTGGTGGTCTGCCCATAGGGGATTTTTGCCAGTTCGGCCCACACCTGGCGGGAGAACTCGCTACCCGGCATGTGCAGGGCAACGCTGAATTCGGTTCGTTCGCCTGCGAAGTACTCGCTCAGTTGTACTTCGATTTTCTGCAAATGCCCGTTGTGCCCCGGCGCCACCGCGTAACCGAAACGGTTCTGCAGTGCTTCCACTTCACGGGTCAGGCTGGGCTGGTCGAGAAACTCCAGCAACACCAGCCCACGACGCTCGGCCATGGCGATCATCGGTCCCAGCGGTGTGGTCAGGCGCGTAAACAGCAACGGCTCACTGTTGGCGGCGCGGCCGGGGGTGATGTGGAAAGATTTCTGAAAGGCATCGCGAAAACCGCTCAGGGATTCATAGCCGGAGTCGAATGCCACGTGGTCGATGGAATTGCCCTGTTTGATCCCGCCCAACGCCATGCCAAGGCGCCGAGTACGCAGCCAGGCGTGAAAGGTCATGCCGAAATGCTGTTTGAACCAGCGCCGCAGTTTCAGCGGTTCGATGCCTTCGGCCAGTAACTGGGCGTCGGTCCAGCGTTGCTCGGGATCCGCATCTACCGACTTCAGCAGCTTCTGTACCCAGCCCGGCGCAATGGCGGCGGCGTCCATGGGTTTGCAACGCAGGCAAGCGCGGTAACCCGCCGCCAGGCATTCATCGGCATGGGCGAAGAACTCGACATTTTCCGGTTTCGGGCTGCGTGCGGTGCAACCGGGGCGGCAGAAAATACCGGTGGTCTTGACCGCGGTAAAAAACACCCCCTCGTAGGCGGTGTCTCGTTCGAGCATGGCGCGGACCATCTCGGCGCGGGTGGGCAGGAGCGTGCTGAATAAGTTCATGGGCCCAGCATAGAACGCGACATCGGCAGCCTCCACCGAAAAATCGACAGCGAATTCCAGTTCTCCGCGATCCCCTGTAGGAGCTGCCGAAGGCTGCGATCTTTTGATTTTGTTTTTCAAAGATCAAGATCAAAAGATCGCAGCCTTCGGCAGCTCCTACATTGTTTTCTCAGGTTCGACGTGCCATCAGCAACACCGAAGCCGCCGCCGACAACAACCCTGCGCAGCACCGGTTGAAAATCCGCTTCCCCGAAGGTTTGGCAAACCAGCGGCGCATGTGCAAACCCATGTAGGCGTAAGCCGCGATGGCGATCCATTCGAGCATCAGGAACAACGCGCCCAACACCGCAAACTGTGGCGTGATCGCACGGGTCGGATCGACGAACTGCGGCAGGAACGCGGTGAAGATCAAAATGGCTTTGGGGTTGCCGGCCGCTACCAGAAATTCTTGCCGAGCCAGCGCCAGCATGCCCACGGGCGCACTGTTCACCACGTTTTCTGCGCCGGGGTCCGCGCGCCACAATTGCCAGGCGAGGTAAAACAGATACGCCGCACCGAGGATCTTGATCCCGTAGAACAACAATTCCGAGGTCTGCAACACCACCGCCAGGCCTGCCGAAGCGAGGGCAATCATTCCGGCGAAGGCGAGCAAGCGGCCAGCCCCGGCCAGGCACGCGGTGCGATAGCCATAGCGGGTCGAATTGCTCACCGACAGCAAGTTATTCGGGCCGGGCGCCATGTTCAGGGCGAAGCAGGCCGGGAGAAAAAGGGAGAGGGTGGCGAGGTCCATGATCGGCTCCAGTAGCAAGTACCGTATTTTTATCACGGCTGGCGGGTGGTTTGCCCCGTACAGTCATGGACCTAAAGCGGCGTATCAGTGGCTAGCGGGAGAACTTCTTCGCTCCGGCCACACAGAGAATCACCGCGACGGTCACCCCGAGCATGCCAAGGCTGACGTGCTCGTGGAGCAAGGTTGCCGCCAGCGCCAATCCAAAAAACGGCTGCAGCAATTGCAATTGTCCGACCGCAGCAATCCCGCCCTGGGCCAGGCCGCGATACCAGAACACAAACCCGATCAACATGCTGAACAGCGACACGTAAGCCAGACTGAACCAGGCCGGCGTGCTGATGTTGGCGAAGGTCGCAGGCATGCGCCAAAGCGTCAGCGCAGCCATGACCGGCAATGCCAGCACCAGCGCCCAGGAAATCACTTGCCAGCCGCCGAGCGTGCGGGACAACTTCGCGCCTTCGGCATAACCGAGGCCGCAGGCCAGGATCGCCAGCAGCATCAGGATATCGCCCTGCGGTGAAGCGGTAAGACCCTGGGCAACGGCAAACCCGACCACCAGCAGGCTCCCCAGCACCGAGAAGATCCAGAACACCGGCCGTGGGCGCTCACCACCGCGTAGGACGCCGAACACCGCGGTGGCGAGAGGCAGCAGGCCGACGAACACGATGGAATGCGCGGACGTCACGTATTGCAGCGCCAAAGCGGTCAGCAGCGGAAAACCGACCACCACGCCCAGTGCGACGATGATTAAAGGCACGAGCTGATGGCGCGCAGGGCGTTTTTCCTTGAACAGCCACAGCAGGCACAGGGCCAGAATCGCCGCGATGGTAGCGCGGGCGACCGTCAGGAATACCGGGTCAAATTCCAGCACCGCCACTCGTGTCGCAGGCAGCGAACCGCTGAAAATCACCACACCGATCAGTCCGTTGATCCAGCCGCTGGCGCTGCTTTCCAGCGTCGTGTTTTGTACGTTCGAAGTCCGTTCCATTTGGCTCACGCTCATTGTTTGATTGCACTAAAGCCATGGTATGGCTGACTATCGGTACAATCAAAAAATTGTCATGGATACATCTCGACATGCCTCGTTCCCGCTACAAATCGCTGGTTGATGCGTTTGCCGCTGATATTCGCTCCGGAGGCTTGCCGCCGGGTACGCGTCTGCCGACTCATCGGCAACTCGCCACTGAGCATGGACTGGCGCTGGTCACGGCCAGCCGGGTTTACGCCGAGCTTGAAAGCATGGGGCTGGTCAGCGGCGAAACCGGGCGCGGGACGTTCGTCAGGGAAACCTCTCTGCCGCCCGGGCAAGGCATCGCGCAGTCCGTGGTCGCGGCGGGGATGATTGACCTCAATTTCAACTATCCGTCGTTGCCAGGGCAGGCTGATCTGTTGCGCAATGCCCTGCGCCAGCTCGCGTTGTCTGGAGACCTGGAGTCGCACCTGCGTTATCAGCCACACGCGGGACGCCTGCATGAGCGGGCTGCGGTCGCGCGTCACCTGAGTGAGCGCGGGTTGAGCGTGCCGGCCGAGCAGGTATTGATCGTCAGCGGCGCCCAGCATGGGCTGGCGGTGACCTTGATGACGCTGCTCAAGCCTGGGGATGTGATCGCCGCCGATGCGTTGACGTACCCCGGTTTCAAGACCCTGGCCGAAACGCTGCACCTTGAGGTCCTGCCCATTCCGCTCACCGACAAGGGACCTGATTTGCCGGCCCTGGAAAAACTCTGCCGGAGTCGTTCGGTGCGCGCAGTGTATTCGATGCCGACTCTGCATAACCCGCTGGGCTGGGTGATGGCGGCCGATCAACGCGAACAATTGGTGGTAATAGCGCGCCAGCATGACCTGACGATCATCGAGGACGGCGCCTACGCCTTTCTCGCTGAAGATGCACCGGCGCCCTTGGCTGAGATGGCCCCTGAAAGAACAGTGTACGTTTCAGGTCTGTCCAAAAGCGTCGCCACCGGGTTACGCGTGGGATTTGTTGCGGCGCCGGAAAAATGGGTGGCGGCATTCGAACGCACGATCATGGCGACCACCTGGAACACCCCCGGCGTGATGACGGCCCTGGCGGTTGCCTGGCTCGAGGACGGCACAGTGATCAAACTCGAGGCGCAGAAGCGTGCGGACGCACAGGCGCGGCAAGCCTTGGCGCGTGAGGTGTTGGCCGGGCTCAATTACGTCAGCCATCCAAATTCATATTTCATCTGGCTGCCATTGGACGAAGAGGCGCGGGCGGACCAGATCGCCATGGCGTTGATGCGCGAGCAAGTGTCGGTGTCGCCCGCCGAACCTTTCGCGATCTCGACCCATGTGCCGCACGCGATTCGCCTGGCGCTGGGGTCGGTGGACATGGACTCACTTCGCGAAGCCCTGGTGAAAGTGAAGAGGGTGGTGGGCTATTACTCTTAGCGCTGGGGTATCAGAGAGAAGGGCAGTTTTCTTCAATACGCGTACCTGCGGGCCATTTACCTTGGGGCCTGGTTCAACTGACAGGAAGTAGGTGTGCGATGAGTCTGATGATGTCCATGGCGGCGTTTGCGTTGGCCGCTTCGATAACGCCGGGGCCGGTGAACATTGTGGCGTTGAGTTCCGGGGCGCGTTTCGGTTTTCGCGCCAGCCAACGGCACGTGGCCGGTGCGACCCTGGGTTTTGTGTTGTTACTGGTGTTGATGGGGCTGGGACTGCACGAACTGTTGCAGCTTTGGCCGGCCATGACCCAAGTGGTGCAGTGGGCGGGCGTGGCGTTTTTGCTGTACATGGCCTTCAAATTGGCGGCGGATAACGGGCAGCTTGAGTCGAAGGAGTCAGGCCGGGCTCCGTCGATGCTGTATGGCGCGGTGATGCAGTGGCTCAACCCGAAAGCCTGGCTGGCTTGCGTGGCCGGGATGGGCGCGTTCGTCGCCGATGGCGAAGCGCGGCTGGTCTGGCAGTTCGCTGCGGTGTACCTGGTGATCTGTTATTTGTCGGTGGGCTGCTGGGCCTATGCCGGGACATTCTTGCGCGGCTACTTGAATAATCCGGCGGGCATGCGCTGGTTCAACCGGATCATGGCGTTGTTGCTGGCGGTGAGTGCGGTGTATCTGGTGTTGCCGAGCCACTGACACCCAACGGTTCTTTATATCGTGGAAAACCTGTGGCGAGGGAGCTTGCTCCCGCTGGGCTGCGAAGCGGCCCTTGGCATTCTTTCAGGCAAACGTTGCGTGCAGGTTTTGCGACGGCTACGCCGCCGAGCGGGAGCAAGC
>NZ_JSAK01000017.1:101186-101526 GCF_000802965.1 Pseudomonas fluorescens | reverse complement strand
AGTGGGTGTGCCGAGTCACGGACACTTAGCGGCTCTTGATATCGTGGAAAACCTGTGGCGAGGGAGCTTGCTCCCGCTGGGTTGCGAAGCGGCCCTTGGCATTCTTTCAGGGAACCTTGCAGGCAGGTTTTGCGACGGCTGCGCCGCCGAGCGGGAGCAAGCTCCCTCGCCACTGGGTGCGGTGTCTGACTTAGTATTGTGGCGGGTAGTGGGTGTGCCGAGTCACGGGCACTCAGCGGCTCTTGATATCGTGGAAAACCTGTGGCGAGGGAGCTTGCTCCCGCTGGGCTGCGAAGCGGCCCTTGGCATTCTTTCAGGCAACCTTGCAGGCAGGTTTTGC
>NZ_JSAK01000017.1:0-101107 GCF_000802965.1 Pseudomonas fluorescens | reverse complement strand
TGCCGAGTCACGGGCACTCAGTGGCTCTTGATATCGTGGAAAACTTTTGCGAGGGAGCTTGCTCCCGCTGGGCTGCGAAGCGGCCCTTGGCATTCATTCAGGTAAACCTTGCAGGCAGGTTTTGCGACGGCTACGCCGCCGAGCGGGAGCAAGCTCCCTCGCCACAGGGGGGACCGTTCCGGAGTCAGCCGCGATATTGTCCTGGTGTCGCCGCCAGGTGCTGCTTGAACGCTCGTTGAAAATGCGCCTGATCGGCAAATCCCGCTTCCAGCGCCACGTCGGCGATCAGCTTGCCGTTGCGCAGTTGATCCTGAGCGAACTGGATGCGCCGGTTAACCAAAAAGGCGTGAGGCGTCATGCCGTAATGCTGCTTGAACGCGCGGATCAGGTAGGACGGCGACAGTTGCGCCGCCTCGCAGATGTCTTCGAGCTTGAGCATTTGCGTGCAGTGATCGCGGATGAAATCGGCCGCGCGTTCCAGTTTGAAGTTCGGCTCGCGCAGCGGTTGATCGATCGGATTCAACCGTAGCTGCACCTCGGTAAAAAACTCCACCGCTGCGCTGTGCTTGCGCAACACGTCCTGCTGCTGATCGACCAGCACCTCATACAAATCCTTCAAGCCGTCGAACAGTTCGCGATCCGCGACATGGGTGACCGCGAACCGGCGAAACGCCAGGTCATTGCTGAACCCGAGTTGATGTTGCAAATCGGTGAGCCACGCGGTGTCCACATACAGCATCAGGTACGACCAGGGCTGATCGTCGATCGGATTGCAGGCGTGGACATCACCGGGGTTCATCAGCACGACGGTGCCGGTACTGACCTCGAAGTGCGATTGCTCATGCACATAAGTACTGCGCCCGGCGGTAATCGCCCCAATGGAAAAGTGCTCGTGGGAATGCCGGGTGTAACAGACCTCGCGCCCGTCGGCGATGGACCGGGCTTCAATGAAGGGCAGGGCGTCATCACGCCAGAAACGCGGGGCCTTGTCGGTGTCCTTGGGCTTGGAGAGCTTCATGGTCAGTCCTTGGCAGATCAGCGTCGAGTGTATTAGCTCTCGCCGTTAAAGGCTCGTTGCAACTCAGCGATATCGAGTTTTTTCATGTGCATCATCGCTAGCATGGCGCGCTGGGACTTTACCGTGTCGGGGTCCTTGATCATCTCCATCATGGCGATCGGCACGATCTGCCAGGACACGCCAAATTTGTCCTTGAGCCAGCCGCACTGTTGAGCTTCGACCGGTCCGCCGGCGGACAGGCGTCCCCAGAAGTGGTCGACTTCTTCCTGGGTCTGACAGTTGACCTGGAACGAGATCGCTTCGTTGAAAATGAAGTTCGGACCACCGTTAAGGCCGGTAAACGTCTGCCCGTCGAGTTCGAAACTGACCGTCATGACCGAACCGACTTCGCGACCATGGAATTCTTTACCAGCCTCGCCATAGTGAGTGATGGCGGTGATTTTTGAATGGTCGAAGATCGCGCAATAAAACTTGGCAGCCTCTTCGGCCTGACCGTCGAACCACAGGCAGGGTGTGAGTTTTTGTACGTGAAGCATGGCGGGTCTCCTTGGCAGGTTTTTGCATGCTGGACTATCAGCGTAGCTAGCCTGCGGATGGCTGGCCGCGCCGTAGATCGCCAAGTGCGCAAGGAATTTGTAGTGACTGCAGTCGATATGACTAGATTACGAGTCAATACGACTCTTCTGCGAAGGAGTCGTATTGACGCGTATGCCACTAAACGGCTGATTCAATGGGCTTAAATAATTGGCACGACACTTGATACATCCAACGTACAACTGAACTGCTACAGGAGTACGGAAAATGTTCCATTTCTTCAGCAATCCTCAGAATGTTCTGCACCTGTCGAGCCGCGTGCTCGGCGTTGGCCTGGCGATGCTGCTGGCCGGAATTTACGGCGCCTACCTCTACGCCGGTCAGCTGTCGATCCTGGCACAGGTGACGCTGCATGCCATGACCATCGTCGGGCCAACCCTGCTGAAAATCGGCTATGTCATGCGTTTGCTGGCCCAGCATCGGTTGAGCAAACCTCAACGCGTGGCGTTGGCCTGATGCGTAAACTGGCCGCCGTTCCCGTCTTCAGTCTCGGCTTTCGTCCCTTCTTTCTGGCGGGCGCTGCGTTCGCCGCACTGGCGGTGGCGATCTGGGCCCTTTGGTTGTACGGCCGGTTGCCCGATGCGCAACCGCTGGGCGGTATGCTCGCCTGGCACCGGCACGAGATGCCGTTCGGATTTGCCACGGCGATCATCGGCGGGTTTCTGCTGACCGCAGTGCCGAACTGGACTGGCAGGGCCGGGCTCAACGGTTGGCCGCTGATCGGGCTGGTGTTGGTCTGGCTGTTGGCGCGACTGGTCTGGCTACTGCCGATTCCTCCTGCCTGGTTGCTACTGTTACAGCTACCGTTCTTGCCGTTACTGGCCTGGGTGCTGGGGCGCGATCTGGTGGCCGCTGGCAAGCGTGAAAACTATCCGATTCTGCTGATGGTCATGTTGCTGGCCGGCTGTCAGGCCATGACGGTGTGGGGGATCGCAACTGATGATGTCGGCCTGCAACGGCGCGGTGTATTGGCGGCCTTGTGGCTGGTCGGCGCGCTGGTGAGTGTGATTGGTGGGCGAGTGATTCCGTTCTTCATCCTGCGCGGCCTGAATCGTCCGGCACAGCCTGCGGCCAATCCGTTACCGACCAAAATCCTGCTGGTGAGCGGGTTGTTGACGGCGCTTACCTTTGCCCTGGATTTGAATGACATTCCGAGGATTTGGCTGGCGGCATTGTTTTTACTGATGGGCACTTTGCATTTACTGCGCCTGTGGCGCTGGCATGACCGCGGTATCTGGGGCGCGCCGCTGCTGTGGTCGCTGTATCTGTCGTATGTGTGGCTGGTGGTTGCGGTATTTGCCATGGCGCTATGGCACGCCGGCCTGATGCCGCAACAAAGTCTGGCCACTCATGCGCTGGCGGTGGGCGGTATCGGCGGGCTGATTTTGGCGATGATTGCCCGGGTCAGCCTTGGGCATACCGGTCGGCCGTTGCTTCCTTCGAAAGCGATTGTTGTGGGGTTTGCCCTGGTGCTGCTGGCCGGTCTGTCGCGGGTGTTGCTGGTGCCGTTTTCCGGATGGGGGCTGGGACTGTCGGCGTTGCTTTGGTGTGCGGCGTTCGGGCTGTTCCTGTTGCGGTATACCGGGATTCTGATCAAGCCACGGACTTAGCCACCCTACAGCGCGGATATTACATTCAACGAATTGTTCTGAAACAACGTGATCCCTGTAGGAGCTGCCGCAGGCTGCGATCTTTTGATTTTGTTTTTTTAAGATCAAAAGATCGCAGCCTGCGGCAGCTCCTACAGTTGATCGATGTCGTACACAAACAAATGCGGCGTGTACATCTGCACGACCGGTGGTCGATACGCCTCGGCCTGCCGGTCAAATTGCGCTTAGCTGTAGGGATAACCCGAGGCGCGCGTAGGCTCTTGATGGTCACAGCGACGCCCCCTTCAGAACACCGTGAGTCTGAGGAATTTCGCAATGCTGACCCTCAATATCAATGGTCAGGACCAGGAGCTGGATGTCCCCGCGGACATGCCGCTGCTTTGGGTCCTGCGCGATGTCGCGCACCTCACCGGAACCAAGTTCGGCTGCGGCATGGCCCAGTGCGGTGCCTGTACCGTGCACATCGACGGCGCACCGCTGCGCTCCTGCATCACTCCGGCCACGGCGGTGGCCCACGGGCAAAAAATCCTCACCATCGAAGGCTTGTCCACCGACGGCTCGCACCCGGTGCAGCAAGCCTGGGCCGAGCTTGATGTCGTCCAGTGCGGTTATTGCCAGTCCGGGCAGATCATGTCGGCAGCAGCGTTGTTGGCGAAGATCCCGCAACCCACCGACAGCGACATCGATCAGGCCCTATCCGGCAACATTTGCCGCTGCGGCACTTACCCAAGAATTCGCGCTGCGGTGAAACGCGCCGCTGAGCTGGGTTGATGGTCATGAAAAGCCTCGATCGGTTAACACGTCGCAATTTCCTCAAGGGCAGCGCCGTGTTGGGCGGCGGACTGGTGGTGGCATTTGTCATTCCCGGTGCCCACCGTTTTGCCATGGGCGCCGAAAATCAGGGCAATGTGTTTGCGCCGAATGCGTTCCTGCGCATCGGCAATGACAACAGCGTCACCGTGTTGCTCGGGCATTCGGAAATGGGTCAGGGCATCTGGACTGGCCTGACCATGTTGATCGCCGAAGAACTGGACGCCGACTGGTCGAAAATTCGCGTCGAGCATTCCCCGGCCTCGGCCAAGGATTACGGCTTGGCCGGGTTTGGCGGAATGCAGATTACCGGTGGCTCGACGTCGACCTGGATGGAGTTCGACCGTTATCGCCAGGCCGGTGCGGCGGCGCGGTTGATGTTGATCGAGGCAGCCGCCAAGCGCTTCAACGTCGCGCCTGCCGAGATTCGCACCGAATCCGGCGTGGTGATTGCTGGCGACCAGCGCGCTACCTACGGTGAGCTGGCCGATGACGCCGGCAAACTGCCGGTGCCGGATCCAACGACGATCAAGCTGAAAGAGGCCAAGGACTGGAAACTCATCGGCAAACCCACCAAGCGCCTGGACACCCCGGAGAAAATCACCGGGCGGGCGAAGTTCGGCATGGACGTGCAGTTCGACGGCTTGATGACGGCGATGGTCGCTCGCTCGCCGGTGTTTGGCGGTAGCGTCAAATCTTTCGAAGGTGCCGGGGCGCTGGCGATACCCGGCGTGCATAAGGTGGTGCAGGTGCCGACCGGCGTGGCCGTCATCGCCGATCACTACTGGGCGGCTAAGTTGGGTCGTGATGCGTTGACGGTCGAATGGGATCTGGGACCGAATATCGGCCTCGACAGTCAGGAGCTGCTGGAGCGCTTCCGCAAACTCGCGACCACGCCCGGTATGTCCGCCGGCCAGGCCGGCGATACCAAGGCTGCACTGGCCAAAGCGGCGAAAACCATCGACGTCGAGTACAGCGTGCCTTACCTGGCCCACGCACCGATGGAGCCGCTCAACTGCACCGTGAGCATCACCCAGGACAAATGCGAGATCTGGACCGGGACGCAATTCCAGACCCTCGACCAAATGGTCGCCGGGAAAATCACCGGGCTCAAACCCGAGCAGGTCGAGATTCACACCGAATTCCTCGGCGGCGGCTTTGGCAGGCGAGCCAACCCGACGTCGGATTTTGTCGCTGAAGCGGTGCACGTCGCCAAGGCAGCAGGCGGGCCGGTCAAAACTGTCTGGGCGCGGGAGGATGATATTCGTGGCGGCTATTATCGCTCGGCGTTCCTCCACCATGCCACGGTTAGCCTGGGTGCCGATGGCCTGCCCACGGCCTGGAAACATGTGATGGTCGGCCAATCGATCATGGCCGGGACCATGCTGGAAGCGGCGATGGTCAAGGACGGCATCGATAAAACGTCCGTCGAAGGCGTGGCCGACAGTCCCTACCTCGAAGGGCTGGCCAACCACCAGGTTGACCTGCATTCACCGCAAACCGGCATCACGGTGCTGTGGCTGCGGTCGGTGGGGCACACCCACACCGGGTTTGTCATGGAATCGTTGATCGATGAACTGGCTACGGCGGCGGGCAAGGACCCGGTGGAGTACCGACGAACGTTGCTGAAGGACCACCCACGCCACCTCGGCGTGCTGAACCTGGCCGTGGAAAAAGCCAACTGGAAAGCGCCGCTGCCGGATGGTCATGCCTTGGGCGTGGCAGTGCATGAATCCTTTGGCAGTTACGTGGCGCAGGTTGCCGAGGTGTCCCAGGACAACCTGGCGATTCGTGTGCATCGGGTGGTGTGTGCCGTGGATTGCGGGATTGCGGTCAACCCGCAGAGCATCGCCGCGCAAATGGAATCGTGCATCACGTTTGGTCTCGGCTTCACCTTGCACAGCAAACTGACCTTCAAGGACGGGCAGGTGGTGCAGTCCAATTACCACGACTATCAAGTGCTGCGTCTGAACGAAATGCCGGTGGTGGAAGTGCACATTGTGCCCAGCAGCGAAAAACCGGGCGGCATCGGCGAGGCGGGTGTTCCGCCCACGGCGCCGGCAGTTGCCAACGCCGTGTTCGCCCTCACCGGGCAACGCCTGCGGGAACTGCCGCTGCAACTGTCGGGGGTATGAAATGAGACGACATCACTGGTTGCTCGGCGGGGTGCTGCTGGTTTGCCTGTTTATCTACACAACCGAGTTGTTCGCCGATGACCGCGAAGCCTTGAAGGCGTTCGAGACAGTACAGCAAGTCTTCCAGAGCCCGCGTTGCCAGAACTGCCACATCCCCGGCGATTCGCCGTTGCAGTTCGATGCCGGAAAACCCCACGCGATGAACGTCGTGCGTGGCATGGACGGCAAGGGCGCGGCCGGTTTGCCGTGCGCCACCTGTCACGCCGAGACCAATCCGCCCGTCAGTTACGATCCCAAGGCACCGCCGGGGGCGCCGCACTGGAGCCTTCCACCGACCGCGCACAAAATGGCCTGGATCGGTCTGCCCCCCGACCGGTTGTGCACCATGATCAAGGACCGCGCCAGCAACGGCGATCGTGATTTCCCGGCGCTGATCAAGCATGTCAGCGAGGACAAACTGGTGCTCTGGGGCTGGAATCCGGGGGGCAATCGCGCTCCGGTGCCAGTGCCGCACGACATATTTGTCAGCCAATTCAAACTCTGGGCAGACGCCGGAGGGCCGTGTCCGACAGGCGGGTAGCTGACCAACGGCCAGTAAACACGGAGTTAAACCCGGTATCGAGGACTCTAAGAAACATACCCTCCAAAGGAGTATGTGATGTTGATTTCAGGCAAACCGCACAAACCCGGCGTCCGCGCCGACCCCATGCGGACGCCACAGCAGGAGCGGGAACTCCTGCGCGACCTCGCCCGCAAGGCAGAGCAAGAACTGATAGGCGTGCAAATGGCGAGCATGGATGAGCTCACGTTGCTGCCTAACCGCCACAGCTTTCTGGCGTTGGCTCAAGCGGGGCTGGAGGCCTGCATGCAGTTGGAGAGGCCGGCAACCTTGCTGTTTTTCAACCTGGATGACTTCAAGCGCATCAACTACCTGTTTGGCCGTGCTGAGGGCGACAACGCCCTCAAGGTTTTTGCCGATGTGTTGCGGATCGGGTTCAGGGAAAGCGACGTGATCGGGCGGCTTGAAGGTGCCACGTTCGTCGCCTTGTTGACCGGCTCCAGTGCCGTGGACACCAACGCAATCAAGGCCCGGCTTGAGGAAATGCTAGATGAGCGAAATGCCACGGCGCATCGCGGGTATGACATAAGGTTCAGCATCGGTCAGATCGAACATGACCCTACAGCGCATGGTTCGGTTGAAGAGTTCTTGGCTGAGGCGGAAAAGGTGTTGGGCGGCTAGAAGTGTATTGGCTGGAATTGCCCCATCGCGGGCAAGCCGGCTCCCACAGTGACTAGTCGTGCATATGAGACGAATACACCACGACCCTGTGGGAGCTGGCTTGCCCGCGATGAGGCCTTGCAGACAACACTTATTTGGCAAACAACTGCCCGATATCCTTGAACGCCTTGAACTCCAACGCATTCCCGCAGGGATCGAACAGGAACATCGTCGCCTGCTCACCCACCAATCCCTGAAAGCGAATCCCAGGCTCAATAACGAAGCGAGTTTCCAGCGACTTCAATCGCTCGGCCAACGCCTCCCATTCCTTCATCCCCAACACCACACCAAAATGCGGCACCGGTACGTCATGGCCGTCTACGGCATTGGTGTGGGCGGCTTCCTGCGAGGCATTCTTCGGTGCGAGGTGAATCACCAGTTGATGGCCAAAAAAGTTGAAGTCGACCCAATGCTCGCTGGAGCGACCTTCTTCCAGGCCAAAAACGCTGCCATAAAAGTGCCGCGCGGCGGCCAGGTCATAAACCGGGATGGCCAGGTGAAAAGGTGAGAGTTGCATCGGGCGTACCTCGGTTTCAGGGAATTTGAAGCTGAGTTTAACCCTGTGCTTTTCGATGAAAAGACGATAGTTTTTGCGCCGAGCTCAAATTATTTCGATCAGTCGAGGTCGCCATGCTGCGAGAACTGAAAACCTTCATCGCGGTGACGCGTTACGGCACGTTCGCGGCGGCCGGCATGCACATCGGCCTGACGCAGTCGGCGGTCAGTGCGCAGATTCGCAATCTGGAACACAGCCTCGGCATTCGCTTGTTCGATCGCACCGGACGTCAGGCGCTGCTCAATGCGGCGGGCCAGCGTGCGCTGCCCATGGCCAGGGAAATCCTCGAAACCTTCGGTCGCATGGCCGTTAGCGACGATGTCAGCGAATACCGTGGCGAGTTGAAAATTGGCGCTGTGGCGACCGCTCAGACCGGATTGTTACCCCAGGCATTGTTGCGTTTGCGTCAGCAGGCGCCGCTGCTGGAGCCGAAACTCGTACCCGGTGTGTCGCTCAATTTATTGAGCCAGGTGGACACCGGCGAAGTCGACCTGGCGATCCTGATCAAGCCGCCATTCGAGCTGCCCAAGGAACTCTCGGCGCAGGTGATACGCCGCGAACCCTTTGTGCTGATCGTGCCGGCGGATCTCGAAGGTGATGAGCCGTTACATCTGCTCGCCGAGCATCCCCATGTGCGCTACGACCGCAACTCTTTCGGCGGTCGGCTGGTGACGCGTTTTCTGCGCGAACAGCAGATCGACGTGCACGTTGCACTGGAGCTGGATGAGTTGGAGGCCATCGTCAAAATGGTCGAATGCGGTTTGGGCATTTCCCTGCTGCCCGAAGCGGGGCTATGGCTTGAACATGGGGCGAAGGTCAGGGTAATTCGCTTGGGCGACTTGACGTTTTATCGGGAGATTGTGTTGCTGCAGCGCTATAGCCAGCGGACGCAACCGATTCAGCAGTTGTTTGCAAGTTGCCTGACACCGAACGATGGCTGAATGAAAAATGCCGATCAGTCGAAACTGATCGGCATTAGCAAAACGGACATCGTTTTAACTTTTGGCCTTCAGGCATAACTCCTGAGCGCCACCGGGGGAATGAAGGCTTCAAGCTCATCCTCCACCGCTTCGATTATTCGTTCTACATCGGCGGCATTCATGACCGTGGCACAAGGAATACCGGCAATGGCGATCATGGTCTCGCCAGTGGCCCGATCAAACAAACGGGCAATCATGCTGCCTGGGGCGTCCATGCTCGCCTCAAAACCCATGGGATGAAAATGCCAGCGCATCAGCTGGCAGGCGTTTGGAAAGGTGACCTTACTGAACCCTTTATTCATATGTTGCCCGCCTTCTTCATCGAGCGCTTCCGTTAGCTCATGGTAGGAGGGAAGAACCTTCAATGGTTCAACCGGTGACAGTCTTTAAAAGTAGCACCCTGATGTGAAAATAATGTGGATTCTTCAGGCCGTTTGGCGATTGTTAGTGTTTTTTTGATACAGGTCACGAAAGCCCGGATTTCTCAATCAATTAACCGCGTCCGCCCAGCCATTGAAGCTGCAGCAGAATTTCGGCAAGCTCGGGCTTTTTCCGCCGAGACCTTTATGCGCACCGATGATGATGGCCCGCTGCAAACCCTGGCCACGGGCGAGACGGTCATGCGCTATCACCTGTGCTGGAAGCACCGGGACCTGGACGGCGTCATGGCGCTCTATCACCCCGACGTCCAGTACAACGATTTTTTTCAGAACCGAGTGATGGGCCTGGATGAACTGCGTGAGTACGTGCGCGTCAGCATGCCGCGCAATCCCGATGAGGCGCTGGAGCACTCGGACCGCATCCGTCTGGATGGCAACACGGCGTTCATTCAATACCAAATGACCTTGCGCGGCACCGATGGGCTGGTGTCGTTTCGCTCCAGTGAAGCGATTACCGTGCGCGATGGCTTGATCTGGCGCGTCAACGAATATGCCTCGCTGGTGCGCGAACAACCGGCCAGCCAGAGCGCCAGCAAACGGCGTCCGGCCGAGAGCCGGCTCGGCTTGTCGCCTCGTCAGTTGAGCTTCATGGCCGAAGACCTCCAGCAATACTTCCAACGCCAGCAACCGTACCTCGATCCTGAGCTCGACCTGCAACGGGTGGCGAAGGAGTGCGGGTACAGCCGCAATCAAATTTCCTATCTACTCAACCAGGTGCTGGGCCAGAGCTTTTACCGCTACGTCAACCAGGCACGCCTGCAACACCTGCTCGCCGCACTGGACAATGCCACGCCACCGGTTCGCGTTGACGAGTTGGCGTTTGCGGCCGGGTTCAATTCACTGTCGGCGTTCTACAGTTGTTTCCGCCAGCACACCGGTCAGTCACCCAAGGCCTACGCCAAACAAATTTCTTTGCGTGCACGCGCGCAAGACAGCCTCTGAGGCCACGCACTAGGATCACCGTCATCGAAGTTTGAGTGGCGGAGTCAGATATGCCGGCGTGGCGCACTATCAGTTTATGGATGGACCAACTCGACGAGCCGCTGAAGGCGCGTGCGGCGCTGGAGCAGGATCTGGATGTCGACGTGGCGATCATCGGCGCCGGTTATACCGGGCTGTGGACCGCGTATTACCTCAAACGTCAGGCGCCCGGGTTGAACATTGCCATCATCGAGGCGCAAACCGCCGGTTTTGGCGCCTCGGGGCGCAATGGTGGCTGGTTGATGGGTAATTTGCTGGGCGAGGACCGGCTCCTGGCACAGCTGTCCCCGGAGCAACGCCGGGCCTCCTACGACTTGTTGCACAGTATTCCCGATGAAGTGGAAATCGTCCTCGAACGTGAAGGCATCGACTGCGACTTCCGTAAAGGCGGGGTGCTTTATTGCGCCGCGCGTTATCCGGAGCAGGAAACCGGCCTGCGACAGTATCTGGATAAGCTCTACAGCCAGGGCCTCAACGAAAACGATTACCGCTGGCTCACTCGTGAGCAGTTGGCGCAACAGATTCGTATCGCCAAACCCTATGGCGGCATTTACGCGCCGCATGTCGCGACCCTGCACCCGGCCAAACTGGTTCGCAGCCTGGCACGTACGGTCGAACGCATGGGCGTCAAGATCTACGAAAACAGCCCGGTGACTCAATGGCAGTCGGGCAGCCTGCGCACGGCAAAAGCCTCGGTACGCAGCCGCTGGGTGGTGCCCGCGGTGGAAGGCTATTCGGTCACGTTGCCGCCGTTGGGGCGTTATCAGTTGCCGGTGCAAAGCCTGATTGTCGCTACAGAACCACTGTCCGCCGCCACTTGGGACGAGATCGGCCTGAGTCGCGGCCAGGCGTTCAGCGAAAGCAGCCGCCAGGTCACTTACGGCCAACGCACGGCGGACAACCGTTTGATCTTTGGCGCGCGGGGCGGCTACCAGTTTGCCGGCAAGCTGCGCCATGACTTCGACCTGACCAACAGCGAAGTCGAACTACGGCGCTATCTGTTCGGCGAACTCTTCCCGCAACTCAAGAATGTACAGATCACTCACGGCTGGGGCGGCAACCTCGGCATGTCGCGGCGATTCAAACCGCACATGCTGTGTGACCGCGCCAGCGGCATCGCCTTGTCCGGCGGGTACGGCGGGGAGGGCGTCGGCGCCAGTAACCTCGGCGGGCGAACCCTTGCCGACCTGATCCTGGAACGCGATACCGAGCTGGTTCACCAACCCTGGGTCATCCCGCAGGGCGGGCTCGACACACTCCGGGCCTGGGAGCCCGAGCCGTGCCGCTGGCTCGGCTACAACGCGATCATCCGCAGCTTCGTCCACGAAGACCAGACCCTGGCCAACCCGGCCACCGCGCCCTGGCGGCGCAAACTCGCCAGCGGGGTCGCGGGGTTCATGGAAGGTTTCATGCACTAAACGACACGTTCTTCATCTATAGGCTGGATCGACAGGTACTCCCATGAGCATCACTCAATTCAAAAACACTGCCACCCTGAAACTCGAAGAATCCAACCCGGTCGCCGTGCCGCTGGGCACACCCGTCGCCGTGGCGTCGACCACCAGCGTCGAGCGCGATGACGGCGTCGAAACCGGTGTCTGGGAATGCACGCCCGGTCGTTGGCGGCGGCAGATCGTTGCTCAGGAATTCTGTCACTTCATACAGGGGCGCTGCACGTTCACCCCGGATGGCGGCGGCGAAACCCTGCACATAGAAGCCGGTGACGCACTGATGTTGCCCGCCAACACCCTCGGTATTTGGGACATCCAGGAAACCGTGCGCAAGACCTATGTTTTGATTTTTTGAAACTTGAAATCTGATCCTTTGATTGCCTGCCAAACAGCTTTCCAATAAAAAACCACAGGAATCGACTCATGCTCCGAAAGACACTGGCCCTTGCGCCGCTCATGCTGGTCGCTTCAATCAGTCAGGCGGCTGAAAACGTCAAGATCTACAACTGGTCGGATTACATCGCACCCGACACCACCAAGAACTTCCAGAAAGAAACTGGCATCGCCTTCACTTACGACGTGTACGACAGCAACGAAACCCTTGATGGCAAGTTGATGACCGGCAAATCCGGCTACGACGTGGTGTTCCCGTCCAACCACTTCATGGCGCGGCAGATCGAAGGCAAGGCGCTGAAGACACTCGACAAGAGCCAGTTGCCGAACTGGAAGAACCTCAACCCGGTGCTGCTCAAGGCCTTGCAAACCAACGATCCGGGTAACGAACACGGCTTCCCGTACCTGTGGGGCAGTACGGGTATCGGCTACAACATCGCCAAGGTCAAAGCAGTGTTGGGCGACAACGCGCCGGTGGACTCCTGGGACTTGATCTTCAAGCCCGAGAACATGGAAAAGTTGCAGAAGTGCGGCGTGGCCATTCTCGACAATGGCCCGGAACTGCTGCCAGCCGCCCTGAACTATCTAGGCTTGCCGCATCACAGTAAAAACCCGGAAGACTACAAGAAGGCCGAAGCGTTGCTGATGAAAGTGCGGCCTTACATCAGCTATTTCCACTCGTCCAAATACACCAGCGACCTGGCCAATGGCGATATCTGCGTGGCGGTCGGTTTCTCCGGTGACATCCTGCAAGCGGAAAACCGCGCCAAGGAAGCCAAGAACGGCATTGACATCGGCTATGCGATTCCCAAGGAAGGCGCGGCCATCTGGTTCGACATGGTTGCCATGCCGGTCGATGCCCCGGACGAAAAGGCCGGCTACGCCTTCATGAACTACCTGCTGCGCCCCGAGGTCATGGCCAGCATCACGAACTACGTGCATTACGCCAATGGTAACGAGCAGGCTGACAGCTTGATCGACCCGGCCATCAAGAACGACACCAAGGTCTACCCGAGCCCGGAAATGATGGGGAAATTGTTCGCCCTGGAGGCGATGCCGCTGAACATCGACCGGATTCGTACCCGGGTGTGGAACAAGATTCGCACCGGTAGCTGACGGTGATGAGCGCCGGGCCGGTGGCAGGATTTCAGCCGACCGGCTCGGCCGTACATCGCAGCGTCCCGGAACCGGGTATCTGCAAAAGCACATCGGCGCCGTTTTGCGAGAAGCTGTAGCTGCCCTTGGAGTCCTTGCCCGTGTAGAGCGTTGCATAATCGCTCGGCACTTGGCTGAGGGTCACCGAAGCGTTGGCCCATTTCAGATACACGACACCAGGTTCAATCGTGAAGTAAGTGGCAGCCACTAATGCGTTCAGCCTTTCACAACGAAAGGCTACGGGGCCTTCGGTCATTCTGCTGGGGTCTTTGGTCCGCGCAATGGCCGAACCCTGGCGCAACTGGAACGCCCGCTCGGCATAGCTGCGGATCGTACAGGCTTTTGGCTCCGCTTCGGAGGCACAGGCATTACGTTCAAGGACCCAGAATCGTTGTTCCGCCTCGACTTTATCCGGACGCGGTACCGAATGATCATCCGTGAGTACCAGGCGATAAAGGCGCGTCAGTTCGATCTCCATTCGCTTCAGCTGCGGATCGCGACAGATGAGTTTTTCGATGGATGCAGAAGCCCGGGCGCAGTCGAAGCTGGTATTGAGGATGGTCGGAAACGTGCCAGCGCTGGCACAGGTACTCGTTATCGCACACGCACTGGCGGCGAGGAGGGAGGCCAAAAGGGGCGCGACCATTTTCATTTGGCCGGGTCCTCAGTCTTCCTGGCGAATCGTGGCTACTTCGTCGGCCCTGACCTTGACCGTCGCACCGGAAATATCCTCGAACTCGTAGAAGCCATCCTTGGTCTTGGTTTTCGGCATGTCCTTGGTCAGATATTGGGTGCCGTTCTGCAGGGTGACAACCGTTGGCGTCGAGCAACCGGTCAGTGCCAGAAACGCCGCTACCGCCAAGGGTAGACCCAGAGTCTTGATGTTCATGATCACCTCTCTTGTCTGTAAATAATTTGTGCGGATTTTGTGAGCTCCCGCATCTCTATCGCGATTGGTGCAACGGATCGGCATAAAGTTCGACGCGCCAGAAAATTTACCTGACAGCGTCGCCGCTTATCCTTTTCCGTTTGCACCGGGCAGGGTGATGCTGGTATCTGTACGCATAACCAGTACTCGCTTGCCATGGCCCTTTTTCCAGTGACTGCAAATCCGCTCGACGATCCGTTCTATTACCTTAACAACTTCATGCAAGTGCTTGATTGGCTTGAACATCGCTATGCCGATGTATTGAGCGTCGAGGAGCAGCAATTCATTGCCGACTGCAATCGGTTGCCACGTGAATCCAGGGCGCTACTGGTCAGGATAGTCATGCGCAAAGGAATTCACTTCAGACTCAGCAAATTGCACTACGCCGAGATCGGTGATATCGCCCGTGCTGCCGAGCCGTTACTGGCGCTGGGGTGGATCGATGAGCAGTTGCCACTGTCGATCGAGGCGCTGTTCGAAGTGTTGCTCAAGGCTGAGATTCTTCAATGTCTGGGCAGTGTCATTGATCATCCCAAGGGAAAAAAAACCGATTGGCTGCCGGCACTGAGTGAGCAATTCCCTGAAATAAAGGGCTTCAGGGACTGGTGCCCGACACTGGATGACCGCTTGTTCAGCCTGACCATCATGAGCGTGTGCGATCGACTGCGCTTGATGTTTTTCGGCAATCTTTACCAGGACTGGTCCGAGTTTGTGCTGGCTGACCTGGGCATTTTTACCTACGAAAAAGTCGAGTTCTGTGCCGACTCCCGAGGCTTGCGCAGCCGTGAAGACGTCGACGCCTGCCTGTTTCTGCACCAGTGCCAACAATTGTTCGAAGCCGGTGAGGCGCTGGCGGGCATTGTTGAGCAGGTCAACGGACTGACATTGAGCAATCCCTGGCTACAACGGCGTCGCGACAAACTGCTATTCCAGATGGCCCAGCATTGCGAACGCATGGCGGATTTCTCTACTGCATTGGCACTGTACCGAATTTGCGCGTATCCCGGCGCACGCCTGCGGCTGATCCGCGTGCTGGAGCGGTGTGGCGAATATGAGTTGGCGCTGGAGCTGGCTGCCCGAGCGGAACAAGCGCCCGAAAGCGCCGCCGAACAACAGCTGTTGCTCAGGATGTTGCCGAGGTTACGCCGCAAGTTGGGCGGGCCGCCGATGAAGCGTCGTTCTCCGCAAGCAATGCTGCGTCTGGACCTGCAACTGCCCAGGACCGACCCGGTAATGTCGGTGGAGTATTACGTGCAGTCGCACCTGTCGGAAGAATCCGCGCCAGTGCACTACGTCGAAAACGGCCTGATCAACTCGCTGTTCGGTCTGCTGTGCTGGCCGGCGATTTTCGCGCCGCTGCCGGGTGCGTTTTTTCACCCGTTCCAGCGCGGTCCGGTGGATTTGCTGAATGAGGATTTCCATAGCCGCAGGGCTGATTTGTTTCAGGCTTGCCTCGCGGAACTCGATGACGGGCGCTATCAGCAGACGATCCGTGAACGCTACACGCAAAAGTGGGGCATTCAATCGCCATTCGTGTTCTGGGGCATGCTCAGCGAAGAGCTGCTCGAACAAGCCCTAGATTGCCTGCCGGCCGCGCATCTCAAGCACTGGTTTAACCGCCTGCTGCTGGACATCAAGGCTAATCGCGCCGGCATGCCGGACCTGATCCAGTTCTGGCCGCAGCAAAAGACCTACCGCATGATCGAAGTCAAAGGCCCGGGGGATCGCTTGCAGGACAACCAGCTGCGCTGGCTGGAGTTCTGCCATGAACACCGGATGCCGATTGCTGTTTGTTACGTGCAATGGGCGGAGCAGAGCGCTTGAGCTACAGCATTGCCGTGCGGGCGCTGTGTGAATTCACCGCCAAGGTCGGTGACCTCGACCTGCGTTTTACGCCGTCGCCAACCGCACTGGAGGGCATCGTCGGCCATCGCACAGTGGCGTCCCGGCGCAGCGAGGGCTATCAAAGTGAAGTTGCGCTGCTAGGTCAGCACCAAAACCTGACCGTGAAGGGCAGGGCGGACGGCTATGACCCCGGGCAAAACCGCCTGGAAGAAGTCAAAACCTACCGCGGCGACTTGAACAAGCAACCGGCCAACCACCGTCAACTGCACTGGGCTCAGGCGAAGGTCTACGGCTGGTTAATGTGCCAGAAACTCGAACTTGAGCAGATCAATCTGGCGCTGGTGTACTTCGACATCGTCAGCGAAAAGGAAACCTGCCTGGTCGAGAGTTTCACGGCCACGGATCTGCGGTTGTTTTTCGATGAGCATTGCGCACGGTTCCTGCACTGGGCCGAGCAGGAAATGGTTCACCGCGACGGGCGAAATCGGGCCGCGCAGCAACTGTCGTTTCCCCATGCCGGTTTTCGACCGGGCCAACGTCATTTGGCCGAGTCAGTGTTCAAGGCCGTCAGTACCGGTCGTTGCCTGATGGCCCAGGCGCCGACCGGGATTGGCAAGACCGTCGGCACCTTGTTTCCGATACTCAAAGCCCTGGCGCCGCAGCAGCTGGACAAGGTGTTTTTCCTTACCGCGAAAACCCCGGGACGCAAACTGGCACTGGACGCTGCACAGGTGATTCTCGACAGCGCCGATGCGCCGCCGTTGCGGGTTCTGGAGATGATTGCCCGGGACAAGGCCTGCGAACATCCGGACAAGGCTTGCCACGGCGAATCCTGCCCGCTGGCCCAGGGTTTCTACGATCGCTTGCCGGCGGCGCGTCAGGCTGCCAGCGAAGTCAGTCTGTTAAACCAGAGTGCATTGCGTCAGATCGCACTGGAACACACGGTTTGTCCTTACTACCTCAGCCAGGAAATGGCCCGCTGGGCAGACGTGGTGGTGGCCGACTACAACTATTATTTCGACTTCAGCGCCTTGTTGTTCGGCCTGGCCCAGGCGAATAACTGGAAAGTCGCGGCGCTGGTGGACGAAGCCCACAATCTGGTGGAGCGCGGCCGTCAGATGTACAGCGCCAGCCTCGATCAATCGTCCTTCAATGGCGTACGAAAAACCGCCCCCGAAGCGTTGAAAAAACCCTTGCAACGGGTCAATCGCGAATGGAACGCCCTGCACAATCAGCAACCGGGCGCCTATCAGGCCTATGACAAACCACCGGAAAAACTGCTCCAGGCGTTGTCATCATGCAGCGCCAGCATCGGCGACTACCTGAACGATCACCCGCAGGGGCTGGACAGTGCGCTACAGAGCTTTTACTTCGACATGCTGCAGTTTTGCCGGGTAGCGGAACTCTTCGACGAGCAATTTCTGTTCGATATCAGCAAACGCGACCTCGACCGCAAGAAAAGTCTGTCGCAGTTATGCCTGCGCAATGTGGTGCCTGCCGGTTTTATTGGTCCGCGCTTGACGGCAGCGCGCAGCACGGTGCTGTTTTCCGCGACACTCAGCCCTCGGCACTATTATGCTGATTTGCTTGGCACGCCGGCCAACACGGTGTGTATCGACGTCGAATCGCCGTTTCACGCTGATCAATTGCAAGTGCACATCGTCAACCAGATCTCGACCCGCTTCGTGCATCGCCAGGCGTCCCTGGAGCCGATTGTCGAGCTGATCGCCCGACAGTTCAGCCAGCGCCCCGGTAATTACCTCGCGTTCTTCAGCAGTTTCGATTACTTGCAGCAAGTCGCACAGTTGCTGGCCGAGCGGTATCCGCAGATCAATCTATGGTCGCAATCCCGAGGGATGGCAGAGGAGCAGCGTCAGCAGTTTCTCGACCAATTCACCGCCGAGAGCCAGGGCGTCGGTTTCGCGGTACTGGGTGGGGCGTTTGGCGAAGGTATCGACTTGCCCGGCGCACGGCTGATTGGCGCGTTCATTGCCACCTTGGGGCTGGCGCAACTCAACCCGGTCAACGAACAACTGAAGCTGCGCATGGCGGCGATTTTCGGCGCTGGCTACGACTACACGTACTTGTTTCCGGGTGTGCAGAAAGTGGTGCAAGCCGCTGGGCGGGTGATTCGCACCCAACAGGACCAAGGGGTAGTGATGTTGATCGATGACCGGTTTGGCGAGAGCAAGGTCAAGCAATTACTCCCGCGTTGGTGGGCGATTGCGCCGACGATTTTTAACTCGGCGTAGTAGGATTTTTTACCTTAGAAAACATCGACATACCTTGATGCAAACAGCCATTTGAACAATTGCCGAAAGCACACTTTATTCAATGAGCTGGTTATCACTTTTACCTAACTCTTTGATAAGGAAATCAAGGTATGTCAGATGCAGAGAAATACACCTACACCCCCGAGGACGTGACCAAGGCGTTCGATGAAATCACTGCCACACTGTTCGCCGAGAAAACTGCCGCAACCCCACCCAAGCTGCTGGTCACCGCCGGCCTGCAGGGTTCCGGTAAAACCTATCTACTGGAAAAGAGCCTGATACCGTCTGGGCGTTACGCCAATTATGTTCGGTTGTACTTGCCCGAGTACCGGGAAAAACACCCGCAGTACGCTGAGATGATCAAGCTTGGCGTGCTTCACGCCTACGAGCATACCGAGGCCTTTGTCCGTGAACTTGGCACGAAAATCTTCACTGAGGTGCTCAAACGCCAATACAACATCATCATGGAATGCGCCTTCGACAGCATCGATTTTGCCGGCATCGCAACTTTCGCACCCGGTTATCAAATAGAAGCGCATATCGTGGCCTGCAACCAGCCCTTCGCTCACGTATCGAGTATCAAACGGGCGCTCAAGAGCCTGGAAAACAAGGAGCTGGAACGGTTTGTCAGCTATTCGGCCCTGGTAACGAGCATGAGTAATGCCCAGGCCATCATTCTCGCGTTCGAAAACCTTGCCAAAACCGAAAGCGGGTCACAGATTTACTTGTATGAACGCGGACTCGGTGCACTGAAAGAGCGTACGTTGCGGGCGCATAGCACGTACAGCCAAGACTCCAAAGGTGATCTGACTATTACCTCGACATCCACCAAATATAGCTACAGCGCCTACGCCACCATCATCAACAACCATGTCTACACCCATCAGGAGCGCGACGAGATGGTGAAGGAATGTCACCTGTCGCTGCTGAAGGCTGGAACATTCGCCAAACAGGTGCCTGATTTCGTCTATAACGACCTGTACGCCTATATCGTGAAGTACGTTTACCGATAACCTCGGACCCGCTGTTATTACGGCTTTCCAATTTGGTGGTTTGTCGCATACTGCTCGGATACAACAGTGCAGAGGGATCAATGAGCGAAGATCAAACCAAAACCGCCGCCTTCGAGGACAAGCGTTTTCGCTTGTTGATCGATGCGGTGATTGACTACGCGATTTACATGATTGATCCCGACGGCGTCATCATCAGTTGGAACGCTGGCGCGCGGCGTTTCAAAGGCTATGAAGAGGCCGAGATTCTTGGTCAGCACTTTTCACGCTTCTACACCCATGAAGATCGCCGTATCGGCAAGCCCCAAATGGCGCTGGACACGGCAATTCGCGAAGGACGTTTTGAAGGGGAAGGCTGGCGCGTGCGCAAGGACGGCACGCATTTCTGGTCCCACGTGGTGATCGATCCGATTTATGACCCGTCGGGCACCTTGCTGGGGTTTGCCAAGATCACACGGGATCTGACCGACCGAAAAATGGCCGAGGAAGTGCTCAAGCAAAGCGAGCAACAATTCCGCCTGCTGGTGCAAAGCGTCACCGACTACGCCATCTACATGCTTGCTCCGGATGGACGCCTGACCAACTGGAACCTGGGCGCTCAGCGCATCAAGGGATACGCACCCGAAGAAGTCATCGGCCAGCATTTTTCGATGTTTTACACCCCCGAAGATCGCGCGGCGGGTGAACCGAAACGAACCCTGGATATCGCAGTTCGTGAGGGCAGGTTTGAAAACAAAGGCTGGCGTGTGCGCAAGGACGGCACCCGATTCTTCGCCCATGTTGTGGTTGATCCGATCTGGGGCGAGACCGGCACTTTGCTCGGGTTTGCCAAGATCACCCGCGATATCACCGAGGTGACACAAGCGCAGCAAGCCCTTGAGAAAACCCGTGAAGCGCTGTTCCAGGCGCAGAAAATGCAGGCTATCGGCCAGCTCAGCGGGGGGATTGCCCACGACTTCAATAACCTGCTGACCGTCATCCTTGGCAATCTCGAAATTGTCCGCAAACGAATTGCGGACGACCCGAAAATTACCCGACTGATCGACAACGCCACTCAGGGAGCACTGCGGGGTGTGTCGCTGACCCAGCGCATGCTGGCCTTTGCCAGGCGCCAGGAACTCAAATCCGAACCCGTTGAGATACCGGCTCTGGTGCAAGGAATCTCCGGGTTGTTGCGCAGTTCGCTGGGTCCTTCAGTCGTTCTGGAAACCCGTTTTCCACCGCAACTTGAACCGGTGATGGCCGACGTCAATCAGCTTGAACTCGCTGTGTTGAACCTGGCGACCAACGCCCGTGATGCGATGCCTCATGGCGGAAAAATCGTCATCAGTACCCGCACCGAAGAAGTCCGTGATGAAGTCAAGCCGCATATGGCGGCCGGTCGATATGTATGCCTGACCGTCACCGATACCGGGGAAGGTATGGATGAGGCGACGCTGGCCTCGGCGATGGACCCGTTTTTCACCACAAAAGGGCTGGGTAAAGGCACCGGGCTGGGATTGTCGATGGTCCACGGTTTTATTGAACAACTGGGCGGCCGGTTCGTCCTCAAGAGCAAGAAAGACCAAGGTACTACCGCAGAGCTATGGTTGCCCGTTGCTGCCAGCGCTGCACAACAGGCGTCAGCTATCGATGAGCCGGCCACGCCGGAAGTGCCTCGGCTGTGTGTGCTGGTGGTGGATGACGACAGCCTGGTGCTGACCAGTACTTGTCTGTTGCTTGAGGATCTTGGTCATCGGGTGATCGCCGCGACGTCTGGCGCTCAGGCGCTGGAGTTATTCGAGCGTGATCAAACAATCGACCTGGTGATCACCGACATGGCGATGCCGCAAATGAGCGGGGCGCAACTGGCTGATGCTATCCGAACATTGAAGTCAGATATGCCGATCGTTCTTGCCACGGGATATGCCGAACGGCTGGAAGGTTTTGCGGCGAGGCTGCCCAGGTTGTCGAAACCTTTTACCCAGCTCAATCTGGTCGAAATCATTGCATCTGCGATGAAGTAGTCACCTCTATCTGTGGCGAGGGAGCTTGCTCCCGCTGGGTTGCGAAGCGACCCCCTTTTCACCCAGAAGAAGGGGCCTGCTGCGCAGTCCAGCGGGAGCAAGCTCCCTCGCCACAAGGTTTCGTGCGTATACGTGATCAAGCCGCCATATTAGGCGCACCCATCTCTTTCTTCAGTTGAGCCTTCAGCGCTTCCATCTGCGCCCCCAACTCTTCCAGTTCTGCTTTGCCGAGCAGCTTTTTAGCCTGAGGAAACATCTCCGTTTCTTCCTCTTCAATGTGGTGTTCCAGCAACTCCTTGACCACTTTGACGCGACCGGCGAACTCCGGTGTCGACGGGTCAGTGACTTTCAAATCCGGCAGTACCAGAGAATCAACGGTGCGGTGTTCTTCCTTGGCTTCGTAGTACATGACGTCCTGCTCTTTGCCGCCGGCTTTTTTGTACGCCGGATACAAGACTTCTTCTTCCAGTCGGGTGTGGATGGAGATTTCCATTTCCAGCTTGGCGAGCAGTTCCGTGCGTTTTTTAACGCCACGCTCGGTGGACTCGCTCAATTGGCTCAAGATGCCTTTTACGCGTTCATGGTCGGCTTTTAACAAGTCTATAGCGTTCATGGTGAGGTCTCTCAAGTCATCACGGATGGGTAGGGCGCGAACGGTCTCGATGCCGAAAGTCGCTCATGGGACTGGAGCATTTGTCGTGCCGCTTTCGACGGCTGGATAAACCTCGCCAAATCAATGAGATAAATTGCGTGCTGGCGAATAGAGGTCATGCAGGCTGCATGAGTTGGGAAATCGCCTCATGCAGTTCGCGGTTCAACGATGGGCTTCTTGGTTTGCTCATAGCGCGCGAGGACCGGTTGCGTGCTGATGCCGTGGATCAAAATGCTCAGCGCGACCACGGACAACGTCAGGTCGGTACAAAGCGTTGCGACTGACGGATTCAATCCATGGTTCAGGACATAGAACAGGTAATAGAAGCTGCCAATCCCGCGAATGCCGAACCAGCCGATCAATAACCGCTGTCGACCGTCCAACAAGTTGCCCCACGGTATGAACGCGACGCTTAAGGGGCGAATCAGGCAAAACAACACGCCACCGATGGCCAGGGCGCGCCAGTCCCAGTGGGCCATCAGCACGACGCCGAGCAACGTCACCAAAAAGACTTCCATTGCCCGTTCCACCAGGCTGCCAAAGGACAGCATGTCGCCGATCATGATCCCGGCCGCGACTTGTGTGTCTTGCAGATGCTCCACATCGCCATGCACGGCAGCATCGGGCTCGACGTTCTGGTGGCCGACCACCGCCTGAACCAAATGCTCGGCCGGTGGCTGTGAATCACCCGTGGACTTGACCTCGGCGCCACGCAAACCAAGGCCTGCGGCGAATACCGACAGAAACCCATAGCCGTGAACGGATTCGGCGGCGACATAGGCCAGAGCGATAAGCGCGAAGGTCAGGTAATCATTGGGGGAGAGCGTGCTGTCGGCGTTCCGGATGCGCATCGACAAGGTCAAACGCCCAATGCCACGGCCCATGCAATAGCCGATCAATAAACCCGCGGGCACGGCCCACAGCAGGCGTTTGAGTGCCCAGTCATCAAGCCAGGTTGTTGAAGAGGAATCGCCCTGTTGCAAGAACAGTAGACCGAGGATCACAAACGGAAAAGCGATCCCATCGTTCAGACCGGCTTCGCCAGAGAGCCCGAAGCGCACCGGGTCGTCGTCCTTGGCATCGTTGACCTGGACGAGCGAGGCCAATACCGGGTCGGTGGGCGCCAATATCGCGCCGATCAGCAGCGACGGCCCCCACGCAAGGTCAAATGCAAAATGCAGCAACAGGCAGACGCCGGTGATGCTCAGGAGCATGACCGGCCCCGCCAGCCCATACGCCACGCGCCATTTGCGATCCTTGAGCGGTAGGCGCAACTTGAGGCCGCAGACGAACAAAGAAAAGAGCACCGCAACTTCCGTCAGGTGCTCCATCCAGAACGACGCGTCCTTTATATCCAGCCTGAGCCAGCCGAGCCCCGCCGGCCCGATGGCCACACCCAGGACCAGGCACACGGCCGAGGTGGTCACCGGCATCCAGCGCAGGTATGACGAGGTGAGGGCCAGCGTCAGCAGCACGGCGCCCAGCACGGCGACCCAGGCGATGAAGCTCATCGCGGCGGGCATCAACCGACCGTGGCGCGCAGATACTCGGGCGTCAACACGTTGAACCACACCAGGATCATTTCCACCAGAATCGTAACCAACACCAGCAGCCCGACGCCCCAGACGCAAGTGGCGTTGAGCAGGCCTTGTTCCTTGCGCTCGTGCATGAACGTCGGCAAACCGACGAACAGCAGGAAGGTCGAATACGCCGACGCTGCGCCTAACACCAGGATGGCCAGCCAACGACTCGGATACAGGCCAGCGATGCCGGCGAGGAAAAACGGGGTGACGGTATAGGCGGCAAAACCGATGCATTGATTGACGGTCGGGCGGGAATCAAAGGTGCGCGACATCCACCGAATGAACAGCCCCATCAACGCGACGCCAGCCAGGATACTGACGTACAGCAACACGCAGAGTTGCAGCGCACTGGCGGCACTGAGCTTGACCGTTTCGTTTTCCGCCAGACTCCAGCCTACGTAGGTGGTCCCGAAAAACAGGCACACCGGCGGGATCAAGGCGAGCAGTAGCAAATGAGCAAGATAGTGGCGCGGATGCGCTTCCTCTTCCTTGCGGATATCCGTCCACGCGAAGTTCGGTTGGGTAAACAGCTTGACGATAGGTGCGGACATGGCGACCTCCAGATATACAAAGGCCTGTCGTGGAAGAGTGCTGTTCAATTGAAGGCAACCCTGTATCTGTGGCGAGGGAGCTTGCCCCCGCTGGACTGCGTAGCAGGCCCCTTCTTTTGGGGGAAGAGGGGGCGCTTCGCGGCACAGCGGGAGCAAGCTCCCTCGCCACTGGGGAGCGCTTGTCTCAAGATCAGTGAACAGCATTAAACCGTTGAGGCCCGATAAAGTGTTGAGCGGCGGAAATGTCCACGGGTTCAATTTATCGGCGTCACCTCAAAGAATCGGTTTACCACCGGTCACACCAAAGCGCTGGCCGGTGATATAGCTGCCTTCGTCCGAAGCCAGCAGCACATAAATCGGCGCCACTTCCACGGGCTGGCCCGGGCGACCAAGCGGGGTGTTGGCGCCGAAGTTCTGCACGGTTTCTTCAGGCATCGTCGATACGATCAGCGGTGTCCAGATCGGCCCGGGGGCCACGCTGTTGACCCGGATATTTTTCGGCCCGAGCATTTGCGCCAGACCGGCGCTGAAGTTGGCGATAGCGCCTTTGGTCGTGGCGTAAGCGAGCAGGGTGGGGTTGGGCATGTCCGAGTTGACTGAGCTGGTGTTGATGATCGAACTGCCGGGTCTCATGTGTTTCAACGCGGCCTGACAAATCCTGAAGATGGCGGTGATGTTGACGTCGAAGGTCATCACCCATTCTTCGTCCGGAATGTCTTCGAGGGTTTCGTGGGTCATCTGGAACGCGGCGTTATTCACCAGCACATCGATGCGGCCAAAGCGTTCGACGGTTTTTTCCACCAGTGCCTGGCAATGCACCTTGTGCGCCAGGTCGCCGGGCAGCAACAGGCATTGACGACCGGCCTGTTCGACCCAGCGCGCAGTTTCCTGCGCATCTTCCTGCTCATCAAGATAAGCAATGGCCACGTCCGCTCCTTCACGGGCAAAGGCGATCGCCACGGCGCGGCCGATGCCGCTGTCACCACCGGTGATCAGGGCGATCTTGCCCTCCAGACGGCCCGAGCCTTTATAGCTTTGCTCGCCGCAGTCCGGGTAAGGGTCCATTTTGCGCTGGGAGCCGGGGACGGGTTGGTGTTGTTTTGGGAAGGGGGGCTTGGGGTAGTTCATCATCAGTCTCCGAACAGGGGGCGTGTTCGGGGTTGACTGTGGGGGTTTGGCTGGAGTTCACACAATCCCTGTAGGAGCTGGCTTGCCAGCGATAGCGCCCGCTCAGGCAAAATCAATTTCGACCCAATGATCGCCATCGCTGGCAAGCCAGCTCCTACAGGGGGAGCGGTGTCAGGCTTTGAGGTGACGCAAACTGCGCTCCATCCGCGCAATCCCTTCTTCCAGCAACGAACGCGGGCAGCCGAAGTTCAGGCGTACGAATTGGCGGCACTCATCGCCGAAATCCAGGCCCGCGCTCAAACCGACTTTGGCTTGTTCCAGGAAGAACTGCTGCGGGTTGTCCAGCCCCAACGCCGAGCAATCGAGCCACGCCAGGTAGGTGCTTTGCGGCACGTTCATGGTGATACCCGGCAAGCGGTTGCGCACGGCATCGACCAGGTAATCACGGTTGCCTTGCAGGTAGACCTTGAGCTCGTTCAGCCACGGCGCCGCTTCGCTGTAGGCAACGCGGGTGGCTTCCAGGCCCAGCGGGTTGACACTGTCGACCATGCCGCAACGGGCGTGGTTGACCCGCTCGCGCAGGTGGCGGTCTTGAATGATCATGAACGAGGTTTTCAGCCCGGCGATGTTGTAGGCCTTGCTGGCTGACATCAGTGTGATGGTGCGCTGGGCGACTTGCGGACTCAAAGTTGCCATCGGAATGTGCTGGCGACCGTCAAAGCACAATTCGGCGTGGATTTCGTCGGAGATGATCCAGGCGTCGTGCTCCACGCAGATGTCGGCGATGGCTTGCAGCTCTTCGCGCGGGAACGTTTTGCCCAACGGGTTGTGCGGGTTGCTCAATAGCAGGGCACCGCCACCTTGCAGCGACTGGCTCAAGGTCGCCAGTGGAGTGGCGTAAGTGCCGTCCGCTTGAGCGTCAAAACTCAGTTCAACCTTGTTCAGCCCCCAGTGACCCGCCGCATGGCGCAACGGCGGGTAGTTCGGCACCTGGACCACGACATTCTGTTGCGGCTGCACCAGCGCTTTGAGGGCCATGTTGAAACCTGACTCGACCCCCGGCAGGAAGATCAACTCTTGCGGTTCGACACGCCAGGCGTACTTGTTCCACAGGTCGGCGACGATGGCCTCGCGCAGATCGTCCGGGGCCACGCTGTAGCCGACCATAGGGTGTTCCAGGCGTTTTTGCAGCGCCTGGATGATCATCGGTGGCGCGGCGAAATCCATGTCGGCGACCCACATCGGCAACACATCGGCCGGGTAGCGGCTCCATTTGGTGCTGCCGGTGTTGTGGCGATCGAACACCTGATCAAAATCGAAAGTCATGCGCGGTCTCTTGAAGTCGGGTTAATCATGCCGGCCATGATAATCCCCAGACCCTGCGGGAGCGAGCCGGGTTTACGAAACACCTTTAGGACCTGTAGGAGCTGTCGAGTGAAACGAGGCTGGGATCTTTTGATCTTAAAAAAAGCAAGATCAAAAGATCGCAGCCTGCGGCAGCTCCTACAGGTCTCGTGAATGCCCGACGGTCGGGTTTCATCGCGGTTTCGACAGCCTTGACTAGAGTTGAAGTGTCGGCAGCCCGTCTGCCGCCACCGTGACTGTCCAGAAAATCCGGCAAAAGTACCGGGTTTCCACCTGATCAGGAGTGAACGATGGACCTCAACCGTCGTCAGTTCTTCAAGGTCGCTGGTATCGGCCTTGCAGGCTCTAGCCTGGGCGCGTTGGGCATGGCCCCGACGCCAGCCTTCGCCGAGCAGGTGCGCCACTTCAAGCTTGCCCACACCCATGAAACCCGCAACACCTGCCCGTACTGCTCGGTCGGCTGTGGGTTGATCATGTACAGCCAGGGCGATACTGCGAAGAACGTTGCGCAAAGCATCATCCACATCGAAGGTGACGCCGACCACCCGGTCAACCGCGGCACCCTTTGCCCCAAAGGCGCGGGCCTGCTGGACTTCATTCACAGCCCCGGCCGCCTGCAGTACCCGCAGGTACGCAAGCCCGGCAGTACCGAATGGACGCGTGTTTCCTGGGATGAAGCGCTGGATCGCATCGCCGACCTGATGAAGGCCGACCGCGACGCCAACTTCATCGAGAAAAACGCACAGGGCCAAACGGTGAATCGCTGGCTGACCACCGGTTTCCTCGCGGCATCGGCGGCGTCCAACGAAGCGGGTTACATCACCCACAAGGTCATTCGCAGTCTCGGCATGCTGGGGTTTGATAACCAGGCGCGTGTCTGACACGGCCCGACGGTGGCAAGTCTTGCCCCGACGTACGGCCGTGGTGCCATGACCAACCACTGGACCGATATCGCCAACGCGAATCTGGTTCTGGTGATGGGCGGCAACGCAGCAGAAGCGCACCCGTGCGGCTTCAAATGGGTGACCGAAGCCAAGGCGCACAACAAGGCGCGCCTGATCGTGGTCGACCCGCGTTTTACCCGGACCGCTTCGGTGGCCGACTACTACGCGCCGATTCGCACCGGCACCGACATCGCCTTCATGGGCGGGCTGATCAATTACCTGCTGACCCAGGACAAGATCCAGCACGAATACGTGCGCAACTACACCGACGTGTCCTTCATCGTCAAAGCCGGCTATGGCTTCGAGGACGGGATCTTCAGCGGCTACGACGTGGCCAAACGCGCGTATACCGACAAGTCCGGTTGGGGTTATGAAATGGGTGAGGACGGCTTCGTCAAAACCGACCCGAGCCTGCAAGATCCGCGCTGCGTCTATCAATTGATGAAGCAGCATTACAGCCGCTACAACATCGAACTGGCCAGCCAGATTTGCGGCATGCCGGTCGATGCCATGCAGAAAATCTGGGACGAAATCGCCACCTGCTCGGTTCCGGGCAAGACCATGACGATTCTCTACGCCCTCGGTTGGACCCAGCACTCGATTGGATCGCAAATCATCCGCAGTGCGGCGATGGTGCAACTGTTGCTGGGCAACGTCGGCATGCCCGGCGGCGGCGTCAACGCCTTGCGCGGGCACTCCAATATCCAGGGGTTGACCGACTTGGGCCTGTTGTCCAACTCACTGCCGGGCTATCTGACGCTACCGGGCGATGCCGAGCAGGATTACAACGCCTACATCGTCAAACGCACGCAGAAACCGCTGCGGCCAGGGCAATTGTCCTATTGGCAGAACTACAGCAAATTCCACGTCAGCCTGATGAAAGCCTGGTACGGGGCCAATGCCACGGTCGAGAACAATTGGTGCTACGACTATTTGCCAAAACTCGACATTCCCAACTACGACATCCTCAAAGTGTTCGACCTGATGGGCCAGGGCAAGGTCAACGGCTACATGTGCCAAGGCTTCAATCCGATCGCCGCGTTGCCTGACAAGAACCGTGTGATGGCGGCGCTGGCCAAGCTCAAATGGCTGGTGGTGATGGACCCCCTGGCCACCGAGACCTCGGAGTTCTGGCAAAAGGTCGGTCCGTACAACGACGTCAATAGCGCCGATATCCAGACTGAAGTGATTCGCCTGCCCACTACGTGTTTCGCCGAAGAGGACGGTTCGCTGGTCAACAGCAGTCGCTGGCTGCAGTGGCACTGGAAAGGCGCCGACGGCCCTGGTGAAGCGCGCACTGACGTGCGGATCATGAGCGAACTGTTCCTGCGCCTGCGCCAACGCTATCAGGCCAACGGCGGCGCCTATGCAGAACCGCTCCTCAAACTGTCGTGGCCGTACAAAATCGCCGACGAACCTTCACCGGAAGAGCTGGCCAAGGAAATCAACGGCAACGCCACCGCCGACTTCACCGACGCCACCGGCGCGCTGATCAAGGCCAATGCCCAATTGGCCGGGTTCGGTCAGCTCAAGGACGACGGCAGCACGGCTTCCGGTTGCTGGATTTTCTGCGGTAGCTGGACCGAAGTCGGCAATCAGATGGCCCGCCGCGACAACAACGATCCGTTTGGCATGCACCAGCATCAGGGCTGGGCCTGGGCGTGGCCGGCGAACCGGCGGATTCTCTACAACCGCGCCTCGGCCGACCCGCAAGGCAAGCCGTGGGACGAGAAAAAACGCCTGGTGTGGTGGAACGGCAAAGCCTGGGGCGGCACCGATGTGCCCGACTATAAGGCCGACGTGCCGCCGGAAGCCGGGATGAATCCGTTCATCATGAACCCCGAAGGCGTGGCGCGGTTCTTCGCCGTCGACAAGATGAACGAAGGCCCGTTCCCCGAACACTACGAGCCGTTCGAGACGCCCATCGGCATCAACCCCCTGCACCCGGACAACAAGAAAGCCACCAGTAACCCGGCGGCACGGATCTTTGATTCGGTGTGGGATACCCTCGGCGTGGCCAAGGACTACCCGTATGCCGCCACCAGCTACCGGCTGACCGAGCATTTCCACTTCTGGAGCAAGCACTGCAAGCTCAACGCGATTACCCAACCCGAGCAATTCGTCGAGATCGGCGAAGTGCTGGCCAGGGAAAAAGGCATCGTCGCCGGTGACCGGGTACGCGTCAGTTGCAAGCGCGGGCATATCGAAGCAGTGGCGGTGGTGACCAAGCGGATTCGGCCGTTGCAGGTCAACAATCAGGTGGTGCACCAGATCGGCATCCCGTTGCACTGGGGCTTCACCGGTCTCACGCGTCACGGTTACCTGACCAACACCCTGGTGCCGTTCCTCGGCGATGGCAACACACAGACCCCGGAATCCAAGTCATTCCTGGTTAACGTGGAGAAAATCTAAATGGCCAGCCAAGACATCATTGCCCGCTCGGCCACCACCACCGTGCCGTCCTCGGTGCGTAACCAGGAGGAAGTCGCCAAGCTGATCGATACCACCAAATGCATTGGTTGCAAGGCCTGCCAGGTCGCCTGCTCGGAATGGAACGAGCTGCGCGACGAGGTCGGCCACAACCACGGCACCTACGACAACCCGCAAGACCTCACGGCCGAAACCTGGACCCTGATGCGCTTCACCGAGCATGAAACCGATGCCGGCAACCTTGAATGGCTGATCCGCAAGGACGGCTGCATGCACTGCGCCGAACCCGGTTGCCTGGCGGCGTGCCCCAGCCCCGGCGCGATCATCAAGCACGCCAACGGCATCGTCGATTTCAACCAGGACCATTGCATCGGTTGCGGTTACTGCATCACCGGTTGCCCGTTCAACATTCCGCGCATTTCGCAGAAGGACCACAAGGCCTACAAGTGCACGCTGTGTTCAGACCGGGTGGCGGTGGGGCTGGAACCGGCCTGCGTGAAAACCTGTCCGACCGGGGCGATCGTGTTTGGCTCCAAGGAAGACATGAAGGAACACGCCGCCGAACGCATCGTCGACCTCAAGAGCCGAGGCTTCGACAATGCCGGCTTGTATGACCCCGCTGGCGTCGGCGGCACCCACGTGATGTACGTGCTGCACCATGCCGATACGCCGAAGCTTTACGCCGGATTGCCGATCGACCCGACCATCAGCCCGCTGGTTGAACTGTGGAAAGGCGTGAGCAAACCCTTGGGCTTGTTGGCCATGGGCCTGGCGGTGCTGGCCGGATTCTTCCACTACGTGCGCGTCGGGCCGCAGATCGTCGAGGAGGATGAACTGCCACCGCTCAACGATCCATCGGTGCATGAAGTCGATCCGTCGGTGCACACCTATGATCCGAAGCGGGAGGACAGGCCATGATCCGTAAACAGATCCTTCGCTACACCGCCAACCAGCGCACCAATCACTGGCTGGTGGCGATCCTGTTTTTCATGGCGGGGCTGTCCGGATTGGCGCTGTTTCATCCGGCGCTGTTCTGGCTGAGCAACCTGTTCGGCGGCGGGCCTTGGACGCGCATCCTGCACCCGTTCATGGGCGTACTGATGTTCGTGTTTTTCCTCGGGCTGGTGTTCCGTTTCTGGCGCGCCAACTACTTCATCGCCAATGATCGCTTGTGGCTGCGGCGTATCGACCGGGTGATGAAAAACCAGGAGGAGGGCGTGCCACCGATTGGCAAGTACAACCCGGGGCAGAAGTTGCTGTTCTGGACTTTACTGCTGTGCATGCTGGGGCTGCTGTTGACCGGCCTGGTGATTTGGCGTGCGTATTTCAGCGACTACTTCGGCATCACCACGATCCGCTGGGCGATGTTGCTGCATGCGCTGGCCGGTTTTGTGCTGATCCTGAGCATCATCGTGCACATCTATGCTGGTATCTGGATCAAGGGTTCAGTCAGCGCAATGATGCATGGCTGGGTCAGCCGCGCCTGGGCGAAGAAACACCATGAACTGTGGTACCGCGAGGTGACGCGCGACGAGCGTCCGCGTCGCGACCCTCCGTTGAGCAAAAAAGGATAACGATTTGGCCACCATTCTGGAGCCAGGACAGATCGAAGCGGCGGCGACTTCACCGCCGTTTCTGCACCTTGCACCGCACAACCTGTTCACCCTGCGGGCGCTGCGTTTGGAACGCTTGGCCGAAGGGCATCCCTTGGCCGATTACCTGCAGCTGGTCGCCGGGTTGTGCCACGCGCAACAGCGTTTGCTCGACGATCCGCCGCCCGCCGCTGCACCGGACCCGCAACGCATCCAATTGTGCCTCGATCACGGTTTGCCACCCTTTGCCGCCGACAGCCTGGTGCGTGAGGACGGCTGGTTGGCATTTCTGCATGCGCTGTTGCCAAACTTTCGGTTACCTCCACAACCTGCCGTAGAGAAGGCTGTCGCGACGTTGCGCAGTGCCAGCGACGGGCAGGCCAAAACCTGGGCACTGGCGCTGGTCAGCGGTCAATACGCCTTGCTGCCGCCGGCGCTGGTGCCGTTTCTCGGCGCTGCGTTACAGACAGCCTGGAGCCATTGGTTATTGAGTACACCGAACCTGGCCTTGAAACCCGGCAACAGCCTCCATCAATGCCCGGCTTGCGGATCACCCGCCATGGCCGGCGTCATTCGCCATCGCGGCAAGTACAACGGCTTGCGCTATCTGGTCTGTTCCCTGTGTGCCTGCGAATGGCATGTGGTGCGGGTCAAGTGCGTGTATTGCGAGCAGAGCAAAGGCCTGCAATACGTCAGCTTCGACAGCGACCGTCATGCGGCCGACAAGGCACCATTGCGCGCGGAAACCTGTCCGGGCTGCATGAGTTATCTGAAGCAGATTTACCTGGAGTGCGACGCCGAGGGCGAAGCGTTGTCCGCCGACCTGAGCAGCCTGATGCTCGACATGCGGCTGGAGCAGGAAGGCTTTCAGCGCCCGGCGCCCAATCTATTGCTGGCACCCGGGGGCGACTGACGCGAACGTCTACACTCAGGCGGTCAACCTTTGCGGGAGCGCCTGATGTCCGCCCGATCCACCAGTGAAACCTTGCGTCTGCCCTCCATCGATAGTTTGCTGCGCCACCCGTCCTGCCAACCGCTGGCCGAACGCTACGGGCGCGACGCCTTGCTTGCCAGCCTGCGGCAGTTGCTCGATGACTTGCGCGAACCGGTTCTGGCCGGGCAACTCAACGCCGTTGAACTCGCCCCGGAAGTGTTGGCGGGCAGGGCGGGGGAACGCCTCTCCACCCAACATCGCAGTCACGTACGCCGGGTGTTCAACCTCACCGGTACCGTGCTGCACACCAACCTTGGGCGGGCGCTGTTGCCTGAGGAAGCGATTGAAGCGGTGCAAATGGCCGCGCGCTATCCGCTGAATCTGGAATTCGACCTGCACAGCGGCAAGCGTGGCGACCGCGACGATCTGATCGAGGGGCTGATCCGCGAACTGACCGGCGCTGAAGCGGTGACCGTGGTCAACAACAATGCCGCCGCCGTATTACTAACCCTCAACAGCCTCGGCGCGCGCAAGGAAGGCATCATTTCCCGGGGCGAGCTGATCGAAATCGGCGGTGCGTTTCGCATTCCCGACATCATGGCCCGCGCCGGGGTAAAGCTGCACGAAGTCGGCACCACCAACCGCACCCACGCCCGCGACTACGAAGCCGCCATCGGGCCGCGCAGTGGTTTGCTCATGCGCGTGCATGCGAGCAACTACAACATTCAGGGCTTCACCACCAGCGTGCCTACCGCAGAGCTGGCGCAACTGGCGCACCAGCATGGCTTGCCGCTGCTGGAAGACCTCGGCAGCGGCAGTCTGTTGGACCTCACTCGCTGGGGGTTGCCGGCCGAACCGACGGTGCGCCAGGCACTGCTCGATGGCGCCGACATCGTCACCTTCAGCGGCGACAAACTGCTCGGTGGCCCGCAGGCCGGGCTGATTGTCGGTCGCAAAGACTTGATCACACGGATCAAGAAGAACCCGCTTAAACGCGCACTGCGAGTCGACAAACTGACGTTGGCCGCCCTCGAAGCCGTACTTGGTCTTTACCGCAACCCCGATCGCCTGGCAGAACGTCTGCCCAGTTTGCGTCTGCTGACCCGGCCTCAAGCGGATATCCTGGCCCAGGCTGAGCGCTTGCAACCGTCACTGGCGCGAGTGCTGGGCGACGCCTGGGGCGTCAGCGCGGAGCCGGCGCTGGGCATGATCGGCAGCGGCAGCCAACCGGTAGCGCGTTTGCCCAGTGCCGCGTTATGCCTGCGGCCGCAAACGTCCAAACGCTTGCGCGGAAGATGTTTGCACGGGCTCGAAGAAGCATTGCGTGCCTTGCCGATTGCGGTGCTCGGGCGCATCGATGACGACGCCTTGTGGCTAGACTTGCGGCAACTGGACGATGAGCCCGCGTGGCTGGCGCAACTCGATCAATTGGAGATTTAGGGTGATCGTCGGCAACGCAGGGCACATCGATCACGGCAAGACCGCGTTGCTCCAGGCCTTGACCGGTCAGGCTGGTGATCGGCGCCGGGAAGAGCGCGAACGCGGCATGACCATCGACCTCGGTTACCTTTATGCCGAGCTGGAACCGGGCGCGGGCCTCACTGGTTTTATCGACGTGCCCGGACACGAACGCTTCACCCACAACATGCTCGCCGGGGCACAGGGCATTGATCTGGTGTTGTTGGTGGTGGCCGCCGACGACGGCGTGATGCCGCAGACCCGCGAACACCTGGCCATTGTCGAACTGCTGGGTATCCCGCGGGCACTGGTGGCAATCAGCAAGTGCGACCGGGTCGAAGCGAGCCGGGTGCAACGGGTGCGCGAGCAAATCGAATCCTTGTTGGCACCCGGCCCTTATGCCGATGCGCCGTTGATTGCGCTGTCGAGCGTCACCGGGCAGGGCATCGACACCCTGCGCCAGACCTTGGTCACCGCTCAGCGCGACGTCGCTCAACGCAGCCTCGACGGTGGTTTTCGCCTGGCGATTGATCGGGCGTTCAGCGTGGCGGGAGCGGGTATTGTGGTCACCGGTACGGCGTTGTCCGGTCAAGTGGCGGTGGGCGATACGTTGATGCTCGGTCCCCTCGGCAAACCCGTAAGGGTGCGGGGTCTGCACGCGCAGAATCAAGCCGCCGAAGTCGCCATGGCCGGGCAGCGTGTTGCGTTGAACATCAGTGCCGAACGCTTGGCGCTGGAGCAGATTCATCGCGGTCAGTGGTTGTCGGCGCAGTGGTTGTATGCACCGAGCCAGCGTCTGGACATTGATCTGCGTTTGCTGAGCGGCGAGCCCCGCGCCTTCGAGCATTTTCAGCCGGTGCATGTGCATATCGGCACGCAAGATCTGACCGGGCGCGTGGCCTTGCTGGAGGGCACCAGCCTTGCACTGGGCGAGAGGATGTTCGCTCAGATCTTGCTGAATGCACCGGTGCAGGCAGTGAAAGGCGATCCGCTGATCCTGCGTGACCAGAGCGCACAACGCACCCTCGGTGGAGGACGGGTGCTCGACCCGTTCGCGCCGTCCCGCCAGCGACGCAGCCCCGAGCGATTGGCGCAGCTACAAGCGTTGGCGACGCGCGATTGCCTGGAAGACGTACTGCCAGTGTTGCTGGTCAACAGCGATACAGGCCTCGATCCCCAACGGCTTGAGCGCCAGTTCAACAGCCCGCGCGCCCTCTGGACCTTGCCCGATGACGTGCGATGGATCGAGACGCGGCAAGGACCGTTGTTGTTCAGTGAGGCCCGATGGCAGGCCCTGAAAACGGATTTGCTCGAACACCTTGCACGCTTTCATGAACTGGAGCCGGACCAAATGGGCCCGGACCGTGATCGCCTGCGTCGCTTCACCGGCACCGCCCTCGACCGCCCGACCTTCGTCAGTCTGCTCGACGAACTGCTGGCCGACCGCACCATCAGCAGCAGCGGACCATGGCTGCATCTGCCTGACCATCAAGTGCGCTTGAGTGAAGAAGACGAAACGCTCTGGCAACAGCTGCAGCCATTGTTCGACGGGGCCGGTTTCGACCCACCGTGGGTGCGCGAGCTGGGCCATGACGAAACCAGGGTTCGCTTGCTGCTGCGCAAAATGGCCCGGTTGGGGCTGTTGCATCAAGTGGTCCGCGACCTGTTTTACACCGACGCGATGATCCGGCGTTTGGCGGCTATGCTGTTGCAACTGGCCGAGGACAACCCGGTGATCCAGGTTTCGGCATTTCGCGACGCGGTGGGCCTGGGGCGCAAGCGCAGCATCCAGATACTCGAATACTTCGACCGGCTCGGCCTGACCCGGCGTTTTGGCGATCGACGCCAGATCCGCCCGGACAATGCCCTGGCCCGGGAAGCCGGACACTGATTCAAGGAAGGTAATCGCGCCCGGTGGCGCGGCCGGGCTTCAAACCCGGTTGGGGACGGCATCCGTTCCCGGGCAGGTTCGACTCCGGCTACCTTCCGCCATTTTCCTTGATATAGGGGCACGCCAGAATCAAAAGATCGCAGCCTCGTTGCACTCGACAGCTCCTACAGGGAAACGCGCGGGTTCGACCTGCCATTACGGTGGATCCACAGAAGCTGCGTTGATCCTTTACGTTGTGTAATGAGCGTCTATGCTGGGCTAACGGATTCCTCAAACCCACAGCGTAAAGTCAGGAGACTTCCATGGTGCCCACTTCGCTCTCACTGAAAGCGTTGTCCCGCGGGATGCTTGATGTGCTGATCCGTGCCGGACTGATTGTGGTTCTGGTGCTGTTCTGCTTCGAGATCTTCCGCCCCTTCCGCGACCTTATGCTGTGGTCGGTTATCCTGGCGATTACCCTTTACCCTTTGCAAGAACGGCTCATGGGGCCGCTGGGGCAAAAAGAAGGGCGCGCCGCCACGGTGATCGTGCTGGTGGCGATTGCGATCCTCATGGTGCCGATCTACTTGCTCGGTGTCTCGATTGCCGATTCGGTCGAAAGCGCCATGGCGGCCGTCAAGAGTGAAGGCATCCAGATTCCTCCACCCAGCGACGCCGTCGCGCAATGGCCATTGATAGGCAAACCGCTTTCAGCCCTGTGGCTTCAGGCGTCGACTGACCTTCCAGGCCTGACCGCCAAGTACATACCGCAAATCAAGGACGTCAGCCTGGGCCTGTTGGGCAAACTGGCCGGCGTCGGCATGGGTTTTCTCATGTTTATCATTGCGCTGATCATCGCCGGGATCTTCATGGCCTATGGCAAGGCCGGCAGTAATGCCGCCGTGCAGATTGCGTCGCGAATCAGCGGCCCGGATAAAGGCCCGCAAATCGCCACTTTGTGTACCGCAACGATTCGTGCGGTGGCACTTGGCGTGGTCGGTATCGCGTTCATTCAGATGCTGTTGGTGGGCCTGGGCTTTGTCTTCAAGGGCGTGCCAGGTGCCGGGCTGCTGGCATTGGCGGTGTTGCTGCTGGGCATCATGCAGTTGCCGGCGACTTTGATTACGGTGCCGGTGATTGCCTATGTGCTCGCCACCGAAGGCGCCAATACCACAACCATCATTTTCTCGGTGTTCGTCTTCGTTGCCGGGTTGGTGGACAACGTGCTCAAACCGTTGCTGTTGGGCCGTGGCGTGGATGTGCCGATGCCGGTGGTGCTGATCGGTGCGCTGGGCGGCATGGTCACCAGTGGCATCCTCGGTTTGTTCATCGGGCCCGTAGTGCTTGCGGTCGGTTATCAGCTGTTCTGGCAGTGGGTGGAAGATCGGCCGCCAGTGGAAGAAGAGTATTAAAGACCCCGCTCCAGTCGTCGCGGTCCTTCGGCCCGCGCCACTTCCAGGCAACAGGGAAGGGCCGCGACACCAACTTCTGACCCCCATCTTCAGATCTCCCGCGCAGTCGGTCTTTTTCAACCGGCTGTCGCGGGTCATCGTCGTGTAGCCCGCAACCTCGAGATCTGACAACTCCCTGGCGATCTGGCTGTTTGCGTCGGCGATGGCTTACCCCCTATCTGCCGGGCGCGAGGCACAGATGCATTCAACGGTTTTTCGGTGTTGATCGGTGTGATGATTTCACCTGGCGCTTCGAGTGTGGTCGGGCAAGCGGCGGCGGGATTGATCCTGACGTACACCCGGACCTTGCTGTCGGACTTCTATCCCGAGTATCGGCTGGTGGCGCAGGCCATTCCGAGTCAGCCATGCCCGCGTACGGTGCTGCTCAGCATGCTGCACGCGAACATTCAGGATGTGTTCAACGAGTACGGCGTGCAGATCATGTCGCCTCACTATCTGAGTGATCCGCCAGCAGAGAAGTGGGTGCCCAGGGACAAATGGTTTACAGCGCGGGCGCAAGAACCGAAGGATCCTTGAGCGAGTGAAGCGTCCATCAAACGTCGCCTGGCACATCCGTGTGCCAGCTTCACGCAGGATTTCTGTAGCCCTTCATCCTCAAGGCAATGCGTAGGCCCGGAACAGCTTTTTCATGGTTTCGTTGATCCCGCCCAGGTACTTGTCGTAATCCTGCTCGATGGCGCCGGAGTGATAAGCCTCGCTCAGGGCCATGTCGACCAGGAGGCGGAAGTCTTCGTCTCCACGCTCGACGATCATCGCCACCGGGGTGTACTCGAAGATGCGGTCCAGGACCATCAGGTCGTTGTTGGCATCGCCTTTGGCGACCTGGTTTTTCAGCAGCATGCGCTCGGCGAAGAAAGCATCAGCCTTGCGTGCTGCCACCAGTTTGGCGCCTTCGTCGGTGTTGGCGACGGTCACCAGGGAAGCGATCACGCCGAGCATGCGCATCCGTTCGCGAATCCAGTCCTCGGTCACGCCGCCCTCGATGGTGGCGTAGGTCTGGTTGGACAGGCCTCGGTTGATCGTTGCGCGCCAGGTCGGGCCTGGATTGGCCTCTTTGCCGTTCAGTGCATTGAGCAGGGGTTCGGCGGCATCCTTGCGCACCAGAACCGAGAGGCCGGCGGTATACACCGGAATCGAGTAGCTGATGGTTTTGCGCCGTTCGAGGGTTGGCGGGGTCGGCGTGCAGAGGATGTCGACCGTGCCCAGTTTCACCGCGCTGGTTTCTTCGGAAACCGTCACGGGTTGGTAACGCACCTGCAGGTTGGGCAGGTTGAGTTCAGTCTTGAGTTTGTCGGCGATCTTCAGGCACAGGTCGATGCCATAACCGCTGGCTTTGTCGCCTTGCTGAACGCTGAAGGGCGCCAGGTCCGGCACGTAACCCAGGGTGAAAGTATTGCTGGTGCGTACGCGCTCCAGGGTGTTGGCACTCGCCACGATCGGCAGCGCGGTGAACACCAAGGCGAACAGCAGGCGAGTGGTTTTTGCGAAGGGTGCGTTCATATCCGGTTTCCCCGTGTACAGAGGTCTGTGCAGTCGTGATTGCCATGCCTAAACATTGCCGGTCCTGGCTTGAGCGGCGGGCGGTACGTCGACGAAACGCTTGGCGAGGAAGCCGTAGAGCAGGTAACCAAAGGCAAGCACCAGTGTGCCGCCCATCACCGCATCCTTGCCGCAGGCAAACAGGGCATACAACGAGTAAGCCACCGCAATCAGTAAAACCACCAGGTTGCGTGTGTACACGCCAGGACTCACCTGGGCCTTGTGCATGATCACCAGCAAGCCGGTCAGCGCTGTGATGTAAGGGATCAGGTTGGTCACTGCCGCCAGGCTCACCAGTTTGCTGAACTGCGCAGCGGCATCGGGCGAGATGGTCGACAAGGCCATGACGGTCTGCAACACACCGCAGACGATCATGCCGATGACGGGCGCATCGCTGGCGTTGACCTTGCTGAACAATTTGAGGAACAGGTTCTGGTCGGCGGTCATCTTGGCGGTCTGGGCCAGGGTGAACTGCCAGCCCAGCAGCGAGCCGATGCAAGCCATGACCGCCAGCGCCATGACGATGTTACCCACCATCGGGCTGAATATCTTGGCGTAAACCAGCGCGAAAGGTGCCGAGGAACTGGCCAGTTCGGCGTTGGGAATGATGCCCTGGATAACGGTGGTCGACAGCACGTACACCGCGGCTGCGCCCAGGGTGCCGAACAGGCACGCCAGCGGTACGTTGCGCTTGGGATTTTCCACCGCATCGGTGGCCTGGGCCGCTGACTCCATGCCGAGGAAGGCCCACAGGGTCAGGGGAATCGCCTTACCAATGGCTTCGGAGATGGCCAGGTTGTTGGGGTTCCACGCGGCTTCCAGCACTTTGGAGTCGAACCAGAACCAGCCGATGATGCTCAGGCCCGCCACCGGAATGATCACACCCCACACAGTAAACGCGCCGATCTTGCCGGTGATGCTCGGGCCGCCGAAGTTGGCGATGATGGTGATCCAGATCAGCCCGACCGTGCCGACGAATAACGGGATGGCACCACTGCTCAGCCACGGCAGGAAGGCGCTCATGTAGCCCACCGCCGAGATCGCGACTGCGACGTTGGCGATGGCCAGGGACAGGAAATACAGATACGAGCAGAGGAAGAACCCCGACTTCGCATGGGCTTCTTCGGTGTAGGCGGACAAGCCGCCGGAACGCGAGCAGAACACCCCGCACTGGGCGAAACAATAGGCAATGGCCATCGAGCCGATCGCCGTGAAAATCCATGACAACAGCGAGACTGCACCCAGTTGGGCCATGTTGGTGGGCAGCATGATGATGCCTGACCCCATCATGTTGACCGTGACCAGCGTGGTGAGCCCCATCAGGCCCATTTTCTTGCTTGAATCAGCCATCGCGTACTCCTTGCCCTGTTCAAATGTTGACCCTCCGCCTGGCGACGCACTGCCAATCGCCAGGTAGGGGGCAAGCCTTGCTGCTTGATCAGATAAACCTTGTAAGGTGGTGCAAACGCTGCGCCTTGAGCGGGGCGAGGATCAGGTCTTGAGTACGTAGCCATAGGCGCGAATACGGCCACCTTCTTCTTTCAGGTACACGCCTTGAAGTTCCGGCGTGAACCCGGGCAACGCGTTGATGCCTTCTTCCAGCGCCAGGAAGTATTTCAATACCGCGCCGCCCCAGATCTCACCCGGCACCACGCACAACACGCCGGGCGGGTAGGGCAAAGCGCCTTCGGCGGCAATACGGCCATCGGCATCGCTCAGGGCGACGAGCTCGACATTGCCGCGGATGTATTCGATCTGCGCTTGCTGCGGGTTCATGGCTTTTTTCGGGAAGTGCGCCTTGCGGAACATGTCCTTTTGCAGTTGCTGCACGTTATGGCTGCGGTACAGGTCGTGCATTTCCTGGCAGAGCTGGCGGATGGTGTAGTTGCGGTAGCGTGCTTCGTAGCGCGCGTAGATCGCCGGCAGTACCCGGCTCATGGGCGCATCATCGGCAAGGAACTGCTCGAAGCGCGCCAGTTGCGCAGCCAGATGACTCATCTTCGCCCAGTCTTCGGCGGGCGTGAGCAGGAACAGAATCGAGTTGAGGTCGCACTTCTCCGGGACGATGCCGTTCTGGCGCAGGAAGTTGGCCAGGATGCCGGCATGGATACCGAAGTCGCTGTAACTGCCATCGATCGGGTCGATGCCAGGGGTGGTGAACAGCAGCTTGCAGGGGTCGATGAAGTACTGCTTTTCGGCATAGCCGGGGAAGGCGTGCCAGCGATCCTTGGGGTGGAACTCGAAAAAACGCAAGTTGCTGGCGATCGCGTCGGTGGGATGGTCCTGCCATGGGCGCCCGTCGATGGTTTCCGGCACGAATGGGCGGATCAGGGTGCAGGCTTCCAGGATCAGCTTGCGCGCGTTGATGCCGAACTTCACGCAGTCTTCCCACAGGCGCAAGCCACTGCGACCGGCGTGGATACGCGCATTCACATCCAGCGAGGCGAACAGCGGATAGAACGGGCTGGTGGAGGCCTGGGCCATGAAGGCGTTGTTCAACCGCGCGTGATTGCAATAACGCGGCTGGCCCTTGATGTGGCGGTCTTTCTTGTGGATCTGCGAGGCCTGGGAGAAGCCGGCCTGTTGTTTGTGCACCGATTGAGTGACGAAAATCCCGGGGTCGTTTTCACCCAGGTCGAGCAACATCGGCGAGCAATCTTTCATCATCGGGATGAACTGCTCGTAACCGACCCACGCCGAGTCAAACAGGATGTAGTCGCACAGCTTGCCGATGCGGTCGACCACCTGGCGAGCGTTGTAGATGGTGCCGTCATAAGTGCCCAACTGGATGATCGCCAGTCGAAATGGGCGTGGTAACTCAGCCTTGTCCGGGGCGACTTCCTTGATCAACTCACGCAGGTAGTCTTCTTCAAAGCAATGTGCATCGATGCCGCCGATGAAGCCGTAAGGGTTGCGCGCGGTTTCCAGGTACACCGGCGTGGCGCCGGCCTGGAGCAATGCACCCTGATGATTGGATTTATGGTTGTTGCGGTCGAACAACACCAGGTCGCCAGGCGTCAGCAGCGCGTTGGTGACCACCTTGTTCGAGGCCGATGTGCCGTTGAGCACGAAGTAAGTCTTGTCGGCGTTAAACACCTGGGCGGCATGCTTTTGCGCAAGCAGCGCTGGGCCTTCGTGGATCAATAAGTCACCGAGTTTGACGTCGGCGTTGCACATGTCGGCGCGGAACAGGGTTTCGCCGAAGAAATCGAAGAACTGGCGACCGGCAGGGTGCTTGCGAAAAAATTGACCACCCTGGTGACCGGGGCAGGCGAACGTAGCATTGGCGGCTTCGGTGTAATGCTTGAGCGCGTCAAAGAAGGGCGGCAGCAGACCTTCTTCATAGGCCTTGGCGGCTGTCTCCAATTGGTTGCCGTAGTACTCGGCGTTGTTGGTGGAGAGGTCGAACACCCCGTTGACCAGCAGAATCACTTCGTGCAAACGCTTGTAGATATCCAGTGCACGGTTGCCGGCACCGCCACGCGGTACTACCAGGAAAAGCGGGATGTCGAAGCCTGTTCGTTGAATGGAATCCAGTACGCCGCCCATGACATCGTCAACCGTCAGCACCGCAACGGCGACATCGGTAAAGTCAGTCTGATCAAGGGCAACAATCGGGCGGGAAGTGTGGAAACAGTCACGAACGGCATCGCTTGCGGCGACTTTCAAAACATTCATAACCAGAGTCTCTCAGTCGTTCTTGACGTTGAGTTACCGGACAAACGCCTGTAAACAGGCTTGTTTCCGAGGTCCGTACTGATTGCCCTTTTGGGTATAGATCATTTTTTAGCCGTTGAAAATTTTAATGAACTTTTTTCCGCATTTTTGTAGGTACCAGTCGTTCGACGATTTTATTGAGTTTGCTAATGCATTTATTAATAGCGTCTGACACGTATTGCTATTGAAAGCTGTTGTTCGACGAAGTCAGGAATGTGGGCCATTCTTAGCGCAATTTCCGAGTGTTACTTCATCAATGCTTTTGTGCGGGTACAGTCATGCTCTTATGGATGCTGGTCTTCGTTCCAATCGCCATCGTTCTGGAGTTCATGGTCCCCCAGCAGCACTTGCTTATTTTCCTGGCCGCCGCATTGGCTATCGTGCCATTGGCGGGGTGGTTGGGGCGTGCCACCGAACAACTGGCGGAGAGGTCCGGGGAGGGCGTCGGCGGATTTCTCAATGCCACCTTCGGCAATGCCACTGAACTGATCATCGCCCTGAGCGCTTTGCGTGCCGGTCTGCACGATGTGGTCAAAGCCTCCCTGGTTGGCTCAATCGTCGGCAATATCCTGCTGGTGTTGGGCGCATCCATGTTGGCTGGGGGCTTGCGTCAGAAGGAACAGCATTACAACGCTTCGGCCGCACGTTCTCAGGCCACGTTACTGACGCTGGCGACCATCGCACTGATCCTGCCCGCAGCCTATAACGCCGTCGTTTCGCCGCGTGCACCCCATGGCCTTCAGGTACTGAGCTTGTATATCTCGCTGGTATTGCTGGTGGTCTACGCCTTGTTTCTGGTGTATTCGCTGATCACCCACAAGAGCCTGTTTGCAGGGGACCCCAACCTGGCGCGCGAGGCTCACCCGACTGCGCTCTGGTCAACTGGCAAGGCTGTAGTGGTGTTAGCGATGGCGACACTGATGATCGCCTGGATCAGCGAAATTCTTGTGGCCGCCATTGAACCCAGCGCCCATCAACTCGGTTTGAGCAATCTATTTGTCGGCGTTTTCATTGTCGCGATACTGGGCAACGCGGCTGAGCATTCCTCAGCGATTTCCGCTGCGATGAAAAATCGAATGGACCTTTCGCTCTCTATTGCGATTGGTTCAAGTGTGCAGGTCGCGCTCTTCGTGGCGCCCGTTCTGGTATTGGCCAGTTATGCCATTGGCTCGGCAGCGATGGACCTGGCGTTCTCTGGCGGCCTGGTTCTAACCGTGTTGTTGGCGGTTCTTATTACCGGCCAGGTAGCCGGTGACGGGCGATCGGACTGGCTCAAAGGCGTCCAGTTAATTGCGGTGTATCTGATCCTCGGACTGGCCTACTTCTTTACGCCCGATATCCCAAGTTAAGAAATTGAAACCCCATTCAAACCCATTTGAATCGGGCGGGAAATCTGGCAACAAAACAGGTGCCCGACTCCAACGTCGAGGTAACGCTCAACGCCCCGTTATGGGCGGCGGTGATCTGCGAAGCGATGTAAAGCCCCAACCCAAGACCTTCACCGCGCTGCCCGGCTTCCGATCGGGTGAAAGGCTGGAACAGCAAGGGCATCAGTTCAGCCGGAATCGGGGCACCTTGATTCGTGACCGATATGACAATTTCATCTGCTTCGGTGTAGGCCCGGACGCTGATGCAGGCCTCTTTTGATCCGTGCGTGACAGCATTTCCCAGCAGGTTGGACAACAGTTGGCTGAGACGTAGCGGGTCGCAATAGACGCCGGTCGGCAACGCCAGCGCATGTTCGAGGGACACGCGTGGATGCGAGGCCTGCACCTCGTCCACAGTCAAACGCAGTACTCGCCCCAGGTCATCGACCAGTTGACGCTTGATCGGAATCCCACTGCCCAATCGCCCCCGCGCAAAGTCCAGAACGTTTTCAATCAGATGACCCATACGAGTGGAGCTGTTGCGGATGGCGGAAATCAGGTTGAGAGAGCGTTTGTCCTCGGTTTTGGTTTCCAGCAGATCGGCGCTCATCCGAATGGCACTGAGCGGCGTGCGCAAATCATGGCCCAGCACGGCAATGAATTGCTCGCGAAGACGGCCACTTTCATTGGCATCCACCAGGGCCGCTTTGGTTTTTTCCAGGTGGTTCTGAGTGTCGAGGCTCATGGCGATCAGTTGGGCGAAGAGGGTGAGTGTCTTGGCGATGGCTGGCTCGTCAAGATTCGCCGGTACGGAATCGATCGCGCACAACGTGCCGAAAAACTCACCATTGGCTTTGATGATAGGAATGGAGATATAGCTCTCCAGACCATACGTGCGAGGCGTGTGGTGGATCGAAAAAACAGGGTGTGAACTGGCATGGCCGAAAATCACCGGTTGTCGGTGTTGGCGGATTTCATGGCAGATGGTCGACTCGAGAACCAACTCACCACCCGGTTTCAATCCGAAATCGATGGCGTCGTCCACCGCGCAGGCCACCCAGTTTTGTTCGGTGACTCTCGCCACCGCGGCAAATCGCATACCGGTAAGGTGCCTGACCATGCTCAGGATGACCGGCACAGCCTCAATGCTGCGGACGGCTTCGATATCGAGTGAAAAATCTGCGTGGGTCATCAGTCGGCGGTTCAAAGGGATTTGGTCAGAGACTAAGCCTTATCTCACCCACTGGCTAATGGGTGATCGGGGGCTTCCCTGCCTGATCTCCATTTTTGCTCCGTATGGGCACGGTTTTCTTGTCTACTTCGTAGGTTCTTGTGCCTTGATGTCCCCACAAAATAGATCGGCGTTGCCATCTTCGGGTACAGATCGCACGACGATCGAGTACCCGCCAGATAGAAGAATGGACATTGCGACCGGAGCGCTTCTTTCAAATGTCCAACCGCTGGTGGCGACACGCTCGGTGGTGACTTGATCATTCATTTCGTAGGCGACCGGCCCGGGTTGCTGGCAGCTGCCTTTGTAGATGAAGGTGTAGACACGCAAAGGCAGTGAGCTTCCGGTTGGAACACCACTGATGAAGAAACTGAATCCGGTGATTTGTTTATCCCAGCTGGTCAACGTGGTGTTGGCGATCTGCCCGGCATTGTGTCGGGTGGCGGTCAAAGGCATGGTCACCCCGTGTTCAGATGTAGTGCTACAACCGAACAGGCTCGCGGTGACCAGTAGAGCTGCAACTGAGTCTCGGAACGTCATTGCACATCTCCCATATTGATTGTCTGTCATGGGAGATTAGCGGGTATTGCCCAATAGTCGCGTTCCTGGCTTGAGGGTCACTCATCCTCTCTCAACGCAATGATCCGCCCGGATTTTTCTGCCTCCACCAGCGCACCATGGTCTTTTGCATTTTGATCGGCATAGGCAATGGCGAATTTTCCGATGGCCTGGTCGAAGGAGTCGGTCTTGCCCAGGTAGCCACTGATGAGCGCCGCATCCCCCGATTTGGCGTGGGCGCGGGCCAGGGTAAGACCGCACCACTCGGCGTACATCTTCAATCGAGGGCCGGATATACCTTCGATGGGCGCTGACATTTTCATGTCGCGCAACTGACGGACAAAGAAGTGCCGGCCGTTCTGGCTGCGTGTCCATCCTAAAAAGATGTCGCTGGACGACTGCATCAGACGCTGCCCCGTGACGACACGCTGTCCCTGGTTCTCGTAATTGCTCTTGCCTGCATAGGGCGACAGCACTGAGGGCGTGGCTTCCTTGAATTGCAGAAGCAGCGGGTGATTTTCCGCGGAAAAGAACAGGCCGACAAAACAATAGGTACCGACGCTGCCGATCCCGACCGCTTTGACGGCAATGTCTTCAAGACGGTAGCGATCGAACAAAACGCGCCGCTCGTGGGGCAGTGACAATCGATAATCTTGCAAAGCCAACTGGACGTTCTTCACGAAGCTCTTTTCGTACACATGAAACAGTATCGGGGGTTGATCGATCAGGCGACGGCGCCCTCCGACTTCGCCGCTGATCTTGGGAAACAGATAATCGCCTACACGCATCCTGGCCTTTGCGACCAATTGTTCGCGGATTTTCTTGATCTCGGCGTTGGGTGCCATGTCGATGATCGCCTGGGCATCGAGGCGGTCATACCAGACCTCCATCGGGCTCATTTTGGAAAACTTGCGCAGGCGTTCGCGATAAGCACGGACGCATTCGGCCGCGGCGGCCCGCGCCCATTTATCGCTGAGGCGATTATCACGCGCGGCCACGGCAAAACTGATCGCCAGACGTTTTACATCCCACTCCCAGGACGCTGGGAGCGTTTCGTCGAAATCGTTTATGTCGAATATCAGATTGCGCTCAGGTGTCGCGAACAACCCGAAGTTCATCAGGTGACAATCCCCACAGGCCTGCACCTGAATGCCGGTGGTCGGGGTTGTCGCCAGGTCATGAGCCATCAACCCGGCAGAGCCCCGCAGGAACGTGAACGGTGTGCGCAACATGCGGCCGTAGCGAACAGGCACCAGTTCGGGCAGTCGATAGCGGTTGGACTCTTCGAGGAGTTTGATCGAGTCACGGTGCTTGCCGGTCGGTTTCCATTCAGCGTGAAGCGCGTGCGGAAGACGTTCGCGTAATCGCTCACCTTCGTACAGTCGTTCCTTGCGCGAGTGAAAGACTGGCTCGTCCCCGTTGTCTTTCTTTTGCCCTGCGATGTTGTTGGCAGGCCTGTTTTTGTGGGGGGACATGTCTACTCCTTTGCTCAACGACGTCTGACTCGCCTGGGCACAGGATCTGTTGATTCGACTGTTCCATCAGCCCGCAGAAGGCACGTGCGCCGGTTGGCTGCAAAGCACTAAAGCTAATGTTTCAAGCGTAGCAGCGTGGAAACGGTTGTCTTGTTGAAGAACTCGCGTTTAACTCCTTGTCTGTCCTTTTGTTGGCACTAAAGCGAATAAAACGATTGAAAAAAATTCTCATAAGCTTTAAACGGGTTGCTAAATGGCACATTGCTAGTAATCAGTAAGTGAGACCGGCAGTTTTGACCCAGGGAGAGGTGATGCGTATTCGTCCATTGATCGACTCCCCGCAGCAATCGAACGACTGCGACGTCGTCGCATCTCAACCAAAAGGGAATTCGGGTGCTGTCGGCATGGCCTACGCAAGCAACGCGGACACGATCGAGCAATTACTGGCCACTGCGCGCAACTGGAGTCATTCAACCGCGTGGGTGGTTTACCGTGCCGGTGAGCAACTGCATCGGGTCGGGCAGGGCGATCCTCGGGTGCAGTGGCCGTCAAGTATCGCCAATGATGAGTTTGAAGCCTTTTGCCTGACCTGGCGTTTGCAGCGCTGGCCCACCGGCAAAGGCGAAAGTGTGCTCGGATGGTTACTTGCGCCAGCCAGTGATGCCGCGGAGCCGGCGCTGGCCGACTTCGCCCAGCGCCTGGGCATTCAAATACAGGCCGATACGCTTGCCCGTGCACAGATTACTCAGCGCGTGCTGTATGAAATCACCTATCTCGCCAGTTCGACCCGCGACCGCTCGGTGTTTCTGGTAGGGGTTCACCAACTGCTGGCCAGCCTGATCGACGCCGAGAACTTCTATCTCGCGCTGTATGACCCGCACACGGGCAAGATCGACTACCCGTATTACGTCGACATCATCGACGTGGATGCCGTGGAGTCGTCGCACTACGAATACCTTGACCCATCGCACCTGTCGTTGACCGGCCAGGTGTTGACCACCGGCCAGCCGTTGCTGATCGACGCCGCCGGCATTCTCGCGGCGCAGGCCGAGGACCGTTTCTACTGCGTGGGTGATCGTCCAGAGTTCTGGATGGGCGCGCCGCTGAAAAACGCTTCGGATGAAGTGTTTGGCATGCTGGCCATGCAGGTCTACGAGGTTTCCCGAACCTACAGCGCCGAAGATCGCGCGCTGTTTCTGGTGGTGGCTCGCCACGTGGCCATGGCCCTGGACCGGATTCTGCACCGGGAGGATCTGGAAGCGACGGTGATGCGTCGCACCTTGGAGCTTTCTGCACTCAACGACGCATTGCGGCAGGAAGTGGCAGAGCGACAACGCGCCGAACATCTACAGAGCGCTTTGTTCCAGATTGCCGAATTGTCGAGCCGACCCGGCGACATGTCTGAGCTGTTTCAGACCTTGCATGGCATTGTCGGTGATCTGCTGTTTGCGCAGAACTTCTACATTGCGCTGTTCGACGACGCGACCAGTGAAGTGACCTTTCCTTATTATGTCGATGAGCGGCAGACGATTTGCCCGCCGGCCAGGCGTGGGTGCCGGGGCTTGACCGAGTACGTTATTCGTCAGCGCGGGCCTTGCCTGATTGACGTTGGCGAGGCTGAACGATTGGCCGCACACGGTGAAATCGAACTGGCCAATGAGTCTGTCCGATCCTACTCCTGGCTGGGCATTCCATTGTTCGATGGCGATGTGGTGCGTGGCGTGCTGGCGGTGCAAAGCTATACCTCACAGGTGCGCTATACCCAGCGTGACCAGGAACTGTTGACGTTTGTGTCGCGACACATCGACACCGCGTTGTCCCGTCGTACGGCCGCCGAAGCGATCCACGCCGCCAACCTCAAACTGGAAGCCCGGGTGCAAAACCGCACCCGCGAGCTCGACCACGCCAACGCCAAGTTGCAACACGAAAACTCCCACGATGCGCTGACCGGGTTGCCGAATCGTACCTACCTGCAACAGCGCCTGAACCTGGCGTGGTCGCAGTTCGGCAGCGCAGGAGGGCACTTGGCGGTGATGTTCATCGACCTCGACCGTTTCAAGATGGTCAACGACAGCCTCGGCCATCATTTTGGCGACCTGCTGTTGATGCAGGCCGCACACCGTTTGCGCGGTTGCCTTCGCGAGACCGACATGCTGGCGCGCCTGGGCGGTGATGAATTCTCTGTGCTCGCGCCCGAGGCGCCGCTGGACGTGGTGATCGAAATCGCCGAACGGATCCTGGTGGCGTTTGACCTGCCGTTTTTCATCAATGGCTATGAAGTGTTTTCGTCCTGCAGTATCGGCATTGTCAGCGCCGACAGTCAGTTCCATCACGAACCAGCCGACTTGTTGCGCGATGCCGATGCGGCGATGTACCGGGTCAAGAGCGCCGGGCGTGACAGCTACGCGGTGTTCAACCAGGAAGTGCGCCGTGAAGTCTCGGACCAGGTTGAGCGAGAAGGGGCGTTGCGCAACGCGCTCAAACGTACTGACGAACTGCTGCCGTATTTCCAGCCGATTGTCAGTGTCGAAACCGGTGAATTGTTGGCCCTTGAAGCGCTGATCCGCTGGCATCAGCCGGGCGGTCGGATCATCGCGCCGGGCGAGTTCTTGCCGGATGTCGAGGGTTTGCGCCTGATCGGTCGGCTGGACCTGTACATGCTGAACAGCATTGCCGTGATCCTCGCCCAACCCCTGCACGCCAATTGGCCGCCGGTGCACGTCAATTGCTCCAGCTACAGCATGACGCGCCCGGATTTCGCCACTGATGTGCTGGCACTGTTGGCCCAGCACGGCGTCGCCCCGTCGCGGATCTGCCTGGAGTTGACCGAAGGTGCACTGGTGGCCGAGCCGGCGATTGCTCGTCAGACCATGCAGCAACTGGCCGACAACGGCATGTCGGTGGTGCTCGATGACTTCGGCGCCGGGTTTTCATCCCTGAGCTATGTGCATCAGTACCGTTTCAGCGGCTTGAAGATCGACAAGTCGTTCATCTTCGAACTGACCACCAGCGCTCGCAGTCGCGCGATCGTCCGCGCGATTGTGCGCATGGCGGAATCGCTGGACCTGAGCGTGGTGGCTGAAGGCGTCGAGGATGAAGCGACGTTGGTGTTGCTGCGCGAAATGGGCGCCGGGCAGGCTCAAGGTTATTACTTTGCCAAGCCGATGGGGTTGGAGATGTTGTTGGCGACTGCGCTGGCCGGTCGTTAAGGTTGTTCAGGCGCGATAGCTAATCCCCCCTCTATACCACCAGCCATGGGGGGGTATCACCGCAGGCGAAAGATGAAAACATCAGGTTTCAGAACGTTGCCTGGTATCAGCTTTCATCAACGGAGACCGGATCTTGAATTCGACCGAATTTGAGGCGCTTGAACGGTTGCTGCAGCGGCGCCGCAGCTGCCGCGCTTTTCTTGCGCAACCTGTTGACCCCGCACTGATCACTCGCCTGTTCGCCCTGGCGCAACGTACTGCGTCATGGTGCAACACGCAGCCCTGGCAGGTGATCGTGACCCGTGGCGCCGCCACCGAGCGCTTCCGCGCCGAGTACATCAACGAGCTGCAGACGGGGTCGCCGGCGCCTGACTTGCCGTTCCCCGGTGAATACCGGGACGTGTATCAGCAGCGTCGCCGTGAATGTGCACGACAACTGTACGAAAGCATCGGCATCGCACCGGGAGACCGCATCGCCAGCCAGCAGCAAACCCTGCGCAATTTTTCACTGTTTGACGCGCCGCATGTCGCGATTATTACCAGTGATCGCGCGCTAGGCACCTATGGTGCGGTCGACTGCGGCGGCTACGTTGCCAACTTGCTGCTGGCAGCCGAGGCACTTGGCCTGGGGATCATTGCCCAGGCCGCGCTGGCCAGCCACGCTGCGTTTGTCCATCGACATTTGGGAATCGACGAGGATCGCCTCGTGGTATGCGGTGCTTCCTTTGGCTATGCCGACCCCGACTCACCTGCCAATGGCTTCTACACCACCCGAGCGCCCGCGCAGGAGACGCTGTTGTGGCATGACAGCTGATATTGCATTGCTGAATGTACCGACGCCATCGCTGGCAAGCCAGCTCCTACAGGGGGTACGGCATGCACGAAGATTGTGTTCGCCATCGATTTCTGTGGGAGCTGGCTTGCCAGCGATGAACGATAACGCGGTGAACCTGAAGACATCCGTGCCAGTAACCTTTGATCAGTCCATCCGGCAGTGTGCTGATTTCGTGCTGAACTCAATCGCAGCACTGATCAGGAGGGATCACCATGGCCACCATGAAAGCCGCAATATTCGTCGAAAAAAACCGGATTGTGCTCGACGACAAACCCATCCCCGAAGTCGGGCCACTCGATGCCCTGGTTCGCATCACGACCACTACGATCTGCGGCACCGACGTGCATATTCTGCGTGGCGAATACCCTGTGGCCAAGGGCCTGACAGTCGGTCATGAACCGGTTGGCATCATCGAGCGGCTCGGCTCGCAGGTGCGCGGTTTTGTCGAAGGCGAACGGGTGATCGCGGGCGCGATTACCCCCAGTGGGCAAAGTTACGCCTGCCTGTGCGGCTGCGGTTCACAGGATGGCCCGGATACCCGGCACGGCTTTCGCGCCACCGGTGGCTGGAAGTTCGGCAACATCATTGATGGTTGCCAGGCCGAATACGTATTGGTGCCCGATGCGCTGGCTAACCTGTGTCGGATACCGGATGGTCTCATCGACGAACAGGTGCTGATGTGCCCGGACATCATGTCCACTGGATTCTCAGGGGCGGAGCGAGGCGCGGTGGAGATTGGCGATACCGTCGTGGTGTTTGCCCTGGGGCCGATCGGGCTTTGCGCGGTGGCCGGTGCACGGCTTAAAGGCGCCACCACGATTATCGGCGTCGATGCAGTCGCCGAACGCATGAGCGTCGCCAAAAAACTGGGCGCAACCCATGTAGTCAATTTCAAGGACGGCGATGTGGTTGAGCAGATCATGGCCCTGACTGATGGGCGTGGTGTCGATGTGTCCATTGAAGCATTGGGCACTCAGGCGACCTTTGAATCGGCGCTGCGGGTTCTGCGTCCGGGCGGTCGACTTTCCAGCCTGGGGGTTTACTCCAGTGACCTGCGAATCCCGCTCGATGCTTTCGCTGCTGGCCTTGGGGATTACAGCATCATCACGACCTTGTGTCCCGGTGGCAAAGAACGCATGCGACGTTTGATGGCGGTGGTGGCAAGTGGCGGGGTCGACCTGTCGCCGCTGGTCACTCATCGCTACAAGCTCGATGACATCGAAGCGGCGTATGAACTGTTTGCACACCAACGGGATGGGGTGATGAAGGTGGCGATCACTCCGTGAAGATCTATGGGGAAAAAAGGTTTTGCACAAGTCGTGAAACAACCATGAGCGCACATTTGCGCTACCTAAAGAGGCTAATAATTGACGTGCAAAAACCCAGGCCTTTGAATGAGCGACTTTTAAACGCGTCGTAGCGCGAGCATTCAACGGCCAGCGAGATAGTCAGTGCTCAAATTCCTTCAGGAAAGAAGACGGCAGGAGCTTGCATCGGCCAAACATCAAAGAAAATTCATATGTTCTTAGGCTGACATCTGGATTTTTTGATGTATTCCAGGGCGTCCCCATCCAACGTAGGAGCTGCCTCAGGCTGCGATTTTTTGATCTGCCTTTAAAAGATCGCAACCTCGTTGCACTCGACAGCTCCTACACAGCGCAAACAGCCTCGCCATTGATCCGGTTTTATCCCCTCGAACTGGCTGTTGAAGTCGATTTCCACTACACCCAAACAGTTGTGAAACCGGCTTCCCGACGCCATCGATACCCGATTACCTGGAGTCAAAACCATGTCCGATAACCAACGATCCGATCTGTTCGCGCCACTCACGATCGGCGCAATCAAAGTCGCCAACCGCATTGCCATGGCCCCGTTGACACGTTCTCGCGCGAACATGGATGGCGTGCACACGCCGCTGGCAGTCGAGTACTACCGGCAGCGGGCGAGTGCGGGGCTGATCATCTCGGAGGCCACCAATATCTCACGGCAGGGCCGCGGCTATGCCTTTACGCCGAGCATCTACACACCTGAGCACGTGGCTGCCTGGCGTCAAATCACCGATGCGGTACACGAGGCGGGCGGCAAGATCGTGTGTCAACTGTGGCACGTCGGCCGGATGTCTCATGTGAGCCTGCAAGAGAACGGCGCCGCGCCTGTGGCGCCCTCGGCCATCCAGGCCGGGGAAGTGGTTTTTCTCGAATCGCAAACCCTGGATGCGCCTTCGATGCCCCGAGCACTGGGCACCGAGGAAATCCCGTTGATTCTGGAGGATTACAAACGCGCCGCTCGCTGTGCCCTGGAGGCCGGATTCGATGGCGTCGAGGTGCATTCGGCCAACTGCTACCTGCTGGAGCAGTTCATTCGCGACAGCACCAACTTGCGTACCGACCAGTACGGCGGTTCGGTGGAAAACCGCATTCGTTTCCCGCTGGAAGTGGTGCAGGCGGTATCGGAGATCTGGGGTGCAGATCGAGTTGGCGTGAGACTGTCGCCCATCACCCGCGCGGTCGGCGATACGCCACTGGACAGTGATCCGCAGGGGACTTATGGCTACTTTGCCAAGCAGCTCGGGCGACTGGGGCTGGCGTATCTGCATTGCGTGGAAGGTCAGACTCAAAGCGACAATGAGGCCGACGCCTTTGACTTCAAAGCGCTGCATGCGGCTTATGGCGGTCGCTACATCGCCAACAACAGCTACGACCGGCAGATGGCCCTCGACGCCGTTGCCTCAGGCCACGCCGACATGGTGGCTTTCGGGCGCCCCTTCATCAGTAATCCGGATCTGGTGGAGCGGCTGAAGCTCGATGCGCCGCTCACGGAACCGGACCGCAATACCTTTTACGGTGGAGGCGCGGCGGGATACACCGATTACCCGACCCGCACCTGATATACCGGTTGCCTGCGGGCGCCGCGGGTCGGCGCATGATTCATTGGCCCTGACCATCGGCTTTGCGCCCCTGCCGTCAACCAATGATGATCGTACCGATGGCAATCACCGCGCATGCCAGTACCTTTCGGACAGTCAGTGTCTCGCCCAGGAAGAAGTATCCGATCAATGCGGCGAACAACACGCTGGTTTCGCGCAATGCCGATACCGCGCCCATGGGCGCGGCGGACATGGCATAGATGACGATTCCATAGGCCAGGAGTGAAACCAGCCCGCCGATGCAGGCCGTCATGAACCCGGGCCGGAAGGTGAATAAACTCTTCGCGTCGCGCACGCCGACATACACCAATGGCATCAAGATGCCCCACAAGGCGCACATCCATACCGTGTAGGCCATCGGCGCGCCGGACAGGCGCACGCCAATGCCATCCGTCACGCTATAAGCCGCAATGAAACAACCGGTTCCCAGTGCGTAGGGCAGACTGGGAACAGCCAGCTTGCGACCTCTAAAAGCCAGCGAAATGATGCCGCCGGACACCAGCAAAATGCCAAACATCGCCACTGCCCCAACCGTTTCCCCGGCAAAAACCGAAGCGGCGAGGGTGATCAGGATCGGCGAAGACCCCCGCGAGATAGGGTAAGTTTGCCCAAGGTCTCCCACCTTATAGCTGCGCACCAGGAACAAGTTGTAGCCAACATGCAGGACCGCTGAAAGCACTGCATAGAACCAGCTAGCCTTGGCTGGAGCCTCCAAAAACAAGGCTATTGCGACGCTGGCGATGGCTACCGCCACGCACATGATCGTCATCGACCAAAGTCTGTCGGCGCCACCGCGCAACGCGGCATTCCAGCTGGCGTGCAAGAGCGCTGCGAAAAGTATGAGCAAGATGATGTGATAGGGCATGCGCCATCCTAAGCAATCGGGCACCTTGACTAAAGCGAAGTCATCTCATCATTTAATGAGTAAATCCTCATGCTTCATCGATATCCTTTTTCAGCCTGCTCCGATTCGGCCATTGGCCAATCACGAAAGCTGACGACGTGCGCCAGCGATTCGATTCCATTCGGACAGACAAAATAGTAGGCGACCGGCGAAGGGAACGGCACGTCAAACACTGTCGTGACAGGCAGAAAAAGGCCATGAGCAGACGTTAAAAATGACCAAGCAAGACCAAAACTATCTGGCAGATTTCATTGTTGACTGGTGTGGCAGGAGAAAACCGCTTCATAGATTTCGAATGCGTTGTCTACCATAAGCAGCGCTCTCGCGCGGTTCACGGCGCGTTCCAGGGCGGCATTATCAAGTGCCTGGATAATCAACAACCCCGAAAACGCTCCTTCCTGGCTACTGCGCATCGACTTCTCTCGAGTGGCGATAGCCGTGGCGTCGGTCTGCACTGTCATCATCTGAACGTTTACGACCCAATCCAGCTCCGCCAGCGACGCGGCCAATTGACGTCCCTTCGACCCTGTCAATGCGTCAGGCAGGGTGCCATCGAAACGTGCAATGGCGAGATGACTTCCATGTGCGCCGCTATGCCCACCGCTGATATCGACCGAACCGCCACCGCGACGGAACTGCATCAGCCGGGGCATGATCCGTTGCGTCCATGGCGTAGGGTCATTGAGTCGTGCGAGATACGCCGGGCTGGACATCACGCTCGCTTCAGCCAACTCATACAGCATGAAATATTGCGATGGCTGACTGTCGCGCCGCTTGAACACACGGCCAGAGAGAAAGCCCGGCACGCTGACACGCTCGAAAATATGTTCGCGTGTAAGCCAGTGCAAATAGTCTGTTTCCGCATCCGCCGCAATCGTGCTCCAGATCGCAAGCAAGCCTTTGGATTGGTCGGTCATCAATGTTCTCGCTTTTACGGTTTCGATGTAGCGGTGCGACCAGCGCACCGCTGGATTAGATCAAGAGTTCGCGTGACGCACTTGCGCATGCGGGTTTCCGGCGACCTCATCGACTGAATCGAGGCGATTCATGTCGACACCCGCTGTTTCGGGACCTATTGCAATCATGCAGAAAGAGATCACGTTCAGCGTTCCGACAAGTGCCACGAGCGCCCATGGCGAGCCGTTGCTCAAGTTCAAGAGCCAGGTGGCGACAATGGGAATCGGGCCACCCGCGAACAGGCTGGCTCCCGTGAAAGCCAAGGCCGAAGCGGAATAGCGGACATTGGTCGGAAATGCTTCGGCGAACGCAACAGGCTGAATACCGGTCTGGACTTGCGTGAAACCCAAGAACAAGCCCATTGCAATCGCCATCGTGGCGAAGTCTTTGGTTTCAAGCAAAGGAAAGTACAGCATCATCATGATGAACGTCGCGGTCGACGCAAGAAGGAGCGTGCGTTTGCGCCCGATCCGGTCACTGAGCAGGCCGCCCATAATTGAACCGACTATCGCGCAGGCGTTAGCGATCATTAACAGCGTAAACCCCGTCTGTTTAGGAATACCCAGGGTATTGGTCAAATAGCCGAGGGTGAACACAACGGCGAGATAGAACATTGCCGTAGGGCCGCAGAAGAACAGCATCAGCCGCAGAATGGTTTTCCAGTGAAGTCTGAACGCGTCGCGAAGTGGGCTACTGACCGTCGCGACCGCAGACTGCTTCATCTGTACAAAAGCGGGCGTCTCCTCTACTCGCATTCGTATGTAGATACCCACCAGAACTAACAGGAAACTCATGACGAAGGGGATTCGCCAGCCGTAACTCATAAAGTCATCTGCGCTCAAGGAGGCCGAAAGCAGAAGGAGCACGGCGTTAGCGACTATCTGGCTGAGCGGTGCACACATGCCGATGAGGCCTGAATACCGGCCGCGTCGGGCTGCAGGCGCATGTTCGAGCGCCATGAGTTGCCCGCCGGTGGATTCGCCACCTAGCGCAAATCCCTGAATGATGCGTAGCAAGACCAGCAAGATGGGGGCGAGTATCCCGATCTGCGCATAGGTCGGAAGCAGTCCCATCAGCACGGAAGTAATACCCATTGCCGAAACGGTGCCGAGCATCAAGTTTCGTCGACCAATCTTGTCGCCCAAATGGCCACAGATAATGGCTCCAAGTGGCCGTGCAGCGAGGCCTACGCTGAAAGTGGCCAAAGATGCCAGCAGTGCAGAACCAGGTTCCATCGCAGGGAAAAACAACTTGGGCAACACAGTAGCTGCCACCACCCCATACAACGTGAAATCGAACCATTCCAAAGCGGTTCCGACCGTGGCAGCGGTGACTGCCCGATTCGCCATGGAACGCGACGAACTGTTTGAATCGTTCCCCATACTTATTACCTCCGCTGTACAAGATGCTCGCAGATACAAACACCAGTACTGTTTATTGTTAGTTATTTTCAGGCACACGAAGTCTTACAGCTTAAGTTTTTAACTTACCGCTCAGGCACAGACTAACCCGCCAACTTTGTCGACAAAGTTGGCAGCTTAATTAAATTTAGATAGATGCGCGGCGCATTACCGGTGAAACGCTACTTGCCTCAGATAACTCTGCTGCGGTGGACAGCAGCGCCGGCAGAAGTTCTTTCATTCTTTCGTGAGTAAGCCGTGACATCGGTCCTGCAATAATGAGAAGCGCACCAACTTCACCATTGCCGGTAGTCACCGTTGTCGCCAGGGAACTCATTGCTGGCAGGAACATATCTTGCGTCGTGGCATAACCGTTCTTGCGTGCAGCTTCAATCAGTGGAAGGAGAGTTTTGAAGGTAGTGGGTGCGTTGGGACCAAAGTTGGCCGGAAGGCCAAACCCTTGCCCGGAGACAAGCCGCATGACTTCTTCGTCGCTCTTGCCGGCCAGCCAGCTTATCCCGGCGGCACTGCACGACAGTGTCACAGGGCGGCCCATTTCCGGGTCATAGCGTAACCCTCCCCGTGCGCCCTGGGCCTTGGCGACGTAGACCAATTGCTCCCCATCAACGATGGCCAGGCGTACCAACTCGCCAGAAATGACCGCCAGCCGTTCAAGGATAGGCTGAGCAATATCAACCACGCCGCCGGCGCTCAAGAAACGCAGCCCCAGGGATGGCAATTTCATGGTCAAGGTGAATTCACCTCGTCTTTCGTCTTTGCGGACGTAGTCCTGCTCGATCAAATCCCCGAGCAACCGGTGTACGGCCGTGATAGGCAGATCGAGAACAGCCGTGAGTTCAGAGAGCGTCATGCCCTCTGGCGAGTTTGCAAGCTCTTCCAAAACACGAAGGATGCGTTCAGCAACGGCGCTCATAGATTGTCGTAGTCCAAGCGGTTACATGGCCGAAATTGGCAAGTGACCCACTATAGTGAAAACAGTTTTCAAAATGCAAGCTGCTTTCATTTTCTCATTTTCTCATTTTCTGTCGGAATCAGGTTCAACCGTGGCGCCGCCGGGTGACGGGGCGCCATGTTTTTCGCCTATAAGGTCAGCTTATGGAAAATTCATGATTTACGTAATTATCTTGCGAGCGAAAAATCCTGAAGTCGGCCCAGTACTACGGTTGCCCTCAGTGCGTGCGCTTCCCATTACAATGACTGGACAAATCATGTTGCTTCGCAAATTAAGCCTGGTGGCCAGACGTTTCTGCCAAACGGTGCTGTTAGCGCGTTGAGGAGGGGGGAAGCGGTTAGGGGCGGAACCGTTTTGATCGAAGGGCGGTGACTTACTGAGGCGCCAGGTCGCCATACCAGTAGGCAGCGGTGACGCCGCCATCCATGAGAAAGTCGCTGCCGGTGATGAAGGTGCCTTCAGGCCCCATCAATAACGCCGCGACTGCACCAACTTCATCAGGTGTACCGCAACGCCCGGCAGCGCTGAGACTGATCATGCGGCGGTAGCCTTCGCCACGCGGGCCGCTCAGTTCGTCTCTGGCCAGCGGGGTGAGGATGATGCCGGGGCTGATGGTGTTGACCCGTGCTCCGCGCTTGCCCCAACGCACGGCCTCGGCCATCACGCGAAGCGAATTGGCGCGTTTGGAGATCTGATAAGCGTTCAATGGCTCAGTCACCTTGTCGGCCTGAAGCATTGGTAGCGCCAGCAATTCCTCCACGGGGGTCGTGGCTAACGCTTTATTTTGCTCCGGCGTCAGTGCGGGCAAGCGGTGGCCGGATTGCGAAGCGATGACTATGGCTGAGCCACCCTCGGCGATCACGTTGCCAAACGCTTCCAGCACCAGTGCGGTGCCATAGAGGTCTACTCGCAGGATGGTTGCTACCGGCGCTTGTGACGGTGAAACACCTGCCGCGTGGATCACGCCGGTGATGTCACCGATGGCCGATGCCATTCGGACCAGTGCCTCGACCGATTCGCGCGAAGAAACGTCGACCACGGCTGTGGTGACTTCGAAGCCTGCGTCGAGCAGCACCTTGGCCGCTGAGTTGGCGTTCTCCTGGCGCAGGTCCGCCAGCACGACATGCTTACCCGCGCTGACACGGCGGGCAATCGCCTGACCAATTGAACCCGCCCCTATGACGACCGTGACTTTGCTGGTGCTTTGCATGAAGACCTCGTTTGAACTCGATTAAAACCCTGGGGCGTATTGTTCGTCGCTGACCTGTTCCATCCAGTCGACCACTTTGCCGTCCAGCACTTCGGCAATGGCGATATGAGTCATAGCAGTGGTGGCGGTTGCGCCATGCCAGTGTTTGACATTAGGTGGGATCCATACGGTGTCGCCCGGTTTGATTGAACGAACCGGTTGCCCCAGCTCCTGGACCAGGCCGGATCCTGCCGTGACGATCAAGGTCTGACCTAGCGGATGGGTATGCCAGGCCGTGCGAGCACCCGGTTCAAAGGTCACGGTGGCACCGCTGACACGAGCCTCTTTTGTCCCCTTGAAAGGCGCGTCGACACGTACAGTGCCAGTGAAGTAATCGGCTGGTCCCTTGGCAGAGGGTTGCGAGCCGTTCGGGTTAATGACGAGCATGGATTTGTCCCCCTCTGCGGTTGCATCAAAAGCGAGCAATGACAGCGACAACGCTGCGCACGCGAGATTTTTCATGACGGTTCCCTCAGGGCAATAGCCGTCACTGACGACTTGAATCGATTAATGGTGGAGCGAAAAGATGACTGGCTGGAAGCGAGATCTGAAATCTATCAGCTCCTCATTAATATGATTAGGCGCTAGAATCAGAAAATACATATGTGGGGAATTCATTAATGCTTAGGGAAAATGCCAGTGATCTGCTTGCCTTCCTCGCCGTCGCCAAGGAGCGAAGCTTTACCAAGGCCGCCGCCAGACTCGGGGTGTCCCAATCAGCGCTGAGCCATACGATTCGTGGCTTGGAAGCGCGGCTTGGCCTGCGTTTGTTGACGCGTACAACGCGCAGCGTTTCGCCCACCGAGGCAGGCGAGCGTCTGATGAGACGAGTGGGCCCCCACTTCGAAGAAATCGAAATAGAGCTGGCTGGCCTGAGTGATCTGCGCGATACCCCCGCTGGCAATATTCGTATCAACGCGATGGACCATGTGCTGGATCAGATCATTCGGCCCGTGCTCAAAGACTTCCTTCCCAAATATCCCGACATCTCGGTGGAAGTCTGTTGCGACTACAGCTTCGTCGACATCGCCGCACAGGGCTTTGATGCCGGGGTCAGGTTAGGCGAGGACGTGGGGGAGGGCATGATTGCCACGCGCATCGGGCCGGATATGCGAATGGCAGTGGTTGGATCTCCTGGCTACTTTGCCGAACGTGAAATACCCGCGACCCCTCGGGCGCTCACGGCTCACTTGTGCAACAACCTGCGGTTGCCAACGAATGGTGGCTTGTACGCCTGGGAGTTCGCCAAGGATGGCGAACGTCTCAAGGTTCGCGTGACTGGCCAAGTCACCTATAACGGCGTGTATCAGTTGTTAGAAGCGGCACTGGACGGTTTCGGGTTGAGCTACGTGCCCCATGACCTTGTCGAGCCTCATCTCAAAGCCGGAAGCCTGATTCAAGTGCTGGAAGACTGGTCGCCCTGGTTTTCCGGTTTTCATCTTTACTACCCGAGTCGGCGCCAGGCGTCGCCCGCGTTTGCGTTGCTGGTGGATGCTTTGCGTTACAAAAAACAATCCTTACCAACCTCCTGATGACTGCGGGTCAAGTTGACGAGTTTCGGACTCTGACAGGATGCAGACTTGGTCCGAGCGTTCGCTATTTACCGCCCGCTCATCTGCTCGGTCGCACAGTTTTCACCTACCAACTTCAAACAGATACGGCCCAGAAAAGCTGGACCTCACTGGTGAGGTGGGTATGTCTACCGATTCGAGTTTTCAAGACCAAACACAAGGTTCTGTTCCATCCAAGCCTGAGCCAGGCTCAGATGAGCCGACGCTGGATCCAGACGATCCGAATAAATACGATCCGTTGAAAAACCCAAGCGATGATCGTCCAGAAGACTGGAAAGAACCGGGTGAGAGGACTACACCAGAGGCAGATGAAATAACGCCGCTATCAGACGATATGCGATAGGAGAGAAAGCCCGGCCAGCAAGCCGGGTTTTTTGTGTTCGCCGTCTGTCCAATGGCAGGCACTTGCAGCGCACGACCGCTTCTCATGTTTAAGCACGGAAAACCCGCGCATTAGATCGGAGAGCCACCATGGAAATTGACGAAAACGCACCAGGCAATAAGTCGCAGCAGCGCGAAACACGCACCACGGACAACGAAACTGGCCACGACCCGAGCTGGAACCAGTACGAAGTTCCGTTACCGACCGACGATGAAGCGCCTGTCGATGCAGATATGGCTGATGTGGCTGCTACTGATTCGGTATCGAGTGAGCATCCAAAAACTGGTACGAACAGCCACGTCGATAACCCGGACAACGACCCACAGATGAACGACCAGGACGAAAACGATAAGGAGGCTCGCGGGATGCCTGCGAGTGACCCTGAATCAGGTGCCTGAATGAGTTCGGATGATTTCCGATGCCCGCGCAACGCGGGCTTTTTTACGCCTCGAACAATCAAGTTAAAAGGCCGGCTTGGTGGGTCCGGGTGAACGAGCCGAACGATTTGAACCTGATGCCCCATTTAAGAGTTATCCGCCTCGGGCGCACGGAAGGCCTTACTGTAGTAACCGGACTGGTCGAAACAGCAAACGTGCTTCTTGCCGGATGCGAGCATCTCGCAGGCATCACCGATGCGTTTTGTGCGGGTCTTGAGTTGCTTGGCTGAGGTAATCCAGTGAATCCAGTCTACTCGTGCGATGGTCGTCGTATTGTTCCAGACTTTACGTGCCTCAGGAGTGGCTGCCAGTGCCTCCTGAAAATCTGCCGGGATTTCAGGCTCGGGTTCCTTCTTCACAGGGGCTAGTTGCAGCGTAACGATGTCGCCAACAGCCGCGCCTGCGGCTTCGAGTAACTCTTTGCTGACCCGCAGCCAATGACTCAGCTGACCATCCGGCTCAAGGGTTGCCTGGAAGTGATGCGCATTGATTGTGCCTTCAACTGTCGTCCTGCCTCGCCTCGGAAGCCGTTCACTCGCGTCTCCTGGCAGTACCAGGAACGCCCACGACGTATCATTACCAGGCTTTGCCGGACGGAGAAGCTTTGCTTCGAATCGGGATTTCACATCGATTGTTGTCATTGCAACTCCTCCAACCAATACGCCTGAGGTCGACGCTACCTATTAGCCACTAGTCTGTCCAGCGGGTGCTTTTGGCCATCTGCACGCTGTCGAAGATGCTGTGAATATGATGCGGTGCGGATACCAGACAGACTTGCGCTCACTACTGCATGTAGGGGCGTCAATCAGCTTCGACCAGGAAAATTGGGCAGTCGCTTTTCGAAGAAAGTTGCTACCCCTTCTTCCAGCGTCGGCAGATTGAGCAACAAACTGGGTTTTCCAGCCGCTACGAAGCCATCATCGTCGCCCGAAACGTGGATGATCCGACCCACTCCACGCGGGTGGGTTAATGACGGGTGGCCATGGCTTAACCTGAAACCCTGATTCGAGGCCTCGTGCACAGTGTGCGGGGCCGTCAGGAACAAGGGGTTAAGCGTCGTGAGTCGTACCATTTCCACTCTGGCAGGAACCCGCCGCAAACTGGACGGCGGCGTTCTGTTCGGCCATACACCGCGGCAGAAATGGTCGCAATGGATGACGCCGGACCTGGACAATCGGGTCGACATTGCGTCACGGGCATTGCTGGTGCAACAGGATGGAAAAAACATCCTCGTGCTGGCCGGTGCCGATGCGCTGCTGGCGCCGATACCCCGTGTCTGCCGCTGCCAGCCATCCGTTTCAGGGTTGCTGGAAAGCCTGGCACAGCATGGCTTGGGCGAAGACGATATCGATGCGGTGGTGCTGACCCATCTGCATGCACCGCTGTCCGAGGAGTTGCTTGAACGGGTCAGGGAAGGGGAGATGCCACGGCTGCTGTTTCGCAAAGCGCATTACCTGGTGGGCGAACGTCACTGGGTGCGAGCACGCCACCCGCATCCACGTGATCGAGAGCTGTTCATCTCGCCGCTCTTGCATCGCCTGGAAAACAGCGGGCGCCTGATCCTGATCGATGGCCATAGCTGCGACCGTCTCGGAAACGGCTGGCATTTTCATTTCAGCGACGGCTATACACCGGGGCAACTGTTGCCGGAAATCCTGCTGCCCGGCGGGCCTGTGGTGTTTGTCGGCGACCTGATCCCGGGAACGCACTGGCTGAGCCTGAACGTCAACAGCGCCTATGACCGCAATCCCGAATGCGTGGCCGGGGACAAGGAGCGCCTGCTCGATCATCTGGTGGCGATGCGCGGGCGCTTGTTCTTTTCCCTGGACCCGGACATCGCCATGGTCAAAGTCATGCGTGACCGGCAATCACGCTATGTTCCCTTTGATCCGTACACCTCGCTCAAACGTTTCGATAACTGAGCGTTGGGTAGAGGTCTCAGCCCGTTTATATCTGAACTCGTCGATATCCCGTCGCCATCGGTGGCCTGGTCAGCCTCTGATTTTTTTCCAAGGCCGAAACAATGCGCTCAGCCGCCTCTTGGTCACCACGGTGTTTGAATTCGCTGGCCACTTGGTTCAACTGCTGCGCCGTGAGACCAACATTCATGCTGATCCTCAGGTGCGACTCCAGCTGCGGCGCTAACCCTGGCATCGCGGCGAGTGCCCCAACAGTGGCCAATTCCCGAGCAGCCCAATCGAGGTTGTCCCGGGCGAAGATATCGCCGAACAGATGAACCTTCAGAAACTGGTCAATCGCAGGGGCGAACTCAAACAGCGGCCCTGAGACCGGCGCACCCACCAGACGGGTTTGATTGTCGGTGCCCAGCTCGAGCAAAGCATGGCCCGACGGTACAGGGCCGGGTTCGCGTCCCGGTTCGTCGTGAGCGCCGCGTGCTTCGCGCTCTTGCAACACGCTCATCAGTAGCGCAAGTGCATTGAGGCTGCGCGGGAAACCGGCATACGCATAAAGCTGAACGAGGATTTCCTTGCACTCACTAATCGTCAGACCGGCATCGAGACCGCGATTGAGCGCATCGCGCAAACGGGGCATATCGCCGGTCGCCATGCTGGCGCCGATAGGGGCGACAGTCAGTTGTTTTGCAGTCAGGGTTTGTTCAGTCACTCTCGTTGTCTCCGAATTGTGTGGGGTACTGGGTAAATCGGCAGGCCTTGTAGGAGCTGCCGCAGGCTGCGATCTTTTGATCTTGATTTTAAGAAACAAAATCAAAAGATCGCAGCCTCCGGCAGCTCCTACAGGGGGATACCAAGGGATTACTGGGAGTGCGGCACCGACGAACGTGAGGTCAGAAAGGTCAGCAGAGCGGCGAGCATCAGCATCGCGGCGCTGGCGATAAAGGTGCTCTGGTAGCCGAGAGCGTCAAACAGTACGCCACCGACGGTAGAACCCACTGCGATAGCCAATTGAACAATCGCCACCATCAGGCCGCCGCCTGCCTCGGCGTGATCCGGCAAGGCCTGCGCAATCCAACTCCACCAGCCCACGGGCGCTGCCGTCGCAATAAAGCCCCATAGTCCGAGCAATACCGCTACAGGGATAACCCAGGTGCCAGCAGGAATCAGCGCTAACGCAATAACCGCCATCAGCAGCGAGATGGTACTCAAGGTGCCGTAGAGGCTGCGCTTGAGGACTAAACCGATCAGCGTTGTGCCGCAAAAGCCAGCTACGCCTATGACCAATAGCAGCAGGGAAAGAATCGGCACGTTGACCTGGGTGACGGTTTCCAGAAACGGGCGCAGGTAGGTAAACAGCGCAAATTGGCCCATGAAAAACAAGCCAGCGGCGGCCATGCCTAGCGCCACTGTGCGATTTTTCAGCAGATTGAAAACATTGCCAGCACCCGGCGAACGCTTCTGCGTTGCCATGCTTGGCAAGGTAATCCATTGCCAAACCAGCGCAATTAGCGCCACCGGAACCAGGCACAGGAACGCACCGCGCCACCCCACAACTGAGCCCAGATAACTGCCCAGCGGCGCTGCCACCACCGTCGCCAGGGCGTTGCCGCCGTTAAAAACGGCCAGCGCCCTTGGCACCTGTGCAGCAGGTACCAGGCGCATCGCTGTGGCTGCCGACATCGACCAAAATCCGCCAATCACTACGCCGATCAGGGCTCGCCCAGCCATGTAGATCAGGTAGTTCGGGGCAAGCGCCACAATGGTGCCCGATACGGCCATCAAACCGGTCAGGGCCAGCAACAGGGTCTTTCTGTTCAGGGTGCCGGCGATCCAGCTGATCGACAGGCTGGCCAACACCGCAAACGCGCCAGATATGGCCAGGCCCTGGCCCGCCAGGCCTTGGCTGACCTGCAGGTCGTTTGCCAAGGGTGTCAGCAGGCTGACTGGCATGAACTCCGAGGCAATCAGCGCGAATACGCAGAGTGTCATCGCATAAACACCTCCCCAATGACCGGTAGGCGTAGCTGTCTCGCTCAAGGCGCTGGCTCGCAGGTGGATTTCAGCGGTCATTGCAGGTGTTCCTGAAAGAACCGGGTCAGCTTGGCGAAAGGAATCAGGTCGACGCGATCGTACAGATCGACATGGCCTGCACCGTTCGACATATCGGCGCCTGACACGGTGAATGAACTGAATAGAAATCCGAGCATTACTAGAAGTTTTTTCATGGGGCGTCCTGTTTTGGGAAAGCTAGAGGTGACGCAGGCAGTTAGCGCGAAGATCGTCTCTCTTCATGGCGAGAGACTGGGATGCGGGGTAGTGTTACGCAATAACGAGATTTTGATTAGCTAATGAATGCTTAATGCGGATATAACCCTAGCTAATCAATCAATCGAGCGTGCTCGCTATGGCCAAACCCAATTTCAATGATTTGCTGGCTTTCGTGACCGTGGCGCGGGTGGGCAGCTTTACCCGCGCGGCGGTACAGCTTGGGGTGACGCAATCGGCAGTCAGCCAGGTGGTGTCCGCGCTGGAAGCTCGTTTGAAAATTCGCTTGCTCACCCGCACCACGCGCAGCGTATCGCTGACGGCGGCGGGCGAGCGATTGCTGGAAGCGGTGGGCCGTCGCTTCGATGAAATCGAGGCCGAAGTGGAAGCGTTGACCGAGCTGCGCGATAAACCGGCCGGGACGGTACGCATCACCTGCGGCGACAATGTCATCAAGACAACGCTACTGCCCAAGTTGACACCGCTGTTGCAGATGTACCCGGATATCAAGCTGGAATTCGATATCAACTATGGCTTTCGCGATATCGTCGCCGACCGCTTCGATGCCGGCGTTCGCTTCAGCGACACGGTCGCCCAGGACATGATCGCCGTGCCCATTGGCCCGCCTATACGAATGGCCGTCGTTGCTGCGCCAGGCTATTTCGCGAAAAACCCCGCCCCGGAACACCCTCGCGATCTGGCAGCACACCGCTGTATCGATATCCGTTTTCCCACCTATGACGGCGTGGATGCCTGGGAATTCGAACGTCTGGGCAAGAAGGTTAAAGTTCGTGTAGACGGCCAGTTGGTATTCAACTCCACCACCCATATCGCCGATGCTGCGGTCGGTGGCCTGGGCATCGCGTATCTGCCCGAGGACGAGTTTGCCCCGGAACTCGCCGACGGGCGGCTTATCCGGGTACTGGAGGACTGGTGTGAACCCTTCGGCGGTTTTCATCTGTATTACCCCAGCCGCCGACAACCCTCCCAGGCGTTTTCGCTGGTAGTTGATGCGTTGCGGGTTGATCGTTTGCCACCGACCGATTGAATCCACCGCCAAAAGAGGACATCCGAGATGCCCCCTTTGGCCAAGAGCTGACTCTGCTGATCAAGCTATTGCATCAACCCCCGAATGCACAGCCTCTAAAAGTTGATTTTGAAGCCCAGCATCGCGTCGTACCCATGGCTATCCCCGTCGAACCCCTGGCGGTAACCCGCCGAAGCGGTAAACGTAGTGCGACGGTTGGCCTGGTAATCCACCCCAACATTCACCTCGCCCCAGGTGCCCTGGATGTCGGCTTCGAACGGGACGTAACCCGACTCAGAGGAAAACTCGGTCTTCGGTTGCCCTTTGAACTCATGCCAGACACTGGGACGAACCCATGCGTTGGTGCGCCGTTCACTCTTGTCGACGCCCTCGGTTTCCCAGTCTTTGGCGATGCGCACGCCGAGCCGTCCGATCAGCGATTCCACATCCTTGAAACGAATGTTGGCGCCGACGTCGTCACTGCTGTCCAGGTCGACGTAGCTGTAGATGGCCTGCAACTGCGGTTCGACATACCAGTCCTTGTCGAACTCGTAGGGGTAACCGTTTTCCAGTGAGGCGGTGTAGCCCCAACCGCGGGTTTTCAGTTTGGCCAGGTCGTTGGGTTTGGCCTCGATATCGAAGCGGTTGACCTGCAGCACGCCGTCCAGATACCAGCGGGAAGGGCCGAAGTGCGTCCAGTACGCGCCCACACCGTAAGCGCGCAAGGTGTCTTCACCGGCGGGACGGCGGGTGTAGTGGCTGACGCCAGCGTCGATGGTGCCGGCCGATAGCGACACACCGGCCTGTTCATGACTGCCATCGGCCCTGACTTTACGGTAGAGGTCGGTGCCGACCTGAAAGGCGGTCAGGTCGTAGTTGTATTCGGGGGTGTTGCCCAAGGCGTTCTTGCGATCGCCGTCCTGTTTGCCGCTGCGATAGATAACCCTTCCATCGAGCTGACATACCCCGGCAGGGCGGGTCATGCAGCTCATGTCAAACGATCCTGTTGAAAACAGTCGACCATGGTTTGCGTATCGGAAAAGTACGCGCCTGAGCGCGAAATTTTTACTTTTTGGTAGAGGCTTCTGGACTCGGATTTCACGAAGCAGCGTGCAAAAAAGGCGTTTTCACCAGTCAATGACCAAGCAGTTTGGGTCGTTTGCAGCCCTTTGCGACAGGCAGAAATCGGCCGATTCTGTTGAAAAAGTAGATCTCCTGCCTAGCCTGCTTGAGCTATGAAATAAAGTCTGTCGGGAATAAATGGAGTCTGTCGCAGGCTGCTGATTGCTTTGATCAGCGCCTGTTACAGGCTTGAGGTATTCCAGTGTTGGCCACGTGGGTGAACGACCGCACGCTTTGGGCCCTTTCAAAGCTGAGGAGCTTGAAAGGTTGGGCCGCCTAATAGCTAGTGGAGATGGCGGGACTGAGATGGACATGGCTTCACCCAAGGGATCTGCCAGCGGTCATTCAACCGCCCCGGTCGCTAGACTATTAGTCGTCGGGCTCTGCGTAGGCTTCTGCCAAAAGGGCCTGGGCGTGACCTTCTAGGAAGTCGAAAACCTCCTCTTGGATATACCCGTTGTATTGCTTCCGCCGGCCCTTTGATACGACCCCATTCTGGTCTAAGCACTGCATTATCAGCTTGCTCAAGAGGCTGCCGCGCACGTCGTAGTTGTCATTAACCACCTTGAGCAACGTGTCGTATCGTTGCAGATACTCGGTTTCTTCCCTCAGTTCAATTTCCAATGCCCGCTTGGCCATTTCCAGCGTGAAGGCCACACATTCAGTCGCATCCCAGTAGCGATAGAGGCTTGGGTCGCCGGTGAAGTTAAGCGACATGTTGTCGGCATCGATCCAACGAACGTCCCAGAATTGCCGGGCAGGTTTCGAGAAGGTCTGCAGAGCTTCAAGGTAGCGTTGCTCCTCTCGCTTCATGGCAACGGAGACAGGGAGTAACAAACCGTTCTCCAGCGCACCGCTGCAGCACAATGCCTGGTGTATCAAGAAGCGCGACAGTCGGCCATTCCCATCCATGAAGGGATGCAAGAACACGAACCCGAATGAGGCAATGCCGGCGGCCACCAGCGGGTCAAGCTCCAACGGTGCACGGTTTGCGAAGGCCATGAGTTCGAACATCAGATCCCGGCAAAGGTCTGGAGGTGGGGGGATATAGGTGACCCCTGCCGCTCCTCGAAAGGAGTTGGTCAGGTGGTTTTGTTCATGCCGGAAGGCCACCGCCCATTCAAGCGGTTGGGAAATTGCATTGTTTTGCAGAGAGACCAAGTAGTCTTCGGTAAGCGGCTGGCGGTCATGTGCCTGGCGCAGCAACTGAACGAAACGCTCTGACTTCTGCTGGCTTGGTGCTTCCTTTTCAATCGCAAATGAGGAATCTGTCTCGCTCAGGTACGCCCAGTTGATGGCGCGATCCATCATTTCCTTAGGCAAGGAAGCAATGAACTCTTTCGAACGCCCTAGAATGTCGTATTCAAGCAGGGCTTGGACCTCAGGCGTGCGCTCTACCGTCGCGCAATATTGGAGTGTCCCCAGCCCGTTGAAGTCCACGCGCCAGCGGTTGTTTCGCACCGATGGGCCAGTGATGTACCGCTCTGGATCAAAAAGGAGGACGCCGGGGCCCCGAGGCTTATCCGTGTAGTCCAGTAAAGCGCCGGAGTAGACTTCCCAGAGGAAGCAGACTTTGCGCATATAGCCACTGCTGGGAGATTGGGTTATGGCCTCGACAAGGAGTTGACCTTCAATGCGAGGCAGAGCCTGCGCCAAAATAGAGAGATTGACGCCCTCATGTTTGAGCGCAAAGATGATGTGGGCGAGAAAATCCCCAGCCTCCGGTGCAACCGCTTGCGGCACTGCAAGCGCGCCGTTGATCCGCTCAATGCGGGTGACGGGTTGAACGAGTGCCGGCGTCTTTACCCCGATAGCCTTCAGCCCCATCGCATTGATCAAATGGGCGTAACCCACTAGATTTCCCATTTTTTCCCCTGTCGTTGGCTAGATTTTTTTAACCGAGCCAAGATTTTCTTAAAATACGCGCCGAACACTCAGAAAATATTAACCGAAAATGGCTGCGTAACCACTATTTTTGGGCTTTCTGATTTTCGGCGCGCCGGGAATCTGTGTAGTGGTCATCGTGTGTTGTTCTGTTGGCTGTATTACGGCCCCGGACTCTCAGCGTGGCAGCCTGAAGGTAGGCTCATCAGCGAAACCAGAGCCAGGGACGTGTTTTGTTTCGCGTCCTCCCAGGCCCAATTCTCGGCTGCTCGGCTGAGCAACTTGCACAGGGTTGATGTGCACAACCTAAGTGTCGGAGCATTGGAAAACTATTTTTAACCAATAGCTTGGCATGTCCCCGACAGACTTTATTTCTGATTAGCCCGCTGACTAGTCCCTGAAATTGCTGAGCACAATCCGACAGACTTTATTCCGTAGGATCACTGCGGCAAAATCAGGTCATCGGCCAGCGGGGAGATTCGCAGCATGATGGGACAATTGTCGAGTGGGCAAGAGAGACTGTTTTACTCGTTCAACATTGAAGATCACATCCCAGCCAATCACCTCCTGCGCAACATTGATCGGTGCCTCGATCTAAGCGATCTACGCCATTATCTCGCCGACTTTTATAGCCCAATCGGGCGTCCTTCGATTGATCCTGAACTGATGATTCGCGTGCTGATCGTGGGCTACTGCTACGGCATTCGCTCCGAACGCAGGTTGTGCGAAGAGGCTCATTTGAACCTGGCATATCGCTGGTTCTGTCGGTTGAGCCTCGAAGACGAAGTCCCCAATCACTCTACGTTTTCCAAGAATCGGCACGGTCGTTTTCGCGACAGCTCCTTGTTTCGCTGGCTGTTCAACGAAGTGCTGCGTCGCTGCATGGACGCAGGTCTGGTCAAGGGCGAAGGTTTTGCTGTGGACGCCAGCATCATCAAGGCGGACGCCAGTCGGCAACGTGGCGTACCCGGAAATGAAGAGATCAACTGGAGCGATCCGTCGAACCGACGCCAGCTCATCGAACCGCCGAGGTCGAGAGCACCAAGACCATGATTGAGCGGGTCGAAGAGCACTTCGATATCAAGCCGGATCGGCTCATCGGCGATACCGCTTATGGAACCGCACAGATGTTGGCCTGGATGGTCGACGAAAAAGACATCGAGCCGCATGTGCCGGTTTGGGACAAAACCGAGCGTAAGAACGAGAGCTTCTCGATCAGTGATTTTCAATGGAATGAAGAAGTGCATGAATATCGTTGCCCCACGGGGCACGCCCTGCGTAGCGAGTGGCGGGCCTTCAAGAACCAGCGCTCACATATCACGAAAGCCGACACCATCATCTTTCGATCCCGGCAAACAGACTGCTCTAAATGCTCGATGAAAGAGCGCTGCTGTCCAAACACCTCGTTCCGAAAAATCGCCCGTAGCGTCCATGAGGCGGCACGCAATGTTGCTCGGCGAATTGCCGCAACACCGCAATACGAGTGCTCTCGCCATGAGCGCAAAAAGGTCGAAATGTTGTTCGCTCACCTCAAACGAATCCTGAAGCTGGATCGATTAAGGCTACGAGGAATGACCGGTGCAAACGACGAATTTACCTTGGCCGCTGCGGTACAGAATTTAAGAAGACTGGCAAAACTGACCTCACAAGGGCCGCCGGCCACGGGATAGGTACGCCCGGAATCAGCAAAAACCCTCAAATTAACCCACTGACCAAGCTGCAAAGATCAACGCAGAACCCAAAAACCACCCAGCGTGGTGAACAGATTCTGAAGTGACGGCCAACCCTAATGTCTTCCAGTCTGAAATTTCGACTTTTTCAACAGAATCGGCCAGAAGCGGACATTCAGGAAAGCCTATTTTTGGCCGGTTGCTGCCTGTCGCGGAGGGCTGCTTCCGACTCATAGCAGCCGGTCGTGGGCCATACGAATAAGCGCAAGTTAGATCTCGTACTACGATGATGTTAAATCGACCGTCTCTTGCGCTTTTGGAAAAGCCGCATCCCTGCTTCCGGCCCTTGATCGAGTGGAATCGTGGGCCACGTATTGAGAAATCATTCGAAAAATCTGTGATCAAGGAACTAAACGGTTCTGACTGCCAAAGATTTTTGCCGACGATACAGAATCGTCGTCGCCGTGAACCCGCACACCGCCGCGAACATCAGCCAGTAGGCAGGTGATGCCTTGTCGCCCGTGGCCTGGACAAGCAGCGTCGAGATTGCCGGGGTAAACCCGCCAAACACCGCGGTGGCCAAACTGAAGGCCAGTGAAAACCCGACTACCCGCACATTCTGTGGCATGACTTCGGTCAGTGCCGCGACCATGGCGCCGTTGTAAATGCCAAAGAAGAACGAGAAGTACAGCAGAACAGCGAGCAGTCGTTCGAAACTCGCCGCCTCTGCCAGCCAGTGCATGGCGGGATAGGCGGTGAAGATGCACAGCAACGATATCGCCAGCAACAGTGGCCGACGGCCAATGCGGTCGGAGAGGGCGCCGCCGATAGGCAACCAGATAAAGTTACTGATGCCGACCAGCAGTGTGACTGCCAGACTGTCGGTGGTGCTCAGGTTCAGTACTGTCCTGCCAAACGTCGGTGTGTAGACCGTAATCAGGTAGAACGTGGTGGTGGTCATGGACGCCAGCAAGCCGCCCGCCAGGACGGTGCGCCAATTGTCACGCATCGAGCGAAAAACTTCGCGAGTGGTTGGACGATGGCTGCGAGCAGTGAAGGCAGCGGTTTCTTCAAGTGAGCGGCGAATAATGAAAATGAACGGGATGATCACGCAGCCAATGAAGAACGGAATACGCCAGCCCCAATCGGCGATTTCAGCGGCTTGCATCGTGGCATTGATCGTGTAGCCCAATGCGGCCGCGACGACGATCGCCACCTGTTGGCTGGCCGATTGCCAACTGGTGTAGAAACCGGTGTGACCGGGGGTGGAAATTTCCGCCAGATACACGGAAACACCGCCCATTTCCGCGCCGGCGGAGAAGCCCTGGAGCAGCCTGCCCAACAACACCAGAATCGGTGCCGCCACGCCGATGGTGGCATAGCCCGGCACCAGGGCGATCAATACGGTACCGGCGGCCATGATCGACAGCGTCACGATCAGCCCCATGCGACGGCCCACCTTGTCGATGTACGCCCCCAGCACAATGGCGCCTAACGGACGCATCAGGAATCCGGAGCCGAAAACCGCGAAGGTCATCATCAGCGAGGCAAACTCGCTGGTGGCTGGAAAGAAGGTCTGGGAGATGTAGGTCGCATAGAACCCGAACAGAAAGAAGTCGAACTGCTCGAGAAAGTTACCGCTGGTGACCCGCAAAATGGCGCCCAATTTGGACCCCTTGGCTCGGGTTGTTGCCGTTTTTGTTTTCATCATGGCTACCGTTATGCTCACTATTGTTTTTGGAATGAGTGCTTTAGCCGTCAGTCGCTGCCGGCGTTGATCGGGTTGGGTTGACGCTTCTCGATGGCGTGTTTTAGCAGCGCTGCGCTGCGGAATATTCCATGGGCGAATTTGCTGTAGGGCATGGTCAAGAAAAACGCCATGACCAGGCCGAGATGAATCGCCAACATCAAGCCCAAGGCGCTGGTTTCACGCAAAGCCAGTAGCGCGAGGCCGCTTGCGCTGACCAGAAACAGCAGCGCGATGAAGCCGCGATCCATGGGTTTTTGGTTCTCATCGCCGTGCGCAGGGTTGCGACGCAGGTTCAGCCAAAGAAGACCCGCCGGGCCGATCAGCAGGCCGATGCCACCGGCAATACCCAACATCACCGGCAAGCTGAAGATCGGATAAGGCGCCGACCACTTCAGCAGATAGTGAAAGAGCGTGGCGACACCGGTGGCGGCGAAGCACAGCATGAAGCCGTAGAAGGTGAGGTGGTGGAATCGACGTCGCCACAAGGTGAATTGATCGTCGGCGTTGTTGCAGCCTTCGCCATGGCCGCCGTCCAGGTATTTGAGCTTCGCGACGTTGGCCGTAGCCTCCAGTGCAGCGGACGTTTTCAGCGGCAGTGGCGCTGCGACCGGTGAAACGTTGCGCCAGAAGCGTCGTACACCCATGGTCAGGGCAAGTACCGCAAAGCCGAACACTGAGCCGAACATCAGCGCCAGGGTGTTATGCGGGAAAATCCTGTAGAAGTTGCCCCCGGGAATGGCCGTGAACAGGTTGCCCATGAGCATCAGGGTCAGGCATAAAAACAAGGCCAGTCCCCCACCGGAAGCCAGTGCCAGGGTCAGGCCGTTGCGCTGATACAACCTGCCCATCACTTGCGGCCAGGCGTATTCGGCGTAAGTATCCAGGCGCACTTTGGCCATGGCTTTGGGTATGTTGACGTCGAATTCGTGTGGGGCGGCGTACTGACAGGCGTGCAGGCACGCGCCGCAGTTATGGCACAAGTTCGCCAGGTAATGGATGTCGGCCTGAGTGAATTCCAAGCGCCGGGTCATCGCCGGAAATACCGCGCAAAAGCCTTCGCAATAACGGCAGGCATTGCAGATGGTCATCTGCCGCTGGACTTCACTTTCGTCAAGATTCAACACCGGGATCAACCCGCCCGACGCTTGGGGATCAAACAGTTGCATGTCGAGACTCCGTGTTTGCAGATGAAACGCCAAAGCCCACCGAAGCGGCCGCCTGCACACCGGCGATGCGACCAAACGCGGTACCGATGGCCATGCCGATGCCGGCGGTGTAGCCCTTGCCCAGAACATTGCCGGCCATCATTTCTCCAGCGACGAACAGGTTGGGGCTCGCTTTGCCGTTGAAATGCACGGCAGCGGTTTCATCGGTGGCGAGACCGAGGTAGGTGAACGTGACACCCGGTTTAAGCGGGTAGGCGTAGAAAGGTGGTTTCACCAATGGCCGCGCCCAATGGGTTTTGGCGGGCATCAGTCCTTGGGTGTGGCAGTCGTCCAACGCCGTGTGATCGAACGTGCCAACGCGGCAGGCGCTGTTGTAGTCCTCGACCGTCTTGACGAATTTTTCCTGAGGCAGCTTCAACTGGCGGGCAAGGTCTTGCAGAGTATTGGCGGTGGTGCCGGGAAAGACCGGCGGCATGAAGCGGCCGATGGCTTGTTGATCGATGATCGAATAGGCCTGCTGACCGGGTTGTCCGGCCACCAGACGCCCCCAGATCGCATAACGTTTTGGCCAGAAATCCTCACCTTCGTCGTAGAAGCGTTCGCCATCACGATTGACCACCACACCCAGCGATACGCAGTCGATTCGGGTGCAGATGCCGCCATCGTAGAGTGGCGCACGGGCATCAATCGCGACCATGTGTGCTTGCGTCGGATCGCCGATCACATCTGCGCCAAGGTCGAGCATGCGCCGTAGCAAAATGCCGGTGTTGAATCGGGTGCCCCGGATCAGGAAATTGTCCGATGGCCATTCACCGCGTTCGTTCTGCCCCCAGGCTTCGCGCAGCCATTCACGGTTGGATTCGAATCCGCCGGCCGCCAAAACGCAGGCCCGGGCTTCGATGCGCTCGGCGGCGAAACGCTGACCATCGACCTCATGTTCGCCCACATGGGCGGCGACGAATTTCCCCTCATCCAACTCGATGTCGGTCACTTGCGTGTTGTAGCGAACTTTTACACCCAGGCGCTCGGCGCTGCGGAAATACGCATTGACCAGCGCTTTGCCGCCGCCCATAAAAAACGCATTAGTCCGCGCAACATGCAGCGCGCCGGACAACGGTGGCTGAAAATGCACGCCGTGTGAACGCATCCAGTCGCGGCAAGAAGACGATGCCCGAATGGCAATGCGTGCAAGCTTTTCATCCGTGAGGCCACCGGTAACCTTCAATAGGTCTTGCCAGTATTCTTCTTCCGGATAGGCATCGATCAGCACGTCCTGCGGTTCGTCGTGCATGCACCGCAGGTTTCGGGTGTGTTGGGAGTTGCCACCGCGCCAGATTTTCGAAGAGGCTTCCAGCAGCATCACGCTGGCGCCCGCCTCTCGCGCCATCAGAGCGGCGCACAAGGCAGCGTTGCCACCCCCTATGATTAAGACATCGATCATTATCGCTCCTCAATTTGCAAGGAAGCGGGAACGAAGTGCTCCTTGCGAGTGGGGAGAACGATAGGGCGGGGAAGGAGTGGCCGAAAGGCTGCTTTTGACGCGGGGTGTTTAGTTTTTCTAAAGGCCTGGTCGTCAGGAGAGACATATGTGTCCGGGGTTGAAGGAGGATTACGCGTCTATTCCTTCTATCCACGTAGCTCCAGGCCACTGTTTGTCGACGACCAACTGTCGCGCCACATCAACGATGACCAACCGCGTTGCCAGAGCCGCCGGAGAGAGTTCGTCGTCAGCCAGCGTCGCCAGAAGATTACGCCGGCCCACATGGGGATCGGCAATCCTGATCAGTGAAAGTCCGGACCCGTCTTTCAATGCAGCGGCGGCCCCCGGTTGTATCGTTGCCGCATGGCCGGCCCGAACGGCGTTCATCAAAACAGCGAGACCGTCGACTTCCATAATGACATTGGGTGTTAGCCCGACCCGCTCGAACGCGCTCATCAATGCCGAGCGCAATCCATGTTGTGCGCTGGGCATCACCAACGGCAGGCCGCCGAGGTCGGCTAACTGCACGCTGTCACCAGAAGGCGCTTGAGGCAGGCTGGGCGAGGCAATGACAAACAGCTTTTCATCCAGCAGCGGAGTCACGCTCCAGCGTTTACCCCCTTCGAGCTGGAACAGGATGGCCAGGTCAATTTGCCGTGCGTTGAGCTGCCCCGCCAAGTGGCCGGAAAGCATTTCCACCAAATGCAGCTGTATGTCCGGATAACGCGCACGCATTGCGTTGATCAACGGCAACGCGAGCACCGTCGCGGTAGTCGGTGGTAAGCCGACGCTGACATAACCGCTCATTCGCCCGCGATGGGCGGCCATGATTGCGTTTTCCGCCTGGCGTAGCGTTAGTTGGGCATGGTGTAAAAACGCAAATCCGGCGCTAGTGGGCGTCACGCCGGTGGAGGTTCGATTCAGGAGGCGGGTGCACAGTTCGCTTTCCAGCTTGGAGATTTGCTGACTGAGGGCTGACACACCAACGTCCAGTTCAAGTGCCGCACGCCCCAGGCTGCCAAGCTCGATGATTTTTACGAAATAGCGCAGTTGTCTCAATTCCAATGTGGCTGCTCCCCGCGAATTTGTTATTCAAATACCTGAACGTTTGCCACGCAAGTTACGAGGCCCGAAGAGGCAGCATTGTCGCAGGTTTGGGTTGACCGTTGAGCGCGTGCGCTTTGTCGAGGACTGGTAAGCAGCTGACCCGAAGCTGTCATCGGGACTGTGGCCACTGATCCTGGATTTCATACCAACGTGGTTTATAGACCAGTACGCGAGTAGACCGGCAGTTTCGAAAGCGCCCTGTGCATGACAACCATAAAATCGGGTCGAATGAACGCTGCAATGGTACTGCCCCCGCAAGCGATGCGGGTGGCGGGTTTTCATGGGGTATAACATTGGACGATCAAAAAACGGCGAAACATCAAACCACAGCGGGCCGCAACTCTTGCGCCAATTCAATCAGGGCACGCAATCGCGCCGGCACGAAGCGATGGCCCGAGTAGTAAAGCCTCAACCCGCCAAACGACGGGCACCACGGCATCAACACCGGCACCAGGGTGCCGCTTGCCAGTTCTTCCAGGATGAACCACTCCGAAATGAAACCAATGCCAAGGCCCAACAACACGGCCTGTTTGATGGCCAGCAACTCGTTGGAGGCGAAGCTTACCGGCAGATCCATCTGCAGCTTTTGGCCATCGCGTTCCAACTCCCAGTGGTAGAGGCCACCATGGGCCATGCGCATGCCGATGCTCCGGTGGGTGAGTAGATCTCGCGGATGCTCAGGCACGCCGTGGCGTTCGAGGTACTCGGGCGTTGCTACCACGAGCATCCGGATGTCACCTGACAGTGCCACGGCAATCATGTCTTGCGGTACAGACTCTGCCAGGCGAATCCCGGCGTCGAAGCCACTGGCGATGATGTCGACCATGCTTGATTCGCTAACGATGTCGATGCGCACTTCTGGATAGCGTTGGGCGTACTGCTTCAATAGCGGATCGAGCAGCAGGTAGGCCGCGCCATACGGTGCATTGATGCGCAATGTGCCGCTGGGTTCATCGGGGCCGACGCTAGCTTCTTCGCCGGCACTTTTGATCTGTGCCAACGCAGGTGCGATGCGTGCCACATAGCGTTGCCCGATATCAGTGAGGGCAACGCTGCGCGTGGAGCGATTGAACAGGCGCACTTTCAGGCGTGCTTCCAGGCCGGCCACCGCGCTGCTTACGGCGGTAGTGGACATGCCCAACTCCTGTGCTGCGCCGCGAAAACTGCTGCGGCGCGCAACGGCCAGAACCACTTCCAGCTCGGTCATTCCTGTTCTGTGCATGGATTGTCCTGAATACAAGGATACGTCATAAGCCAAAGGATGGCTTATCGGAATAATGAACCTTTCTTAGACTTCATCACAGAGGCTCGATTCAGGCGAGTCATTTGAGCGAGGAGTCGCCATGCAACGCATTGAACATATCTACATCAACGGCGAGTTCGTCATTCCACACGGCCTGGAATGGTTCGACCTTCATAACCCGAGCACCGAGGAAGTCATCGGTCAGGTTCGGCTGGGCGATGCACTGGACGCACAGCGTGCGATTGCAGCCGCGAAGGTTGCGTTCCCGGCGTGGGCTCGCACTAGCCGAGAGGAGCGCATTGCGGCACTGCAGCGCATGCACCGGGCCATGGCGGCAAGGGAGGAGGAGCTGCTGGAAGCCATTCTCGTGGAATACGGCGCGCCTGCGGTTCGCGGGCGCTGGATGGCGACTTATCCGGTCGATGTGATTGCGCAAGCAATCGATGCACTGGAGGCGTTCGATTTCGAGGAACAGGTCGGCATGGCCAGGGTCATTCTGACGCCCGTAGGCGTGACTGGTCTGATCACGCCCTGGAACAGCAATGCGGGCTTCATCTGCAACAAGCTGGCCACCGCGCTGGCGACAGGCTGCACCGCCGTCATCAAGCCCAGCGAGATGAGCGCGTTGCAGACGCAGGTCGTGGTCAGGGCGTTGCACGAGGCGGGTCTGCCACCGGGTGTATTCAATGTCGTCAACGGACGGGGCGAGGTGGTTGGCGAGGAGATCGCCCGTCATCCCGACGTTGCCAAGATCTCGTTCACGGGTTCGTCCGCTGTCGGTCAGCATCTGGTAAGAACCGGTGCCGACACCATGAAGCGCGTGACGCTCGAACTGGGCGGCAAGTCGCCCACCGTGGTGCTTGAGGATGCTGATTTCCAGGCGGTCATGCCGTTGGTGCTGCAGGCCGGATTTCTCAACAGCGGCCAGGCTTGCATCGCGGGCACTCGTATCCTCGTACCGCGCAGCCGGCTGGCAGAGTTCGAGCGGATTGCGAAGGAGGGGGTAGCACGGATTCAATCGGGCGATCCACGCAACGCCGACACCGATATCGGCCCGATGGTGAGCCTGAAACAATGGGAACGGGTGCAGCGCTATATCCGTATCGGCCAGGAGGAGGGCGCGAGGCTGCTGGCGGGTGGCGAAGGTCGTCCGGAAGGCTTGCACGCCGGATGGTTCGTGAAGCCCACGATCTTCACGGATGCCAACAACCGGATGCGCATCGCGCGTGAGGAAATTTTCGGCCCCGTGCTGACGATCATTCCCTACGAGGATGATTCCGATGCGATCAGCATTGCCAACGATACGGACTACGGGCTGAGCGCCCTGGTGCTGGGAAAAAGTGCCGAACGTTGTATGAACGTCGCTCGTCAGATCGATTCCGGACGCGTGCTCATCAACACCCTGGCCCACGAACCGCGTGCCCCCTTTGGTGGATTCAAGCATTCAGGTCTTGGGCGCGAAATGGGCAGGTGGGGGATGAGCGCGTATCTGGAACCGAAGACGTTGATCAGTGATGCCCCGTTGAAATAGCTGGGTCAGGTTCTGTCTGGGAGCACTGGATGGGGAATGGCAGCCAACGACAGCTACCCCGATGGCATCGACTCTACTTTTTGATTTGTCCCAAATCTTTCTTGGTATTTGCCTGCGTTATTCGGCATTTTAAGCTTGCTGAAACGTTTCATCGAGTTTATAAAAATCGCACAACTCCAAGAAAGGCTGCTGCCATGACCCCGCTCAAACTCTTTGTGACCCTCAGCGCACTGTCCGCTGCCTCCCACGCCATGGCCTGGGATTACGTTCTGCTCGACACCGACAAAGCCGCCCAGAACTGGCAGGTCACCAGCCAGCAACTCGGCATAAAAACCGACAAACCCTTCAGCGTTGCCCTGCGCACTTTGCACGGCGGTCGGCAGGAGGGGGTCAGCATCGTCGACATCGATAACGGCACGATGAAGCTCTCGGTAGTGCCGACTCGCGGAATGAACGTCTTGCAGGCCTCGGTCGGCAATGTGCGCATGGGCTGGGATTCGCCGGTCAAGGAAGTGGTCAATCCGTCCTTCATCGAACTCAATGGCCGCGGTGGTCTGGGTTGGTTGGAAGGTTTCAATGAGCTGGTCACCCGCTGCGGATACGAATGGGTCGGCCACCCCGGCGTCGACAACGGCGAACTGCTGACCCTGCACGGTCGGGCCGCCAACATTCCTGCGAACAAAGTCACCCTGCACATCGATGAAAAACCACCGTACGCCATCACCCTGCGCGGCGAACTGAAAGAGCAGGCATTCAAGAAGGTCGACTTCTCCGTCGCGACCGAACTGGTCACCGAACCCGGCAGCGTAGAGTTCGCCCTAAACGATACCCTGACCAACAACGGCGACTATCCGAAGGAATACCAGGCGCTGTATCACAGTAACTTCAGTACCCCGTTCCTGGAGGAGGGCGCTCGTTTCGCCGCGCCGGTGAAACAGGTGTCGCCGTTCAACGACAAGGCCAGGGGCGATCTGCCCGACTGGCAAACCTACCGCGCACCGACCAGGGACTACGACGAAACGGTTTACAACGTGGTGCCGTACGCCGATGCCAAGGGCGATACGTTGACCGTGTTGCATAACAAGGCCGGCAGCCTGGGCGTTTCGGTCGGCTTCAATACCCAGACACTGCCTGTGTTTTCCCTGTGGAAAAACACCGATACCCAAGGTCAGGGCTATGTCACGGGGCTGGAGCCGGGGACAAGTTTTTCCTACAACCGCCGTTATCAGCGACCACTGAACCTGGTACCGACAATTGGGCCACAGGAACACAAGCAGTTCCGCATCAGCTACAGCTTGTTGGTGGACAAGGCGGCGGTGAATAAGGCCTTGAAGCAGGTGAGCGGGATTCAGGATGGGCGGGAGACTGAGGTGCGGCAGACGCCGTTGGTTGATCTGACCAAGGGGTGACACCGGCTGGAGCATGGTCTGCCGATAGTGCGGATCCTCGGCAAAAAGTTCGCGTCTGATCCCGTCGGCTTGTTCAAGGTCCGCCAACAGGCGCGCGACCTTGAGCAGTCGATGGGCTGCTCGCAACGACAGTGTTAAACGCTCGCAGACGGATCCCAGCCAACTCGCTTGACGCAAACACCACCACGAGGACCCGCAAGGATCAAGTCACGCCACCGCTTACATCCGGTGGTGTTCCAACAGGAAGTCCACGAACAACCGCACCCGCGCCGGCATTGCCGAGCCACCTGCGAACACCGCATGAATCGGTTCCTGGTCGCCAGGGTTCCAGGCTTCCAGCAGCGGTATCAGGTCACCGCGCTGCAGATCCTCACTCACGCTGAACTCGCCGATACGCGCAATGCCGGCACCTACTCGCGCGAGTTGTGCCAGCGCTTCACCACTGCTGCATTCGATGTTGCCGCTGACCTTCAGGGAAAACTCTTTTCCATCGCGGATGATCGGCCAGTTGGGTTCGGCACGCCGGAAATTGAAGCGCAGGCAGTTGTGCCGTAGCAGGTCTTCTGGTTCCTGGGGGATGCCGTGGCGCTGCAGATACTCGGGCGATGCCACCACTACCTGGCCCGTGTCGCCGATCCTGCGCGCGGTCAGCGGGCTGTCGGGAAGATGGCCAAAGCGGACTGCGACGTTGGCCTGCCCGCCGAGAATGTCGACCACTTCGTCGCCGAGGGTGAGGTCGACGACGATGTTCGGGTAACGGGCGCTGAATGCTGCAACCAAGGGAACGATGGCCAGCCGTCGGTCAGTCGGCGAACTTGGAGTTTACTCAGAAACGCGATGCCCACTCCGATTACAATCGCCGCCGCTGATCGAAAGCGTTTTTCGATGGGTACCCTGTACCTATTCCCGAAGCTGCCTGCGTTACATCCGGCCATCGAGAAAGGGTCCCAGGCCTGGTTTCTGAAACGAGCCCGAAACCCTCTCTCTAAAAATAAGCCGCTCTCCATAAAATGATACGTGTGCCGACTACATCGGAGGACGTTGCAATTTGACCCACTCCTGTACGGTTGGTCGTTGCCATTGGCGCTGCGCGTACTCCACCAGCGCGGGTGGTACGGAGTCACCATTGAATATCAGCCGGTTGAGCATCAAGGCCAGATCCACATCGGCGATCGACCATTGGCCGAACAGGTACTCGGGGCTGTCGGCCAGTAGCATTTGTGCGGCACCGAACAGCTTGCGCGCTGCCGACTCGGCAGCTGGCGACAAGGGGTTTGATTTGAGCCCATAAAACACAACCAATGTGGATCGTTCCTGCCGAATGGGCAGCAGGTCACTTCGCACCCATGCCTGGACTTGTCGTGCCTTTGCATGCTGCATCAGGCCTTGTGGGTAAACCGGCGCCTGGGGGAAAACGTCTTCCAGGTACTCAGTGATCGCCGAGGATTCTGATAAGGCGAAGTCGCCGTGCACAAGTGTGGGTACCCGCTGGGTCTGCGAGAGGCTGGCATAGTCCTCTGACTGGTTTTCGGATGCGTCGAGGTCTAGCGGGATCATTTCAAATTCGATGCCCTTTTCGCGCAGTACCACGAAAGCCGACATGGCATAGGGGCTGGAAAATTGAGAGTCAACGTACAAGCGCAGGCGGGAACTATTCACAGGGTCATCTCCTTATGCAGAAGGAGGCACGCTACGAGATCCACAGCGATAAATAAAATTCATGATTTTCATGGGCGTATTCCTGACCGGAATACGCCGCCCGTCCGAACGGTTTCAACCATGAGCGAACGCACCCAGCGATGAGCAGCATCACGATGCGTCCGTTCGTGCCAGATCAGGGTTTTCCTGAATCCTGGTATTTCCACAGGCGGCTCCAGCGTCGTCAGCCCAACGTTGTGTATGGCCAATCGGCGCGGGACGACAGCAATCAGATCGCTGTACAACAAAATCTCAGGGAGTACCAGAAAGCTGCTCACCGATACCGTGACCCGCCGTAATCTCCCAAGCTTTTCCAGTGCCTCATCCGTCACCCCGTGAAACCCGCCTCCGGAGGGCGAGACTAAGGCGTGATCCAATGCGCAGAATCGATCCAGTGAAAGGGTGTTATCCAGGGCATCTGGATGATCAGCACGCATCACGCACACATAGCTTTCATCAAAAAGTGCTATCGAATGCAGTCCTGGTGTTATTGCTTCAGGGGTAACCAATGCGAGGTCGATTTCCCCTCGATCCAGCTGACTCTGAAGTTCTTGATGGTCGACGGGTTGGACGCTAACGCGAATGTTTGGCGCTTTCTTCCTTAAGGCGCTCAGGAAGGGCACGACTACGGCGCGCAGTGCATAGTCGGTCGAAGCAATTCTGATCGTCATGCTTGCCGTCAGCGGATCAAAGTTTTGCGGTTGAAGCATGCCTTCGATATCGGCCAGCAATTGCTTGACCGGGGTTGCAAGTTGTTCGGCGCGTAATGTCGGCACGATACCCCGTTGGGCGCGCACGAAAAGAGGATCATCGAAGCTTTCTCGGAGCCTGTTGAGCATGCCGCTCACGGCAGGTTGCGTGAGCGACAGGCGATCCGCGGCTCGCGTCACACTACGCTCATCAAGCAATGCATCCAGTGCCTTGAGCAGGTTGAGTTCGAGTTTTCGGATATCAGGATTCATGATGCTCTAGATAAAATATGGCGATTGGTCTTATTTCAAGCCTACACCCATCATGGCGCCAACCCATCAATCGAGCGTTGAATTTTCCATGAACGAGATCATTTGGCCCTAAGGCTACCTGCCAGGGTTTACCGAAAACTTTGTCTCTAACGAAGTCATTATCGCGGGTTTGAATGCAGCGCAGATCTGGCCGCTGCTGAGTCAGGCGCACAAGTGGCCCACGTACTACGCCAACTCGGCAAACATTCAATTTCATGATTACAGCGGGCCGGATCTGCAAGACGGCGTGTGTTTCTACTTCGAAACCTTCGGCTTTCCGGTCGAGGCCCAATGCAATGAGTACGTGCCTCCAACCCCCACCTCCCCGGGCCGAATTGCATGGCATGGATGGGCGGGTGAGGCTGATACGCGGCTGGATGTTCACCATGCCTGGCTGATTGAAGATCTATCCGGAGGACGCGTTCGCATCCTCACTCAGGAAACACAAAAGGGTAAGCCTGCTGAGGATCTGGCCAAGGCCAAGCCCAATCCGATGATCAACGGCCACCAGGACTGGCTGGACGGCTTGGTGAGTGCAGCACGCTTGGCATCTCGGTAATCAGATCTCCGTATGATTTCTCCCTTATCGGACCGAGAGCAGGCGCGCAGATTATCCGCCATTCACCGCAGGCAGCTGGTGCTACACGCCGCAGCGCTCACGCCTGCACCTTTGCCCTGCGCCTGCGCGTCATCCAGGGCAGCGCTGCGATCGGGGTCACGGCACCGATTCCCTGTCGCTGATTCGCTGCGCCCAAAGGTTTCCGCCGGCGGCCACTATCACTCTTCTCAGTGTTTCGGGCTGACTTAATCCGTAGTTTTGCTCGTCAGGCTTGACCTCGACAGTTCGTCAGTAAGCTACTAACTATCGAGGCAGGCGCTGAAGCGGCTCACTTTAAAAGTTTTATCGAGTTAGTCAGGACTGACTATGCATGCATCAGGTGTTCAAAATGTTGGAGTCACTGTTTAGGCTTTAATGGATCCATTAATCTTATTATTTCGGAGAAAACTTGACTTGTATTGGGTTGATCCGATTTACTGGATCCATAAAAACAAGCCTGTCCGGAGAATCCTATGTATCCGAAAAACACCTGGTATGTCGCCTGCACCCCTGACGAGATCGCTTCCAAGCCGCTGGGGCGGCAGATATGCGGTGAGAAAATCGTTTTCTATCGTGGACAAGAAGGGCGCGTTGCCGCCGTCGAAGATTTTTGCCCACACCGCGGTGCCCCCCTTTCACTGGGTTATGTTGAAAACGGCAACCTGGTCTGCGGCTACCACGGCCTGGTCATGGGCTGTGACGGCAAGACCGTCGAAATGCCCGGTCAGCGCGTACGGGGCTTTCCGTGCAACAAGACTTACGCCGTTGAAGAGCGTTACGGTTTCATCTGGGTCTGGCCCGGGGAGCAGGACAAGGCTGACCCTGCACTGATCCATCATCTGGAGTGGGCGGTCAGCGATGAGTGGGCGTATGGCGGGGGGCTGTTCCACATCAACTGCGACTATCGATTGATGATCGATAACCTGATGGACCTCACCCACGAAACCTACGTGCACGCCTCGAGCATCGGCCAGAAAGAGATCGATGAAGCGGCGCCGGTCACCACCGTCGAGGGTGACGAGGTGGTCACCGCGCGACACATGGAAAACATCATGGCGCCGCCGTTCTGGCGCATGGCCCTGCGTGGCAACAACCTGGCCGACGACGTGCCGGTAGACCGCTGGCAGATCTGCCGCTTCAGTCCGCCCAGCCACGTGTTGATCGAGGTGGGCGTGGCCCACGCCGGCAAGGGCGGTTACCACGCCGAGCCGCAACACAAGGCCGCGAGCATCGTGGTCGACTTCATTACCCCGGAGACCGAAACATCGATCTGGTACTTCTGGGGCATGGCGCGCAATTTCAATCCTCACGACGAAGCACTGACCGCCAGCATTCGCGAGGGCCAGGGCAAGATCTTCAGCGAAGACCTCGACATGCTCGAACAGCAGCAGAAAAACCTGCTGGCCAATCCCGAGCGCAACTTGCTCAAGCTCAATATCGATGCCGGTGGTGTGCAGTCCAGGCGCGTGCTGGAGCGAATCATCGCCCGTGAGCGCGCGCCGGCTGTCGAGCTTATCGCCACGGCAAACTAGCTCGAGCGCTACGCCATCCACTCCCATTGATACTGTTCCCGGCCACTGCGGTGGCCGGTCTTGAAGGTGCGCCATGATTGAAGTCGTCGTGACATCCCGCAACAACGAAGCGTTGGATATTTGCAGCTACGAGTTGGCCTGTGCGCAGGGAGGGGAGTTGCCCGGCTTCAGTGCCGGTGCCCATATCGACGTGCACCTGCCCGGCGGGCTGATCCGCCAGTACTCGCTGTGCAATCACCCGCAAGAACGCCATCGCTACCTGATCGGCGTACTCAAGGATGTCGCCTCGCGCGGTGGTTCCCAGAGCCTGCATGAGCAGATCAACAGCGGCGATCGGCTGTTCATCAGTGAGCCGCGCAACCTGTTCCCGCTGGTGGCCGAGGGACGGCGCAGCCTGTTGTTCGCCGGTGGCATCGGCATCACCCCGATCCTGTGCATGGCCGAGCACCTGGCCCACGATGGTGCCGATTTCGAGCTGCACTACTGCGCTCGTTCCAGTGAGCGCGCAGCGTTTGTCGAGCGACTCAAAGGGGCATCCTTTGCCGATCGCGTGCACCTGCATTTCGATGAAGAGGCCGATTCGCGCCTGGATGCCGCCGAGGTCCTGGCCAATCCGCAGCCTGACGTGCACCTGTATGTCTGCGGTCCTTCAGGTTTCATGCAGCATGTGCTCGACAGCGCCAAGGCCCAGGGCTGGAGCGACGAGTACTTGCACCGTGAATACTTCGCCGCGGCTCCGGTGGATACCAGTGCCGACGGGTCGTTCCAGGTCAAGCTGGGCAGCAGCGGACAGGTGTTCGACATACCGGCCGACAAGACGGTGGTCCAGGTGCTGGAAAGCCACGGCGTCGAGATTGCGCTTTCCTGTGAGCAGGGCATCTGCGGCACCTGCCTGACCCGTGTGCTGGAAGGAGTGCCGGAGCACCGTGACCTGTTCCTCACCGAAGAAGAGCAAGCGGCCAATGATCAGTTCACGCCCTGCTGCTCGAGGGCCAAGTCCAAGCTGTTGGTGCTGGACCTCTGAACCCGTCGGTCACTCGCCGCGTGCGATCACTTTCATCCGGTCGCTGTTGCTGATCGCACCGAAGACTTCGGCGTAGCGCAGTGTCGCATTGGCGTGTTCACGCATGATGGCTTCAGCGCGTGCGCCCTGGCGGCTGACCAGCGCGTCGAAGACCGAGTGGTGTTGCATGTGAGCGAAGTTAAAGCGCCGGTATTCGCGGGCCATGTCCTGGCGATCGATCGCCAGCGCCGAGACTGAAGCGAAGGGGCGATGGTCGTTGCGCGCCAGGGCTTCGGCAATCGCCGGGTTGGCGCTGCTTTCGACGATCACCTGATGAAAACGCATGTTGAGGTCATGGAACGCCTCGAGGTCTTCTTCCGTCACGTAGCCTTTGTCGAACAGTGCATCGCCTTGCACCAGGCATTCGCGCAGCGCCGCCTGCGCCTGCTCACTCAAGCCGCGTTCGGCACTCTGCCGCGCAGCCAGACCCTCCAGCACCCCGCGCACCTCCACGGCCCCGGCGATATCGTCGGCACTCACCGAGCGCACCTGATAGCCCCGACCACCATGGCGCACCAGCAAACCTTCCTGTTCCAGGGTCAGGAAGGCCATGCGCACCGGCATGCGCGAGACGCCGAAGCGTTCCGCCGTCGGAATCTCCATCAGTCGTTCGCCGGCCGCCAGCTCGCCCGAGGCGATCATTTTGCGCAGTGCGACCAGCACCATTTGACCCGGTTTGCTCATGCAGGCGACTTCCAGAGGGGAGGGCGCCATAGTACCGCAAGGAGTGAGGAGATGCAGGGGCGACAAGCGCCCCTGGCGGGGAGGATCAGAGTGACAGTGGGTAGCTGACGATCACCCGGGTCTGATCGAAGTCGCTGTTGAAGCTACGACGGTTGGTGGCGTTGTTGACGCGCACGCTGAGGTTTTTTAGTGGGCCGCTTTGCAGGGTGTAGCTGACCTCGGTGTCACGTTCCCATTCCTTGCCGTTGCTGCCGGCCTTGGTGGTGGCGTTTTCGCCGTGACCGTAGCGTGTCATCAGCAACAGGCCGGGAATACCGACGGCGACGAAGTTGTAGTCATAGCGCGCCTGCCAGGAGCGCTCGTCGGCGTTGCTGAAGTTGCCGTTGAACATGTCGTTGCCCAGGGTCCGCCCGCTGCTGCCATACACTGACATCCAGCCGGTATCGCCGCTGACCTTTTGCAGCCCCAGGTACAGGGTATGGCCACCCAGGTTGGCCGAGAACAGCCCGTAGGCGGTATGGCTTTGCACGTTGCCGATCAGGGCGCTGCCGTCATCCTTGTCGATGAAGTAGCCCAGGTTTGCGCCCAGGGTCCAGTCACCGACTTTCTGTTTATGCAGCAGGTTCAGATAGCTTTGCTGATAGATGTCTTCGAGTTGCGAGTGCCAGGCGCCGATCAGGGTCTGTTGTTCGTTGAAGCGGTATTCGGCACCCGCATAGTTGAAGCCGTCCGACATGACGGTGGGCGCAGCCCAGGCCGAGAGGTCTTGCATGTTCGAGGAATTGCGCAGGCTCACCGAGGTGTATTGACCGCCCTGCAGGCTCAGGCCGGGAAGCTCCCGGGACACCAGCATGGCGCCCTGGAAGGTCTGCGGCAGCAGGCGTCCGTCGTCGTAGCGCAGCAGCGGAATATCCGGCATGAGCTCGCCGAGCATCAACTCGGTATCGGAAATACGCATTTTTGCCGCCAGCCCCGCGCGTCCGTAGTCGTCGGCGGCGCGACCATCGTCGTGCACCGGCAGCAGCTCCGAACCGCTGCGTTGCGGGCCGCTGTCGAGCTTGACGCCCAGCATCGCGATACCGTCAAGGCCAAAGCCGACAACGCCCGGTGTATAACCGGAGCTGAACTTGAGGATCGCGCCCTGGGCCCATTCTTCTATCTTGCTCTTGCTGGCGCCGGGATCGTTGAAGTCACGATTGAAATAGTAGTTTCGCAGGGTCAGGCTGGTCTTGGAATCTTCGAAAAAACCGTTGCTTTCAGCGTGCGCCGAAGGCATCAGGGCAAGCGCTATGGCACCGCCGAGCAGGGCCCGGGGAGGGAGAGGAAAGTAAGTCATTATTGTTGTTTTCCTGGAGGATGTTGTCAGTAGCGAGGGCGTGCCCTCGCTACTGTTTTGCGCGGCTCAAGTCTGCATGGCTCAGGCCTGGATAGGCTCGGCACCTGGTTGTGCTTGGGCCTTGGGCCGCAGTTGCAGCAACACGGCAGCGGCAATCACGAAGACCACGGCGAACACCCCATACAGGTGCAGTGGCTGCCAACCGCTGTCGAGCAACAGGCCGGCAACGGTGGGCGACAGGATCGCGCCGATGCGCCCGATACCGATGCCCCAACCGACCCCCGTGGTGCGCACTGAAGCGTCATAGACAATCGGCGACAGCGCGTACAAGCCAGCCACGCAACCGTTGGCGAACAAGCCGATCAGCAGGCCCAGGCCGAGTGCCATCGACACCGATGATGCAGAGCCGACGAACAGCACCAGCAGGCCCGCGGTAATCAGCATGAACAGCGACAGCACCCGGGTCAGGCGCCAGCGCGAGGCGAGGCCGCCAATCAGCGCGGCGCCGAAGATGCCGCCTACGCTCAACAGCACGCCGCCGCTGATGCCTTGCTGTGCCGATAGCCCGGCCGAGACCAGCAGCTTCGGCGTCCAGCTCATCACGAAGTAGAAGCCGAACATCACCAGGAAAAACAGCAGCCAGATCAGCAGGGTGGTGCGTCGCGAATCCGGCGAGAGCAACTGCGCCAGGCGGCCACGGCCTGAAATCGGCGCTGATGTGGCGACGGGCAGTTCACGCAGTTCCGGCTGGCCAAGACGTGCGGCCAGGCGATTGATGCGTGCCAAGGCATTTGCGGGACGACGGGCGATCAGGAAGTCCAGCGATTCAGGCAGGTACAGCAACACCAGGGGAATCACCGCCAGGGTCACGGCGCCGCCGAAGATGAACACCGAACGCCAGCCAAAGTGCGTCAGCAGCCACACCGACAATAGCCCGCCAAGGGTCGCGCCCAAGGCATAACCGGTGGACTGCAGGCTCACCGCCAGCCCGCGCCAGCGCTTGTTGGCATATTCGCTGGCAATCACGTTGCTGCTGGCCAGGATTCCGCCGATACCCAGGCCGGTAAAGCCACGCAGCAGCGCCAGTTGGAGCGGCGTCTGGCTCAGGGCCGACAACAGCATGCCGATCCCCGAAAGTAGCAGGCAAAACAGGATCAATGGCCGACGTCCATAACGATCCGCCCACGGCGCAATGAACAGCGAGCCTGCCGCCATGCCAAACAATCCGGCACTCAACAGCAATCCGATCTGCGCGCCATTCAAGCCCCATTCGGCAGACACCGAGGAAGCCGTGAAGGCCATCACCAGCACGTCGAAGCCATCGATCATGTTCAGGACAATGCAGATGCCCACGGCCAGCCATTGGAAGCGCGCCATGGCACGCTCATCTACCACGCTCTTCAGATCGACACTCATGGCTGCCCCTCGAGAAGAGGCTGCATAACGGCAAAGCGAGGAAGGCATACGAAGCTGGGTGCAAGCCGAAGCTCGAACCCGATTGAGAACTCATTCATCCTGACACCCTTGTTATTTTTATGAGCGGGCAGGTGCTGTACCTGACACCGTGCAGTGCCAGTCAATCAATTTATGGATCCATTGAAAAGTGCGTTAATTGATTATTTACCGCTGAGTTTTCTGTTTAATAGATTTAATCGTTTAATATCAATCGGTTATAGCTATAAATAAAGCGTTCGATTATCGGTCGTTAACGGTTATTCCTCGGCAAAGGATCCACAGTTCGATTCCTACGGTTCAGGATGTTGCACCGGTAGCCGTCATTGGCCCATCACCTCAGTGCTTCGAAAGTTTCCATCCGTATCGCTCGAATTGAACACTTGGGTACCGTCGATTATTTCGTCATCGTGAAACGAAACGCCTGTTCTTGCAGGCTCGCTTTGATCAAAGCGGACAATTGTCGGGTAGCCGGTGTTGTGTTGTCGCCTCCACTGTGAAGCACATAGCCAAGGCTTGGCACCGGGGGTAACGCGGGAACGACAGTGAGATGGCTCGGCAGCCCGATGCGGGTGCGCAGCGTCACGCCCAATCCGGCAGCGACGGCCGCCCAGATACCACCGACGCTGGGGCTGGTGAGGGCAATCCGCCAGGGTATTTGCGCGGCATCCAGCGCCTGGGTGGCGGCGCTGCGCATGACGCAAGGCGAGTCGAACAGGATCAATGGCAACGGTGAGCCATCAAGGGCCGTCAGCAATGGCGTATCCCGGGCTCCGATCCAGTGCATCTGTGTTTCGCCCAGACGCGTGGCATAAGGCGACATGTGCCCGGTGTCCCAGGTCAGGGCCAGGTCAAGTTCAGCGCTTTCGACCCGTGCAAGTAATTCGGCGTTGCGGGCGATCCGGACTTCAAGTTTCACCATCGGGTAAAGCTGGACGAAGCGTCGCAGGATTTCACTCAGGAAGTGCTCCCCAAAGTCCTCTTGAAGGCCGAGGCGTATGGTCCCCGCGGTCTGGCTTTCATGCAGGGTCTGGAAAGTGCTGTCGTTCAGTTCCAGCAAACGGTGGGCATGGCTGAGGAGTGTTTCTCCTGTGGGGGTCAAGACCAGTCCGCGACCGGATTTAGCCAGTACCGGCGTACCGATCTGCTCCTCGAGTTTCTTCAATTGAGCGCTTACGGCAGACGTCGACCGACCGAGACGATCCGCCGCTTTGGCGAAACTGTTGAACTCCACGCCGGTGACGAAGGTGCGCAATACGTCAAGGTCGAAGGTTGGGCGGCGCATGAAATAGTCCACTAATTCGGGATGATGGGCGCTATTAAATCTGATATTCGGAATTGTCGCGACTTGATAGTTTGCCCCCGTCAATTGGGATATCAGGGAAAAAACATCATGAGCGCATCAATGGTGACGAGGCGGGAACAACAGAGCATCTACCCGCAAAAGTTTGCCGAGCTGACCGACAACGTCTTGTTTGGCGACATGTGGACACGTCCGCAATTGAGGCCTCGTGAACGCAGTCTGGCGACGGTGGCCGCGCTGGTGGCGATGTACCGGCTTGAGCAGTTGCCATTCCATTTGCAACGTGCGTTGGATAACGGGTTGAGTGCCGACGAACTGGCCGAAGTCATCACCCACCTGGCGTTTTATTCCGGTTGGCCGACGGCTGCTTCGGCGCTGAATTTGCTCAGTGAGCTTCAGGTTTGCCTTCCAGAAAATCAGGAATAAGCGCTGATGCCGTTTGCACGAATTTCACTACACCGCGGGAAGTCGGTCGAGTATTTGCAGGCGTTGTCTGAGGGGTTGCACGATGCCTTGGTCGAGAGCTTCGAAGTGCCGAAGACCGATCGCTTCCAGGCCATTCACCAACATGAGGTCGGCGAGCTGATATTTGATCCCCACTACCTGGGCGGCCCGCGCAGCTATGACTTTGTACTCATCACGATTACCGCAGGCCGGCCTCGAAGTGTCGAGACCAAACAGCGTTTCTACCGCGACCTGGTCGAGAAATTGGGGCGGGCGACGGGCCTGAACGCGGAGGATGTCATGGTGGTGATCACCACTACGGCCAGTGAGGAGTGGTCGTTTGGAGGAGGGCGGGGTAACTAGCGGGCGCCATCACGGGATCTGGCAGGCCGTGAGCAGGTCTTCAACGACATGATTTACCTCTCGCAGAACCTGTCAGAGAACTTCGTTGCCGAGGGGTTTTATTTGCAGGAATGGGACAAGACCGCCACTGACAACTGCGGCACTTTCTTTGGTGTGGATCCGGTGGCCAATGGCTGGAACCCGCGCTTTAGCTTGAGCCCTGGAGCTGTGAATACCCGTTGCCGGACAGGCTTGAAACCGTCCGGCACATTGCGGCGTGACCACGCTAACTCGATCCGTTATCGAATCAACGGCACGCCACTGAGCGTTTGCAAGTCCTCAAAACTGATATCAGCAACAATTTCCCGGACCTTCAAGCCTTCCGCTGTGACGTCCAGAATAGCCAGGTCGGTATAAATCCGAGTCACGCAGCCAATGCCGGTCAGCGGGTAGCTGCATTGCGGCACCAATTTGCTTTCGCCCGTCTTGGTCAGGTGATCCATCATGACGAACACTTGGCGCGCGCCTGTCGCGAGGTCCATCGCGCCACCCACCGCCGGAATGGAACCTTCGGCGCCGGTGTGCCAGTTGGCGAGGTCGCCGTTGACTGCGACCTGGAAGGCGCCCAGCACGGCAATATCGATGTGGCCGCCGCGCATCATCGAGAACGAATCGGCGTGGTGAAAATAGGCACCACCGGGCAGCAGCGTCACATGCTGTTTGCCTGCGTTGATCAGGTCATCGTCTTCCTCACCCGGCGCAGGACTCGGGCCCATGCCCAGTACACCGTTTTCACTGTGCAGGAACACTTCCTTGTCACCCAGGTAGTTGGCCACCAGCGTGGGCACGCCAATGCCCAGGTTCACGTAGGAGCCTTCGAGAATGTCGTCGGCCACACGTTGGGCCATTTCGCTACGCGAGAGTTTTTTCATAACAGTCATGGCAGGCCTCAGTTGACGTTGGCTTTCGAGATGGGGGCTTGCGGCACGGCGACCACGCGCTGAACGAAGATCCCCGGCGTGATGATGTGTTCGGGGTCCAGCTCTCCCAACTCGACGATCCGCTTGACCTGGGCGATTGTGGTTTTCGCGGCCATCGCCATGATCGGGCCAAAGTTACGCGCGGCTTTGCGATAGGTGAGATTGCCCCAGCGATCGCCTTTCTCGGCCTTGATCAGAGCGACATCGGCGTGCAACGGCATTTCCAGCACATAGTTGCGACCGTCAATCACCCGTGTTTCTTTTCCTTCGGCGAGCAACGTGCCATATCCGGTCGGCGAATAAAACGCACCGATTCCAGAGCCTGCCGCGCGGATACGTTCGGCCAGGTTGCCTTGTGGCACGACCTCAAGCTGCACCTTTCCTGCCAGGTAGAGTTCGTCGAAGACATAGGAATCGGATTGGCGTGGAAACGAGCAGATGACCTTGGCAACGCGCCCGGCTTTGAGCAATGCGGCCAGGCCGATTTCACCATTGCCGGCATTGTTGCTGATGATGGTCAGCTCGCGAGCGCCCGACGCGATGACGCCATCTACCAATTCCGACGGCATCCCGGCGGTGCCGAAGCCACCGACCATGATGACCGAACCATCGGCGATGCCGTCCAGTGCAGCAGCGACGGATTCGAATGTTTTGTTGATCAAGGCGTACTCCTGTTTTTATTTGGCCGAACAGAATGATCCGACTGCAAACCGCATGAATCGCGGTTATTGCGTAGTGCATAGCGTGCCAAACAATGAGTGAAGGAGGGTGTCCCGACACGCGATGTCGTGCGATTAGCGAACGAAACCGTGAGTATTTGAACGTTCATGAATGAAAGACTTTGGCCGCCACATAAGCGCATACATGACATTCTTTGCGAGCAACACAACTAATCAAACGACAAAAAAAACCGGCCTTGCGCCGGTTTTCCTGTTTCTTTGCCCCCCCCCTGATCGAGAGCTCAGAGCGTAGCTTTGACCTGCAAACCGAGCACCAGCGCATTGTCGATGTCTTGCCCGGAAAACGCGCCCGGTTCGATGATGTATTGCACATTCGGGCGCAGCGTCAGCCAAGGAGTGGCCTGGTAGCCATAGCCAAGCTCGATCAGTTGTTCGGCACTGTCCAGATTCGGGTACGTTGTGCCATTGGCGAGCGAGGCGTCCTGCTGCACATCGCGGCTGCGTGGATTGGGCACCGCACGGCCATAGCCCAGAGCGACGGTGTCGCGCGGGCGACCTTCGAACGGTTTGTACAGAACCACGCCGGTGCCGTACCACTTGGTGAACGGTGAAGCCGCTTCGCTGGCTGCCGAGTATTGGCCGAAGGCGTGCAGACTGCGGCCCTCGGACGTTTGCGAGCTCCACACGGCCTGATCAATCAGCAGGTAATGACCGCTGCGGCCGGACACTTCTTTATCACTGCCGATGCGTGTCACGTCAGAACTGTCGTAGTAGTAGCCAACCTTGTACTCGCCGGGCAACTCACCCGCGTGCTTGTACACCAGTTCGATTGGCACCACGGTGCCGGTCGTATGTTTCGGGCCCAGATGCCAGGCACGGCTGGAATTGCCGTTGCTTTCAGGATCGACATTGAAGGCTGCCACGCGCAGCTGCCAGGACGACGAAAGGTCGTACTTCACGCGCACGCCCAGGTGGGCGTTGGGGTAGTTGGTCCAGCCACTACCGCCAGACATGTTCAGCGGATGGCCGCAGAAACCAGCGTTCATGAAGTTGCAGAGAATGCCACTGTCCAGGCCACCGAGGTCGTTGCCCATGGCCATGTAACCGAGCTTCACATTGAGCGCCGGGGTGAACAGGCTGCGCTCGTAACTCAGTTCAGTCAGGCGAGTGTAGAGACCGCCGTAGTTTTCCTGGATGGGCAGACGGTTGCCGACCAGATCCTCGGAGGCGCTATTGCCGCGTCGGTCGTTGATGGTCAGCTGAATCTTGCCGGCGTTATCCACGCCATACAGTTTGCTCAGGTCGAACTGCGCGCCGAGCTTGATATTCTGCGAGTAACGGGCCGAACGGCGCAGGCCGCCATCGGCGTTGTAAGCGGTTTCGCCGCTGTAATCGCCGGTGAATTTAATGCCGTCCTGATCCATCTGCTGGCGCAGGCCACCCCAATCACCGGTCAGGGTATTGCGGGTCAATAGATTCGAGTCGATATCGGCGAAGGCGGGAAGGGTGGTGCTGCAGGTCAGGCCCAATAGCAAGCCGTTAAGCCAGCCTGCATGAGAAAAGCGGACAGCCAAAAACATGTGAATCTTCCTGGGGGAATCTTGAATGATTTCGCAAAGCAGCGCGGCACCCGCAGGTGCCGCGCTCAGAGAGATTGCCCACCAGTGAGGCGGGCACTGCGGCTTAAGGCAGGGCGTAAGCCATCACGTAGTCGCCGCGATCGGTCGACTGGCGCGCACCACCGGCGGTGATGACGATGTATTGCTTGCCGGTTTTCGGCGAAACGTAGGTCATCGGGCCACCTTGGCTACCGACCGGCAGACGCGATTTCCACACTTCCTCGCCGTTGCCGCTGTTGAACGCGCGCAGGTAGAAGTCCTGAGTGCCGGCGATAAAGATCAAGCCACCTTGAGTCGACAGGGTGCCGCCGAGGGTCGGCAGACCGATCTTGATCGGCAGGTGCATGCGGATGCCCAGTGGACCGGTGTCTTCAACGGTGCCGACCGGAACTTGCCAGGCGACTTTTTGCGTCTTCATATCGATGGCAGTCAGCGTGCCGAACGGTGGCGCCTGGCAAGGAATGCCGGCCACCGACAGGAAGCGGTTTTTGTTCACTGCGTAAGGCGTGCCTTTGAGTGGAACGGCGCCCATGCCAGTGTTCAACGCTTCGCCACCGGAAGTGGCCTGGCCTTTGTTCTGCGACGGGATCATCTGAATCCACAGACCCAGACGCATGTCGTTGACGAAGATGAAACCGTGCACCGGGTCAGTGGAGATGCTGCCCCAGTTCATGCCGCCCAGCGAACCTGGGAAACTCAGCGATTTGTCCATGCCCGGCGCAGTGTACAAGCCGTCGTAACGCATGCTCTTGAAGTCGATACGGCAGAGCAACTGATCGTACGGCGTCGCGCCCCACATGTCGGCTTCGGTCAGGTGCTGAGCACCGATCTGCGGCATGCCCACCGATTTCGGCTGCGTTGGCGAGTACGGTTCGTTGGGGATGTTTGCGGCTTTGACTGGCACTTCTTTAACGTCGGTCAGCGGCTTGCCGGTGGCTCGATCGAGCACGTAGATCTGCCCGGCCTTGGTGCCGATGACCAGCGCCGGTACGGTTTTGCCGTCTTTGGTGAAGTCGATCAGGCTCGGCTGCATCGGCAGGTCGAAGTCCCAGAGGTCGTTGTGAACGGTCTGGAAAACCCAGCGTTCTTCACCGCTGGTGGCGTCCAGCGCCAGGATCGAAGCGCCGTAGGTGTGATCAAGTTTGCTGCGCTCCACACCATAGATGTCGGTGGAGGAACTGCCCATCGGCAGGAACACGGTGTTGGTCGCCGGGTCGTAGGACATCGGCGCCCAGCTGTTCGGCGTGCTGCGCACATAAATACTGCCGTCGGCCGGCGCGTTGCGATCCTGCGGGTTGCCCGGGTCGAATGCCCAGCGCATGGCGCCGGTGATCACGTCAAAGCCACGGATCACGCCACCCGGCATGTCGGTTTGCACGTTATCGGCCACGCGACCGCCAACCACCACGGTGGTGCCCGCCATCAGCGGTGCGGAAGACAACTGATAATAGCTGTCCGGAACATCACCCAGGCCTGCCTTCAGATCAACCTGACCGTTGTTGCCGAAGCCCTGGCAGAACTCGCCGGTGTCGGCATCGACCGCAATCAGGCGGGCATCAATGGTGTTGGTCAGCAAACGGCGCTGGCAATTGGCTGCCGGGGCAGGTGTGGCTTCGATGATGCTCGAGTTGCTTGGCTGAGCGATGGTCTTTGTTGCATCGAAATAAGCCATGCCACGGCAACGCTGCCAGACTTTCGACTTCGCATTGATCGCGTTTTTCCAGAGTTCCTTACCGGTGTCCGCATCCAGTGCGATCAGGTTGTTATGCGGGGTGCAGATGAACACCTTGTTGCCGATCTGCAGCGGGGTGAGCTGGTCTTCGGCGCCATTGCCATCGCTCTCGGCGACGTCACCGGTGTGATACGTCCACGCGACCTTCAACTTGTCGACGTTGTTGCGGTTGATCTGATCCAGCGCAGCAAAACGGCTACCGCCCTCGGTATTACCATAGTGAGCCCAGTCCTTTTGCGCGTTGGCTGGCTCGACGGGCGTCAGACCCGGGCCAGTGCCCGTGGCGGCGACAGTCGGGTGCGCAACAAACATGTTGCCAGCAGCCACCGCCAGCGCGATCGCCAGCACAGCAGCAATGCCATAGGCGCCGCGACCCGGGACGCCGCCATTGGCACGCTTTAGCAGCGGGTAGACCAGCGTGACCGCCAGGCCAACGGCGCTGAACATGAACAGGCGCGAGAATACCGGCCAGAAAACCAGCCCGGCATCACTCACCGCCCAGATCGCCGTGCCCACCAGAAACGCAGCGAACAACCAGGCACCGGCCGTTTTGAAGCGAGCGATCAGCAGACCGGAAACGGCCATCACCAGCCCACCCACCAGGAAGTACCAGGACCCTCCCAGGCTGACCAATTTCATGCCCCCAGCAGCAAGTGCCAAGCCGAGGAGGGTGATGATCACGCCCAACCCGACCAGAATGAATTTTGATATGCCCGAGAGGCGTTGACTCTGCTTCACGTTAAATGTCCCGTTGAAATGATTTGCGCATTATATAGATAGCTAACTACCTAGTTAAATCATAAATTCTGATTCAAGCGTAGATCGCTGCTCAATTACGTGCCTGATCGAAGACCAGCGCGCCTCAGGGATTGGCGGGATCGTTGAAAGGTTAGCAAAAGGCTCTTTTTTGTCAGGGATTGGCGGATTTGTGACAGGTATAGATCGCGGCTTGCCATTGCGGGACGCCGACCAACGACGGTGCAGTGTTGAGACCCGTGAGCCAGAAAGCGGGTTAAAGTGGTCATCAATGTCTGCTCACAAGCTCCCGCCACTCGATTCGCGGAGTCGCGCCAAGCGGTTTCAGCGAACGATCCGGGCAAAAACAACCGTACATCTATCGTTATGTGAAAAATGAATCGTCCGCTGTTTGTTTCTCTGGATGGGCCCAAGGGCGCCGGCAAAACCACACTGTTGGAGGCCATTACCAAAGCGCTAAGGGCCGACAACATAATGGTGATCCGGCTTTGCGAGAGAAAAAGCGATCCCCATAGGGGTGAAACAATGAGCCTCGTAAACAAACTCGTCAGAAATCCCATCCGGGATCTGGAGTGGGAGGTTTGTCAGCGCCTCGCTGATAGCCGTAGCTGGATTTCCCGGCACGTGCTGCCTAAACAGCCACCAGGCAGCATCATCTTGATTGATCGCTGGTACCCGTCTGATGCGGCGTTTCGCCGGATAGTCCCGTTTGCAGAAATTCTACAATTGAACATTGATCGAAACGTGCGCGTGCCAGACCTGCATGTCGGGGTGGTCACCGCCCCTGAAATTTCATGGGCGAGGGCAGCGGCACGACGGCGTGGGCTGAGCAGCACGGTGATGCATAAGCTGGAGGAACATGTCGCGTGTACCAAGGCGTTTGAACAAGCGGTTTCAGATAACGGCTGGGTTTTATGCCGTAATGAAGGAACGATCGAAGATGCAACGATGCAGGTAGTTTCGGATATCCATAGGGTCCTTCGATGCCACGTAGGCGAATCTCGCTGCGCAGGTCTAGATGCAGTGAGATTGCCGTAGATAGGAGAGAAAGCCTGGCCAGTGAGCCGGTTTTTTCTCTCGGTTCAACCAGTGAGCTGCACTTGTAAACGCTTTGCTGGTTCTCATGTACAAGCACGGAATTCCCGCGCATCTGTACGGAGGGTCAGCATGGACATTGACGAGAACGCACCTGGCAACAAATCTCAGCAGCCCGAAACGCGCACGAGAGAAGTGCTCTGAACTAAAATCTAGAATTTTTTATGGCAGAAAGAGCTTTAAAAATCAAAGGTATATAAATTCTTCCTTTGAAGAGGCTTGGCTTTTTAGTTTCGTTATTTGGTCTGATAAATCATTTGAAACGGGCAAAGGAACTAATAGTTAGAAAATGTGATCGCTTGTTTCCGTTGGACTCCGAACTGCTTATGCCAAATGGTTATATCCGCAGCTTGCCATGTTTATAAAACGAAAGCTTATAAGAATTTATTTTTATTGCCAATTTAATATAACGATTGGCGGACTGCATTGCTATCCTTTTTACGAATGCCCGCCCATTTTTCACCTAAGGGAATGCTATCGAGGCTGGTCATATCACTAACTACGTTCTCTCAATGTAGAGTGGGTATGATCATGTCCGTTTCGGCAAAAGCCCTGCCAATCGCCTCATTTCCAAAGCGCGCAGTCGTAGGTCAGGTGCGAGTTACCTATGGACTTGCTACAGCCATAAAACGGGTGCCGACCTTATACTTGAAAGCCATGAAGAGCTTATTCATTGGTTGATATTTCTGGAGTTTAACAATCAAGTTTCAAGTTTTTGGATCCCGGATGCCGATGAAACATACTCAGACAATTTAGGCGGGCCATTAATACGGCCGGATGCAATAGTTATTGATTCAGCCGGCCAAAGAGTATGGCATGATGTTAGGGCGGGCGTTGTCGATAAGGACAACCTGTTGTCGAAATTAGTCGCCAGTTCGCGGGTCGCCGCGGCCTGCGGCGTGACATACCAAGTCTTTGATAATTCAGACCTTATTCCTCACATGTACAAAGTAGCACCTTTGCTACGTATTTGCAGTTTTGTCCTTCTTTGTCGGTTTATCGAACAAACTGAGCCTGTTGAGGCTGCAGTGTTGCCGCTGACCGAAAAC
>NZ_JSAK01000016.1 GCF_000802965.1 Pseudomonas fluorescens | reverse complement strand
TCGCCAGCAAGCCAGCTCCTATAGGTTATGCGGGAATCAGGACTTCTTGGCGGCAGCCTTGGCTTTGACGCTGCGCTGACGCTGGGCTTCGAACAGGCAGACGCCGGTTGCCACCGAAACGTTGAGGCTGCTGACGCTACCGGCCATCGGCAGGTTCACCAGATAGTCGCAATGCTCGCGGGTCAATCGACGCATGCCCTTGCCTTCGGCACCCATAATCAGGATGGTCGGACCAGTGAGGTCCTGGTCATACAGGCTGACCTCAGCTTCACCAGCCGTACCGACAACCCACAAGCCGCGCTGCTGGAGTTTTTCCAAAGTGCGCGCCAGGTTCGTCACGGCAACCAGCGGAATCACTTCCGCTGCGCCGCAGGCGATTTTTCGTACAACCGGAGTCAGGGTCGCTGACTTGTCCTTCGGCACAATCACCGCCAGCGCGCCCGCCGCATCGGCGGAACGCAGGCAGGCACCGAGGTTGTGCGGATCGGTCACGCCGTCGAGCACCAGCAGCAACGGCGCGCCTTCGGTGCGATCGAGCAACTCGTCGAGCATCGCCTCACCCCAGACCTGGCTCGGACTTACGTCCGCGACCACGCCCTGGTGCACGCCTTCAACCCAGGCGTCCATTTCACGGCGCTCGGCCTGGCCGACCTGGACCCGATTTTCGTTGGCCAGCTCAATCAGCGTCTGGACCCGAGGGTCATTGCGACCTTCCGCCAGCCAGATCTGCTTGACGCGTTTCGGGTGATGACGCAGCAACGCTTCTACCGCATGCACGCCGTAGATTTTTTCCAACTGACTCATGGCTTGGCCTTAGGTTTACGCGCCCCGCCGCTTTTCGCAGCCGGAGCGGAACCCGCTTTTGGCGGGCCTTTACGATGTTTGCTTGGTTTTGCTGGCTTGCCGCCGGGGGCCTTTTCAGGCGCCGACCGTCCGGTCTTTCCCGCAGACGCCGCTTTACCGCCGCTTTTCGCATCGGCCAGCAAGGCCTTTTTCATTTCACGACTTTTGCGCACTTCGGCATTTTTAGCCGCTGCATCGCTCGGGCGATAGGCTTCGACAGCCTTTTCCTTGGCAGGACGACGACCGGTTTTCGCCGGGGCCGGCTCTGCTGCGGTTTTGGCGGCTGGCGCTGCGGTTTCAGTGCCGCGTTTTTTGCGACCGATCGGCGCGCTGATGGTTTTTTCAGCCATCTCGAAGTCGATCTTGCGCTCGTCGAGATCGACGCGCATGACACGCACTTCAACGGTGTCGCCCAAGCGGAAGCTGCGACCGGTACGCTCACCGGCCAGGCGGTGGTGCACAGGATCGAAGTGGTAGTAATCGCCCGGCAGCGCGGTGACGTGCACCAGGCCTTCGACGTAGATGTCGGTCAGCTCAACGAACAGACCAAAACCGGTCACTGCGGTAATCACACCCGGGAACGACTCGCCCACGCGATCTTTCATGAACTCGCACTTGAGCCAGTTCACTACGTCACGGGTCGCTTCGTCGGCACGGCGCTCGCTCATCGAGCACTGCTCGCCGAGTTGCTCCAGGGCCGCCTCGTCGTACGGATAGATGCGTGCCTTCGGAATAGTCATCGCACCAGCACGGCGAACGTGCGGGGTGTCCTGTTTCGAATGGATCACGCTGCGGATTGCCCGATGCGTAAGCAAGTCCGGGTAGCGGCGAATCGGCGAAGTGAAGTGAGTGTACGCTTCGTAATTCAGGCCGAAGTGACCCTGGTTATCAGCGCTGTACACCGCTTGGCTCAACGAACGCAGCATGACGGTCTGGATCAGGTGGAAATCCGGACGATCCTTGATCCCGGCCAGCAGTGCCTGGTAATCCTTCGGCGATGGGCCGTCCTTGCCTTTGTGCAGGGACAGACCCAGCTCGCCAAGGAACGCGCGCAGTTTTTCCAGACGCTCCGGTGGCGGGCCATCGTGAACGCGGTACAGCGCAGGAATTTCGTGCTTTTTCAGGAATTCAGCGGTGGCCACGTTGGCCGCCAGCATGCATTCCTCGATCAGCTTGTGCGCATCGTTGCGCACGGTCGGCCGGATTTCGGCGATCTTGCGCTCGGAGCCGAAGATGATCCGGGTTTCCTGGGTTTCGAAATCGATCGCGCCACGCACATGACGGGCGGCCAACAGCACCTTGTACAGCGAGTAGAGCTGCTTGAGGTGCGGCACAACGTCGGTGTACTCACCGCGCAGCTTGCGCGCTTCGGTGGCTTTCGGCGTTTCGAGCATCGCGCTGACTTTGTTGTAAGTCAGACGAGCATGGGAGTGGATCACCGCTTCGTAGAAGCAGTAGTCGGTCATTTCGCCGGATTTGGAGATGGTCATCTCGCAAACCATGGCCAGACGATCGACTTGCGGGTTCAGCGAGCAAAGTCCGTTGGACAACTGCTCAGGCAGCATCGGGATCACGCGCTCGGGGAAGTACACCGAGTTGCCGCGAACCTGGGCCTCGGCATCCAGCGCCGAACCGAGTTTCACGTAGCTGGATACGTCGGCGATCGCCACGTACAACTTCCAGCCGCCGGAGAACAGGCGCAGCTTGCCCGGACGGGCTTCGCAGTAGACCGCATCATCGAAGTCGCGGGCATCTTCGCCGTCGATGGTGACGAACGGCAGATGACGCAGGTCGATGCGCTTCTCTTTGTCTTTTTCTTCGACTTCCGGCTTGAGCTTGCCGGCTTCCTTGAGCACGGCGTCAGGCCAGACGTGAGGAATGTCGTAGGTACGCAGGGCGACATCGATTTCCATGCCCGGTGCCATGTAGTTGCCCACAACTTCAACCACGTCGCCTTGCGGCTGGAAGCGTGGCGTCGGCCAGTGAGTGATCTTCACTTCGACGAACTGACCGATCTGCGCGTTGGCGTTACGACCCGGCGTCACCAGCACTTCCTGCTGGATCTTCGGATTGTCGGCAACCACGAAACCGATACCGCCCTCTTCGAAATAGCGGCCGACGATGGTTTCGTGAGCGCGGGACACCACTTCAACGATCATGCCTTCGCGGCGACCACGACGGTCCAGGCCGGAAACACGGGCCAGGGCGCGGTCACCGTCGAACACCAGGCGCATTTGCGCCGGACTCATGAACAGGTCGTCACTGCCGTCGTCCGGTACCAGGAAACCGAAACCGTCACGGTGACCGCTGATGCGACCGAGGATCAGGTCGAGCTTGTCCACCGGTGCATACGTGCCGCGACGGGTATAGATGAGTTGAGCATCGCGCTCCATGGCGCGCAGTCGGCGGCGCAGGGCTTCGATCTGGTCTTCTGTGGTCAGACCAAACTCTTCGACCAGCTGCTCGCGGTTAGCAGGCGAACCTCGATCAGCAAGGTGCTGAAGGATCAGTTCGCGGCTAGGGATAGGGTTTTCATATTTTTCCGCTTCACGAGCGGCCTCGGGATCGAGGGACTGCCAATCGGCCATTAGAGAGTTTTCACCTTGTCTATATGCGGGTTAGTTTGGCATAGGCGTAATGAAACGGGAAATTTCAAGCTAAGACGACCCATCTAAAGCCCTGTATCGACACATCAAAGCTGATTTGCAGACCGCTGGCGAAATTTTCCAGGTTTTTTTGATGTCGGGGGTTTACAGTTAAAAAGACGCTCCGTATAGTGCGCGCCATCGACGACGGACAACGTTGCCGATACTGCCCAGATGGTGAAATTGGTAGACACGCCAGCTTCAGGTGCTGGTGACCGCAAGGTCGTGGAAGTTCGAGTCTTCTTCTGGGCACCAATTTCGAGCTTGAGATTAGATCAATTTCAAGGCTCACACAAAACCCGCGAAAGCGGGTTTTCTGCATTCTGGACCACTGGTTTATTAATTTTAATCAGGGGTTTACAGATCAAAACGCTCTCCGTATAGTGCGCCACATCAACAGCGGCAACGCTGAAGATGAATGCCCAGATGGTGAAATTGGTAGACACGCCAGCTTCAGGTGCTGGTGACCGCAAGGTCGTGGAAGTTCGAGTCTTCTTCTGGGCACCAATTCAAATTCAAGGTTACGATCTTGGATTTCACAGAAACCCGCGAAAGCGGGTTTTTGCGTTTCTGCCCTTCTGAAATTTTCAGCGCTGAGCCTTTTGTGGCGAGGGAGCTTGCTCCCGCTGGGCGCGAAGCGGCCCGAGTTCTTCCTTGAGTCAGATCCCGCCTGCAGAATATACGACTACTTCGCAGCCGAGCGGGAGCAAGCTCCCTCGCCACAATGAGCATCCTCACCCTGCCCCAACAGAACGACTCCCTCACTGCAAGGCGCATTTGAGAAACAATATCGTTTATCATTGTTGCAAGTTTTTGCAATGCGACAGTGAGGAACCCTGCGAATGATGTTTCGAAATACCCTGCGCCGCGGCCTGACCATCACCCTGCTCGGCCTGGCAATCGCCACTCCCCTCACCCAGGCTGCTGATCCAGTTTCCCTGACACTCTATAACGGTCAACACAAGGAGGTCGGCGATGCCATCGCCAAAGCCTTCGAAGCCAAGACCGGCATTCACGTCAATGTACGCAAAGGCAGCAGCAACCAGCTCGCCAGCCAAGTCGTCGAAGAAGGTGATCGCTCCCCCGCCGACGTGATCTACACCGAAGAATCACCACCGCTGAACAAACTCGGTGAACAAGGGCTCCTGGCCAAGGCCGACGATTCAACCCTGGCGGTTCTGCCCAAGGAATACGTCGCCGGCAATGGCACCTGGATTGGCGTAACCGCCCGGGTTCGCGTCGTTGCCTTCAACCCGAAACTGATCGATGAAAAAGACCTGCCGAAATCGGTGATGGAATTCTCCGATCCGAAATGGCAAGGCAAGGTCGGCTTCGTGCCTACCAGCGGTGCATTCCAGGAACAAGCCGTTGCGATCATCAAGGTCCACGGCATGGACGCCGCCGAAGAATGGCTGACCGGCCTGCGCGCATTCGGCAAGACCTACAGCAACAACATGGTCGCGTTGAAGGCTGTGGAAAACGGCGAAGTGGCCACTGTTCTAGTGAACAACTACTACTGGTTCGCCTTGCAGCGCGAAAAAGGCCAGCTGGATTCGAAACTGCACTACTTCACCGGTGGCGACGTCGGTGGATTGATCACGGTTTCCAGCGCCGCCGTACTTAAATCCAGCAAGCATCCAAAAGAAGCCCAGCAATTCCTCGCCTACATGGCCAGCGAAGAAGGTCAGCGCGTGATCACCCAGACCACCGCTGAATATCCACTGCACAAGGGCATGGAGTCGGATCGCGGCCTCAAGCCGTTCAGCGAACTGGAAGCACCAAACGTCACGCCAGCCGACCTCGGCAATGCCGAAGAAGCCCTGGACCTGGAACGTGATGTTGGTCTGAACTGATGAACCCATCGCTTCCCGCACCCACAGCACACGGCGGTTACGTACCGCGGCGCAAGCAGCCATCGATCTGGCTGCTGCTGCCGGTTTTGTTGCTGGTCGTACTCAGCCTGCTGCCACTGGCCTATGTCGGGCTCAAGACCTGGCAAGCGGGTTGGGCCGAAGCGCTGCATCTGCTGTGGCGGCCGTATGTGTTTGGTTTGCTGCGCAACACCCTTGCGCTGATGGTCGGCGTTACGCTGGCGTGCGGCGTGATCGGCCTGTCGCTGGCGTGGCTGCTGGAACGCAGTAATCTGCCGGGACGGCGGCTCTGGGGCGTGATTCTGTGCCTGCCGTTCGCCGTACCAGCGTTCGTCAGCAGCTTCACTTGGGTTTCGCTGAGCGCTCAGTTCGAAGGTTTGGGCGGGGCGATTCTGGTGATGAGCCTGTCCAAATATCCGCTGATCTTTCTGCCGGTCGCGGCAACCCTGCGCAATCTTGACCCGTCCCTGGAAGAGTCTGCCCGCACCCTCGGTCAGAATCGCTGGGGTGTGTTCTTCAAAGTCACCCTGCCCTTGCTCTGGCCATCGCTGCTTGGCGGCTCCCTGCTGATCGCCCTGCACATGCTGGTGGAGTTCGGCGCGCTGTCGATCATCGGCCTGCAAACCTTCACCACAGCGATCTATCAACAGTTTGAGCTGGAATTCAGCAACGCCAACGCCGCGATGCTGTCGGCGGTGTTGCTGGCCCTGTGCTTGATGCTGCTGTGGCTGGAATTGCGCGTTCGCGGCAAGGGCCGACACGTTCGCACAGGGCAAGGCGCAGCGAGGCAAGCGGAGCAGGTTCGTCTGGGACCGTGGGCGATCGCCGGACAACTTTACTGCCTGTTGCTGGCCATTATCGGCAGCGGCATTCCGCTGGGGATGCTGGCGTATTGGCTGGCCGTGGGCTCGTCGGCGGCATTCCCGGTGGCAGCCATCGGAGAAGCGCTGCTTTCGTCCCTGGCGCTGTCGCTGGGCGGCGCGGCGCTTTGCCTGGTTCTGGCGGTGCCGGTGGGACTGTTGGTCGTGCGATACAAAGGCCAATTGGCAATCTGGGCTGAACGCTTGCCGTATCTGCTGCATGCACTGCCAGGATTGGTCATCGCACTGACCCTGGTCTATTTCGCCTTGCACTATGTGCCAGCGCTGTACCAGACGTCGGCATTGTTGCTGATCGCTTATGCGCTGCTGTTTCTGCCGCTGGCTCAGGCACCGATCCGCACGGCGCTGAACAAGGCCGCACCGCAACTGGAAGAGGCGGCCCGTACGCTGGGTGCATCGTCGTTCAGCGCGTTCTGCCGAGTGACCCTGCCGATCATCTTTCCGGCGCTGGGAGCGGCGTTCGCGCTGGTGTTTCTGGATGCGATGAAGGAGCTGACGGCGACCTTGCTATTGAGCCCGACCGGGCTTAATACGCTGGCTACCGAAGTTTGGGCGCATACCGCGAATGTGGAATTTGCGGCGGCGGCGCCTTATGCGGCGCTACTGATATTGGTGTCGGGGTTGCCCGTCTACCTGTTAACGACCCGGATGTATTTGAGCCGCTGATAAAGCAAAAAGATCGCAGCCTGCGGCAGCTCCTACAGTGAAACGCGTATTCCCATGTAGGAGCTGCCGCAAGCTGCGATCTTTTGATCTTTAAGGCATCAAGCCCTGAACTGCCCCAGGCTCGCCTTCAACTGCGCCGCCAACCCATCCAGCACTTTGCCGCTGGCCGTGGTTTCCACCACCGCCTGAGCCGCTTTCTCGGCCTGCGCATGAATGGTCTCGACCCGACCACGCACCGCCTGTGCGCCTTGCGCCTGATGTGCCGCCGCCTGGGTCGCCAGACCGATCGCCGCATGCACTTGCTCCACCGACGCCTGCACTGATTGCTGCAACCGCGCACTGTCACGCAACACCAGCAAACCTTCGCTGGCCTGGCGCCCGGCCTGCCCGATCGCCGCCACCGCCTCGCGTGCGCCCTGCTGCAGCGCGACAATATGCGCCTGAATATCGCCCGTGGAGCTCTGGGTCTTGCTCGCCAGCGCCCGAACCTCGTCAGCCACCACCGCAAACCCGCGTCCGGTTTCCCCGGCTCGCGCCGCCTCGATGGCCGCGTTCAGCGCCAGCAGGTTGGTTTGCTCGGCGATCCCGTGAATCACCGTCAGCACCACTTCAATCTGCTCACTTTGCTGCGCCAATCGCTCGATGACTTGCGCCCCGGTATCGACCTGACCGGCCAACGCCTCGATCAGACCGCCGACTTTCGCCGAGGTCCGAGTGTTTTCATCAGTGGCCTGGCGGATATCCACAACCTGTTTCAAAGCCGCTTGCATGGCATGGCTTTCCGACTGAGCTTCGTCCGCCATCCGCGACAACGCACGCAGGCTCTCGGCCACTTCATCGCGCTGCAGGCCCGCCGCCGCATCGGCGCCGGCATTGCGCAGGGTCATGGCGCCGATTTCCACGCCGGTACGTTGGGCCACATCACCCGCCTCCCGCACGATCGGCTGCAATTTATCCACAAAACGGTTGACCGCCGAGGCCATGTCGCCGATTTCGTCCTTACTGTTGATCTGCACACGCTTGGTCAGATCACCTTCGCCAGCGGCCAGATCGTCCATGGCGGCAATCAGCATTTTCAGGCGGTTAACCACTCGACGCCCGAGTACCACGGCGAGCAACAGCAGAACGCCGGCGCCTACCAGCGCCAGGCCCATGCCGATGCGCCAGCGCAAAGTGGCTGCCGCTTCCTGCACGGTGCTGGTGGTGTTGGCTTTCATTTCAGAGGCGGTGGACTGAGCGGAGGTCAGGCGCGCACGCATTGCGGCTGCGCTGTCCGCCGCCGCGCCCTTGAGGCTGTCGCCCACCAGTTGATCGCTGCTGGCAATCAGGGCCGAGAAGCGCTTGTCGAGGGCCGCGAGATCGGTTTCCACCGAAGCCGTGGAGACACCCATCAAGACCTTGCCGATTTCCACGCCATTGGGATTGATCGAGGCCTCGAGGTAGTAGACCGACGGATCGTTCTTCGCCGCGTCCAACACCTTGTCCAGCGCCCGTTCACCCTGACCTTTTTCCAACAAGGCCTTGTTGATCGGATTTTCCCGGTTGAGGTAGCGCGTCAGGTGTTGACCTGTTGCGTCGTCGTACACGACGAACAACACGTTGGGATTGCGCTGCGCCCGGCGGGCGAATTCGGAAAGGGTCGGAACGTCGCTGTCCCACATGGCGCGGGGTGCGACCGACGCCAGAAGCTGCGCCATGTCATTGGCGGAGTCCTTCAGGTCTTTTTCCAGCGTGGCCCGCAATTGCGCCTGCTCCTCCTCCAAACGCGAGGACAAACCGGCCGTGAGTCGTTGACGCGTACTGGTGGAGAGGCTGTCGAGACTCGAGGTGACTTCACGCCCCGCCTGCTCAAGTTCGCCGGAGAGTTTTTGACTGTCCGCCCCCAGACGCACACCCAAGTCTGCTTCCAGCGCAGTCACTGTGCTCCGGGTCAGGGCAACAGCCACCAGCACCTGCACCAATAGGGCGATACCGAGGGTAACGAACACTGGCCGCAAGAGACGGCTTTGTAACAATGAGAGAACGGCCGACACTTGATATCCCTCTGCATAAGCGCCATTAAATTGATGGCACGCCAAAAGTGGCGTTTTAATCAAAGCTAATAGCAAAGGTCATGCCGTCCAACAGGCATAAACGACAAAGGCCCCGATTAAGGGGCCTTTGTGTTTTACATCAACAGCTTATCAGGCAAACGGATGGCGCAGAACGATGGTTTCGTTGCGGTCCGGACCCGTCGAAATAATGTCGATCGGTGCAGCGATCAGCTCTTCGACGCGCTTGATGTAAGCACGAGCATTAGCTGGCAGCTCTTCCAGGGTTTTGGCACCCACGGTCGACTCGGTCCAGCCAGGCACTTCTTCGTATACAGGCTGCAGACCTACGTAGCTGTCCGCATCAGTCGGGGCAACCGCATTACCTTGTGCATCTTTGTAGCCGACGCAGATATTGATGGTTTCCAGACCGTCGAGTACGTCCAGCTTGGTCAGGCAAATGCCCGAGATGCTGTTCACATCGATAGCGCGACGCAGGATTACGGCATCGAACCAGCCACAACGACGAGCACGGCCGGTCGTCGCGCCGAACTCGTGACCTTGTTTGGCCAAGTGCGCGCCGACTTCGTCGAACAGCTCTGTCGGGAATGGACCCGAACCTACACGCGTGGTGTAAGCCTTGGTGATGCCCAGAATGTAGTCCAGGAACATCGGACCAACGCCCGAACCGGTAGCAACGCCGCCAGCGGTGGTGTTCGAACTGGTCACGTACGGGTAGGTGCCGTGGTCGATGTCCAACAGGGAACCTTGGGCGCCCTCGAACATGATGTCTTTGCCAGCGCGACGCAGGTCGTGCAGCTCGGCAGTCACGTCCAGCATCAGCGGCTTGAGCAGCTCAGCGTATTCTTTGCACTCGGCCAGGGTCTTGTCGAACTCGATGGCTGGCTCTTTGTAGTAACCCACCAGCATGAAGTTGTGGTAATCCACCAGTTCACGCAGCTTGTCTTCAAAGCGCGGCATGTTGAGCAGGTCGCCCACACGCAGGCCACGACGTGCAACCTTGTCTTCGTAAGCCGGGCCGATGCCGCGACCGGTGGTACCGATCTTCAGCTCGCCACGGGCCTTTTCACGGGCCTGATCCAGCGCAACGTGGAAGGACAGGATCAGCGGGCAGGACGGGCTGATACGCAGGCGCTCGCGCACCGGCACACCCTTCTCTTCCAGCTTGGTGATCTCGCGCAGCAGGGCGTCAGGTGCAACCACCACGCCGTTACCGATCAGGCACTGCACGCCTTCGCGCAGCACGCCCGACGGGATCAGGTGCAAGACGGTTTTTTCGCCGTCGATCACCAGGGTGTGACCAGCGTTGTGGCCACCCTGGTAGCGCACTACGGCGGCAGCATGTTCGGTCAGCAGATCAACGATCTTGCCTTTGCCCTCATCACCCCATTGGGTGCCCAGGACTACGACATTCTTACCCATAACACTTGTCCTCATTCGCGCAAACTTGGTGCCGGCGGCAGCCGGCAGGAAAACTCAAGAAGCCAGTGGCGATACTTGCCAAAGCCCGTTCTGCTGAATCAATTGCCGGTCGCAGTCCGCTTCACGGGCGGCGGCCAAAGGTTGCCCAGGCAAAGCCTGAACGACACGCTGACCCTCACTGCGCAACTGGCAAACCTGCTGCCAGAGTGCCGCATCCGTACTGTCAGGCATCCAGATACCGCCAGACGGTAGCTCGATCTCAGCACGCCCCAGGGTCACCAGGGTTTTCAAATCGGTGGAGAAGCCGGTTGCCGGACGGGCGCGACCAAAATCGGCGCCGATGTCGTCGTAACGACCGCCCTGGGCAATGGACTGGCCAACACCCGGCACGAACACCGCGAACACCACACCGGTGTGGTAGTGGTAACCGCGCAACTCGCCCAGGTCGAAGTAAAGCGGCAGCTCCGGGAAACGCACGGACAGACGCTCGGCAATCGCCAGCAAATCGTCCAGCGCCGCGAGAACCGGGGCCGGCGCCTTGGCCAGACGCTCACGCGCAGCTGCCAGCACTTCACGACCGCCACACAGATCGACCAACGCCCGCAGCATGCCCGACAGATCGGTCGGCAGGCCTTCGGTCAAGGTAATGACCTCATCAATGGCCTTGCGTTGCAACGCATCGAACAACTGTTGTTCAACTTCACCGGACAAACCGGCGGCACGGGCCAGGCCGCGGTAGATACCGACATGCCCCAGATCCATGTGCACATCTGGCACATCGGCCAGTTGCAGCATGGCCAGCATCAGGCTGATGACTTCGACGTCGCTGCTCGGGCTGCCATCGCCATACAACTCGGCGCCCAACTGGATCGGGCTGCGCGAGGACGACAAGGCACGGGGCTGAGCATGCAGCACACTGCCGGCGTAGCACAGGCGGCTCGGACCTTCGCGACGCAGGGTGTGCGCATCGATACGCGCGACCTGTGGCGTGATGTCAGCGCGGAAACCCATCTGCCGGCCCGACTGCGGGTCGATGACCTTGAAGGTACGCAGATCCAGGTCCTGGCCCGCGCCGGTCAGCAGGGATTCCAGGTACTCGATATGGGGAGTCACGACGAACTCGTAACCCCAGCTCTGGAACAGATCCAACACCTGACGACGCGCGACTTCAATGCGCGCCGCTTCCGGTGGCAGTACTTCTTCGATGCCATCTGGCAGCAGCCAGCGGTCTACCGTTGCCATTACGCCATTCCCCTATGATCCGGGCGGCAAGCCTTTGGGCGAGCCTTGAGTGAAGCAGAAAATGATCAGCTCAGCGCAAACCCCGCGCATGAGCGACGAAGCGAAAAGCCTGAAATGGGCTTCGCCAAGCACTTTCCTCGTAAAACCTGTCGAGCCGTCAGGCTCGGGCATCCGCACAAAACAGCAATCAAACATGCAGACGCAAAAAAGCCGGGAATTTCCCGGCTGCCGCATCATACACACGTTTTCCCAAAGGATCACCCCGCCAGAGGTTTTAGCCGCCCGGCGGGATGAATCAGGTCAACGTCGTATCAAGGCTTGGCTTTTTCCAGGTAGTGGAAGAAGTCACTGCTTGGGTCGAGGACCATGACGTCGGATTTGTTCGCGAAGCTTTCACGGTAGGCACGCAGGCTACGATAGAACGCGTAGAACTCCTGATCCTGACCGTACGCCTTGGAGTAGATCGAAGCGGCCTGGGCATCACCGTCACCGCGAATCTCTTCGGATTCACGATAGGCTTCAGCCAGCAGCACGCGGCGTTGACGATCGGCGTCGGCACGGATGCCTTCAGCCAGCTCGTTACCCTTGGCGCGGTGCTCGCGAGCTTCACGCTCACGCTCGGTGCTCATACGTTCGAACACGCTACGGTTTACTTCTTTCGGCAGGTCGATGGTCTTGACCCGAACATCGACAACTTCGATGCCCAGTTCTTTTTCGGCCATCTTGTTCAGCGAAGCCGTGATATCCGCCATCAGCGCATCACGCTCACCGGACACGACTTCGTGCAAGGTGCGCTTACCGAACTGGTCACGCAGGCCCGATTCCAGACGACGAGACAGACGCTCGTCGGCAATCTGCTTCAGACCGGAAGTCGCGGTGTAGAAACGCTCAGCGTCCTTCACGCGCCACTTGGCGTAGGCATCGACCATTACGGCTTTCTTTTCCAGCGTCAGGAAGCGTTGCGTCGGTGCATCCAGCGTCATCAGGCGGGCGTCGAATTTACGCACCTGGTTAACGTAAGGCACTTTCACATGCAGCCCAGGCTGAACATCGGTCTGGACCACGCGACCGAACTGCAGCAACACCGCACGCTCGGTCTGAGCCACGATGTAGAAGCAGTTCCAGGCAGCGATCGCCACGACGACGCCGACAATAAGGGCGATCAGCGATTTATTGCTCATCAGCGACTCTCCCTGGTACGTGCTTGCTGTTGCTGCAGATCAGCTGCCGCACGCGCATTCGCTTCATTGCTGCTGGCTGCCGCGCCGGTCACCGGAGTGCTGGAGCTGCGACCACTTTCGACCATCTTGTCCAGCGGCAAGTACAGCAGATTGCTCTGGCCATTCTTGTTGCCGGTCACGAGAACCTTGCTGGTGTTGCTGAAGACTTCCTGCATGGTGTCCAGGTACAGACGCTGGCGGGTAACTTCAGGTGCCTTGCGATACTCGGCGACCAGTTTGGTGAAGCGATCACCCTCACCCTTGGCACGCGAGACGGTTTCGTCACGGTAACCATTGGCATCTTCGAGAATGCGCTGGGCCTGACCACGGGCTTCCGGCACGACGCCGTTGGCATAGGTTTCAGCCTGGTTACGCGAACGCTGCTCGTCTTCACGGGCACGGATTACGTCATCGAAGGCTTCCTGTACTTCACGCGGTGCCGCTGCGCTCTGCACGTTGACCTGGGTGACAGTGATACCGGTGCGATACGTATCCATGAAGCGTTGCAGACGCTCCTTGATTTCGCTGGCCATCAATTCACGACCTTCGGTCAGCACCTGGTCCATCGCGGTGGAACCCACCACATGGCGCAAGGCACTGTCGGTCGCGTGCTGCAGACTGATTTCCGGCTGATCGACGCTCAGCACGAAGTCCTGCAGGTTGCTGATCTTGTACTGCACGGTCAGCGGCACTTCGACGATGTTTTCGTCTTCGGTCAGCATCTGGCCTTGCTTGGTGTACGCACGCTCACGCGTGACGTTTTCCATGTACTTCTTGTCGATCGGCGGGAAATAGATGTTCAGACCCGGGCCGACAGTTTCGTAGTACTTGCCGAAGCGCAGCACCACGGCTTGCTCCTGCTCGTCGACTACATAGACCGCGCTGTACAGCCATACGGCCGCCAACACGACCAGACCGATGCCGAGCAGGCCGCCGAAGCCGCCACTCTTGCCCGATCCACCGCCGTCATCACCGCGTTTCTTACCACCACCGAACAACCCGTTGAGGCTTTCCTGCAGCTTTCGGAAGGCCTCGTCGAGATCTGGCGGCCCCTTGCGATCGCCGTTATTACGGCGCTTGCCACCCCAAGGATCCTGATTATTCGAGTTGCCACCCGGCTCATTCCAAGCCATAGCGCTCTCCATCTGATAAAGCAAAGACGCACCCACGGCGCGCCGACCAATGCTACAGAATGCCTGTCACCACGGCACAACCGCTTTCTCAGGCTTTTATTGCAAAGTGTGTTGCTCGATGAATTCCATCGGCTGCAATCCTTCGCGGCTTACCAGTCGATTCAACTCGACCCGGGGCAAACGAACGGCCAGCAAACTGATGCCTTCTTCGTCGTGTTCTTCTTTTTGCACCGCACCGAGTTCGAAAAACTGCGCACGCAGTCGAGCGAATCGTTGCGGCAAGCGCAGGGTACCGATAAACAAATCACCGCCGAGTAACTCGGCAATGGCTTGCTCAAGCAATTCCAGACCAGTGCCATCACGCGCAGACAGCCAGACCCGCTGGGGTTTGCCGTTTTCATCGCGCTGGATTTGTGGCTCAACGCCTTCAAGCAAATCGAGTTTGTTATAGACCTCGAGGATCGGCAAGTCCTGGGCACCAATCTCGCCCAACACCACCATCACTTGCTCGATCTGCAACATGCGATCCGGTTCGGCCGAGTCGATCACGTGCAACAACAGGTCGGAGTTGCTCGACTCTTCGAGGGTAGACCGAAATGCCTCGACCAGCTTGTGGGGCAAGTGGCGAATAAAACCTACCGTGTCCGCCAGGACAATCGGCCCCAGGTCGTCCAGATCCAGACGACGCAGGGTCGGGTCCAGCGTGGCAAACAATTGGTCAGCCGCGTAGACGTCGGATTTCGTCACGTTATTGAACAGCGTGGATTTACCGGCGTTGGTATATCCCACCAGCGACACGGTAGGGATATCTGCACGCGAACGGCCACGACGCGACTGCTCACGCTGGCTGCGCACTTTCTCCAGCCGGCCCTTGATCTGGCGCAGGCGAACCCGCAGCAAACGGCGGTCGGTTTCCAGTTGGGTTTCACCCGGGCCACGCATGCCGATACCGCCACCCTGGCGCTCAAGGTGAGTCCAGCCGCGAACCAGCCGGGTGCTCATGTGGTCAAGCTGGGCCAGTTCTACCTGGAGCTTGCCTTCATGGGTACGGGCGCGTTGGGCGAAAATATCGAGAATCAGACCGGTACGGTCGATCACGCGACACTCGAAAACACGTTCGAGGTTACGTTCCTGACTGGGCGTGAGGACGTGATTGAAAATCACCAGATCGGCTTCTTCGGCTTTAACCAGGTCGCGCAGTTCCTCGACCTTGCCGCTGCCAATCAGGAATTTGGCGGTTGGCCGATGACGCGGCACGTTAAAAAACGCAACGGTCTCGGCGCCGGCCGAATTAGCCAATTCCTGAAACTCCTGCGGATCTTCGCGCGCCTCAGGGTCCTGTCCATCCAAGTGAACGAGGATGACTCGCTCACCACCACCGTGGCGCTCAAAGAACAAAGGAGACTCCTATCAGGCGTTACCTGGCTCAGCATCACCCGCTTCCGATTCGGTTGCGCTAGGCAGACGAATTGGACGAACCGGCACTACTGTAGAGATAGCGTGTTTGTAGACCATTTGGCTGACGGTATTTTTCAGCAAAATAACGAACTGGTCGAAAGATTCGATCGTACCTTGCAATTTGATCCCGTTGACCAGGTAGATGGACACCCCAACTTTCTCTTTACGTAAAGTATTCAAGTAAGGGTCTTGTAGCGAATGCCCTTTTGACATGTGCCGCACTCCTTTAAGGATTCAATATAAAAATAGGTGAAAAAATGGCTTTGGCCGCCCCACCCCCAAGGATAGACGGCAATTGCAAGGACTCAGCTCAATATGGAGATGGTCCCCAAGTATTTCAAGGCGCGCGGCAGATTGTCGCAATCCAGGCTGTCCAGCCAGTGTAAATCAGCCCAACTGCGCAACCAGGTGAACTGGCGCTTTGCCAATTGGCGCGTGGCAATGATTCCACGCTCCTGCATCTCGGCTGACGTCAGTTTGCCATCCAGGTAATCCCAGACTTGTCGGTAGCCTACCGCACGTATAGACGGCAACCCGGCATGCAGGTCACTTCGCTTACGCAGGGCTACGACCTCGTCGATGAATCCCTGTTCCAACATTAAAGTGAATCTTTGTTTAATTCGCTCGTGAAGTACCTGACGATTTGCCGGAGCAATGGCCAAGTTCGCGACAGTATAGGGCAATTGTTGACGTCCCGAAGCGGCTGCTTCAGTACTTTGCGCAGATTGTTGCAAGCGTAGCTCAGTCATGCTCTGACCGCTCACGCGATATACTTCCAGTGCTCGACTGAGACGCTGCGGATCGTTCGGGTGAATGCGCGCAGCGGAAACCGGGTCGATGATCGCCAATTGGTCGTGCAAGGCTTGCCAGCCAAGGCGTGCAGCTTCTTCTTCGATCTGCGCACGGACCTCGGGGTCGGCTGCCGGCATGTCCGCCAGACCTTCGAGCAAAGCCTTGTAGTAGAGCATTGTGCCGCCTACCAACAGCGGAATTTTTCCTCGCGACGTGATCTCGGCCATGGCTTCGAGGGCATCACGGCGAAAATCCGCGGCCGAATAGCTCTCTGCCGGGTCAAGAATATCGATCAAGCGGTGCGGAAACTGCGCCAAAAGTTCTTTGGAAGGCTTGGCGGTGCCAATGTCCATGCCACGGTAAACCAGCGCCGAATCGACACTGATCAGTTCGCAAGGCAGGACTTTGGTGAGTTCGATGGCCAGGTCGGTCTTGCCGGCGGCGGTGGGGCCCATCAGGAAAATCGCAGGTGGGAACTGGTTCATCAACGACCGCGCAAAAACAGTTTGTCCAGATCGTCCAGGCCCAATTGGGTCCAGGTCGGTCGGCCATGGTTGCATTGACCGCTGCGCTCGGTGTTTTCCATGTCGCGCAGCAGACCATTCATTTCCGGCAGGGCCAGGCGCCGATTTGCACGAACCGCGCCGTGGCACGCCATGGTCCCAAGCAGTTCGTTGATGTGCGCCTGAATGCGATCGCTGGTGCCGTACTCCATCAGGTCGGCCAATACATCAGCGACCAACCGGTTGGCTTCCGCCTGCTTGAGCAAAGCCGGAATCTGCCGAATGGCCAGCGTTTCCGGGCCGAGGCGCTGCAATTCAAAGCCCAGGCGCTGGAACCAGGCGACATGCTCTTCAGCACAATCGGCTTCACGCTGACTGACCGCCAGGGATTCCGGCACCAGCAGCGGTTGCCCGCTCAAGCCTTCGCTGGCCATCGCGACTTTCAAGCGTTCGTACATGATCCGCTCGTGAGCGGCGTGCATGTCGACCAGCACCAACCCCTGAGCGTTTTCCGAAAGGATGTAGATGCCTTTGAGCTGCGCCAGCGCATAACCCAGCGGCGGGATGTCGTCTTGCCCGGCCGGCAGCGCTACCGCATTGGCCTCGGGCAACGGCGCGAAGAATTCGCGATAGGCCGCTTGCGCTTCAGCTACCGGCACACCGGACTGCGGGCGTGGCGTGTATTGATACTGATAACCGGCGCCAGCGCCTGAACCGGCAGGCGTGTTGAACGAAGGCTGAGCCTGTGGCTGCTCCAGCAACGCATTGGCCGCCAGGCGCATTTCGCCCTGTGGCCCGAATTCACCGGCATCCAGACCGGTCGGCCGAACTATCGCCGTCGCAACCGGCGCCGCCAGATGATCATCCGGCCGCACATCGCCCAAAGCACGGTGCAAAGTGCCGTAGAGGAAATCGTGAACCATGCGCCCTTCACGGAAGCGCACTTCGTGCTTGGTCGGGTGCACGTTGACGTCGACGCCGGTCGGATCGACTTCGAAAAACAGCACGAACGTCGGGTGCCGACCATTGAACAGCACGTCGCGATACGCCTGGCGCACTGCGTGGGCGACCAGTTTGTCGCGCACGGCACGGCCATTGACGAAGAAATACTGCAAATCCGCCTGGCTGCGGTTGAACGTCGGCAAACCGACCCAACCCCACAAATGCAGGCCATTGCGCTCGATTTCGATCGGCAGCGCCTGCTCCAGGAAACCCGGGCCGCAAATCGCCGCCACGCGCCGGGCGCGGGCCGCGTCATCGTGGGCCTCATGCAGGCTGAGGATGGTCTTGCCGTTGTGGCGCAGGTGGAACGCTACGTCGAAGCGTGCCAGGGCCAGACGCCTGATCACTTCTTGCAGGTGATCGAATTCGGTTTTTTCGGTCTTGAGAAACTTGCGTCGCGCCGGGGTGTTGAAAAACAGGTCGCGAACTTCCACCGAGGTGCCCACCGGATGGGCTGCCGGTTGCACGCGAGGCGCCATGTCCCGGCCTTCGGTCTCGACCTGCCACGCCTGATCGGCATCACGGGTGCGCGACGTCAGGGTCAGGCGCGCCACGGAGCTGATCGACGCCAGCGCCTCGCCACGAAAACCCAGGCTCATGACCTGTTCGAGGTCTTCCAGGTTGCGGATCTTGCTGGTGGCGTGACGCGCGAGGGCCAGCGGCAGGTCATCGGCAGAAATACCGCTGCCATCGTCGCGTACCCGCAGCAGCTTGACGCCGCCCTGCTCCACATCGACATCGATACGCTTGGCGCCGGAGTCGAGGCTGTTTTCCAGCAACTCCTTGATCACCGAAGCCGGGCGTTCAACCACCTCACCGGCGGCAATCTGGTTCGCCAGTCGCGGGCTGAGCAGCTCGATGCGAGCGCCGTTGAGCACGACCTGATTCATTCTTTGGCCGCCAGGTCATTACCCGGGATGGTCAGGTGCTGACCGATCTTCAGCTCATCGCTCGACAGGTTGTTCGCACTGCGCACGGCGGCCGGGGACACCTGATAACGCACGGCGATCATCGCCAGCGTCTCGCCCGGGCTTACCCGGTGGTCGCGGGGCCCCTGAGCAATTTTGCCAGAGTCACGCAGCCAGGCGATGTAAGTGCCCGGCGGCGGGTTTTGCTGGAAGAACTGCCGCACGCCGCTGCTGATCGAACGCGCCAGCGCCTGCTGGTGAGTCGCTGCCGCGAGTTTCGAGGCTTCGTTGGCGTTGGAGATAAACCCGGTTTCCACCAGGATCGACGGAATGTCCGGCGACTTCAGCACCATGAACCCGGCCTGTTCGACGCGCTGCTTGTGCAGCGGCGTGACCCGGCCAATGTTGCTCAGTACTTTTTGACCGACGTTGAGACTGGAGGTCAGGGAAGCCGTCATCGACAGATCAAGCAGCACGCCAGCGAGCATGCGGTCCTTGTCGTCGAGGCTGACGTTGCCGGCGCCACCGATCAAGTCGGAACGGTTTTCACTGTCGGCCAGCCAACGGGCAGTCTCGGAAGTCGCGCCGCGATCAGACAGGGCGAACACCGAAGCACCGAAAGCTGCGGCCGAAGGCGCGGCGTCGGCGTGGATCGAGACGAACAGGTCGGCGCCCTTCTTGCGGGCGATTTCGGTACGGCCACGCAACGGAATGAAATAGTCGCCGGTGCGGGTCAATTCGGCGCGGAAACCTTTCATGCCGTTGACCTGGCGTTGGGTTTCACGGGCAATCTGCAGCACCACGTCTTTTTCACGCTGACCGCGAGAACCGGAAGCACCAGGGTCTTCGCCACCGTGACCAGCGTCGATCACCACAACGATGTCGCGTTTGCCGGCCGGGGCTGGCGGCAACTTGATTGCCGGTTCCGTCGGCGTGACCGGCACGGCAGGCACCGTGGCCACCGAAGGCGTCGGTGCTGGCGGCGGCGCGGCATCGGCCGGGTTATCGAACAGGTCGACCACCAGTCGGTTGCCGTACTGGGCGTTGGGGGCCAGGGAGAAACTTTTCGGAGTAACGGCCTTTTTCAGGTCGATGACCACCCGCAGATCGGTCGGCGTGCGCTGTGCCGAACGCATCGCGGTGATCGGAGTGTTGGAGGTGTTAACGTTCAGCGGTGCGCCAAGGGACGCGCCGTTGATGTCGATCACCAGGCGATCCGGTGCCGACAGGGTAAAAACACTGTGCTGGACGGGACCGGTCAGGTCAAACACCAGTCGAGTGTTGTCCGGCGCCCGCCACAGGCGAACACTGTTGACCTTCGTCTCGGCCACAGCGTCGACGGTCACCGCCAAAAACAACACCCCTACGGCAGCAACCAACGCGCGAAAGCGCATACCTAACCCCATCATTTATTTGGATTCCAATGCCAAAGCGGCACACCACGACTCGCCACGCGAGCCCTGGGACAAAATTTTCAGCGAACGCCCGCTGTCTTGCGGGCTAATGGTAATGGTCAGGTCAGGCTTTGGCAAAAAGCCTGCACCCTTGTCGGGCCATTCGATCAGGCACAACGCGTCATCTTCGAAGTAGTCGCGAATGCCGAGGAACTCCAACTCTTCCGGATCGACCAGACGGTACAGGTCGAAATGGAAGGCGCGAATGTCGCCAATCTCGTAGGGTTCGACCAATGTGAACGTCGGACTTTTTACCGCCCCGACATGCCCAAGCCCGCGAATAATCCCCCGCGACAGCGTGGTTTTCCCCGCGCCCAAATCCCCTTCAAGAAAAATCAGACCGTGCCCTTGTGTCGTTTGGGCGATGCGCGTACCAAACGCGGTCATCGCCGCTTCATCAGCCAGGTACAGGGTTACTTCAGACACGGTGCTTGCTCCTCCAACAACTGACGAATGGCCGGGATCAGATCACTGGCCGCCAGCCCACGGCCAAATTTACCTTGTTGCTCGCCGGCATTGGCGTGCAACCAGACCGCCAGGCACGCGGCATCAAACGCTTTCATGCCCTGAGCAAGCAACGCGCCCACCAGACCGGCCAGCACATCGCCCAACCCTGCGGTTGCCATCGCCGGATGACCTTGATGACACACGGCCAACTGACCGTCAGGGCTGGCTATCAAACTGCCGGCGCCTTTGAGCACCACGACCGCTGTATATTTTTTGCTCAAGGCATGAGCCGCCGCAGGGCGATCGGCCTGGATTTGCGCCGTGGTCATGCCCAGCAATCGCGCCGCTTCACCCGGATGCGGTGTGATCACACACTCCTTGGGCAAAGTCACACGTTCCTCGGCCAACATGTTTAGCGCGTCGGCGTCCCAGACTTGCGGCAACGGGGCGTTGGCGGCGGCTGACAAAAGACTGCGCCCCCAACCGGCCTGCCCCAGGCCTGGTCCGACGACCAACACGGAAACTTTTTGCAGCAATTCCATCAGCTGATTGGCCGACGAAGTGCCCAATACCATCGCTTCGGGGATTCTCGCCAGCGCGGCTGGCACATGTTCGCTACGCGTCGCGACGGAAACCATGCCGGCACCGCTACGCAGCGCACTTTGCGCACTGAGCAGGATCGCACCACCCAAACCGCGATCGCCACCGATCAGCAGCACATGGCCGAACTTGCCTTTATGGGAAGCGGGTGGACGCGCGGCCAAGCGCGGCAGATTGCCCACTGTCAGACGACGAGCACTGATTGGCGCGCCTTCAAGTAACTGCGGATCGGCGTGCAAGTCGTTGAATACCAATTCGCCCACTGCATCCGCTGCATCGCCGGTGAACAGCCCCAGTTTCAAACCAATGAAAGTGACCGTCAGATCGGCGCGCACCGCATGGCCGAGTCGACGACCGGTATCAGCGCACAGCCCCGACGGAATATCCACCGCCGCCACTGACAAGCCACTGGCATTGATCGCGGCGATGGCGCTGGCAAACGGCTCACGCACTTCACCGGTCAGGCCGGTGCCGAGCAAGGCGTCCAGCACAACGCCCTGCAGTTCCGATTGCACGGTCCAGGGTTCGATGGACACTTTGGCCGATACCGCCTCGGCATGGGCCAACGCCGCATCACCCTGTAGCCGCTGGGGATCGCCCACTGCCAGCACCCGAACCGACCAACCGGCGCGCTGCGCCAGCACCGCCACCAGATAACCGTCGCCAGCGTTGTTACCGTGACCGGCCAGCACGCTCAATACATTGGCCGTCGGCCATTGGCGGACCAGCGCACGCCAGGTCGCCCGCGCCGCGCGCTGCATCAATTCGAAGCCCGGTGTGCCGGCCGCGATCAGGCTCGCATCGAGTCCTCGGACCTGCTCGGCGCTATACAGCGCGTCGGGTAAATCATCTTTAGTGTGCGGCATGCGTCTTCGGGCTCCGATGTCTGGCAGAATTATACGCACCTCAGCTCCGGTTTCTCTCGCCTCATGCCCGCAATTACCACAGACCTGCCCGCCCTCGCCCAATCCATCAAGGACTGGGGCCGCGAGCTGGGCTTCCAGCAAGTCGGCATCAGCGGTCTCGACCTGGGCGAGCATGAGCAGCATTTGGAGCGCTGGCTCGAAGCTGGCTACCATGGCGAAATGGACTACATGGGCGCCCATGGCAGCAAACGCTCGCATCCGGAAGAGCTGGTGCCGGGCACGTTGCGCGTAGTTTCCTTGCGTATGGATTACCTGGCGGGCGACACGCAAATGGCGCACATGCTCGCCCAACCGGAAAAAGCCTACGTCTCGCGTTATGCCTTGGGCCGCGATTACCACAAATTGATCCGTAAACGCGTGCAGCATCTGGCGGAAAAAATTCAGGCGGTGATCGGTCCGTTTGGTTATCGCGCGTTCGTCGACAGCGCTCCAGTGCTGGAAAAAGCCATCGCCGAACAGGCCGGCCTGGGCTGGATCGGCAAAAATACCCTGGTCTTGAATCGCAAGGCCGGCAGTTACTTCTTCCTCGCCGAACTGTTCGTCGATTTGCCGCTGCCGGTGGACCCGCCCCACGCCACCGAACACTGCGGCCGTTGCAGCGCCTGCCTCGACATCTGTCCGACCAACGCCTTTGTCGGCCCATACGTACTGGACGCCCGACGCTGCATTTCCTACCTGACCATCGAGCTCAAAGGCGCCATCCCCGAAGACCTGCGACCACTGATCGGCAACCGGGTGTTCGGTTGCGATGATTGCCAGATCGTCTGCCCGTGGAACCGCTTCGCCCGTCCGTCCGGCGAAAGCGACTTCAAGCCGCGACACAACCTGGACAACGCCGAACTTGCCGAGCTGTTCATGTGGGATGAGGAAAAATTCCTGAGCAGCACCGAAGGCTCGCCCCTGCGCCGCACCGGTTACGAAAACTGGTTGCGCAATCTGGCGGTGGGGTTGGGCAATGCGCCTTCAACGATTCCGGTGGTGGAAGCCCTCAAGGCGCGGCGTGAACATCCGTCCGAACTGGTCCGCGAACACGTCGAGTGGGCCCTGAAACAACACGGACTCCTGTAGGAGCTGCCGAAGGCTGCGATCTTTTGATTTTGATTTTTTAAGATCAAAAGATCGCAGCCCTCGGCAGCTCCTACAGGGATGGCGGTGTCAGGCTTCGTCGTTGTAGACGAATTTGGGCATTTCCCAGTGGAAACGAATGGCGAGCAAGCGCAACAGAAATCCGCCAAATAACGTGATCAGAATCGCCTGCTCTCCCGGCAAATTCAGGTACAGACAGAGCATGTAACACCACGCCGCGGCGAACGAAACGCTGGCGTAGAGCTCACGGCGGAAGATCAGCGGAATGTCGTTGCAGAAGATGTCCCGCAGGATCCCGCCAAACACCCCGGTGATCACCCCGCTGACCGAGGCGACCAACATGCCATGGCCCATTTCCAGGGCAGTCATGCAGCCAATCAGGGTGAAGGCCACCAGACCGACGGCATCGAGCACCAGAAACAGCGAACGCAAATGACGCATCCAGCGTGCGGTGAACACCGTAACCATCGCCGCGATGGAGGTCAGCACCAGGTATTCCGGGTGTTTTACCCACGTCAGCGGGTAGTGGCCGAGCAACACGTCGCGCACCGAACCACCACCCAGCGCCGTCACGCAAGCGATCAGCACCACGCCGAACCAGTCCATGCCGCGACGGCCCGCAGAGAGCGCGCCGGTCATGGCTTCGGCGGTGATGGCGATCAGGTAGAGCATCAGCAACATGGTAGCGATCCTTGCAAAAAGGCGCGCAGTCTACTCACTTCCCCAAGGCACCAAAAGAGGGCCTAAGAAGGTAATGTGGCGAGGGAGCTTGCTCCCGCGGGAGTGCGAAGCGCTCCCTTGCATTCTTCCAGTCAGACCGCATTTGCAGTCCTTACGACTGCTGCGCAGCCGAGCGGGAGCAAGCTCCCTCGCCACAAAAGCCCCGCGCCAGCCACCGAATCAGAACTTGATGAAGTGCTTGCGGTAGTGCTGCAACTCGGCGATGGACTCGCGGATGTCGTCCAGGGCCAGATGAGTGCTGCCCTTCTTGAAGCTGTCGCGCACGTCCGGCGCCCAGCGCGCGGCCAGCTCTTTGAGCGTGGACACGTCGAGGTTGCGGTAGTGGAAGAAGCTTTCCAGCGATTTCATGTGGGTATAAAGGAAGCGACGGTCCTGGCAGATGCTGTTGCCGCAAATCGGCGACTTGCCCTTCGGCACCCATTTCTCCAGGAAGGCGATGGTTTCAGCTTCGGCTTCGGCCATGCTGATGCGGCTGTCGCGTACGCGTTGCGTCAGGCCCGAGCCACCGTGTTGACGGGTATTCCACTCATCCATGCCGGCGAGAATTTCATCGCTGTGGTGAATAGCGATCACTGGGCCTTCGGCCAAAGTGTTCAAATCACTGTCGGTAACGATAGTGGCCATCTCGATGATGACGTCGGTATCAGGGTTCAGACCGGTCATTTCCAGGTCGATCCAGATCAGATTCTGCGGGTTTTGCATGTGTAGGCTCCCAGGTAATGCTGCGCAGTTTAGCCTAGGCCGGTGGCCGGGCGTGCTAAACTCGCGGCCGTTTTACCTAATCGCTGCATTCTTGATACGGAACACCCATGGCCAAACGCCAACTCAATCGTCGTCAAAACTGGCGCATCGAAAAGATTCAGGGCGAACGCGCTGCCCGCGCCGCCAAACGCGAGTCCTCGGCTGTCGAGGCACTTGAGGGCGGCGACCTGGGCCCGGAACAGACGGGCCTGGTGATCGCGCACTTCGGTGTGCAGGTCGAAGTCGAGGCCCGCGACGGCGCATTGGCCGGCCAGGTGTTCCGTTGTCACCTGCGCGCCAACCTGCCGGCGCTGGTGACCGGCGACCAGGTTGTCTGGCGTGCCGGCAACCAGGGCATCGGCGTGATCGTGGCGCAACTGCCGCGCAACACCGAACTCTGCCGTCCAGACAGCCGTGGCCAGCTAAAGCCGGTGGCGGCCAACGTCGACATGATCGTGATCGTCTTCGCCCCGCTGCCCGAGCCTCACGCCAACCTGATCGACCGCTACCTGGTAGCCGCCGAACACGCCGGCATCAAGCCGCTGCTGTTGCTGAACAAATTCGACCTGATCGACGAAAACAACGCACCCGCGCTGAATGCCTTGCTCGCGGTTTACCGCACGCTGGGCTATCCGGTACTGGAAGTGTCGGCCCATCACGGCAACGGCATGGAACAGTTGCAGAAGCAATTGGACGGGCGCATCAGCGTGTTCGTCGGCCAGTCCGGCGTCGGCAAGTCGTCGCTGGTCAACAGCCTGCTACCGGAAGTCGAAACCCGCGTCGGCCCGTTGTCCGAGCTGTCCGGCCAGGGCACTCACACCACCACCACCGCGCGACTGTTCCACTTCCCCGGCGGCGGCGAGCTGATCGACTCCCCGGGTATCCGCGAATTCGGCCTGGGCCATGTCAGCCGTGCCGACGTCGAGGCCGGGTTCATCGAGTTCAACGACCTGCTCGGCACCTGCCGCTTCCGCGACTGCAAGCATGACCGCGAACCCGGTTGCGCCCTGCTCAAGGCCCTCGAAGATGGCCGCGTTCAGCAACAGCGCATGAACAGCTACCGCTCGATCATCGCCAGCCTGCCAGAAAACGGCTATTAAACAGACGTGCCGACCGCCCCGCTGCAACGGGGCGGCCGGGCGTCTGTTTCGTCTTACAAAAATCCCGCCGCTTTAAACGTCAGACGTCTGCGTAGGACGTTTGCCCGAACATTTGCAGGGCATTTCTGATTCGCCGCGCAAGCCTTGTTAGCGCTCGCCAATTGCATACATTCGAGCCCTCTTCGCGTTCAAGCGACATCGAGGGACACCCATGCAAACCTATCATCTGTTCATCAGCCATTCGTGGAACTACTCCGACGCCCACGACAAACTGGTGAAACTGCTCACCGCGCATCCGACCTTCACCTTCAAGAATTTCTCGGTGCCACCGCATAACCCAATTGTCGGCGCGCAAACCGACAAACAACTCATCGAAGCCATCGAAAACAAGATCCGCCCCTGCTCTGCCGTACTGATCATGGCCGGGATGTATTCGACCTACAGCAAGTGGATCAACAAGGAAATCGAGATCGCCAAGCGCATGGGCAAGGTGATCATCGCGATCAAACCGTTCGGCGCCGAGCGCATTTCCACGGTGGTGCGTGATGCGGCACATGCCGAATGTGCGTGGAACACCAACAGCATCGTCAGCAGTATTCGTCAGCACACGGCGGTGTAACCATGCGCAAGGGACTGTTTATCGGCATCAATAACTACGCCCATATTTCCCAGCTAAGTGGCTGCAACAATGACGCCATGGCCATGGCCTCGGTGCTCAAGACTGACGCCAACGGCGATCCGAACTTCAAGAACATCGTGCTGACCTCCGCCGAGGATTACCTGAGCCGGGAAAAACTCGAAGACCAGATCCGCGAGCTGTTTTCCGGGGACTGCAATGTGGCGCTGCTGTACTTCGCCGGTCACGGCAGCTTCGACACCGACACCGACGAAGGCATGTTGATCCCGCAGGACTACAAGAGCGCCAAGGACGGGATTCGCCTCAGCGACATCCTCAACTGGGCGAGCAAAGCCACGAAGATCAAAAACAAAGTGATCATTCTCGATTGCTGCCAGGGCGGATCAGCGGGGGAAATACGCGCATTGCGCAGCGAAAGCAGCGTGATTGGCGAGGGCATGACCATTCTCACGGCGTGCAAAAAACAAGAGCCGGCAATGGAAGGCGCCGGGCACGGCGTCTTCACAGGTTTGCTGCTTCAGGCGCTGCACGGCGGTGCCGCGAACATCCTCGGCAAAATCACCCCGGGCAGCCTCTATTCATTTGTCGACAACGCCCTCGACGCCTGGGAACAGCGGCCAGTGTTCAAGACCAACGTTTCGCAGTTCATTTCCTTGCGCGAAGTCTCGCCACTGATCCCCAAGGAAATCCTGCGCAAACTGCCTGACTGGTTCGCCGAAGCGGAATCGGTGTACCCCCTCGCCCCCAGCTTTGAGCCCACCGAGCCTGAATTCAATCCAGAGCACGGCGAAGTCTTCGCCCAACTACAAAAGTGCAACCGCCACAGCCTGATCGAGCCGGTGGATGCCGAGCACATGTATTACGCCGCCATTCATTCCACCGGATGCCGCCTCACCGCCCTCGGCGCCTATTACCGTGAACTCGCGATCAAGGGACATTTCTGATGCCAGTGTTTATCAGCTACCGCCACATGGATCGCGCCCATGCGATCAACATCAACACGCGCCTGATGCAGGCGAACATCAAGACCTACCTCGACGTGCTGGACCCAGAATCCCAGACCACCGATGACATCACAGGCGTCATCACCCGCAACATCACCGAGTGCACGCACCTTCTGGCGGTAGTTTCGGAAAAGACCGCATCGTCCTGGTGGGTGCCGTTTGAAATCGGCGAAGCGACGATCAGCAATCGACGCATCTGCTCGTTCAAGACCGGTCCGACAGAGCTGCCGCTGTTCCTGGACAAATGGCCGAAGCTCACCAGCGACAAGGACATCGAGTTCTTCATTGATGCTTATCGCAACGAGGTGACGCTCAAGCGTTCAATCGCGCTGGAATCGGTGACCGGAAGCGAATCCGCGCGCACGTTCAACAAGACCAATGCTGATCGATTCCACAGTGACTTGAAGTCCAGGATCAATCGTGGTTTCTGAGGTCAATGCGCATCGATTTATTCCGGTCACGCCGATGGTCCGCGTAATCGTTCATCGCCAGCAAGCCGGCTCCTACTGGACTTCGAGAACGGGGCTTTTTCTTTGGGGAAAAGGACTTCACTGCCCCCCGGAAAAATGCAAACAACGCAAAACTTGTAGGAGCCGGCTTGCTGGCGATGGTCTCAAGTACGCCGAGTGGGTCCAGACAGCCCGCGTCATCGTTAACGACGATCGCCAGCAAGCCGGCTCCTACAGGAGGGGAAACGCGGTACTCCTGTAGGAGCTGCCGAAGGCTGCGATCTTTTGATCTTGATGCACCACAACAAAAAGCCGACATCTCTGTCGGCTTTTTGTTGTCGATCACTGCTTCGGTGGTTCACCCGGTTTCGGCGCCGGATCATCGAACAGGTTCAGACGCTCACGAAGTTCATGTGCCGGCAACGGTTCCTTGTCCGCCGGCAACGCATTCGGATCAGCTGGCGTCGCTGATTCAGTTGCCGGAGCAGCCGAACCTTGCGGCGCATCAGGTGCCGGTTCCGCCCCCTGCGAACCTTCGATAGCACGCTGGGCTTTCTTGGTCAGCACGATGATGTCGATACGACGGTTCACCGGATTGAACGGATGTTCGCGGTCGAACAGCGCCGACGAGGCGTAACCCACCACACGCGCCACTTGCTGGTCCGGATAGCTGCCCGCCACCAGCGCACGGCGAGCGGCGTTGGCACGGTTGGCCGAGAGTTCCCAGTTACCGAAATCGCCGGTGCCGATGTACGGCTTGGCATCGGTGTGGCCGCTGATGCTGATCTTGTTCGGCACCGCTTTGATCGTGTCGGCCATGGCCAACAGGATGTCTTCGAAGTACGGCTTCAGACGCGCCGAGCCCGAGTCAAACATCGGCCGGTTTTCCGCGTCCACGATCTGGATGCGCAAGCCGTCCGGCGTGATCTCGAACAGGATCTGGTCTTTGAATTTCTGTAGCTGCGGATTTTCTTCGACCTTGTTCTGCAATTCTTGCAGCAACAGTTCGAGGCGCTCCTTCTCGACCATCTCGGCCATGCCTTCGACCTGTTCGGCGTCGACGGTCACCTTGTCCGGCTGCGGCTGGGATTTCACCTCGGGGTTGAGGGTGTTTTCCGGCGCCAGGGTCGGTGTGCCGCCCAAGTCAATAATGTACGGCGTGCCGCTTTCGGAGAAGCCGATCGGGTCCTTGAAGTAACCGGCGATGGCGATCTTCTGTTCCGGCGTGGCCGTGGACAACAGCCACAACACCAGGAAGAACGCCATCATCGCCGTGGCGAAGTCGGCGAAGGCGATTTTCCAGGCGCCCCCGTGATGCCCGCCGGCGATGCGCTTGACGCGCTTGATGATTATCGGCTGGTTATTTTCCATTTCTTAGCGACCACGAACCGCTTGTTCCAGCTCGGCGAAGCTTGGACGGTGCGCCGGGTACAGAACCTTGCGCCCGAACTCCACGGCCAGCGACGGCGGCATGCCGGAAGCCGAAGCCACCAGCGAGGCCTTGATGGCTTCGTAAACGTTCAGCTCTTCCTTGGCATCGTGGGCCAGGGAATGAGCCAGCGGGCCGAAGAAGCCGTAGGCGGCGAGAATACCGAAGAAGGTACCCACCAGTGCCGCACCGACGTGCAGGCCGATGGACTTCTGGTCGCCCTCACCCAGGGACGCCATGGTCACCACGATACCCAGTACTGCAGCGACGATACCGAAACCGGGCATGGCGTCGGCGATGCCGTTCACCGCGTGGGAGGGGTGCTCCAGGTCTTCCTTGAGGCTGTACAGTTCCATGTCGAACAGGCCTTCCAGCTCATGGGGAGCCATGTTGCCGGAGGACATGATGCGCAGGTAATCGCAGATGAACGCGGTCATGCGCTCGTCCTTGAGGACTGCCGGGTACTTGGCGAAGATCGGGCTCGCGGCGGCGTCTTCGATGTCACCTTCGATGGCCATCATGCCTTCGCGGCGGCTCTTGTTGAGGATCTCGTAGATCAGGCCCAGCACTTCAAGGTAGAAGCCGTGGTTGAAACGCGAACCGAACATGCTCAAAGACTTCTTGAGCACGTGCATCGTCATGTAGCCGGGGTTGGCCTGCAGGAATGCACCGAGGGCCGCACCACCGATAATCATGACCTCGAAGGGTTGAATCAGGGCGGCAATTTTGCCGTGGGAGAGCACGTATCCGCCGAGCACGCTCGCGAATACGACGATGATGCCGATTATTTTAGCCATAGGTAGGAGAGCACTTACTGAGTCGGGTTCAAGGTCATATTCGGAAGTTAAAAAATCTCTTCTTCTACTTATCGGCAAAACTGCGCCAGACTATAGCCAGTTCAGGCGAAAAGCCAATTTGACCCGCTCCGGGCACCGTTAACGCTGACGATGATCGCCTCCAGACATGCCTAACGAAACGAACGTTCCGACGCTAAAACCGACCACTCTCGAAGGCTGGGTCAAGCTTCTCGATGGCGTGCGCCTGCCGGTTCCGCAACACAGCCATGACCGCGTCAGCCGGGCGATCCGCAACAGTCGCAGCTCGCTGCGCGACATCGCCGAATTGATGCAGGACAGTCCGGCCCTGGCCTTGAGCGTGATCCGCGAAGCCAACCGGCACACCCATGGCAACATGACCGAGCCGGCGGAGAACCTTGAAGTCGCGATCAATCGTCTCGGTTTGAAGCGCACCGAAGAACTGCTTGAGCGGTTGCCCGCGCTACCGCAGGCCGAGATTCCGAAAGCCCTGCGCCAACTGCAAATGATCAGCCAGCACGCCACGCAACAGGCCAACGGTTTTTTTGCCAGCCGCCTGGCGCGCCTGTGGCAGGACATCCACTGGGGCAGCCTGCTGTTTCTGTCGCCGCTGTGGCCATTGGCGTTGACTCATCCGCAATTGCTCGAAGAGTGGGAGTTGCGGGTCATCTATAAAGGTGAGTCGGCGCGAAAAGTCGAAAAACAGCTGTTTGGCGTGCCCCTGCTGAAAATCGGCCTGGCCCTGGTAGACATCTGGCGCCTGCCCATTTGGGTCCAGCAAGGCTATCGACTGCTGCTGACCGAACAACGGGAACTGGTGAAAGTCCTGCGCATCGCCCGCGACAGCGAGCACCCGTTGCGTCAGCAAAACCGCCTTGACGACGATCCGAACCTGCGCCGCTGGCTCAATCAACCGGCCAACACCGTGTTGCTGGCCAACGGTCTGGCGTTGTCGGCGCAACAGGCCTGGGACAGTCCGCACAGCGAGCGCTGGCAATACCTGACCAGCCTTTACCTGCAAATGCCGATGGATGAGTTGCAGCAACAGTTGCACCAACAGGCGGCGAACAGCGCACGGCATCACGCCATGCCTGACCTTTGGCACCCCGCCGAAGCGCTGATCTGGCCGTGGGGCATGAACCGCGTTCACGCCGGGTTGCTTGCGGCGCCAGCGCCTACCGCTGAAGACTTGGCGAAGTGGCGCAAGCAATGCGCTGAATTGCTGGTCGAGCCGAGTCGATTCACCAATGCCATGCACCTGACCACGTCCGCCCGTGACGCACTGGTCGCGTGTGGCATGCGCCGAGTGATGATTTTGATGGCCGATCGCACACACGCCAATCTGCGAGTACATCAGACCGCTGGATTACCGAAAGAAGTGGCCGGGCTTAATTTCGCGGTCAGCCAAGGCAACGTGCTGCAACGCCTGCTCGCGCAACAGGCTCAGGTACGCCTGACGCCGGCGAACAACGCGCAATTTTCTGCCCTGCTACCCAACAACCTGCGTGCGCAATTCAGCGGTGAACATCTGCTGCTACGCTCGCTGGTCAACAATGGCCGGGTGATCATGATTGTGGTCGCGGATCAGGGCGGCGGGCCGTTTTCGGAAATCACCGTGCAAGCCTTCGGCAAAACCGCGCAGTGCATCGAAAAAGCGCTGCACAGCTTTAGTGAACGCGGCAAATGAGCCTGCGTTACAATCCTCCCTTTTGTGCCCTGGAGACCTCACATGTCTGACTTCTCTGGCTTGCCGCTGGTAATCGAACCGAGCGACTTGCTCCCTCGCCTCGACGCCCGCGAACTGATCCTGGTGGACCTGACCAGCAGCGCCCGCTACACCGAAGGGCATATCCCCGGCGCACGTTTTGTCGATCCGAAACGCACGCAACTCGGTCAGCCGCCGGCGCCAGGCCTGATGCCATCGCAAGCGGCACTCGAAGCGCTGTTCGGTGAGCTGGGACACAACCCCGACGCGGTCTACGTCGTGTATGACGACGAAGGTGGCGGCTGGGCCGGGCGCTTTATCTGGCTGCTGGATGTCATTGGCCACAGCAAATACCACTATGTCGACGGCGGCCTGAAATCCTGGCTGGCGGAAGGCTTTCCGATGTCGATCCAGGTCCCGCCAGCGGTCGGCGGTCCGGTCAGCCTGACCCTCCACGACGAACCGACTGCCACCCGTGAGTACCTGCAAAGCCGTCTCGGCGCCGCCGACCTGGCGATCTGGGACGCACGCGGGCCGCTGGAATACTCGGGCGAGAAAGTGCTGGCCGCCAAGGGCGGGCACATTCCCGGCGCAGTCAATTTCGAATGGACCGCGGGCATGGATCAGGCGCGCAACCTGCGCATCCGCAGCGACATGCCGCAGATCCTCGAACAACTCGGCATCACGCCTGACAAAGAAATCATTACCCACTGCCAGACCCATCATCGGTCGGGCTTCACTTATCTGGTGGCCAAGTCCCTCGGTTATCCGCGGGTCAAAGGCTACGCCGGTTCCTGGGGCGAATGGGGCAATCACCCTGACACGCCTGTCGAGCTTTAAGGTTTTTAAGGACACCCAATGAAAGAGCGTTTGTTTATCCTCAGCCAGTACCTGCTGCCCCACCACTTGCTCTCGCGACTGGCCGGCTGCATCGCCGAATGCCGCGTGCGCTGGTTCAAGAATGCGTTCACCGCGTGGTTCGCCAAGCGTTATCAAGTGGACATGTCCCAGGCACTGGTTGAAGACCTGACCGCCTATGAGCATTTCAATGCATTCTTCACCCGTGCTTTGAAAGACGGCGCGCGCCCACTGGACGAAACACCGGGCGCGATCCTCAGCCCGGCGGATGGTGCGGTTAGCCAACTCGGCCCGATCGAACACGGTCGCGTGTTCCAGGCCAAGGGCCACAGTTTCAGCGTGCTGGAACTACTGGGGGGCGACGCGGCAAATGCTGCACCTTTCATGGGCGGTGATTTTGCGACTATTTACCTGTCGCCGAAGGACTACCACCGCGTGCACATGCCACTGGCCGGGACCCTGCGCGAGATGGTCTACATTCCCGGCCGGATTTTCTCGGTCAACCAGACCACTGCTGAAAACGTCCCGGAACTGTTCGCCCGCAACGAGCGTGTGGCGTGCATTTTCGACACCGAGCGCGGGCCGATGGCCGTGGTGCTGGTGGGCGCAATGATCGTGGCGTCGATTGAAACCGTTTGGGCCGGCCTGGTCACGCCGCCGAAACGCGAACTGAAAACCTTCCGCTACGACGAAGCCGCCCGTGCGCCGATCCACCTGGAAAAGGGTGCGGAACTGGGTCGCTTCAAACTGGGTTCGACCGCTGTCGTGCTGTTCGGGCCGGATCAAGTGCAGTGGGCTGAAGAACTGGCGGCGGGTTCGCCGGTGCAGATGGGTCAGGGTATGGGCCTGCCAAAAGCATAACCCGTGTGCTGGAACGCGGTGCGCCTGGCTCACCGCGTTCGCAAACCTGTAGGAACCGGCTTGCTGGCGATGGCGTCATCAAGAACCCCATCGCCAGCAAGCTCCTACTATTTACAACTGTCCGTCGCGATCGCGAAAGCCCAGCAAATACAGCACGCCATCCAGCCCAAGGGTGGAAATCGCCTGTTTCGCCGACTGTTTCACCAGCGGTTTGGCACGGAACGCCACGCCCAACCCGGCGATCGCCAGCATCGGCAAATCGTTGGCTCCGTCACCGACCGCAATGGTCTGCTCCAGACGCAACCCTTCCTTGTGCGCCAATTCCTTCAGCAAATCAGCCTTGCGCTGCGCATCGACAATCGGCTCGATCGCCACGCCGGTGACCTTACCGTCGACCACTTCCAGTTCGTTGGCAAACACGTAGTCGATACCCAACTTGGCCTGCAATTGCTTGGCGAAGTAGGTAAAGCCACCCGACAGAATCGCAGTCTTGTAACCCAGACGCTTGAGTTCGGCGAACAGGGTTTCGGCACCCTCGGTCAGACGCAAGGACGCGCCAATCGAGTCGAGCACGCCAACATCCAGACCTTTGAGCAAGGCCAGGCGCTCTTTGAAACTGGCGCGGAAGTCCAGTTCGCCAGCCATCGCCCGCTCGGTGATTTCCGAGACTTTGTCGCCTACACCGGCAGCCTTGGCCAACTCGTCGATGACTTCGGCTTCAATCAGGGTCGAGTCCATGTCGAACACCGCCAAACGACGATTACGACGGAACAGCGAATCTTCCTGGAAGGCGATGTCGACGTTCAGTTCCTGGGCCACGCTGAGGAATTCGGCCCGCAGCGCCTGCGGATCGGCCGCTTCGCCACGCACGGAGAATTCGATGCAACCCTTGCCCTTGTCGGCCGGAGTGTCGAGCGGCATGCGCCCGGACAATCGATCGATGTGATCGATGTTCAGGCCATATTTGGCGGTAATCGAACTCACGGCCTGCAATTGCCCGGCGGTCACTTTGCGGGTCAGCAACGTCACGATGTGGCGTTTTTTGCCCTGGTTACCGACCCACTGCTGGTAATCCTCTTCGGATACCGGCGTGAAACGTACTTGTTGATCGAGCTCGTAACCCTTGAACAGGATGTCCTTGAGCACCGACTTGCCTTGCTCGGTGTCGGGAATTTCAACCAGGATGCCGAACGACAAGGTGTCGTGGATCACCGCCTGACCGATGTCGAGAATGTTCACACCACCCTGGGCCAGAACGCCGGTAATGGCCGCAGTCAGACCCGGACGGTCGACTCCCGTGATGTTTATCAGGACGATTTCGCGCAAGGCGCACCCCCGCAGGTGGAAAAAAACCGCATTCTACCCACTTTCAGTGACCATCGGGCACCGTGAGCGCTTTGACGGCCTAGGGCCTGTCGCTATACTGCGCGTCAACTTCACGGACAAAGAGCCGAGCTCAAGTGAACCGGCCCACGCCAGTAAAAACCGATAACTTCTTCCTGCTGATCTTCCGGGCACTGCGTCACCGCCGTGTTCCGATTGCATTACGCATCGCCAGCCATAACGTGATCCTGGTCGCTCTGGCCCTGGTCATCTACGCCTGCGTGATGGGTTTGCAGTTCAAGCAGGCCATGCACGAGCAGGCGGATGCGCTGGGCGAAAGCCTGACCACGCAGACGGCCACCTCGGCCACCGAGCTGTTGGTGTCCAACGACATCCTCAGCCTCAACGTGCTGCTCAATAACCTGACCAAGAACAAGCTGGTGGCTCACGCCGCCATCTATAGCGTGGATAATCGCATCCTCGCTGAAGCCGGTCAGCGTCCCAAGCACGGTCTGTTGGGCGAAGCCGAAGGCATGTACCAGAGCAAGATCACGTTCCAGGACGTGACTGCCGGGCAGCTGCGCATCAGCCTGGACATGGATCAGTTCCAGCAACCGATGACCATCAGCCTGCAAAGCATGGGCATCCTGAGCGCGATTCTGCTGGCCTTGTCCCTGGCCTTGAGCTTGCGCCTGGGCCGGCACATCTCCACGCCGCTGCTGCAATTGCGCGTGTGGCTGCGCAATATCGACGAATACACCCCGGCCACCGAGCGTCAGGACGAGATCGGTGACCTGGCGCGTCAGCTGCACGCCAATTTCGCACCGGAGCCAGCGCCCGTACCGGAACCGGAACCGGAATTCGAGGATACCGAAGACGACGAAACCGAACCGGGCTTCGAAGTACGCAACCTGCGCGATCCGAGTTTCGACGAAAGCCGTCCAGTGGCCGCGATGAAAGCGGCGCCCCGACGCGTTGTCAGCACCGTCGAAGACGATGACGACGACGCCTTCGCCGACTTGCTCGATGACCCGGTAGAAAGCGCACCGAAGCCAGCCGTTAAACCGGTAGCCTCGAACGTGCCGCAGCACAGCGCCGTACTGGCCGTGCAACTGGGTTCTCAGGAGCAACTGCGTCGTCTGCCACGCACACGCCTGGAAGAACTGCTCAAACGCTACCGCGATTGTCTCGACCAGGCCGCTTCGCTCTATGAGAGCGAAATGCACACCCTGAACGATGGCAGCACGCTGATGCTGTTCCACACCGAAGACAGCGGCGACGACTACCTGACCAATGCCATTTGCTGCGGCGAGTTGCTGCGCGCGCTGGGTCATCAATTGCAGATCGAAGTCGCCGACAGCGGCATCACCCTACAATTGCAGCTGGGCCTGACCCTGGGCGACGAGTTGTTCGGCCTGAGCCAGATCGACCTGCTGCTGACCGATGCCGCTCAGGACGCCCTGGCCTTGTCGCAACACAGCCGCAACCTGCTGCTGGTGGAGCGCAAGATCAGCGACGACGCACTGATCCGCCAACGCGCGCGGATCCGCCCGATCGCCAGCCCTGAAGGCGCTTGCTGTGTGGAGCGGCTGATGGAGCCTTATCCGTCGATGCTGGAACGGCAGTTGGCGCGGATGCACGAACGCCGGGCGTAAAGACCCGTTATGAAAAAGCCCGCAGACGAGTGATCGTCTGCGGGCTTTTTGTTGCCTGTCCTGGCGCTATCGCCGGCAAGCCAGCTCCCACAGTGATTGATGTCGCACACAAAATCAGCGCTCAACAGATAACCTGTGGGAGCTGGCTTGCCAGCGATGAGGCCATCAGCCGCACGGAAGCCTCCAACCGCCAGAAACAACAAGGCCCGCATCTACGCGGGCCTTGTTTTGAATCCTTCCAGGCTTAGAAGCGAAACACTTCCATATCCGTCCGGATCGGTGCAGCCATCGGGATCTTCGGCTGTTTTTCCTGTTCCGCCGCAGGTGCCACAGGCTTGGCCGCCGCTTTTTTAGGCGCTTCGGCAATCGGCGGCTGGTTAGCCAATGGCTTGAGCGCGACCGACAGCTGTTCGGCGAGTTTCTGCAACAACACACCTTGAGCCTGAACCTGAGCCGCCGTACCGCCAGCGTGCTGTTCCTGCAAATGGATGATGCGGTTATCACGCACCTGACCGCGACGGTCGATCAGACGCCATTGCGCATCGAGGATCGCCGGTTGCGACTCACCCGAGTCCAGACGCGTGATGGTCAGCAGAACCTGAACATCCGGCGTGAAGCCTACCGTTGCGGGCGCGAGCACCACACGCTGGCTGTCCAGATGACCAGCCACCTGACGCAGCAACAGTTGATCGATGTCGGAAGACAAACTGCCAGCCCAACGACCGTCGGTCGAGGCTTGCAAGCTGCCATCCGGTTGACGCTGCAACAGGGTTTCGCGTTGCAGGTAGTCGGCAACGACTACCGGGCCCAGCAATACCGCCATGCCCGCACTTTGCGCAGGCGCAACCGGACTTCCGCTGTCCAGTTGATACAGCGACACCGGCTGGTGAACGCTGCAACCCGCCAGGCCTAAAACGCCAGCGAGCATCAAAATAAAAGGAAGGCGCAGAGCAGTCATCGTCCCATCCAGGTGGCCGCCACAAGGCTGACCACAGTGAAAATACTCAATAAATATGAAGAACGCTCGGCCACGCCGGCGCTTGAAAGGCCATATCATCCGTGAATATGCGTTCCGACTCCAGCGCCAATGCGTCGATCTACGCGTTAAATCGTAGATCGAGGCCTCTAGGACGCTTAATTGAGGTTTTCGACGAGCAGCGCATCTACCCTCTGGAAGCCGCGTGGCAGTTTGTTACCACGACGGCCACGTTCACCTTTGTAGTGTTCGAGGTCGTCCGCTTTCAGTGACAAGGTACGTTTTCCGGCCTGTAGCACCAATGTAGCGCCATCCGGCACAACGGCGATGTCCGTAACATACTCTTCGCGACTGGCCACACGCTCACCAGGAATCCCGATGATCTTGTTGCCTTTGCCCTTACCTAATTGTGGCAGATCGCTGATCTTGAAGATCAGCAGGCGACCTTCGGTGGTCACCGACGCCAGCCAGTTATGTTCACGATCGGCCACCGGACGCGGCAGGATCACCTTGGCGTTGTTTGGCAGGCTCAACAGCGCCTTGCCCGCCTTGTTCTTGGCCTGCAGGTCTTCACCCTTGACCACGAAACCGTAACCGGCGTCCGACGCGATGACGTACAGCGCATCGTCTTCCGGCATCAGCACGCATTCGAAGCTTGCGCCTGGCGGCGGCGTCAGACGACCGGTCAGCGGTTCGCCCTGGCCACGGGCCGATGGCAACGTGTGCGCGGCCACCGAATAGCTGCGACCGGTAGAATCGATAAACACCGCAAACTGGTTGGAACGCCCCGGCGCCAAGGCCTTGAAACCGTCCCCGGCCTTGTAGGAAAGCCCGGTGGCGTCGATGTCGTGGCCCTTGGCGGAGCGCACCCAGCCCTTTTCCGACAGCACGACGGTGACTTTCTCGTTCGGCAGCAGATCGTGCTCGGTCAGCGCCTTGGCTTCAGCGCGCTCGACGATTGGCGAGCGACGGTCGTCGCCATAGGTCTCGGCGTCCTTGATCAGCTCGGTACGGACCAGTTTTTTCAGTTTGGCTTCGCTGCCCAGCAGGGCTTGCAGCTTGGCTTGCTCCTTGAGCAGTTCGTCCTGCTCGGAGCGCAGCTTCATTTCTTCCAGTCGCGCCAATTGACGCAAACGGGTGTCGAGAATGTAGTCGGCCTGGATTTCGCTCAGGGCGAAACGCTCGATCAGCGCGGCTTTCGGATGTTCCTCGGTGCGGATGATGTGAATCACTTCATCCAGGTTGAGGTAGGCGATCAACAAACCGTCCAACAGGTGCAGGCGACGCTCGACCTTATCGAGGCGGAATTGCAGGCGACGACGCACGGTCTGCACCCGGAATTCCAGCCACTCGACCAGCAAGGCCCGCAGGTTTTTCAGCTGCGGCTTGCCGTCCAGGCCGATGATGTTGATGTTGACCCGATAGCTCGATTCCAGCTCGGTGCTGGCGAACAGGTGCTGCATCAATGCATCGTGGTCGAAGTTTTTGCGAGCGCCCGGAATGATCACGATCCGGCACGGGTTCTCGTGGTCGGATTCGTCGCGCAGGTCCGCGATTTGTGGGGCTTTCGACGGTTTGGCCTGCATCATCGCGGCGATCTGTTCCAGCACCTTGGCGCCGGAAACCTGATGCGGCAGCGCGGTGACGATGATGTCGCCGTCTTCGATGTGGTACACGGCGCGCATCCGCACCGAGCCCTTGCCGGTTTCGTAGATTTTCAGCAGGTCGGCGCGCGGCGTGATGATTTCCGCTTCGGTCGGGTAATCCGGACCCTGGATGTGTTCGCAGAGCTGTTCGACCGTGGCTTTGGGCTCGTCGAGCAAACGCACGCACGCCGTCGCGACTTCGCGCAGGTTGTGCGGCGGCACATCGGTGGCCATGCCCACGGCGATGCCGGTGGTGCCGTTGAGCAGGATGTTCGGCAAACGTGCCGGCAACACCAGCGGCTCGTCGAGTGTGCCGTCGAAGTTCGGCCCCCAGTCCGCCGTGCCCTGGCCCAATTCGCTGAGCAGCACTTCGGAGTAACGCGAAAGCCGCGCTTCGGTGTAACGCATGGCGGCGAAGGATTTGGGATCGTCCGGCGCACCCCAGTTGCCCTGGCCGTCCACCAGCGTGTAGCGGTAGCTGAACGGCTGGGCCATGAGGACCATGGCTTCGTAGCAGGCCGAATCGCCGTGGGGGTGGAATTTACCGAGCACGTCACCGACGGTACGCGCCGATTTCTTGTGCTTGGAATCGGCGTCCAGCCCCAACTCGCTCATGGCATAGATGATGCGCCGCTGTACCGGCTTCAGGCCGTCGCCGATATGCGGCAAGGCACGGTCCATGATCACGTACATGGAATAGTTGAGGTAGGCATTTTCGGTGAAGTCAGCCAGCGATCGGCGTTCTACGCCATCTAAGCTGTCTGCAAGGATGTCGCTCATGCGGGCCTCATCGGTTCGTTGTCTGGCGCAGCAGCATGGTGCCACCGCGCTGGGTAAATTCAAGTTTGTTCAGTGCGCTCATGCCGAGCAGCACTTGCTTGCCATCCAGGCCTGGCACGACGATGGCGCGCACATCGCGCAGCACAATATCGCCCAGTTGCAGCCGATCGACGCGGGTTCGATAACCCTCGGTACGACCGTTGGCGGTGCTCAGGGTTACCCCGAAGCCTTGTTCCAGTTTCAGCCGTTCGGCCATTTGCGCCGGGATCGCCACATCGGTCGCCCCGGTATCGAGCATGAAATCCACCGGCTGACCGTTGATATGGCCGCTGGCGACGAAATGCCCCTGGTCGTTGCTGACCAGTTTCACTTCGATAAAACCTTCGCCCTGCTCCGAGCTGACGACCACGTTGGGATTTTGCTGACGCTCTTCCCACTGACCAAAAAACCGTGTCGCCAGAAACAGCGCGGCGCACCACGCCAGCACCATCATTACCCGGCCAGCGCGTTTGCCCGGTGTTTGCTGACTCATGGCCTGGCGCTCCAGCCACCGTCAGGCGCGGCAAAGCGCCAGACAATCGGCCGTTTCTCGCCGTCGGCGCGAGCACCGTCGTTGTTGTCGATACCGATCCATGCGCCCTCGGTGTCCACCACCAGCGCTTCCGCCAGACCATAGGGTTGTGGATAGCGCCGATTTTCCTGCAAAGCCTCATCGGCAAACGACCAGCAGCGCTCGACCTTGGCCGACACCGCGTCGCGGCGGCAAATCTCGAACGCGTTGCGCTCAAGGGTAAACAACTTGCCGTTGAACAATGACAGATCGGCAAAGTCCCGGGAAACCGCTTTGGCCTTGGGAAATTGCGGTGGCTGCATTTCCACGCCAGCCTCGCTCAGCAGTACGCAACCACCATCGCAGTCCCAGACGGTTTGCTGGCGCTTGATGGAGATCAGGCCACGGCGCTCGCGCTCGGCGGCCAGCCACAATTGGTCGCCCGCCGGGTTGATCGCCAGCCCTTCGAACAGCGCGTTGAAGTGCAACAACATGCCGCTGGCCCGCGCTTCGCGGACCATGAGCGGTGAAATCTTCAGCCAGGTGGCCGGCCCCGTTAGCGGAATTTGCAGCACGGCGGCATGGGATTCACTGACCACGTAGCGATTACCAGCGCTGTCGCAGGTGATGCCTTCGAAATCCAGGTCACCACCACGCACAAACGCCGCCAGCCAGGCCCGCGAACGCAATCCCCAGGGCAAGCCACTGGCGGGTACCGGAGGTGCGCCGATGCCCACGGCTTCGGCGCGCCAGACGTTGCCCCCGGTATCGAGACGGTAGATCTGATCGTCGTCGCGGTCGGACACTGTCCACAGTTCCTTGCCGCACTGGGCCAGCCCCGACAGATTGCCGCCGCGCATGCCGTCGACGGCATGCTCGGACAATAGACGCAACTGCGGCGTCGGCTCGGCAGACACCGTCATCGAGGTCAGCAGCAACGCACACGCCAGGGCAAAGCCCAGACGCATCAGCCCAGCACCTCCGCCAGGTTGCCCTTGGACTCCAGCCAGGTCTTGCGGTCGCCCGCGCGTTTTTTCGCCAGCAGCATGTCCATGATTTCCGAGGTCGCCTCGAAATCATCCAGGGTCAATTGCACCAGACGCCGGGTGTTTGGGTCCATGGTGGTTTCGCGCAGTTGAGGCGGGTTCATTTCACCCAGACCTTTAAATCGGGTGACCTGCGGCTTGCCGCGTTTCTTCTCGGCCACCAGGCGATCGAGAATGCCGTCGCGTTCGGCTTCGTCCAGGGCGTAGTAAATCTCTTTACCCAGGTCGATGCGGTACAGCGGCGGCATGGCGACGTAGACGTGACCGGCATCGACCAGCGCGCGGAAGTGCTGGACGAACAAGGCGCAGAGCAAGGTTGCGATGTGCAGACCGTCGGAGTCGGCGTCGGCGAGGATGCAGATTTTGCCGTAGCGCAGCTGGGTCAAGTCTGCCGCGCCCGGATCGACACCGATGGCCACGGCAATGTTGTGCACTTCCTGGCTGGCCAGCACTTCGCTGCCATCGACTTCCCAAGTGTTGAGGATCTTGCCGCGCAACGGCAGGATCGCCTGGAATTCCTTGTCCCGCGCCTGCTTGGCCGAACCACCGGCGGAGTCACCTTCCACCAGGAACAGCTCGGAGCGCATCGGGTCCTGCCCGGCGCAGTCAGCCAGTTTGCCCGGCAGAGCCGGCCCTTGGGTGATGCGTTTGCGCTCGACTTTCTTGCTGGCCTTGAGGCGACGGCCGGCGTTGTTGATCGCCAGTTCCGCCAACAGCAAGCCGGTTTCCGGGTGAGCGTTGAGCCACAGGCTGAACGCATCCTTGACCACGCCGGAAACGAACGCCGCCGCTTCGCGAGACGACAGACGCTCCTTGGTCTGACCGGAGAATTGCGGCTCCTGCATTTTCATCGACAGCACGAAGGCGATGCGTTCCCAGACGTCTTCCGGCGCCAGCTTCACGCCGCGCGGCAACAGGCTGCGGAATTCGCAGAACTCGCGCATCGCATCGAGCAGGCCTTGGCGCAGACCGTTGACGTGGGTGCCGCCCTGGGCTGTCGGGATCAGGTTGACGTAGCTTTCCTGCACCGCGTCGCCACCTTCCGGCAACCACAGCAGCGCCCAGTCCACGGCTTCCTTGTTACCGGCCAGGCTGCCGCAGAACGGCTCGTCCGGCAGACGCTCGAATTCGCTGACCGCGTCGACCAGATAGGAACGCAGGCCGTCTTCGTAATGCCATTCGACTTTCTCGCCGGTGGCCTTGTCTTCAAAACTGACCAGCAGCCCCGGGCACAGGACGGCCTTGGCCTTGAGCACGTGCTTGAGGCGGCTGATGGAGAATTTTGGTGAGTCGAAGTACTTCGGGTCCGGGGCAAAGAACACGCTGGTCCCGGTGTTGCGCTTGCCCACAGTACCGACGATTTCCAGCTCGGTTTTCTTGTAACCGTCGGCAAAGGTCATCTGGTATTCGTTGCCGTCACGCTTCACGCGCACCCGGACTTCGGTCGACAAGGCGTTGACCACTGAAATACCCACCCCGTGCAGACCGCCGGAGAACTGGTAGTTCTTGTTGGAAAACTTGCCGCCCGCGTGGAGCTTGGTGAGGATCAGCTCGACGCCCGACACGCCTTCTTCCGGGTGAATGTCCACCGGCATGCCACGGCCGTCATCGCTGACTTCCAGCGAATGGTCGGCGTGCAGGATGACCTGCACCGATTTGGCGTGCCCGGCCAAGGCTTCGTCGACGCTGTTGTCGATGACTTCCTGGGCGAGGTGGTTCGGCCGACTGGTGTCGGTGTACATGCCGGGGCGTTTGCGCACCGGGTCGAGGCCCGAGAGGACTTCGATGGCGTCGGCGTTATAAGAGCTAGCGCTGGGAGTGGCCATGGGGTCTCGTCGTCAGTGTGTCAGTGATAAGGGGCGAGATATCACAGGGCAGTGAAATCAATCGCCTGATACAAATCGGCGCCAATGCCGGCAAAACTCAGCATGGCGGGAAGCTGTGTGGCAAACCCCTGGAAACTATGGTCGCCGCCGGCCTGGATCCGCAAGGCACAGGCCCGGTAATACTGTTGGGCGAGGCGATAATCCAGCGTTTCGTCACCGGTCTGCAACCACACCTGATAGCGCTGCGGGTCCTGCGGTGCCGGCACTTCCAGTTCGGCCAGGGCCGTCACATGGTCGTGGGTCAGCTCCCAGGCCTCATCGGTATACAGGTTTTTCTGTGTCCCCAGAAACCCGTCGAACATCCGGTGCGGGCTGACAGCAGGGTTGATCAACAGGGCCTTCAGGCCATGGCGTTCGGCCAAGTGAGTCGCATAGTAGCCGCCGAGTGAGCTGCCGACCAGCAGTGGCCGCCCGAGCGCTTCAATCGCCTGCTCCAGCTGACCGATGGCTTCGCGGGGATGGTGATGCAGGGCCGGCACCCGCAGTTGATCGCTCAAACCCAGGCGCTCCATCACTGCGCTCAACTGCGTGGCCTTCTTTGACGCAGGCGCACTGTTGAAACCATGGATATAAAGGATCGAGCCGGACATTTGAACTCCCTGTGCGTCGGGTAAAGAGGCGGAGTTTACAGGGAATCGGGGATAGATATAGAAATCGGCGGCGTCTGTGCGGACGCCATCGCGAGCAGGCTCGCTCTCACATTGATTCTGCGTTGACCACTAATCCCTGTGGGAGTGAGCCTGCTCGCGATGGCCGCGCCCCGATATATGGAAATGACCAATATGTCAGTAGCCGTTTGAGCCGTAATCGACCTGGAAGTCGAAGCCAGTCACGCGCTCCACGCCCGTTTCCAGCCGTCCATCCGGCAACAACCGCAACCAGCGATACCCTGGTGCCTGCTCCCCGACCTTGAAATCTTCGCTGCCCGGCTCGAACTGAATGCAGGTCGACGGCGAGGCGATCAGACGCACGCCGTTACGCATTTGATCGATTTCCTGATGCACGTGCCCCCACAGCACTGCACGCGCCTGCGGAAAACGATCGAGCACTTCAAAAAAGGCTTCTGGATTGCGCAAGCCTATCGGCTCCATCCATTCGCAACCGATCGACACCGGATGATGATGGAAACACACCAGATGATGGCGCTCGGGCGCTTCGCTCAGCGCCTGGGCCAGCAACTGCAACTGTTCATCCTGCAGAAACCCTGGCACCGAGCCCGGCACGGCGGAATCCAGCAGCGTGACCCGCCAGTTACCGATATCCACCACCGGTTCCAGCAAAGCACTTTGCACCGCGGCCTCGGCCATGATCCGCGGCTCGTCGTGATTGCCGGGAATCCAGCGCGCCGGCGCATCGAGTTGCCCGGTCTGCTCTCGAAACTGCTGGTAGGACTCCAGCGTGCCGTCCTGGGATATATCGCCGGTGGCCAGGATCAGGTCGATCTGCGGCTGCTGCGCGCGCACCAGTTCGATGACTTTTTGCAGACTGTCGCGAGTATTCATGCCCAGCAGCGTACCGTCCGCCTCGGCGAACAGATGGCTGTCGGAAATTTGCACCAGCAACGCCGGATCGGCGGTGGTCAGGGTGGATACGCTCGGCAAGGTGGTCTCCCAGGGCGTGATCGCGGGATTGGATAATGGCGCAATTATGCTGGGGGATGATCGAAAATGGGAATCCGTGAACCTGACGCAGTTCACAACAACGTTAACGGACCACTTCGTACTCGTGCCCCAACGCCAGGCAATGGCTCAACCATTCGCCCAGGAACATGTTCAGTTGGGCCTTTTCGTCGGGTTGGTGCATCGAGGCGTTCGGATAAGGATAGATGCCACGAAAGCGTCGCGCATGTTCGGCGCTGACCACTTCGGCCATGCAGGCGTCGTGATACACCTGCACTTCCAGTTGCGGCACCGGCAGCCACGGCAAGCTGTGTTCCTGGCGCACTTGCAGGGTCGTGGTGTACGGACAGACCTGCAGCACTTCCAGCGCCAGCACGCCGAGCATCTGCTCGCCATGGGTCACGGCGATGCGCCGCGCGGCGGGCTCGCTGCGCATGTCCGGCAGCAGTCGCATCAGGCGCGCATAGTTCGCCTCACACGAGGCTTGCAGCCCCACGAGGTCAACCCGATAGCGATCGCGCAGCTTGTTTACGACCATAACCCCCTCACTTCAACGCGGTTCAGTGCCAGCCATTGCAAGGCAATGATGCTGGCCGCGTTGGCAATACGACCGTCGCGCACGGCTTGCAGGGCATCTTCGAAAGCCCACACCGTTACGCGGATATCTTCTGCTTCTTCCTCCAGCCCATGCAGGCCGCCGACCCCGGTTGTCTCGCAACGCCCCAGGTACAAATGCACGAATTCATTGCTGCCGCCCGGCGATGGAAAATATTTGGTCATCGGCCACAGCGCCCCGAATACAAGCCCAGCTTCCTCCTGCCCTTCGCGGTGAGCAACTTCTTCCGGCACTTCATCCTTGTCGATCAGACCAGCGACCAGTTCGACCAGCCACGGATTGTCGGTCTTGCCCATGGCGCCGACCCGGAATTGCTCGATCAGCACCACTTCGTCACGCTGCGGATCGTAAGGCAGTACGCAAACCGCGTCGTGGCGCACGAATACTTCACGATTGATCTCGCGACTCATGCCGCCGGCGAACAATTCGTGGCGCAAGTGCACGCGATCAAGCTTGTAGAAGCCCTCGTAGCACTTTTCGCGCCGAACGATATCAACGGCGGTCGGAATGGCGTTGGCAAAATCAGTCATGACAATCCTCGTAACGACAACGAGGCTCCAGCCTCGACTTCGCGCCATCCTAACGCGCCCGTGACGTTTGATGCAGCCCCTTTCCCGTCAGCGGGATAGACGGTGAGGGAGAAACCCACTCTAATTAGCTTAGTGGCGAACTGACTGCTCCGTTGACAGTCGAAGCGGGTAACTTTTCGCCTTTCCCTGTTTTATGAAGGACAACCATGTCGCTTTTTAAAATCGCCTCCGTGGCCGCCATCGCCCTGACCCTGGGCGCTTGCCAGAGCCTGTTCCAGCCCAACTATCGGGCGCCGCTGGAAACCACCCGCGACGCCACTGAACAGCTCAAGCCAGGCTGCACGGACCAGGACTGTCCGCTGGTGAACATCGACACCCTGCACTTCCCCGCCGAACCTGCACTGGACGGCATCATCGAAAAACGCTTGCTGCAAATGACCCGCACCTCGCCCGACGCCCCGGTGGCGCCGACGCTGGCAGCTTATCGCGAACAGTTTTTGCGCACCGCCGGCCCGCGCAACAGCATTTACTTGCAGGCCAAGGTACGTGAGCAGCATGACGGCTTGGTGATCATCGAGTTGTCCAGCTACCTGGACACCGGCGGTGCCCATGGCACGCCGGGTCGGGGTTTCATCAACTATTCGCGTCAGCAGCAGAAAGTGCTGACGCTCTCGGACATGCTGGTGCCCGGCCAGGAAGAGGCGTTCTGGAAAGCGGCGCAGGTGGCGCACAACAGCTGGCTGATCAGCACCAAGCTCGATCAGGAACCGGAGTTCGTGAAGAGCTGGCCGTTCCAGAAAACCCAGAACGTGGCGCTGACCTATGGCGGGGTGATCCTCAAGTACGAAACCAGCAGCATCGCGCCGTACGCGCTGGGCCATGTCGAACTGAAGATCCCCTACCCTCGCCTGAACGGCATCATCAAGCCCGAGCTGTTTCCCGGCCGTAACTGAAGGCCCGGCCCAGCACGAGCTGAAGCAGCCCTGCCAGGATCAGCGCCGGCAGGGTTGCACCAACGTCCGGATACAGATTGGCCAGCAAATGATAGGTGCTGACACCGCCCAACCAGGCGAGCAGCGCCGGCCAGCGCAATGCGGCTGACGCCACCTGGCCACTGCGTTTGCGCAGGATGAAGTGATCCACCAGCACCACGCCGAACAACGGCGCAAACACCGAGCCGATCAACAGCAGGAAGTTCTGGTACTGAGCCAATGGCGCCAGCAAGGCGATAAGGGTACAGACCACACCGATGGCCAACGCCAGGTGTTCGACTTTCAGGCGCAACAGAATCCCGCTCGACACCGCCGCCGAGTGAATATCGGCAAAGGCGTTTTCCGATTCATCCAGCAGAATCAGCAGCAGCGGAATCCCCAGGCCGGCACCGGCCAGCGCCAACAGCAAGGCATTGACTTCACCGCTCGGCGCGAACGCCAGGGTGTAGGCCACGCCCAGGCTCATCAGCCAGAAGTTACCGATAAAGAAACCGATCGCGGTGCCACCGAAGACATTCTTCGCCCGCTTGCCGAAACGCGAGTAGTCGGCAATCAGCGGCAGCCACGACAACGGCATGGCGATGGCAATGTCGAAACCCACCGCGAACGGCATCGAGCCATCGCCGGCCTGGGCCCACAACGCGGCCAGATCAGCCTTGGCGAACAGGTTCCAGGTCAGCCAGATGCACGCGGCCAGCAGCAGCCAGATGCCCCACTTGCGCAGGATCTGCCGTACGAAGGTCAACGGACCGCTGACAGCCAGCAAGGTTGCCAATGCACCGAAGAACAGCGTCCACAGCATAGGACTCGACAGCAGGCTGCCTTCGCTGAAGGCCTTCGCGCCCAACAGGCTGGCGGCATCGCGCATGACGATGATTTCGAACGAACCCCAACCGATCAGTTGCACCAGGTTCAGCACCGCCGGCAGGCTCGCGCCACGTTTGCCGAGGCTGAGCTTGAGTGCTGCCATGGACGACAGGCCGGTGTCGCTGCCGATCACGCCGACGGCGGCCAGCAGCAGAACGCCGACCAGCGTGCCTAGAAAAATCGCCAGCAACGAGCCGGAAAGCCCCAAACCTGGCGCCAACAGTGCGCCGGTCTGCAGCACCATCAGGCCAATGCCGAGGGAGAACCACAGGGAAAACAGATCACGGCCGCCGAAGACACGTTTGTCGGTCGGCACCGCGATATCAGGTGAGTAAGTGCTGGGTTGAATGCTCAAGGGCGTTATCTCAGAGGGACATTTGTTGTTGTGGTCTGCACGGTCCTGTAGGAGCTGGCTTGCCAGCGATCAAAGCGACGCGGTGCATCAGGTGCACCGCCATCGCCGGCAAGCCGGCTCCCACAGTTGGCATCAAACTTTCTGGTAAAGCTGACTGCCTTCCTGCTTGAAGCGCTCAGCCTGCTCAGCCATGCCTTGGGCGACGTCCACGTCAACCGCTTCGATCCGCTGGTTGGCCGCGTACTCGCGGACTTCCTGGGTGATTTTCATCGAGCAGAATTTCGGCCCGCACATCGAGCAGAAGTGCGCGACCTTGGCCGAATCCTTCGGCAACGTCTCATCGTGATACGAACGCGCGGTGTCCGGATCCAGGCCAAGGTTGAACTGGTCTTCCCAGCGGAATTCGAAGCGCGCCTTGCTCAAGGCGTTGTCACGAATCTGCGCGCCCGGATGACCCTTCGCCAGATCGGCAGCATGCGCGGCGATCTTGTAGGTGATGATCCCGGTCTTCACGTCATCCTTGTTCGGCAGGCCCAAGTGCTCCTTCGGCGTCACGTAGCAGAGCATGGCGCAACCGAACCAGCCGATCATCGCCGCACCGATACCGGAGGTGATGTGGTCATAGCCTGGCGCGATGTCGGTGGTCAGGGGGCCAAGGGTGTAGAACGGCGCCTCGTCGCAGCACTCGAGCTGCTTGTCCATGTTCTCTTTGATCAACTGCATCGGCACGTGGCCCGGGCCTTCGATCATGCACTGCACGTCGTGTTTCCAGGCGATCTTGGTCAGCTCGCCAAGGGTCTCCAGTTCGCCGAACTGCGCTTCATCGTTGGCATCGGCAATCGAGCCCGGACGCAGGCCATCGCCCAGCGAGAAGCTGACGTCGTAGGCCTTCATGATTTCGCAGATGTCTTCGAAATGGGTGTAGAGGAAGTTCTCTTTGTGGTGCGCCAGGCACCATTTGGCCATGATCGAACCGCCACGGGAAACGATGCCGGTCACGCGCTTGGCGGTCATCGGCACGTAGCGCAGCAACACGCCGGCGTGGATGGTGAAGTAGTCGACGCCCTGCTCGGCTTGCTCGATCAGCGTGTCGCGGAACAGCTCCCAGGTCAGGTCTTCGGCCACGCCGCCGACTTTTTCCAGGGCCTGGTAGATCGGCACGGTACCGATCGGCACCGGCGAGTTGCGGATGATCCACTCGCGGGTTTCGTGGATGTGCTTGCCGGTGGACAGGTCCATGACCGTGTCCGAACCCCAGCGAATCCCCCAGGTCAGTTTCGCCACTTCTTCTTCGATGGACGAACCCAAAGCGCTGTTGCCGATGTTGCCGTTGATCTTCACCAGGAAGTTACGGCCGATGATCATCGGTTCCAGTTCGGTGTGGTTGATGTTGGCCGGAATGATCGCGCGGCCACGGGCGATTTCGTCACGGACGAATTCCGGGGTGATGATTTTCGGCACGCTGGCGCCGAAGCTGTGACCGGCGTGTTGCTGGTCCAGCAGGCCGGCGGCGCGGGCCACTTCCAGCTTCATGTTTTCGCGGATGGCGACGTATTCCATCTCGGCGGTAATGATGCCTTGGCGCGCGTAGTGCATCTGGCTGACGTTGGCGCCCGGTTTGGCCCGACGCGGGTTGTTGACGTGGGCGAAGCGCAGCTTGGTCAGCTCAGGGTCGGCGAGGCGTTCCTGGCCGAAGTTGGAGCTCAGGCCACTCAGGCGCTCGGTGTCGCCACGGGATTCGATCCACGGCGAACGCACATCGGCTAGGCCTTTGCGCACGTCGATGATCACGTTGGGATCGGTGTAAGGGCCCGAGGTGTCATACACCACCACCGGTGCGTTGACCTCGCCGCCGAAGTCGGTCGGCGTCACGTCGAGGCTGATTTCGCGCATTGGCACGAGGATGTCCGGGCGGGTGCCCTGAACGTAAATTTTTTGCGAGCGGGTAAACGGCTGCACCGATTGCTGATCGACCTTGGCCGAGTCACTCAGGTTGGTGGCGATTTTTGCTTTTGTAGTCATCACGGGCTCTCCAGACAGCATCCAGGCAGTGGAATTTTGTCGGAGCGAACCTGTAACGAATGGACGCGACCAATCAGCGATGAAAAAGCTGTTGGTGCTGTGCTCAGTGCTCGAGGGGTGTTCGATTGTCGAACAACATCCCGGACGAAGCACAAGAGGACTCGCCGGGTGACGAGAAATCTTGTTCCCTACGCAGGCGCTAACCTGATCAGGTTCAACGGGATCCGAAATTATTCGATCTCAGCCTCATAGCAAGGCACCCCGACAAGAACCCGGCCAGTCTAGACACAACTGGCAAGGAACGCCAACACCGCTGCAAACACCGTGATGAATGGCGCAATTACCGGGAACGGCAGGATTGTTGCCGCTCGTCTGCGCAACTACACTCGCTACGGCCATGCTGCGCATTGACGCTGCATGTGCCGCGCCGTAGCCTTGGCGCTCAAATTATCAGCGTAATTTTTAAGGGATCGCCTCATGCTGCGCAAACTCTCACTGGCCCTCGCCGTGTCTTGTGCGTCCAACGGAATGGCTTGGGCAGCAGAAGCGCCCTTATCGAGCAAAACCGATCTGGTCAGCGTCTATCAGGAAGCGGTGAACAACAACGCCGACCTCGCCGCTGCCATCGCTCAATATGGCGCCCAGAAAGAAGTCGTGCCCCAGGCCCGCGCCGGGTTGCTGCCCAATCTCTCGGGCGGCGCCGATATTGCCAGCGTGCGCACCTCGATCGATCAGCCGTCGGCCACCGCCAACCGCAACGCTCATTCGTATCAGGCGACCCTGGCGCAGCCACTGTTCCGTGCCGATCGCTGGTTCCAGTTCCAGGCAGCCAAGGACGTCAACGAACAGGCCGCCCTGCAACTTTCGGCGACTGAACAAAACCTGATCCTGCAAACCGCTGACAGTTACTTCAACGTTCTGCGCAGCCAGGACAACCTGGCGTCGACCAAAGCCGAGGAAGCCGCGTTCAAGCGTCAACTCGATCAGTCCAACGAGCGCTTCGATGTCGGCCTCTCGGACAAGACCGACGTGCTGAACTCACAGGCCAGCTACGACACCGCACGCGCCAACCGTATCGTTGCGCAGCGTCAGGTGGATGATGCTTTCGAAGCCCTGATCACCTTGACCAACCGTCAATACAACTCGATCCAGGGCATCAGCCACAACCTGCCGATTCTGCCGCCAGCGCCGAACGACGCCAAAGCCTGGGTCGAAACCGCCGCCCGGCAGAACCTCAATCTGTTGGCCAGCAACTACGCGGTCAGCGCCGCCGAGCAAACCCTCAAGCAGCGCAAGGCCGGCCATGCGCCGACCGTCGATGCGATTGCGAAATACGAGAAAGGTGATAACGATGCGCTGGGCTTCAGCAACCCGAGTGCCTTCGGTGTTCCCTACAAAGGCGATGTCGAGCAAACGCAGATCGGACTGCAATTGAACATCCCGATCTACAGCGGTGGTCTGATCAACTCCCAGGTGCGCCAATCCTATGCGCAACTGGACCAGACCGAGCAGCAACGCGAATCCCTGCGTCGGCAAATCGTCGAAAACACCCGCGACCTGCACCGCGCGGTGAACACCGATGTCGAGCAGGTGCAGGCGCGCAAGCAGTCGATCATCTCCAACCAGAGCGCGGTGGAAGCAACCGAAATCGGCTATCAGGTGGGCACGCGAAACATCGTCGACGTGCTGGATGCGCAGCGCTCGCTCTACACCTCGGTACGTGATTACAACAACACCCGGTACGACTACATCCTCGACAACCTGCGCCTGAAGCAACAGGCCGGCACGTTGAACCCGGGGGATTTGCAGGACCTGGCACGCTGGCTCAACCCCAACTACAACCCGGACAAGGACTTCCTGCCGCCGGATCTGGCGAAGGCGGCGGCTGAGCAGTTGAAGGCAAGACCGGGTCAGTAAAAGCAAAAGATCGCAGCCTGCGGCAGCTCCTACAGGGGAAAGCAAAACCTGTAGGAGCCGGCTTGCTGGCGATGGCGTCAGCGAGATTGCCATCGCGAGCAAGCTTGCTCCTACGAAAATCGGTGTGCCGCTCGATCCGGGCATGACGCAAAACCTGTAGGAGCCGGCTTGCTGGCGATAGCGTCAGCGAGATGCCTTCGCGAGCAAGCTTGCTCCTACGAGACGGTACGCCGCTCGATCCGGGCATGACGCAAATCCTGTAGGAGCCGACTTGTTGGCGATAGCGGTTTCAAGGACGCCATCGCCAGCAAGCCGGCTCCTGCGAATTAGCGGTCGATCAAACGGCCTAGCCCATCGAGCAAACGCTGCAACGCGCCCTGATTGGTGCGCATCACTTTCAGACCCGCCTCCGCCATCCGCTGCGCATCCCGCGGCAATTCGAACAACCGCTGCACCGCCAACGCCAACCCTTCGGCATCTTCCACTTCCTGCAACGCTCCGGCACCGCGCAACTGCGCGGCGATTTCGAGGAAGTTGAACAGGTGCGGGCCACTCAGCACCGGTTTGGCCAAGGCCGCCGGTTCCAGCAAGTTATGGCCGCCGTTCGGTACCAGGCTGCCGCCAACGAACGCACTGTCGGCCAAGGCATAAAGAAACAGCAACTCGCCCATGGTGTCGCCCAACAGCACCGAAGTCGCGGCAGTCACCGGTTCGCCGCTGGAACGACGGACCGTGGCAAAGCCCTGCTGGCGACACAGGTCGAACATCGGATTGAAGCGCTCCGGATGGCGCGGCACCAGAATCAGCAAGGCATCGGGATGGCCCGCCAGCAACTGACGATGGGCTGCTAGCACCACCTCGTCTTCGCCCTCGTGAGTACTGGCGGCGATCCACACCGGGCGCTCCTGCGCCTGCCATTGGCCACGCAGCTCGGCGGCACGCAGCAACAGTTGCGGGTCGATGGTCAGGTCGAACTTGATCGAGCCGGTGACTTCGACGGTTTCCGACCGAGCGCCCAAATCACGAAAACGCTGGGCCTCGGCTTCGGTCTGCACCGCGAACAGGCTCATCTCGGCGAGCATCGGCGCGGTCAGTTTGCGGAAACGGCCATAGCCCCTCGCCGAACGCTCGGACAGTCGCGCATTGGCCAGCGCCACGGGAATCCCGCGTTTGGCACATTGATGGATATGGTTGGGCCAGAGTTCGGTTTCCATGATCACCGCCAATTTTGGCTGGACCCGGTCAAGAAAGCGCTTGGCCGCGCACGGCAAGTCGTAAGGCAAATAGCAGTGCTGGATGCGCGGTTCGTTGGCGAACAACGCCTGGATGCGCTCCGAACCGGTCGGCGTCATGCACGTCACGGTGATCGGCAGCTGTGGATAACGTTGCAGCAACGCGCGAATCATCGGTGCGGCGGCAATGCTTTCGCCTACGGATACCGCATGCACCCATATTCCACCGGGTTTCATCGTCGGCATGCCGTAGGAGAAACGCTCGCCAATGCGTTTGGCGTAGGCCGGCGCCTTGCGCGCCCGCAGCCACAGCCGAATCGCTACCAATGGCAGCCCCAGGTAAAACAGCGCGGTGTAGAGAGTTCTATTCATGGCGGCGGAGTTTATCGGGTTTTTCACCGATCGCCTGCAGATGCACGGCAAAACGTTCCGCCAGCCAGCGAGCCGCCGGACCGAGCGGTTCATCACGGCGCCAGACCAGTTCCACCACCAGCGCCGGCGGGGTCCATTCGCTGGCCAGTTCGACCATCAAATCCTGATACGCCGGGTACTGCACCACGTGACGCGGCAGCCAGGCCCAGCCGAGGCCGCGCACCAGCCATTCGGCCATCACATAGAAACTGTCGGCGCGCCAGACCTGCGGGCTGGCCGCTTCGCTTCCGGGGTAGACACTGGACTGCGTGGACATCAGCAACTGACGATGCTGCGCCAGTTCCTGGCAGTTCACTTCAGGATTCGCCGCCAGCGGATGCCCGACGCCGCACACCGTGACCATCTCGACGCTCCCCAGCACACGCCGTTCAAGGGCTTCCGGAATCTGATCGTGATAAAACAGCAAACCCAAATCCGCCCGGCGCTCCACCAGTTTGCGCGCCACATCGCCCTGGGCGGCGCTGGTCAGTTGCACTTCAAGGCTGGGAAATTTTTCCGCCAACGCTTCAAAGCTTTCAATGACGGGTTGGTAAGGCATCGCCTCGTCCTGGGCCAGACGCAGGCGGGCTTCCTGGCCGCGCATCATCGCCAGCGCCCGGCCATTGAGACGCTCGCATTGGCGCAGCACTTCCCGTGCTTCTTCGAGCAAGGCATTGCCAGCCTCAGTGAGTTTCGGCTGGCGGCCGCTGCTGCGATCGAACAGGCTCACGCCCAGGTCTTCCTCTAATAGCGCAATCGCACTACTGACCGCCGACTGGGCTTTGCGCTGCTCCCGAGCGACAGCAGAAAACGAACGCTGCTCCGCCACACCGACAAACAAGCGCAGTTGTTCAAGATTCCATTGCATCGGCAAACCCATCTTCAGAGCAGATAGGTAATGACTTTACCGCATCTGGAGAATCCCTAAAATGCCGAACTCAGCAAGCAACACTTCATACGAGGATTGACCCATGACCGCTTACTACTACCTGGCCATCGCCATCTGCGCCGAAGTGATTGCCACTGTTTCGATGAAAGCGGTCAAGGGCTTCAGCACGCCGTTGCCGTTGTTGCTGGTCATCGTCGGGTACGGCATTGCCTTCTGGATGCTCACGCTGGTGGTGCGCAGCGTACCCGTGGGTGTTGCCTACGCGGTGTGGGCCGGCATGGGCATCGTCATGGTCAGCGTGGCGGCGCTGTTTATCTATGGGCAAAAGCTGGATGTGCCGGCGATGTTGGGGATGGCGTTGATTGTGTTGGGTGTCGTGGTGATTCAGCTGTTCTCGAAAACTGCCGGACACTAACTGAAATAACAACATTTTGTGGCGAGGGAGCTTGCTCCCGCTGGGTGGCGAAGCCGCCCTAGGCCCTCAATCCGCATTTATCCTGGCACACCGAGGCAGCCGAATTTGCGACTGCTTCGCAGCCGAGCGGGAGCAAGCTCCCTCGCCACAGTGATCACACACCGCTATCGCTACAGGGGTATGCATTCCAATGTAGTAGCTGCCGAAGGCTGCGATCTTTTTTCCCGTCTCAGCTCTGTATACTGCGCCCTCGTCTTGAACACTGAGGTCGCCGCATGCCATCCGTAATTTCCACCGACGTTCTGATTGTCGGCGCTGGTGTCGCCGGCCTCTGGCTGAATGCGCGCCTGCGTCGCCAGGGTTTTTCGACCGTGCTGGTGGAAAGCGCCAGCCTCGGCGGCGGGCAGAGTGTGAAGTCCCAGGGCATCATCCACGGCGGCGCCAAGTACGCGCTGCATGGCGCCCTGACCGGCGCCTCGGAAGCCATCGCCGACATGCCGCGGCGCTGGCGTGAAGCCCTCGCTGGCGACGGGGAGTTGGACCTGTCCGGCGTACGCCTGTTGTCCGAAGCCCACTACTTGTGGTCCCCCGGCACGATCGCCGGCAACCTCACCAGCTTCTTTGCCAGCAAAGCCGTGCGCGGTCGTGTCGATCAGGTCAAGGGCGATCAACTGCCGCCCGCGCTGCAAGACAAGCGCTTCAAAGGCAAAGTCTATCGCCTGGCGGAACTGGTCATCGATGTGCCGAGCCTGGTTCAGCGCCTGGCCGATCTGGCGGGCGACGGCTTGCTCGCCGGCCAAAAAATCGAACCGTTGCTTGAAGGTGGCGTGTTGGTCGGCCTGAAGGTGGACGAGCGCGAAATCCGTGCTCAACGCATCGTCTTGAGCGCCGGCGCCGGGACAGCGGCGCTGCTCGAAGCGCTGGGCCTGAGCCAGCCCGCCATGCAGCGTCGGCCGCTGCACATGATCATCGCCAAAGGCCCGGGGCTCAAACCGCTGTACGCCCACTGCCTGGGCGGTGGGACCAAACCGCGCATCACCGTGACCACCCACCCGGCCGCTGATGGTCAATGGGTCTGGTACATGGGCGGCGACATCGCCGAAGCCGAAGGCGTGGCCCGTGAACCTGCCGAGCAAATCGCCACCGCGCAGAAAGAACTCGGCCAGTTGCTGCCCTGGATCGACTTGAGCACGGCGCAATGGGCGACCTTGCGCGTGGACCGCGCCGAGCCGCTGCAATCAGGGCTAACCCGCCCTGACAATGCGTTTGTTGCCGAGGAAGGTCGCCTGCTGGTGGGCTGGCCAACCAAACTGGCGCTGGCACCAGACTTTGCCGACCGCGTGATTGCAAGCCTGGCCCGCGATGGCATTCAACCTGGTCCGCTCACACCGCTACCCGAATTGCCAAAGCCGCCCATGGGCGTCCCGGCCTGGGAGCAACTGCTGCCATGAGCATACCGACCCTGCACGACTTGCATCGCCCGCTGGGCAGCACCGGCCTGCTGGTGTCGCCGCTGGGCCTGGGCACGGTAAAACTCGGCCGCGATCAAGGGGTGAAATACCCCAACGGTTTCCAGATTCCCGATGATGACGAAGCGCGCATGCTGCTCAAACTAGCCCGCGACCTCGGCATCAATCTGATCGACACCGCGCCGGCCTATGGTCGCAGCGAAGAACGCCTCGGCCCGCTGTTGCGCGGTCAGCGCAAGGATTGGGTGATTGTCAGCAAGGTCGGTGAAGAATTTGCCGACGGCCTGTCGCGCCACGATTTCAGCGCCGCCCATACCCGGCTCTCGGTGGAACGCAGCCTGCAACGTCTGGAAACGGATTTCATCGACCTGGTGCTGGTGCACTCCGACGGCAACGATTTGGCGATCCTCAACGACTGCGAGGTCTATGCGACGCTCGCCGAACTCAAGGCCGAAGGCAAGATTCGCGGCTTCGGCTTTTCCGGGAAAACCGTCGAAGGCGGTTTGAAGGCTCTGGAGCAAGGCGATTGCGCGATGGTCACCTACAATCTGAACGAGCAAACCGAAAAGGCCGTCATTGACTATGCTGCTGCTCACGGCAAAGCCATTCTGGTCAAAAAAGCCCTCGCCAGCGGTCACGTGTGCCTGAGTCCGGGCGTGGACCCGGTGCGCGCCAGTTTCGAGTTGTTGTTCGAACATCCGGGTGTGGCCAGTGCTATTGTCGGGACCATCAATCCGCTGCACCTCGCCCACAACGTCGCGACCGTTGCCCAGGTCCTACGTAGCAACTGACGCCGCCCACGCGGCCTTAAGCAGGAGCCGACATGCCGCGTACGCTCATAAGAAAGAACCCGAGCAACTTCAAGACCCTGCCATTATTCGTCGAAGCGACTCCCGAAGGCCTGAGCTATCAGAGCGTCGGGAGACCGCTGAATTTCTCTCAGATCCTTCAACGTCGGCGCCCGGTAACGGTCGCCGACTCGAACCGGTTTTCCCTTGAACTGGCCAACCTCGGCGTTTCGGTACGCCTGACGCTGCATTGGCAGAATCGCGATTACTGGGTGCTGGTGCGTCAACGCCGACAAGACCGCGGCGATGTCGTGCTCAAGCTGATTTCCGGCTACGTGCCGGCCCATGAACTGAATCTGCCGCTGCACACGGCGATCCAGGAGATTGCCGAGGAATGCTTGCTGGAAACCCCGGAAGGCTGGCTCGGCGGGCGCTTCAACGACACTTGGTTGCCGGCGCCCTACTCGTCGGCGCTGCATTACCGCGAGGCGCTGCCGTTTCGCCTGTCCCCGCTGTCCGGCTCAGCACGGCCGGTGCGTTGCGCCAACCTGCAGTTGATCGAGCGCCCGCGCGCCTATGTGCACTTGCCGACCGCCTCGCTGCAATTGATCTACGACTTGCGCCTGGACGTGCCCAAGGAAGCAAAATCCTTGAGCCTGTTCCATGTCGATGAACGGCTGGAAGGTGATCAGCTCGTCGCTCGCCTCGATCGCAAGCGTCCCGACTTGTATCTCATGCCTTTGCAGGACGGCCATCCCATGGCCGAGCTCTACACCTTGAAGAAGGATCAGTTATACCCGGCGAGCACGCGCGGCTTGTACCTGGCCGAAAGCTTTGCCCGGCAAGAAGGTTGGCTGGTGAGGGATGAGCGGATTCGCTGGAAGGATTGGGTCAGGCAGCAGGGGTTGACGCCGCCGGGGAAAGATTCGGGACTGGCGCGGTTGCGCGGGAAGGCGAAGATGCTGCTGAAGAAGATCGTGCCGCGAAAAGCAGCACGATAAGAAGCAGTGGAGGTTTGTGGCGAGGGAGCTTGCTCCCGCTCGACTGCGCAGCAGTCGTAAGACCATCAGACACAAACCCACCTGGATAACCGCGGTGTATGGCTTTAGGGCCGCTTCGCGACCCAGCGGGAGCAAGCTCCCTCGCCACAGTGATCGAACGTCACTCGGACTTGCGGATCTTCTCGACGATCGCGGTCGTGGAGCTGTTTTCCACCAACCCCAGGACTTTCACGGTGCCGCCGTAAGCGGTCACGATGTCGGCGCCGACCACTTGGTCGATCCCGTAGTCCCCACCCTTGACCAACACATCCGGCTTGACCTCGCGCAGCAGGTTTTCCGGGGTGCCTTCAGGGAAGCTGATCACCCAATCCACCGCGCCCAGACCCGCCAGCACAGCCATGCGCCGGTCGACGCTGTTGATCGGTCGACCCGGCCCTTTCAGGCGGCTGACCGAGGCATCGTCGTTGACCGCAACGATCAGGCGATCGCCTTGCGCCCGCGCCTGCTCCAGGTACGTCACGTGGCCGGCATGCAGGATGTCGAAGCAGCCGTTGGTGAACACGATCTTCTCTTTATGCGCACGGGCATCGTCGACCGCCAGCAGCAGCTGCTCGAGACCCAACACACCGCGCTCGGAACCCTCTTCACGCTGGATAGCACGACGCAGTTCCGGCGCGCTGATCGCCGCCGTACCGAGCTTGCCGACCACGATGCCCGCCGCCAGGTTGGCCAGGCCGACCGCATGCGGCAGTTCTTCGCCAGCGGCAATCGCCGCCGCCAGGGTGGAAATCACCGTGTCGCCGGCGCCGGTCACGTCGAACACTTCACGGGCGCGGGCCGGCAGGTGCAGCGCCGGATGATCCGGGCGCAGCAGTGTCATGCCGTGCTCGCCACGGGTGACCAGCAAGGCGCCGAGCTCGAGGTCGTGCATCAGCTGCGCGCCCTTGCTCACCAATTCGTGCTCATCGGCGCAACCGCCGACGATGGTTTCGAATTCGCTGAGGTTCGGCGTGATCAGGCTCGCACCACGGTAGATCGAAAAATCCTTGCCCTTTGGGTCGGCCAGCACCGGAATGCCACGGGCACGGGCGGCCTGGATCAACACCTGATGGTTTTTCAGTGCGCCTTTGCCGTAGTCGGACAGGACCAGCACCTTGATGCCTTCGAGCAATTCGTCGACCTGCGCGGACAACGCCAGGGCGTCGGTGGCGAACGGCTCTTCGAAGTCGATGCGCAGCAGTTGCTGGTGACGGCTCATCACCCGCAGCTTGACGATGGTCGGCTGGTGCGCGATGCGCTGGAACAACGCCCGCACGCCTGCACCCTTGAGGCTATTGACCAGGCTGTCGGCGGCTTCATCGTCGCCGGTCACACCGACCAGCGAAGCGGGCGCGCCGAGCGCAGCAATGTTCAACGCAACGTTGGCGGCACCGCCCGGGCGGTCCTCGATGTTCTCGACCTTGACTACCGGTACTGGCGCCTCAGGGGAAATCCGTGAGGTACCACCATGCCAGTAACGGTCGAGCATGACATCGCCGACCACCAAGACAGGGGCTTGATCGAATCGCGGCATGGACAACTTCATGGAGCAACCCACATACAAAATGAACAGGGGCGCGATATTAACACAGGGTGGGCACGGGCTTGTGCGACGGCTGCAACCGGATCGCTGAACAGGGGTTTCTGCTCATTTTTTGAGCAGAAACTCCGACAAACGCCTGCAGGCATCTGACGTTTCCAATACGTGGGTATCAATTTCGTACTCTGCATCAAGGGGTGCCTCGTAGGGACTGTCGATCCCCGTGAAGTCCTTGATACGTCCTTGACGCGCAGCCCGGTATAAACCCTTGGGGTCGCGCTGGGCGCAGACCGCAAACGGCGTACTCACATACACTTCGATGAAGTCGCCCTCGGCGAACAGCCGACGCGCAGCCTCGCGTTCGGCGCGGAACGGCGAGATCGCCGCGACAATCACAATCAGGCCCGCATCGACCATCAGGCGAGCTACCTCGGCAATGCGCCGGATGTTTTCCCGACGACTTTCCGCGTCCATCCCCAAATCGTTACAAAGGCCGGCGCGCAAGTTGTCGCCATCGAGCACAAAGGTGTGCAGGGCGAGTTGGTTGAGCTGCAACTCCAGGCCATTGGCCAACGTTGATTTACCCGCCCCGGACAACCCCGTCAGCCAGATGCAGCGCGGGCGCTGCGATTTGATTGCCGCACGGTCACGGTTCGAGAGCGCTAATGCATAGGGCTTGATTCGGGGAGCCGGGATCGGCAGCGCCTCATTCATAACCGAGCATCTCGTAATCGCGCTGATACACCCGACGAACCAGGCGCCGGGTACGGACCGAGCAGAAATCGCGAGCAAGCCCGAAACGCCGCTGTTGAGAATTATTGATGCGGGGCAACTGTACGCTGTACCCCAGTTGTTCGCATACCCAGCTGAAATCCCGCTCCAGATGCTCCTGATGGCCAATGAAGTCGAGTGCCAGGTGCCCTAGAGAATCGGTGAGGAAGTCTGTCTGTGCAGCGAAATGCAGTTGACGGTGAATGCTCTCGGGGTGCAGCCAACGGGCGACAAAATCGTCGAAGTCGCGGTATTGCTTCACCAGTTTCTGCGCTGAATGATCGCGCGGCCCCAGTTCGTTGCCTCGCAGATACGCGTAAGCCGAGTACGCCCTCTCCAAAGGATCGCGGACAAAGGCAAATTTGAAGCTATTGCCAAACTGTTGCGGGAATTGTTCTTCGTACCAGTACAACGGCAGGTGACCCGGTCTCCAGTTATCAAACAGCGCTTCGCAGACGCTGCTCCCGGCGCATTTGGGTACGTGGATAAACAGACAGGAACGCTGCGCGAAGGGCTGGGGGAAGCCCAGATTGGCCGACATCGACTTGTTCACCACCTGACGGTCCACGACCGACAGACGCCCCAGCAAGAACTGCCGTTGCGACTTGGGCAACAGTTTCCAGAGATAACGCTGCAACATAACCGGCACCCGCGCGAAAGGGATGGCCCTCTCGATTGAAGTCAAAATTCGTTCAGGAACCTTAACAAGCGCGATGCCGAGATTTATTCCGGTTTGGTCAAGAAACGTAAAGGTCTGGATACATATCGCCTGGCGCATTGCGCGCCCGGCGTGTACAAAGGCGAGTCACGCTCCCCCTTGTGCCGTAATCAGGCGATGTCTTGCGCCGGAGCGTCGAGGCCCATCGCATGCAGGCGCGAGTAGTAGCCATTTTGCGCCAGCAGTTGCGAGTGAGTGCCACGCTCGACGATTTGCCCCTGGTCCATCACCAGAATCAGGTCAGCCTTCTCGATGGTCGACAGGCGGTGAGCGATCACCAGAGTGGTACGGCCCTTCATGACGTGATCCAGCGCGGCCTGAATGTGGCGCTCGGATTCGGTATCGAGCGCCGAAGTCGCCTCGTCGAGAATCAGCAGTGGTGCATTCTTCAACAGCGCCCGGGCAATCGCCAGACGCTGGCGCTGTCCGCCGGACAGCAGCACACCGTTTTCACCGACCTGGGTGTCCAGGCCTTCCGGCATCTGCGCGATGAAGTCCATCGCGTAAGCATCCGCGGCAGCTTTTTCAATGTCGGCGCGAGGTGCGCCGGCCAGGTCACCGTAGGCAATGTTGTTGGCAATGGTGTCGTTGAACAGGGTCACATGCTGCGTGACCTGAGCAACATGTCGACGCAAATTACGCAGGCGATAGTCTTCGATTTCGACGTCATCGAGCAGGATTTCACCGATGTCATGGTGATAGAAACGCGGAATCAGGCTCGCCAGGGTCGACTTGCCGCTGCCGGAACGGCCAACCAGCGCAATCATTTGCCCCGGCGCCGCACTGAAGCTGATGTTCTTCAACACCTCGCGTTCGGTCCCCGGATACGTGAAACTGAGGTTGCGCACTTCCAGATGACCGTTGACCCGATCACGCTCGACCGTGCCGTTATCCACTTCAGGCTCAACATCCAGTTGCTCGAAGATGCTCTCGGCACCGGCGACACCTTTCTGGATGGTCGAGCTGACTTCCGACAATTGCCGGATCGGCTTGGGCAGCAAGCCTGCGGCAGTGATGTAGGCCACCAGGTCACCGGCCGTGGCGTCGCCACGCAGGAACAGCACCAAGAACATCAGCACCGCCATGGCGGTGTAGATCACCAACTGCAGCATGGGGGTGTAGACCGCACCGGTCTTGGTCATGCGCAATTGTTTGTCGGTGTTGCCCTGGCTGGCGGCGGCAAAGCGCTGCTCTTCGTAACTCTCGCCACCGAAGCTGCGCACCACGCGATAGCCCTGAATGGTTTCGGAAGCCACGTGAGTGACATCGCCCATGGCCACCTGGATTTTCTTGCTCTGCTTGCGGAATTTCTTGCTGGTATTACCCACCATGAATGCAATCAGCGGCAGGATGGCCAGCATCACCAGGGTCAGTTTCCAGTTCATCCACAGCAGATAGGCGAACAGGAAAACCACGGTCAGGCCTTCGCGGATCACCACTTTGATGGCATCCGTGGCGGCACCCGTCACCATGGTCACGTTGAACGTGATGCGCGAAATCAGATGCCCGGAGTTGTGGGTATCGAAGTAGCGGTTGGGCAGCACCAGCAGTTTGTTGAACAACTCGATGCGCAAGTCATGCACCAGCCCCAACGAAACCTTCGCCAGATAATAGTTGCCGAGAAACGAACCCAGCCCCTGCCACGCAGCGATCAGGATGATCAGCAACGGCACGGCCATCAGTAACTGCAGATCCTTCAAATAAGGAACGTTGGGGAAGAGCACCGCTTCCGGGTTACTCAGGCCATCGACGAAATATTTGAGAATTCCCGCAAGCATCGGCTGAGTAGAGGCAAAGATCACGAAGCCCACGATACTCACCAGGAAAAGGCCGATGTAGGGTTTCACATACCCCAACAGCCGAAAATAGATTTTCAGGCTGGAATCCTGTCCCGCTTTGGGCGGTGCGTCACTCATCGTAGAGCTCACTGGTTAGGAAGAACGCGAAATTTTATCACAAGCGTCGGGCTTGGCCCGTGCCCATACCAAAACACTGGCCAGCCCTACGGGCAACCAGCTGATGAACCATTCAGCCCTCGGTGTCCCGGTCAAGCTTGCAGCATCGAATTGCATGGCCAGGGTCGAGAACAACCAGATGCCGATCATTCCCCGGCCATAGAGTGTTTCCCGTACCTTCCAGGCCTCGCGCAGCACCGCGAGCCAAAGCGCACACCACAACAACAACCCTGGCAGCCCGAGCACAATGGTTACATGGGTAAACAGGTTGTGGGCGTGATCAAAATACAATCCCGCTGTGAACACTTTGTAGTCAGCACCGAGACCCAACCCGCGCCACGGGTGTTCAGCGATCATCTGCAAACTGGCCATCAGGATCTGCGGACGGTACGACACCCCACGCGCCACGACCAAAGCCTCGAAAAACCAGAACGCCAACATTGCTACGATCAAAGCGGCCGCCGCGACAATGCGACTGCGTCGGTCACGGCACCAGATCGGCATGGCAAGTATTGTGATGAACATGGCCAGACCGGCACCACGACTCTGACTGAGGAGTACAAACACGCCAAGAAAAGCCAATGCAATCGCACAGACTATCTGCATCCAACCAGTGCGTGGCGCCCAGAGGATCATCCACACTGCTGCCAGACCAATGACATAGCCACCTAAAATCGGATGGGCCAATTCGCCCAGACCCTCAGCGCGCGCGATCAAGGCGTTGCCATCAACTGCATAAAACTTGGTCATGGCCACTACCGCGGTCAACGCCAACCCGATCCCACCCCACTGCATGACGCGAATCACTCGCTCTGGTCGACCGTTGGCAAAAACCGGAAAGAACAGCAGAAACACCAGGATGTATAGCAGGCGCTTGGTTTCGCGACCGATGTCCGGGGCGTTCGTCCATGAAAGGCTGATCAATGCCCAGATCACTAGGCCGAGCATCGGCAGGTAGATCCAGCGCTGCTCCTGGAGCATCACCTTTAGCCGGCTGCGCGTGGCCCAGGAGAATATAATTGCCGGCAACCAGAGCAATACCACCAAACCTTGCTGGTAAACCTTGTTGGAAGGCGCAATGGCGATGGCCAGCAAGAACCACAACAGACCTATCGCCATCCATGCTTGCGCCCAACGTGTTTCCTGCATCAAATTGCTCCTGAGAAAGTTCATCCGCACAACCCGGCGTGGTTAAAGCTGAATTTTTTCGGCATCATTGCCCGCCACAGCGCCCCGTTCTTCCAACAAGGCTTTCTACAATGCAATGTTCACGGCTTCCGCAAGCCGCTCTAAATCAAATGATTGACGGCGCCAAAATACTGGAGGCCGACAGCTACGGGCCGAAAGTCTACCTGTTGCAGGATGGGAATATTCTCAAACTGTTTCGTCGCAAGCGTTTTTTTTCATCCGCATTGATCCGCCCCTATTCGAAACGCTTCATCGACAATGCCTTCAAACTGCAAAAGCTCGGCGTACCTACCTTGCAGGTTCTGCAGTATTACCGACTGGAAGCACCAGGCATGACGGCCGTGCTTTACCAGCCGCTGCCAGGAGAGACCCTGCGTCAGATCTCCAGCAAGGAAGGGTTCAATTGGCCACAGGCGTTGCCAGAACTGGCCGGGTTGATTCGCAGTCTTCATCGATCGGGGATTTATTTTCGGTCGCTGCACCTGGGCAACATCGTGATCACCCCGGACAACCGAATGGGTCTCATTGATGTCGCGGACATGCGCTTCCTGCGCGGGCCGTTGCCGCGGCATTTGATCAAGCGCAATCTGCAGCATTTCGCCCGCTACATTGCCCGCGAGAAGCTGAACGACACCTTTCCGATGCAGGCTCTCGAGCAGGCAGTGCTGCCATCATGAAAGTAATGTTCGGGCGGCCTGGCTGAAGTCCAGCCAGGCTTGATCCGGTGCAAGAGCCTGGTATTGCTCTGCGGCGACCGTCTCGGCAGAAGCGCTGAATGCACGCACGATTGCATCCTTCCAGGCACTGACATCATTGGCCACGGCATACCTGCCAGTATCTGCCAACTGTTCACGAAACACGGGAAGCTCACTGGACAGCACCGGAACACCTGACATGACCGCTTCCTGCATGATCAATCCCAGGCCCTCTTCGAGCGACGGTATCGCAATCCAGTCGAATGCACGGTAGAGCCGCGCCGCGTCATTCAGATGACCCGGCAACAAGACTTTGCCGCGCAAGCCCAGTTCCTCAATCCGCGCTTCCAGGCCAGCACGGTTCGTGCCTTCACCAATAATCACCAATCGCAGATCGGGCGGCTCATGCGTTGCCGCAGAAAACGCGTCGAGCAGGCAGCGAAAACCTTTTTCGGAGACCAGGCGCCCTACTGCACCGAGCACCAGTCCCTCGTCCAGGGGCAGTCCCAATCGGATCCGAGCTTCCTTTCGCGGGAGCAGGGCGGAACGGAACGCGACAGGTTCGAACGCGCTGCGCAACGTCATGACCGGTACTTGCAGGCCCCTGCTCAGCGAGTCTGCGAGGGTGTTCGATACCGCAGCCAATGTCAGCCGGGATGCCGGGATCTGTTGGAAAAGCGATTGATCGCCAGAGTGCAGTCGTGGCGAGCCATGAAAAATCACCACCGCACGGATATGCGGCAATGTTTTAAGTATCGGCAACAACGCTCGCGCTACACCCAATCCATCCAGCATCACCAGATGTGCATCGCTGTCTACAAGCGCGCGCTTGAATCGGGCTCGCATCCAGGGCTTGGTCAGGCGCCAGAAATGTCGCCCTTTCAATCGGGCGGAAGACAGTCCCCACTCCCGCACCTCACCGACGTTCACCCTACATTCGGACGCCACCCCCTGAAGCAACCAGGTTTTGACCGGGGTAGAAGGCTCGGCCTGGGACAAAATCTGCTGATGCACCTTGTGAATGGAGGCAAACGGAGCGCCGCCGGCCCACATGACATTAAGAATATTCATAGGGCGAACAGCCAATGCATGGGTTGAAGATAAGCTGCTGTGTCGTTAGTTGATGAACCAGCCAATGCAGACTCCCAACAACAAAACCAAGGCGAACTTAATCTGTTCGCGCCGACTGCGGCGCGCCTTGCGCTGACGCTCGATAGGTGTTTGCACATGCAAGCCAAAACCGGTGTGCATGACAGCGTCCGCTTCGAGCGTCAGCGCCGTCAAATCCAGCTCTGCGTATCGAAGCGACAGAGCCTTCTCCCCACTGTAGCTGGTAAATGGCGCACACAATCGATAATCCTTGATTCGCCGCAGACCTGGGTTCAGCGAGAAGCCCTGCCATTCCGGTTTGTCAGAGATCAACGGGTAACAGGCCACTCCACCGACGATCTCACGCGCCCCCAGACGAATGTAAGGGCTGTGAACTCGCAGGTCATGATTATAGCTACGCAGCCACACCTGGAGGATTTCCGGGCGCGATTCGAGGATGGTCATGGAGTCTTCGACAAACCCGGGACGATAGAACTCCCAGTCATCCTCACAATGAAAGATGTACGCCGTGTTGACGTGCGAGTAGGCCAGATCAATCGATGCCAACTGGCCCAGTTTTGGCCGGTTGACGAACACCGTGCAGTGATCCTTCCAGCTTTCTGGAATGATCGCGTGCACACCTTCGTCACCCGCATCTTCAGTAATGAAAACTTCGCGAATGGCTGCGGTATTGAATCGATCGAAGCTCTCGAGGGTCATCTTGAGCAGATCGAGCCTGCCGCAGCTGGTGACCACCAATGTGATGTCACTTTCTTTTGAAAATCGCACTGGAATCCCAATCAGGTAAAAGTCGCCAGCAATATCAATGGCCGGCCAACGCTTGTCAAATGCCTAGTTTCAGGCGGATTTTTTCTAATAGTTTCAGAGGCGCACGAGCCCGCAATGGTGGCTCAAGCTCCTCGACGATACGCTGGCCTATGCGTGAAAAACTGAACTGGCTGACGGCCAGCTCGCGGCCATTGCGCGCGATACGCTGCGCCAGCTCCGGGTCGCCTCGCAACAACACCAGTTTTTCCTGAAGCTGCGCAATGCTCTGATAGAACACCACGTTGTGCATATCCTGCAAACCCAGCGCCTGGCTTTCCGCCGCGCCCTGGTCATAGGCCAGCAATACGCAACCGCAGGCCATGGCCTCGAAATTCTTGATCATGAACTCGCCCATGCCAACATCGGCACTGACGAAAAAGCGAATTCGGTTGAGCGTATCGCGGTACTCCTCACCGGACTTGGTGCGCGTCACCACCAGGTTTTCGACTCGCCCCAACTCGTCAAGCAGCGCCTTTCGACCGCTGTACGCGACACTGTTGGTGCTACCGACAAACGCCAGTTCGATATCCCGCTCGCGGCCCTGATCCTCCAGTTGCGTCTGGTCATAGCCCTTGGGAACGAACACCGCATCGAAACCTTCCCCGCGCAAGCGCTCGGTAACGACGAAACCGGAACTGATCACCCGCGCCCACGGCAAACGACGGTAGTGAGCGCTGAACTTTCCGGTGTACTTGCAGGGAATGTAATTCTGGTAAGCGTCGTGCTCGAGAATCACCAGGTTGGGAATCGTGCGAATGAATCCGACTTGACGGATCTCCTGCTTGAAGCGCAGGAAAAACACGATCCGGTCATAGCGCGAGACATCGACTTCACGCCGGAAATAGCGACGCAGGTTGCGCTGTTCATCACTGTTCAGCCAGCGCAAGTCACACTCACAATGCGCCGCCACGCCGTCGTACAAACGGTCAAGAATGGCTCGCTGATCTTTCTGCACCAGAAATAGAACTTTCATCGTCTTCCTTGCCGCAACGGCAAACCGAGCAACACCTGAAACCCTCTGCCTTCAAAGGCAGACGCATTCAGGTCCATGACACCTTACAAACGCCAGAACAATTCATGGCGACGCACAGCCTTGCGAAAAAATTCGTTTTCGCCATAAGGCGATCCGGAACGCCCTGCCAACAGGCGCTGTAACCCACGGCGCAAACGACGTTTGAATGGGGCTGGGGGCTGCAAGTCATGCATCATCCCCAATGCCATGGCCTTGTCACACTGCTGCGCCCGATCAAGCAAGAGGCAGTAGGGGCGGAGTGTCCGGGCCGCATCGAAAACCGGAGGAAGTGCCGTACCGTCTCCTGAGTTGCCCATTGGCCAGCGATCATTGTCGTGCAGGTGGTTGGCGTAACCCAGTAGCGTCGGTTGCCATTCCAGCCCTTTCAATGCTTCGAGTACGGCTTCTTGAGCACAAATATGATCGGGATGAGGATCGAGGGTCGGGTGTGGCAGCACGATCACTTCAGGTTGCGCCCGCAGCAGCAAGGCTCGCAGGTCCGCCAGCAGTTTGTTCCATGTCGGCGCGCCGTCGACATCTCCCGGCAGCGCAAAGGCATTCAACCGGCGAAACAGTCGGGTGTCGCTCAGATCCGCTTCCCGCGAGCCCATTGGCTGAGTCGGCGAGGCCTGCATCGCCGCCAGTTGCAAACAGAAATAACCCAGTTGCACGCAATGGGCTTCGGGTACCCCGGCCCAACGCGGCACGGCAATACTGTCCCAGGCCCGCAACCGGCCCTTCAAACGCGCCGCGTCGACCTTGCTCAGGTTCATCTGCTGATAGTGTTCGGCTTCGATCTCTCCGGCAGTGAGCGTGACGATCCAGGCCTCATCGGCCTGACTGTACAAACCGTAGGCCGCCAACTCCGCGTCATCGGCGTGCGGTGCAATCACCATCACCCGCTGACGGCGATAATCCGGATGTTCAAATGCCCACAACACAGGCTCACCAAGCAACTGGCAGAAGCGCCCGCGCAAGCGCAACTCGCCTCGTGACAACACTTGCGCCTGACCACTCAGATTGAAATACCGCAGCCCGTTCACACCCCGTTCGAAGGTCTGCCGGTCTGGATTCTCGCCACCCAATAATTCAACCACCGGATCGAAAAAGCGCCCCAACCAGGTGCTTTTTACCCGCAGCGCCAGAACAAGGGTAGCGTCATCAACCAGCATGACGCCTTCGTCCAGCCGCAAATGCTCACCGTTCAGATGGACCTTGGGCTGCGGGGTGTACGGCGGGAAGCTGTATTGGTAATCGTCTTGGGGGGAATAGAACAGGTGGTCGGCAAACCAGGCTTCGTGGGCGATCCAGCCTAGGACCGCGAGCATCAGCGGCAACCACCAGGCCACCAGCACGCCCACGACAATCAACAGCACGAGCGCGATCAACAGACCGATACGTTTATTGCGGCGATGGCGCTTGAGCAGTTGTTGTTTGCGACTCATGGGCTGACTCATACGGTGAAGACCGGCACGGGGTTGCACCAGCGATCCTTGTATTCCCGGTCAGCGCGACCAAAGGAAAAACGCAAGGGTTTGTCCAGCGCCCGGGCATGCTCCCAGGCGCTTTGGGTATTGAGAAAACTCAGCACGCTGCCAGGGCTGAATGCGCGGGTTTGCGGGTCGACCCCACCATTGATGTATTCGACGCTGATCCACTGCGGCGTCTCGACGCGGTACACCAGTTGAATCGCAATCGGCGCATCATTGAGGAAAATTACCGAGCCGATCAGCAACTCGCGCAACAACTCAATGACCTCGGCCATTCGCTCGGCACCCGTGGCCGCAAATCCCCAGCGGCGCTGGAACAAGTCGCAGTAGATCGCCGCCAGTTCGGCACTGGAAAACTCGGCAACCGGTCGCACCACCCCGCCCGCTTCTTCCAGCAGCCGTAGTTCGCGGCGCTGGTTGTAACGAAACTTCTTCGACAATTCTTCGGGTGTGCGAGCCATGGCCAGTTGCTCGGTTTGCAGCTTGATACCGGTGAAACGGCTTTCGTTCAGCGCCGACAAATAACGACCACGATGACGCAGGGGGGCCTGAGCATCGTCAGCGGCTGGCAAAATGATTTCCGCGTTGCCGAGGTCGAACAGGCCTTTTTTGCCGCGGCGTTTGAGCACGTCTTTGGACAGCGCAAGATCGCGGCCCCAGGTAGGGATCGCCGCTTTGACGTCGCCGCCTTGCTCCCAGGCCAGGTAGCGCACCGGAATGTCGGCCAGATGCGCCAGTCGCTCGACCACCAGCGGATGAGTCGCAACACTGCCGCCAAAACGTTGCCAGGCCTCGGCGTAGGTCGAGGCGTCGGTTACCGACCAGCCACGTTCGCGCCAGCCTTGAAATCGGTTGAGCATCAGCCCCTCGGTGCCAGTTCGATAACGTGTGGCAAATGCCAGAAGGCATCGCGTACCGCGCGGTCGGAGAAGCGTTCATGCAGGCGCTCGAGCATCAGCTCGGCGCATTGCTGACGTTGCTGCTCGTCCATCGCGGCCAGATGCTGCAGCCCTTGAGCCAGGTGCTCGGCATCGCCCAATGGGAACAGAATGCCAACGCCTTCGACCACTTCCTTCGCCCCGCCGCATGCGGTGGCGAGCAACGGCACGCCGGCGGCCATGGCTTCCAGTAGCACCATACCGAACGGTTCGTGATCGGAACTCAGGGCAAACACGTCGAAAGCACGGAAATAACGTCGGGCCTCGGGCACCTGACCAAGGAACAGCACGCGATCGCCGATTCCCAATTCACGGGCCTGGGCCTTGAGGTCTTGCTCAAGACGACCGCTACCCAGAATCACCAGTTGGCTGTTGGCCGGCAACCCAGGCAGCGCCGCAGCAAAACCATCCAGCAACGTCGCCTGATCCTTGTCCGGGTGCAGACGTCCGACGTTGCCGACAATCCAGGCATCCACCGACAGGCCGAGAATCTCCCGAGCCTCACTCGCCGACACCTGACTGTCCTGCAAGGCTTGCACATCGATGCGGTTATAGAGCGTGCGAATGCGTCCCGCCGGCCATTTAGGCAGGCATTGGCGCATGTCGTCGCGCACCGCATCGGACACCCCGAGCAGGCTCAGGCGCTTGCGAAAGATTTGCGCGAAGAGCTTGCGGCTGCCGCGTTTGTAATCGCCAAAGGCGTGATGTACGCCAATCACCGGCAACGAAGTGCCAAGCAAGGCGATGTAGATAGGCTTGAAACGGTGGGCGATACAGAAACTGAAGTTGCGCGAAGCGGCGATCTTGCGCAGATCGCCGATGGCGCCCAGCTTAAGGCCACGAATGGCTCTGGAGCTGTACTCCATGAACAACACTTCATCGGAAGCGCAGGCCGCAGCGACTTCGGCATCGGCAACCCCGGTCAGAAACACCGTGGTCACCCGATAGCCGGTCCCCGCGAACAGGCTGGCGTACTGCCGCGCGCAGTCCAGAAACGGCCCGTCATAGCCGTGGCAGAACTGCAGCACATGGCGTTCAGCCGAGCGTGTCATATGCGTTCGCGCCCTCTTTGACCACCAGAATGTCTTCCATGATCAGGTACTGTAGATCGGAACCGAAGAACATGTTCAGGGCATCGGTCGGCGAGCAGATCATCGGCTCGCCACGACGGTTGAGCGAAGTGTTCAGCGACACGCCGTTACCGGTCAGCACTTCCAGCGCTTTCATCATGTCGTAGTAGCGCGGGTTGTATTCACGCTTGAGCACCTGGGCCCGGGAAGTACCGTCTTCGTGGACGACTTCCGGCACGCGGGTTTTCCACTCTTCAGCCACTTCGAAGGTGAAGGTCATGAACGGCGCCGGGTGATCGATCTTGATCATCTGTGGTGCCACGGTGTCGAGCATCGACGGGCAGAAAGGCCTCCAGCGCTCGCGGAACTTGATCTGGTGGTTGATGCGATCCGCCACACCCGGCACGCTCGGGCAACCGATGATCGAACGACCACCCAGTGCACGCGGACCAAACTCCATGCGCCCCTGGAACCAGGCCACCGGATTGCCGTCGACCATGATCTTGGCGATCTGCTCCGGCATGTTGTCGAGCTTGCGCCACGTCGGCTTGTTCTCGTGACGGGCGCAGGCGGCGATCACGTCTTCGTTGCTGTACGAAGGGCCGAGGTAGACGTGTTCCATCTTCTCGACCGGTACGCCACGGGCGTGGGACACATAGGCTGCGGCGCCGACTGCGGTGCCGGCATCGCCGGACGCCGGCTGTACGAACAGCTCTTTGACGTCGTCGCGGGCGATGATTTTCTGGTTCAGCTTGACGTTCAACGCACAGCCACCGGCGTAGGCCAGTTTGCCGGTTTCCTTGAGCACGTCGCCCAGGTAGTAGTCGATCATCTGCAGCGAAATTTTTTCGAACAGCGCTTGAATGCTGGCAGCGTAGTGGATGTACGGCTCGTCGGCGATGTCGCCTTCGCGCTTCGGACCCAGCCACTCGATCAGCTTCGGCGAGAAGTAGTAACCCTTGCCCTTCTCTTTGTAGCGACGCAGGCCGATGACGTTGGCGTAGTCGGTGTTGATCACCAGTTCGCCGTTTTCAAACGAAGCCAGGCGCGAGAAATCATATTTGCTGGCGTCGCCGTACGGCGCCATGCCCATGACCTTGAACTCACCGTCGAGCATATCGAAACCGAGGAACTCGGTGATCGCGCCGTAGAGGCCGCCGAGGGAGTCGGGATCGAAGAATTCCTTGATCTTGTGAATCTTGCCGTTTTCGCCATAACCGAAGAAGGTCGTGGCGTACTCACCCTTGCCGTCGATCCCGAGGATCGCGGTTTTCTCTTTGAAACCGGAGCAGTGGTAGGCACTGGAGGCGTGAGCCAGGTGGTGTTCGACCGGCTCGATCTTGATCTTCTTCGGATCGAAACCCAGTTGCTCCAGGCACCAGACAATCTTGTTGCGATAGCGCTTGTAGCGACGGTTGCCCATCAGGATCGCGTCGAGTGCGCGGTCCGGGGCGTACCAGTAACGCTTGGCGTACTGCCAGCGGGCCTTGCCGAACAGGCTGATCGGTGCGAATGGAATCGCGACCACGTCAACGTCGGAGGGTTTGATACCGGCCTGCTCAAGGCAGAACTTCGCCGATTCGTAGGGCATGCGGTTCTTTGCATGTTTATCGCGCACGAAGCGCTCTTCTTCGGCAGCCGCGACCAGCTTGCCGTCGATATACAGGGCTGCGGAAGGATCATGGCTAAGGGCGCCGGACAGGCCAAGAATCGTCAATGCCACAGGGGTCTAGCCTCTTTAGTCTGCATGCAGGCGCAATGCGCCTCGAAAATTAATGTGCCCTCGCAAGGGGCGAGAGACAGCTAAAGGGCGGGATTATAGCTTAAAAGCAGCTTCAAGCCTCTAGCTGCAAGCGGCAAGAGAAAGCAGTGGTGACCTTGGCATGGGTTATCCGCGCGCGGGCCGCCAGTAAATGCGGATATTGCCATCCACACCCTGCCGATAAATTGTATAGGGCAAGACGGCGGTATCCAGCGCACCAGACAAGGCCAGATCCAGCAAAACGAGTGGGACGAGCATGCCCGTGGGATCGGGCGGCGCATTCAATACGCAAAAATCGTAGGCCAGGCCGCTATAGACCCGAGGGATGGACTGACAATAGGTTTTTTGTCGTCGAAGCCCCTGGGCCGCGTCGGCATCGTCCTGCAAGACCGTTACGGCGGTCCCGCATCCCGTCAGAGCCAGTGAGATAACGCCTGATGCGACTGCCGTCTTGATCGTCAAAATTTGCCCTCCGAGTACGTCAGGCAAACTAGCATCGTGATCATTCAGGCCACAGTTCATGGCTTCCCAAGATTGTGTAGGACAGCTCTTAAGAAACTGTCCCTAATCTTCGCTGGCAGTTCGGGCCTCATCGCGGGCAAGCCCGCTCCCACAGGTTTTGTGGTTGCCAGAGATCGCATTCTCGGACACCGTGGGAGCGGGCTTGCCCGCGACAGGACCGAAGGTCCGATTCAGGCAGCGCTGGAAATGTCTTTAGGCAAACGCTGATCAATGACCTGATACAGCGCACTACTCTCCGGCCAATTACGCATAAATCGCGCCCGATCCCGCGCATACGCCGGGGCAAAGCTGCCGAGCGAACCGTGCTGACACATCGAATCCAGATCGATCAGCGCCCAGCGATCTTCCTGCCAGAACAGGTTGTGGCCCTTGAAGTCGCCGTGGCTGATGCGCTCTCGAATCAATTCGGCGAACAGGTGATCCAGCGCCAACAGCTCGGCCTCCGGAGCGTCGCCGCTTTCAATATACGGCGCAAAGCGCTCGATGATATCCGGCCCCGGCAGATGCTCGGTGATCAGGTAGGCCCGGCTGCGCAGCCAGAAAAAACGCTTCTCCAACAATGCCAGCGGCTTGGGCGTGGCGATGCCGAGGAACGACAGCCGATTGCCTTCGCGCCAGGAATGCCAGGCACGGCTCGGGCGCCAGAAGCGCTTGAGCCAGTGGACGAAACCCTTGATGTTGTAGCGTTTGATCACCAGCGTGCGGCCGTCCACCTCGACCTTGCCAACGCTCGCCGCGCCGCCGGTCTTGTACAGGTGCCCCTGATCTAGCAAGGCATCGGCCTGAGCCAATATCGGCAGCATCGCTGCTTCTTCCTCGCGACGGATCGCGCGCAAACCGAACGCGCCGCGCTGGACGCTGAATAGCGTGCATTCACGACCCACTTTGATCAGATAGTCCTTGAGACGCCAGCTACGAACCTTGTCGATCTGCTTCTGCAAGGCTTCCATCGGCAAGGCGTGCTCGCCGTTGCTAAGCAGGTAATACACCAGCAACTCTTCAATGAAGGGTTCTATCGACTTCGGCAACTGGGCAAAAAACACCCCGAGGTTTTCCAGGACTTTCTGCAGTGACAGTGGCTGGCCAGGGGTTTCGCTGCGAATCCCGGCGCCGTCGATCAAATACAGACGACCACGCTGGCGCAACAAGTTGTCCAGGTGCAGGTCCTCCTGCCACAGCCCTTTGCGGTGCATTTGACCGATGGCACCTAACGCCTCAGCCAATACCGCTCCCTGCCCGTCGGACAAAACCGGTAAATTTTCGACCTGCTTCCAGGTATCACCCAGACTTTGCGCGCCCTCCAGAAACTCGAACAGCAGCCAGCCACCCTCGCCTTCCTTCAGGCCATCGGCCAACAGCTGCGGCGTGGTCAGGCCTTGAGCGGCGAGCAAGCGCACGCCATCCAGCTCACGCTGAAAATGCCGAGCGGCCTTGCTGCCAACCAGCAACTTGGCCAGCACCGGACGGCCGCGCCAGACACCGGCTCCGACATAGCGCTGCCCCGGCAACACCCGCAACAGGCTCAACAACTGCAATTCGGCGGGGCCGGCGGCATCGGCCAGGGAAAGACTCAACGGCAGGCTCGGTGTACGGCCGGCGTTTTTCAGTTCAGACAAACGCATCAGCGCTTCTCCTTATGGCCGCGGCGCGCGGTCAGTCGCTGCAGCCAGTTGTCGATCAACGAACTGTCCTGCGCCTGATCCAGATAAGCAGCCAACAAAATACGCAACTGCGCTTCGCTCCACTCCGGCGCTCGACGCAGCAATGGCTCCAGATCCTTCACCCGATCGCGCTGGCCAAGCAGCAATGGCCGGGTCTTTTCCAGGTCGATCAACTGGGCCTGGTAGCCGTCACCGCTGGCCTGGAGAAAAATGTGTTTGGGGTAAAAACAGCCGTGAACCTGACGCTTGCCGTGCAGACACTGCGCCAGTTGCCCGCAGGCCTGGAGAATGGCCGTGTGCTGCGTTTCGCTCAGGTCCGACCAGCGCTGCAACAACGAATCGAGGTCATCCCAACCGTCCAGGGCGCGAGTCAGCAGAATCGCGCGGACTTCACCTTTGACTTTGCGCTCACCGAAGAACACCGCTTTCAGCGCCGGGATGCCAAGCTTTTCATAGCGGCTGATGTTGCGAAACTCACGGGCGAAACTCGGCTCGCCGAAAGGCGCATGCAACGTGTGCATCTGGTAGTTGCTCTGGCGCTTGAGGTAGTAGCCATGACCTTCCAGATCCAGTCGAAACACACTGCTCCAGCCACCGCGAACGGAGTTGGGCTCGTCCACGGCATCAAGCTCCCGGGCCCAGAGCGCATCGAAAGTGCCGAGGCCGTGGCGCTCAAGCAGCGCACGGTCTTCAGCGGCCAGGAAATCAGTCATTCGCGTCCCTCGAAAAATCTCACCACATGCCGGATCCGTTTTTTATCCGCGGCGTTGAGCCGGGTCCGTTGGCGGTATTGCAGGTAAAAGCGCAGGCGCTGGGTGGCCGACAAGTGATACTTGGCCACTTTGTCGAGGCACGCCAGGTCTTTGGTAATGCGATATTTGAGCCAGAAACCGCGCCAGAAATCACCGTTGGGGCAATCGATCAGAAAAAGTCTGGCCTGATCGTCGATCAGCAGGTTGCGCCACTTCAAATCATTATGGGTAAAACGATGGTCGTGCATGGTCCGGGTGTAGCCGGCCAATTGGCGGCTGACGGTGTCAACCCAGGCGCGGTCCGCGAGCTTGGAGTCATGCCGGTCGGCCAATGCGGACAAGTCTTCGGTGTGCGGCAATTCGCGAGTGATCATCGCCCCGCGATCATACGCAGCGCCGCGTCGCTCCAGGCCCCAGGCGATGACTTCGGCGGTGGGAATGCCCCATTTGGCGAAGCGCTTGAGGTTTTGCCATTCCATTTTCACCCGAGGCTTGCCCAGGTAGCGACGCAAGCCTTTGCCCGCGCCCACATAGCGTTTCACGTAATAATTGACGCCATTGCGCTTCACGCGAATGACTTCGGACAGCGGATCCCGGGTCAGACGTTCGCCTTGAAGTGCAAACACCGCCTCAAGACTGCCGAAGTCTTCGGCCAGATCACCGTAAGCAGGCTCCAGATTCCAACCCGCCATCAGAGCGCGTCCCCGTATCGCTGTTTACGGTCGTAGAGTTTGTTGGCCTTGCCTTCAAGCCAGCTCAGCAGTGCCGCTTCCTCAGCCAGGATCTGGCGCAGCGGTTGCTGGAAGTAACCTTTGAGGAAACGCATTTTGTCGCGCTGGGTCAGGCCGATATCCAGGGCCGAAAAGTACAGCGCCGCCAGATCCTTGTTGCGCCAGCGCTGGGTAATGGCCGGACGGGTCTGGGCGCGGTGCAGGTCGATCACCGAGAGCTTGAAGTCTTCTGCGGTCACCGGTTTATCGGTATGCAGCAGGAAGTGGCAGATGTAGCAGTCGCGGTGGTTGACCCCGGCGCGATGCATCATGCCGGTCATGCGCGCGACCTCGGCGATCAGCGCGCGCTTGAGTTTTGGCTCGGGCGGCTGTTTGACCCAATCGATGCTGAAATCTTCAAGACTGATGGTTGGCGCCAGTTCTTCAGTGACGATAAACGAATGCTGGTCGGCCGGGTTGCTGCCCTTTTCGCCGTAAGCGACGGCGGTCATGGTCGGCACACCGACTTCCTGCAAGCGCTGGATCGCCTTCCACTCCTGGCCCGCGCCGAGTACCGGCAGCTTGGCGGTGAGCAGGTTCTTGAAGATCTCGCCCCAGCCGATGCCACGGTGGATCTTCACGAAAAACCCGTTGCCGTTCACTTCAGTGCGCAGGGTGCGGCGAGCTTCAAGTTCGCGGTACACCTCGCCCTGCAAGCTCTCGACTTCGGCGAACGGGTCACGTCCGGCCCAGAGGCTCTTGAACGGTTCAGCCAGCATCAACTTCATTAAGCGTGCTCCGCCAGAATCACATCGGCCGCGTGCTGCGGCATGCTATAGAGGTCGGCCGTCTCGGCAAAGGCCACACCGTTGCGGCTCCAGGCCGCCCGCGCTTGAGCGTCGCTCAACATGCCGGTCAGGTACTGCGTCAGTTGCGCCTGATCGAACGGTTCGTCCAACACCAGACCAGCGTCGGCCTCGGCAATGTAATGGGCGTAACCGCACACCGCGCTCACCAGCACCGGCAACCCGGCTACCAGCGCTTCGAGCAACACGGTGCCGGTGTTTTCGTTGTACGCCGGGTGGATCAACAGATCGGCGCCCAGCAGGAAGCGCGGGATATCGCTGCGACCCTTGAGGAACGTCACGTTGTCGCCGAGCCCCAGCGTGGCGCTCTGCATCTGGAATAACTTGGGGTCATCCTGGCCAATTACAAACAGCCGGGTACGCTTCTTCAGATCAGCGGGCAGCGCGGCCAATGCCTTGAGGCTGCGATCCACACCCTTGGTCTTGAACCCGGAGCCGATCTGCACCAGCAGCAAGTCGTCATCCTTGAGATTGAATTCGGCGCGAAACCCGGCACGAATTTCATCGGCATCCGCCGGGCGGCGACGATCCTGGGCGATGCCCGGCGGCAGCAAGTGGAAGCGCTCCAGCGGCGTGTCGTAATGCTTGATAAATAGCGGTTGCTGGACTTCGGAAATCATCAGCACTTCGGTCTTGGCGTCCTTGGCGAACACCGCGCGCTCGTACTCGGCGAAGTGGCGATAGCGGCCCCAGCGACGGTACAGCGAATTGCGCAGATTCTGCGCCTTGTCTTCGAAGCAGCCGTCGGCGGCGTAGTAGACGTCCAGGCCTGGCATTTTGTTGAAGCCGATCAGGCGATCCACCGGACGCTTGGCCAGGTCCGCTTCCATCCATGCGCTGAGCTTTTCGTTACGACGGTGGTTGAAGAACGCCTTGACCGGCGCCACCAGCACTTCGAAACCGGGTGGCACGTCACCCTCCCAAATCAGCGTGTAGACGCGAATCTGGTGGCCACGTTTTTGGCACTCCAGGGCAATGCGCATGAAATCGCGCTGCAAGCCGCCAAACGGAAAATACTTGTACAGGACAAATGCCAATTGCATCAGCGCAGCTCCTCAGCCAGTAACAACGTGCTCAGTCGGCTCGCGACACGCTCGGGATTCAGACGCGTGAAGCACAGTGGCCACTCGCGTTTCAGGTCGAACCGGCGGGCATCTTCGGCCGTCGGTTGATAGGTGCATTTCTTTTGCATACAGGGCGCGCAAGGGAAGTCGCTGGCCAGATGAATCTGCGACTTGCCGTATGCGCCGGTCAGGCCCGGGTTGGTCGGACCGAACAGCGACAAGGTCGGCACGTCCAGCGCGGCGGCCAAGTGACCGAGGCCGGTGTCCACCGCCACGCAGGCTTGCGCGCCGGCCAGCACTTTGCCGACGCCGGCCAGGTTCAGCTTGGGCAACACTTCGACATGCTTCATGTCTTTGGCGATGCGCTCGGCGCGCGCCTTCTCGATCGGGTTGCCCCACGGCAGTTTCACCCCGACACCGAGATAACCGACCCGCTCGGCCAGCTCGCGCCAGTAGGCTTCCGGCCAGTGCTTGGTGTCCCACGTGGTGCCATGCAGGAACAGCACGTAAGGATTCTTGCGCGGCAATTCCACCAGACGCTCGACGCTCAGACCGTAATCGCCCAGGCCTTTGGGCAGGTCATAACCCAAGGCCACGGCAAACAGCTGACGCACTCGCTCTACCGCGTGCTGCCCACGGGCCACGGCCAAACGGCGGGAATAGAAACGTGCGGCAATCGGCTCGCGTGCGGAGTCCTTGTCGAGCCCGGCGACCGGGGCTTTGACATAGCGGGTGAGCAAGGCGCTTTTCAGCAGGCCCTGGGCATCGATGACCAAATCGTATTTCGTGGCGCGAATGCTTTGCTTGAAGCGCTTCCACTCACCGCTCTTGATCGTCTGCCAGATGTTCTTGCGCCAGCGACGGATCGCCACCGGAATCACCTTGCCCACGGCCGGGTGCCAGGTCGGAATTTCGGCGAAGCCCTCTTCCACCACCCAGTCGAACTTGATGCCGGGAATCGCCCGCGCCGCGTCGGTCAGCGCCGGCAACGCGTGAATCACGTCGCCCAGCGATGAAGTCTTGATCAGCAGTACCCGCAAACTATTTGACCTCGACCACAGTGCCCTGCAAACGCTGCAAGGCTTCGTTCACCGCTTGCGGCATGAGCTGGCGCAAGCAGTTGTAATGGCCGAAACGGCACGTGCGGTCGAAGCATGGGCTGCATTCGATGCCCAGGCGCACGATCTCGACATGCTCGGCCAATGGCGGCGTGAAACCCGGCGACGTCGAACCGTAGACCGCCACCAGCGGACGATTCAGCGCGGCGGCGACGTGCATCAGGCCGGAGTCGTTGGAGACCACCGAATCGGCGCAGGACAACAGGTCGATCGCTTCGGCCAGCGACGTGCCGCCACTGAGGTTTACCGATTCTTCACGCAAACCGGGAATCAACCGCGAACGGATGTCTTCGCCCACGGCGTGATCGTTTTTCGAACCGAACAGCCAGACTTGCCAGCCCTCGCGAATCTTCGCTTCGGCGACTTTCGCGTAGTGCTCGGATGGCCAGCGTTTGGACTCGCCAAACTCGGCGCCGGGGCACAGCGCAAGCACCGGACGATCGAGGCTCAGGCCAAACTTGGCCAGCGCCGCCTCGCGGGTGACCGGGTCGATTTGCAGGCTAGGTCGCGGGTACGGCGTCGGCAGTTCAAAACCGGGCTCGTAGGCCAAAGCCATGAAGCGCTCAATCATCAACGGATAACGTTCTTTATCCAGCGTGCGCACGTCATTGAGCAGGCCGTAACGGAACTCGCCGCGCCAGCCGGTGCGCTTGGGAATGCCGGCAAAAAACGGCACCAAGGCTGACTTCAGGGAATTGGGCAGCAGGATCGCCTGGCTGTATTGGCCGGCCAGGGATTTGCCGATGCGCCGACGCGTCGCCAGCTCCAGCGCGCCGTGACCGAGCGGGAAGCTCAAGGCCTGGCGAACTTCGGGCATGCGCTCAAGAATCGGCCGGCTCCACTCGGGGGCCAGCACGTCGATTTCGCATTGCGGGTGGCGTTGTTTGAGACACTGAAACAGTGTCTGCGCCATCACCATGTCACCGACCCAACTGGGCCCAACGATCAGAATTTTCATGTAGTTTCCAAAAACGAACCGGGGAGGCTTATGCCTCCCCGCCTCNNCGGGGGAGCTTTACCCCCCCCCGCCTCGAGAATCCATCACCTGCGGGTTGAACCATCAGGTCATTTTGGACGAGCCGGTTGGGGCTCGTCGGATCAATTTAATACACATTCATGTCAGTCAGCATAAACCCCTGTGGCGAGGGAGCTNNCTTGCTCCCGCTGGACTGCGAAGCAGACCCAAAACCCGCCACCGTATTCTCATCTGACAAACCGCAAAAGCTGATTTGGGAGCGCTTCGCACTCCAGCGGGAGCAAGCTCCCTCGCCACAACAGCCCGCCACGCTTCAAGTCAGCTCAGCTTAGCCCCAGCTCACGCCAGATCCGCATGACCTGTCGCCGTTCGTCCGCGAACTGGTCGCCCGTGATTACCCCCGCATCTTTCTGCAAGGCCTGCCGGTGGGCGGCGGAGCGGTAAGCTTTATAGGCTTCACGCAACAGGCTGGCGTCCTCGACGGGCATCAACCCTGCCCTCTCCAGCTCTTCCAGAATGCGGATATTGTCCGTCCAGCGCAGCAGTGGCGGGTGCGTTTGCGACCACGCCAGGGCCGCGTATTGCACCATAAATTCAATATCGACGATACCACCGGCGTCCTGCTTGAGATCGAATGGCGCCGTGGCCTCGAAGGCATTCGCCCCAGTGCCGGCCGCCGTGCTCTTGCTGCCGAGGTTATCGCGCATCTTGGCGCGCATCTCGCTGACCTCCTGGCGCAGGGTCGGCAAATCACGTGCCTTGCCCAGGATAGAAGCGCGAACCTGCTCGAACGCCTGACCGACATCCTCGCTGCCCACCAGCACCCGAGCCCGTACCAATGCCTGATGTTCCCAGGTCCAGGCTTCGTTCTCTTGATAGCGGGCAAATGCCCCTAGCGAACTCACCAGCAACCCCGATGCACCGGACGGTCGCAGACGCATGTCCACTTCATAGAGCTGACCGGAGTTGGTCTGCGCCGTGAGCAAGTGAATGATCCGCTGCCCGAGTCGGGTGAAAAATTGCGCACCATCGATAGGTTTCGGCCCGTCGGTTTCCGCCTGCGGATCGCCGTCGTGGATGAACACCAGATCCAGGTCCGAACCATGCCCGAGTTCCAGACCGCCGACTTTCCCGTAACCGACAATGATGAAGCCGGGATCGCACAGCGTGCCGTCAGTGCGCAGCGGCGTGCCGTACTTGGCCACGGTCTGGCGCCAGGCCAGGGCCAGCACTTGCTCCAGAATCGCTTCGGCAAGCCAGGTCAGGTAATCGCTGACTTTCATCAGCGGCAGGCTGCCGGCAATTTCCGAGGCCGCGACGCGCAAACGGTGCGCCAGTTTGAAATGGCGCAGGGCTTCCATTTGCTGTTCGAGATCGTCCTCGGGAATTCGCGTCAGGCGCTCGCGCAATTCGGCGGCCAGTTCCGGCGCCAGGGGCGGTTTGAACAGTCGACCTTCATTCAGCAGTTCGTCGAGCAGCAACGGGAAACGGGTGATTTGCTCGGCGATCCACGGACTCGCCGCGCACAACGTCAGCAAGCGCCGCAGCGCGCCGGGGTTTTCGGTCAGCAACACCAGATACGCAGAACGGCGCGCCACGGCCTCAACCAGCGGCAGCACCCGTTCCAGCACCAGATCCGGATTGGCGTGCTCCACAGCCTGAGCCAGCAAGCGCGGAATAAAGGCATCAAGACGTTCACGCCCCAGACGTTGCATGGCGCGCAATTGCGGACTGCCGCGCAGACCGGCCAAGGCTTTCAGGGCCTTGGTGGCATCGCTGAAACCGCCTTCCTGCAACTGCCGGCAAGCCGCCTCTTCATCCTGAGCCTCTTCCCACAACGGCAGCCATTCACCGCCGACCACCACTTCGCTTTCGGCACCTTGCTCCTCGTCTGGATCGGCGATCACCTGAGCGAAGTGCCAGGCCACGCGGCCACGCCAGTACATCAGCCGCTCATGGAAAGCAGCCCAATCGTCGAAGCCCAGCATAAAGGCAATGCGCGCCTGATCCTGTGCGCCATCCGGCAGCATCTGGGTCTGGCGGTCGGCAATCGCCTGGATCGCATGTTCGGTGTAGCGCAGGAATTCGTAACCTTCACGCAGTTCGCTGATCACCGCTGGCGGCAGGTAACCCTGACCTTCCAGCGTGCTCAGCACTTTCAATAGCGGACGTTGTTGCAGGCTGAGGTCGCGACCGCCGTGAATCAGCTGGAACGCCTGGGCAATAAACTCCACTTCGCGGATGCCGCCGGAGCCGAGCTTGATGTTGTCGGCCATTCCCTTACGCCGCACTTCCTGCTGAATCAGCTGCTTCATGGTACGCAGCGCTTCGATGGCAGAAAAATCCAGGTAACGCCGGTAAACGAACGGACGCAGCATCTCTTGCAATTGCGCGCCAGCGACTTGATCGCCGGCCACCACCCGCGACTTGATCATCGCGTAGCGTTCCCAGTCGCGACCCTGATCCTGGTAATACTGCTCCAGCGCGTTGAAGCTCAAGACCAACGCGCCCGACGATCCATAGGGCCGCAGGCGCATGTCGACGCGGAACACAAAACCGTCGACGGTCATCGGGTCCAGCGCCTTGATCAAACGCTGACCGAGACGAATGAAGAACTCCTGGTTATCCAGCGAGCGTTTCACACCAACGGTTTCGCCACCCTCGGGGTAGGCGAAAATCAGGTCGATGTCCGACGACAGATTCAGCTCAACGGCACCGAGCTTGCCCATGCCAAGCACAACCATCTGCTGCGGCTCGCCGCTGCGGCGGCCGGTCGGCACGCCGAACTGCTGACAGTGCCGCGCGTACAACCATTGATAGGCCTGATCGATACTGGCATCGGCCATGTCCGAAAGGTCGCGGCAGGTTTGAACAAGATCGGCCTGGCGGGTCAGGTCGCGCCAGATGATCCGCACTTGGTGGCGAGCGCGTTGGCGGCGCAACGCTCGCCCGAGTTGATCATCGGTTTCAGCCACATTCGAGGCTGCCGCAATCTGCGCGCACAACTCGCCGGGCGCGAAGCTGCGGTCCAGTTCGCCGGACTGCACCAGTTCCAGCAGCATCAGCGGATCACGCACGGATTGTTCGGTTACAAAGTCGCTGGCCGCCGTGACGCGGGCAAATTGTGCCCAGCGTTCAGGCGTCCATGCGGGCAGTCCATGGTCGTCATCCAATGCCTCGACGGCGGTACGGAACGACTGCTCGGCGCGGGTGACAAACGGCAGGAGAATGGCGGGCAGTTCAACAAGCGAAGGGAGGCTCATGGTCTATCCTTGATCGGCGTATAGAAGGCGGCATGTAGTGATTTTGCAAAACTCACTACCTGATCGACTGTCGAACAAAGGTTAGAAATAGCTGAAAATTCTTTTTTATTGGCAGACCGCATCAAGCTTTCACCTTTCTCGGTTGGAAAAATTCCAACCTTAACGATTATTCTCACAACGTAGTCGGAGGCCACAAGCCGCTCATCTGTAGTTTTACTACTCGTATATACATTCGGATAGCTGAAATGCCCGAAGATTTGTAGTAAAACTACACGCCGCCGGAACAACCTATCGGCAATCCAAGAATTCATAACGTCTGCCCACAAGGCCAGTCGCTAACTCAGGCAACCGATTCTGGTAGCCTTTCCGCCCTGGAGCAAGCCATGCAAGACCTCGATCCCGTCGAAACCCAGGAATGGCTGGACGCCCTGGAATCGGTTCTCGACAAAGAAGGCGAAGACCGTGCTCACTATCTGATGACCCGTATGGGTGAACTCGCAACCCGCAGCGGTTCGCAGTTGCCTTACGCCATCACCACGCCTTACCGCAACACGATCCCCGTAACCCACGAAGCACGCATGCCTGGCGACCTGTTCATGGAACGCCGCATTCGCTCGTTGGTGCGCTGGAACGCGATGGCCATGGTAATGCGTACGAACCTGAAAGATTCTGACCTGGGTGGTCACATCTCCAGCTTCGCTTCCAGTGCGACCCTGTATGACATCGGCTTCAACTACTTCTTCCAGGCCCCGACCGACGAACACGGCGGCGACCTGATCTACTTCCAGGGCCACACCTCGCCAGGCGTTTACGCCCGCGCATTCATGGAAGGCCGCATCACCGAAGACCAGATGAACAACTTCCGCCAGGAAGTCGACGGTCAGGGCCTGTCGTCCTACCCGCACCCTTGGCTGATGCCTGACTTCTGGCAGTTCCCGACGGTATCCATGGGTCTGGGCCCGATCCAGGCGATCTACCAGGCGCGCTTCATGAAGTACCTGGAAGCCCGTGGCTTCATTCCTGCCGGCAAGCAAAAAGTCTGGTGCTTCCTGGGCGACGGCGAGTGCGACGAGCCGGAATCCCTGGGCGCTATCTCCCTGGCTGGCCGCGAGAAGCTCGACAACCTGATCTTCGTCATCAACTGCAACCTGCAGCGCCTCGACGGCCCGGTTCGCGGCAACGGCAAGATCATCCAGGAACTCGAAGGCGTGTTCCGCGGTGCTCAGTGGAACGTGACCAAAGTCATCTGGGGCCGTTTCTGGGATCCACTGCTGGCCAAGGACGTCGACGGCATCCTGCAACGTCGCATGGACGAAGTCATCGACGGCGAGTACCAGAACTACAAAGCCAAAGACGGCGCGTTCGTCCGTGAACACTTCTTCAACTCGCCAGAACTCAAGGCGATGGTTGAAGACCTGTCCGACGACGAGATCTGGAAACTCAACCGTGGCGGCCACGACCCGTACAAGGTCTACGCGGCGTACCACGAAGCGGTCAACCACAAAGAACAACCTACCGTTATCCTGGCCAAGACCATCAAGGGTTATGGCACCGGTGCCGGCGAAGCGAAGAACACCGCGCACAACACCAAGAAAGTTGATGTTGAAAGCCTGAAGCTGTTCCGCGATCGTTTCGACATTCCGGTCAAGGACGAAGAGCTGGAGAACCTGCCGTTCTTCAAGCCAGAGCCAAACAGCGCCGAAGCCCGTTACCTGAGCGAGCGCCGCACTGCACTGGGCGGTTTCGTGCCACAGCGTCGCGCGCAGAGCTTCAGCGTACCGACCCCGGACCTGGACACCCTCAAGGCGATCCTCGACGGTTCCGGCGACCGTGAAATTTCCACCACCATGGCTTTCGTGCGCATCCTGGCGCAACTGGTCAAGGACAAGGAAATCGGCCCGCGCATCGTGCCGATCATTCCGGACGAAGCCCGTACCTTCGGTATGGAAGGCATGTTCCGTCAGTTGGGCATCTACTCGTCCGTCGGCCAGCTCTACGAGCCAGTCGATAAAGACCAGGTGATGTTCTACAAGGAAGACAAGAAGGGCCAGATCCTCGAAGAAGGCATCAACGAAGCGGGCGCCATGAGCTCCTTCATCGCTGCCGGTACTTCGTACTCCAGCCACAACCAGCCAATGCTGCCGTTCTACATCTTCTACTCGATGTTCGGCTTCCAGCGTATCGGTGACTTGGCCTGGGCCGCTGGTGACAGCCGTACCCGTGGCTTCCTGATCGGCGGCACCGCCGGCCGTACCACCCTGAACGGTGAAGGCCTGCAGCACGAAGACGGTCACAGCCACCTGCTGGCCGCCACCATCCCGAACTGCCGCACCTACGATCCAACCTACGGCTACGAGCTGGCGGTGATCATTCAGGACGGCATGAAGAAGATGACCGAAGAGCAACAGGACGTCTTCTACTACATCACCGTGATGAACGAGTCGTACCAGCAGCCAGCCATGCCGGCCGGTGCCGAAGAAGGCATCAAGAAAGGCATGTACCTGCTCGAGGAAGACAACCGCGAAGCGGCGCACCACGTTCAGCTGATGGGCTCCGGCACCATCCTGCGTGAAGTCCGTGAAGCCGCGAAGATCCTGCGTGAAGAGTTCAACGTCGGCGCCGACGTGTGGAGCGTTACCAGCTTCAACGAACTGCGTCGCGACGGCCTGGCCGTTGAGCGCACCAACCGTCTGCACCCTGGCCAGAAGCCTAAGCTGAGCTACGTCGAAGAGTGCCTGAACGGCCGTAAAGGTCCGGTCATCGCTTCTACCGACTACATGAAACTGTTCGCCGAGCAGATCCGTCAGTGGGTACCGTCCAAGGAATTCAAAGTCCTGGGCACCGACGGTTTCGGCCGCAGCGACAGCCGCAAGAAACTGCGTCATTTCTTCGAAGTCGACCGTCATTTCGTGGTGTTGGCAGCCCTGGAAGCACTGGCTGACCGTGGTGACATCGAACCTAAGGTTGTGGCCGAAGCCATCGCCAAGTTCGGTATCAACCCGGAAAAACTCAACCCACTGGACTGCTGAGGAGAGATTCTGTGAGCGAACTCATTCGCGTACCTGACATCGGCAGCGGTGAAGGTGAAGTAATTGAACTGTTTGTGAAGGTCGGCGACCGTATCGAAGCCGACCAGAGCATCCTGACGCTGGAATCGGACAAGGCGAGCATGGAAGTGCCCGCGCCGAAGGCCGGTATCGTCAAGAGCCTGAAAGTGAAGCTGGGCGATCGCCTGAAAGAAGGCGACGAACTGCTGGAGCTGGAAGTCGAAGGTGCCGCTGAGGCGGCCCCTGCGGCTGCCGCTGCGCCAGCTGCAAAAGCAGAAGCCAAACCGGCTGCTGCTCCTGCCGCCGCCGCTCCTGCTGCTGCGCCGGCTGCCGCTTCGGTTCAGCAAGTGCACGTGCCGGACATCGGCTCGTCGGGCAAGGCCCAGATCATCGAGATCCAGGTCAAGGTCGGCGATACCGTCTCGGCTGATCAATCTTTGATCACCCTGGAATCCGACAAGGCCAGCATGGAGATCCCGTCGCCTGCCGCTGGCGTGGTCAAGGCCATCAGCGTCAAGCTCAACGACGAAGTCGGCACTGGCGACCTGATTCTGGATCTGGAAGTGGCGGGTGCTGCGGCACCGGCTGCTGCCGCGGCTCCAGCTCAGGCTGCTGCCCCTGCCGCCGCTGCTCCTGCGCCAGCCGCTGCCGCTCCGGCTGCACCGGTAGCCGACAGCGTCCAGGACATCCACGTTCCGGACATCGGTTCGGCGGGCAAGGCCAAGATCATCGAAGTCCTGGTCAAGGCCGGCGACACCGTTGAAGCCGATCAGTCGCTGATCACCCTGGAATCCGACAAGGCGAGCATGGAAATTCCATCGCCAGCCGCTGGCGTGGTGGAAAGCGTTTCCGTCAAGCTGGATGACGAAGTCGGTACTGGCGACCTGATCCTCAAGCTGAAAGTCAAAGGCGCGGCGCCTGCTGCTGCCCCGGCACCTGCCGCCGCTGCGAGCGCTCCTGCGCCAGCCGCTGCTGCTCCGGCTGCCGCTGCACCTGCTGCCGCCGCCCCGGTTGCCGCTCCAGCCAAGCCTGGCGCCAAAGTTCACGCCGGCCCAGCCGTACGTCAACTGGCCCGTGAATTTGGTGTGGAGCTGAGCGCTGTTGGCGCCAGCGGTCCGCACGGTCGCATCCTGAAAGAAGACGTGCAGGTTTACGTCAAAGCCATGATGCAGAAGGCCAAGGAAGCTCCGGCCGCTGCTGCTGGCGCAACCGGTGGCGCGGGCATCCCGCCGATTCCGGTCGTCGACTTCAGCCGTTTTGGCGAAATCGAAGAAGTACCGATGACCCGCCTGATGCAAATCGGCGCGTCGAGCCTGCACCGCAGCTGGTTGAACATTCCGCACGTGACTCAGTTCGATTCGGCTGATATCACTGAGCTGGAGGCGTTCCGTGTTGCGCAGAAAGCCGTTGCAGAGAAGGCCGGCGTCAAGCTGACCATCCTGCCGCTGCTGCTCAAGTCGTGCGCACACCTGCTCAAGGAGCTGCCGGACTTCAACAGTTCGCTGGCACCAAGCGGCAAGGCGATCATTCGCAAGAAATACGTCAACATCGGCTTCGCCGTCGACACCCCGGATGGCCTGCTGGTACCGGTCATCAAGAACGTCGACCAGAAGAGCCTGCTGCAACTGGCGGCCGAAGCCGCTGCGCTGGCCGCCAAGGCCCGCGACAAGAAGCTCACGGCTGACGACATGCAAGGCGCCTGCTTCACCATTTCCAGCCTCGGCCACATTGGCGGCACCGGCTTCACGCCGATCGTCAACGCGCCGGAAGTGGCGATCCTCGGTGTTTCCAAGGCAACCATCCAGCCAGTCTGGGACGGCAAAGCCTTCCAGCCGAAGCTGATGCTGCCGCTGTCGCTGTCCTACGATCACCGTGTGATCAACGGCGCCGCTGCCGCACGCTTCACCCAGCGTCTGGGCAGCCTGCTGGCGGACATCCGCACCATCCTGCTGTAACACCGGCCGGCCCTCCTTCGCTGGAGGGCCTGTCGCGTTTCACGTTTCCGAGCGCCACGCTCGTACCTCAACCCCGCCAATTTGGCGGGGCTTTTTTTTGCTCTCACACAATCCCGGGAAACCTGTAGGGGCCGGCTTGCTGGCGATGGTCGAAAAAGCACCGCGTCTATCCAGACCCTACGCGTTACCGTTAACGATCATCGCCAGCAAGCCGGCTCCTACGGGAAGCCTTTCCTACATTTGTGGCTGATATCGCCCACAACTTAAATCCATTTCGGCTCGATATTTTTTAAGGCTCAATAACTAGTCTTGAATCTCGTCTACTTTAATAGCAGAAACCGAATGGACTCGAACTTAGTTAAACCCACTGTTGGCCCAATAATCGGTCACAGCACAACTAATCATGTACGCATATTCTTGCGCGGAGATAAACAAAAGGATGCTTCGGTATTCGCCGGCATCCGTTATAGACGACTTGGAGAAGAACGCTGGTCAAAAGGTCTTTTCGCAAAACTCGATAATCTTCGCGACATGTGCGAAGTCTTTACCCTCAATGATCTTGCTGCTGATACTGACCATGAATACCAGGCCGGCTGGTTCAGCCCGATGAATCCGGTACACACGGTGGAAACGGTTGAAGAACTGCCCCTGCAATGGCCGCGGCAGATCCATCGCTTCCGCACCCGCTCCAGTCAGCCCACCCTGCCCCGAGCCTACGTCGTAGGATCTTGCCGCTATCTGCGAATCACCGCCGGCATCGCATCCGCACCTCATCTGGGCGACAGGATTTTCGCCTCGATATCAAAGCTGGTGGAACACGCCAACCCGCCCATCAGTGCAATGTTAATGACCGGCGACCAGATCTATGTCGATGACCTGAACATCGTTGCGCCCGACCGGGAACTCAAGGAAATCCTTCACAAGTATCGCGTGGCTTTTACCCAACCAAACATTGCAAAACTAATGTCCGGACTGCCAACTTACATGATCCTTGACGATCATGAGATTGAAGATAATTGGCCAGCTAAACGAAATAAATCCGATGACCTTCTATATACCAATGCCATAAAGGCCTACGAGTTATATCAAGCCAGCCATAGCCCGGCACAGCAACTGTCCGGCAGCGGCCAAATAAACAAGAAGCTGGACAAGTACTGGTATCAATTTACTGAAGGCGATATTGAATGGTTTATCACTGACAGCAGAACCCGGCGCAATCTTTCGGAAGTCGACCGGCGCATTCTGGATGTCGAGCAGGAACAGGCTTTGTGCCAATGGCTGATCCACAGCCCGGCCCGGGTCAAATTCGTGGTCACCAGTGTCATGTTTTACCCCGACCGTAAACGCCTGGGCGATGACGCGTGGCAAGCTTTTCCTGAGCAACGCCTGCGATTACTGGAGACGATTCGTACACACCGCATCAAGAACGTCTTCTTCGTCTCCGGCGATGTCCACGGCTCCTTGACGAGCCGGCTGACCCACAGCGAAGACCCGGACTTCGAGGTTCACACCATCGTCTCGTCACCGCTGTGCAACAGCAAACTGCTGCCCTATGCCAAAGCGTCCACCTTCATTCTCGATCAACCATTGGCAAGAACCGCCGCGGGCGATTATCGCCACGAATTGACCAGCAACGTGATCAGCCAGGACAACTTTGCGCATCTCATTGTCGATGCAGACCGGATCGATGTGCGCTACCACGACCGGGATGGCCACTTTTTAGAGTCGGCCAGCATTTTGTTGCGTTAAAAGCAAAAGATCGCAGCCTTCGGCAGCTCCTGCATTGGGACGGGAGCTGCCGCAGGCTGCGATCTTTTCGGTTTAATTCAATCTTTTGATCGTTTGCTGGAGAAATCTTCACCGCTGCCGACATATTCTTATAGCACTTGGCCTTCATGTCTCTTGTCAGTCGGTGTCGCAATGATGCAACCTTGCCGCAGCCAACCGTAAAGAGGGCGAGAGCCCGGCGCGTTCAGCATATTCGAAGCGAGTTTCCCTCCATATGAAAAGCCAACCCGATGCCGCCAGCCGTATGGTGGCCGAGGTAGTAACGCAGTTGCCTGTGCCCTCGCGGCTCGGCATGCTGCGTTTCGAACGGCTTAATGAACCCAGCTGGGCCCTGCTGTTTCTCGACCCCAATTGCGAACGCCAATTCGGCCTGCCGGCCATGGAGCTGTGCGCTCTGGTCGGCTCGCCCTATGCGAGCCTGATGGAGCCCGAAGCTCGCTATCAGTTGCATGACGCGATCCAGCAACAATTGAGCGAAGGCTCGCACTACCTGATCCGCTACACCCTGCACACCGCCTCAGGCTCGCTGACCCTGCTGGAAATGGGCGAACCCTTCAAACAACATAATCGACACCTGCTGCGCGGTTACCTGCTGGTGATCGACGGTTTGTTCGAAGATGACCCACTGTTGCCCGCCCTCGATCTGGAAACCCAGAACTCGCGCCTGCAAATCGCCCTCGAACTCAACCAGCGAGCCCAGCAGGAACAATTGCTGCACCTGGACCGGGTGCGCGCCCAGCAGGACTTGATCCTGTTGCTGACCCGTCAACGCTACAGCAGCAACAACTCCCTGCAAGAAGCCGCCGAACTGATCACCCGCAGCGCCTGCGATATCTACCAGATTGACTGCGCCAGCCTGTGGAACCTCGAAGGGCCGATGCTGGTGCCGATCTCGGCCTATCACCGCGTCAGCCAGGAATACCTGCTGCCGCAGCCGATCGACGTCAGTGGCTTTCCGGATTACCTCGACGCCTTGCACACCGGCCGCGCCATCGACGCTCACAACGCCCTGCACGACCCCCGCACCCGGGAAATGGCCGAACACCTGCGCCCGCGCGATGTGAACGCCATGCTCGACGCCAGCATCCGGGTCGACGGCCAAGTGGTCGGGGTGCTGTGCCTGGAACAAATTGGTGCTACCCGCGCCTGGCAGTCGGACGAAATTGCCTTTGCCGGCGAACTGGCCGATCAGTTTGCCCAAGTCATCAGCAACCACAACCGCCGCACCGCCACCAGCGCCCTGCACCTGTTCCAGCGTGCGGTCGAGCAAAGCGCCAACGCCTTTTTGCTGGTCAATTGCGACGGCGTGGTCGAATACGTCAACCCGAGCTTCACCGCGATCACCCAATACAGCACCGAAGAAGTCCACGGCCAACGGCTGTCGGAACTGCCGGCGCTGGAAAACCTCAGCGAACTGTTGTTCGACGCGCCTTCTGCGCTGGCCAAGAGCAACAGTTGGCAGGGCGAATTCAAGAGCCGCCGCAAGAACCTCGAACCCTACTGGGGCCAGTTGTCGATTTCCAAGGTCTACGGCGACAACCGTGAACTGACCCACTACATCGGCATTTACGAAGACATTACCCAGAACAAACTCGCGCAACAGCGCATCGAACGCCTGGCCTACACCGATAACCTGACCAACCTGGGCAACCGGCCGGCGTTTATCCGCAACCTCGACGAACGCTTTGCCCGCGACAGCGATGCACCGATCAGCCTGTTGCTGGTGGACATCGACAACTTCAAGCGGATCAACGACAGCCTCGGCCACCAGACCGGCGACAAGCTGCTGATCAGTCTGGCCCGCCGCCTGCGCAACAGCCTGATTCCGAGCGGCAGCCTGGCGCGGTTCGCCAGTAACGAATTCGCCGTATTGCTGGACAACAGCGACCTCTCTGTCGGCCAGCAAGTGGCCAATCAATTGCTGGCGACCCTCGACAAACCGATGTTCGTCGACAACCAATTGATCAGCGTCACCGGCTCCGTGGGCCTGGCCTGCGCGCCGCTGCACGGGCGCGACCCGCAAACCCTGATGCGTAACGCCGGGTTGGCGCTGCACAAGGCTAAGGCCAACGGCAAACACCAGGTGCAGGTGTTCACCGAAGCGCTGAATGCCGAGGCCAGTTACAAGCTGTTCGTCGAGAACAACCTGCGCCGCGCCCTGACCCAGAACGAGCTGGACGTGTTCTACCAGCCCAAACTGTGCCTGCGTAGTGGTCGTCTGCTGGGTATGGAAGCGCTGCTGCGCTGGGATCATCCGGAAAAAGGCATGATCCGCCCGGACCAGTTCATCAGCGTCGCCGAAGAAACCGGGCTGATCATTCCGATCGGCAAATGGATCGCCCGCCAGGCCTGCCGCATGAGCAAAGCGCTGACTGCCGCGGGACTGGGCAATCTTCAAGTGGCGATCAACCTGTCGCCCAAACAGTTCTCCGACCCGGACTTGGTGGCGTCCATCGCCAACATCCTCAAGGAAGAAGCACTGCCGGCGAACCTGCTGGAACTGGAGCTGACCGAAGGCCTGCTGCTGGAGGCCACCGAAGACACCCACTTGCAACTCGACCAGCTCAAGCGCCTGGGCCTGACCCTGGCCATGGACGACTTCGGCACCGGTTACTCGTCGCTCAGTTACCTGAAAAAATTCCCCATCGACATCATCAAGATCGATCGAAGCTTTATTCACGAAATCCCGGACAACCAGGACGACATGGAAATCACCTCCGCAGTGATCGCCATGGCCCACAACCTGAAAATCAAGGTCGTGGCTGAAGGCATCGAAACCGCCGATCAATTGGCCTTCCTGCGCCGTCACCGCTGCGATGTCGGCCAGGGTTACCTGTTCGACCGGCCGATCCCGGGTTCCGAGCTGATCGAAAAGCTCAAACGCTACCCGCGCGGTCCAATCGCCTGACAGCGAATCAACACTCAGGCAAACTGCACCTCTAATTATTTCAACCTGACTGAGAGGACTGATGATGGTTCTGCGCTCGGAAATCCTGGTGAACAAAAACGTGCTTCCTACCAAAGAACAAGCTCTGCCTGGCCGCGAAACTCCTATGACCGTGCCGGAAAAACACTTCGTCCACGACGCCCCGCTACTGGGCCCGTTCGCGATGGATGTGGACTTCGCGATCTTCGGCCTTGGCTGTTTCTGGGGCGCGGAACGCCGGTTCTGGCAGCGTGAAGGCGTGGTCAGTACGGCCGTGGGTTACGCTGGCGGTTACACGCCAAACCCGACCTATGAAGAAGTCTGCTCGGGCCTGACCGGCCATAGCGAAGTCGTGCTCGTGGTCTACGAGCCGGCAAAAGTCAGCTACGAAGAGCTGCTGAAGATGTTCTGGGAGCTGCACAACCCGACCCAGGGCATGCGCCAGGGCAACGACATCGGCACTCAGTATCGCTCGGTGATCTACGCCACCAACCCGGCTCAGTTGGCAGCCGCCAAGCACAGCGAGCAAGTGTTCCAGGGTGAGTTGACCAAGGCTGGGAAAGGCACGATCACCACTGAAATCGACGAAGCCCCGACATTCTTCTTTGCCGAGACCTATCACCAGCAATACCTGGCCAAGAATCCTGAAGGTTATTGCGGGATTGGTGGTACAGGCGTGACCTGCCCGATTTAATCGCTAAAAGCAAAAGATCGCAGCCTTCGGCAGCTCCTACAGTGTTTTGCGTACACCTGTAGGAGCTGCCGAAGGCTGCGATCTTTTGATCTTGCTGTTCTTACTTGCCGCTTGCCGCTTAAAACTCGCAGCTGCTATTCAGCAATCAACCAATCCATCCGCCACCCGCCCTGCGTCTGCCCAAGTTTCTCGGACAGCCACGGCAGCAACTCGCGCAATTCTTCCTCAAGCCCCCACGGCGGATTGGCAATCGCCAGACCGGAGCCGTTCAGGCTGTCGGGCGTATCCAGCGGATGCACCAGCAACTCCACACGCAACAGCTTCGGCGCACCGGTGCCGGCCAGGTCCTGGTAGAAGCGACGCAACGCGCGCTGGTCCTTCACCGGGTACCAGATCGCCGCCACGGTTTGGCGCATCCGGCCAATCGCTTCTTTCAACGACGCCGCGCAACGCTGCATCTCATCGAGCTTCTCGAACGGCGGATCGATCAACATCACCGCACGCTTCTCCTGCACCGGCAACATCGCACGCGGCACATGCCAGCCTTCGCCCAAATGCACCTTGACCCGACGATCACCGGCCATGTTGTCCTTGAGCAGCACGCCGTCTTCCGGGTGCTTTTCGTTGAGCATCACGCGATCCTGCGGACGGGTCAGGCGCCGCGCCAACTCCGGCGAGCCCGGGTAGTAGCGCAACTGGCCATCCGGGTTCATCTCGTGCAACACCTGCATGTAATCAGCGGTCAGGATCGGCAGATCCGGCTGATCCCACAAACGCGCAATGCCTTCCAGGTACTCGCCGGTACGGCTAGCCTGATCACCCTGCAGGTCATACAGACCAATGCCAGCGTGGGTATCGAGATAGGCAAACGGCTGCTCCTTGCGCGACATCAGGGCGATGAGGCGGGTCAAGGTCAGGTGTTTGAACACATCGGCGTGATTGCCGGCATGGAAGGCGTGACGATAATTCATGGCTGCTCCTGCGAAGGCCGGGAAGTTTACCTTTTACCGGCCGGCAAGTCAGGGCCTCACAGCCGAGCGGCCACCCACCCACTGTAGGAGCTGCCGAAGGCTGCGATCTTTTGACCTTGCTCCTGTGGCGAGGGAGCTTGCTCCCGCTGGACTGCGAAGCAACCCCAAAACCTGCAAACCGGCCTCTGCATGACACACCTCACTCCCCGGTTTACGACTGCTGCGCAGCCGAGCGGGAGCAAGCTCCCTCGCCACAAAAGCGCCTCTGCACTACGCCGAAGGCCGCGCCCGCAATCGCCGGCCAAGCACATCCAGCACATCACAGCCATCGCGCAACGGAATGGCACAGAGCAAGGCAAAGTCGCTGAGGATGAACGACTCGCACTCGATCGTGCCGCGCATGGATCGGTTTTTCAGCACTTGGGTGACGGCTTGAATGCGGTAGCTCGCAGCGTCATACAGGACACCGAGTGGCGCCTGGGTATCGACGAACAGGGTGGGCATGTCGTTGCAGTTGCTGGTGAGGGCCATGAAGCGGTTTTCGGGATGGGGGACTGGTTTTACGTACGGTGGATCGGGATGGAGCTTTGTCATTTTTCAGCTTCCTAACGTATGGACTGGAGCCGTCACCCTTCACTTCCACGCAATGGGTGGTGGCTGTACGCAGGTGTGGAAGACCGGGACGTTAGGCACCCAGCGCACTCGAAAGCGCCCCGCGCACAACCACCATAAAACACAGACGACGCCGAACTGGTGGCACTTGCGCGCCTAACGATAGAAGGGCTTCCACACCCTGTCACTGAATTTGCAGTGACAGCCAAAGACTATCCCTCCAATCCCTCACCCACCAGTTCACGCAATCCACTACAACTTGAAGGAAATCTCCGAGGACCTTGCCCGGAAATGTCCTAGGACCTACTGCATTTCCTCCACCAAGTACGCTAACAATTCATCTTTAGGCAGCGCCAACTCAGACTGAGATAGAAAATTCGCAACCTTGCTGCGCAGTACATTTTCAGAAAACGCCTCGAAAACACTCGGCTGCTCTTCACTCAGCCACTGCATCAAATTGCCGATACGGGTTGCAGCATCCTCGGCCCCGAGCTTTTGCAGCAGGGATTCAGACACCTGCCACCATGGAAACGCCTTCGCGCCCGTCTCTGCGCCGCCTTCGAAATCAAGGGGCTGACCATTGATCAAACACCGTCCAATCACCGGCAGCAGTTCAGCTGAATCCAACTCGCAACACCGAAGAATCGGCAGTAAATGGCGCCCATCCCAGAAACGGAAAAACACCGGATTGCCATCGGGCAGGAGTACTTGCGTGAGGCTGCGCAGATGCTCGGCCAACACTTCAAGGCTCACCGATGACACAGCCAGCCACCCCCAATCGTCAAATTCAGTGGCCGCCACCCACTCCAAAAACTCACTGTCCGCGGCGACAATTGCGACATAGGGCATCACCGGTTTCCACTCGGCGTAAGCCGTACCAGCCCATATCGGGCTCGGCGCTTGCGCGGCAATCGAACGCTGCCAGGCCTTGAGCGGTTCAGCGGCGCTCGCACTGCTGAAGACGGCGAAGAGTTGCTCCGATGGTTTCAGTGGCCGGGACGCCAGCCAAGCAAGGGGAGACAAGCGTTCAGGCTGCACAATAACCGTCCTTGCAGCGCTCGCATTGTTCGCAGAACGGCGCGTTGTTTTTCAGGTTGAGAATTTGAGCCGCGCTTAGCAAGGCTATTGGTGACGCCAGCGTTTTCTCCAAAGTGCCCACTGCGCTTGTCACCGTCATGGCCGCCATCGGCGCCCCACCGACCTCGATCGGTACACTGCTGAAAATCCCGCCAGGGCCAATGTTGATCCACTGCCCACCCGCCTGAATGGTCGCGCTCGCCCCGCCGTCGATCACCACTTGCTGGCCGGCGCTGACGTGAAACTGCTGACTGGCGTTGAGCGCCTGACTGGTTACGCGGATATAGCGGTCGCCGCAGACATGCAGATGATCGTTCTGTTTTAGCTCAGCCAGACGATCACCCCGCGTCTCGTTGCGGTCGACGCCACCGACGACCACGCTACGCTGGCTATCCACCTGGACATGCATGTCATGTCGCACCCACTGGTTCCAATTGCGCTGGGCACGCAGGTAGATTTCTTCAGCGCCCCGGCGATCCTCGATGCGCAATTCGTTGTAGCCTCGCACGCCATCAGGCTCAGCCGGGCTGGTCTGGCTGCGTAACACGCTGCTGGTTTTGTTGGCGGGCAAATCCAGTGCTACAGCGTTGGCTCCATTGGGTAAACACCCCATCACCAACGGTTTGTCTGCATCGCCATCAACGAACCCCACCAGCACTTCCATGCCAACGCGCGGCGTCAACACAGCGCCATAACCGTCGTGAGCCCAACTGCTTGCCACCCGCAACCAGCAACTGGAGCGATCATTGCGTTCGCCGTCGCGGTCCCAGGCCAGCTGAACCTTCACCCGACCGAATTCGTCGCAATGGATTTCGCTGTCTTTCGGCCCGGTGACCACGGCGGATTGATAGCCGGCGACCGGTGGTTTCTTGATGAGCGGTGGACGAAAGAAAACATCCCACGGCGTCGCCAGAAATGTATTGCGATAGCCTTGGAAATTATCCGAGTTATCGCTGCCCGCCGACTCTTCAAGCACTTGCGGTTGTCGGCCATGGTGTTCGATTTCAGTGAGTAGCCACAGGTCATTCCACTCCTGACGGGGGTGTTCCTCGAGTGACAGGAAATGCCCGCAAATCAGCGTCGATTGATCACCCTCACCTTGGGCCTGGCGGTAATCCGCGCGATGGCGCTCCAGTGTGCGCTGAGCCAGGTCCGCACCGATTTCGCGATCATTGAATTGCCCCGGAAATCCGTAGTCCTCCAGTGCCGGCAGCTGCTCGGTGTCGCGACTGCTTTGCATTTGAAGGCGCGGTTTATGGAAGTCGTAGTCACGGCGGGTAACGGCGGTCGTCCTGGTTTCCAGGCGTACGTTAAAGCGCTCAATGACAGGTTCATCTCCAGCCATGCCACTGCCGGGCCGGTAGGAAGTTGGTTCGGGAAGGCGCGGAAAAACCGTCTGGTCATCGCCGAACACTAGCAGGTGCCCATCAAGGCTGTGTTGGAAGTGGTAGTGAATGCCGATCTCGGCACACAACCGCTGAATGAACGCCAGATCGCTTTCCGCGTATTGCACGCAGTACTCGCGTTCCGGGTAGTCGCCGCCCAGCTGAAACGCGAAGGCATCGCCGAGGATGCCGTGGTCCTTGAAGATTTGGGTGATGATCGCAGGCACACTTTTGTGCTGGAAGATGCGCTGGTTCAGACGCTGGGCGAGATAAGCGAGACGCGGCACCAGGCTGATCTGGTAATGCGTCAGACGCTTGCCGGAATCACCCTGACCCACCCGAAAAATCTGACCATGGATTCCGCTACCTTGCGCATCAAAACTCAGAAACGCCTGACGATGCAAAAGGCTTTCGAGCTCGATGTCCGGCCGCTCGCTGACCAGTTGCAGATCAAAGCGGTAGGGCTGGCTGATGGCTTCCTTGCCCTTGAACTCAAGCACTTGGAGCTCACTCTGAACGCCGTCGACGGTCAGCGTGAAACGGGGTTGATTAGCAGAAGCGAACATCCGGTATGTCTCTGCAGAATGGAGTCGGGCGATTCTGCATGAGTGGCAAGAGGTCCAGGCCGATGCACAGGAAATTCAGATTTACCCTACTTCAACTGAAGCAATACCCTTCAGAAAACGGTTTTTCCGGCTACAGACAACCCCACAAGAACACCACGGAACCCTGTAGGAGCGAGCCTGCTCGCGATAGCGTCGGCCCAGTCGACATCAATATTGAAGGGGCTACCGCCATCGCGAGCAGGCTCGCCCCCACAAGGATTGTGAGTTTCGAAGGCACAAAAAAACGGCCCGCCTCCAAAAGGAAGCGGGCCGTTTTCATTCAAGCATGGGCTCAGCGCACGCGCTCAACCCATCACTTGTTCAGGCGGAAATCAGCCTCGGCAGCGGCAAAGCGCTGCAACATGCCGGCAGTCGGATTGCCCAGTTTGCTGACGATGTAGATCGCCAGGCTGGCGAAGATGAAACCAGGGATGATTTCGTACAGACCCAGCAGTTCGAAGTGTTTCCACACGATCACGGTGATCGCGCCGACCAGGATCCCGGCCAGTGCGCCGTTGCGGGTCATGTCTTTCCAGATCACCGAGATCAGGACAACCGGACCGAACGCAGCACCGAAACCGGCCCAGGCGTAGCTCACCAGACCCAGTACACGGTTTTCCGGGTTGGCCGCCATCGCGATGGCGATCAGGGCAACCAGCAGCACCATGGCGCGGCCGACCCAGACCAGCTCAACCTGGGAAGCGGATTTACGCAGGAAGGTCTTGTAGAAGTCTTCGGTCAGGGCGCTCGAGCACACCAGCAGTTGGCAGCTCAGGGTGCTCATGACGGCAGCCAGAATGGCCGACAGCAGGACACCGGCGACCCATGGGTTGAACAGGATTTTCGCCAGCTCGATGAACACGCGCTCGTGGTTTTCGGTCACAGCACCGGCTACTTCAGGGTGAGCCGAGAAGTAAGCGATACCGAAGAAGCCTACTGCCACGGTGCCGCCCAGGCACAGAATCATCCAGGTCATGGAGATGCGACGGGCGTTGGCGATCGATTTAACCGAGTCGGCTGCCATGAAACGCGCCAGGATGTGCGGCTGACCGAAGTAGCCCAGACCCCAGCCCATCAGCGAGATGATGCCGATGAAAGTGGTGCCCTTGAGCATGTCGAAGTTGCTTGGATCTTGCGCTTCGATAGCCAGGAACGTGGTGTCGACGCCACCGGTGGCCAGCAGCACGATGATCGGCGTCAGCAACAGGGCGAAGATCATCAGGGTCGCTTGTACGGTGTCCGTCCAGCTCACTGCCAGGAAACCGCCTACAAAGGTGTAGGCAATCGTCGCAGCAGCACCGGCCCACAGCGCAGTCTCGTAGGACATGCCGAAGGTGCTTTCGAACAGACGGGCGCCGGCGACGATGCCGGAAGCGCAGTAGATGGTGAAGAACACCAGGATCACGACGGCGGAAATGATCCGCAGCAGGCCACTTTTGTCTTCGAAACGGCTGGAGAAGTAATCCGGCAGGGTCAGGGCATCACCGTTGTGCTCGGTCTGCACGCGCAGACGGCCGGCGACGAACAGCCAGTTCAGGTAGGCACCGACGATCAGGCCGATGGCGATCCAGCTTTCAGACAGACCAGACATGTAGATGGCGCCCGGCAGGCCCATCAACAACCAGCCACTCATGTCGGAAGCACCGGCAGACAGCGCGGTCACGACGCTGCCCAGGCTACGGCCGCCCAGAATATAGTCAGAAAGGTTGTTGGTGGAGCGATAGGCCATGAAGCCGATCAGCACCATTGCTGCGATGTAGATCACGAACGTGATCAGGGTTGGGTTGCTTACGCTCATTTAAGTGACGCCCTGGCTTTGTTTTTATGTAGCGGCGGCTGGTGAACCGCTCGCAAACGATGACGTTTGACAGACGATTCGGGATCCCGCGCATTTATGAATTCCCTGTAGGAGCTGCCGAAGGTTGCGATCTTTTGACGTTGATGCTTGAAAGCAAGATCAAAGGATCGCAGCCTGCGGGAGCTCCTACAGGTATTGCGTGATGCAGCTGGGTTGCACCTTGGGCGCGAATCCTATTCAACAAAGCAAATGAGGTGCAACCCATTTCTTGAGAATTAGTTGCACCCGGTCAGATTTGCAGCGAAACCGGTTGTTTTTGCTCCCTTTTAGCGCAGTCCAACCTCATTTCTAGAAGTAAAAGCACCATGCATGCGCAGGACGTTCGTACCAGAATTTATTTCCTGACGAGCTGCGTAATATTCCGGCAAAAAAAAGGGTTGCACCCGGTTGCACCTCTTTCAACGCACGGCTAATCTTGCCGCCAGCTGATGCCACGCGATCGTGGCAAACATGAGGATAAAAACATGGCTACCACCACCCTTGGGGTCAAACTTGACGACCCGACCCGCGAACGCCTCAAGGCTGCCGCGACTTCGATTGATCGCACGCCGCACTGGCTGATCAAGCAGGCAATTTTCAATTACCTGGAAAAACTCGAGGGTGGTGCAACCCTGACCGAGCTGAACGGTTTGACCAAGGATTCCGACGACGCCGTCGATGCGCCTCTGGATCACGCCCACCAGTGCTTCCTCGAATTCGCCGAAAGCATCCTGCCGCAATCGGTACTGCGCGCTTCGATCACCGCCGCTTACCGTCGCCCGGAGCCGGAAGTGGTGCCGATGCTGATCGAGCAAGCGCGTCTGCCCGCCCCGATGGCCGAAGCCACCAACAAGCTCGCTGCCTCGATTGCCGAAAAACTGCGCAATCAGAAGAGTGCCGGCGGTCGTGCAGGCATTGTTCAAGGCCTGTTGCAGGAATTTTCCCTGTCGTCCCAGGAAGGCGTGGCGCTGATGTGCCTGGCCGAAGCGCTGCTGCGCATCCCGGACAAAGGCACCCGTGACGCGCTGATCCGCGACAAGATCAGCACCGGCAACTGGCACCCGCACTTGGGCAACAGCCCTTCGCTGTTCGTCAACGCCGCGACCTGGGGCCTGCTGCTGACCGGCAAACTGGTGTCCACTCATAACGAAGCCGGCCTGACCTCGTCCCTGAGCCGCATCATCGGCAAGAGCGGCGAGCCGATGATCCGCAAGGGCGTCGACATGGCCATGCGCCTGATGGGCGAGCAGTTCGTCACCGGCGAAACCATCGCCGAAGCCCTGGCCAATGCGAGTAAATTCGAAGCCAAGGGCTTCCGCTATTCCTACGACATGCTCGGCGAAGCTGCACTGACCGAACACGACGCGCAGAAGTACCTCGCTTCGTACGAACAAGCGATCCACTCAATCGGCAAAGCGTCCCACGGTCGTGGGATTTATGAAGGTCCAGGCATCTCCATCAAGCTGTCCGCACTGCACCCGCGCTACAGCCGCGCCCAGTACGAGCGCGTGATGGATGAGCTGTATCCGCGCCTGCTGTCGCTGACCCTGCTGGCCAAGCAATACGACATCGGTCTGAACATCGACGCCGAGGAAGCCGACCGCCTCGAACTGTCGCTCGATCTGCTCGAACGCCTGTGCTTCGAGCCGCAACTGACTGGCTGGAACGGCATCGGTTTCGTCATCCAGGCTTACCAGAAGCGTTGCCCGTACGTGATCGACTACGTGATCGACCTGGCTCGCCGCAGCCGTCATCGCCTGATGATCCGTCTGGTAAAAGGCGCGTACTGGGACAGCGAGATCAAGCGCGCCCAGGTCGAAGGTCTGGAAGGCTATCCGGTCTACACCCGCAAGGTGTACACCGACGTTTCCTACATCGCTTGCGCACGCAAACTGCTGTCGGTACCGGAAGTCATCTACCCGCAGTTCGCCACACACAACGCCCACACCCTGTCGGCTATTTATCACATCGCCGGTCAGAACTATTACCCGGGCCAGTACGAATTCCAGTGCCTGCACGGCATGGGTGAACCGCTGTACGAGCAAGTTGTAGGTAAAGTTTCCGAAGGCAAGCTGAACCGTCCATGCCGCGTGTACGCACCGGTCGGCACCCATGAAACCCTGCTGGCGTACCTGGTACGTCGCCTGCTGGAAAACGGCGCGAACACCTCGTTCGTCAACCGCATTGCCGACCAGTCGATTTCGATTCAGGAACTGGTAGCCGATCCGGTAGCCAGCATCGAGCAGATGGCGACCGTGGAAGGTGGCTTCGGCCTGCCGCACCCGCGTATTCCGCTGCCGCGTGACCTGTACGGTTCGGAACGCGCCAACTCCAGCGGCATCGACATGGCCAACGAACATCGCCTGGCTTCCCTGTCCTGCGCCTTGCTGGCAACCGCTCACAACCACTGGAAAGCCGCGCCGATGCTCGGCTGCGCTTCCAGCACTGAAACCCCTGCACCTGTGCTGAACCCGTCCGATCTGCGTGACGTGGTCGGCCATGTACAGGAAGCCACCGTCGAAGACGTCGACAATGCCATCCAGTGCGCGCTGAACGCCGCACCGATCTGGCAGGCCACTCCGCCCGCCGAACGCGCTGCGATCCTGGAACGTGCCGCCGATTTGATGGAAGGCGAGATCCAGCCGCTGATGGGCCTGCTGGCCCGCGAAGCCGGCAAGACCTTCGCCAACGCCATCGCCGAAGTGCGTGAAGCCGTGGACTTCCTGCGTTATTACGCGGTGCAGGCACGCAACGATTTCACCAACGACGCCCACCGTCCGCTAGGCCCAGTGGTGTGCATCAGCCCGTGGAACTTCCCGCTGGCAATCTTCAGTGGTCAAGTCGCCGCCGCACTGGCTGCCGGTAACCCGGTACTGGCCAAACCTGCCGAGCAGACTCCACTGATCGCGGCTCAGGCCGTGCGCCTGCTGCTCGAAGCCGGGATTCCGGAAGGCGTGCTGCAACTGCTGCCGGGCCGTGGCGAAACCGTCGGCGCCGGCCTGGTGGGCGACGATCGCGTCAAAGGCGTGATGTTCACTGGTTCCACCGAAGTCGCTCGCTTGCTGCAACGCAACATCGCCGGTCGCCTGGATGCCCAGGGCCGTCCGATTCCGCTGATCGCCGAAACCGGCGGCCAGAACGCGATGATCGTCGACTCTTCGGCGCTGACTGAACAAGTGGTCATCGACGTCGTGTCATCGGCCTTCGACAGCGCCGGCCAGCGCTGCTCGGCATTGCGGGTTCTGTGCTTGCAGGAAGATTCCGCCGACCGTGTCATCGAAATGCTCAAGGGCGCCATGGCTGAAAGCCGTCTCGGCAACCCGGAGCGTTTGTCCGTGGACATCGGCCCGGTCATCGACGCCGAAGCCAAGGCTGGTATCGAGAAGCACATCCAGGCCATGCGCGACAAAGGTCGCAGCGTGTACCAGGTGGCCATCGCCGATGCTGAAGAAGTCAAACGCGGCACCTTCGTGATGCCGACCCTGATCGAACTGGAAAGCTTCGACGAACTGCAACGGGAGATCTTCGGCCCGGTGCTGCACGTGGTTCGTTACAAGCGCAAAGACATCGACCAACTGATCGCTCAGATCAACGCTTCCGGCTACGGCCTGACGCTGGGCGTGCACACCCGTATCGACGAGACAATCGCCAAGGTGATCGACAACGTCAATGCCGGTAACGTCTATGTAAACCGCAACATCGTGGGTGCTGTGGTCGGCGTGCAACCGTTCGGCGGCGAAGGTCTGTCGGGTACTGGCCCGAAGGCCGGTGGTCCGCTGTACCTGTACCGCCTGCTGTCGACACGTCCTACCGATGCAATCGAACAATCCTTCGCTCGCGGCGACGCCATCGCAGCGCCGGACGTTCGTCTGCGTGAAGCCATGAGCAAACCGCTAACCGCCCTGAAAACCTGGGCCGACAGCAACAAGTTCGCCGACCTGAGCACCCTGTGCGTGCAGTTCGCCGCGCAATCGCAAAGCGGGATCACCCGCGTCCTGGCCGGCCCGACCGGCGAGCGCAACAGCTATGCGATTCTGCCGCGTGAACACGTGCTGTGCCTGGCGGAAGTCGAAGGCGATTTGCTGACGCAACTGGCGGCGGTATTGGCTGTCGGCGGTTCGGCGGTATGGCCGGAAGCTGACCTGACCAAGGCACTGTTCGCACGTCTGCCGAAGGACATTCAGGGGCGCATCAAGCTGGTTTCCGACTGGAACAAGGACGAAGTGGTGTTTGATGCAGTTCTGCATCACGGCCATTCCGATCAGCTGCGTGCGGTTTGCCAGCAAGTGGCCAAGCGTGCCGGCGCGATTGTTGGGGTTCACGGGCTGTCCCAAGGTGAGACCAACATTGCGCTGGAGCGTTTGGTAATTGAGCGGGCGTTGAGTGTTAACACGGCTGCGGCGGGTGGTAATGCCAGCTTGATGACCATCGGCTAAAACCGATAACCGGGCACTGCATAGGTGCCCGGTTCAGCAAAAAACCTGTGGGAGCTGGCTTGCCAGCGATAGCGATGTGTCAGTCACCCTCGATAGTGACTGATCTGACGCCATCGCTGGCAAGCCAGCTCCCACAGTTGTTTTGGGGTGTTTGCTAAGTCGGCGCCCGGCTCCAACATCACGCTCATCAATCATCCTGTTCAGCCTTTATTCCCACGCCTAGACTCGGCCCATCCCAATAAAAGGTAGGCCGCCATGTCCGAGACGTTGCTCAGTTCCCGCAATCTGGCTTTCGAGCTGTATGAAGTCCTCGATGCCGAGGGCCTGACCCAGCGTGAGCGTTTTGCCGAGCACAACCGCGAAACCTTCGATGCCGCCCTCGGCACCGCCCGTAACATCGCGGAAAAATTCTTCGCCCCGCACAACCGCAAGGGTGACGAGAACGAACCGCGCTATGAAGACGGTCAGGCGATTCTGATTCCGGAAGTGAAACCGGCGGTGGATGCCTTCCTCGAAGCCGGTTTCCTCAACGCGGCGCGCAGTTTCGAAGCCGGCGGCATGCAACTTCCTACACTGCTGTCCCAGGCTTGCTTTGCGCATTTCCAATCGGCCAACGCCGCGTCGACTTCGTACCCGTTCCTGACCATGGGCGCGGCAAACCTGATCGAGAGCTTCGGCACCGACCAGCAGAAACGCCGGTTTCTGCAACCGATGATCGACGGACGCTTCTTCGGCACCATGGCCCTGACCGAGCCGCACGCCGGTTCATCGCTGTCGGATATTCGTACACGCGCCGAGCCGGCGTCTGACGGCACTTATCGCCTCAAGGGCAACAAGATCTTCATCTCCGGCGGCGATCACCCGCTGTCGGAAAACATCGTGCACATGGTGCTGGCCAAGTTGCCAGATGCGCCGGCCGGGGTGAAGGGTATTTCGCTGTTCATCGTGCCCAAATTCCTGGTCAACGATGACGGCAGCCTCGGCAAGCGTAACGACGTATTGCTCGCAGGCCTGTTCCACAAGATGGGTTGGCGCGGCACCACGTCGACAGCGCTTAACTTCGGCGATAACGGTGAGTGTGTCGGCTATTTGGTGGGCAAGCCGCATCATGGCTTGAGCTACATGTTCCAGATGATGAACGAGGCGCGGATCGGCGTCGGCATGGGCGCGGTGATGCTCGGCTACGCCGGTTACTTGTATTCGCTGGAGTACGCCCGCGAACGTCCGCAAGGTCGCGTGCCAGACAGCAAGGACCCGAACACTGCGCCGGTGGCAATCATTCAGCACGCCGACGTCAAACGCATGCTGCTGACCCAGAAAGCTTACGTCGAAGGTTCGTTCGACCTCGGTTTGTACGCCGCACGACTGTTCGATGACACCACCACGCTAGAGACTGAAGCCGAACGCAAGCAGGCTCATGAGCTGCTGGATCTGCTGACGCCCATCGTCAAATCCTGGCCGTCGGAGTTTTGCCTGAAGGCCAACGAACTGGCGATCCAGATTCTCGGCGGTCACGGCTACACCCGCGAATATCCGGTGGAGCAGTACTACCGCGACAACCGCCTGAACCCGATCCACGAAGGCACCCACGGCATTCAATCGCTGGATTTGCTTGGGCGGAAACTGGCGCAGAACGGCGGTGCCGGGCTCAAGCAACTTATCCGCCTGATCGGCGACACTGCCGAACGCGCACAGGCCCATGATTCACTGACCGCACTGCGCGAGCCGCTGGAGCAACTGGTGGCCCGCCTGCAAACCGTGACAATCGGCCTGCTGACCGATCTGGCCCAAGGCAAGGTCAACAGCAGCCTGGCAAACTCGGCGCTGTACTTGAAGGTGTTCGGCCACACCGTCATTGGCTGGCGCTGGCTGGAACAGGCGATTCGCGCCGAGGAAGGTTTGGCCAAGGGCAATGCGGCGGATGTGAGTTTCTATAAAGGCAAGTTGCAGGCGGCACGGTACTTCCTGACCTGGGAAGTACCGGGTTGCCATCATGAACTGGCGATACTTGAGGCTCGGGATGATGTTTGCCTGGGTATGCAGGATGAGTGGTTCTGACGACTGGCAAGTTTTTGTGGCGAGGGAGCTTGCTCCCGCTCGGCTGCGAAGCAGCCGCAAATACAGGCAACTCGGTGCATCACATATACCCGGGTTGCCGGATTTGGGAGCGCTTCGCACTCCAGCGGGAGCAAGCTCCCTCGCCACAAAGTTGTCTCTTAACTCAGCTTGAACCCACCCATCTGCCGTGCCAGATCATCTGCCAACCGCTGCAACGTCTGGCAATCCTCACGACACGCCCTGACCTCCCCCGCCGTCGCCCGGGCCAAATCGGAAATCCCCTGCACGTTGCGGTTGATCTCTTCAGTCACCGCCGACTGCTCTTCCGTCGCCGTCGCCACCTGATGGTTCATGTCGCTGATGCGCTCGACCTGTCCGGTAATCGCCGTCAACGAAGCCCCCGTACGCTGGCTCGACTCAACGCCGGTGCCGGTCGCCGCTTGCCCGGAATGCATCGATGACACCGCGTTTTCCGCGCCTTGCTTGAGACTGCCGATCATTTGCTGAATCTCATCGGTGGACGATTGCGTGCGCCGCGCAAGGGTCCGCACTTCATCAGCCACCACCGCAAAACCGCGCCCCATGTCGCCAGCCCGCGCCGCTTCAATGGCCGCGTTGAGCGCCAGCAAGTTGGTCTGCTCGGAAATCCCGCGAATCACCGCCAACACCTGATCGATGGACGCGACCTGATTCGCCAACTCACCCACCGCGCCCGCCGCGAGGCCGATTTCATCGGACATGCTTTCTATATGGCGGATCGAACCGCCGACCACTTCCCGCGCCTGCATCGCCTCGTCCCGCGCATTTTGCGAAGCGACGGCCGCGTTGCCGGCGTTCTGCGCGATTTCCTGCACGGTCAGGCCCATTTCATGGACAGCCGTGGCGACCATGTCGGTCATTTCCTGCTGGCGTCCCGAGCGTTCGGCGGTGTTGTCCACCACCCGCGCCACTTGGCCAACAGCCGTGCGCAAGCGTTCGCTGGTGGTCAGCACTTCACCGATCATGTCGCGCTGACTGTCGAGGAACCGATTGAAACCGCGCGCCAGATCACCCAATTCATCGGCGCGGCTGGCATCCAGACGATGGGTCAAATCCCCACCACCGCTACCGATAGCGACCAGCGCTGCTGTTACCTGCCGAATCGGTCGCACCAGCCCACGGGCCAGCAACACCACCAGCAACAGGCACACCAGCGCCACCGCCAGGCCGATGCCGCTGCTCATCCACATGGCGCGGCGGGCCTCGGCGTAGATTTGCGACTGCGGCACTTCGGCCACCAGGGTCCAGCCGAGATCGCGCAGTGGCAGACTCAACGCGAGAAAGTCTTCGCCGTCACGTTGGAAGCCACTGTTGGTGGCATTTTTTTGACCCATGACCGCTTGTGCCGCCGGGTCACCAATCTGTTCAGCCAAGGTGCGTTTGCCGCTGAATTGCGCCTCAGGATGAACCTGGATCAAACCGTCAGAACGCACGAGATAGACCTTGCCGCGCTCCCCGAAGCTGAAGTTGTGAATCAGCTCCGACAGCTCTTTCATGCTCAGGCCAAGCCCGGCAACGCCCACGACTTTGCCGGCCTTCTCGACTTTAAGGTCGATGAAAAGCGCCAATTCTCCGGTGGCCGTGTCGTTGTCGATATTGAGGGTGCGCGGCTGGTTGCTGTCGAGAAACGCATAGAACCAGGCGTCCTTGGGGTTGGAGCGACTGAGGGTGCGGTCCAGACCTTTCTCGGTGTAGTAATGATTGGATGCGGTGCCGACGATCAGCGCGGTAAAGGCTTTGTGTTCGGCGCGGATGCCTTCGAGGTAAGTGGTGAACGTAGCGCTCTGGGCACTGTTTTCACCCTCGGCCAGCCAGTCGCGCACCATGCTGTTGCTGGCGATGTCCTTGGCGGCGGTGAGTGGTTGAACGAGGATGCGCTCGATGTCGTTGCGCATCGCTTCGATGCTCGACGGCAGCGCTTGTTCGACCAGATAGCTCTGGGCGAGGCGGTTGACCACGAGGGTATAAATGCCAACCACGATCAGGATACTGACCAGCAGGGCGGTGCCCATGCTCAGGATCAACTGCCACTGAATACTGCGTCGCCAGAACTGCATGGAGCACCCCCAAAGAATAAGAGGCTGAAACACTGCAACAGCCGTGCCGATTGTATACAACGCAACCGACAATTTATTCTTTGGTTGTGCGCAAAGCCGATCAGGCCTGATTGATCGTCTTGGAGATCACTTCAACCGTGGCGCTGACTTGCTCTTGGTAACGGTCGAGTTCGAGCTTGTGTTGCTTCTGCATTTCGATCTGCTGGGAGCACAGATTCATCGCGGCCAGTACCAGCAGGCGGTCACCGATCAGCGTCGGGTACTTCCGTTTGGTGTCGGCCAGGGCAGCTTTCAACATTAATGCAGCGTCCAGCAGGGTTTGTTCTTCCCCGGCCGGCGCCTTGATCGAATAGTCCTCTCCCAGGATCGAGACGACTTTTACCCCTGCGGCGTTGTAACTCATGCGCTGACAGGGCCAGCGCTGACGCGCTCAACCAGGGCCTGAATGCGTGCGGCGGTAGCGCCTTGTTTCTCTTCCTGTTCCATCAGGCTCAGTTGCAGGCTTTCGTTTTCATCCTTGGCCTGGGCCAGTTCGGCGCTCAGGGTCTGGTTGGTGCTGACCAAAGTCTGGTTCTGTTGCACCAGGTCGCTGACCAGTTGTTCCAATTGGCTTAGGGATGTTTCCAACATTTTGATTTTCCAGGCATTTTCAAAGGGCGCGTACGATAAAGAAAAGTCACCACGGATGCCAGGGTTATCCAGGCGCAAAGCCTTGATTTTCCTGAGGGGTGACCTCCCTCGCGAACTTTAAAGACTGTGATTGGCGATTCTGGTTCCTGCACTTCGTCGCCACAGTGTTTGTGCGGCAAAACCGCGCAGGGGCTCAAGACTTTAGTCGTACGACCGATAAGGCATTCATACGTCAGCCTCGGCACCGCTCAGGTGCGCTCTTTTCGGTAATCCCAATGTCCCTTCGTAATATGAATATCGCCCCGCGAGCGTTCCTCGGCTTTGCCCTGATTGGCGGCTTGATGCTGCTGCTGGGCGTGTTTGCCCTGAACCAGATGAGCAAGATCCGCGACGCCGCTGAAGACATCACCGTGACCAGCGTGCCGAGTATCAAGAGCCTCGACGAGTTCACCCAACTGACCCTGCGTTTGCGAGTGCTGTCCTACCGCTTGCTGGTGAACCGCGAACCAGACGTGCAGCAGAAAACCATGGAGCTGCTGGATATGCGCAACCAGCAGATCCGCACCGCCCAGGCCACCTACGAAAAACTGATCAGCAGCCCGCAGGAACGTGCGGCCTACGATCAATACGTGCAGTTGCTCGGGCAATACCGCCAGATTGAAGACCGCATGAAGACCCTGTCGCGCAACAATCAGGTCGACGAACTGCGCAGCCTGCTCAACGCCGATCTGCTGAGCAACTCCGAAGCGGTCAACGCGGTATTGAACAAGCTGCTGGAGATCAACACCCAGCAGACCCTCGACACCAACCAGCAAGCCGCCGACCAATATGAATCGGCCTTTAACCTGGTAATCACTCTGCTGGTCATCGCCACCGGCCTGACCATGCTGTTCGCCTGGTTGCTGACCAACAGCATCACCAAGCCCATCGCCAACGCCCTGGACGCCGCTGAACAGATCGCCGAAGGCAACCTGACGCGTCCGATCACCGTCGATGGCGAAGACGAGGCCGGTCGCCTGTTGCTGGCGATGTCGAAGATGCAGGAAAAACTGCGTGACACCCTGCAACGAATTTCCGGCTCGGCCACGCAACTGGCGTCGGCTGCGGAAGAGCTCAACAGCGTCACCGACGAAAGCGCCCGTGGCCTGACCCAGCAGAACAACGAAATCGAGCAAGCCGCCACTGCGGTCAATGAAATGACCAGCGCCGTGGAAGAAGTCGCGCGCAACGCCGTCAGCACGTCCGAAGCGTCGAAAAACGCCACCACTTCCGCCGGTGACGGTCGCGATCTGGTGCAGGAAACCGTCAGCGCCATCGAACGCATGAGCGCTGATGTGCAGAGCACTGCGTCCTTGATTGGCGACCTGGCCAATGAGTCCCGCGATATCGGCAAGGTACTGGATGTGATTCGTGGCCTGGCCGATCAGACCAACCTGCTGGCCTTGAACGCGGCCATTGAAGCGGCGCGGGCCGGTGAAGCCGGGCGCGGCTTTGCCGTGGTGGCGGACGAGGTTCGCGCGTTGGCGCATCGCACCCAGCAGTCGACCAGCGAAATCGAACGCATGATCGGCAGCATCCAGAGCGGTACCGAGCACGCCGTGGATTCGATGCGCAACAGCACCGAGCGCGCCGAGTCGACGCTGAACATCGCCCGTGGCGCCGGGATGTCGCTGGACACGATCAACAGTGCGATTGTCGAAATCAACGAACGCAACCTGGTGATCGCCAGCGCCGCCGAAGAACAGGCGCAAGTGGCCCGGGAAGTGGACCGCAATCTGGTGAACATTCGTGATTTGTCGGTGCAATCGGCGACCGGTGCCAACCAGACGAGTGCGGCGAGTAGCGAGTTGTCGCGTCTGGCGGTGGACCTGAACACGATGGTTGGCCGGTTTAGCCTGTAACTGGACCCCACAACCCCTGTGGCGAGGGAGCTTGCTCCCGCTCGACTGCGCAGCAGTCGCAATCGATCTTGCAAAATCTGTCTGAAACAACTCGGGGGGTCGCTACGCGGCCCAACGGGAGCAAGCTCCCTCGCCACAGGGTTCGCGCGCGGCGCGTCAAACCGTCAAAAGCTTTTTGACAGCATCACATTTCAACAGGTTAGAATCGCTGGCACGCAGACTGCATGGTCAGTTTGTGCCCGCCTTTCAGCTTTCTGGAGTACTGCCTTTGAATGCGACGACCATCAACAGCCTGTTCTTGATCGGCGCGTTGCTGGTAGGTGCGAGCATTCTGGTGAGTTCACTATCGTCCCGCCTCGGTATCCCGATTCTGGTGATTATCCTGGCCGTGGGCATGGCCGCTGGCGTCGACGGCGGCGGCATTATCTTCGACAACTACCCCACGGCTTATCTGGTCGGCAACCTTGCATTGGCGGTGATCCTGCTCGATGGCGGGTTGCGCACCCGGGTGTCGAGTTTCCGTGTCGCATTATGGCCCGCGCTGTCGCTGGCGACGGTCGGGGTGCTGATTACCACCGGGCTGACCGGCATGGCCGCCGCCTGGCTGTTCGACCTCAATATGATTCAAGGCCTGCTGATCGGCGCCATCGTCGGTTCCACCGATGCCGCGGCAGTATTCTCGCTGCTGGGCGGCAAAGGCCTGAACGAACGGGTGACCGCCAGCCTCGAAATCGAATCCGGCAGCAACGACCCGATGGCGGTGTTTCTCACCGTGACCCTCATCGATATGCTCGCCAGCGGCCAGACCGGCCTGCACTGGAGCCTTCTGACGCACCTGCTGCGCGAGTTCGGCATCGGTGGTGTGATTGGTCTGGGCGGCGGCTGGCTGATGTTGCAACTGGTCAACCGCATCAACCTGGCCACCGGCCTCTATCCAATCCTGGTCATCGCCGGCGGTCTGGTGGTGTTCGCGCTGACCAACGCCCTGCACGGCAGCGGTTTCCTGGCGGTTTACTTGTGCGGTCTGGTGATCGGCAACCGCCCGGTGCGCAGCCGCCACGGCATTCTGCACATGCTCGACGGCATGGCCTGGCTGGCACAGATCGGCATGTTCCTGGTGCTGGGCCTGCTTGTCACGCCCCACGACTTGCTGCCGATTGCCCTGCCGGCCCTCGCCCTAGCGCTGTGGATGATCCTGTTCGCCCGGCCGCTGTCGGTGGTGGTCGGACTGTTACCGTTCAAGGCGTTCCACGGACGCGAAAAGGCCTTCATTTCCTGGGTCGGCTTGCGCGGCGCGGTCCCGATCATTCTGGCGGTGTTCCCGCTGATGGCTGGCCTGCCGAACGCCCAGCTCTACTTCAACCTCGCCTTCTTTATCGTGCTGGTGTCGCTGCTGGTGCAGGGCACGAGCCTGCCGTGGGTGGCGAAGCTTTTGAAAGTGACCGTTCCGCCAGAGCCTGCGCCGATCTCTCGTTCCGCCCTTGAAGTACATGTCACCAGCGAATGGGAGCTGTTCGTTTATCGCCTCGGCGCCGAAAAATGGTGCATCGGCTCCCCCCTGCGCGAGCTGAAAATGCCCGAAGGCACCCGCATCGCGGCGCTGTTTCGTGGCCAGCAACTGCTCCATCCGTCGGGTAGTACGGTGCTGGAAGTCGATGATTTACTGTGTGTAATCGGCCATGAACACAACCTTGCAGCCCTCGGAAAACTCTTCAGCCAGGCGCCGCAACGGGGCCTCGATTTGCGCTTCTTCGGCGACTTCGTACTCGAAGGAGACGCCCAGCTGGCCGCGGTTGCTGCCCTGTACGGATTGAAGGTCGAAGGCATCGATCCGGAGATGTCCCTGGGCAAGTTCATTGCCCAGAAAGTGGGCGGTGCGCCAGTAGTTGGCGACCAGGTGGAATGGAACAACACCATCTGGACCGTCGCGGTCATGGACGGGAACAGAATCGGCAAAGTGGGCGTCAGATTCCCCGAAGGAAGTCGCCCGGGTCCGGGCTTGTTCCTCTAAACTCCACTCTTCGCCTCGTATTTGATCGGTCTCTATGTCAAGCCTGCGCACCTTTTTCGTCATGGTCCTTTTGGGCCTGAGTCTCTCTGTCGGTACGTTACAAGCCGCCGAACCACCCACCCGCGAATCCGTGCAGGCGAGCCTGGACAAGATCGCCGACCGCAAACTGCCGGAGGCCGATCAAAAGGCCCTGCAATCGGTCCTGCAAAGCACGCTGACTCAGCTCAGCAACCAGAGCGATTACGAGCAGAAGCTGGTCGCCCTCAAGCAACAACTGGCGACCGCGCCCAAACAGACCATCGAAAACCAGCGTGAGCTGACCCGTCTCAAGGCCAGCAGCGTAGTACCGGTGGCGCAACGCTTTGCCAAGGAGTCGATTCAGCAGCTCGAGCAAATGCTCACCGAGCGTTCGACCCAGCAAAGCGATCTGCAAAAGGCGTTGGGCGACGCCAATAGCTTGATCATTACCGCCCAGACTCGCCCCGAACGCGCCCAGGCGGAAATTTCCGCCAGCCAGACGCGCATCCAGCAGATCAACAACATCCTCAAGGCCGGCAAAGACGCCGGCAAGACCTTGAGTGCCGAGCAGCGCGACCAGCTCAATGCCGAGCTCATGGCCCTGAACGCCCTGATCCCGCTGCGCCGCCAGGAACTGGCCGGCAACAACCAGCTGCAAGACCTGGGCAACAGCCAGCATGACCTGCTATCCGAAAAGTCCGATCGCCTGGATCAGGAAATCCAGGAGCTGCAAAACCTGATCAATGAGAAGCGCCTCGCGCAATCTCAAGAAACGGTGACCCAGCAATCGATCGAAGCGCAGAAGGCCGGCGGCAGCAGCCTGTTGGCTACCGAAAGCACGGCCAACCTGAAGCTTTCGGACTACTTGCTCAAAAGCACCGACCGCCTCAACGTGGTCACCCAGAAAAACCTGCAAACCAAGCAACAACTGGACAGCCTGACCCAGAGCGATTCCGCCCTGGATGAACAGATCAACGTCCTCAAGGGCAGCCTGCTGCTCTCCAAGATTCTCTACAAGCAGAAACAGGCCTTGCCGCGACTGCGGGTCGACCGCGACCTGGCGGACCAGATCGCCGACATTCGTCTGTATCAATTCGAAGTCAGCCAGCAACGCGAACTGCTCAGCAACCCGGCCACCTACGTCGACAACCTGCTGGCGGCTCAACCGCCGGAACAGGTCACCCCGCAGCTGCGCAAAAGCCTGCTGGAACTGGCCACGACCCGCGCCGATCTGCTGGAACGCCTGAACCGCGAACTAAGCGCGGTACTCAACGAATCCATCACCCTGCAACTGAACCAGAAGCAACTGCTCAGCACTGCGCAAAGCCTGCGGGCGACCCTCGATGAGCAGATGTTCTGGATTCCCAGCAACAAGCCACTGGATCTGGAGTGGATGCATGCGGTGCCGGATCGCCTGAAGCGTCAGGTCGATACCCTGCCCTGGGCTTCGAGCCTGAGTGAATTGGTCGACGGCCTGACCCAGCGCCCGCTGCTGTTCCTGCCACTGGCATTACTGATTGGCGCACTGCTGTGGCGACGCAAGCAGTTGTATGCGCGCCTGAACAAGGTTCACCAGGACATCGGCCACTTCAAGCGTGACAGCCAGTTGCACACACCCCAGGCCATCTTGATCAACATTCTGCTGGCGATGCCGGTGTCGCTGGGCCTCGCCCTATGTGCCCTGGCCCTGCAAATCGACGCCCGCGGGCAAAACGCAAGCATGGGTGCGGCATTGCTGCAAATGGCCGGGGCCTGGCTGGTGTTCTACACCGCGTACCGGATTCTGGCGCCGGGTGGCGTGGCGGAATTGCATTTCCGCTGGGAAAAACCCCAGGTCGAATTCCTCCGGGGCTGGGTCCGTCGCCTTGGCATGGTGGTGATGGCTCTGGTTACCGTGGTGGCGGTTGCGGAACTGCAACCGGCGGCACTGGCCGATGACGTGCTCGGCATGCCCGTGGTGCTGATCTGCTACGCCTTGATGACCTGGTTGCTCAGCCGCTTGCTGATCAGCAGCCCGACCCACGAAAACGCCTCGCTGTTCCGCAAGGTTCTGGGCATTCTGTTCACCGCGCTGCCCATCGCGTTGTTCGTGGCCGTGTGCTTCGGCTACTACTACACCGCGCTCAAACTCAGCGACCGGTTGATTAACACCCTTTACCTGCTGATGTTCTGGCTGGTGATCGAAGCGACTTTCGTGCGCGGCCTGAGCGTCGCGGCACGGCGCCTGGCTTACCAACGCGCCCTGGCCAAACGTCAGGCGGCGAAAGAGGCCGGCGACGGCGAAGCGGTCATCGAAGAACCGACGCTGGACATCGAGAAGGTTAACGAGCAATCCCTGCGCCTGATCCGCCTGGCGCTGCTGGGCGGCTTCATCGCCGCGCTGTACTGGGTCTGGTCGGACTTGATTTCGGTGTTCTCGTACCTGGACAACATCACCCTCTACGAATACACCAGCGGCACCGGCGCCAACATGAGCATGGTGCCGATCAGCATCGGCGACATGCTCGGCGCGCTGATCATCATCGGCATCACCTTTGCCCTGGCGCGCAACCTGCCCGGTCTGCTGGAAGTGTTCGTGCTGTCAAAGCTGAACCTCGCCCAAGGCAGCGCCTATGCCACCACCACGTTGCTGTCGTATGTGATCGCCGGCATCGGTTTTGTCTCGACCTTATCCACGCTCGGCGTGAGTTGGGACAAGCTGCAATGGCTGGTCGCAGCGCTCTCGGTCGGCCTCGGCTTCGGCATGCAGGAGATCTTCGCCAACTTCATCTCCGGCATCATGATCCTGTTCGAACGCCCGGTGCGGATCGGCGACACCATCACCATCGGCAACCTGTCGGGCACGGTGAGCAAGATCCGCATCCGCGCCACGACCATCACCGACTTCGACCGCAAAGACATCATCGTCCCGAACAAGACGTTCATTACCGGGCAACTGATCAACTGGTCCCTGACCGACACCATCACACGGGTGACGCTCAAGCTCGGGGTCGATTACGGCTCGGACCTGGACCTGGTGAAAGAACTGCTGCTGAAAGCCGCGCGGGAAAACCCACGGGTACTCAAAGAACCCGAGCCGCACGTGTATTTCCTGAATTTTGGCGAAAGCACCCTCGACCACGAGTTGCGCATGCACGTGCGCGACCTCGGCGACCGAAACCCGGTGCTCGATGAGGTCAACCGCTTCATCAATCGCGAGTTCAAGAAGCAGCACATCAACATCTCGTTCCGGCAGATGGAGGTCTACCTCAAGAATCTCCACGGCCAGGAATACAAGATGGTGCCGATCGAGCCGGAAGCGAAAACCATCGTGCCGCTGGTCGACGGCAAGCCGGTGCAAGAGCCGCCGCCCGCCAAACTCGACTAACCGGTCTTTCCCCAGCAGAATGCTCGGACATTCTGCTGGAGCCGGCCCTTGAAAGCCCTCGACGAACTGACCTTCGATAATCGCTTCGACCGCCTGGGCGATGCGTTTTCCGCCCACGTGCTGCCCGAGCCCATCGACAACCCGCGCCTCGTAGTCGCCAGCCCCGCCGCCATGGCGTTGCTGGATCTCGACCCGACTGTGGCCGAAACGCCGGAGTTCGCCGAGTTATTCAGCGGCCACAAGCTCTGGGCCGATGCGATTCCCCGGGCGATGGTCTATTCCGGCCATCAGTTCGGCTCGTACAACCCGCAACTGGGCGACGGTCGCGGCCTGTTGCTGGGCGAGGTGTACAACGAGGCGGGCGAGCACTGGGACCTGCACCTCAAGGGCGCCGGCCAGACACCGTTTTCACGTATGGGCGATGGCCGCGCGGTGTTGCGCTCGTCGATCCGCGAATTCCTCGCCTCCGAAGCGCTGCATGCCCTGAACATCCCGACCACCCGGGCGCTGTGCGTGATCGGTTCCGACACGCCGGTGTGGCGCGAGAAACAGGAACGCGCAGCCATGGTGCTGCGCCTGGCGCCGAGCCACGTGCGCTTCGGGCATTTCGAATATTTCTACTACACCAAACGCCCGGAGAAGCAGAAAGAACTGGGCGAACACGTGCTGGCCATGCACTTTCCCGAGTGCCTGGAGCAACCAGAACCGTATCTGGCGATGTTCCGCGAAATCGTCGAGCGCAACGCCGAACTGATTGCCAAGTGGCAAGCCTACGGCTTCTGCCACGGCGTGATGAACACCGACAACATGTCGATCCTCGGCATCACCTTCGACTTCGGCCCGTTCGCCTTCCTCGACGATTTTGACGCCAACTTCATCTGCAACCACTCCGACGATCAGGGCCGCTATTCCTTCAGCAACCAAGTGCCCATCGGTCAGTGGAACCTCAGCGCATTGGCTCAAGCGCTGACACCGTTCATCAGCGTCGAGGCCCTGCGCGAGACCCTAGGCCTATACCTGCCGCTGTTCCAGGCCCATTACCAGGACCTGATGCGCCGCCGCCTCGGCCTCACCACCGCCGAAGACGACGATCAAAAGCTTCTGGAACAACTGCTGCAACTGATGCAAAACAGCGGCGTCGATTACAGCCTGTTCTTCCGTCGCCTGGGCGATGACTCACCGCGAGCAGCCATCGCCCGTTTGCGCGATGACTTCGTCGACCTCAAGGGCTTCGATGCCTGGGGTGAGCTGTACGTTGCCCGAGTTGCCCGGGAAGGCGAACTGGATCAGGAACAACGCCGCCAACGCATGCACGCGGTCAACCCGCTGTACATCCTGCGTAATTACCTGGCGCAAAAAGCGATCGATGCGGCGGAAAATGGCGACTATTCGGAAGTTCGACGACTGCACGCAGTGCTGAGCAAGCCGTTCGAGGAGCAACCGGGGATGGAAAGCTATGCCGAACGGCCGCCGGAGTGGGGCAAGCATTTGGAGATCAGTTGTTCTTCCTGAACCCCCATCAGATAAAGGTTTCCACCGACACACCAAAGCGCTCGGCCAACCAGCGGATCTGCCGCAGGTTGAGCTGACGCTTGCCACTCAGAATCTCGGATACGACCGATTGGGTGCCGACTCCTGGCAGGTCACTCTGCGTGAGGCCGTGTTCGCGCATCAAGTAGCCGAGGACGTCGGCACCGCTAGGCTTCGGCATTGGGTGATGCTTGTTATCCCATTCCTCAATCCAGTCACCGATGATATCCACCAGGCTCATCAGCGGATGGGTCTCATCATCGCCAGTCATCTCGAGCAACTCGTCCAGCGCCCGTACCAGCATGTCATAGTCGTCTTCGTTTTTTGGTTTGCGCAACACAGGGGAGACGAACTCCCAATGTTCGGCCGCTCTTTTGATCAGAACACTCATACTCTTCCCTCCTTCCATTTGCCGCGGTCGTATTCGCGGTGATCCAGCAAATGCTTGATATAAAGCTTTTGGGACCGAGACCTGACGAAAGCGATCAGTCGCAATTTGTTGCCACCGATATCGAAAACGTGAAATTCGCCCACCTTGTCGATAGCAGGGAATAAGGCCTTCATCGTCGCGAAATCCGCCGGCGTACTTCCTTTAGCCAATTGATACCAGTGATCCAAAGCGTTGGCTGCCTGTGGCCATTTTGCCTTTGCTTCACGTATTCGTTTTTCGGTGATGACATGCATGCAACATCCTTATCGCATTCTGCTATGGGGAGTTAATCACAGATCAAAAATATCGCAATATGCGATAATCCCAAACAGACCAATGGTCTCGCCAGGTACGTTTCAGCCTAGTTTTATCGACTGGCATCGCACGATTGAAAATATGAGCAAACGTCTCCAAATAGGAGTGATCGGCTTCTTAACAGGATCAACCCATGACCGACCCTCTCCTCATCCCCTGCCCCCACTGCAACGGCCTCAACCGCATCCCCGCCGAGCGCCTGGGAGACCATCCCAAATGCGGCCGCTGCAAGGCTGAGGTTTTGCTGAACAAGCCTTTTGAATTGAAGCAAGGCGATTACGCCAGCCAGATCAAGGGCGACCTGCCGCTACTGGTAGATGTGTGGGCGGACTGGTGCGGGCCGTGCAAGTCGTTTGCGCCGGTGTTCGAGCAGGCGGCGGGGCAATTGGCGGGCAAGTGTCGGCTGGCCAAGTTGGACAGCGAGGCGAACCAGCAGTTGTCGGCGCAGTTGGGGATTCGCTCGATTCCAAGCCTGATTCTGTTCAAGAACGGTCGGGAGGTTGCGCGCCAGAGCGGGGCGTTCCCGTTGCCGCAGCTGATGAGCTGGTTGCGTAGTCAGGGAATCTGAAGATACACGGAACCAATGTGGGAGCCTGCTTGCGATGGCGGCGGATCAGTCAACAGAGATGTTGAATGTGAAGCCCTCATCGCGAGCAGGCTCG
>NZ_JSAK01000015.1:195374-320218 GCF_000802965.1 Pseudomonas fluorescens | reverse complement strand
CAACATAGAATCTCCCACAGTGTTTATGTGCGATTAGCAAAGATCAGCTTTTTTCCAGCAAGTTATGTAACTCGACAAACTGCTGTGTCAGCTTGTGCCGCGGATCGAGATGGATCAGCGGTGTGTTGGCCTGATGGGATTCGCGCATGCGCACCGAACTGCCCAAATACACCGGCAGTACCGGCAAGCCCTCGGCAATCAGCTCGTCAAGGATCTGCTGGGGCAGACTGGCACGTGCCTGGAACTGGTTGACCACGATGCCTTCGACCTCCAACCCTTCGTTGTGATCATCTTTCAGTTCTTCTATTTCCGCCAATAACCCGTAAAGCGCCTGACGCGAAAAACTGTCGCAATCGAAGGGAATCAGCACACGATCAGCGGCAATCAACGCTGATACTGCGTAGAAATTTAGCGCTGGCGGCGTATCCAGATAGATCCGGTCGTAATCCTCATCAAGCTCTTCGAGCAACTTACGCAGCTTGTTGATCTTGTGCTTGGCCTCAAGCTTGGGCTGCAGGTCGGCCAGCTCGGCGGTGGCGGTGATGACGTGAAGGTTGTCGAACGGGGTTTCGTAGATATCGACCTGGTTTTTCTTGGAGAAAGGCCCGGAAGACAAGGTCTGCTTGAAGAAATCGGCAATCCCCATCGGAATGTCGTTACCGGTGAGTCCCGTCAGGTACTGAGTGGAATTGGCCTGGGCATCGAGATCCACCAACAAGGTGCGATAACCCTCGCTGGCGCTGACCGCCGCCAGATTGCAGGCAATACTGGACTTGCCCACGCCACCTTTCTGATTGAACACCACGCGCCGCATGTCAAAACCTCCGTGTATCAAAGAATGACCGAGTGTAGTGGCCCTCGGTGTTGCTTATCTACCTCCCCGGCAGAAGGACTGCTCGGTCATTGGTCATCTCAAGTAAAAAAAGCACCACGGCCCGAGTCTGAACCGACAAACGGGCGCGTAGTAACCGGAATAATTGTCAAATATTCAGTTTTTTTGAACCATTCGGGACATAACACTGAGCAAAATGTAACCACTATTTGCTACACGTCCGCCGCACCCGGATAATGCGCGCCACTCGGCGCAATCGCCACGTAGGTGAGTCGTGGTTGTCGGCCACTCATCGCGTCAACGATGCCTGCAAGGGCGGGATGAATGTCTGTGATCAATTTCAACATCGCCCAGTGGCGCGCATGGGCCCCAGGGCTCGAAAGCGTGGACGATTGGCAAGCCTGGAGCCGACAACCGGTCGTGCTGCCGGGCAGCGATGCCGCCCCGGATGTCTCGTTTCTGCCGGCCATGCAGCGCCGGCGACTCAGCCGTCTGGCGCGAATGGCGTTCTGCGTCGGCTGGCCATTGGCCGAGAGCCGCAAGGATTTGCCGTTGGTCTTTGTATCCCGTCACGGCGAAACCCCGCGCACATTCGACATTCTCAGCGAACTGGCGGTTGATCAGCCGCTGTCGCCCACCCAGTTCAGCCTCTCGGTGCACAACGCGATCATCGGCCTCTGGTCGATCCTGCGCGGCGAAACCAGCGAAATGACTGCCCTCGCGGCGGCCGGCGATGGTCTGGAACACGGCATGCTGGAGGCTGCAGCCCTGTTGAACGAAGGCGCGCCCGCGGTATTGCTGGTGGTCACTGAAGAACAACCGCCCGAGGCTTACTCGACCTGGATCGACGATGTGCCGTTCCCCTATGCCGTCGGTCTGTTGATAACCCCCGGCAATGACTGGCAGCTGTCCCTGAACAGCCCCACGGATGCGTTGTCCAAATCCCGCTGGCCCCACGCGCTGAATCTGTTGCAAATCCTGCTAGGCCAGCAAACCACCTGCCAACATGCCTGGAAAAATCGTGTATGGACCTGGCAACGCAACCCATGACTGAAAAGCACCGCGACGCCTATTACTGGCGCCTGCTGGCCACTGCCGCGAGCTTCGCACTGTTCGGGTTGGGCGGTCTGTGCCTGCGTCTGTTGGTTTTCCCGTTGCTGAGCTGCCTGCCGGGCGATGCCCAGACGCACCGGTTACGCGCGCGGCACACGGTCAGTCGCTGTTTCTGGTTTTTCATCCGTTTCATGGCCCGCGCCGGGGTACTGACCTACGACATCCAGGGCGCAGAAAAACTCGGGAGACCGGGGCAGATGATCATGGCCAATCACCCGTCGTTGATCGACGTGGTGTTCCTGATCGGCCTGGTGCGCCACGCCAATTGCGTGGTCAAGCAAAGCCTCTGGGAAAACCCCTTCACCCGCAGTCCGCTGCGCCGCACCGAATACATCAGTAACGACGGCAGCATGGACATGCTCGATGCCGCCGCCGACGCGCTGAAAAACGGCCAGACCCTGATCATCTTTCCCGAAGGCACCCGCACCCAACCGGGCCAGGCGCCGGCCTTTCATCGGGGGGGTGCGGCGATTGCCCTGCGGGGTGCGAAAATCCTGACTCCGGTGATCATCAAGGTCAGCCCGACCACATTGTCCAAGGCCGAGCCCTGGTATCGGATCCCAAAGCGCCGCGTGCACTTCAGTTTCCGGGTCGGGGCCGATATAGATCCACAGGCCTTCGCCGCGCTGGGCCCTGCGCCGCAGGCTTCGCGCAAGCTCAACGATTATCTACATTCTTACTTTATTAAGGAGCTCGCCGAAGATGAGCGATCTGCACCGTGATATCAAAATGCTTATCATCGATGCCCTCGGCCTCGAAGACATCAGCGCCGAAGACATCGGCGACGACCAGACTTTGTTCGGCGAAGGCCTGGGCCTGGACTCGGTAGACGCCCTGGAACTCGGCCTGGCCATCCAGAAAAAATACGGCATCAAAATCGACGCCGACGCCAAGGACACGCGTAATCACTTCAGTAACGTGGCGAGCCTTGCGGCGTTCGTCACTGCAAAACAGGCAGCTTGAGACCGGACCATGCAAACTCGTGACGACATTTTCAACACCTTGCGCGATGCCTTGGTCGAGCTGTTCGAACTGGACCCCGAGCGCGTGAGCCTCGATTCGAACCTGTACCAGGACCTGGAAATCGACAGCATCGATGCGGTCGACCTGATCGATCACATCAAACGTCAGACCGGCAAGAAAATCGCGGCCGAGGAATTCAAATCGGTGCGTACCGTCAGCGACGTGGTCGAGGCGGTCTACCGTCTGGTTCAACCGGCCGCATGAGCCGACTGATCGGCCTCGGCCTGCTGCTGGCGGGCTTGCTGTACCCCTTTGCGGTTTATTTCGGCATGCAGCATTTCGCGCCGTGGCAGTTCGGCCTGCTGCTGGGCAGCCTGTGGCTGGCCCGCGCGCTGACCGGCAGACGACGGCCAGGCAGCCTTTGGATGGCCATAGTGGCCATCGTCTTCTGCCTGTTGCTGGCGCTGTTCGACAGCCCGGTGCTGTTGCGCTGGTATCCGGTACTGATCAGCGGATTCATGCTGGGCCTGTTCGGACTGAGCCTGGTTTACGGCCCGCCAATGGTCGAACGCCTGGCCCGTCTGCGTGAACCGCACCTGCCGGCCAAGGGCATTCGCTATACCCGCCAGGTGACCATCGCCTGGAGCGTATTTTTTCTTTGCAACGGTTTGTGCGCCGCCGCCCTGACGCTGTGGGCGCCGCTGAGCTGGTGGATGTTGTACACCGGCCTGATTTCCTACGGATTGATAGGCCTGATGTTTGCCATTGAATGGCTGATACGACAACGGGTACGAGGCCACCCATGAATTGGATAAAACTTGAGCACCTGCTGCTCAAGGCGCAAGCGGCACGTGCCGTAACGGCCGAACCGCTGCTCAACCACGCACAACTGTACGAACAGGCCCTGAGCCTGGCCGCCGGCCTGCAAGCCCAAGGTGTGCAGCGCATCGCCGTGCATCTTGAAGACGCTGCCGACCTGGCGATTGCCTTGCTCGGTGCCTGGCGTGCCGGGGTCAGCGTGTTGCTGCCGGCCGACCTGCAACCCCAGACCCGCCAACGCTGGTCAGGCGAAGTGGATTTGTGGCTGACCGATCAGGCCGATGACGCGCACCTGCGCGATTTCAACCATCCGCCACTCAGCGCTGCGGCACTCGACCTGGATCGCTGTTCGCTGAGCCTGTGCACCTCCGGGTCCAGCGGTGAACCCAAGCGCATCGACAAAACCCTGCGCCAATTGGTCAATGAAGTCGAAGCCCTGGAACAACTGTGGGGCGCCGAACTGGGCCCGGCATGCATCATCGGCAGCGTCGCGACCCAACACATTTATGGCCTGCTGTTCCGCGTGCTGTGGCCGCTGTGCGCCGGTCGCCCGTTCGTGCGCAAGCAACTGGCCTTCCCGGAAGATTTGCAGCGCGCCAGCCGCGAACATCCGGCGTTCGCCTGGGTTGCCAGCCCGGCGCTGCTCAAGCGTATGGGTGATAACCTCGATTGGCCGGCGCTGAGTGCGGTGCGTCGGGTGTTTTCTTCCGGTGGCGCGCTGCCGGCCGAAGCTGCGCAAAGTCTGCATCATCGTCTGCAGCAATGGCCGACGGAAATCTTCGGCAGCTCCGAAACCGGTGGCATTGCCTGGCGTCAGGGTCATGACCTGTGGCAGCCCTTCGCCGATGTAGCACTGAGCCAGGACGATGACGGCGCGCTGCTGATCGCCTCGCCCTACTTGCCGGCCGGCCATGTCGAACACACCGCCGATGCTGCGCGAATCGCCGCCGATGGCCGATTCGAACTGCTCGGGCGGCTGGACCGGATCGTCAAACTGGAAGAAAAACGTATCTCGCTGCCGATGCTTGAAAAGGCGCTGATGGCCCATGAGTGGGTCGCCGAAGCGCGCCTCGGCGTCGTTCAGGAAAACCGTGCATCGCTCGGGGCTTTGCTGGTGCTGACCGAAGCGGGATTGCACGCCTTGCGCAACCAGGGTCGACGCACCCTGACCGAAGAACTGCGCCAACACCTGAGCCAGCATTGCGAAGCCCTGGCCTTGCCACGGCGCTGGCGTTTGCTGCGACAACTGCCGCTGAACACTCAGGGCAAACTGCCCCAGGCCGACGTCGAAGCCCTGCTGCTGGCCCCACGCCCCAAGGCGCCGGAAGTGCTGGAGCAAGTCGTAGTCGACGGCGAATGGAGCCTGCAACTGGCGGTACCGCCGGATCTGGCCTACTTCAGCGGCCATTTTCCTCGGGCACCGGTGTTGCCCGGTGTGGTGCAAGTGGAGTGGGCGCTGAAACTGGGCCAGCAACTGATGAACCTGCCGGAAAAATTCGCTGGTATGGAAGTGCTGAAATTCCAGCAACTGGTGCGTCCGGGCGATGAAGTGCAATTGCACCTGCGCTTCGATCCGGCACGCGGCAAGCTGTATTTTGCCTACCGCAACGAAACCGCCACCTGCTCCAGCGGGCGGATTTTGCTGGAGGCGGCGCATGCGTAACCAACGGAGCTTCCTGACTCAGGACTACCCTTTGTGGCGAGGGAGCTTGCTCCCGCTCGAGTGCGAAGCGCTCGCCAAAATTGGGACTGCTTCGCAGCCCAGCGGGAGCAGGCTCCCTCGCCACAAGGTTTGCGGTCATGCATAACCCCTGCGCAGTCATCCCGGTCTACAACCACGAAACCGCCATCACCACGGTCGTCGAGGCGCTGCTCGCCAGCGATCTACCGTGCATTCTGGTAGACGACGCGAGCAGTCCATCGTGCGCAAAAGTGCTCGATCAACTGGCCCGGCGTGACAACATTCACCTGATCCGCCTCGCCGCCAATCAGGGCAAGGGCGCAGCGGTAATGACCGGTCTGCGTGAAGCCTCACGCCTGGGTTTCAGCCACGCTTTGCAGGTAGATGCCGACGGCCAGCACGACCTGCAAGACGTCAAACGTTTCATAGAGCACTCTCGCGCCCATCCCGAGGCGGTGATCTGCGGCTATCCGCAATATGACGACAGCGTGCCAAAGGGGCGTTTGTACGCGCGCTACCTGACCCACGTCATGGTCTGGATCAACACTTTGTCGTTGCAGATACGCGATTCCATGTGCGGCTTTCGGGTCTACCCATTGCCACCGACGCTGACGCTGATCGACTCGGCGAAGATCGGCAAACGCATGGATTTCGACTCGGACATTCTGGTGCGCCTGGCCTGGCGCAATCAGCCGATGCAATGGCTGCAAACCCGAGTCCATTACCCGCTGGACGGTGTTTCGCATTTCCGCATGTTCCACGACAACGTACTGATTTCGAGCATGCACACCCGGCTGTTCTTCGGCATGTTGTTGCGCTCGCCCGTGATCCTCTGGCGACGGTGGCGAGCATGAGCACTGAAAAACAACACTGGGCCGACCGCGAAGAGCGCGGCAGTTTCTGGCTGATGAAATTCACTGCGGTCGCCGCCAAAGTACTTGGCCGTCGACTGCTGAGCCCGTTGCTGTACGGCATCGTCCTGTATTTTTTCCTGTTCGGTCGCAGCGCCCGTCACAGCGCCTGGCAATATCAGCAACGCCTGGCCGACTGGAGCGGTCGTGACGACTTGCGCCCGAGCCATTGGCGGGTGTTTGGCCAGTTCATGGCCTTCGCCGATTCCATGCTCGACAAGCTCGACGTGTGGAATGGCAAGCTGAGCATCGAGCAGATCGAAATCATCGACCCGGCCCTGCTGCGCAACCAATTGCGCGGAACTCGCGGGCAGATGCTGGTGGGCGCGCATCTGGGTAATCTCGAAGTGTGCCGCGCCCTCGCGGAGATCGGCGAAAGGGTCACCATGAACGTGCTGGTGCACACCAAACACGCCGAGCAGTTCAACCGCTTGCTCGGCGAGGCCGGCGCGACCAATTTGCGCCTGATTCAGGTCAGCGAGCTGGACCCGGTGATCATGCTGCAACTGCACGAGCGCCTGGAGCGTGGCGAGTGGCTGGCGATTGCCGGTGACCGCGTTCCGCTGCATGGCGGGCGCAGCGTGACCGTGGATTTCCTCGGCCACCCGGCGAAATTCCCGCAAGGGCCGTGGTTGTTGGCCGGTCTGCTGAAATGCCCGATCAACCTATTGATGTGCCTGAAGAAGCCCGACGGCGATTATCGGCTGACGATCGAGCCGTTCGCCGAAGCGATCATCTGGAAGCGCAGCGACCGCGAGCAGGTCATTCATCAGTGGGCCTCCCGCTATGCCGCGCGCCTGAGTCACTATTGCCTCGACGCGCCTCAACAATGGTTCAACTTTTACCCTTTCTGGAAGACCGATGACGACGCCAACGCTTGAGCCGGTAACTTTCGGCGAACTCCCTTTGCGCATCGAAGACGTGCTGGCCCTGGCCAACCGTCAGGCGCCGACGCAGTTGCAAGGCGATTCCGAGTTTCGCCGGCGCATCGCCAAGGGCGCGCAGTTCCTCGATTCCCTGCTGGACAAGGAAGGCGTGATCTACGGCGTGACCACCGGTTACGGCGATTCCTGCGTGGTGGCGGTGCCGCTGCATCACGTCGAGGCGCTGCCGCGTCATCTGTATACCTTCCATGGCTGCGGACTGGGCAAGCTGCTCGACGCCCAAGCCACCCGCGCAGTGCTGGCGGCGCGTTTGCAGTCCCTGTGCCACGGTGTATCCGGGGTGCGCGTGGAACTGCTGGAGCGCCTGCAAGCGTTTCTCGAACACGACATCCTGCCGCTGATTCCGGAAGAAGGCTCGGTGGGCGCCAGCGGTGATTTGACGCCGCTGTCCTATGTCGCGGCGACCCTGTCCGGCGAGCGCGAAGTGATGTTCCGCGGCGAACGCCGTCAGGCCGCCGATGTGCATCGCGAACTCGGTTGGCAGCCACTGGTGCTGCGCCCGAAAGAGGCGCTGGCGTTGATGAACGGCACCGCCGTCATGACCGGCCTCGCTTGCCTGGCCTACGCCCGCGCCGATTACCTGCTGCAACTGGCGACGCGTATCACCGCGCTGAACGTGGTCGCGCTGCAAGGCAACCCCGAGCATTTCGACGAGCGCCTGTTCGCCGCCAAGCCGCATCCGGGGCAGATGCAGGTGGCCGCATGGCTGCGCAAAGACCTGGCGATCGACGCGCCGACCGCGCCGCTTCATCGCCTGCAAGACCGCTATTCCCTGCGTTGCGCGCCCCACGTCCTCGGCGTATTGGCCGACAGCCTGAATTGGCTGCGTTCGTTCATCGAAATCGAGCTCAACAGCGCCAACGACAACCCGATCATCGACGCCGAAGCCGAGCGCGTACTGCACGGCGGACACTTCTACGGCGGCCACATCGCGTTCGCCATGGACAGTCTGAAAAACCTCGTGGCCAACGTCGCCGACTTGTTGGATCGGCAACTCGCGCTGCTGGTGGACGAACGCTACAACCACGGTTTGCCAAGCAACCTGTCCGGCGCCAGCGCCGAGCGCGCCATGCTCAATCACGGCTTCAAGGCCGTGCAGATCGGCACCAGCGCATGGACCGCCGAAGCGCTGAAAAACACCATGCCGGCCAGCGTGTTCTCGCGTTCCACCGAATGCCATAACCAGGACAAGGTGAGCATGGGCACCATCGCCGCCCGCGATGCGATTCGTGTGCTGGAGCTGACCGAACAGGTCGCCGCCGCCACTCTGCTCGCCGCCAATCAGGGCGTGTGGCTGCGCGGTCAGGCCGAAGATGCGCGGCCATTGCCGCCATCCCTCGCCGCCATGCACGAAGAACTGGCCAAGGACTTCCCACCGGTCATCGAAGACCGCGCATTGGAAGGCGAATTGCGCCTGTGCCTGCAACGTATCGCTGAACAACACTGGAGGCTGCATGCGTAGCAAGGGAGTGCTTCACACCGATACGGAAATCCTCGTGCCGTTCTTTGACGTCGACAGCATGCACGTCGTCTGGCACGGCCATTACATCAAGTACCTGGAAGTCGCCCGTTGCGCGTTGCTGGACAAGATTGGCCACAACTACAGCGCCATGTCCGAATCGGGCTACGCCTGGCCAGTGATCGACCTGCAACTGCGCTACGTACGCGCTGCGGTGTTCGGTCAGAAGCTGAATGTGCGGGCCAACCTGGTGGAATGGGAGAACCGTCTGAAGATCAACTACCTGATCAGCGATGTGGAAACCGGCGAACGCCTGACCCGCGCCGTTTCCGTGCAGGTCGCCGTCGACATGAACAACCGCGAAATGCAGCTGGCCTCGCCAAAGGTGTTCACCGATGCTGTCGAAAGGATGCTGGCATGAACCCACAAATCGATGGCCGCCGAACTCCTTGTGGCGAGCGAGCTTGCTCGCGCTTGAGTGCGCAGCACTCACACCTGCCGTATTGGGGCCGCTTCGCAGCCCAGCGCGAGCAAGCTCGCTCGCCACGTGTGTTCCAGTGCCTTGCTGCGCTGGTGCTTCTTGGTTTGTCGTCGCTCACTCACGCCTTCGATCTGCAACAACTGAGCGATCAACTGGCCAAACCCGACGTGATCCACGGCAGCTTCATCCAGGAAAAACACCTGCGCGCCCTGCCCCAGCCGCTGACCAGCAAAGGCACGTTCGTCCTGGCAAAAAACCACGGTTTGCTGTGGTTGCTGAAAACACCGTTGCAGCAGGATTACCGCATCACCGCCAAAGGCATTGCCCGGCGCGACGCCAATGGTTGGCAGATGTTGCCGGGCAAGAGCGCCGGGGCCGAGCAGAACCGCTTGTTCCTCGCCGTGTTGCAAGGCGACAGCAGCGGTCTGCAACGGGATTTCGAGCTATCGCTGAATGGCGATGCGCAGAACTGGAAGCTGACACTGCTGCCGCGTTCGATGCTGCTCAAGCAAGTGTTCAACCAGATCAACATCACCGGCGGCGAGCTGGTGCACAGCATCGAACTGCTGGAAACCCAGGGCGACAGCACTTTGCTGCGCATGCAAGACAGCACCAGCACCCAACCGTTGAGCGACGCGGAGCAACATGACTTTGCCGAGTGAACGCATGCTTCCACGGCTGTTCCTGATCCTGCTGCTGGTGGTGCTCGCGCTCGCCGGCTGGCAATGGCGTGACGGCGCCCCGCTGTCGGCCAACCTGATGGAACTGGTGCCCGGCACCGCGCCGGATGCCCTGGAACTGCGCGCCGAACAACGCATGCAAGAACCGCTGAACCGCGAAATGCTGGTGCTGGTCGGTCATGCTGATCGCCAGCAAGCCATCGCCATGGCACAAAAACTCGACGATCAGTGGCAAGCCAGCGGTCTGTTTGAAAAGGTCCAGTGGAACCTGCAAGCCGACTTGCCCGCCCTGCGCACGCAACTGCTGCAAGGCCGATTGGCGATGCTCTCGGCGGATGATCGCCAACTGTTGATCGAACACCCCGACGCCTTTATCCAGCAACGGGTGCAGGCGTTGTTCGATCCCTTCACCGGTTTCAGCCTGGTGCCGAGCCAGGACGACTGGCTGGGCCTGACCGGGCGTATCCAGAACAGCCAGCCGCAACACGGATCGGTGCAACTGGACCTCGGCAGCGGCGCCTTGATCGCCGACGCCGACGGCAAAAGCTGGGTGCTGCTGCGCGCACGAACCACGGGCAATGCCTTCGACATGAACCTGCCGCTGCAAGTGGCCGACCTGCTCCAGCACAGCCGCGAACAGGCCGCCCAGTCCGATGTGCAATTGCTCGCCGCCAGCGGCTTGCTGTACGCGGCCAACGGTCAACGGCAAGCCACCCGCGAAATGACTTGGGTTGGCGGCGGCGCCACGGTGGGGATTTTGCTGCTCTTGCTGCTGGCCTTCCGCCGCTGGCGTGTGCTGCTGGCGTTCGTTCCGGTGCTGGTGGGCATGCTGTTCGGCGCGGTGGCTTGCGTGGCACTGTTCGGCCACATGCACGTGATGACGCTGGTGCTCGGTTCGAGCCTGATCGGTGTCGCAGTCGATTACCCGCTGCATTACCTGTCCAAGAGCTGGAGCCTGAAACCCTGGCACAGCTGGCCGGCCTTGCGTCTGACGTTGCCGGGCCTGACCCTGAGCCTGATCACCAGCGCCATCGGCTACCTCGCCTTGGCCTGGACGCCATTCCCGGCGCTGACCCAAATCGCAGTGTTCTCCGCCGCCGGTTTGCTCGGTGCTTATCTGTCTGCCGTGTGCCTGCTGCCGGCGTTGCTCAAGGGTGTGGATTTGCGACCTGCGCAGTGGCCGTTGCGGGTTTCCGAGTTTTTGCTGAGATGTCGCGAAGCGCTGCTCAAACACCTGAGCACGCCGGTGTTGCTGGCGCTGCTGATTGCGTTTTGCGCCGGTGGCCTGTTGCAGCTCCAGGCTAAAAATGACATCCGCCAGTGGGTCGGCGCACCGCAGCAATTGACCGCTGAAGCGCAGACCATCGCGCGGATTACCGGCTATCAACCCACCAGCCAGTTCTTCCTGGTGCAGGCGGCCGATCAACAACAATTGCTCGAACGCCTGGGCGCCTTGAGCGACCGCTTGGATCAACTGGTCAACCTGGAAAAACTCCAGGGCTACCTTTCGCTCAATCAACTGATCAGCCCGCCAAGCGCACAGCAGCAAGCGCGTGAAGCGTTGAGCAAACTGCCGCAGTTCTGGCAACCGTTGCTCGATGTCGGTGTGCCGGTCGAGGCGCTGCAAACCGAGTTGGCGAAGTTGCAAGCGTTGCCCGCCGAAGACATCGACGCGGCGTTGACCGGCCCTTTGTCCGAGCCTTATCGGACACTGTGGCTCGGGCCGACCGAGAATGGCGTAGCGGCGATGGTCAGTCTGCAAGGTTTGAACAATCCGTCCCTGCTGCGGGTCCAGGCCGAGGATTTGCAGGGCGTAGTGCTGGTGGATCGCCTGGGTGAGTTGAACGAGGTCTTCGCCGCCACGCAGATCAGCGCCGCCGAACTGAAACTTGCCTCATGCGTGCTGATCGTTTTGGTATTGATCCTGCCGTTCGGTTTCGGTGGTGCGCTGCGCATCGTGTCCCTGCCACTGCTCGCGGCGCTGTGCAGCCTCGCAAGCCTCGGTTGGCTGGGCCAGCCGTTGACTCTGTTCAGCCTGTTCGGCCTGCTGCTGGTGACGGCGATCAGCGTCGACTACGCGATCCTCATGCGCGAACAGGTCGGCGGCGCCGCCGTCAGCCTGTTGGGCACCTTGCTGGCGGCGTTGACCACCTGGCTATCGTTCGGTCTGCTGGCGGTGTCGAGCACACCGGCGGTGAGCAACTTCGGGCTGTCAGTCAGCCTGGGCCTGATCTTCAGTTTCTTGCTCGCACCTTGGGCGGGGCGACATGTGCAGGCGGCCCACGTCGCGGAGCCAGCAGCGTGATGGTCGTGCTGTTTTGGGCGATGGCCCTGGCGCTGTTTGCCGTGGCGACTCGCGCCGGGCGCCACCTTGGCTTGATCCCGATCGTCAGTCAGTTACTGTTCGCAACGGTCGGCCTTCCGCTGTTGATGTACTTCTGGATCGAACCCCATTGGCAATTGAGCGGCGCCGCGCTGGTGTCGCCGATCTGGCTGAAAAACCTCTACAGCCTGAGTTTCGCGCTGCTGCTCGGTTACATCCTCAGCGATGTGATCGACCTGCAACTGGATCGCCAGAGCCTGAAAATTGCCCTGCCGAGCTTCTGCGTTCCGTTCACCTGTGGCATTGCCACGGCGATCTGGCTGTTGCCGCCGCAACCGTGGATCAGTTCGCTGGCAATCGGGCTGTTGTTCGCCATTACCGCGATTCCGGTGTTGTACCTGTACCTGCGACACATCGACTACCCGCCCGCCGCTACCCGGCGACTGGTGCAAACCGCCATCCTCATCGACCTGACGTGCTGGACCCTGTTCGCCATCGCCCAAGGCACGCTGCACCTGAGCAGTCTGCTACTACCGCTGGCCGGCGCCTGCCTGCCGGTGCTGTTGCGTTTGCTGGGTCTGCGTCAGGCGTGGCTGTACAGCGGCTGTTTTTTCGCGCTACTGGTGGTCGCCGAACATTACAAACTGAACGCGCTGATTTTCGGCATCGGTTATCTGTTGCTCATGGCCGCGTTGAAAGCGCCGCTGATATTGCCGTTCCCGGTGCGCTGGATGATTCGCTTGCAAACGTACATCGCTATCCCGCTGATCCTCACGTTCGGCATCGTGCAGATCAACGTGCACAGCGCGATGGACAGCCTCGGCTGGGTGCAACTTGCGGCGCTGCTACTGTTACCGATAATCAGCAAACTGCTGGGCAACTGGCTCGGCCTCGGCTGGGCCGGCGCCTCGTTCCACGGCGCCAGCCGCTGGCGGGAAAGTGTGCTGTTGAACATTCGTGGCTTGAGCGAGATCGTCTTTCTCAACCTGCTGCTGCAACAACAACTCATCAGCCCGCCGCTGTACTTTGCGCTGATGCTGATGGGCTTGATCGCCACACTGCTGCCGGCACTGGCCGGTATGCACCGGATTCCCCTGAAAGCTGCCGCCCCGGCAAGGAGCCCCCATGCCAACCGTTGAAATCGAACGTCGTCAGATCGTGGTTATTGGTGCAGGCCCGTCAGGCGCCATCGCCGCTGCACTACTCAAGCGCAAGGGTCACGACGTATTGGTGATCGAGCGACAGCATTTCCCACGGTTCTCCATCGGCGAAAGCCTGCTGTCGCACTGCCTGGATTTCGTCGAAGAAGCGGGCATGCTCGATGCCGTCAACGCCGCCGGTTTCCAGTTGAAAACCGGTGCCGCGTTCGCATGGGGTGAGCGCTATAGCGCTTTTGATTTCGGTGACACGTTCACCCACGGCAAGCCGACAACCTTCCAGGTACAACGGGCCGATTTCGACAAGCTGCTGGCCGATCAGGCCGCGTTGCAAGGCGTGGAAATTCGCTACGGCGAAACCATCGTCAGCGTTGATATCAATCAGTCCAAACCGCAGCTTGGCGTACGCCGTGAGGATGGCAGCGAGTACCGCATCGAGGCAGGGTTCATGCTCGACGCCAGCGGTTACGGCCGTGTCCTGCCGCGCTTGCTCGACCTTGAGGCACCGTCGAATTTCCCGGTGCGCCAAGCCGTGTTCACCCACGTCGAAGATCACATCGATCACCCGGATTTCGACCGTACCAAGATCCTCATCACCACTCATCCGACGAAGCGTGATGTGTGGTTCTGGACCATCCCGTTCAGCAACGGGCGCTGCTCGATCGGCGTGGTTGCCGCTCAGGAACATTTCGACGGTCGCACCGACAATCTGGACGATTGCCTGCGTGGGTTCATCGATGAAACCCCGAGCCTGGCCGGTGTGCTGGGCAACGCCGTGTGGGACACCCCGGCGCGTACCATCGGCGGTTACTCGGCTAACGTCAAAACCCTGCACGGGCCGGGCTTCGCCTTGCTCGGCAATGCCGCGGAATTCCTCGACCCGGTATTTTCCTCCGGCGTGACCATCGCCATGCGCTCGGCGAGCATGGCCTCCGCCGTGCTGCACCGCCAGTTGCAAGGCGAACCGGTCGACTGGCAGAGCGAGTTTGCCGCACCGCTCAAACGCGGGGTCGACACGTTCCGATGCTACGTCGAAGGTTGGTACAACGGGACCTTCCAGGACGTGATTTACCATGAAGGCGGCTCACCGGAGATCCGCCGCATGATCAGCTCGATTCTTGCCGGCTATGCCTGGGACGAACGCAACCCGTTCGTCAGCGAAGCCAAGCGCCGTCTGAAAATGATTTCGGAACTCTGCGCAAAGGATGGAACATGAGCCACCTGAGCAACACCTGCGCTCGTTTCCTGCTGCTTGGTTGCATCCTGCTGCTGAGTGCTTGCGCCAGCCAGGCACCGCTGCCCGAGAAAACCCCGGACCTGCCGTTGCCGATGCAACTGCACATCCAGCGTCTGCAAGCGGAACAACGTCAGGACTGGGTGCTGGTGATCCAGCGTGAGGGCCCGGCCATACGCTGGTCGATGATGGACCTGCTGGGCATTCCGCAGGCACGCCAGAAACTGGCTGACGGATCGTGGCACGCCGATGGCTTGCTGCCGCCCAACCCGGAAGCCCGGGAGTTATTCGCGGCGCTGCTGTTTGCGCTGACCCCGAAAGATGAGTTGCAGGGCAACTATCCCGGCGCTTGGCAACATGGCGCACAACGCTCCTTGCCGGAGCGCTGGGATGTCCGTTATTCACAACCGATGAGCTTTGAATTGAACCTGCCCAAAGGCCCGAAATATCTAGTCACGCCCTTGAGTGGTGATGCGCCATGACGGCCTATCTGAACGCCCTTGGCGTGATCTGCTCCCTGGGCCGCAACAAGGACGAAGTTGCCCGCCATCTGTTTGCCGGCGATTGTTCTGGCATGCGCAGCGAAGCTGGCTGGGTGCCGGAGCGCTCGTTGCCGGTGGGCGCGGTCCGTGGCGAACTGGTGGCGATTCCCGCTGAGCTGGCCCGTCAACACACACGCAACAATCAACTGCTGCTGGAAGCCGCGCTGCAAATTCGCCAGGACATCGATCAAGCGATCCAGACCTACGGTCGCGACCGCATCGGTATCGTGCTGGGCACCAGCACTTCGGGCATCGAAGAAGCCAGCCGGGGCCTGGCCCATTACATTCGCGAGCAGCAGTTCCCGCCGCAATACGACTATCAGCAACAGGAACTCGGTGCGCCGGCGACTTTTCTCGCCGACTGGCTGCAATTGAGCGGGCCGGCCTATGTGATTTCAACGGCTTGCACGTCCAGCGCCCGCGCGCTGATGAGCGCCCAGCGTCTGCTGGATCTGGGTGTTTGCGACGCGGTGCTGTGCGGCGGCGTCGACAGTCTGTGCAAGCTGACCCTCAACGGTTTTTCGGCGCTTGAAGCGGTATCCGAACAGCGCTGCAATCCGTTTTCGGTCAACCGTAACGGCATCAACATCGGCGAAGCCGCGGCACTGTTCCTGATGACTAAACGTGCAGGAGAAAAACCATCAATTGCCCTGCTCGGCAGCGGCGCCAGCTCCGATGCGCACCACATTTCAGCCCCGGAACCCAGCGGCCGTGGCGCCCTGCAAGCCATGCGCAAGGCCCTGAGCCGGGCGAGCCTGCAACCGCAACAAATCGCCTACCTCAACCTGCACGGCACCGCCACTCAACACAACGACGCCATGGAAAGCCAGGCCGTGGCGGCGTTGTTCCCGGCCGGCGTGCCCTGCTCGTCGACCAAACCCATGACCGGCCACACCCTCGGCGCGGCTGGCGCGCTGGAGGCGGCGTTCTGCTGGCTGAGCCTGAACACGGACAATCGCGAGCATGCCCTGCCGCCGCATGTCTGGGATGGCCAACCGGATCCCGATCTGCCTGCCCTGAAATGGGTGACCCCGACCGATCGCCTGGCGTCCACTGGTCCCCGCTACTTGATGAGCAATTCCTTTGCCTTCGGTGGCAACAACGTCAGCCTGATTATCGGAGATGCACCATGATTGACTGGCCGCTCGCCGAATTGCTGCCCCACGCTGGCGACATGATCCTTATCGACCAGATCCTCGCGTTCGATGAAGAACAGATTCACACCCGCCTCACCGTCAAGCCCGATGGCCTGTTCAACCTTCCTGACGGCAGCTTGCCGGCCTGGGTCGGTATCGAGTTGATGGCGCAGAGCGTGGCGGCCTACGCCGGTTGCCATGCGCGCCAGCGCGGCGATGCGGTGGCACTCGGCTTCCTGCTCGGCAGCCGTAAGTTCGAATGCAATGTCGAAAGCTTTCCGGCCGGCACCGAGTTGACCATCCACGGCCTCCGCTCGCTGGAAGACGATAACGGCATGGGCGTATTCGAATGCCACATCAATGCGCCCGGCATTCACGCCACCGCGCGGTTGAACGTGTATCGCCCGCCCCAGCCCACTCAATACCTTCATGAACCGCAAGGTTCTTCACAAGGAACGCAGCCATGACTGAATCCGTACTGGTCACCGGTTCCAGCCGTGGTATCGGCCGCGCCATCGCCCTGCGCCTGGCTCAGGCCGGGCATGACATCGTGTTGCATTGCCGCAGCGGCCTGGCCGATGCGCAGGCAGTGCTGGCCGAAATCGAAGCCTTGGGGCGCAACGCGCGCATCCTGCAATTCGACGTATCTGACCGCGCCAGTTGCAAAGCCATTCTCGAAGCCGACGTGGAAACCCATGGTGCCTATTACGGCGTGGTGCTCAACGCCGGCCTGACGCGTGACGGTGCTTTTCCGGCGCTGAGCGAGGATGATTGGGATGTAGTGATGCGCACCAACCTCGACGGCTTCTACAACGTGCTGCACCCGGTGATGATGCCGATGATTCGTCGTCGCGCCGCTGGGCGGATTGTCTGCATCACCTCGGTGTCCGGGTTGATCGGTAACCGTGGCCAGGTCAACTACAGTGCCTCGAAGGCTGGGTTGATCGGCGCGGCGAAGGCGTTGGCGATCGAGCTGGGCAAGCGCAAAATCACCGTCAACTGTGTCGCACCCGGCCTGATCGACACCGCCATGCTCGACGAGAATGTGCCCGTGGAAGAACTGATGAAAATGATCCCCGCACAACGCATGGGCACCCCGGAAGATGTGGCCGGCGCGGTGAATTTCCTGATGTCGGCGGAAGCGTCGTACATCACCCGGCAGGTTCTGGCCGTCAATGGAGGCCTGTGCTGATGAAACGCGTGGTTGTCACCGGCATGGCCGGCATTACTTCCCTGGGCAACGATTGGGACACCATCGCCGGCCACTTCGCGGCCAACCGCAGCGGCATCCGGCGGATGGACGAGTGGGATCGCTTCACCGAACTCAACACTCGCCTGGCCGGACCGATTGATGACTTCAAGGTGCCGAGCCACTGGACCCGCAAGCAACTGCGCAGCATGGGCCGGGTTTCGCGGCTTGCCGTGGGTGCGGCGGAGATGGCGTTGGCCGACGCCGGGTTGCTGGGCGATGAATCGATCAAGGACGGACGCATGGGCGTCGCCTGCGGCTCGTCCACCGGTAGCACCGACGAGATCAAGGCGTTCGGCAACATGCTGCTCAACTCGGTGGCCGAGGGCCTGAACGCCAATTCCTACGTGCGCATGATGCCGCACACCACGGCGGCGAACATCAGCATCTTCTTCGGCCTCACTGGCCGCCTGATCCCGACCTCCAGCGCCTGCACCAGCGGCAGCCAGGGCATCGGCTACGCCTACGAGGCCATCAAGTTCGGTCGCCTGCCGCTGATGCTCGCCGGCGGCGCCGAAGAACTGTGCCCGACCGAAGCCATGGTCTTCGATGCGCTGTACGCCACCAGCCTGAAAAACAACGCCCCGCAATCCACCCCACGCCCGTACGACAAGGGCCGCGACGGTCTGGTGATCGGTGAAGGCGGCGGCATGCTGGTGCTGGAAGAGTTGGAACATGCGCTCGCTCGCGGTGCGCACATCCACGCCGAGATCGTCGGTTTCGGCAGCAACGCCGACGGCCAGCACACCACTCGCCCTGAGCAAGTCACCATGCGTCGAGCCATGGAACTGGCGCTGGAAGATGCCGGGCTCAAACCGTCGGACATCGGCTACGTCAACGGCCACGGCACCGCGACCGAACAGGGCGACATCGCCGAAACCATGGCCACCAGCAGCTTGTTCGGCGAACACATGCCCATCAGCTCGCAAAAGAGCTTCCTCGGCCACACCCTCGGCGCCTGCGGTGCACTGGAGTCCTGGTTCAGCATCGAAATGATGAACCGCGACCTCTACGCCCACACCTTCAACCTCGACGACGTTGACCCGCATTGCGGCAAGCTGGATTACCTGCGCGGCGAGTTTCGGCAGATGAGCAACCGGTACGTGATGAACAACAATTTTGCGTTTGGCGGGGTGAATACTTCGTTGATTTTCAAGCGTTGGTCGTAAGCAAAATCCTGTAGGAGCCGGCTTGCTGGCGATAGCGGCGGGTGTGTCGACATCAATGTTGCCTGACAGACCGCCATCTCCAGCAAGCCGACTCCTACAGTGTCACGATTGCAGGGGCTCGACCTTGCGCGTCAACAACTCCACGAACGCCCTCGCCATCGGCGATTTCTGATCTTTGCGCTGCACCAGCCACACGGCGGATATGGCCGCTGGATCGAGCAATGGCCGATAGACCACGCCATCAATGCGCATCCGCTGATAAGACGCGGGCAACACCGAAACCCCCAACCCCGCAGCGACCAATCCGATGATCGTCATCGCCTCACCCGCCTCCTGGGCAAAGTGCGGACTGAAGCCGGCATCCCGAGCCAGGCTGAGCAATTGCGCGTACAGACCACTGCCGTAGCTGCGTGGAAAAAAGACAAAGGGTTCGAGGGCCAATGCCGACAGGAACAAGCCCTCTTCACTGTCCTTGACCAACGGGTGCTTGGAACTGAGCACAGCGACCAGTGGCTCGCGCATCAACTCGACCACGCTGAGCGAGTCGGGTAGCCCGAGCGGACGCATGATCCCGACCTCGATCGACTCGTCCACCAACGCATCGGCCACTTGAGTGCTGCTCATTTCCCGCAAATTCAGGTGCACCGCCGGGAAGCGCTGGCGAAACGAGAATATCGCTTGGGGGATGGTCGAGTTGAACGGTGCTGATGAGGTGAAGCCGATCTTCAGCTCACCCAATTCACCCAATTGCGCCCGCCGGGCCACATCCGCCGCTTTGTCGACCTGCGCCAACACCAGTCGCGCCTCTTCGAGGAACAGCCGACCGGCCTCGCTTAGCTCCACCCGACGATTGGTACGTTCGAACAACCGCGCGCCGACCTCCTGCTCCAGCGCCTGAATCTGCTGGCTCAGCGGCGGCTGCGAGATGCCCAGCACCTGTGCGGCGCGGCCGAAGTGCAGTTCTTCGGCGACGGCGATGAAGTAGCGCAGATGACGCAATTCCATGTGATTTCCATTAGGTCGTAAAAGCTATCAAACAGGTCGAACAATATATTGGATTGAATCATTAGCCAGCTATATGCTTTTTTCATTGCCTGACCGGCTGCACCCTTTTGAGGTTCAACGTGAAAACTGCTGTCGCTCCACTTGCCCATGAAGTTCCACCTGCCGTGCAGGACGATGTCGTCGCTGAACTCAAGGAGATCTACATCGAAAAAGGCACGCCGGCGTTCATGCGTACGGTGCTGGCGCTGTTCTGCGGCGGCTTCGCGACCTTCGCCCTGCTCTATTGCGTGCAGCCGATGATGCCGCTGTTGTCCCACGAATATTCGATCAACGCGGCACAGAGCAGCCTTATCCTCTCGGTGGCTACCGGGATGCTCGCCATCGGCCTGCTGATCACCGGCCCGATCTCAGATCGCGTCGGGCGCAAACCGGTAATGGTCGCGGCGCTGTTTGCCGCCGCACTGTGCACCATGGCCAGCGCGATGATGCCGAGCTGGCACGGGGTGCTGGTGATGCGCGCGCTGATCGGCTTGTCGCTGAGTGGTCTGGCCGCGGTCGCCATGACTTATTTGAGCGAAGAAATTCATCCGCAACACATCGGCCTGGCGATGGGCCTGTACATCGGCGGCAACGCCATCGGCGGGATGAGCGGGCGGTTGATTACCGGGGTGTTGATCGACTTCGTCAGCTGGCACACGGCAATGCTGGTGATCGGCGGCCTGGCCCTGATTGCAGCGGCGGTGTTCTGGAAAATCCTCCCCGAATCGCGCAACTTCCGCGCCCGCTCGCTGCACCCGCGCAGCCTGATCGACGGTTTCACCATGCACTTTCGCGATGCCGGTCTACCGTTGTTGTTCCTCGAAGCCTTTGTGCTGATGGGCGCGTTCGTCACCCTGTTCAACTACATCGGCTATCGCTTGCTGGCCGAGCCGTACCACATGGAGCAGGCCTTCGTCGGCTTGCTGTCGGTGGTGTACCTGTCGGGCATCTACAGCTCGGCAAAAATCGGCTCGCTGGCCGACAAACTCGGTCGGCGCAAAGTGCTTTGGAGCACCATCGTGTTGATGCTCGGCGGTCTGGCCCTGACGATGTTTACCCCGCTGCCGCTGGTGATCATCGGCATGCTGATCTTCACCTTCGGCTTCTTTGGTGCCCACTCGGTAGCCAGCAGCTGGATCGGTCGCCGCGCCACCAAGGCCAAGGGCCAGGCATCGTCGCTGTACCTGTTCAGTTACTACGCCGGCTCGAGCATCGCCGGCACCGCGGGCGGTGTGTTCTGGCACGTGGGTGGCTGGAACGGCATCGGTTTGTTCATCGGTGCGCTGCTGGTGATCGCGCTGCTGATCGCGTTGAAGCTGGCGAAGTTGCCGCCGTTGCCGGGCAGCGGCGCAACTATCTGAGCACCATCCGCGCCTCCAGCACGGCATCACGTTTTTCCAGCGTCAGCGATTGCAACGCAACACCGTCGCGCTCGATGCGATCCAGCCAGGGCAGCAATGCCATGGCGTCGCCGCTGAGGGTCAGGCGCAACAGTTCGTTGTCGCTGTCCATCTGATGCAGCTCAAGCCCGGCCGCGGAGGCGCTTTCGCTGATACGCAAGGACAGGGGTTGATCGACGGATTGGGGAACATGACTGCGGGGGCGCGCCTGTTGCAGCTGCGCCGCCAGCGCCAGTTGTTGCTGATACTGACGCTCCGCTGCTGCAAGCCGCTGTTGCGTCGGTTGCCACACCAGACTGAATGCCGCGACACTCAGGACAAACACGCTCAGCCCGAATATCAGGCGTTGTTCGCGCAGGGACAGACGCTGCCAGCGCTGCAACATCAGCGTTCTAAACTGTTTTGGATTCATGCCTCTTGCTCCACGGTCAACGTCGCTTGCACCCGGTCGCGGTCCTTGCTCGCACTGTCGATCCGCACCGGCAAGCCTAGTTGTCGCCCACGTTCGCGCAGCAACTCCAGCTCGGCAAAGCTGTTGGCGGTCAGCTGGATTTTCCAGCCATCGCCCTCGCGAAACTCGATGCGCTGCACTTCGACATTGCTCGCGCCGATCACTTGCTCGACCATTTCGACAAGGCCGGTGGTTCGACTGGCTTTTGGTTGGGCACCCTGGTTTTGCAGGGCTTTGAGCTGCGCCGCGAGGTCGACGATGCGAGTCTGCTCCGGATACAGCGTTTTGAACTGTTGCTCGCTGCGGCTGTAGAGCTCGCGGCTTTCGTTTTCGAGATGGTGGATTCGCGCCTCACTAGCGCCCCAATTCAGTAGCAACAACATCAATATTGCCAAACCGCCGAGACGCCAAGGCAGACGCTTTTCACCCAACGCGAAATCACCGTGCAGCAGGTTGATCGCCTGCCCATGACCGCCGCTCAACCACTGATCAACATTCTCCCGGCGCTCGTCGCGCCATTGAATATCCGAGGGCAAGACCGGCCTGAGCAGCGCCAAACCTTCATCCGCCAACGTCATGCGAGCCGGCAGCCCGCCGCCCAGTATCCAGCGCCCGAACCACCACACACCCAGCGGCTGATCTTGTGGCAACAGATCGGCATCGACGAAAACCGAGCGTACTTCAACGCCCATTTCAGCCAACAACGCGAGCACGGCGGCAAAGCGTTCCCGATCGATCACCATCACCGGATAACGCCCTTGCGAATCGCGAGTGCCGACGCTCAGGTGCAGTTTCTCCAGCGACTCACTCAGCTGTTCTTCAACGGCGAAGGCAATGGCTTGTGCGTCGGGCCGGCGCCTGGAGGGCCACGGATCACTGCGCAACCAACTGCACAATTCCATCGGCAATATCAGATCGACTGCCTGCCCTTTGAGAATCTGCGCCGCCTGATTCAAAGGCATGAGCTGTCGTTGACCGGCCGACGACCACACGCAGCACGGCCAGTCGACCGACGGCGAGGCCAACCCTTCCGCTGTCAGGTAAAGCCAGGATTTCATTGGGTTATCTCATGGGTATTGGACGGCAGAATTCGCCGTTGCAGGATTTTCAGTTGTCGCGTCTTGGGCTCGCGTTCGACATCGGTGGCCAGGCGCAAACGGCTCTGCCCTTGATTCACCTCAACCGTGATCCGGTACCAGCGGCTTTCGATGCCCAGGCCGTGACTGCTCAAGCCCAACCCGTCGAGCAGCGGATCCTGCGTGAACGCCTGAACGCTCGGCCATGGCGCCGTGGAGCGCTGGCTCAACAGCGCATCCGCCTGCGTGGCGTCGATGCCATTGAGTGTGCGTAGCACCAGCTCCGGGGCGGTGTTGATGTTCAATGCAGCGTCCGTGGGCAACAGGGCAACCCAAGGTTCAAGTTGACGCAAGAGCTCCCCGTCGACACCCGGTAACAGGCGTAGCTGACTCAATTCTCGTAACGCGCCTACTTGCTCCAGTTGCAAAGCAGGCAGTTGCAGCAACTCCAGCAATCGCGCCCAACGATTGAGCGTGACCTGATCAATCTGCCCCTGAATCAACAGGGCATTGAGATTGAAGCGCCCGGCCAGGTCTTCGATGTCTACGCGGATCTGAGCGTCTTCAATATCAAAAACGGTTGCCGGGTCAGGGAGAACATCACTGTTCTTTTGCTGAGCCTGGAGCTGCGCCACCGCCCAGGTTTCCCCGGCCAAACCGAGCTGGCGCAAGTGCATCTGCTGCAACTGCTGAGCGCTGCTTTGCAACAACAAACGATGACTGCGCAGCACGCTACCGATGATCAACAACGCCAGGCTCATCACCAGCAAAACGCTAATCAACGCCACGCCACGTTGATGTGCCTTCATGGCAATGCAGCCGGTAATGACAGCACGCGACGTATCGCCTCGAAACGCCCCGCCGACACCTGCATCTCAAGCGCCAGCGGCGCCTTGCTGCTCTGATCATTGCGCCAGCCTGTCTGGCCATCAAACAGTCGCCAGCTCAGGTGCCGAACGTCATCGAGTAGTTTCTGTTGTTGCACAATCAACGTGCCTTCGCCTTGGCTGTCGCGCCACAGCGCCCCGTTGTCGAGACGGTAGGTCAGCGCCTGGCGTTCGCTGCGCGGTTGGTCCAGCGGATTGCGCCAGTTGCTGCGCTGCAACTGCAGCCGGGCTTGCTCAAGCACGATGGGTTGCTCAGTGATGTGCAAGAGATCGCGTTCGATCACGGCCACAGCGCGTTGCAAACTTCTGAATTCACGCTCGTGGGCCGTGGTGGCCTGCTGAACGCGTACGACACCGTCGAACAGCGTCCAACTGGCCAGCCCCAGCAGCGCGAAGATCGCCAGGGCGATCACCAGCTCAAGCAAGGTGAACCCGGCCTGCTTATTCATGGCGATTGGCAATCGAGCTGCTGACGCGGTGCAAAATCTGGTCGCGACCGACAAGGCCGACCTCGATGTCGACCGTGAACAGCCGTGAGTCGCTCGCGGTTTGAATGCGCTGACGCACGACCCAGTCGCGGCGGTCCATGCGCACCAACCCTTGCGACTGCCCGATAGCGAGGCCAGGTTGCAGGCGCAGTTCGTTCAATCGGTTATCAGCCACCCACGCTGCCAGCAGACGTTGTTCGACGGCAGCCGCTTGCTTGAGCACATATTGACTGGCGGACAACACGGCCGTCGCCAGCGTCGCGAAAATCGCCAGGGCAACCATGATTTCCAGCAGGGTGAACCCGTCCGCGCGCGATATGATCGACGGTCTAGCCATCAATCACCACCTCGCCGACGCCATCGCTGGACAGGCTAAACCAGCTCCGGTTTTTGGTCTCGAATGTCAGCGTGAACGGGCTGGTTTCGTCGCTGCTGAGCATCAGCAATTGCGGCGGACCTTCGTCTGCGCCCAGGTTCACGGAGTAACCATAGTGCGTCAGGCGCAGGCGCAAATTGTCGGGCCAGAAAAAAAGCGCCGATACCGGTTCCCAGCCTCGAAGACCTAGCCGCATCGCACGGTAGCCGCCGACACTCAACCGCACACCGTACTCCCGACTTTCGAGCACCGCACGTTCGCGCAAATGGCGAATTACGCCTGCCAGCCCATCAGCCTCTTGCCTGGCCAGGCGCGCCGGATCGACGACGGTGGCAAAACTCACCACGCCCACCAACACACCGATCAACACGATCACGATCATCAGTTCCAACAAGGTAAACCCCCGAGAGCGACGCAGCATGAATCAACCACCCCAGTTGCCAATGTCGGCCGCATGACCTTCGCCACCCACCGCCCCATTGGAACCAAGGGAGTACAGGTCATAGGTGCCATCGACCGATTTCACGCCAGGATTGAGGTATTGATAAGGCGTGCCCCACGGGTCAACGGGCAGCGACTTCAGATAACCCTGAGGGTTCCAGTTGCGCGCCGCCGGCAGCCCGGAAGGACGTTTGTTCAAGGCTTCCAGACCCTGTTGCGTCGAGGGGTACTGGAGGTTGTCGAGGCGATACATTTCCAGGGCGGTAGAGATGGCCTGGATATCGGTTTTGCTGGCCGTGACTTTGGCTTGATCGGGTCGGCTCATGAACTGCGGCACCACAATGGCTCCGAGAATGCCGATGATGACCACCACCACCATGATTTCGATCAGGGTAAAGCCGCGCTGGAAACGCGACACTGAACCCGTGGCGAGGGAGCTTGCTCCCGCTGGACTGCGCAGCAGTCCCCCTCTATCGGGTGATGAGGGTCCGCTTCGCGGCCCAGCGGGAGCAAGCTCCCTCGCCACAGGACTTTGTTCATCTTGAGAGTGCTTAACGTCATCGCTGCGTAGGGATTGCATGGATCAATTCACCAATTGGTTGAGGCTCAGAATAGGGAGCAGGATGGCCAGGACGATCAGCAGCACGACGCCGCCCATCAGCACGAGCATGGCCGGTTCGAACAGGCTCACCACCAGGGCAATGCGCGCGGCCAGGCTGCTTTCCTGCTGCTCGGCGGCGCGGGCCAGCATGCGGTCGAGTTCACCGGCGCGTTCGCCGCTGGCGATCATGTGCAGCATCATCGGCGGGATGTCGCCGCTCAGTTCCAGGCCACGGGTCAAGGTGCCGCCTTCGCGCACTGAGCGGGCGACATCGGCCATGCGGGTTCGAATGGTCAGGTTGCCGATCACGGCGGCGGCGATTTCCAGTGCATCCACCAAGGGCACCGCACTTTTGCCGAGGATCGCCAGGGTGCTGGCGAAGCGCGCCGCTTCCATCGCCCGCAGCACTTCGCCAATGACCGGCAGATTCAACGCCAGGCGATGCCAACGCAGTCGCCATATCGGCTGGCGCAGGCTCCAGCGCCAAAGAGCGATCAGCGTTGCTAAACCGCCAATCAACAGCAGGCCATGGTTGCGCAGCCCGTCACTGGTGCTGATCAACGCGCGGGTCAGTAAGGGCAGCGCCTGACCGCTGTCGACGAAAATTTTCACCACATCCGGCACCACGAAACCGAGCAAAAAACCGACGATCACCACGCTGACCAGCATCAGGATCAACGGATACACCAACGCCATCTGGATTTTCTGCCGCGAGGCCTGGCGGGCTTGGGTGTACGCCGCCAGTTGCTCCAGCACATGGCCCAGATGCCCGGAGCGTTCACCGGCGGCCACGGTGGCGCGGAACAATTCAGGGAAGGCCTTGGGGAACTGACCCAACGCCGTGGCCAGCGCATGGCCTTCCATCACCCGGCTTCTGACCGCCGACAACAGACCGGCGACCCGGCGTTTGGCACTCTGCTTTGCAACGGCGTCGAGGGCTTCTTCCAACGGCAGACCGGCCTGCACCAGCGTGGACAATTGCAACGTCAACAACGCCAGATCCGCAGCACTCAACCTCCCTGCACCACGCGGCGTATGCGAACCCGCTACCTGGATCTCGCTCACGGCGTGCGGCCACATGCCGCGCTCACGCAACAGTTGCCGCGCATGACGCGGGTTGTCCGCCTCCAGCCGTCCCTTGCAGCGCTGGCCCTTGGTGTCGTCGGCGCGGTAATCGAAAGTCGGCATGCCTCAGTCCTCCCGCGTCACGCGCAATAGTTCGTCAAGGCTGGTCAAGCCGTCGATGACCCGTTGTCGGCCATCCTGAAACAGGCTGTGCGAAGCCTTGCGCGTCTCGTCGGACAAGGCCTGCTCGCTGGCGCCTTGGTGGATAAGGGTCGACAGGGCAGGCGTCACACTGATCAGTTCGTAGATGCCGATGCGCCCGCGATAACCGTGTTGACACTGCGCACAGCCGACGGCTCTGAACAGCTGCAATGGGGCCGCACCGTCAAGCCCCAAGCGTTGGCAGGCCGTCGCATCAGCGCTATACGGCGCCTTGCAATGCGGGCACAGCGTGCGCAACAAGCGCTGGGCCAGAACGCCCACCAGCGACGACGCCAGCAGGTAAGCATCGACGCCCATGTCCACCAGCCGTGTCACCGCGCCGACCGCGCTGTTGGTGTGCAATGTCGACAACACCAGATGCCCGGTCAACGAAGCCTGGACGGCGATTTCAGCCGTCTCGCGGTCGCGGATTTCGCCGACCATCACCACGTCCGGGTCCTGGCGCAGGATTGCCCGCAAACCTCGGGCAAAGGTCATGTCGACTTTCGGATTGACCGGCATTTGCCCGACACCCGGCAGGTGATATTCGATGGGGTCTTCGACGGTGAGGATGTTGCGGGTCTGGTCGTTCAGACTGCTCAGTGCGGCATACAGGCTGGTGGTTTTTCCGGAGCCCGTCGGCCCCGTTACCAGCAGGATGCCGTGGGGTTTGCCGAGCAACTGGCGCAGGGCTGCGAGGGTGTCGCCGGGCATGCCCAAGCGCTGCAACTCAAGGCGTCCGGCCTGTTTGTCGAGCAGGCGCAACACCACTCGCTCGCCGTGGGCCGAGGGCAAGGTCGAGACGCGCACATCGACTTCATGCCCGGCCAGCCGCAGGGCCATGCGACCATCCTGGGGCACACGTTTTTCCGCGATATCGAGTCGCGCCATAACCTTGATCCGCGAGACCAGCAGCGTCGCCAGTTCACGCTTGGGCCGGAGCATTTCGCGCAATTGCCCGTCGACGCGCATACGCACCGACAGGTACTGCTCGAAGGTTTCCAGATGCACATCCGAAGCCTGCTCGCGCACCGCTTCGCTGAGCAGCGCGTTGATCAAACGGATGATCGGCGCATCGCCCTGCTGTTCCAGCAAGTCGGCAGTTTGCGGCACCTGATCCACCAGGCTGAGCAGGTCCAGTTCTTCATCCAGACCTTGGGCGACCTGCTCTGCAGCGCTTTGCCCTTCGCGGTAAGCAGCGGCCAGGCGTGTTGCAAACACCTCCGGTGGCAGCAATCGCAGCGGCAGCTCACGACCACAAACACGGCGCGCTTCCGCCAAAGCGGTAAGTGGCGTATCAGCACGTATGGCCAGGCTGCATTCAGCGCCTTCACGTTCCAGCAACACACCGAAACGCCGGGCGAAACCGAAGGGCAACGCCTCGCAAAAACCGGAAGCGCGGCTCATGGAGCGGACTTGCGCAGATCGAACACCGGCGCCTCGGAATCGGGCTCGAACAATTGCCGCGCATCCGCCGGTAGCAGCAACGAGTTGTTCTGCCCCGCGCCCCGCTGGCTCAAATCGTGGAGCGCGTTGTAGCGCTGGCGGCTGACCTCGACCAGATCTTCCTTGCTGCGCACGATGGTGGGCCGCAGAAACACCATCAGATTGCTCTTGGTCTGGGTGTCTCGGTTCCAGCGAAACAGTGCGCCGAGGTAAGGAATGTCACGCAGCAGCGGCACACCGCTTTTCTGCGTGCGCACGCTGTCGCGGATCAGCCCACCGATCACAATGATTTCGCCGTCGTCGGCCAGAATGGTGCTTTTGAGCGCGCGTTTGTTGGTGATCAGATCCGAAGAGTCGATGCCCGACACTGAGGGCGCGATGTCCGAGACTTCCTACGCGACTTCCAGGCGCAGAGTCGAGCCTTCGTTGATGTAAGGCTTGATCTTCAGGCTGATGCCGACGTCTTTGCGTTCGACCGTGGTGAACGGATTGTCCGCGCCGCTGCTGTTGGTGGCGTAGGAACCGGTTTTGAACGGCACGTTCTGGCCGACGATGATTTCCGCTTCCTGATTGTCCAGCGTCAGCAGGCTCGGCGTGGACAACAAGTTGCTCCGCGTATTGCTGGCCAACGCCGAAATCAATGCACCGAAGCGGTCGCTGCCGAGACGCAGAATCGCGCCTTCGGGCGCCGATTTTTTTTCGTCGAACGTCAGGCCACCAACGATCGGGATGTCGGTGCCGGGGAAGTTGATGAAGCCTTTCGCATCACCTGTATTGATGCCCCACTGCACGCCTACCGCTTCGGCGATGTCTCCGGAAATCTCGACGATGGCGGCATGGATCAGCACTTGCGCCCGCGGCTGATCCAGCTGGCGCACGATACTTTCGATGGTCCTGACCTGCGCCGGCTCGGCGATCAGCACCAGCGCATTCTGGCTTTCGTCGGCCTTGATCATGAACGTCGAGCCGGTCGCAGTTTCCTTGCCACCACCCACGATCGGCAGCGCTTTTCGGCCCTGCCCCATGGTTTCCAGTATCTCGGCCAGTTGTTTGGCATCGCTGTGGCGCAAGCGGATCACCCGCGCGTTATCAGGCAGTGCCGTGGCGGGGATATCCAAGCTGCGCGCCAGATCGGCCAAGCGTTGGCGAACGGCGGGCGGGCCAATGAGGATCAGGCGATTGGTACGGGGATCGGCCAGCACCTGGATCGTAGTATCGGCATTGCGCTTGCCCAAAGCGGCTTCCATCATCGGCGCCACGTCGCTGGCCTGGGCGTGACGCAGCTGAACCACCGCGTGCAGGGTGCCCTGCCCCGAGTCGAGTTGCCGGACCACCTGGGCAATTCGTTGGGCATTGGCTGCTGTGTCGGTCACCACCAACGCATTGGCCGACACCGATGGCCCGACGTATCCATTGACCGACACCAAGGGCCGGACCAGCCCGGCAATGTCGGCGGCGCTGCTGGTGTTGAGCTCGATGACCCGGGTGACAAACTGCGAGGCCGTGGCGTTTTTTGCGGCTCCGCTGCCAGCGCGGGTTTTCGCCTCGGTCACGGGGGTAATCAGAATCCGGTCGCCCTCGTCGATCACCGTGAAGTTATGGGCATCCAGCACCGAGTAAAACAACCGGCGCACGCCCTCACGATCAAGGGCCTGATGGGACATCACCGTGATGCGCCCGGTGACTCTGGGATCCAGCACCACGGTGGTCCCGAGGATGGACGAGATTTCTTCGACGATGTCGCGCAACTCGGCGTTGTTCATCGCCAACTGCCATTTTTCTTCTGCGGCTTGCAGCGCGTGCGGCAAGGTCGTCGCCGCCAAAGCGACAAGAAAAAGCAGGGAGCGCAGGGCATGCGCGCCGGTGAAACTGTTCATGGGTTTGTTCACTCTGACGGCCCGGAAAGCGGGCGTAGAAAACGCGTGGGAACAGCGAAGGTTTGTGTGTCGGCTGGCGACTCAAGTCGAAGCAGGAAGCGCTCGGTAGAGGGCTGCAGCGTTAAGCGCTCTTCGCGACCCTTGTTCCACAGCACCACTTGATTAGCCTCGACGCGTCGCAGAACACTGCCACCCGGCAAACGCTCGCCGACTTGATACATGCGCGGGCCTTGCGCATCGGCCAGCAGCGCTTTGGACACGCCGTTGCTGACGACGAAGCTCGCCTGTAGCGTCAGCGGTTCGGCACTGGCAAGCAGCGTGGATGGCGTGGCCAAGCCAAGCACCGTTGCCACTGCCGAGGCATTCAGCGGCACAAGCGCAGGCGTCGGGATTGGCGTGGCCACCGTCGATGACGGGCGAGCCAGTTGCTCGCGAAATTGCCACTCCTGCCATACCGCAAAAACGCCGTAACCCACCGGCGAGGCGAGCAGGCAAACAGTGCCCGCACGCAAACCGAAGCGCGCCACAAACTTCAGTGAAAGCTTCATGAGCGGCTCACTCGAGCTGCTCATTCGAACGCTTTTCGCACAGGCGCAAAGACATTCGCCGCAAGATCCGATGGCCGCACAACTCGTGCACCAGCACTGCGCCAACATGCAGAGCAATCAACCCCGAGAGAACCACGCACGCCCATACGTGAATCTTGACGAACAGTGCGACAAGCACCGGATCACTGAGCGGTTGCGCAATTTTGATTACCCCGAATACATCGATGGGCCGATCCATCATCAACACGCCGGTCACCAGCACGACACTCACCATGAGGTAGATCAGCGCGTGAGCGAGCCACACCAACTTTTCCTCAATCGATAACAGGCTCACGCGCATGCAACGGGCGTGAGCCATAAAAAAACAGAACCGCCAGAAAAAAAAGGGAATGAACACCGTGGTCAGCGACACATTGAAAAATGCGACCCAGTGTTTCGTTTTTTCGGACACATCATTACCGGCGACATAAAACCCGGATATCAAAGTCCACACGATGACTGCCGCTGAGATCCAGTGCAGTAGCACGCGTTTTTTGCAGTAACCCGAAACCGTCATTTCCAGCTCAACTTTCAACAAAAGGCTGCCTTCAGGCGACCCTTTACAGGTCGCCTGAAGAACTACGGGGACTTAGAGCTTGTTCCAGGCCATGTGCCAGTGCCCACCGACGCCAGGCTCAAAGCCGTTGGCGGTCGGGCTGTATTGCTTGCAATAGCCCGACTCGGGGAACGGCTTGCATTCAAAGACTTCGTTGGTCTTTGGCTGCAGCACTTTGGTACCGGCCTTGTACTCGCTGATGCCTTCGGGGAATACGAACTCATAGTCGGCACCGGCGCCCTCACCGGTCACGTTGACCGATTGGGTGTCCTGACGAGTGGTCCGGCCATCCAGGGTGGTGCCGACCAGTGTCAGGGTATGTGCCCCTGGATTGCTGCGGATATCAATGGCCAGCCACGCGGAACCACTGTCCACCTGTGCCGAGGTAGAACCGACCGGCTTGTTGCTCTCGTCGAACAAGGTGGCTTCAACGTTCATTTTGCGATTGGAAATGATGCTGAAATCGACCTTGGCCTGGCCCTTTTCCAGCACGTATTGCTCTTGCTTCGCAGCGACCGAGAGACGTGCTGCCGCATCTTCCTGCATGTTCAGCTGGACTTCGTAACGGGTGACGCCGCTTTCTTTTTGCGCATACAGGCTGTTGCTGCCCTTGACCGGCTCAATCGCGCCGTTTTCATCGCGAAGGCCCGCACGGATCAATGTATGAGCCTTGTTGATGGCTTCTGCGAGCTTGAACGACCAATTCTGCGGCGAACCTTCCTCTGCAGTATCGATGGAAATTTCGACGCTGTAATTCGGGCTCTCGCCATTGGCGGAAAATGCTCGAGCCTTGACCTTGTCGCCGATCAGCAACTGGGCTGAAGGGGCGATGCTGCCCACGGAGGACCAACCGCCTGGCAACTCTGGCTCCGCAAGGATGTTCACGTCTGCCGCGTTGTAAAACGCCGCATCCGTATCACCTACCGTCCAGATGGCCAGGACCACGTGCTGACCGGTTTTGTCCGTCGGGATGGTGCAGTTGTGTTTGTCGCTGTTGGACGGTCTCTGATTGCCGCCATCAACCGTGCAGAACGGCGTGCTTTCGAAGGTCGCGCGTTTCAGCGATTCGTTCGGATTCCAGCCGTTGCGGGTAATGAAATACTCATGCTTGGTGGCCGGGTGCACGGCCGTGTAGGTCCATTGGAAATCGATGTTGCGATCCTTGATTTCCGTCAGGTGCCAACGGGTAGCCGACTGGGCATCCATGGCGGAGAACAACGCGTGACCGCCACTCGCGATCTTGCCGTCCACCGGACCCTGCATCGGTGCACCACCGACGCCGGCCGGAAAGCCTTTGAAGGTTTCACCGACACTTTGTGGCTCGTATTGCGCGCCACCACAGTTGGTGTTCAGCCCTTGCTTGCAAGCCAGTGCTCGCGAAGGTGGCACTTCCAGATAGCCGTGAGCGGAAGCACTTTGAGACGCCAGCATTGCCGATAACAGGATCATTGAGGAAGTGCAGGCGGCTAACGCACTTCCTTTGTAAGAAGTATTTTTCATCTAATGAATTCCAGACTACTTATCGAAGATTAACGCGCGCAGGACGCGCGCCGTTGTTTGCGATATTGCTCAGCGTTGGGCTGAGCAAGGGTCCGAAACCTTACTTGGACAAAACCGTTTTCTATGTAGGGAAAGTCTCTGATCAAAGCAGGATCAGTCTCTCTAATCACTTTTCTGACAAAGGACGAAAAATTTCTTACATGTAGTAACACCCCAACCAAAACATGAAGTTTAAAGACATAAAAAAACCTGTCTGGCGCCAGGCCGGACAGGCTTTTTAACAACTTCCAAATGAGTTATTCGTGATACTGCGCCGACAACTCATGCACCGCGCGCAGGAAGGCGCCGGCATGTTCCGGGTCGACTTCCGGCGTGATGCCGTGACCCAGGTTGAACACGTGACCACTGCCCTTGCCGTAACTGGCGAGAATACGGCCGACTTCGGTGCGGATCGCTTCCGGTTTTGCATACAGCACGGTCGGGTCCATGTTGCCTTGCAGCGCGACTTTGCTGCCGACACGCTCACGGGCGTTGCCGATGTCGCAGGTCCAGTCCAGACCCAGCGCGTCGGCGCCAGCGTCGGCGATGCTTTCCAGCCAAAGGCCGCCGTTCTTGGTGAACAGGATCACCGGCACCTTGCGACCTTCGTGCTCGCGGATCAGGCCGCTAACGATTTTCTTCATGTAGGCCAGGGAGAATTCCTGATACGCCGCCGCCGACAGGTTGCCACCCCAGGTGTCGAAGATCTGCACCGCTTGAGCACCGGCCATGATCTGGCCATTGAGGTAGCTGGTGACCGACTGCGCGAGCTTGTCCAGCAGCAGGTGCATGGCTTGCGGATTGTCGTAGAGCATGGCTTTGGTCTTGCGGAAGTCTTTCGACGAGCCGCCTTCGACCATGTAAGTTGCGAGGGTCCATGGGCTGCCGGAGAAACCGATCAGCGGCACGCGGCCGTTCAGTTCACGGCGGATGGTGCTGACCGCGTCCATCACGTAGCCCAGGTCTTTCTGCGGATCAGGAATCGGCAGGGCTTCGATATCGGCCAGGGTGCTGACGACTTTCTTGAAGCGCGGACCTTCACCGGTTTCGAAGTAAAGGCCTTGGCCCATGGCATCGGGGATGGTCAGGATGTCGGAAAAGAGGATCGCCGCGTCCAGTTGTGGATAGCGGTCGAGCGGCTGCATCGTGACTTCGCAAGCGAATTCCGGATTCATGCACAGGCTCATGAAATCGCCGGCCTTGGCACGGCTGGCGCGGTATTCCGGCAGGTAGCGACCGGCCTGACGCATCATCCATACGGGCGTGACGTCTACGGGTTGCTTGAGCAGGGCGCGGAGGAAACGGTCGTTCTTCAGGGCAGTCATGTCGGCATCCGGAAAAAAAGTGCGAGCATTTTCTCAGAGCGCGACGCAAAAGGCACGGCAAGCGCCGCACCTTTTGTCTATCGGGTCAATTTGTCGCAATGAATACAGGTTTGCTAACACCACAAAACACTGTGGGAGCTGGCTTGCCAGCGATGCAGGCACCTCGGTTCGTCAGATAGACCGAGGTGATTGCTATCGCTGGCAAGCCAGCTCCCACAGGTATTGCATTTCAATCTGTTGAAAAGTGATCAGACGCCCAGGTAATCCAGAATCCCTTCAGCCGCATTGCGGCCTTCGAAGATCGCCGTCACCACCAGGTCGGAACCGCGCACCATGTCGCCACCGGCAAAGATTTTCGGATTGCTGGTCTGGTGCTTGTACTGACCTTGCTCAGGCGCAACGACGCGGCCCTGGCTGTCGGTCTGGATCTCGAACTGTTCGAACCACGGCGCCGGGCTTGGGCGGAAACCGAAGGCGATGACCACGGCGTCGGCCGGGATGATCTCTTCGGAGCCCGGAATCGGCTCGGGGCTGCGACGGCCACGGGCGTCCGGCTCGCCGAGACGGGTCTCGACCACTTTCACGCCTTCGACCTTGTCTTCACCGACAATGGCAATCGGCTGGCGGTTGTAGAGGAATTTCACGCCTTCTTCCTTGGCGTTCTTCACCTCTTTGCGCGAGCCCGGCATGTTCGCTTCGTCACGACGATAAGCACAGGTCACCGACTTGGCACCCTGGCGGATCGACGTACGGTTGCAGTCCATCGCCGTGTCACCACCACCGAGCACCACGACCTTCTTGCCTTTCATGTCGACGAAATCTTCCGGCGACTTTTCAAAGCCCAGGTTGCGGTTGACGTTGGCAATCAGGAAGTCCAGCGCGTCATACACGCCTGGCAGGTCCTCACCGGCAAAGCCGCCCTTCATGTAGGTGTAGGTGCCCATGCCCATGAATACTGCATCGTATTCTTCGAGCAGTTGCTCCATGGTCACGTCCTTGCCCACCTCGGTGTTGAGGCGGAACTGGATGCCCATGCCGCTGAAGACTTCGCGACGATTGCTCAGCACGGTCTTTTCCAGCTTGAACTCAGGGATACCGAAGGTCAGCAGACCGCCGATTTCCGGGTTCTTGTCGAACACCACCGGGGTCACGCCACCGCGCACCAGCACGTCGGCACAGCCCAGGCCCGCCGGGCCCGCGCCGATGATCGCAACACGCTTGCCGGTCGGCTTGACCTTGGACATGTCCGGGCGCCAACCCATGGCGAACGCGGTGTCGGTGATGTACTTCTCCACCGAACCGATGGTCACCGCGCCGAAGCCGTCGTTGAGGGTGCAGGCACCCTCGCACAGACGATCCTGCGGGCACACCCGGCCGCAGACTTCCGGCAGGGTGTTGGTCTGGTGCGACAGCTCGGCGGCCTGGAGGATGTTGCCCTCCGCCACCAGCTTCAGCCAGTTTGGAATGAAGTTGTGCACCGGGCACTTCCATTCGCAATACGGGTTACCGCAACCCAGGCAGCGGTGGGCCTGGTCGGCCGACTGCTGGGGTTTGAACGGTTCGTAGATTTCCACGAACTCTTTCTTGCGTTGACGCAACAGTTTCTTCTTCGGATCCTTGCGCCCGACCTCGATGAACTGGAAGTCATTATTCAGACGTTCAGCCATTGTTAAAACCTCATCAAACTCTTCAGGCGCATATCACTGCGGGTTGGCACGGGTGCTGGAAAGCAACGACTTCAGGTTGGCAGCCTTGGGCTTGACCAGCCAGAAACGACGCACGTAATCATCGAGGTTTTCGGCGAGTTCACGACCCCACTCGCTGTCGGTTTCCTCGACGTACTCATTCAGCACGCGTTGCAAATGGCTACGGTAGGCTTCCATCGCCTCGCCGCTGATCCGCTGGATTTCCACCAGTTCGTGATTGACCCGGTCAACGAAGGTGTTGTCCTGGTCGAGCACGTAGGCGAAACCGCCGGTCATGCCAGAGCCGAAGTTGTAACCGGTCTTGCCCAGTACGCAGACGAAACCACCGGTCATGTACTCGCAGCAGTGATCGCCAGTGCCTTCCACGACGGTGTGGGCACCGGAGTTACGCACGGCGAAACGCTCGCCTGCAGTGCCGGCGGCGAACAACTTGCCGCCAGTGGCGCCGTACAGGCAGGTGTTGCCGATGATGGCACTGTCCCGAGTCTTGTAGACGCTGCCCTTCGGCGGAACGATGACCAGTTTGCCGCCAGTCATGCCTTTGCCGACGTAGTCGTTGGCGTCGCCTTCCAGGTACATGTTCAGGCCGCCGGCGTTCCACACGCCGAAGCTCTGACCAGCCGTGCCCTTGAAGCGGAAGGTGATTGGCGCGTTGGCCATGCCCTGGTTGCCATGCTTACGGGCGATTTCACCGGAGATCCGCGCGCCGATCGAACGGTCGCAGTTGCAGATATCCAGGGCGAAATCGGCCCCGCTCTTGTCGTTGATCGCCGAGGTGGCCATGTCGACCATTTTCTCGGCCAGCAGGCCCTTGTCGAACGGCGGGTTGCGTTCCACACCGCAGAACTGTGGCTTGTCCGCCGGCACGTGGTCGCTGCCCAGCAGCGGGGTCAGGTCCAGGTGATGCTGCTTGGCGGTCTGGCCTTCGAGAACTTCCAGCAGATCGGTACGGCCGATCAGCTCTTCGAGGGAGCGTACGCCCAGCTTGGCCAGCCACTCACGGGTTTCTTCGGCGACGTAGGTGAAGAAATTCACCACCATGTCGACGGTACCGATGTAGTGATCCTTGCGCAGCTTCTCGTTCTGAGTCGCCACGCCGGTGGCGCAGTTGTTCAGGTGGCAGATACGCAGGTATTTGCAACCCAGGGCGATCATTGGCGCGGTGCCGAAGCCGAAGCTTTCAGCGCCGAGTATGGCCGCCTTGATCACGTCGAGGCCGGTTTTCAGACCGCCGTCGGTCTGTACCCGGACTTTGCCGCGCAGGTCGTTGCCGCGCAGGGTCTGGTGGGTTTCGGCCAGGCCGAGTTCCCACGGAGCGCCCGCGTATTTGATCGAGGTCAGCGGCGATGCGCCGGTACCGCCGTCGTAGCCGGAGATGGTGATCAAGTCCGCATAGGCCTTGGCCACACCGGCGGCGATGGTGCCGACGCCTGCTTCTGCTACCAGCTTCACCGAGACCAGCGCTTTCGGGTTGACTTGTTTCAGGTCGAAAATCAGCTGCGACAAGTCTTCGATCGAGTAGATGTCGTGGTGCGGCGGTGGCGAAATCAGGGTCACACCCGGCACCGCGTAACGCAGCTTGGCGATCAGACCGTTGACCTTGCCCCCTGGCAGCTGACCGCCTTCGCCCGGCTTGGCGCCCTGGGCGACCTTGATCTGCAGCACTTCGGCGTTGACCAGGTATTCCGGGGTCACACCGAAACGGCCAGTCGCCACTTGCTTGATTTTCGAGCTCTTGATCGTGCCGTAACGTGCCGGGTCTTCGCCGCCTTCACCGGAGTTGGAACGCGCACCGAGGCGGTTCATGGCTTCGGCCAGGGCTTCGTGAGCTTCCGGCGACAAGGCGCCCAGGGAGATGCCGGCGGAGTCGAAGCGCTTGAGCACCGATTCCAGTGGTTCGATCTCGCTGATGTCCAGCGGCGTGTCGAGGGTTTTGACTTTCAGCAGGTCGCGGATCATCGACACCGGGCGGTTGTCCACCAGCGACGTGTATTCCTTGAACTTGCTGTAGTCGCCCTGCTGCACGGCGGCTTGCAGGGTGTTGACCACGTCCGGGTTGTACGCGTGATATTCGCCACCGTGGACAAACTTCAACAGGCCGCCTTGCTGGATCGGCTTGCGCGGGCTCCAGGCTTCGGTAGCGAGTGCTTTCTGTTCGGCTTCGATGTCGACGAAACGCGCACCTTTGATACGGCTTGGAACGCCACGGAAGCTCAGGTTGCAGACTTCCTCGGACAGGCCGATGGCTTCGAACAACTGCGCACCACGGTACGAAGTAATGGTCGAGATACCCATCTTCGACAGGATCTTCAGCAGGCCTTTGGTGATGCCTTTACGGTAGTTCTTGAACACCTCATAGAGGTCGCCCAGCACTTCACCGGTACGGATCAGGTCGCCCAGCACTTCGTAAGCCAGGAACGGATAAACGGCAGAGGCGCCGAAACCGATCAACACGGCGAAGTGGTGCGGATCGCGAGCGGTCGCGGTTTCCACCAGGATGTTGGAGTCGCAACGCAGGCCTTTTTCGGTCAGGCGGTGATGCACCGCGCCGGTAGCCAGGGAAGCGTGGATCGGCAGCTTGCCCGGAGCGATATGACGGTCACTCAGCACGACCTGGGTACGACCGGCGCGCACGGCTTCTTCAGCCTGATCAGCGACGTTGCGGATCGCCGCTTCGAGGCCGACGCTTTCGTCGTAGTTCAGGTCGATGATCGCGCGCTCGAAGCCCGGACGATCGAGGTTCATCAGCGAGCGCCACTTGGCCGGGGAAATGACCGGCGAGCTGAGGATCACGCGCGAAGCGTGTTCCGGCGACTCCTGGAAGATGTTGCGCTCGGCACCGAGGCAGATCTCCAGCGACATGACGATGGCTTCACGCAGCGGGTCGATCGGCGGGTTGGTGACCTGCGCGAACTGCTGGCGGAAATAGTCGTACGGCGTGCGCACGCGCTGGGACAGCACGGCCATCGGCGTATCGTCGCCCATCGAGCCCACGGCTTCGTAGCCCTGTTCGCCGAGCGGACGCAGCACCTGGTCGCGCTCTTCGAACGTGACCTGGTACATCTTCATGTATTGCTTGAGTTGATCGACGTCGTAGAACGCCGAGCCATGGTCGTTATCTTCCATGGTCGCCTGGATGCGCAGGGCATTCTTGCGCAGCCATTGCTTGTACGGATGACGGGACTTCAGACGGTTGTCGATGGCGTCGGTGTCGAGGATCTGACCGGTTTCGGTGTCCACGGCAAAAATCTGGCCCGGGCCAACGCGACCCTTGGCGAGCACGTCTTCAGGCTGGTAGTTCCAGACACCGATTTCGGACGCCAGGGTGATGAAGCCGTTCTTGGTGGTGACCCAACGCGCCGGACGCAGACCGTTACGGTCGAGCAGGCACACCGCGTAGCGACCGTCGGTCATTACCACGCCGGCCGGGCCGTCCCACGGTTCCATGTGCATCGAATTGTATTCGTAGAACGCACGCAGGTCCGGGTCCATGGTTTCGACGTTCTGCCACGCAGGCGGAATGATCATCCGCACGCCACGGAACAGGTCGATGCCACCGGTGACCATCAGCTCCAGCATGTTGTCCATGCTTGAGGAGTCGGAACCCACGCGGTTGACCAGCGGGCCGAGCTCTTCCAGGTCCATCAGATCGTTGGTGAACTTGGTGCGACGGGCCACAGCCCAGTTGCGGTTGCCGGTGATGGTGTTGATCTCGCCGTTGTGCGCCAGGAAGCGGAACGGTTGAGCCAGCGGCCATTTCGGCAGGGTGTTGGTGGAGAAGCGCTGGTGGAACACGCAAATCGAGGTTTGCAGGCGCTCATCGCTCAGGTCTGGATAGAAGGCGGTCAAATCCGCCGGCATCATCAGGCCTTTATAAATGATGGTCTTGTGCGAAAAGCTGCAGACGTAGTGGTCGGTGTCGGCGGCGTTGGCCACGGACGAGCGACGACGGGAGGTGAACAGCTTGACGGCCATGTCCTGATCGCTCAGGCCTTCACCGCCGATGAACACCTGCTCGATCTGTGGCAGGCGCTCAAGGGCCAGACGGCCGAGGACGCTGGTATCGATCGGCACTTTGCGCCAGCCGACGAGCTGCAGGCCGGCGGCCAGGATCTCGCGGTTCATGTTCTCGCGAGCGGCTTCGGCTTTGACCGGGTCCTGGTTGAAGAAGACCATGCCCACGGCATATTGCTTGGGCAGTTCGACGCCGAACGTTTCCTGGGCGATGGCTCGCAGGAACACGTCCGGCTTTTGAATCAGCAGACCGCAACCGTCACCGGTCTTGCCGTCGGCATTAATCCCACCGCGGTGGGTCATGCAGGTCAGGGCCTCGATGGCCGTTTGCAAAAGGGTATGACTGGGCTCGCCCTGCATATGGGCTATCAGGCCGAAACCGCAGTTATCCTTGAATTCATCTGGTTGGTACAGACCTGCTTTCATAGACACTTTCTCACCAGGCTGCCTCTTGTCGAGGCAAATTTCTTTTCAATTCAACCACTTACCAACCGCGCCGAACGTACGCCAGCTTTGCGGGGGCAAAAGGGAGGTCATTGTACACACCGACACAGAGGCTCACAAATTTGACGACGAGATGTCGCAAATCTATGTCGCATTTGTGAAAGGTTTAAAGCGATATGCTGTGCTAGTCAAAACTTTTTTAATTCTGACCGCAACGACTCAAAGACTACTGTGACGCAGACACCACAAGGCACGCGGTCTGTAGAGACGGCGCGCACTTGCAGAAATTTTGAGGTGCTTGGAGAGGCGGCCTGGGTAAGGCCGCCGAATCTTCAGCGAGCTGTTGCCAGTTCCTGTTGGACGCTGGCGACAGAGCGTGGCCAAGGTTTACCAGCCTGAACCTTCGCTGGCAAGGCCTTGATGGCGGAAACGGCTGCATCGCGGTTGCTGAAACTGCCGTAGGTGATGACGTAAAGCGGCTTGCCGTTCAGTACTTTCTTGAAATAACGGTACTCGCCACCCTGCTCCTTGACGAAGTTTTGGGCGGTCGCTTCGGAGCTGGTGCCGAGAATTTGCACCACGTAGTTACCCGGTGCCTGACCGGCGTACCAGGTGCCGCCAGCAGCCTTGGCCACGGTAGCTGGCTTCTCGGCCGGCTTGGCTGCTGGGGCTGCTTTAGCCACCGAAGCAGGTGCTGGCGCCGGTTTGGCGGCCGGAGCAGGGGCTGGCTTGGCGGTAGCAACTTGAGTTGGCGCTGGAGTTGGTTTGGCCGCCGTAGTCGGCGCCGGACCGGCTTCAACGCCCGTAGGTGGTGCGATCGTGGTCACGGTCGGTGGCGTAGCGCTGGAACCTTCGACTGGCACGCCATCGTCGCCCTCGGTGATACCACCGGCGGCTTCGGCCAGCGGGCCACGCATGACCGGCTGAGAATTACCGACCAACGGCAACGGCATCGGCTGCGTATTGCCAGCGAATTCGACGGACGGAGCCCCGCCAGATTGTGGCTGTCCCTGACCGAGCGGAAGTTGCGCCTGCTCGTTGGCCGGTGCACCTGTAGTCGGTGCTTTGCTGCGACCCGGCATCAACCAGGCGGCGGCTACCGCGACCACAACGACGGCGGAAATCGCCAATACGTGTTTCTTCGGCATATTGAACCCCATACTTGGACGCTTGACCGCTGAGCGGCTGGCAATCATGGCTTCGATCATTGCATCGCGGGCGACCTGGTTGATGGTGCCAGGCCAGCCGTCGGAGCTTTCGTGAATATCAGAGATCTGATCCGCGGTGAAAAGTTCGATACCCCGGCCGGCCCCTTCGAGGCGCTGTTCGAGATATTCGCGGGTTTCCTCTTCGGTGTAAGGCTGCAATTCGATGACGTGGAAGCGCTCTTCCTCGAGGTGCAAAGCCTCAAGCTGAGCAATCAGCGACGACTCGCCGAACAGGAATACATGCGGGCGACCTTCCGGTGCACCGGCTGCCAGCCCCATCAAGGCTTCAAGCGCGGATTCGTCGAGTTGCTCGGCGTCATCCACCAGCAAATAGACTTCCTGACCGGTGAGCGCCAGTTGCACAACCTGAGCCAGAATTGCACCGATCTCGGCCTGAGCAACGTCCAGCGCCTGAGCGACTTGACGCAAGATGCCAGCCGAATCGCCGGCGCCACGGGCGGAAACCACCACGCTCTGCACCGACTGCTTGTTGGTGCTGGCCACAAGTGCCTGACGCAACAGAGTCTTGCCACTGCCATGGGGGCCTGTGACCACCAACAGCAATTGGCTATAGCGCGCCAGGTGATGCAGCTGCCCCAGCACGGGTTTGCGCTGGGCCGGGAAAAACTTGAAGCCAGGTACCCGTGGAGCAAAAGGGTCATGACTCAACTGGTAATGGCCGAGGAAAGCCTCGTCGGCATGCAAACTAGTCATCGCGATCTTATTAACCTTTAAGCTGAGCCAGAGCGCGGTAATCCGCTCCCAGCGTGGCCTGTAAAACCTCTTTCGGATAATCGTCGGTCACCACTGCTTCGCCCATGTGGCGCAGCAGCACCAGGCGCAAACGACCGTCGATCACTTTTTTATCTATTGCCATGTGTTCAAGGAAATCGGCTTCGGTCATCTCTTCAGGAGGGATGACCGGCAGGCCAGCGCGCTGGAACAGACGAATGCCGCGATCACGTTCCTGTTCGCTGATCCAGCCCAGGCGCGCGGACATTTCCAGAGCCATTACGGTGCCAGCAGCGACCGCCTCGCCATGAAGCCAGACACCATACCCCATGTGGGTTTCGATGGCGTGACCGAAGGTATGCCCCAGGTTGAGCGTGGCACGTACACCGGTCTCTTTTTCGTCGGCACCGACCACCGCAGCCTTGGCCGCGCAGGAGCGTTCGATGGCGTAGGTCAGCGCTTGCTGATCCAGATTGCGCAGGCGATCAACGTTGTCTTCGAGCCAGGTCAGGAACGGCTCGTCGCAGATCAGCCCGTACTTGATGACTTCAGCCAGTCCGGCGGACAACTCGCGGGCCGGCAGGGTATTGAGGGAGGCAGTGTCGATCAGCACGACGTTCGGCTGATAGAAGGCGCCGACCATATTCTTGCCCAGCGGGTGATTGATCCCGGTCTTGCCGCCCACAGACGAGTCGACTTGCGACAGCAGCGTGGTCGGCACCTGGATGAAATCCACGCCGCGCTGGTAGCAGGCGGCAGCAAAACCGGCCATGTCACCAATCACACCGCCGCCGAGAGCGATTACGGTCGTGCGGCGGTCGTGCCGCGCAGTCAGCAGACCGTCGAAAATCAGTTGCAAGGTTTCCCAGGTCTTGAAGGCTTCGCCGTCAGGCAGCACCACGGAAATCACCGAGAACTGCTCGAGGCTGCGGGTCAGACGTTCGAGATAGAGCGGCGCAACGGTCTCGTTGGAGATAATCGCCACTTGTCGTCCGCGAATATGCGGGGCCAGCAGCTCAGGCTGATCCAACAAACCTTCGCCAATATGAATCGAGTAGCTGCGCTCGCCTAGATCGACCTTGAGTGTCTGCATGTGTCCCCACAGTGAAGATGGAATCAGGCGTCCTGCCTTGAGTTAACGAATGTCCACGGCGTTTGCTGGTGTGACGCCGTTCGGTAGTCGCTCGCCACAACCTTGGGCGGTCGTGGCAGGACGCCGAGGATAGCGCATTTCGCGCTGCGCATTAACGGGGAGGCAGTTGCTGCAAGCGTTCGAGAATATCGAGCACGACCATTCGCGGCGGCCGCTCATCGGTTTCGACCACCAGATCGGCGATTTCCCGATAAAGCGGATCGCGAATCGTCAGCAGATCCCGAAGGGTCTTGGCCGGATCGGCGGTACGCAACAAGGGACGATTGCGGTCGCGGGACGTACGGCCGACCTGCTGCTCGACGGAAGCATGCAGATAAACCACGCGCCCGCCGGCATGCAATGCCCGACGGTTGGCTTCGCGCATGACCGCGCCGCCACCGGTCGCCAGCACCACGCCGTCGTAATCGCACAGCTCGGCAATAATTGCTTGCTCGCGATCACGAAAGCCTGGTTCGCCTTCTTTATCGAAGATCCATGGGATATTGGCGCCCGTGCGTAATTCAATTTCCTTATCGGAATCTTTGAATGGCAAGCGCAGCTCTTTGGCCAGCAACCGGCCGATGGTGCTTTTTCCAGCCCCCATCGGTCCTACAAGAATCAAATTTCGCACAGAATCAACGACTCACAGCAATCGCCTGGTTATTCATGATACGCGGAGTGAGAAACACCAACAGCTCGGATTTTTTCTCCGAAACCACGTCACGCCGGAAAAGGCGGCCAAGATACGGCACATCGCCAAGAAATGGCACCTTATCTACAACCTTGCTTTGAGTATTTGAGAAAACACCGCCAATGACGATGGTCTCGCCATCGTTGACCAGGACCTTGGCATTGACCTCGTTTTTCTTGATGGGCGGCACATCCTGAACCTTGTTCAGGTAGTCCGGCTCATCCTTGGTGACCTTCACCTCCATGATGATCCGGTTGTCAGGGGTGATCTGCGGCGTCACTTCCAGCGAAAGCGAGGCCTCCTTGAAAGACACCGACGTAGCGCCGCTGGAGCTGGCTTCCTGATAGGGAATCTCGGTGCCCTTGAGGATTTTTGCGGTCTCCTTGTCGGACGTAACGACCTTGGGCTGAGAGACGATTTCGCCGTTGCCGGTCTTCTCCATGGCAGTCAGTTCCAGGTCGAGCAAAACGTTATCGGTGATGAACGCGATGCCGATTCCGGAGGTGTTGTTGACAGCCCCTAAGTCGACGAACGGCGCGTTGGTACTGGTGCTTCCCGGCGTGCCGATGGTCGATGACGCATTGGCGCCATTGCTGACCCCGGAAGTATTCCAGTTGCCCTTGTTCTGGATCGAGCCGCCCCAGCGCACCCCGAGACTCTTGTCATAATCCACATTGGCTTCGACGATTCGTGCCTCGATCATCACCTGCCGCACCGGTATATCCAGCTGCGCCACGATTCGCCGCAACTCGTCGAGTCGATCCTGAGTCTGGTAGGCAATGATGTTGTTGGTGCGCTCATCGACGGTGATCGAGCCTCGTTCGTCGACTTTTGCCTCGGCACTGGTAACCGACTGGAACAGCTTGGCAATATCGGCAGCTTTGGCGTAGTTGACCTGCAACAGTTCGCGCCGCAGCGGTGCCAAATCGGCGATCTGCTTCTGCGATTCCAACTCCTGACGCTCTCGGGCGGCAATTTCATCGGCCGGCGCCACCAGCAGGACGTTACCGATCTTGCGCTTGTCCAGCCCTTTGGTTTTCAACACCAGGTCCAACGCCTGATCCCACGGAACATTCTGCAAGCGCAGGGTGATTCCGCCCTGCACCGTGTCGCTGGCCACCAGGTTGAGATTGGTGAAATCGGCGATCAATTGCAGCACCGAGCGCACATCGATGTCCTGGAAGTTCAGCGACAGCTTTTCACCACTGTAGGCGTAGCGATCCGCATTGCGTTTCTGCAAGTCGTCGACGGTCATCGGGCGCACGCTGACGGTCAGCTTGTTGTCGGTCTGGTAGGTCGAATAATCGAAAGTGCCGCTAGGCTCGATGCTGATCGTGGCTCGATCGCCGGTGGCGCTGGCATTGACGAACTGCACTGGCGTGGCGAAATCCTTGACGTCCAGGCGTACGCGCAACGGTTCCGGCAGCTGGGTCCTGGCAAAAGCGACAATGATCTTGCCATCGCGCTCCTGAATGTCCGGCGCAATGGACGGATCCGACAGATCGATCACCACATTGCCTTCGCCCTGGGTACCACGCTGGAAATCCACGCCGCGAATGGCCTTGGTCGATGCTGCACGCGCACGCGCCGGGGCTGGTTTTGCGACAGCGGCCGGGCTGGATGCCGGGCTTTCGGCTGCCTGCCCGACCACAACAAACAGGTTGTTGCCTTCGACCCGCGTGTCATAGGGACTCAACTGGGTCAGATTGATGATCAGCCGCGTACGGTCCTTGGCCTCAACCACCGTGGCACTGCGGGCGTTACCGCTCCCGAGATCGCGACTCTTGCTCGCCAGTTGACTGACCACGCCGGGCAAATCCAGCGCGATACGTGCAGGCGATTCCGTGGTGTAACCGTTGGGCGACGGCGGTGGTTCATCGAACGCCAACTTCAACTCGACGCGATCTCCCGGCAACGCTGCGACATCCAGCGCCTTGAGGTTGGCCGCTTGTACCATCGGCGACAGCAGCGCTATCCATAGCGACACTCCGAGGGTGGAGAAAATCCTGTTCATTTTTCGAGTTCCACTATGAGTGCTCTTTCAAAGGAATGGTCCTTGGCCGTTCCAGCCAGGCGCCCTGACCATCGGGGACGATTTCGACCACATCGACTTGCGAGCCGCTGATGGCGACGATTCGCCCGTCGTTACGCCCCAGGTAATCACCGACCTTCAGCCGATGCACCCCGCCAGCTCCCCGCAACAGCGCAAAGGAGCCCGCTGCATTGGAGATCGTGCCAACCATTTCAAACTGCTCGATGTTGAAACCCTCGAGGTATTGCTTGACCCGATTGGGGTCGGGCTTGACGTTGCGTGAGCCGTGTTTCTGCCCCGTCAGGTCGATCCTGACCTGCGGGGAAAACGGGCTTCGAAGGTTGGCGGCGCTGTAGGTGAATGTCGGGTAAGACCGGAATGTCGGCGTTGGTTCAATTTTGCCCGGTGCCCGCAGGCGCATTTCGTTCATGTAGGCGTCCAGGTCACTGAAGTCATCGGCGCCACAACCGGACAGCGCGGCCACTATCACGACCATCGAAAAACAACGTAGCGGGCTCATTGATGCAGCCCCTTGTCGTTGTACCGATAGGTCTTGGCGAGGATGCTCATGCGCAGCTTCGCGCCACCTTCGGGGTCGGCGGGCGCCAGGTCGAAATCATGCAGGGTGACGATGCGCGGCAGGCCTGCCACACCACTGACGAAGGTGGCGAGGTCGTGATAAGCACCGGTTACGGTGATCTGGATCGGCAGTTCGATGTAGAAGGGTTGGGTGACTTCGGGTAGCAGCTTGATCTCTTCAAACTCCAGGCCGCTGCCCAATCCTGTGCGGGTAATGTCTTCGAGCAGGCCCGGCACCTCGGTATCACTCGGTAGTTGCCGCAACAGCACGCCAAAGGAGTTCTCCATTTCCTTCATTTGCTGGGTGTAGAGCTCCAGATTCGCCGCCATGTGGGACTTGGTCGCGAATTGCTCCTTGAGGGTCGACTCTTCCTCTCGCTTGAGTTCGAGCTGGCTTTCAAGCTCGCTTGTGGAAAAGCTGTAGCCCAGCGAAAGAACCAGGATCATGACCAGCACACCCACCAAAACCTTGATAGCGGGCGGCCAGGAACCAATGTTGTTGGTATCCAGATCGTTGATGTCGATCTTGCGCAGGTTTTCAAACCATTCGGACGGAGTCATTTCCCGTCCTCCACGGCAACTGGCTGGGTCTGACGAACGGTCAACTGAAAGATATTCGCCTGGTCCACCTGGCCGGCGGTGGTGGCTTTGACTTCTGTCAGGCTCGGCGCATCGAACCAGTCTGATGCATCAAGATTGCGCATCAGGTCGGAAACGCGATTGTTGGATTCTGCTGCACCGGAAATGGACAAGGTCTTGCCGTCCATTTTGACCTCGGTGAAATACACCCCGTCAGGCAGCGTCCGCGCTAGCTGATCGAAAATTCGCCCGCTGATCGGCCGGTTGCCTTGCAGGTCCTGGATGATGCGCATGCGCTCCACCAGTTGCTGGCGCCGGGCCTTGAGATCGCTGATCTGTTTGATCCGCTCGTCGACGACCACGATCTGTTTGCCGATGTAGTCGTTGCGCGCAACCTGCCGCTCGATAGCAGCGTTGATGACCTGATTCGCGATCAGCACCGCGCCTGTCGAACCCACCAGCACGCCGACCAGAATCAACAAGAATCGCTTGCGACGCTCTTCGCGCCGTTCTTCGCGCCAGGGTAAAAGATTGATCCGCGCCATCAGTCGAAACTCCTGAGGGCCAGCCCGCAGGCGATCATCATCGCCGGCGCATCGCTGGCCAGCACGGCGGCGTTGACCTTGTTACTGAGGGTCATGTCGGCAAACGGGTTGGCCACCTGGGTCGGAGTGCCGAGCTTCAGTTCAATCAACCGATCCAGCCCGGAGATCGACGCAGTCCCGCCAGCCAGCAAAATGTGATCGACCGAGTGGTACTGGCCCGAGGCAAAGAAAAACTGCAACGAACGCGACACCTGCTGCACCAGTGCCTCGCGAAACGGCTGCAACACTTCACTGACGTAATCGTCCGGCAAACCGCCCTGCTTCTTCGCCAAGCCTGCCTGCTCGATTGTCAGGCCATATCGACGCTGGATTTCTTCCGTCAGCTGACGCCCGCCGAACAATTGTTCGCGGGTGTAGATGATCCGCCCGTTGTGCAGCACGCTCAGGGTGGTCATGGTTGCGCCGATATCGACCACGGCGACCAGATGCTTCCTGGAGGTCGCCAACTGATTGGTCAGCAAGCCAAAGGATCGCTCCAGCGCGTAGGCCTCGACATCGACCACGCGGGCGGTGAGGCCCGCCAGAGTCAGCGCGGCTTCGCGAACTTCGACGTTTTCCTTGCGACACGCCGCGAGCAGCACGTTGACTCGCTCAGGGTTGCGCGTGGAAGCGCCCTGGACTTCAAAGTCGATCGCGACTTCGTCCAATGGATAGGGGATGTACTGATCAGCCTCGATCTTCAGCTGGTTTTCCATCTCGTCGTCGGAAAGACCGGCATCCATTTCGATGGTCTTGGTGATGACCGCTGAACCGGCCACCGCAACGGCCGCGTTTTTCAGACTGGTCCTGGCTTTGATCAGCACACGCGAAAGAGCCTGGCCCACACCTTCGGGCTCGGCGATATTCTTTTCGATTACAGCGTTGGCGGGCAGCGGCTCAACTGCGTAGGCCTCGACCCGATAACCGTTGCCCTGGCGGCTCAGCTCCAGAAGCTTCACCGACGTGGAGCTGATGTCGATGCCTAAAAGCGTATTGGCCTTTTTGTTGAAGAGTCCTAGCACTACCAATTCCCTATGACTATCCGTGAGTTACGGACTCTGCAATGTCCATTGCGTTCAATCCACCCGTCTTGACAGCAGCGCAATGACGCCCTCGACGGAAAAATGCTTATAATGCCCCTCGTTTTTTTCCGCTTTTTCGCAAGCGCGGGTCGTTCTCCTTTAGCCTGAACCCTGATGCCTAATTCATTTTTTGCCCTGGATATCCAAAAGCCTTGATTCGTCTGCTGAAGTTTTTCGGTTGGTCCATCGTCGCGATTTTCTGCGGACTGCTTTTGGGTCTGAGCGGGGCGTTTCTTTACCTTAGTCCCGGATTGCCGTCCGTGGAGGCGCTACGAAGCATCCAGTTGCAGATTCCTTTGCGGGTCTACAGCAGCGACAACAAGTTGATCGCAGAATTTGGCGAAATGCGCCGTACTCCGATCCGTTTCGCCGACATTCCGCCCAATTTCATTAATGCGTTACTAAGTGCTGAAGACGACAACTTCGCCAATCACTACGGCGTCGACCCTAGCAGCCTGATGCGTGCCGCCACCCAATTGGTAAAAAGCGGACACATCCAGTCCGGCGGCAGCACCATCACCATGCAGGTGGCGAAGAACTTCTTCCTGACCAGCGAACGCAGCTTCTCGCGCAAAACCACGGAAATCCTGCTGGCCCTGCAAATCGAACGGCAACTGACCAAGGACGAGATCCTTGAGCTGTACGTCAACAAGATCTATCTGGGTAACCGCGCCTACGGCATCGAGGCGGCGGCGCAGGTCTATTACGGCAAATCGATTCGTGACGTCAGCCTGGCGCAGATGGCGATGATTGCCGGCCTGCCGAAAGCTCCGTCGCGCTTCAACCCGCTGGCCAACCCGGCCCGCAGCAAGGAGCGTCGCGACTGGATCCTGGGGCGCATGTACAAGCTGGGCAAAATTACCGAAGCCGACTACACCGCCGCCATCAACGAACCGCTGAACGCCAGCTATCACGTACCGACACCGGAAGTGAACGCGCCGTACATCGCCGAGATGGCCCGCGCGGAAATGGTCGGCCGTTATGGCAGCGACGCGTACACCGAAGGTTTTCGCGTCACCACCACAGTACCGAGCAATCTCCAGGAAATGGCCAACACGGCCCTCCACGAAGGCTTGATGACCTACGACCAGCGTCACGGCTATCGTGGCCCCGAGTCGCGCCTGCCAGGCAAGACGCGCGAAGCCTGGGCGACTGAACTGACCAAGCAACGCACCATCAGCAGCCTTGAACCAGCCATCGTCACCCAGGTCGACAAGGGTGGTTTGCAAGTGCTGACCCGCACCGGTAGCGAGCAAGTGAGCTGGGACAGCATGAAATGGGCTCGCCCGTTCCTGAACACCAACAGCATGGGCGCCAACCCCAAGCAGCCGTCGGATGTGGCTCAGGTCGGTGACCTGATTCGCGTGCAGCGTCAGCCGGACAACTCGCTGAAATTCAGCCAGATCCCGCAGGCTCAGGGCGCGCTGGTTTCCCTTGATCCGCAGAATGGCGCCATTCGTTCGCTGGTCGGCGGTTTCGCCTTTGAGCAGAGCAATTACAACCGCGCCCTTCAGGCCAAGCGCCAGCCGGGTTCGAGCTTCAAGCCGTTCGTCTACAGCGCCGCGCTGGATAGCGGCTACACCGCCTCCAGCCTGGTGAACGATGCGCCGATCGTGTTCGTCGACGAGTACCTGGACAAGGTCTGGCGCCCGAAAAACGATACCAACACCTTCCTCGGCCCGATCCGCCTGCGTGAGGCGCTCTACAAGTCGCGCAACCTGGTGTCGATCCGCCTGCTGCAAGCGATGGGCGTTGGCAAAACCATCGACTACATCACCCGCTTTGGCTTCAACAAGCAGGATCTGCCGCCGAACCTATCCCTGGCGCTGGGCACCGCGACCCTGACGCCGATGGAAATCGCCACCGGCTGGAGCACCTTCGCCAACGGCGGCTACAAGATCACCCCTTACATCATCGACAAGATCGAAAGTCGCAATGGCGATACGCTATTCGTCGCCAACCCGCCGAGCGTTCCGAAGGGTGGCGCTGCTACCGACGGCATCGCCGCGCCCGCCGCCGAGGCCTTCACAGTCAACGCTTCGCCAGAAGCAGCACTGAGTGCCCAACCGGCGACACAAGCGCCGGCCGTGGCAGAGCGCATCGTCGATGGCCGTACCACTTACATCCTCAACAGCATGCTCCAGGACGTGATCAAGCTTGGCACCGGCCGTCGCGCACTGGCCTTGGGCCGCAGCGACATCGCCGGCAAAACCGGTACTACCAACGAGTCCAAGGACGCCTGGTTCTCCGGCTACAACGCCGATTATGTCACCACCGTCTGGACCGGCTTCGACCAGCCTGAAAGCCTGGGTCGCAAGGAGTTCGGCGGCACCGTCGCGCTGCCGATATGGATGAACTACATGGGCGCCGCGCTCAAAGGCCTGCCACCTCATACGCAGCCTGAGCCGGAAGGCATTCTTAGCCTTCGCGTGGACCCGATCAGCGGCCGTGCGGCCACGCCGGGCACGCCTGGGGCCTACTTCGAGCTGTTCAAGGCCGAAGACACGCCGCCATCGGTGAATGAACTGGGCAACGGCAATGCGCCGGGCAGCCCGTTGCCGGCGGATGAAGCGGCGCCGATCGATTTGTTCTGATTGTGAAACGCAACCCAAAAGCCCCGCCTTCGAGAGAAGAGCGGGGCTTTTTATTGCAAGGCAAGATCAAGAGATCGCAGCCTTCGGCAGCTCCTAGAGGGAGAATGCGTTCCCCCTCTAGGAGCTGCCGAAGGTTGCGATCTCTTGATCGTCCGCCCATAAAAAAACCCGGCCAATGGCCGGGTTTTTTATAACGTAGCTACTTAGCCGTTGAACACGTCATCCACGCTTTTCAGCGGGTAGTTCTTCGGATACGGCAGGGTCGCAACACCGGTCTCGATGGCGGCTTTAGCCACGGCATCGGAGATCAGGGTGATCAGGCGGGCGTCCATTGGCTTCGGAATGATGTACTCACGACCAAATTCCAGCTTGATGCCGCCGTAGGCGTCGCACACTTCCTGAGGCACTGGCAGTTTGGCCAGTTCGCGCAGGGCGTTGGCTGCGGCCACTTTCATTTCCTCGTTGATGCGCTTGGCGCGAACGTCCAGGGCGCCACGGAAGATGAACGGGAAACCCAGTACGTTGTTGACCTGGTTCGGGTAGTCCGAACGGCCGGTGGCCATGATCACGTCGTTACGGGTGGCGTGCGCCAGCTCCGGGGAGATTTCCGGATCAGGGTTCGAGCACGCGAACACGATCGGGTTAGGCGCCATGGACAGCAGGCCTTCAGCGCTCAGCAGGTTCGGACCGGACAGGCCGACGAACACGTCAGCACCTTGCAGAGCGTCTGCCAGGGTACGTTTTTCGGTCGCGTGAGCGAAAACAGCCTTGTACTGGTTCAGGTCGTCACGGCCGGAGTGGATCACGCCGGTACGGTCGATCATGTAGATGTTTTCGATGTTGGCGCCCATGCTCACCAGCAATTTCATGCAGGAGATGGCGGCAGCACCGGCACCCAGGCAGACGATCTTGGCTTCTGGCAGGGTTTTGCCAGCGATTTCCAGGGCGTTGATCATGCCGGCGGCGGTAACGATGGCGGTGCCGTGCTGGTCATCGTGGAATACCGGGATGTCGCACTGCTCGATCAGAGCGCGCTCGATCTCAAAGCACTCAGGTGCCTTGATGTCTTCCAGGTTGATGCCACCGAAGGTGATGGAGATGCGCTTGACGGTGTCGATGAAGGCTTGCGGGCTTTCGGAATCGACTTCGATGTCGAAAACGTCGATGCCGGCGAAGCGCTTGAACAGCACGCCTTTACCTTCCATCACTGGCTTGGAAGCCAATGGGCCGAGGTTACCCAGGCCGAGAATCGCGGTGCCATCAGAAATGACTGCAACCAGGTTGCCTTTGCCGGTGTATTTGTACGCCAGCTCAGGATCGCGGGCGATTTCGCGTACTGGTTCGGCTACGCCGGGGCTGTAGGCCAGCGACAGGTCGCGGGCGGTAGCGGTGGCCTTGGTGAGCTCGACACTCAGCTTACCTGGACGAGGATGGGCGTGATATTCGAGAGCGGCAGTTTTCAAATCAGACATGGGGGCATTCCGCTTTTACTGTTGGACAGACTGGTCAGCGAGGATACGCGCCTCACAAAATCCCCACAAGACTGACCGGTCACCCCTGTCAAGCGCCCTGCCCTACGACTTTGGCCCAAGAGCCGCGGAACATAAGGGATAGACTGTTCACAATCGACAGAAAAAATGTCTACAATTTTTTCTTACTTAGCCACCTGAACCATGGCCGGGTCGGTCAATGGCAACATCCAGCGCGGTTGCCCTTCCTTGAGTCCGCCACGGCGGGATCGATCCAGCACCCAACCGCGAGCCTCTACTTCTCTGCCTTTGAGGCTTTCAAGGGAACCGACGTCAAAGTGGCCCAATAAATTGGGCGCAACGCGCAATACAACTGAATCCTGCAATTCAATCCAAACCCCGCCCCGATTGCGTTGAACCTTGCTCACACGACCGCTGAGCACAGCAAAACCGGACGCACTGATCTGCTCCGCTTTCAGTACAGGTGACTGGCGCCATACGCCGAGCCCGGCTTGGCGCGCACTCTGTTCGGCAGCCTGCTGACACGCGACCAGATCGACATTGGGTGCGACCGCCACCTGAAAACCAAGGCCTTCTGCGAGCATTTGCGCTTCGAGGTTGGCGCCATCGGCACCGTAGACATGAGCCAGGGAACGGCCATAGTGATCTTTGCTTTCTTTGCCGGGCAGCAAACCGACACGCCCATCACTCGCGGCAACCAGGGCTTCGAGGTGCTTACGCGCCGCCACGGCGAAAGGCTCGTCGGAGCGACCTTTCTTGCCCAGCTCCGGCGTATTCAGGCCGATCATGCGCACACTGCGGCCATCACTCAGGCGCAGTGTGTCGCCATCCACCACCCGCTGCACCGCGACGGAAGTCAGCCCGGACGGCGCCGGGCAGAAGGCCTGGGCGCCGGAGAGCCAAATCGCGGACACAAAAAAGGCGCCCGCAAGGGACGCCTTTTTCATCAGCATGGAAAAACCGGAACGGCTTCCCAAGTTGAGTGGCCTTAGGCCTTTTTCGCGCCGAAAGCACCGAAACGGTCTGCGAAGCGCTGAACGCGGCCGCCAGTGTCCAGAGTCTTTTGCTTACCGGTGTAGAACGGGTGGCATTCGTTGCAAACGTCGATCGCCAAGGCTTTGCCGAAGGTCGAACGGGTTTCGAACTTGTTGCCGCAGCTGCAGGTAACAGCAACTGCTGGGTATTCTGGATGGATATCAGCTTTCATGGTGTCTTCCTCAGGCTAGCGTGCCGCCACCCAACACTATTGTTGAATACCGCACGTAATTAGGCCGCGGATTCTACCAGACAATGCCAATCACGCAAGCTGTCGCTCAAACCGGTCGTCTGCTAGGCTCCCGACCCAAACGCTGATCATCTGCAAACAAACCTGTGGGAGCGGGCTTGCCCGCGAAAGCGTCCTGTCAGCCGATGAAGATGCCGCCTGAAAAGGCCTCTTCGCGGGCAAGCCCGCTCCCACAGGGGTCGCGCTCAGCCTTTCTTTCTGCCCGCTTAAAGAGATCCCCCCGCGTGCCCGACGCCATTCTGCGCCTCGCCTTGCCTTCACCGCTGCGCCGCCTGTTCGACTATCGCGCGCCGGCCGGTGTATTGCGCGCCCAGTTGCACCCCGGCATGCGCCTGCGGGTACCGTTCGGCCGACGCGAGATGATCGGGATTCTGGTGGAAATCGCCGACACCAGCGAAGTCCCGGCGGAAAAACTCAAACCCGCCCTGGCCCTGCTCGATGCCACGCCGCCATTGCCACCCGCACTGTTCAAGCTGTGCCTGTGGACTTCCCAGTATTACCAGCACAGCCTCGGCGACACCTTGAGCTGGGCGTTGCCGGTACTGCTGCGCCAAGGCGAACTGGCGGAAGCGCGCCAGGAACGCTTCTGGTCCGCCGCCGCCGGCGCCAGCCTCGATGACCCGCGCATCGCCCGCGCACCGCGTCAGCGTGAAGCGTTGGCGACATTGGCCCAGCATCCCCATGGTGTCGCCCATCAGTTGCTGAGTAAATTGATGCTGAGCAAGGACAGCCTCGATCTGTTGCTGGCCAAGGATCTGGTGCAGGTCGAGATCCGCAAGCACGCCCCCGGCGCGCGCCACGAACACTGGCTGGCGCAACCGGAGCTGCCACTCAACCCGGAGCAGCGGGCGGCTTACGAAGCAATTCGCGCCGGGTTCGATAGTTATCACGCATTCCTGCTGGCCGGCGTCACCGGCAGCGGCAAGACCGAAGTCTATTTGCAACTGATCCGCGAAACCCTTGAGGCCGGCAAACAAGCCCTGGTGCTGATCCCGGAAATCAACCTCGGTCCGCAGACCCTGGCGCGCTTCGAGCAGCGTTTCAATGCGCGCATCGCGCTGATCCACTCCGCGGTCAATGATCGCGAACGCCTCGAAGCCTGGCTCGCCGCCCGCGATGGCGAGGCCGACATTATTATCGGCACCCGCTCGGCGCTGTTCACTCCGATGAAGAACCCTGGCCTGATCATCATCGACGAAGAGCACGACGGCTCCTATAAACAGCAGGAAGGCCTGCGCTATCACGCCCGCGACCTGGCCCTGGTGCGCGCCCGGCAGGAAAACATTCCGATTGTGCTCGGCTCCGCCACGCCTTCACTGGAAAGCCTGCACAACGCCTACACCGGACGTTATGGCCTCCTACGCTTGAACGAGCGTGCCGGTGGCGCCAAGCAACCCCGCTTCCTGCGCCTGGATGTAAAAAGTCGTCCGCTGGACAGCGGTATTTCCGGGCCGATGCAGCAAGCCATCGGGCAGACGCTCGCGGCCGGGCAACAAGTGTTGGTATTTCTCAATCGCCGTGGTTTCGCGCCGACCCTGCTTTGTCACGACTGCGGCTGGATGTCCGAATGCCAGCGCTGCGATGCTCGGATGACCGTGCACCAGCGCTATGGCGAACTGCGTTGCCACCATTGCGGCTACGTCGAACGCGTGCCGCGCCAGTGCCCGAAGTGCAACAAGGTCGATCTGCGCCCGGTGGGGGCCGGCACTGAACGGGCCGAAGAGCGCCTGCAGATTCTGTTCCCGGATTTCCCGGTGTTGCGGGTCGACCGCGACAGCACGTCACGCAAGGACGCAATGACTCAATTATTCGCGACCATTCAAAAGGGTCAGCCGTGCATTCTGATCGGCACGCAAATGCTTGCCAAAGGACATCACTTTCCACGGGTGACACTGGTATCGATTCTCGATGCCGACGGCGGGCTGTTCTCCGGCGACTTCCGCGCCAGCGAGCGCATGGCGCAGTTGATCGTCCAGGTCGCCGGGCGCGCGGGGCGTGCGGAAGAACCGGGCAAAGTGATCATCCAGACGCACCTGGCCGACCATCCGCTGCTGGTGCAATTGACCGAACAGGGCTACTTCGCGTTTGCCGAACAGGCCTTGAGTGAGCGTCGCGCAGCGGGCCTGCCGCCGTTCGCGCATCTGGCGTTGCTGCGGGCCGAAGCGCACAAACCGGGGCAGGCAGAAGGATTTCTTGATGAAGCGTGCAGCGAGGCTGAGCGTTTGCTGATTGAACAAAATCTGACCGGCATTGAACTGCTGGGTCCGGTGCCAGCGCCGATGGAGCGCAGGGCCGGACGTTATCGGGCGCAGTTGTTATTGCAGGCGACCGCCCGGGCGCCGCTGCATCGGTTGCTTGCCAGCTGGTTGCTGGTGCTGGAGCAGATGCCGAGCGGGCGGGCGGTGCGATGGTCTTTGGATGTGGACCCGGTCGATTTGTATTGATAGTGGGGCCGCCATCGCTGGCAAGCCAGCTCCCACAGGGTTTTTTGAAGGGCACATAATTGTGAACACCCAGGATCCCTGTGGGAGCGGGCTTGCCCGCGATAGCGGTTGATTTGTCACCACACATCCACAACCTGCCTGCTAAGGTTGGCAAGCCCGCTCTGGGAACGGATAATGCCCAGTTTTTCCACCAGCGCATGATGCGCCGCCGCGCCTGCGGTCGAAAGAGAAGACCATGAAAGACACCATTCGCCAGCTGATCCAACAAGCCATCACCCAACTCGTCAACGAAGGTGTGTTGCCTGAAGGCCTGTCGCCGGCGATCCAGGTGGAAAACTCCCGCGACAAGAAGAACGGCGACTTCGCCAGCAACATTGCCATGATGCTGGCCAAGCCTGCGGGCATGAAGCCGCGCGATCTAGCGGAAAAAATCATCGCCGCGCTGCCGGCTGACGAAAATGTCAGCAAGGCCGAAATCGCCGGCCCTGGCTTCCTCAACTTCTTCCAGAACACCCAAGCCCTGGCTACGCGCCTGGACGCTGCGTTGGCTGACGAGCATATCGGCGTACGCAAGGCCGGTCCGGCGCAGCGCACCGTGGTCGACCTCTCGGCCCCGAACCTGGCCAAAGAGATGCACGTCGGCCACTTGCGCTCGACCATCATCGGCGACGGCGTGGCCCGCGTGCTGGAGTTCCTCGGCGACGAAGTGATCCGTCAGAACCATGTCGGCGACTGGGGTACCCAGTTCGGCATGCTGATGGCCTACTTGCAGGAAAACCCGATCACCAGCGACGAGCTGTCGGACCTGGAAAACTTCTACCGTGCCGCCAAAGGGCGCTTCGACGAATCCGAAGAGTTCGCCGACCGCGCTCGCGGGCTGGTGGTCAAGCTGCAAGCCGGCGACCCGGACTGCCTGGCGCTGTGGACCAAGTTCAAGGACATCTCGCTGTCGCACTGCCAGAAAATCTACGAACTGCTCAACGTCAAACTGACCATGGCCGACGTGATGGGCGAAAGCGCTTACAACGACGACTTGATCAACGTGGTCAACGATCTGAAGGCGGCAGGCATGCTGGTCGAGAGCAACGGCGCCCAGTGCGTGTTCCTCGACGAATTCAAGAATGCCGATGGCGACCCGCTGCCGGTGATCATCGTCAAGGCTGACGGTGGCTACCTCTACGCCACCACCGACCTGGCGGCCGTGCGTTACCGCAGCGGCAAGCTCAAGGCTGACCGCGCGCTGTACTTCGTCGACCAGCGTCAGGCCCTGCACTTCCAGCAAGTGTTCGCCGTGGCGCGCAAGGCCGGTTTCGTGACCCATCCGATGGAAATGGAACACATGGGCTTCGGCACCATGAACGGCGCTGACGGCCGTCCGTTCAAGACTCGTGATGGCGGCACCGTGAAGCTGATCGACCTGCTGACCGAAGCCCAGGAACGTGCCTATAACCTGGTCAAAGAGAAAAACCCGGAGCTGGCCGAGGACGAGTTGCGCAACATCGCCAAGGTCGTTGGCATCGGCGCAGTAAAATACGCCGACCTGTCCAAACACCGCACCAGCGACTACAGCTTCAACTTCGACCTGATGCTGAACTTCGAAGGCAACACCGCGCCGTACCTGCTGTACGCCTACACCCGTGTGGCCGGTGTGTTCCGCAAACTCGGCAAGGACTTCAGCGAAGTCGAAGGCCAGATCGTGTTGGAAGCCGCGCATGAACACGAGCTGGCGGCGAAACTCGCACAGTTCGGCGAGATCCTGAACAACGTGTCCGAGAAAGGCACGCCGCACATTCTCTGCACCTACCTGTACGACGTCGCCGGCCTGTTCTCCAGCTTCTACGAGAACTGCCCGATCCTCGCCGCCGAGACCCCGGCACAAATGCAGAGCCGCCTGCGCCTCGCCGCGCTGACCGGACGTACTCTCAAGCAAGGCCTGGAACTCTTGGGCCTGGAAACACTGGAGCGCATGTAAGTTGGCTGCCAAGAAAAAACCTGCACCCAAGCGTGGCGCCAGCCGTTACCAAGCTCCAGCGAAGCAGCCGATCCCGGGTTGGCTGTGGATGGCCATCGGCCTGACGGTCGGCGCGTTCATCGTGTTCCTGATGAAACTGGAACCGGGCAAGGGCAGCGACACGGTCAAGCGCGAGAAGATCGAGCAACAGCAGAAAGCTACCAAGATCGCCGAGGCCAACAAAACCCCGCCGAGCCCGACTCAACCGGTGAAGCCGAAGTACGACTTCTACACGTTGCTGCCGGAATCGGAAGTCATCGTGCCGCCGGATGCCGTGCCGGAAAAAACCCTGCCGACGCCGCAAGTGCCGGCCATTCCGACCACGCCGGTGACCCCGGCCGAAGCGGCGAAGATCGACACCGCTCGCGCTCAGGCAGCTCTGGCCGGAATTACGCCGCCGCCAGCGCCGCCCGTGACCAAGGCCGCGCCGGTGACCAAGTTCTTCCTGCAGGCCGGTTCGTTCCGCAAGGAGGCTGATGCGGACAAGGTGCGGGCGCAGATCATCCTGCTCGGCCAGGCCGTGGCGGTTGAATCCGGCACGGTGAAGGACGAAACCTGGTATCGCGTTCTCGTCGGACCGTTCAGCAACCGCGAACAACTGACCACCGCGCAGAAACAACTGGCTGGCGCCGGATTCAGCAACCTGTTGTTACAACAACGCCAAAGCCGCTGACCGCCTTGTGGCGAGGGAGCTTGCTCCCGCTGGAGTGCGCAGCACTCCCAAAACCTGTAACTGCGGTCCATCAGACAGACCGATCAGACCGGGTTTGTGGCTGCTTCGTAGCCAAGCGGGAGCAAGCTCCCTCGCCACAATTGTTTCAGCGTCGATCACCATTGCCTCGCACCGCTCGTCCCCCGCCGCATCCCACAGTTGAAATCCACTCCACCACCCCCATATGAATGGGCATAAGGCATTTTCGCCCCGCTGCGTGGAGACTCTTCCCTTGACCACCATCGTTTCAGTTCGCCGCCACGGCAAAGTCGTCATGGGCGGCGACGGCCAGGTTTCCCTTGGCAATACCGTGATGAAAGGCAACGCGAAAAAAGTTCGCCGCCTGTACCACGGTCAGGTCATTGCCGGTTTTGCCGGCGCCACCGCTGACGCCTTTACCCTCTTCGAACGCTTCGAAGGCCAGCTTGAAAAGCATCAGGGCCATCTGGTTCGCGCCGCCGTCGAACTCGCCAAAGAATGGCGTACTGATCGCTCCCTGAGCCGCCTCGAAGCCATGCTCGCCGTCGCCAACAAAGACGCTTCCCTGATCATCACCGGCAACGGTGACGTGGTTGAGCCGGAAGACGGCTTGATCGCCATGGGCTCCGGTGGCGCCTATGCCCAGGCTGCCGCCAGCGCCCTGCTGAAGAAAACCGACCTGTCGGCCCGCGAAATCGTCGAAACCGCCCTTGGTATCGCCGGCGACATCTGTGTATTCACCAACCACACCCAGACCATTGAGGAGCAGGACTGCGCCGAGTAAGCCTGATTCGGCCCCGTGCCACGGCTCATTCTTGCTTGAGGTCCTTTAAATACTATGTCCATGACTCCCCGTGAAATCGTCCACGAACTCAATCGCCATATCATCGGCCAGGACGATGCCAAGCGCGCCGTCGCCATCGCCCTGCGCAATCGCTGGCGCCGCATGCAGCTACCTGAAGAGCTGCGCGTTGAAGTAACGCCAAAGAACATCCTGATGATCGGCCCGACCGGTGTCGGTAAAACCGAGATCGCCCGTCGCCTGGCCAAACTGGCCAATGCGCCGTTCATCAAGGTCGAAGCGACCAAGTTCACTGAAGTCGGCTACGTTGGTCGCGATGTTGAATCGATCATTCGTGACCTGGCCGATGCCGCGATCAAGCTGCTGCGCGAACAGGAAATCGTCAAGGTTCGCCACCGCGCCGAAGACGCTGCCGAAGAACGTATCCTCGACGCGCTGCTGCCACCGCCGCGCATGGGTTTCAGCAACGACGACACCCCGACGGCGGACTCCAACACCCGTCAGCTGTTCCGCAAGCGCCTGCGCGAAGGTCAGCTGGATGACAAGGAGATTGAAATCGAAGTCGCCGAAATGGCCGGCGTCGATATCTCCGCGCCACCGGGCATGGAAGAAATGACTAACCAGCTGCAAAGCCTTTTCGCCAACATGGGCAAGGGCAAAAAGAAAGCTCGCAAGCTCAAGGTCAAGGAAGCGCTGAAACTGGTGCGCGATGAAGAAGCCGGCCGCCTGGTCAACGATGAAGAGTTGAAGGCCAAGGCCCTGGAAGCCGTCGAGCAACACGGCATCGTGTTCATCGACGAAATCGACAAGGTCGCCAAGCGCGGTAATTCCGGTGGCGTCGATGTATCCCGCGAAGGCGTGCAGCGCGACTTGCTGCCACTGATCGAAGGCTGCACCGTCAACACCAAACTGGGCATGGTCAAGACCGACCACATTCTGTTCATTGCTTCCGGTGCGTTCCACTTGAGCAAGCCGAGCGACCTGGTGCCGGAGCTGCAAGGTCGCCTGCCGATTCGTGTTGAGCTCAAAGCGCTGTCGCCGGAAGACTTCGAACGCATCCTCAGCGAGCCGCATGCATCGCTCACCGAGCAATATTGCGCACTGCTGAAAACCGAAGGCCTGGGCATCGAGTTCCAGCCGAGCGGCATCAAGCGCATCGCCGAGATCGCCTGGCAGGTCAACGAAAAAACCGAGAACATCGGCGCCCGTCGTCTGCACACCCTGCTTGAGCGCCTGCTGGAAGAGGTGTCGTTCAGTGCCGGCGACCTGGCCAGCAGCCATGACGGCAAGGTCATCCAGATCGACGCCGACTACGTCAACAGCCACCTCGGCGAATTGGCGCAGAACGAAGACCTGTCCCGTTATATCCTGTAGGTCACATTCTGTGTGAGCGGGCTTCCGTGGCGAGGGAGCTTGCTCCCGCTGGGTCGCGAAGCGGCCCCGAAACCGGCGAATGCGGTTCATCAAACAGACCGCATTCTCCGGCTTTACGACTGCTGCGCAGCCGAGCGGGAGCAAGCTCCCTCGCCACAGGATCACCCGCCGACACAGGGCCTCCATACGACGGAAGATCGGCCCCATGACGACCCAAATCCCCACCGACATCAAGCTGCACAAAGCCTCGAAAACCCTGTCGCTGAAATACGCGTCCGGTGAGGAATACACCCTGCCCGCCGAATTCCTGCGCGTGCATTCTCCTTCCGCCGAGGTCCAGGGCCACGGCAAACCTATCCTGCAATTTGGCAAGATCAACGTAGGACTGACCAAGATAGAACCGGCCGGTCAGTACGCACTGAAACTGACCTTCGACGACGGCCACGACAGCGGCCTGTTCACCTGGGAATACCTCTACGAGCTGGGGCGACGTTATGACGCACTCTGGGAGGATTATCTTGCCGAGCTCAAAGCGGCCGGAAAAACCCGCGACCCGAACGAATCCGTCGTCAAGCTAATGCTCTAGCCTGAGCCTCTTGCTCTTTAGAAGGCATTTTCTAATTTCATCTGTTTGAATGCTTGGCCGCGAGGTCAGTCATTGGCCTGCTTGCGAAAAAAATTAAACTCGGGTAACCAATGGAGCTGGCAAGTTCCCTGCAGTGCCCTCTGCGAACGAAAAAGCAGCGATGCAGAATTAACGGTCACCCGAGCAGTAGTACCTGGCATTGGCTGTGTGACTGCACAGCAGGACCCCGGTACTCGTCTCAGGACAATGGAGCGTCGTAGATGAGTAACAAGAATAACGATGACTTGAAGTATCAGGCCTCGGAAAACACCTTGGGACTGAATCCTGTCGTTGGGCTGCGTGGAAAGGATCTACTGGCTTCTGCTCGCATGGTTCTCAGGCAGGCCATCAAACAACCGGTGCACAGCGCCAAGCATGTCGCGCATTTCGGCCTTGAGCTCAAGAACGTTTTGTTCGGCAAATCAGCCCTGCAACCGACCAGTGATGATCGACGTTTTGCCGATCCGGCCTGGAGCCAGAACCCGCTCTACAAACGTTATCTGCAAACTTACCTGGCGTGGCGCAAGGAACTCCACGACTGGATCGACCACAGCAACCTCACACCCAATGACGCGGCTCGCGGCCACTTCGTGATCAACCTCATGACCGAAGCCATGGCCCCGACCAACAGCGCGGCCAACCCGGCGGCAGTCAAACGCTTTTTCGAAACCGGCGGCAAGAGCCTGCTCGACGGCCTCTCGCATCTGGCCAAGGACATGGTGCACAACGGCGGCATGCCGAGCCAGGTCAACATGGGCGCCTTCGAAGTCGGCAAGAGCCTGGGCGTGACCGAAGGCGCGGTGGTGTTCCGCAACGATGTGCTGGAGCTGATCCAGTACAAGCCCATCACCGAGCAGGTCCACGAGCGTCCACTGCTGGTGGTACCGCCGCAGATCAACAAGTTCTATGTTTTCGACCTCAGCCCGGACAAGAGCCTGGCACGGTTCTGCCTGCGCAATAACGTGCAGACCTTCATCGTCAGCTGGCGCAACCCGACCAAGGAGCAGCGCGAGTGGGGCCTGTCGACTTACATCGAGGCGCTCAAGGAAGCGGTCGACGTGGTCACTGCGATCACCGGCAGCAAAGACGTGAACATGCTCGGCGCCTGCTCAGGCGGCATCACTTGCACCGCCCTGCTGGGCCACTACGCCGCGATCGGCGAGAACAAGGTCAACGCCCTGACCCTGCTGGTGAGCGTGCTCGATACCACCCTGGACAGCGACGTCGCCCTGTTCGTCAACGAACAAACGCTGGAAGCCGCCAAGCGTCACTCGTACCAGGCTGGCGTGCTGGAAGGTCGCGACATGGCGAAAGTCTTCGCCTGGATGCGTCCCAACGATCTGATCTGGAACTACTGGGTCAACAATTACCTGTTGGGCAACGAGCCACCGGTTTTCGACATCCTGTTCTGGAACAACGACACCACACGGTTGCCCGCAGCGTTCCACGGCGACCTGATCGAACTGTTCAAAAACAACCCACTGATTCGCCCGAATGCACTGGAAGTGTGCGGCACCGCCATCGACCTCAAGCAAGTGACAGCCGACATCTTTTCCCTGGCTGGCACCAACGACCACATCACCCCGTGGAGGTCTTGCTACAAGTCGTCGCAACTGTTCGGCGGCAACGTTGAATTCGTGCTGTCCAGCAGCGGCCATATCCAAAGCATTCTGAACCCGCCGGGCAATCCGAAGTCCCGTTACATGACCAGCACCGAAAAGGCGTCGAATGCCGATGAGTGGCAAGAAAACGCCACCAAGCACACCGACTCCTGGTGGCTGCACTGGCAGGCCTGGCAGGCTCAACGTTCAGGCGAACTGAAAAAGGCCCCGGCGAAACTGGGCAACAAGGCCTACCCGGCAGGCGAGGCGGCGCCAGGCACTTACGTACACGAGCGCTAGACCCACAGACCTGTAGGAGCCGGCTTGCTGGCGATTGCATCACCACTTGAAACTGGAAAACGGTGTTGCACGCATCGCCAGCAAGCCGGCTCCTACAGGATGTGTGTCAGGAACCACGATCCACCCACAGGGCCAGAAGCATGCCGCAACCGTTCATATTCCGTACCGTCGACCTGGATGGCCAGACCCTCCGCACGGCAGTACGCCCCGGCAAGCCTCACTTGACGCCCTTGCTGATTTTCAACGGCATCGGCGCCAACCTGGAGCTGGTGTTTCCGTTCGTCGCGGCGCTGGACCCGGACCTGGAAGTCATCGCTTTCGACGTCCCCGGTGTCGGCGGTTCGTCGACGCCGAGCCGGCCGTATCGCTTTCCCGGCCTGGCCAAACTGACGGCGCGGATGCTCGATTATCTCGACTACGGGAAGGTCAACGTGATCGGCGTGTCTTGGGGTGGCGCCCTCGCCCAGCAGTTCGCTTTTGACTATCCGGAGCGCTGCAAGAAACTGGTGCTCGCGGCGACGGCAGCGGGCGCGGTGATGGTCCCGGGCAAACCAAAGGTGCTGTGGATGATGGCCAGCCCGCGGCGCTACATCCAGCCGTCCCACGTGATTCGCATTGCACCGATGATCTACGGCGGCTCATTCCGTCGCGACCCGACCCTGGCTGCAAACCACGCGGCGAAAGTGCGTTCGGCGGGCAAGCTCGGTTACTACTGGCAGCTGTTCGCCGGTTTTGGCTGGACCAGCATCCACTGGCTGCACAAGATCAGTCAGCCAACCCTGGTACTGGCCGGCGACGACGATCCGCTGATCCCGTTGATCAACATGCGTTTGCTGGCCTGGCGAATTCCCAACGCTCAACTGCACATCATCGATGACGGTCATCTGTTCCTGATTACCCGTGCCGAAGCGGTGGCACCGATCATCATGAAATTCCTCGAAGAGGAGCGACAACGCGCCGTGATGCATCCGCATCCGGCACCACTGGGCGGTTAACCGACTCATTGTCGGTCGGCAGGATGCCGCGCCGCGCAACAACCCGTTACAGCGTCTATGGTGTTCTGGTTCGGTTGTTTGTTTTTGGCCTGAAGACGAAGGAGTGTTGACTCATGCGTGACAAACCAGCGAGGGAATCTGTGCCCACTCCCGCCGCGTTCATCAACGCACAGAGTGCGATTACCGGCCTGCGCGGCCGCGATCTGATTTCGACCCTGCGCAGCGTTGCTGCCCATGGCTTGCGCAACCCGGTGCACAGCGCCCGACATGCGCTGAAACTGGGCGGGCAACTCGGCCGCATTTTGCTGGGTGAAACCCTGCACCCGACCAATCCCCAGGACAGTCGTTTTGCCGACCCGTCATGGAGCCTCAACCCTTTTTATCGGCGCAGCTTGCAGGCCTACCTGAGCTGGCAGAAACAGGTCAAAAGCTGGATCGACGAAAGCAACATGAGCCCGGACGACCGCGCCCGCGCGCACTTCGCTTTTTCCTTGCTCAACGATGCCGTATCGCCGTCCAACAGCCTGCTCAACCCCCTGGCGATCAAAGAGATTTTCAACTCCGGCGGCAATAGCCTGGTGCGCGGGATCGGTCACCTGTTCGATGACTTCCTGCACAATGACGGCCTGCCCCGGCAAGTCACCAAACACGCCTTCGAAGTCGGCAAGACCGTCGCCACCACCACCGGCTCCGTGGTGTTTCGCAACGAGCTGCTGGAGTTGATCCAGTACAAGCCGATGAGCGAAAAACAGTATTCCAAACCGCTGCTGGTGGTGCCGCCGCAGATCAACAAGTTCTACATTTTCGACCTCAGCCCGCAAAATAGCTTCGTTCAGTACGCGCTCAAGAACGGCCTGCAAACCTTCATGATCAGTTGGCGCAATCCGGATGTGCGTCATCGTGAATGGGGCCTGTCGACTTACGTCGAGGCGGTCGAGGAAGCCATGAATGTGTGCCGGGCGATTACTGGCGCGCGTGAAGTCAATCTGATGGGCGCCTGCGCCGGCGGGCTGACCATTGCCGCGCTGCAAGGTCACCTGCAAGCCAAGCGACAACTGCGGCGGGTCTCCAGCGCGACGTACCTGGTGAGCCTGCTCGACAGCTCCCTGGACTCGCCAGCCACCCTGTTTGCCGACGAACAAACCCTGGAAGCCGCCAAGCGCCGCTCCTATCAGAAAGGCGTGCTCGACGGCCGGGACATGGCCAAGGTCTTCGCCTGGATGCGCCCCAACGATTTGATCTGGAGCTATTTCGTTAACAACTATCTGCTGGGCAAGGAGCCGCCGGCGTTCGACATCCTCTACTGGAACAACGACAACACGCGCCTGCCCGCAGCCCTGCATGGCGACTTGCTGGACTTCTTCAAGCACAACCCGCTGAGCCATCCCGGTGGCCTCGAAGTGTGCGGCACGCCGATCGATTTGCAAAAGGTCACGGTCGACAGCTTCAGCGTCGCCGGCATCAACGACCACATCACGCCGTGGGACGCGGTGTATCGCTCGACCCTGCTGCTGGGCGGCGAGCGTCGCTTCGTATTGTCCAACAGCGGCCACATACAGAGCATTCTCAACCCGCCGAACAATCCGAAAGCCAACTACATCGAGAACGGCAAACTGAGCAGTGACCCACGGGCTTGGTATTACGATGGCAAGCACGTGGACGGCAGCTGGTGGACCCAGTGGCTGAGCTGGATTCAGGAACGCTCGGGCGCGCAAAAAGAAACCCACATGGCCCTCGGCAACCAGAACTATCCACCGATGGAGGCGGCACCCGGCACTTACGTGCGCGTGCGCTGACGTTCAACGACCCACGGCCGAAGCCGGCCGTGGCATGACCCGATCACTAAGAAGACTGGATGAAAACCCGCGACCGCATCCTCGAATGTGCCCTGCAGTTGTTCAATCAGAAGGGCGAACCGAACGTCTCCACCATGGAAGTTGCCAATGAAATGGGCATCAGCCCGGGCAACCTCTACTACCACTTCCACGGCAAGGAGCCATTGATTCTCGGGCTGTTCGAACGCTTCCAGAGCGAACTCGCGCCGCTGCTCGACCCGCCGTCCGATGTCGAATTGTCCCCGGATGACTACTGGCTGTTTTTGCACCTGATCGTCGAGCGCCTGGCCCACTACCGCTTCCTCTTTCAGGACCTGTCGAACCTGGCCGGGCGCTTGCCGAAACTGGCCAAGGGCATCCGCAATCTGCTCAATGCACTCAAACGCACGCTGGCTTCGCTGCTGGCGCGATTGAAGGCGCAAGGACAGTTGGTCAGCGATACCCAGGCGTTGGGGCAACTGGTGGAACAGATCACCATGACGTTGCTGTTCTCGCTGGACTACCAGCGGATACTCGATCGTGAAGGTGAAGTGCGATTGGTGGTTTACCAGATCATGATGCTGGTGGCACCGCATCTGTTGCCGCCAATCAAAGTGGCGACGGAGCAACTGGCCCTTCAATACTTGGAAGTACACGAGTAACAGCTGTAGGAGCAAGCTTGCTCGCGATACAGGCACCTCGGTATTTCAATCACACCGTGCTGATGCCATCGCGAGCAAGCTTGCTCCTACAAGGGAAAGCCGTCACAAGACCGTGCACAAACAAAAACGCCCGACCTTGGCAGGCCGGGCGTTTTTTTGAGCCCTGAAAAATCAGGACTGACTGGTTGGCGTCGATGGAGCTGGCGCGACAGTCGGGGTTACAGCAGGGGTCGGCGCGGTAGCGGAGTTCGATGCGCTGACCGGGGCTGCCGGAGTTGCCGGTTTGGCAGCAGCCACTGCTGGCTTCGGCGCGGCGGCTTTTGGAGCTGCCGGCTTTTTCACTGCTGGCTTCTTCGCGGCGACAGGTTTTGCCGCTGGTTTGGCTGCAGGTTTTGCTGCTGCGGTTTTAGCGGCAGGCTTGGCTGCCGGTTTGGCAACTGGCTTGGCAGCGGCTTTCGCGGCAACCGGTTTAGCGGCTGGCTTGGCCGCAGCAGGTTTAGCTGCGGCAGTTTTGGCAGCTGGCTTGGCAGCAGGTTTAGCCGCCGCTTTAGCCAGTGGCTTGGCAGCGGTTTTGGCTGCTGGTTTAGCCGCGGCCGGTTTGGCTGCCGCGGTTTTTGCCGCAACAGGCGCAACCTTGGCACCGGTGAGTTTTTCGATTTGCTTGGTCAAAGTATCGACCTTGCTGTGCAGCGCTTTGACTTCGTTGCGGCTCGGTACACCCAGACGCGAAATGGCGCTGTTCAGACGCTTGTCGAAAGCGCCTTCCAGTTCATCCCACTTGCCCAGTGCACGGTCTTTCACACCGCTGATGCGCGACTTGGCAGAAGTAGCGGAGTCCTTGGCGGCATCGACAGTTTTGCCAACAGCGCTCTTGGTCAGCTTCTCGGCTTTCTCGCCGTCTTTAACCAATGTATCGAAGAGTTTGCTGCCGTCAGTGTCGATCTTCGAGTACACGCCTAAACCAGCCAGCCAGATTTTACGGGAGTAATCTTCTACCTTCCCGATCCACGAGCTGCCTTCTTTTTCGGTGTTCTTTTTACCAGCCATCCCGTTCTCCTTAAGATTTACGCGCGACGCGTTCGAGCAATGCCGTCAGCTCATCGAGCTTAGCAGAGAGTGTCTCAACGTCATGTTTAGACGGAATGCCGATACGATTCAAGGCACTTGCGACACGCGAGTCAAAAGCCTTCTCGACTTTGTCGAGTTGAACTTCGACCTTGCCTTTGAAAGAGCTCACTTCAGTCTTGGCTTCAACAATCTCGGCATTCGCTGCTTCGAGTTTCTCGGCAACTACTTTTTTGCCTTTGGTTTCAACAGTTTGACCAGCCTTGATCAACTCTTGAAAGTAGTCGCTGCCCTCTTGGCCGACCTTGGTGTAGGCACCCAGGCCTGCCAGCCAGATCTTGCGGGCATAGGATTTGACGTCGCCCAGAGCAGTAGTCGATGCGTCGATTGTTTTCTTCAAAATAACTTTGGCCATGGTGCACCTCACGCGCAGAAGGTTTGAGGAACTGCCCGCGATAGCGTCGGGCTCAGGCACAAAGTAGGGAGAAAAATTAGAAACGGCACCCTAACAACTGACATAAACAGGTGCTCGCGTCGCCACCCACTGTAGGAGCAAGCTTGCTCGCGATGCAGGCACCTCGGTATTCCGGTTAAACCGAGTAGATGCAATCGCGAGCAAGCTTGCTCCTACAAGATCGCGTGTCTTATGCCAACGCTTTATCCAGTGCCTTTTCGATTTCCGCTTTGATCATGCCGCTCATGGCCGACATCATCAGGCCCAACTCCACGTCGACCCTGATCGAATCGTCACTGACATGCACCGCGCCCTTCACGCCCGAGCGCTTGAGATTCAAGGTATCGCCCGACCACTGCGGCTCCAGGCCATATTGATCGGAAAGTTTCTGCGCCAGCTTGTCGGCCTTCTCGCGCGCCGCTTCCTTACCCAGGCCGTGGGCACGTTCAACACTAATATGGGCCATCAAATGACTCCTGCTTTGTGGATGCTTTCATAAGGCATCTTGACCTCTGCTGCGTCAAAACGTCCCGATGGTTGCCCATCTTACCTTCAGCCTTGCCAAGACAAAGCATGCCTTGGGGATTAGAATGTCGCGCATTCTCTTTTGGTGAGCGATATGACTGATCAGCGCAAAGGCAACGATGCCGAACCCACCACTCACTTCGGCTTCAAAAACGTTCCGGAAAGCCAGAAAGCGGAAAAAGTCGCTGAGGTTTTCCACTCGGTAGCCGCCAAGTACGACCTGATGAACGACCTCCTGTCGGGCGGCATGCACCGGCTGTGGAAGCGTTTCGCGATCGAACTGTCCGGCGTGCGCACCGGCAACCGCGTGCTGGACATCGCTGGCGGCACTGGCGACCTGACCCGCAAGTTCTCGCACCTCGTTGGCCCGACTGGCCAGGTGGTTCTGGCCGACATCAATGAGTCCATGCTCAAGGTCGGTCGTGACCGCCTGCTGGATCTGGGTGTGGCCGGCAACGTCGAGTTCGTCCAGGCCGACGCTGAAAAACTGCCGTTCCCGGACAACCATTTCGACTGCGTGACCATCGCCTTCGGCCTGCGCAACGTCACGCACAAGGAAGATGCCCTGCGCTCGATGCTGCGCGTGCTCAAGCCTGGCGGCCGCTTGCTGGTGCTGGAGTTCTCCAAACCGACCAACGCGCTGATGTCCAAGGCTTACGACGCCTACTCGTTCGCCTTCATGCCGTTGATGGGCAAGCTGATCACCAACGACTCGGAAAGCTATCGCTACCTGGCCGAATCGATCCGCATGCACCCGAATCAGGAAACCCTGAAGTCGATGATGGTCGAGGCCGGCTTTGACCGCGTGACCTATCACAACATGACTGCAGGCATTGTCGCCCTGCACCGCGGCATCAAGCCCTGATGTTGCTCGCCGGGCTGCTCGCCAGCGTTGAACTCGGCCTGAACCGGGTGCTGCGTCTCGACAGCACGGCGCTGCCGCGGCTCGCGCATTTGACCGGCAAAGTGATTGCCGTCGATTGCCGCAGCCCGGCGCTGCAAGTGTTCATCCTGCCCAGCGATGAAGGCCTGATGCTCGCTTCCCAGTGGGAAACCGGCGCCGATTGCACCTTGCGTGCACCGGCCTCAAGCCTGTTGAAACTGGCGATGAGCAAGGACAAGACCGCTGTCCTGCACGCCCCTGAAGTGGAACTCGAAGGCGACAGCGGCGTACTGCTGGAACTGGCCGCGATCCTTCAGGACCTGGAGCTGGACTGGGAGTACGAACTCTCGCGCTGGCTCGGCCCGGTCGCCACGCAACTGGTCGGCGGTCACCTGCGCAGCCGCGCCCGCTGGTATCAGCAAGGCTTTGCCAGCCTCGGCCAGAACCTGGGCGAATACCTGGCCGAAGAATCGCGCACCCTCGTCGGTCAGCGCGAAGCCGAAGCCCGATTCAGTGAACTGGACCAGATCAAACTCGATCTGGAACGTCTCGAGGCGCGTTTCGAGCGCCTTTCCCGATCCCTCGACCCAAGCGATAACGCATGAAGCTGCTTGCCGTCCGCCGTTTGTTGCGCATCCAGCGCGTCGTGATCCGCTACCGCCTCGATGACCTGCTGTTCGCCCTGCCGCTGCCCTGGTTCCTGCGGGCGCTGCGCTATGCCTTGCCGTGGCGCTGGTTCCCGCGCAAGACCCTGGACCTGAGCCGTGGCGCGCGTTTGCGCCTGGCGTTGCAGGACCTCGGGCCGATTTTCATCAAGTTCGGGCAAATCCTGTCCACCCGCCGCGACCTGCTACCGGAAGACATCGCCGATGAATTGATGATGTTGCAGGACCGCGTGCCGCCGTTCGACTCGCAAGTGTCGGTCAAGCTGATCGAAGAGCAGCTCGGCAAGAAAATCAGCGAAGTGTTCAGCCGTTTCGATGTCGAACCGCTCGCCTCGGCTTCGGTGGCGCAGGTGCACGCCGCGCAACTGAAAACCGGCGAAGAAGTCGTGGTCAAAGTGATCCGTCCGGGCCTCAAGCCGGTGATTGCCCAGGACCTGGCGTGGTTGTTCATCCTTGCCCGCGCCGCCGAAAAACTCTCGGCCGATGCCCGCCTGTTGCACCCGGTGGACGTGGTTCAGGACTACGAAAAAACCATCTACGACGAACTCGACCTGCTGCGCGAGGCGGCCAACGCCAGCCAGTTGAAGCGCAATTTCGAAGGTTCGCCGCTGCTCTACGTGCCACAAGTCTATTGGGACTGGTGCCGCCCGAAAGTGCTGGTAATGGAGCGCATCTACGGCATTCAGGTCACCGATCTGGCGACCCTGGCCGATCAGCGCACCGACATGAAAATGCTCGCCGAACGCGGTGTGGAGATCTTCTTCACGCAGGTGTTCCGCGACAGCTTCTTCCACGCCGACATGCACCCCGGCAACATTTTCGTCAGCACCGTGAGCCCATGGAGCCCGCAATACATCGCGATCGACTGCGGCATCGTCGGCAGCCTGACCCCGGAAGACCAGGATTACCTGGCGCGCAACCTGTTCGCGTTTTTCAAGCGTGATTACCGGCGTGTGGCGCAGTTGCACATAGATTCGGGCTGGGTGCCGGCGGAGACCAAACTCAACGAATTCGAAGCGGCGATCCGTACGGTTTGCGAGCCGATCTTCGAAAAACCGTTAAAAGATATTTCCTTCGGTCAGGTGCTGATGCGCCTGTTCCAGACCGCGCGTCGCTTCAACATGGAAGTGCAGCCGCAGCTGGTGTTGTTACAGAAAACCCTGCTGAACATCGAAGGTCTGGGCCGCCAGTTGTACCCGGATCTCGACCTGTGGAACACCGCGCAGCCATTCCTGGAGCGCTGGATGCGCGAGCGGGTCAGTCCCAAGGCCCTGCTCGGCAACGTGCAGAGCCAGTTCGAACAACTGCCGCACCTGGCCAACATGGCCCGCGACCTGCTCGAACGCATGTCCCAGCCCCACGCCTACGACCCGCCGCCACCGTGGCACCGACGCCGTGACGACTGGTTCCTGCGCCTGCTCGGCACCGCGCATCTGGCTGGCGGCGCGATACTCGCCGCCGGCGGGCCGTTGAATCAGTTGGCTTACTGGCCAGCAGGAATCATGATGGCCGTCGGTTTGTATCTGGTCGTGCGTCGATAGCACGAATCGGCTGCAAGTTATAAGCTGCAAGCTTCAAGCGATGTTATTAGCACTCATGTTTAATTCACGCCGGTAGCCAGGCGTTGCACAATACGAAAGACCGAAACGCACTGGCTTTTACTTGCGGCTTGAAGCTCGAAGCTTGTAGCTGCTTTTCAGGAACCGAAGATGAAAAACTGGCTGGACGAGATCAAGTGGGACGCAGATGGCCTAGTGCCGGCGATTGCCCAGGATCACAAGACCGGGCGCGTCCTGATGATGGCCTGGATGAACCGCGAAGCGCTGGAACTGACCGCTGCCGAGAACCGCGCCATTTACTGGTCGCGCTCCCGTGGCAAGCTGTGGCGCAAGGGTGAAGAGTCCGGTCACGTGCAGACCCTGCATGAGATGCGCCTGGACTGTGACGCCGACGTGATCATCCTGATGGTCGAGCAGATCGGCGACATCGCCTGCCACACCGGTCGCCAGAGCTGCTTCTACCGCGTCTACGAGAACGGCGACTGGACAACTGTCGACCCGGTCCTGAAAGATCCGCACGCCATCTATTCCGCAGGACACAAACATGAGTGACACTCTCACCCGCCTCGCCGAGGTACTGGAAGAGCGCAAAGGCGCCGCTGCCGACAGCTCGTATGTCGCCAGCCTGTACCACAAGGGTTTGAACAAGATTCTGGAAAAAGTCGGCGAAGAGTCGGTCGAAACCATCATCGCCGCCAAGGACGCCGCCATCAGCGGTGACTGCAGCGATGTGATCTACGAAACCGCCGATCTGTGGTTCCACAGCATGGTCATGCTTGCCCAACTGGGGCAGCATCCACAGTCTGTACTCGATGAACTGGACCGTCGCTTCGGTCTGTCCGGACACGCCGAGAAAGCCTCGCGCCCGTCCGCCTGAATAACGATTAGAGAGGAGCAGCAACATGGGCATTTTTGACTGGAAACACTGGATCGTCATCCTGGTTGTTGTCGTGCTGGTGTTCGGCACCAAGAAACTGAAAAACCTCGGCACCGACGTCGGCGAGTCGATCAAAGGCTTCCGCAAAGCGATGAACGACGACGAGAAACCGGCCGATCCGACAGTGACCCCGGCCCAACCGGTGCCACCTGCTCAGCCACAGACCACCCAGTCCGTGAACCAGCCGCACACCATTGACGTGCAGGCGCAGAAAGTCGAAGAGCCGATCCGCAAAGACGTGTGAGCACTGACTAATGTTTGGTATCAGCTTCTCTGAACTGCTGCTCGTCGGCCTCGTCGCCTTGCTGGTGCTGGGCCCCGAGCGTCTGCCGGGCGCTGCGCGCACCGCCGGCCTGTGGGTCGGGCGCCTGAAGCGCAGCTTCAACGCGATCAAACAGGAAGTTGAGCGTGAAATCGGTGCCGACGAGATTCGTCGGCAACTGCACAACGAACATATCCTGTCGCTTGAGCAGGAGGCGCGGAAGATTTTCACGCCGACTCAGCAGGAGCCAGCTCCGGTTGAGCATGTGGGAGAGCAGACGATTCACGCGCCCGCCGCTGCAACGCCTGCACCCGCCGTAGCGACTGCCGATACCGCGCCCGTTGTTGCAGCGCCTGTGGTCGAACCCGTTGCTCCAGTCGCCGCGCCAGTCGCGCCGGCTCCTCATGACCCAACACTGCCGCCGCGAGCCCCATGAGCGATCTCCCTGAAAACGACCAGCACATGCCGCTGGTTTCGCACCTCACCGAACTGCGTACCCGCCTGCTGCGCTGCGTAGCGGCGATCTTCATCATCTTCGCCGGGTTGTTCGCCTTCACCCAGCAGATCTACACCTTCGTCTCCACGCCGCTGCGCGCCTACCTGCCGGCGGGCGCGACGATGATCGCCACCGACGTGTCGTCGCCGTTCCTCACGCCGCTGAAACTGACGATGATGGTCTCGCTGTTCCTGGCGATCCCGGTGATCCTGCATCAGATCTGGGGTTTCATCGCACCGGGCCTGTATAAGCATGAAAAACGCATCGCCGTGCCCTTGCTGGTATCGAGCATCATCCTGTTCTACGCTGGCATGGCCTTCGCCTATTTCCTGGTGTTCCCACTGATCTTCAAATTCTTCGCCGCGGCCACTCCGGCCGGCGTGGAAATGATGACCGACATCACCAGTTACCTCGATTTCGTCATGACGCTGTTCTTCGCCTTTGGCGTGGCGTTCGAAATCCCGGTGGCCGTGGTGCTGCTGGTGTGGATCGGTGTGGTCGACGTCAAATACCTGAAGAAAATCCGCCCCTACGTGATCATCGGCTGCTTCGTGGTCGGCATGATCCTGACGCCGCCGGACATCTTCTCGCAGACGCTGCTGGCCGTGCCGATGTGGATGCTGTTCGAGGTCGGCATCCTGTTTAGCGGCCTGATCAGCAAACGTGGCGAGCATCCGGACGATCAACCGGTCGACGATCACAACGACCAGCCGCCAGCGACCCAGCCGTGAACCTGCTGCTCCTCGAAGAGGCCGATTTCATTGCGGCCGACCGGGCGATCCTGCGTGATCGCCGGCTGACCCACATGCAGGAAGTTCACCGCTGCGAGGTGGGCGACAGCATGCGCGTCGGGCGCATCGGCGGGTTGATGGGCTCTGCCGAAGTGCTGCGCCTGGACGCCGATGAAGCCGAGTTGCGCATTACTCTCGATCAACCACCACCGGCCAAGCTGCCGCTGACCCTGGTGCTGGCCCTGCCACGCCCCAAAATGCTGCGCAGGGTGTTCCAGACCGTGGCGGCCATGGGTGTGCCGCGCATCGTGCTGGTGAACAGTTATCGCGTCGAGAAGAGCTTCTGGCAGACGCCGTTCCTGGAGCCTGAAGCGATTCGCGAGCAGTTGATCCTCGGCCTCGAACAGGCCCGAGACACTGTGTTGCCAGAGATCGTCATCGAGAAGCGCTTCAAGCCGTTTGTCGAAGACCGCCTCCCGGCAATCACCGAGGGCACCCTCGGCCTGGTCGGTCATCCCGGCAACTACCCGCCCTGCCCTCGCGCACTGAGCGAACCGGTGACCCTGGCGATCGGCCCGGAAGGCGGCTGGATTCCTTACGAAATCGATTTGCTCAGCAAGTCCGGCCTGCAGCCGGTTCAACTGGGCGAGCGCATCCTGCGCGTCGAAACCGCCGTTACTGCCCTGCTGGCACGTCTCTTCTAACACTGCGTAGTCTTCTGTGGCGAGGGAGCTTGCTCCCGCTTGGGCGCGAAGCGACCATCGCTTAGACCGCATCGCCCGGTTTTACGCCCCATGCAGGAGCTGCCGCAGGCTGCGATCTTTTGATCTTAAAAAAAAACAAAATCAAAAGATCGTCCGAACGCGGCCCGAGCCTTCGGCAGCTCCTACAGCTTTAGGCAGTCCTGCCGATAAAGCTTCCATAAAACCAATGTTTGGTTCGAGGGAGTAGCAGCATGTACCAATGGGCGGCCGATAAGCTGGGAAACGTAGGCGTTAATCGCAAACTGGGCGTCGGCTTCGGTCTGGTGCTGCTGCTGACGCTGCTGATTACCGTCACAGGCTGGAACGGCCTGAGCGGCGTCATGAGCCGTGGCGACACGCTGGGGTTCATCTCTGATATCAACGGCATGACCAAAGACCTGCGAATCGCCCGCCTGGACTACGAGATGCGTCGCGGCGAACAAGGTCCTGGCGCCGTCAATGACCTGCTGGGCAAGCTGGATAGCAGCCTGCAAGCGGCTCGCCAGATGATCGAGCAGCCCGCCGACATCGCCATGATCGACCAGCAACTGGCTGCCGTCAGCCAGTACAAGCAAGCCTTCGCCGCCATGACCCAGGCTGGCGCCAACCGCGAAGACGCCCGCAGCAAGCTCGGTGCTACCGCCGACAACGCCGTGGCCAAAGTCGCAGAAGTCGAAAAATCCATGCTTCAAGGCGACAGCGTTGTTCAATTCAACAGCGTGATCGACCTGAGCAAGCTGCTTCAGCAAGCACGCTTCCAGGTGCGCGGCTACACCTACAGCGGCAAAACCGAGGCGGAACAACCGGCGCTGGACGCCATCGACAATGCCCTGAAGTACCTGGAAAGCCTGCCGTCCAAACTCCCCGAAGAACACATCGCCAACCTGCAACAAGCCACCGATTCGCTCAAAGCCTACCGGGCTGCGGTCAGTCAGTTCCGCGATTCCCAAGTGGCCAGCGCCGACGCACTCAAGCACATGGCCGCCCAGGGCGAGATCCTGCTCGACGTCAGCACCAAGCTGACAATTTCGCAAACCGTGGTGCGTGATACCGATGTGGCGCACGCCAAGAACATGTTGCTGCTGGCCACCGCGCTGGCGCTGGTCTTCGGTATTTTTGCCGCCTGGGCCATCACTCGCCAGATCGTGATTCCGTTGAATCAAACCCTGAAGGTGGCCGAGCGCATCGCTGCCGGCGATCTGACGCAGAACCTGGTCTCCCAGCGCCGCGATGAACTCGGTCAGCTGCAACGCGCGATTCAAAGCATGACCCAAGGCCTGCGCGAACTGATCGGCGGTATCAGCGACGGCGTCACGCAAATCGCCAGCGCCGCCGAAGAGCTGTCAGCGGTCACCGAGCAGACCAGCGCCGGGGTCAATAGCCAGAAGGTCGAGACCGACCAGGTTGCCACCGCCATGAACGAAATGACCGCCACCGTGCAGGAAGTCGCGCGCAACGCCGAGGAAGCTTCCGAAGCCGCCGTCGCCGCTGACCAGCAGGCCCGCGAGGGTGACAAGGTGGTTGGCGAAGCCATCGCCCAGATCGAACGCCTGGCTCTTGAAGTCGGCAACTCGACAGTCGCCATGGGTGACCTCAAGCGCGAAAGCGACAAGATCGGCAGCGTGCTCGACGTGATCAAGTCCGTGGCCCAACAAACCAACTTGCTCGCCCTCAACGCCGCCATCGAAGCCGCCCGCGCCGGTGAAGCCGGACGCGGCTTTGCCGTGGTCGCCGACGAAGTGCGCAGCCTGGCGCAACGCACCCAGAAGTCCACCGAAGAGATCGAAGAGCTGATCGTCGGCCTGCAAAACGGCACACAGCAAGTGGCGACCATCATGGACAACAGCCGCGCCCTGACTGACAGCAGCGTTGAACTGACCCGTCGTGCGGGTGGTTCGCTGGAAAGCATCACTCGTACGGTGTCGGCGATTCAGGCGATGAACCAGCAGATCGCTGCCGCCGCCGAGCAGCAAAGCGCCGTAGCCGAAGAGATCAACCGTAGCGTGCTGAACGTGCGTGATGTGTCGGATCAGACGTCGGCGGCGAGTGAAGAGACTGCGGCGTCCAGCGTTGAGCTGGCGCGGTTGGGGACGCATTTGCAGATGCTGGTGGGGCGGTTCAAGGTCTGAGGTGATTTATTGGCCTCGGTTCGCTCTATACCGGGGTGATGCTATCGCTGGCAAGCCAGCTCCCACAGGTTTGCAGGCGATCACAAAGTTTGTGTTCAACCCCATTCACTGTAAGAGCTGGCTTGCCAGCGATGGCGTCCGAGAGGACGCCGCAGTTACAGGACTTGTCGCAAAAACGCCTGTGCCCGCGGATCCTTCGGCGCATCGAAGAACTCCGCCGGCGAGGCGTCTTCCAGCAACTTGCCGTGATCGAAGAACAACACCCGATCTGCCACTTCCCGAGCGAAACCCATTTCGTGGGTGACGCAGACCATGGTCATCCCTTCGACGGCCAGGTTTTTCATTACGTCCAGCACTTCGCCGACCATTTCCGGGTCCAGCGCCGAGGTTGGCTCATCGAACAGCATGACCTTCGGTTCCATCGCCAGCGCGCGGGCGATCGCCACGCGTTGTTGCTGGCCGCCGGACAGGCGTGACGGAAACTCGTTGGCCTTCTGCGCAATACCGACCTTTTCCAGCAGCGCCATGGCCTTGGCCTCGCGCTCTTTCTTGCCGCGCTTGCGCACGACTTTTTGCGCCAGGCAGAGGTTTTCCAGCACGGTCATGTGCGGGAACAGGTTGAAGTGCTGGAACACCATGCCGACTTCGCGGCGGTAGGCGTTTACATCGGTTTTCGGGTCGGCCAGTTGCAGACCGTCGATGCTCACCGAGCCGGAGTCGAATTCTTCCAGGCCATTAAGGCAGCGCAGGAAGGTCGACTTGCCGGAGCCGGATGGACCGATGACCACCAGCACTTCGCCCTTGGCGACGTTGGTGGAAACGTTATCCACCGCGCGTACCACCTGGCCACGGGTGTCGAAGACTTTTACCAGATCGCGGACTTCAATCACTTTGCGCGAGCCTCCGCTCAAGCCGACTGGCGATTTTCGACAGCGGCAGGTTGATCAACAGGTACAGACCGGCGACGCAGAACAGGATTTCGAACGGTGAGAACGAAGTGGTGATGACTTCACGACCACTTTTCAGCAGCTCGGTAATCGCGATCACCGACACCAACGAAGTGTCTTTCACCAGGCTGATGAACTGCCCGGCCAACGGTGGCAGTACGCGCTTGAACGCTTGCGGCAGCACCACGTGACGCATCGACTGGCCAGCGCTCAAACCCAGGGAGCGTGCGGCTTCGTTCTGGCCACGGGCGATCGACTGCACACCGGAGCGGATGATCTCCGCCACGTAGGCGCCGGTGAACAGCGACAGCGCGGCAATCCCGGCGAATTCCCGAGACAGGTTCATCACCGTGCCGATGAAGAAGTAGAAAATGAAGATCTGCACCAGCAGCGGTGTGCCGCGCACCAGCTCGACATAAATCGTCGAAAGGTCGCGCAGGGTCGGGTTGTTCGATAGCCGACACAGACCAGTGGCGAGACCGATCAACAGGCCAAGCACGCCGGAAACAACGGACAGCCATAAGGTGGTCCAGAGGCCCCACATCAGCGGCCCTGCGGCCCAATGACGGGTGACGCCGATCACGTCGCCTTCAGCCACATCATCGCCCTGGGCAACTTGAAGGCTGTTTTCATCGACGGTCAGGTGCTGCTCATCGCCAGCGTCATTGCGCAGGATGACTTCAGCCTTGTCGCCCTTGCGCACCAGTTCACTGACGGTCGAGATGTCGGCGGCGCGCTGGGACTCTTCCGCGTGGTAGGCGAAGTATTGCGGCACGCGGTTCCAGCGCCATTCGTAGGACATCAGCGAGGTGGCGTAATACAAGGCACCGGCCAGGCCGATCAGCACCAGCACGGTCAGCACGTGCCAGGGCCATTGGGCTTTTTTCTGTTTCATTGGGTCTGAAGGTTCCGAATTCTTTGTCGCAAGTGAGGCCGCCATCGCTGGCAAGCCAGCTCCCACAGTGATTGGGTGAGCACATATTTTGTGAGCACCAACCCTGTGGGAGCGGGCTTGCCCGCGATCGGAGCGACGCGGTCTGACTGACCGGCGTTATTCCATGTCCTTGAGCCACTCGGTGCTCTTGAACCACTTGTCATGGATGCGATCGTAGGTGCCGTCTTCGTGGATCTGGTGCAGGAAGTTGTTGATGAAGTTGATGCTGTCGTAATCACCCTTCTTCAGGCCGAAGGCCAGGGGCTCGTAGGTGAACGGCTTGTCGAGGAACACCAGTTTGCCGTTGCCGACCTTGTTCACCGCCACGACGTTGTAAGGCGCATCGTAGATGAAGGCGTCGGCCTTGCCGTTGACCACGTCGAGCACGGCTTCCTGCTCGTTGTCGTAGCCGTGGTACTTGGCTTTGGAGATCAGCTTCTTGGCCACCATCTCACCGGTAGTGCCGAGCTTGGAGGTGATGCGGTAGTCGGCGGTGTTCAGGTCTTTGTAGGACTTGATGGTGCCTTCCAGCTCCTTGCGGATCAGCAGGGTCTGGCCGACCACGATGAACGGTTCGCTGAAGTTCAGGCGCAGGTTGCGTTCCTGGGTCAGCGTCATGCCGCTGCCGATCATGTCGAACTTGTCAGTGAGCAAGGCCGGGATGATGCCGTCGTAACCGGTCGAAACCAGCTCCAGTTTGACGCCCATGGCCTTCGACATGGCCTTGAGGATGTCGACTTCGAAACCGATGATCTCGCCGCGTTTGTTGGTCATTTCGAACGGCATGTAGGTCGGGTCCATGCCGACTTTCAAGGTGCCGCGCTTGACCGCGTCATCAATCGCACCGGCCTGCGCCGCGCTGACTGCAACCAATGCCGTGACGCCGACCAGCAGCATCGACAGATACTTCTTCATCTTCAAGTCCCCAAAACCATTGCATTTGCGGCGCGAAATCGACAGTTTTCCAGTGAAAACAGGCAGATACGGACACAAAACGGTCCGGGCGCACCAATTCGGGGACGGATGCTATCGCACTCGCTCGATTGCACAAGGGTTTAGGCGGGAATTGATGGTAGGCGGGGGATCTTGAAAGCAAAAGATCGCAGCCTCCGGCAACGCCTACAGGGGCCGGGTTGAACCACATTTTTGTGGTCAACCGGATCACCGTAGGCGCTGCCGAAGGCTGCGATCTTTTTACGCCAACTGAGGCTGAACGCTCAGCGGCTTGAGCGGCAGCAACGGTGCATGGGGATCGGCCTTGACCGACTTGCGCCATGCGCCCAGCCACTCGGGGTGACCTTCGTTCCACACCTGCTCATGCAGGCGAGCCAGAGCCACCGGGTCGCTCAGCAGTTGCACCTTCTCGTTGTTGGTCAGCCCTTCAGGTCCAACCTTCATCGCGTGGCGAACCCGCTCGACCCGCAGCCATTCGATCGGCTCGGCCTGATTGTGCCGGGAGGTCGCCAGCGAGCACGCCAGGGCGTTCTGCTGCGGGTCGACCACCGAACGGACGAAGCCGTCGTTCAGCGCATGCCAGCGGTTTTCGTGTGTGTATTGGTCGGTGGCGAGCAACGCTTGTGGCGGATTGTATTCCTCAGGGATCAGGAACAGGCTCTCGTCACGGGATTTGAGGCCCAGGCCAACACGGCTGGAGATCACGGAAACCGGGATCGACAGCATCAACGAACCGACGATCGGCACCAGCCACCAGAGGAAGCTCGGGTTCAGCCAGATCACCAGCAAGGCCCATAAGAAGCCGAGCAAGGTTTGCGGACCGTGGCGTTTTACCGCTTCGCTCCACGGCGTGGAGTCGTCGTCACGCTGCGGCGAGTTCCAGGTCGCGGCCCAGCCGAGGAATGCGGCCAGTACGAAACGGGTGTGGAAAATCATCCGAACCGGCGCCAGCAGCATGGAGAACAGCATCTCCAGCAGCATCGACAGGGTCACCTTGAACTTGCCACCGAACTCTTTCGCGCCCTTGGCCCAGATCAGGATGATACTCAACAGCTTCGGCAGGAACAGCAGCACGATAGTGGTCGAGAACAGCGCAATTGCCTTGTCCGGGTGCCATTGTGGCCACAGCGGATAGAGCTGGCGCGGTTCGAGGAAGTACTGCGGCTCCATCAGCGTGTTGACCGCCAGCAGCGCCGTCGACAGCACGAGGAAGAAGAACCACAACGGTGCCGACAGGTAAGACATCACGCCGGTGAGGAACACCGCACGGTGTACCGGGTGCATGCCTTTTACCAGGAACAGGCGGAAGTTCATCAGGTTACCGTGGCACCAGCGACGGTCACGCTTGAGTTCATCCAACAGGTTCGGCGGCAGTTCTTCGTAGCTGCCCGGCAAGTCGTAGGCAATCCACACGCCCCAACCGGCACGGCGCATCAGCGCGGCTTCAACGAAGTCGTGGGACAGGATCGCACCGGCGAACGCGCCTTTACCAGGCAACGGCGCCAGGGCGCAGTGCTCGATGAACGGCTTCATGCGGATGATCGCGTTGTGGCCCCAGTAGTGCGATTCGCCCAACTGCCAGAAGTGCAGGCCGGCGGTGAACAGCGGACCGTACACGCGGGTCGCAAATTGCTGCATGCGCGCATAAAGGGTGTCCATGCCCGACGCACGCGGCGCGGTCTGGATGATCCCGGCGTCGGGTGTGGCTTCCATCAAGCGCACCAGACTGGTCAGGCACTCGCCGCTCATTACCGAGTCGGCGTCGAGTACGACCATGTATTTGTAGTCACCGCCCCAGCGACGGCAGAAGTCATCGAGGTTGCCGCTTTTACGTTTTACGCGACGGCGACGGCGGCGGTAGAAGATCTTGCCGAAGCCACCCGCCTCGCGGCAGACGTCCAGCCAGGCCTGCTGTTCGGCGACACAGATGTCGGCGTCGTTACTGTCGCTGAGGACGAAGAAGTCGAAACGATCCAGGTCACCCGTGGCCGCGACCGACTCGAACGTCGCGCGCAGACCAGCGAATACCCGTGGCACGTCTTCGTTGCAGATCGGCATCACCAGAGCGGTGCGTGCGTCCTTCGGGATCGGCTCGTTGCCGGCGCTTTTGCCGGAAATGCGGTATTTATCGTGACCGGTGAGCAACTCAAGGAAGCCCATCAACGCGGTCCAGAAACCGGCGGAGACCCAGCAAAACAGAATCCCGAAAAGGATCAGGATGCTGGTCTGCAACGCATAGGGCAGTACTTGTGTGGCGGTCTGCAGCAACGGTTGGTGCAGGACTTCTTCGAGGTCGACAAACGACCAGCCCTGATACGGCATGAGGCCTTTCATGAACCAGCCGGCGACGATGGTCTGACCGATCATCAGTACCAACAGAATGTAGCGGCGGATTGAGCCGACAGTGCGCCAGCGCGCCGCCGGCAGAACGTTCTCATCCTTCGGCGGCTTCGGCGGGTTGGTGCGACCGGTCAGACGCCGCCAGCCACGCACCAGGATATTGGTACGCCAGGGCTCCGGCACGACCTTGGTCCGACGAATCGGCGGGGTCGCCTTGAGGACGACCCGACCACTGGCGTCGAGCGCCAGCATTTCGGCGTCCTGCAATTCTTCGGCGGTGCTCAGGGTAAGGCGCTTGCCGACCGATGCCTGGGCGGCCTCGGTCGGGGCATCGAATGTCGAAGATGACAGACGCTCATGCAACTCGCTGAATGACTTGCAGCCCGCGAGTTCCGCGCGCTGCTGGTCGGTCATCGGCAGGTGAGCCAGGTACTCGGAAAGCGACTCTGGCTGTACTTGGGAATTACTCATCGGCAGGCAACTGATAGCTCCAGGTCTCGGTCAGGACTTCTTCAGTCGGTGCCGATTCCGGTGTGGCTGGGACCGCGTCGGCAGCAGCAGGCTGCTTGGCGTCGGTGTTGGCCTTTTCCTTGGCATCTGCAACTGGCTTGGCGTCGGCCTGCTTGGCCTCGGCGGCCTTGGCTTCCTTGTCGGCTTTTTCCGCCTGCTTGGCGGCAACCTTGTCAGCCTTGGCAACGGACGAAGTGGACGCCGGAACCGAAGACTTCGCGAGATCGGCAGGCACGATGTTCTGGACCAGTGCCGCACGCATCTCGGTGGCCTTGCTCGGGTCCTTGATCTTCATGCGCAGGGTCAGGCGCCAGCCCTTGGTTTCAGGGTTATAACGCACGCTGTTCTCTACCAGCTCGGCGTTATCGCCGACGCTGACCTGGCTGCGAACATCCGTTTCCGGAGGCAGTGCCGCCAGGGACGGACCTTCGAAGTCCACCAGATACGCAACGCTACCGTCCGGCTGACGAATCAGGTTGGACTGTTTAACGTCGCCGGTAGAACGCAGGGTCTGCTTGACCCAGGCGCTGTCCGGGGCATGGATCGCTGCTTCGTCCATGGTCCAGTGCATACGATATGCGACATCGAGCGGCTGGCCAGGTTCAGGCAACTTTTCCGGGCTCCAGAAGGCCACGATATTGTCGTTGGTCTCGTCGGCGGTCGGAATCTCTACCAGATCGACGGAGCCTTTGCCCCAATCGCCTTTCGGTTCGATCCAGGCGCTTGGGCGCTTGTCATAACGGTCGTCGAGGTCTTCGTAGTGGCTGAAGTCGCGGCCACGTTGCAGCAAGCCGAAACCGCGCGGGTTCTCGACCGAGAAGTTGCTGACGGCCAGGTGTTTCGGATTGTTCAACGGACGCCAGATCCACTCGCCGTTGCCGGCATGGATCGACAGACCGCTGGAGTCGTGCAGTTCGCGACGATAGTTCAGCACTTTCGAAGGCTGGTTGGCGCCGAACAGGTACATGCTGGTCAGCGGCGCAACGCCGAGCTTGGTGACTTTGTCACGCAGGAACATCTGTGCCTTGACGTCGACAATGGTGTCGCTGCCCGGACGCAGGGTCAGGCGATAGGCACCGGTCGCGCGAGGCGAATCCAGCAACGCGAAGATCACCAGATGCTTGTCGCCCGGCTTCGGTTGTTGAATCCAGAACTCGCGGAAACGCGGGAATTCTTCGCCAGACGGCAATGCGGTGTCGATCGCCATGCCGCGAGCAGACAAGCCATAGACGTGACCCTTGCCGACAACGCGGAAGTAACTCGCGCCGAGCATGGTCATGATTTCGTCTTGTTTGTCGGCCTTGTTGATCGGGTACAGCACACGGAAACCGGCGTAGCCCAGTTGTTCGGTGGCTTTTGGATCGAATTTCACATCGCCAAAATCGAAACGACTTGGGTCGTATTTGATCTCTTCGACGGTGTTAGCCGTGATTTCGTTGATTTTCACCGGCGTATCGAAGTGCATGCCCTGGTGATAGAACGACAGCTTGAACGGGGTCTTCTGGTCCGCCCACTCAGCCTTTTCAGTCAGGAAACGAATTTTCTGATAGTCCGCGAATTTCATTTCACGGAATTCGGTCGGCAGGTTACTGCGCGGAGCTTCGTACTTCTGCCCGGCCAGCTCTTTTGCCTTGACCGACACATCATCCAGATTGAATGCCCAAAGCTGACCGGCGCTGAGCAGGCAGAGCAGTGCAGAGCCCGCTACCAGAGCGCTACGTAACCGTTTGGCAGACATTTTTGGTGCGTTACAGGGACTAACAATCACGAGCAACCCTCGCCGAAAACAGATCAAAAAACCAACGGCCAGTTAAAGGATCCGCACGGTGTCCGGTAGAAAAAACCGGCCTTGCAGACCACTCTTGCCAAGTTGGCGAGCATTGTTCCGACTCCGCTGGGTCAAAATGATTCCCCAATCGGATCCGGACAAGTCTCTACCTAAGTCAAAATGGACCAACGAACGCTGATCCCCGTAGCGCGCGATTATCTAGTAGGCCGCGTTACAACGCATCAGGGGTAACAAAGTATTTATCGGTAAAAACGCCTGTTTTCAGTCGAAAAGCGCTTAAAAAGATGTTTCAAGCGCTTTCAGGTCTGTAACAGAAAGGTAACAGGGCCATCATTGACCAGGTGCACCTGCATATCCGCGCCGAATCTACCTGATGCCACAGTGCCATGCACCTGTTTCGCTTTGCCTAATAGATAGTCGAAAAGCTCCTCGCCCAGGGCCGGAGGCGCCGCAGTAGAGAAACTCGGGCGCAACCCGCTCTTTGTGTCGGCGGCCAGGGTGAACTGCGAGACCAGCAGCAACCCGCCGCCCACATCCGCCAGGGACAGATTCATCTTGCCCTCGGCGTCGCTGAACACTCGATAGTTAAGCAGCTTATTGAGAAGTTTGTCGGCGCTGGCCCGAGTGTCCTCGGGCTCGACCGCCACCAGCACCAGCAACCCCTGATCGACTGCGCCCACCACCTCGCCCGCTACCTCGACTCGCGCGCCACGCACGCGCTGCAACAGGCCCTTCATGCTTCGTCGGGGGCCAGGTCGAGCAGGCGGCGGGCCATCCGATCGGCAGCGCGCACCAAGGCATCGGTAATCCCCGGTTCGGCGGCCGCATGGCCGGCGTCACGGATAATTTGCAGCTCGCTGTTCGGCCAGGCTTGATGCAATTCCCAGGCGTTATCCAGCGGACAGATCACGTCGTAGCGGCCATGGATGATCACGCCGGGCAAATGGGCGATCTTGCCCATGTCGCGGATCAACTGGTTCGGTTCAAGGAAGGCGTTGTTGGTGAAGTAGTGGCATTCGATGCGGGCGATGGACAACGCGCGCTGCGGCTCGGAGAAACGGTCGACCACCAGCGGGTTCGGGCGCAGGGTCGCGGTCCGGCCTTCCCAGGTGGACCAGGCTTTGGCCGCGTGCATCTGGGCGATCTGATCGTTGCCGGTCAGGCGCTTGTGGAAAGCCGTGAGCAAGTCGCCGCGCTCATCCAGCGGGATCGGCGCGATGTAGTCCTGCCAGTAATCGGGGAACAGACGGCTGGCGCCCGCCTGATAGAACCACTCGATTTCCTGCGGACGGCAGAGAAAAATCCCGCGCAGGATCAGACCGTGCACACGCTCCGGATGGGTTTGCGCGTAAGCCAGCGCCAGGGTCGAACCCCAGGAACCGCCGAACAGCACCCACTTGTCGATACCCAGGTGTTTGCGGATGCGCTCAAGGTCGGCAACCAGATCCCAGGTGGTGTTGTTTTCCAGGCTGGCGTGGGGCGTGGAGCGACCGCAACCACGCTGGTCGAAGGTAACAATGCGATACAGATTGGGATCGAAGTAGCAACGACTCTGGGCATCACACCCGGCACCCGGGCCACCGTGAATGAACACCACCGGCAAACCTTCCGGCGATCCGCTTTCGTCAACATACAGGGTGTGGGTTTCGTTGACGGCCAGATCGTGCCGGGCGTGGGGTTTGATCTGCGGGTACAAAGTCTGCATTGCGCGCTCCGTAAGGGGTCGAGGTCATCCCTGGGGGGACTTCTATTATTCTGCCGTTGGGCATCATAAACCCGAATTACGCCAATGAGCATGTCCCCTGTAGGAGCTGCCGCAGGCTGCGATCTTTTGATCTTGAAAATCAGAATCAAAAGATCGCAGCCTGCGGCAGCTCCTACAAGGGAATCGCGTTGAGATTCAGCGTTTGTAGCGTTCCTTACCCCACGTGAGCAAACCTTGTAACAACTCTTTCAATACCACCCGAGTCGGCTCAGCCAGATCCGGCCGATAACGGAACGGCTCGAACTCTTCCATATACGTGCACTGCCCCAACTCCAGTTGCACGGCATGGATGTTTTCCGCCGGGTTGCCGTAATGCCGGGTGATGTGGCCACCCTTGAAGCGCCCGTTGAGCACATGGCTGTAGTCCGGATGCCCGGCGCAGATCGCTTCCAGTTGCGTCGCCAGCTGTGGATCGCAACTGGCGCCGTTGAAGGTGCCGAGGTTGAAGTCCGGCAGCTTGCCGTCGAACAGGTGCGGAATGATCGAGCGGATCGAGTGCGCATCGAATAGCAACGCGTAGCCGAACTCGGCTTTCAGTCGCGCCAGCTCGTTCTGCAAGGTGCTGTGATACGGCGTCCAGATCTGTTCCAGGTAGGTCGCGCGTTCTTCTTTCGAAGGCTCCAATCCTTCACGGAACAATGGAATGCCGTCGAACAGCGTCGCCGGATACAGGCCGGTGGTGGCGCCGACATATAAAGGTTTGTCATCGGACGGACGGTTCAGGTCGATGACGAACCGTGAGTACTCGGCAGCCAGGGTGCTGGCGCCCAGTTCGGCGGCGAAATCGTAAAGCTGCGGGATGTGCCAATCGGTGTCCGGCAGGCTTTTCGCGTCGGGGATCAGCCCGGCTTCGACCGCAGGCGTCAGACGCACACCGGCGTGGGGCATGCTGATCAGCAGCGGTACGCGGCCTTGTTTGAAGTTCAGAACCTTATCCACAACTGTTCTCCTAAACGCTCGTTTCGACGCCGTGACGCACGACGCGTTTTTCCAGATCGCCGCCCAGCCAGTACGACAGGTCGGCCGGACGATCGATTTGCCAGGCAACAAAATCCGCGACCTTGCCGGCCTCAAGGGAACCGTGAGTGTCGGCCATGCCCAACGCGGTGGCAGCATGGATCGTCGCGCCGGCCAAGGCTTCTTCCGGGGTCATGCGGAAACAGGTGCAGGCCATGTTCAGCATCAGGCGCAGCGACAGTCCCGGCGAGGTGCCCGGGTTGAGGTCGCTGGCGATGGCGATTTTCACGCCGTGCTTGCGCAGGGCTTCCATCGGCGGCAGCTGGGTTTCGCGCAGAAAATAGAACGCGCCGGGCAGCAAAACCGCGACGGTGCCGGACTGGGCCATGGCGATGGCGTCGTCTTCGGTCATGAATTCCAGATGATCGGCGGACAGTGCGTGGTAACGCGCCGCCAGTGTCGAGCCGTGCAGGGACGACAACTGTTCAGCGTGCAGCTTTACCGGCAGGCCCAGTTCTTGCGCGGTGATGAACACGCGTTCGACCTGCGCTGGCGAAAACGCCAGGTATTCGCAGAACGCATCGACCGCATCCACCAACCCTTCGGTGGCCAGGGCCGGGAGCATTTCAGCGCAAATGTGATCGATATAATCGTCAGCGCGATCCTTGTATTCCGGGGGCAAGGCGTGAGCGGCCAGGCAAGTGGCGCGCACGCTGACCGGCAGTTCGGCGCCGAGGCGACGGGCTACACGCAGCATCTTGCGCTCGTTGGCCAGGTCGAGGCCGTAACCGGATTTGATCTCGATGCTGGTCACGCCGTCGCGCATCAGGCTTTTCAAGCGCTTGGCGGCGCTGGCGAACAGCTCGTCTTCGCTGGCCGCGCGCGTGGCGCGCACGGTGCTGGCGATGCCGCCGCCGCTTGCGGCGATTTCCGCGTAGCTGACGCCTTGCAGACGCTGCTCGAATTCGCCGCTGCGGTTACCGCCGAACACCGTGTGGGTGTGGCAATCGATCAGGCCCGGCGTGACCCAGGCCCCTTTCAAGTCGTTGACGGCCGGGTACTCGCCCGCCGGCAGTTCAGCGCGCGGGCCAACCCATTCAATGAGCGCACCGGACGTCACGATGGCCGCGTCCTCGATGATCGAGTAGACGCCTTGCGCCATGGTTGCGACGTGGCAGTGTTGCCAGAGGGTGTTCATCCCGGGTTCCTCGTCTTGTTCAAAATCGAATCGCTGGCAAGCCAGCTCCCACAGTGACCCGGGTGTCTGTAATTTTTGTGTTCACACCAGATCCCTGTGGGAGCGGGCTTGCCCGCGATGGGGCCCTTACAGGCTAGGAAGCAACTTGGCCGTGACCAGCTCGTTCAAGCACCGCGAAGCCAGCAACTCAGTCGCCGCATTGATGTCCGGCGCAAAGAACCGGTCCTTCTCATAAAACGGCACTTCGTTGCGCAGAATCGCCCGCGCCTTTTCCAGCTTCGGCGAAGTCTTCAGGCCGTTGCGCAAGTCCAGACCCTGAACCGCCGCCAACCATTCCACCGCGAGAATCCCGCGAGTGTTTTCCGCCATTTCCCACAGACGCTTGCCCGCCGCCGGAGCCATGGACACGTGGTCTTCCTGGTTGGCGGAGGTTGGCAGGCTGTCCACCGAATGCGGATGGGACAGCGCCTTGTTCTCGCTGGCCAGTGCGGCAGCGGTCACTTGGGCGATCATGAAGCCGGAGTTCACGCCGCCGTTGGCCACCAGGAACGGCGGCAGTTGCGACATGTGCTTGTCCATCATCAACGAGATGCGGCGCTCGCTCAGGGAGCCGATTTCAGCGATGGCCAGGGCCATGTTGTCAGCGGCCATCGCCACTGGCTCGGCGTGGAAGTTGCCGCCGGAGATCACATCGCCTTCCGCGGCGAATACCAGCGGGTTGTCAGACACGGCGTTGGCTTCGACAGCCAGCACTTCCGCGGCCTGACGGAATTGGGTCAGGCAGGCGCCCATGACTTGCGGCTGGCAACGCAGGGAGTACGGGTCCTGCACTTTTTCGCAGTTTTCGTGGGAGTCAGAGACTTCACTGCGCTCACCCAGCAGATCGCGATACGCGGCAGCGGCGTCGATCTGGCCTTTCTGGCCACGGGCCGCGTGGATGCGGGCGTCGAACGGCGAGCGCGAGCCGAGTACGGCTTCAACGGTCAGGCCACCGAGCGCCAGGGCTCCGGCGAACAGGTCTTCACCTTCGAACAGGCCACGCAGGGCGAATGCGGTGGACACCTGAGTACCGTTGAGCAGCGCCAGGCCTTCTTTTGCGGCCAGGGTCAGCGGCGTCAGTCCGGCGACTTTCAGCGCTTCGGTGGCTTCCATCCACTCGCCTTTGTAGCGCGCCTTGCCTTCACCCAACAGCACCAGCGACATGTGAGCCAGAGGCGCCAGGTCGCCGGATGCACCAACCGAGCCTTTCAGCGGAATGTGTGGGTAAACCTCGGCGTTGATCAGGGCGATCAGCGCGTCGATCACAACGCGGCGGATGCCGGAAAAACCACGGCTCAGGCTGTTGACCTTGAGCACCATGATCAAGCGCACCAGATCGTCGCTGATCGGCTGGCCGACACCGGCGGCGTGGGACAGCACCAGCGAGCGTTGCAGGTTTTCCAGGTCTTCGCTGGCGATACGGGTAGAGGCCAGCAGACCGAAACCGGTGTTGATGCCGTAGGCGGTGCGATTTTCGGCGAGGATCTGTTCCACGCAGGCGACACTGGCTTCGATCTGCGCCGAGGCGCTGTTGTCGAGGGTCAGTTTCACCGGTTGCTGATACACCTCACGCAGTTGAGCGAGGGTCAGTTGGCCAGGGATCAAATTAAGCGCAGTCACGTTCATTCTCCTTTTGAGAGTTTTTATTAACTAACCAGACGCTCCGGAGATGTCCGTTGTCCGTCGCTTCCCACCTTTTGGGGGGCTGGCGCCTTGGCACGCTGGCTTATGTAGAAATCAGTTCAGGTTCGGAAATTTCTTGTGCAGCAAATTCGCTTCTTTCAACACACCGGCAGCGGCGGCTATGTCCGGCGCTAACCAACGGTCCTGATCATAGGCCGGGACGCGTTCACGCAGCAGTCGCCACGCCGCACCGGTGCCGGCACCGAAACGTTGCTCCTTGAGGAATTCGAACGCCTGGGCCGCCAGCAAGTACTCGATGGCGAGGATCTGCGTGCAGTTTTCCAGGGCACGGTGCAGCTTCAGCGCGGCATTGGTACCCAGGCTCAGGTGATCTTCCTGCAGGCCCGAAGTCACGTAGTTGTCGAGCACTGCCGGTTGCGCCAATTGGCGGTTTTCCGCGCACAGCGACGCGGCGACGTATTGCACGATCATCATCCCGGAATTCACACCCGGATTGGCCACCAGGAACGCTGGCAGGCCGCTGACGTGCGGGTTGATCAAACGATCGAGGCGACGCTCGGCGATGGAGCCGATTTCCGCCATGGCAATCGCCAGCAGATCCGCGGCCATTGCGACGGACTGGCCGTGCGGGTTGGCTTGGGAAACCACGCGGTAGTTGTCCGCGGTGCCCAACACCAGCGGGTTGTCGGTGGCGCTGTTGAGTTCGGTTTCAATTTGCTTGGTCGCATGCAGCAGTTGGTCGCGAGCGGCGCCGTGTACCTGCGGGATCGAGCGAATGCTCAAGGCGTCCTGGGTGCGAATGCCTTTGCTGCTGGCGATCACTTCACTGCCATCAAGCAATGCGCGTAAGTTGATGCCGACCTGCTGCATGCCCGGGTGCGGCTTGAGCGCGATGATTTCGGCATCGAAGGCGTCGATCTGCCCGCGCTGCGCTTCAAAACTCATGGCACCGATCACGTCGGCCCATTCCAGCAGATGCGCGGCGTCAGCAATGGCCAGGCAGCTCAGGCCCGTCATGCATGGCGTGCCGTTGACCAGGCACAGTCCATCTTTGGCACCCAGCTTGACCGGTTGCAGGCCTTCTTCCGCCAACGCCTGCTGCGCGGAAACGATCTGCCCGCGATAGCTGACATTACCCACGCCCAGCAAAGCGATGCCGATGTGCGCCATGTGGGTCAGGTAACCCACGGAACCCTGGGACGGCACTTGCGGGGTGATGCCGCGATTGAGCAGCGCCAGCAGTGCTTCGACCACTTGGCGATGCAGGCCGGACTTGCCATGGCTGTAGTTGACGACGGCAGCGCACATTATCGAGCGGGTTTGCTCGTTGGTCAGCGGTGCACCTACGCCACAGGCGTGGCTGAGCAAGGTGTTGCGCGACAACTGACTGAGTTGTTCGTCCTGCAGCGAGACGTTGCACAGCGCACCCAGGCCGGTGTTGATGCCGTAGGCACGTTCGCCGCTGGTGACGATGCGCTGGACGATCGCCTGCGCGTTTTCGATGCGTGCCCAGATCTGGGGGGACAGCTCAAGCTGTGCGCCATGACGGGCGACGGCGACCACGTCCTGCCAAGTGACCTGCGCTTCGGTGATAACGATTTTTTCAGCCTGGGACATCTGGAGCCTCATACAAAATTCATGGACATGTGACACCTGTGGCGAGGGAGCTTGCTCCCGCTGGGCTGCGTAGCGGCCCCAAAATTTTGCGACCGCTTCGCGCTCGAGCGGGAGCAAGCTCCCTCGCCACAAAAGCGGTCCCGCCACCCACTTTTAAACCACCGCCGCCCGACGCTGCACGAACCGGTCGACATACTCATCCGCCGGCGAATGCAGGATCTCTCGTGGCGTGCCGACCTGGATCAGGCGGCCGTCCTTGAGGATCGCGATGCGGTTGCCGATGCGCACGGCCTCGTCGAGGTCGTGGGTAATGAAGACGATGGTCTTGTGCAGGGTCTTTTGCAGTTCCAGCAACTGGTCCTGCATCTCGGCGCGGATCAGCGGGTCGAGGGCACTGAAGGCTTCGTCCATCAGGATGATGTCGGTGTCCGCCGCCAGTGCGCGGGCCAGGCCAACACGCTGACGCATGCCGCCGGAGAGCTGGTGCGGGTATTTGTTTTCGTAGCCCTTGAGGCCCACGGTGTTGATCCAGTGCAGGGCGCGCTCGCCGCACATTTGCTTGCTCTCGCCACGGATTTTCAGGCCGTAGGCGACGTTGTCCAGCACGCTCTTGTGCGGCAGCAGGCCGAAACTCTGGAACACCATGCTGATCTTGCGCCGGCGAAATTCGCGCAGGGCTTCCATGTCGTATTGCAGGATGTCCACGCCGTCCACCAGGATCGCGCCGCTGGTCGGGTCGATCAGGCGGTTGAAGTGACGCACCAGGGTGGATTTGCCGGAGCCGGACAGGCCCATGATCACGAAGATCTCGCCGCTGCCGATGCTCAGGGACAAATCGTTCACGCCGACCACACAGCCGGTTTCGGACAGCACCTGATCTTTGGTCTTGCCTTGGCCGATCATGGCCAGCGCCTCCTTGGAACGGTTGCCGAAAATCTTGAAGACGTTTTTGACTTCGATCTTGCTCACGGTTGCGTTGTTCATTTGCTCACCTCATGCCGTGCACGACCGTACGCCTGTGTAATGCGGTCGATCACTACGGCCAGAATCACGATCGCCAGGCCGGCTTCCAGGCCGCGTCCGACGTTGAGGGTCTGAATCCCCACCAGCACGTCTTCACCCAGGCCACGGGCACCGATCATCGAGGCGATCACCACCATCGACAGGGCCATCATGGTGGTCTGGTTGATACCCGCCATGATGCTCGGCAGGGCCAGCGGCAGTTGCACACCGAACAGTTGCTGCCAGCGGTTGGCACCGAAGGCGTTGATCGCTTCCATCACTTCGCCGTCGACCTGGCGAATACCCAGATCGGTCAGACGGATCAGCGGCGGTGCGGCATAGATCACGGTGGCGAAAATCGCCGGGACCTTGCCCAGGCCGAACAGCATCAGCACCGGGATCAGGTACACGAAACTCGGCATGGTCTGCATGATGTCCAGCAGCGGCATCAGCACCGAACGCAGACGATTGCTGCGTGCCGAGAGAATGCCCAGCGGAATGCCGATCAGCACCGAAATGATCGTCGCCACCATCATCAGCGCGAGGGTTTGCATCAGCTTGTCCCAGAGGCCGACCGCACCCACCAGGAACAGCAGACCGACGATAACCGCCGTGGTCACGACTTTACGGGTCGCATGCCAGGCCACGCCGGCGACGATCGCCAGCATCAGCCACCAGGGCGCCGCACGCAGCAGCCCTTCGAGATTGACGATGGCCCACAACAGGGTGTCGGAGATGTGGCGGAACACGTCGCCGTAGTTGGTGACCAGCGAATCGACCCAACCGTTGACCCAGTCGGCGATGGAAAAGGTAAAGCTTTCGGGAAACATAAGAGACTCTCAATCAAGGGGTTGCGATCAAGCGTCCGACTGTCGCTGCCGACAGCCGGAGAAGCCCGACCTACAAGGCCGCGTCGATTTTCTTGGCTGCGTCTTCGCTCACCCATGCGTGCCAGACTTCAGGATGTTCCTTCAGGAAGATCTTGGCCAGTTTTGGCGACTCGATGCGCTCTTTGGTCATGCGACCCAGGTTCTGGTTCAGCAGGTCGATTGGAATGTTGACCTTTTCCAGCACGCTCACCAGTTCCGGTGCTTCTTCGTGGAAAGTCTTGGACAGGCCGACCTTGATATCCACGGTCTTGTTCACACCGGGTTTCTCTTCGAGTTTCACCACGTCGATCTGGCCCATCAGCGGGGTTGGCGACCAGTAGTAGAACAGGATCGGCTCGCCACGCTTGTAGCTCGACAGCACCGCGGCATCCAGCGCCGGGCCGGTGCCTGGGCGGAAGTTGGTGTAGGTGCTTTCCAGGCCGTAGCTTTTCAGCATTTCGCTGTTGTCGAGCTCACAGGTCCAACCGGCCGGGCAGTTGTAGAAACGGCCCTTGGCAGGCTCTTCAGCGTCCTTGAACACGGCGGAGTATTTGGCCAGGTCGGCGATGTTTTTCAGGTCCGGCGCCTTGGCCTCCAGCTTACGCTTGGCGTCGCCTTCGATCACGTAACGCGGCACGTACCAGCCTTCGATGGCACCGACCACCGGCGCGCCGACACCGACGACTTTGCCGGCCTTCTCGGCCTTGTTCCAGACTTCACTGCGGCCGACCCATTCTTCAGCAAACACCTGGATGTCGTTGCTGCTCAAGGCGTTTTCCATGGTGATGGAGTTGCCCGGCAGGCTGTCGGTCTTGCAGTCGTAGCCTTTCTCCAGCACGACTTGCATCACGTCGGTCAGGAGCATGGCGCTTTCCCAGTTCAGGCCGGCGAATTTCACCGGTTTGCCCGACTCGCACCAACCCGCCGCCTGAGTGGCGCCAGCGCTGGCCAGCAGGCCCATGGAAAGCAAAGTGGTCAGCAGGGTCTTGTTCGATTTCATTGTGTGACGCTCCTAATCATGAATTGGCTTACGGCAGTCAAGAGGCATCCAGCCCTGTCCACGTCCAAATCAGGCCTGCGCCGCAGCGCGACCGGCCCCGCTTGTTTTAGGTTGTACAACGCTGTCCTGCTCGACCGGCAGAATCATTTGATCGGGCACGCTGCCGTGCCATTTTTTTGCACACACGTAATACAGGGCTGCGGGAATCACCAGACCGATGATCCAGGAAATATCCACGTCACCCAGCGCGGCCACCAGCGGGCCGGTGTAGAACTTGGTGGAGATGAACGGCAACTGCACCAGCACACCGAAAACATAGACGCTGATACCGAGGGCGTTCCAACGTCCGTAGCGACCGTTCGGATCGGCTAGCGCCGGCACGTCATAGCGCTCGCGGGTGATGCAGTAGTAGTCCACCAGGTTGATTGCGCTCCATGGCGTGAAGAACGCCAGCAAGAACAGGATGAAAGACTTGAACGCACCGAGGAACGAGTGCTGGCCGAGCAATGCCATCAGGGTCGCTGCACCGACAATCACCAGAACGAAGGCCAGACGCTGCAAGCGCGTGACTTTCAGCTCACCACGGAAGCCGCTGATGATGGTCGCAATGCACATGAAGCTGCCGTAGGAGTTCAGCGTGGAGATGGTGACCTTGCCGAACGCGATGCTGAAGTACAGCAGCGCAGCGGTGGCACCGGTACCGCCCAGACCGACGATGTAGGCTACTTCGTGACCGGCGAATTGGCCGTTGGCCGAAGCGGCGGCAAACACGCCGAGGATCATCGCCACTTGCGCGCCAATGACCGAACCCGCACCCGCAGCGAAAAAGGTTTTCACCGAGGAAACGGTGCTCGGCAGGTAGCGTGAGTAGTCAGCCACGTAGGGGCCGAAAGCGATCTGCCAGGACGCCGCGAGCGACACCGCCAGCAGGAAGCTGCTCCAGCTGAAGTGACGGATTTGCAGGAGTGCGCCAACGTCCACCTGGGTCATCAGGCGGCTGAACAGATACACAAAGGCAATCACGCCAATGACACTGGCGACACGGCCGATCCAATGGATCACCCGATAGCCCAGCACCGTGACCAGCACGATGACACTGGCAAAAATGAGGATACCGACGCTGTCGCTGACACCAAACAACTGACCCAGCGCCTGGCCGGAAAGGACCGTGCCCGTTGCGGTAAAGCCCAGGTACATCAGGCACACCAGCACAATCGGGATGGCCGCACCGTAGACGCCGAACTGCACCCGGCTGGAGATCATCTGCGGCAAGCCAAGCTTGGGCCCTTGCGCGGCATGCAGCGCCATCACGCCGCCGCCGAGCAGTTGGCCGATCAACAGACCGATCAACGACCAGAACACATCACCGCCCAGCACCACGGCCAAAGCCCCGGTGACAATCGCGGTGATCTGCAGGTTGGCACCCATCCACAAGGTGAACTGGCTGAACAGACGACCGTGTCTTTCCGCTTCCGGGATGTAGTCGATCGAGCGTTTCTCGATCAACGGTTTGCTGCCTGCACGCTCGCTGTTAACAGCCATGGTTCAACCTCTGTGGATTGTTATTCGGTGTTGGTGTGATCCCCTGTAGGAGCCGGCTTGCTGGCGATCCATGCGGCGCGGTGTAACTGGTGCACCGCACAGATGCTATCGCCAGCAAGCCGGCTCCTACAGGGCAAGCATTACTTGCCAGTAATCATCGGCAGGTTCAGCCCTTGTTCCTTGGCGCAGTCGATGGCGATCTGGTAACCGGCATCGGCGTGACGCATAACGCCAGTGGCCGGGTCGTTGTGCAGCACGCGAGCGATACGCTCGGCCGCTTCGTCAGTACCGTCGCAGACGATCACCATGCCCGAGTGCTGGGAGAAGCCCATGCCGACGCCGCCGCCGTGGTGCAGGGAAACCCAAGTCGCGCCGCTCGCGGTGTTCAGCAGAGCGTTGAGCAATGGCCAATCGGACACAGCGTCGGAACCGTCCTGCATCGATTCGGTTTCGCGGTTCGGGCTCGATACCGAACCGGAGTCCAGGTGGTCGCGACCGATGACGATTGGCGCGGACAGCTCGCCGCTGCGAACCATTTCGTTGAATGCCAGACCCAGCTTGGCGCGCAGGCCCAGGCCAACCCAGCAGATACGCGCCGGCAGACCCTGGAAGCTGATGCGCTCGCGGGCCATGTCCAGCCAGTTGTGCAGGTGCGCGTCGTCCGGGATCAGTTCTTTGACCTTGGCGTCGGTCTTGTAGATGTCTTCAGCGTTGCCCGACAGTGCAGCCCAACGGAACGGGCCGATACCACGGCAGAACAGCGGACGGATGTAAGCCGGTACGAAACCCGGGAAGTCGAATGCGTTTTCCACGCCTTCTTCTTGCGCCATCTGACGGATGTTGTTGCCGTAGTCGAAGGTCGGCACGCCCATTTTCTGGAAGTCCAGCATCGCTTTAACGTGCACGGCCATCGATTGCTTGGCGGCTTTGATTACAGCGGCCGGCTCGGTCTTGGCGCGAGCGCGGTACTGGTCCCAGGTCCAGCCGGCAGGCAGGTAACCGTTGAGCGGGTCGTGGGCGCTGGTCTGGTCGGTGACCATGTCCGGGCGTACGCCGCGCTTGACCAGTTCAGGCAGGATTTCTGCCGCGTTGCCCAGCAGAGCGATGGAGATCGCCTTGCCTTCCTTGGTGTATTTTTCGATGCGAGCCAGCGCGTCGTCGAGGTCATTGGCTTGCTCGTCGACATAGCGGCTTTTCAGACGGAAATCGATGCTCACCTGTTGGCATTCGATGTTCAGCGAGCAAGCGCCGGCCAAGGTTGCGGCCAGTGGCTGAGCCCCACCCATGCCGCCCAGGCCAGCGGTCAGTACCCACTTGCCTTTCAGGTCATCGTTGTAATGTTGGCGGCCGGCTTCGACGAAGGTTTCGTAGGTACCCTGGACGATGCCCTGGCTGCCGATGTAGATCCAGCTGCCGGCGGTCATCTGGCCGTACATGGCCAGGCCTTTGGCGTCCAGTTCGTTGAAGTGCTCCCAGCTCGCCCAGTGCGGAACCAGGTTGGAGTTGGCGATCAGCACGCGTGGAGCATTGGTGTGAGTCTTGAACACGCCGACCGGCTTGCCGGATTGCACCAGCAGGGTCTCGTCGTCGTTCAGGTTGGTCAGGCTCTCGACGATCTTGTCGTAGCATTCCCAGTTACGTGCCGCACGACCGATACCGCCGTAAACCACCAGTTCTTTAGGGTTCTCGGCGACTTCCGGGTCGAGGTTGTTCATCAGCATGCGCAGCGGCGCTTCGGTCAGCCAGCTCTTGGCGGTCAGCTTGTTACCGCGGGCAGCGCGGATTTCAACGTCACGAAACTTCGTAGGTTTATTGTCAGTCACGAAAAAGACTCCTCAGCGATCAATCCAAACCAACCCTGGCGGTGGGTAAGCCAGCCTGTGCGCGTCAAAGCGCAGCAAGCGAATCAGTGGACGTTGCGGGGAGTCTCGAATCGACTCATACGCATACGTCTTTACTTGTACATACAAGCATATGCAATCAAGCGGCCAACTTGTTGGATGGGTGTTCAAGAATAATTCTGGAGCGGCTGGAGAGCGCCTGGATCAAGGGTTCTGGCGAAGATGAAATTTTTTGCGGGGATTTTTTTGAGGAGGTGTTAATTGTTACTTGAGCGTGGTTTTGCGCCACGCTGGGGCGTTCGGTAACAAAGTGGTGCGCTTTTAGGAACGTTTAAATAGCAAAAGATCGCAGCCTTCGGCAGCTCCTACAGGGATCATGTGCACCACACAATTTGTGGACAACATCGATCCTGTAGGAGCTGCCGAAGGCTGCGATCTTTTAAGGGTTTTGAATCAGCGTGCGATCAGCTCGATCACGCAGCACGGACCATTACTGGAGACTTCCAGCAAGCCGTTGTTACCGTCGAATTGCAGGCAATCATGGCGACCCAGTTGCTGGACGCTGTTACCAACGCTCACTCCCAGCGTGTCACTGACACTGAAAACCAGCACTGTGCCGGCCTCGCTGAAAAACCGCTGCTCACCATCCAGCCACTGGAACCTTGCGCTGTAACGCTGCGGCGCATAGATCAGGTTGAAATCGCGGATCGGTCCACCGAGCAAAGTGCAGGAGACTTTGCTTTCGCCACTGAAGGCAAACGGATCGATCGGTAACAACGACCGCGTGACTCGACCGTCCACCGACAAGGTCATGCCGTCACCCTGCAATACGGTGATGATCCGCTCGTAACCGGCGAAGGTCGAAAACCCGCCTGACTCGCCAATGTCGGCAATCGACAGGCGCCAGCCGAAACCATCCAGGCCAGTCCCGGCATCGCGGGTGATTTCCTCGGTGCTGCCGCCGCCGTTTTTCCACGGCATGCGCGGGTAATCTTTGGCACGTAATACTTTCAAACTGCTCATTTATGGAAGCGTCCTTCCAGACGATGACGGGAACCGGGGTGTATCAAGCGAGCGGCGGTCACAGGCTGACGACCGGACCAGGTGCGGCGTCGAATCAGCAGGCACGGCTCGCCTTTTTCAATCTGCAGCAACTTGCATTCGGACGACTCGGCCAGAATCGCCTCGACCACGTGCTCGCCTTCGGTCAGCGGCGCGACCTGGTTCAGGTAGGCGTAAGGCGTTTGCAGGGTGAAGTCCTGCTTGAGGTAGTCCGGCGCCACCAGTGCGTTGACGAAACGGTCTTCGATTTGCACCGGAATATCGTTTTCGAAATGCACGATCAGCGAGTGGAAAACTTTCTGGCCTTCGCGCATGTCCAGGGCCAGCGCGCGCTCGGAGCCGGCAGCCTCTTCTTCAAGGGTGATGACCTTGCAGGTGTGGCGATGGCCACGGGAGGCGATTTCGTCGGCGATGTTGTGCACTTCAAACAATGCGGACTGGCTTTTTGGCTCGGCGACGAACGTGCCGACGCCTTGCATGCGCACCAACAGACCGTCGGCGGTCATCTCGCGCAGGGCTCGGTTGATGGTCATGCGGCTGAAGCCTAGCTGACTGACCAGCTCGCTTTCGGACGGCACGCGGTAGTGCGGCGGCCAGGCTCCACTGTCAATTTGCTGGGTGATCATTTGTTTGACGCGAGCGTACAAGGGCGCCGGACTGTCGCCCAAATTGGCACTCAGCGGCGATGTGGCAGGCGGAGTCGGCACGGTTAATCCTTGTTCATTTGTCGAGGGTTACTAGATTGCCGGAGTTTACCGAGCAGGCAAACGTCTGTATATGTATATACAAATAACACACGATGGGGTGCTGAACCATGTCCGCCTTCTTTGCCGAACGCGCGCTGCTGCCTAGTGGATGGGCCAACAATGTACGTCTTGAGGTCAGCGCCGACGGCGTATTGACCCATATCCAGGCCGATTCCCACGCAGATGGCGCCGAAAAGCTGAGCGGTCCGCTGCTGCCGGGCATGCCGAATCTGCACTCCCATGCGTTCCAGCGCGCCATGGCGGGTCTTGCGGAAGTGGCCGGCAATCCGAACGACAGTTTCTGGACCTGGCGCGATCTGATGTACCGCCTCGTCGGAAAAATCAGCCCGGAGCAACTCGGCGTTATCGCCCGTCAGCTGTACATCGAAATGCTCAAGGCCGGTTACACCTCGGTGGCGGAATTTCATTACGTGCATCACGACAACAACGGCCAGCCTTACGCTGATCCGGCGGAATTGGCGCTGCGCATCAGCCAGGCCGCCCGTTCTGCCGGTATCGGCTTGACCTTGCTGCCGGTACTCTACAGCCACTCCGGGTTCGGTGGCCAAACGCCGAACGAAGGCCAGCGCCGCTTTATCAACAGCACCGAAAATTACCTCAAACTGCAATCGCGCCTGCAACCGATCCTGGCACAGCAACCGGCGCAGTCCCTTGGTTTGTGTTTCCACTCGTTGCGCGCGGTCACGCCGCAGCAGATCAGCGAAGTCCTGGCCGCCAGCGACAAGCAGTGCCCGGTGCACATTCACATCGCCGAACAGCAGAAAGAAGTTGACGACTGCCTGAGCTGGAGCGGCCGTCGTCCGCTGCAATGGCTGTATGAGAATACCGAGGTCGACCAACGCTGGTGCCTGGTCCACGCGACCCACGCCAACCCGGAAGAAGTTACGCTGATGGCCAAGAGTCGCGCCATCGCCGGGCTGTGCCTGACCACCGAAGCCAACCTCGGCGACGGGATTTTCCCGGCGGTGGACTTCCTCGCCCAGGGCGGGCGCATGGGCATTGGTTCCGACAGCCATGTGTCGTTGAGCGTGGTGGAAGAGTTGCGTTGGCTGGAATATGGCCAGCGTCTGCGCGATCAGCGCCGCAACCGTTTGTATGGCGCGGATCAGCCGATGGTTGGCCGCACGTTGTTTGATGCCGCGCTGGAGGGTGGCGCCCAAGCGTTGGGTCAGCCGATTGGCGCATTGGAAGTCGGCAAGCGTGCGGATTGGTTGGTGCTGGATGGCAACGATCCGTACCTGGCGACAGCGAGCGGTGACGGGATTTTGAATCGCTGGTTGTTTGCCGGTGGCGATCGGCAGGTGCGGGATGTGCTAGTGAACGGCCAGTGGGTCGTGCGTGATGGGCGGCATGCCGGGGAAGAGGAAAGCAATCGCGCCTTCACCCAGGTGTTGCGCGACCTCTTGGGCTAAGGCCCGCCCTTCGTAGGAGCCGGCTTGCTGGCGATGGAGTGTCAGTCAACTTTGATGTAGCTGACACACCATCGCCAGCAAGCCGGCTCCTACAGGGTTTATTGGATCAGTTTGAAGTCTTGGCCATCTGCGTATCCGACGCTCGCCAAATCAACCGCGTAGTGTCGTAACCCTGCTGACGCGCCTTGCTCAGCAACTCCTCACGCACCACCCCATTGACCTTCGGAGTGCGTGACAACAGCCACAAATATTTGCGACTCGAGTCACCGACGATAGCCGTCTTGTAGTCATCGCTGACGTAAAGAACCCAGTACTCGCCCTTAGCAACGCCTGGAATCAGCCTCGAAAACCAGGTATCGAACTCGACCCACAATTTGTCGAACTTGCCCGGCACCTGCGGATAAGCCGTACCCTTGACCTCTTCCCACTGCCATTGCGCCGTCAGGCAGCGGTTCAATACCGCTACGTTGCCGTCAGGCTTGAGCGTGTAATGGGCTTCGGATTGCGCGCAGTCGCGCTGGAAGTACATCGGCAGTCGGGCCAACTCATACCAGGTGCCCTGGTAACGCTTGAGGTTGACGCTGCTGGCCGTCTTGGGTGCCAACGTATCCTGGCCAGAAGTGGCACAGCCGGCCAATAGCAGGCCGGCAAAAAGCATCATCAATAACCGCTTCATTGTTTTTCTCCGTGGGCGCATCGCCCCGGTTTACTTCAGGCCTTGGCCGGAAAACATCAGCACTTTGTCACCGGCAAACTGCACGCTGATAAAGCTGTTCTTGTCGCCCCAGGTGCAACTGGACATGCCGAGCGCGCCCGAACAATCGGTCGGTTTGCCGAGCAAGGTTTCAACCTCGGCCTTGGCCATACCGGACGAGAGTTTCGAGTAATTTTCCTGATTGACCTTGCTGCACGCAGCCAACAACACGCAGAACGAAAGCAGGGCGATGGAACGCAGCGACATGGTGTAACTCCGAGGGCGAAGGGATTGGCATGGCTGCCAAGCTGAACCTTAGAAGAGAAAACCCCTATCTGGTTCCCTGGCCGACCGGCTATTTATCAGGCCACTCGTCTGCCTTCTGATGGAAAATCAGCCACTTTGTTCGGCTACCGGGCATTTCGTCGGTTTTCGCCAAAAGCGCCTAATCTTTGGCGCCGCCCAGTCGACATAAATGGCAGCGCAATGCCCACGTCCGTGGCGATTGCCACCCTATGTCGTCCAGTCTTTCCGCGGTAGCTCATTTAATGACCAGAAACATGAAGTTCAGCCACAAGATCTTGTTGGCTGCTGCCCTCGTGGTGGCCGTTGCATTCGCTTGTTTCATCCTGTTCAACGACTATCGCCAGCGTCAGACGTTGCGCACCAGCACCGAAGCCTCGATGCAGGAACTCGGCAGCCTGACCACCAGCAACATCCAGACCTGGCTGGAAAGCCGTATGCAGTTACTGCAATCGATGGCCCAACAGGTCAGCGCCGATGGCAATGCTCTCGCCAGCCTGAAGCGGATCATCGACCTGCCCGCCTACACCGGCAATTTCCAGTTGAGCTACTTTGGTGGCGCCGATGGTGTGATGTTCTCGGTCCCGGCGGGCAACCGCGCGGCGGACTACGACCCACGTGCCCGTGGCTGGTACAAAGCGGCAAACAGCGCGCAACAAACCATCGTTACGGAACCGTACATCGCCGCCTCATCCGGCAAACTGGTCATCACCGTGGCCACTCCGGTGCAGCGCCAGGGCCAAATGATCGGCGTCGCCGGGGCCGACATCGACCTGTCCAGCGTCAGTGCGATCATCAACTCGCTGAACTTCGGCGGCCACGGTCACGCCTTCATCGTCAGCGCCGACGGCAAAATCCTGATTCACCCGGACAGCAAACTGGTGCTGAAAAACCTGGCAGACGCCTACCCCAATGGCGCACCAAAAGTCAGCCCGGGCATGAAAGAAGTCGAGCTCGACGGCAAGCGCCAGTTCATCTCCTTCACCCACGTCAACGGCGTGCCTTCGGCGGATTGGTATGTGGCGCTGGTGCTCGACCAGGACACCGCCTTCTCGATGCTCAGCGAATTCCGCACCTCCGCGGTCATCGCCATGTTCATTGCGGTGGTGATCATCATTGCGTTGCTGGGCATGCTCATCAGCTTCCTGATGCAGCCATTGCTGACCATGGGTCGCGCCATGCACGACATCGCCGAAGGCGAAGGTGACCTGACCAAGCGCCTGACCATTCACGGCCACGACGAGTTCGGCGCATTGGGGCTGTCGTTCAACCGCTTCGTCGAGCGGATTCATACTTCGATCATCGAAGTGTCCTCGGCCACCGGCCAGGTCAACGAAGTTGCCCTGCGCGTGGTCGCGGCGTCCAATTCGTCGATGTTCAACTCCGACCAGCAAGCCTCGCGCACCAGCAGCGTCGCGGCGGCAATCAACCAGCTCGGCGCCGCCGCCCAGGAAATCGCCCAGAACGCCGCCCTCGCCTCCCAGCATTCGAGTGATGCGCGCGCCTTGGCCGAAGACGGTCAGCAGGTCGTCGACAAGACCATTTCGGCGATGCATCAGCTCTCGGCGAAGATCAGCGATTCGTGCGGCAACATCGAGACGCTCAACAGCAACACCGTCAACATCGGGCAGATTCTGGAAGTGATCACCAGCATCTCCCAGCAGACCAACCTGCTAGCCCTTAACGCCGCCATCGAAGCCGCCCGTGCCGGTGAAGCCGGACGCGGTTTTGCCGTGGTTGCCGATGAAGTGCGCAACCTCGCCCATCGCACCCAGGATTCGGCGCAGCAAGTGCAGAAGATGATCGAAGAACTGCAAGTCGGCGCCCGCGAAGCCGTGAGCACCATGACCGACAGCCAGCGCCAGAGCGAAAGCAGCGTCGGCATCGCCAACCAGGCCGGTGAACGCCTGGGCAGCGTGACCCAGCGCATCGGCGAGATCGACGGCATGAACCAGTCCGTGGCGACCGCGACAGAAGAGCAGACGGCCGTGGTGGAATCGATCAACGTCGACATCACCGAGATCAACACGCTGAACCAGGAAGGCGTGGAGAACTTGCAGTCGACCTTGCGTGCGTGTGCGGATCTTGAACAACAGGCGGCACGATTGAAGCAGTTGGTGGGTAGTTTCAGGATCTAAGGCGCTCTCACTGGTCTCATCGCTGGCAAGCCAGCTCCCACAGGGATTCTCTGCCGTACAGATAGACTGTGATTGGCAAAAACCCGATGTGGGAGCGTGCCTGCTCGCGATGGCGGTATCACTGATCGCCCCAATCTGACACTAGACTGAATTAAGACTAAACTCGGTCTCACTCATTCTGCCGAGATCCACGCCATGAAGCTTTCATCTCAAATAAAGCCAATCAGCTATTTGAAGAGTCATACCGCCGAAATCGTCAAGACACTCACAGAAAGTCGCGAGCCTTTGGTGATTACCCAAAACGGTGAAGCAAAACTGGTCGTCATGGACGTGAAAAGTTTTGAGGAGCAAGAAGACACGATGGCTCTTTTAAAGCTTCTGGCAATGGGAAATCGTGAGATCGAGGAAGGCAAGTTTCGCGATGCCGAGGATGTTTTCGCTGACCTGGACAAGGTTGACCATCAATGAGTTTAAAGGTCGTCATTCTTCAGTCCGCCGAAACAGACTTGAAAGACCTTCGTACCTACCTCATCAAACATTTCTCAAGCCAAACCTGGCAAAGCACCTATTCCAGCCTTAAGGCCGCCATCCGCCATTTGGGCGCGCAGCCCTATTCAGGGTCGATACCGGAAGAAATCGAAAAGCTGAATCTCAGCCAGTATCGACAAGTCGTCTCTGGCATGAACAGGGTCATCTATGAGATTCGTGAACAGACAGTCTTCGTCCATATCATTGCCGACACGCGAAAAAGTCTGCCAAACCTGCTAATGAAACGGCTGCTTCAAGGCAATCCTTAAGGACGTCGTTAGAACCGCGACCCCGGCCTCGAAAGAAACGCCAATTCCTCAGCCGTACTCTCGCGTCCCAACACCGCATTCCTGTGCGGAAACCGTCCAAACTGCGCGATCACTTTCTGATGCCGCTCGGCGAAATCCAGGTAATCGGCAAATAACGCCCGATCAGCCGCCGGTTGCTGCGCCACCAATTCGATGTAACGCGAGACGCCTTCATTCTGCACCGCCAGATTTTCGCAATGCTCGAACACCAGCAAAATGAACACCTGCTGGATGGGCCGTAGCTGCCGATCGAAATCCGCAGCGATGCCTTGGGCGACCAGCGCCTGGGCCCTTGTATCACCGGAATAAGTCTTGGGAGTGTCGCGAAAGATCATTCGCGGGAGTTGATCGAGCAACAGCACCAGCGCCAGCCAACCTTCGGGGCATTGCGCCCACTCGGTCAATCCGCCGGCCAGTGCCTGTTCGACCTGGTCCCCGAAACGCTCGCGCGCTTCGAGGTCCTGGCTGTCACGCTTGCCGAACCACAACTTGCCCTTCTGCGCCGCCACTTCTTTGGCTGATTCGGAATTTCCGAACCACCATTCGAGCAACGGCTGCCAGGGCGCGGTCATGGTTTATTCCTTGTGGTAAGCCGTCACGCGTGCAACTTCTTCTTTCGAACCGAGGAACACCGCTACGCGCTGGTGCAGCCCTTCAGGCTGGATGTCGAGAATGCGTTGGTGACCATCGGTGGACGCGCCGCCCGCTTGTTCCACCAGGAACGACATCGGGTTGGCTTCGTACATCAGGCGCAGTTTGCCCGGCTTCGATGGCTCACGGCTGTCACGTGGGTACATGAACAGACCGCCACGGGTCAGGATGCGGTGTACGTCGGCGACCATCGCGGCAACCCAACGCATGTTGTAGTTCTTTTTCAGCGGGCCTTCATCGCCTGCCAGCAGCTCGCTGACGTAGCGTTGTACCGGCGCTTCCCAGTGACGCTGATTGGACGCGTTGATCGCAAATTCCTGGGTGGACTCAGGAATGGTGATGTTTTCGTGGGTGAGTACGAAACTGCCCATTTCACGGTCCAGGGTGAAGCCTTTCACGCCGTCGCCCAGGGTCAGGATCAGCATGGTCTGTGGACCGTAGATGGCGTAACCGGCGGCCACTTGCTGGGTGCCTGGCTGCAGGAAGGCCTTTTCATTCAAAGGTTCGTTCTGGCTCAGGTATTCGTTCGGGCAACGCAGCACCGAGAAAATGGTGCCGACCGGGGCGTTGATGTCGATGTTCGACGAACCGTCCAGCGGGTCGAATACCAGCAGGTACGCGCCTTTCGGGTATTTGCCCGGGATCTGGTAGGCGTTGTCCATTTCTTCGGACGCCATGCCGGCCAGGTGACCGCCCCATTCGTTGGCTTCGAGCAGGATCTCGTTGGAGATCACATCGAGCTTCTTCTGCACTTCGCCCTGGACGTTTTCAGTGCCCATGCTGCCCAGAACGCCGCCGAGGGCGCCTTTGGACACGGCGTGGTTGATCTCCTTGCAAGCACGCGCCACCACTTCGATCAGGAAGCGCAGATCGGCAGGAGTGTTGTTGCTGCGGGTCTGCTCAATCAAATAGCGACTCAAGGTAACGCGGGACATGGAAGGCTCCGGAGAATGGGGGGGGCTAAAAACCCGCGCAGTTTAACGCGAGTCGGGGCGTATTTCCTCCTATCAGACGTGATCGGCTGAAGAGAGTTCATGCGCGGGGTTTAGCGTAGATCGAATTGGTCTGGAAGTGAGCGTAAATGTCGCGGTCATATCAGCATTTCTATCGACTGAACGGCCGTAATCGCTGGCAAGCCAGCTCCCACAGGTACTGCGCTTTCCTTGTGGGAGCGGGCTTGCCCGCGATCTGGCGCGCAGTGCCAGCCTTTCTCAAGTGTTGGTTGGTGGTTTGCGCAGCAGACTGAACGCCATCGCCGCCAGAAACAAAACACTGAGCAACAACACCGCCCACAGGCCAAATTTCTTCCAGTCAGTACCAATCTCCACCGGTACTGTCGAAGCCGGCGGGGTCACTACCGCCCCACCTTCAATCGAAGCCCAACCCAACGTCGCCATCTTCGCCGCGCTGTAATCCGGAATCAGCGTCGCCAACGGCAGGTTCGCCGCCTTCACCGTCGAACTGCCCAGCGCCAGCGTGTAAGGCCCCGGCCCCCGCGCCAGAAACACCAATTGCGTCGCGCGCACGGCAAATTTGATCGTGGGTGCTTGCGCCCCAAGGCCACCGCCGCGCTCATCCACTGTCAGCTTCAACTGCTGCACGGTTTGTCCCGACAACTGCAATTCGTTTTGCACCACGTCCTGGCCATTCTCGGTCAGGCGATAAAGCAAACCGCTGTTCAGCGGCTGCCACGGCAGGCTGCTGTCCCGGCGACCGGCCAAGATCACGGGCGCCAGGCTGTTGGGCTGGCTCAACTCGATCTGCACCCGCTCGACGTTAAGCCCCGTCGGCAATTGCCAGGTGTATTCACCGGCCTTCACGCTACTGCCGGCCAGCGCTTGCGACCAGACCAACGGCAGCGGCAAGCTGCGGGGGCTGGCGCTTTGCAGTTGCGCCGAAGTCAGGATCGGCGCCGATTGCGGCGTTTTCCACAGCAATCGCAAATAGCGCGCCGACTGCCCCGGCAGGCCGACTTCGTGCTGCTCGACCCGTTCGTCGGCAAACGTCAGCCGCGCCACTTGCCCCTCGCCCCAGGATTGCCACTGCTGCAAATCGTCGCTGGCCTCAATGCTGAACCGCTGGAAACCGTCATGTTCGCTGGTCCAATCGAGGATCAGTTGCTGCAACGGCGCCTTGATCGCGCTGGCGTCGAGCAACCAGCCGCGCAACGCTTCTTCACCGGCTTCCAGTTGGCTGGAAGGCTGCACTTCGACCAGCGAGCCGTTGGCGTTCGATTGCACACGCACGCTCGGTGCGCGTTCGGTGGCATCCGCCGCGTTGTACAGCGGGAACCATTTGACGTCGGTCAGCGTGCGGTTGTCGTCGACCTGCGCGGTTTCCCGAGCCAATGCATAGGCCTGTGGTTCACCGGCGGCGTTGAACACCCGCACATCGCTCAGGTCGGTCTGGCGCGCATTCAGTTGCACGGTCAGGGGCAGCTCGAGGCGATACCACGGGCCGTCACCGCTGACCGACAGCGGCACTTGCGTGGCAAAGTCCGCCGGTTTCTCCTGAGCGGCCGCTGCCAGCGCCACACCCATTGCAACAATGCCCAACCAGCCAAGGTTCAGCTTCTGACTCAAGACGACACTCCTTCGGTTTCCGGCGCCGGTTTTTCCGCATCCGGCGCAGTTTCGACGCGTTTGGGTGGCAATGGCGCGAAATAGCCGACCACCAGCAGCAACACGCCAACGCCGATAAACGAGACGATCCGCGCCAACCCGCCGCGGTTACTTAATTCGACAAAGAACAGTTTGGCCACCACCACGCCGATCAACGCCGCGCCGACCAGCCAGACTTCACGGCGATGCCGCAAATGGCCGCCAATCATCAGGCTCAGGGCCATCAAGGTCCAGACAATCGACAGACCGGCCTGCACCAACATCGAGTCGAGCAACGCATCCCACTCGAACGGCACACCGCTCCAGTGATGCGCCGTGCGCATGACCACTACCGTGAAGAACGTGAACAGCGAAACGCCGGCGACCATTTGCGTGGCATAAGAGGCGTAGTCCTTGCGGATCGCCAGTTGCGGCACGGCACTGCGCGACCAGACGTAGATGCCGAACAACGCAAACAACAAACCCAACTCCAGCGGATTGATCAGCGGCACATAGGGCAGCGGCTCGGCGGCGCCGTCGCTGACGATATTGGCGAGCCAGAACCAGCCCAACATCAGCAAAGCCAAAGGCGCGGCGGCGTAAACCCGATATTCCCGGGCATAAGCCGACACCGGCCAGGGCCAGGCACGCGGGGAAGCCATCAGCACCAGATACAGGCTCGGCAGAATCGCCCAACCCAGCCAGCGCCAGGCGTTGTACTGCTCGGACATCAGCAGCAGTCCATATCGCAGCTCCAGCGCCAGCACCCCAATCAACAGCCAGCAACCAAGCACGTGCGCGGCACTCAGCGCCCACGCCGGCAGCATCGGCGCCAAGCGGCGCAGCGAGATGAAATGCACAACGAAGACCGACGTCCACACCAGCCAACCGAAGTCAGCCGCCGGGTGATAACGCGAATGCCAAGCGCCGAGCAATACCAGGCCGGCCGCCGGAATCAGCAAGGTGCAGAGCAGTCCCAGCGATGGCCATTTCAAGCGCAGGGCCAACACCGTCCACAACGCAACACTCAAGGCTGCGACGGCGAGCAAGAACGTCGCTTGCAGATTCAGCGGGGCAAAGCGCAATACCTCGGTAACCCAAGCCAGCGCCCACCAGCCTGCACCCCACACCAGCAACGCTTGAGAGAAACGCTGCAAAGCCAATCCATCGAACGCCTTGGGCGGATTGTCCAAGTGCAAGCGCCACGCCCCGAGCAACGCCGCCAGCCCCAACACCAGCGGCGTCCAGAACCCACCATGGGCCAATGGCTGCAACGCGTCGCCGGCCTGCAAAGCAAACAGATCCGAGCCTGCCATCAGGAATAAAACGCCACCGAGCAATTGCACGGCAAACGCGCTGAACAGGAACGTGCGCGATGGCAATCGCAGGCCGACAAACAACGTCGCCAACCCGGCCAACGCCCAACTGATGACCGTGCCATGGGTGAAGAAGAACAGCGGCGCCAGCAGATAGAGGAACGTCAGACCGAGACAGGCCAGCACCGGCAATCCTTTACGCTCCCAGGATTTCGTGTGCTCGGGCAACGCTTTGTGCAATTGGTAGAAACTGAACAACAAGGCGCAGCCCAGCAACAATGCGCCCAAGGGCGCGCCGCTGATCAGGCTGCTGTCTCCACTGCGCAGTTCGCTGAGGAACGCCAACGCCGAACCCAGTTGCAGCAACAAGGCAAAGGCCCGCGCCAACGGCCGCTGTTGACGCAGACCGAGCCAGAAAATCCCCGCGCCTTCCACCGCCCACGCCGCTGTCGTCCAGCGCGCATCGAGCCCCAACGGGATTGCCAGGCTGGTGAAGATCACGCCCAACGCCAGGCAGGTTTCCGTCAGCAGCAGCGCCTTTCCACCCATGAGTAGCCGAGCCAAACCCATGTAGATAATGCCCAACGCCAAGGCGCTGAACGCGGCAGCGAACTCAAGATGCTGGACCAGCGCGAACTGCAAGCCGAAGCCCACCAGCGGCGGACCGAATAGCAGTGTGCCGTCGACGTAATCACCTTTGCGTGCTGACCAGCGAAGCAGCGCCTCACGGCTGTCGTCTTCAGGCGTATCTGACAATTCCAGCAGCTTGCGCCGCGCGAATAACAAACCGATGGCCAGGTACATCAGGAAGAACAGGATCAGGAACGGCTCTGTGCTCCAGAGCAAGTCCGGCGTGTAGGAACGTATACCCCAGACAAAACCAATACCGAAGGTGCCGTTGAAGCCGATCACGTTCAGCAAACGCCAAGCCTTGAACCACGCAATGGCAAAGATCCCGGCATTGAGCAATGCGAAGTAGCTGAACAGCGCGACGTGGCTACCGGCCCCGGTGGACACCAGGAGGGGAGCGGCGAAACCCCCGAGCGCAGCGGCGGCAGCCAGTCCCAGGGAATCCTGGGTGATGGCGAGAATCGCCGAGAACACCGTCACCGCCACCAACAGGCCAAACGCCGCCGTGGGGTCGAGCAACGGATGCAGGCGCATCGCGGCAAACACGGTCAGGTACAACACGGCGATGCCGGTGCCTTGCAGGATCAAGGCGTACTGGCTGTTGCGGGCCCTCAGCCACCAGCCTAAACCGAGCAACCCCAGCGCTGCTGCCGCGACGCCGGCGTAGCGTAATTCGATCGGTATCACCACGCCCTCGGTGGCGTAGCGCAACAGGAAGGCCAGACCGAGAAACAACAGCACCACGCCGACCCGGAGCACCGTGTTGCCGCCAAACAGCCATGCGCGGGCACCGCTGATGGCGCGGTCGATGAGGTTAGGTGCGCGAGGGGTGGCGGGTTGTTGCGGTTCGCGGGCGACTGGTTTCCAGGCATCCACGGGGAGCGGGCGGCTGGCTTCGGTCGTGGTGACGGGATCAAGTTCGGGCGGCAGTTCCCAGATCAGTTGCGGCGCTTCGACAATGTCTGGGATTGAAACGGACTTGGTGACAACAGGTTCGCCGACTGCTTGCGGTGAGGTGGCACCCGACACGTCCAGCACGGCCAGCCGTTGCTCGACTGCATGCAGCGCAACCCGCGCCTGTTCCAGCAAACGGCGCTGCTCGACAGTTTGGGAATCCAGACGACCGATGCGAATGGCCTGGCCGATTCCCAAACCCAGTAGCGCGCCCAGCAGCGCATCGCCGAACGACTCGTCGAGTATCCAGCCCACAACGAGGCCAATCAGCATCAACATCCATTGCATGGTCGATATCCCTAAGCGCAATCCGGAAAGATTAGCGTAGCCAGCTCCAAAAAAGATCGCAGCCTCCGGCAGCGCCTACATTGATCCTGTAGGAGCTGCCGAAGGCTGCGATCTTTTACGGCCGCCAGTATATCGACCCGACTGAAAAGTTACCCCAACGCCTTCCAGATATCCGTAGCGTACTCGCGAATCGTCCGGTCCGATGAGAACCAGCCCATGCGTGCCGTGTTCAACACCGCTGAACGCCACCATTCGTTAGAGTCGTGCCAGTGGGCTTCGACGCGCATTTGCGCGTTCCAGTAGGAATCGAAATCGGCGCACACCAGGAAGCGATCGTAGTCCACCAGCGAATCGATGAGCCCGGCATAACGGGACGGATCATCCGGCGAGAACACCCCGCCGCGAATCGCTTGCAGTACGTCGTTGAGCCGATGGGACGCAGCAATGTCCGGCACCGCACTGAACTCATGGTTCTGCTTACGCGCTTCAACCTGCTGCGCGCTGAGGCCGAAAATGAACATGTGCTCGGCGCCGATGCGCTCGCACATTTCCACGTTCGCGCCGTCCAGCGTGCCGATTGTCAACGCGCCGTTGAGTCCGAACTTCATGTTGCTGGTGCCCGAAGCTTCGAACCCTGCGGTGGAAATCTGCTCGGACAAGTCCGCCGCCGGAATAATACTTTCCGCCAGGCTGACGTTGTAGTTGGGCAGGAACACCACTTTCAACAATCCGCGCACGGTCGGGTCGTTGTTCACCACCCGGGCGATGTCGTTGGTCAATTTGATGATCAGCTTGGCCTGGTGATAGCTCGCGGCAGCCTTGCCAGCGAAGATTTTCACTCGCGGCACCCAGTCGATTTCCGGCTCGGCGCGAATTGCCTGGTACAGCGCCACGGTGTGCATGAGGTTGAGCAGTTGTCGTTTGTACTCGTGGATCCGCTTGACCTGCACGTCGAACATCGCCGCCGGGTTGACCGCCACCCCGAGTCGTTCGTGAATGATGTACGCCAGGGCTTTTTTGCTGTGCAGGCGCTGCTCGGCGAAGGCTTTGCGGAATGCGGTCTTCTCGGCGAACGGCTCAAGATCCAGCAGACGCGCTTCCGGGTTATCCAGCAGGTCCGGGCCGAGGGAGTCGACCAGCATCGAGGTCAGTTCCGAGTTGGCCTGATACAACCAGCGGCGGAAGGTGATTCCGTTGGTCTTGTTGTTGATCCGCTCTGGATAGAGTTTGTGCAGTTCAGAGAACACGGTTTTGCGCATCAGCTGCGTGTGTAACCCGGACACGCCATTGACGCTGTGGGAGCCGAGGAACGCCAGGTTGCCCATGCGCACACGGCGGCCGTTGTCTTCTTCGATCAGCGATACGGCGCGCAGCACGTCGAAGTCATGGATGCCTTTGGCGCGCAGCGAGTCGATGTGCTGGGCGTTGATCAGATAAATGATCTGCATGTGCCGCGGCAACATGCGCTCCATCAAACCGACCGGCCAGGTTTCCAGCGCTTCCGGCAGTAGCGTGTGGTTGGTGTAGGACAGCGTGTCGACCGTGACCTGCCACGCGGCGTCCCACGCCACGTCATAGACGTCGACCAATTGCCGCATCAGCTCGGCCACGGCAATCGACGGGTGAGTGTCGTTGAGCTGGATCGCCGCGTGATCGCCCAGGGTCAGCACCGAGGTGTGCATGTTGCGATGGCGACGCAGCAAATCCTGCAGGGACGCGGCGACGAAGAAGTATTCCTGGCGCAGGCGCAATTCCTGACCGGCCTCGGTGCTGTCTGCCGGGTACAGCACGCGGGAGATACTTTCGGCCCGCGCTACTTCGGCAACCGCGCCCAAGTGGTCGCCGGCGTTGAAGCGCTCGAGGTGCAAATCTTCCATCGCCCGCGCACGCCACAAACGCAGCGTGTTCACACTCGCGCCGCGCCAACCGACCACCGGCGTGTCATAGGCAATGGCCCGCACGGTTTCCGCCGGGTGCCAGACTTGCTTGGACTTGCCGCTTTCATCGGTCACGGTTTCGACGCTGCCGCCGAAGCCGATCGGGTAAACCACTTCCGGCCGCTCGAATTCCCAGGGGTTGCCGAAATCCAGCCAGTGCTCGGTCTGTTCCTGCTGCCAGCCGTCGACGATGGCCTGGCGGAACAAACCGTGTTCGTAACGAATGCCGTAACCGTGTCCGGCGATGCCGAGAGTCGACATGCTTTCCATGAAGCACGCCGCAAGACGACCGAGGCCACCGTTGCCCAACGCCGCATCGGGCTCCAGCAAACGGATACGTTCCAGGTCGACGCCGAGTTCGGTCAGGGCCTCGCGTGCCACATCAAGCAAGCCTAGGTTGCTCAAGCTGTCGTAGAGCAAGCGGCCGATGAGGAATTCCAGCGAGAGGTAATAAACGCGCTTCTGGCCTTTGCGATAGATCTGCCGCGTATGGTCCATCCAGTGCTCGACCATGTGATCGCGCGCTGCCAGCGCAATGGCTTCGAACCAGTCGTGGTCGAAGGCGTGATCCGGGTCTTTGCCCACCGCGTAGGTGAGTTTGGTCAAGACGGCGTCGCGGAATGCGGCCACCTCTGCTTCGCGAACAAGTGGTTCTTGAGTCATCGATAAGACCTCGAGCGAGCTTTGAGTTGTCTGAGCCTAGACGGTCTGACAGGCGGTAGAGGCTCCGGTTCGGCAGTTTTTCCCGTTAGTGCGAATTGGGTCGGCAATCCATTGTCGTGTACTTGAATCAATGCAGGTGCCGTGCCGGATTAGCGGTGGAGTTGAGCGGTGACGAAAAAAATCTGGCGAAAGGTTGTTCAAAAATCCACCAGTCCCGGTATGATCGCGCGCCCTGATGCACACGCTGGTAACAACCGATGATGAAGCCGAACCTGATCGCCGCTGCGGAGATCGACCGCCTCGATACCTGGGCCAAGTACTCCGCCCCGATGTGCGGCTCCTGCATGTCCAGCTGCTGCACGCTGCCGGTCGAGGTCAAGATCAAGGATCTGATCCGCATCGGTGTGGTCGATGAGTTCGAGATGGGTGATCCGCCGAAGAACATCGCCAAGCGCCTGCAAAAGGAAGGCCTGGTCGAGCGCTTTAACCAGAAGTCGGGAATCTTCACTCTCCAGCGCATGAGCAACAACGATTGCCTGTACCTGGATCGTAAGAGCCGTCTGTGCACTATTTATGAAAAGCGCCCGGATACTTGCCGCAACCACCCGAAAATCGGCCCGCGGCCGGGGTATTGCGCGTACAAGCCGAAAGAAGTTGTGCGCGAACAGTATTCGCGGAGTATCGAGCGGTTCTGACCGGTTACATCCGTGGCGAGGGAGCTCGCTCCCGCTGGGTTGCGCAGCGACCCCAAAATTTTACGACTGCTGCGCAGCCGAGCGGGAGCAAGCTCCCTCGCCACAAAGGCTCGGCGTAAATCGCAGACAAACAAAAACGCCCCCGGTCTCTCGACCGGGGGCGTTTTCGTTAAGCCAGGCTAAATGTTATGCCTTGGCTTTCTTGGCAGCGCGGGTACGCTCGCTTTCGTCCAGGATCTTCTTGCGAAGACGGATGGACTTAGGAGTGACTTCACACAGCTCGTCGTCCTGGATGAATTCCAGAGCCTGTTCCAGGGTGAAGCGAACAGGTGGAACCAGAGCGATGGTTTCGTCTTTACCCGAAGCACGCATGTTGTCGAGCTTCTTGCCCTTGGTAGGGTTAACGCCCAGGTCGTTGTCACGGCTGTTCAGACCAACGATCTGACCGTTGTAGATTTCCTGACCGTGCTCTACGAACAGCTTGCCACGTGCCTGCAGGGTTTCCAGGGAGTAGGTCAGCGCCTTGCCGGTTTCAACCGAAACCAGAACGCCGTTCTGACGGCCGGACATGTCGCCCGACTTCATCACGTCGTAACGGTCGAAGATCGAGGTCAGGATGCCAGCACCGTTGGTCAGGGTCAGGAACTGGTTACGGAAACCGATCAGACCACGAGCAGGGATGTTGTATTCCAGACGTACACGGCCCTTGCCATCCGGCACCATGTTGGTCAGGTCGCCTTTACGCAGGCCCATCTCTTCCATCACCTTGCCTTGGGATTCTTCCGGCAGGTCGATGGTGACGTTTTCGAACGGTTCGTGCTTCACGCCGTCAACCAGACGGATGATCACTTCCGGACGGCCTACAGCCATTTCGAAGCCTTCGCGACGCATGGTTTCGATCAGTACCGAGAGGTGCAGTTCGCCACGGCCGGAAACCTTGAACTTGTCAGCCGAGTCGCCTTCTTCAACGCGCAGTGCAACGTTGTACAGCAACTCTTTGTCCAGACGTTCCTTGATGTTACGGGAAGTCACGAACTTGCCTTCTTTACCGCAGAATGGCGAGTCGTTTACCTGGAAGGTCATGGAAACGGTTGGCTCGTCGACGGTCAACGGCTTCATCGCTTCAACGGTGTCCGGGTGGCACAGGGTGTCGGAGATGAACAGCGAGTCCATACCGCTGATGCACACGATGTCGCCTGCAGCAGCTTCGTCAACGTCTACACGGTGCAGACCGTGGTGACCCATCAGCTTCAGGATACGACCGTTACGCTTCTTGCCGTCGGCGCCGATAGCGACAACCGGGGAGTTCGGCTTGATGCGACCACGAGCGATACGGCCAACACCGATAACACCCAGGAAGCTGTTGTAGTCCAGTGCGGAGATCTGCATCTGGAACGGACCGTCACGGTCAACAGCCGGCGCTGGTACGTTGTCGACGATCGACTGGTACAGCGGGGTCATGTCTTCAGCCATTTCGTTGTGGTCCAGACCGGCAATACCGTTCAGGGCCGAGGCGTAGACGACTTTGAAGTCCAGCTGTTCTTCGGTGGCACCCAGGTTGTCGAACAGGTCGAAGATCTGGTCCAGAACCCAGTCCGGACGCGCGCCTGGACGGTCAACCTTGTTGATGCACACGATCGGACGCAGGCCGGCTTCGAAAGCCTTCTTGGTCACGAAACGGGTTTGCGGCATAGGGCCGTCTTGAGCGTCAACCAGCAGCAGAACGGAGTCAACCATCGACATTACGCGTTCAACTTCGCCGCCGAAGTCGGCGTGGCCCGGGGTATCCACGATGTTGATGTGGTAGCCGTTCCAGTTGATGGCGGTGTTTTTCGCCAGAATGGTAATACCGCGCTCTTTTTCCTGGTCGTTGGAGTCCATCACGCGCTCGTCGTTGAGCTCGTTGCGCTCCAGGGTGCCGGATTGACGCAGGAGTTTGTCTACCAGGGTGGTTTTACCATGGTCAACGTGAGCAATGATGGCGATGTTGCGTAGATTTTCGATCACTTGTGTATCTCGATCAGAGGATTCGGTGTGCTGACAAGTCTTGGCAGCGATTAACAGTAGCGTCCGTAAAAGCCGTTACAGCTTGACGGTGGCATCGGGGGGCCGGTGACGCAGGCCACAGGCAAACAGCCCCGGGCACTTAGCTCGGTCGATAAACGCGCACATTGGCATGCCCCTCACTGAGCAAATGGTGGGCATGCAGGCGACTCATCACGCCTTTGTCGCAATACAGCAGGTACTGGCGAGTAGGGTCCAGTTCCTTGAAACGAGCGTTCAGTGCATAAAACGGCATCGTCTGTACCTCGATACCAGCAAGCTCCAGCGGGTCATCTTCAGCGACATCCGGGTGACGGATGTCGATGACGATCTGACCGGCCAGCGCATCGCTGACTTCTTCAATCTGTACGTCCTGGCCCAATTCATCGATCACGCGATCGATCGGTACCAGTTTGGCGTTCTCGAGCGCACGCTCAAGGACGGCCATGTCGAACTCTTTCTCTTCGTGCTCCACGCGATGGCGTTTTGCAGCGGTCTTGGGGTTCACCGAAATGACCCCGCAGTATTCCGGCATGTGCTTGGCGAAGTCGGCGGTGCCGATTTCGTTGGCCGTATCGATGATGTCCTGCTTGTGACTGGCGATCAGCGGGCGCAGCACCAGCTTCTCGGTCACGCAGTCGATCACGTTCAGGTTCGGCAATGTCTGGCTCGAAACCTGGGAGATCGCTTCACCGGTGACCAGCGCCTCGATCTGCAGCCGATCAGCAATTTTCGACGCAGCGCGCAACATCATACGCTTCAATACTACGCCCATATGACTGTTATCGACTTTGCCGAGAATTTCTCCGAGCACTTCCTCGAACGGCACACTGACAAATAGCACGCGTTGCGAGCTGCCGTACTTCTTCCAGATGAAGTGCGCGACTTCCATCACGCCCAGCTCGTGGGCCCGTCCACCCAGGTTAAAGAAGCAGAAATGGGCCATCAGGCCACGGCGCATGATCTGGTAGGCCGCGACGGTGGAATCGAACCCGCCGGACATCAACACAAGCGTCTGTTCCAGTGCTCCCAGCGGATAACCGCCGATGCCGGTGTGCTGGCTGTGGATCACGAACAACCGTTGGTCGCGAACTTCGATGCGAACTTCGATTTCAGGCTTTTTCAGATCGATCCCGGCGGCACCGCACTGTCGGCGCAACTGGCTACCGACGTATTTCTCGATGTCTATGGAGCTAAATGGGTGCTTGCCGGCGCGTTTGCAACGCACCGAAAAAATCTTCCCGGCCAGCGCATCGCCGTAATGCTGTTTGCACTTCTCGACGATGTCGTCGAAGTCGCCCAGCGGGTATTCGTCGATTTGCAGGAAGTGCGCGACGCCCGGCATGCAGCTCAGGCGCTCGCCCATCTCTTTCAGGGCCTTGGGATCGCTGACGCGGGTTTCCAGCTCGAGGTTGTCCCACACGCCGTTCACCACCACAGCCGGGTCCAGATCGCGGAGCACGGCACGGATGTTCTTGGCCAACTGACGGATGAAACGCATCCGTACCGGGCGGCTCTTGATGGTGATCTCGGGGAAGACTTTTACGATTAATTTCATGGAAACAGCGCGCGCAGGGCCTGCCGAAAAAGGGGGGCGCGGATTATAGCGGAAATTGCTCAAGGTTTAACCAGTTAATGTGCAGAAGGTTTTGCGCGCACCAAAACGGGTCACTTTCACTTTCCAGCGCCACATTAAGGAGCGCATTTTTCTGCTTTAAGAAGCTTTGCACGTCTATAAGCGTGAATTTGGGGCAAAAAACCCATGGTGGGGCACTGGCATGCAATTTGCTCCCTTGTGAGGCAGGTTGCCTTGGCAGAGTATTCGCGCCGGCATCACAAACATTTAAGGGCATCCACTACCAGCCCTAATCCACCCGGAGGACACTATGTCGAAGTCGGTTCAACTCATCAAAGATCATGACGTCAAGTGGATTGATCTGCGCTTCACAGACACCAAGGGCACTCAGCACCACGTGACCATGCCGGCTCGCGATGCGCTGGATGATGACTTCTTTGAAGTCGGCAAAATGTTCGACGGTTCCTCCATCGCTGGCTGGAAAGGCATCGAAGCCTCCGACATGATCCTGATGCCGGACGACTCCACCGCTGTCCTGGACCCGTTCACCGAAGAGCCGACCCTGATCCTGGTCTGCGACATCATCGAACCTTCGAGCATGCAAGGCTACGACCGCGACCCACGTGCGATCGCCAAGCGCGCTGAAGAACACCTGAAATCCACCGGTATCGGTGACACCGTATTCGCTGGTCCAGAGCCAGAGTTCTTCATCTTTGACCAAGTGAAGTTCAAGTCCGACATCTCCGGCTCCATGTTCAAGATCTACTCCGAACAAGGCTCCTGGATGTCCGACCAGGACATCGAAGGCGGCAACAAGGGCCACCGTCCAGGCGTCAAAGGCGGCTACTTCCCGGTTCCACCGTTCGACCACGACCACGAAATCCGTACCTCCATGTGCAACGCACTGGAAGAAATGGGCCTGACCGTCGAAGTTCACCACCACGAAGTGGCAACTGCCGGCCAGAACGAAATCGGCGTCAAGTTCAACACCCTGGTGAAGAAAGCCGACGAAACCCAAACCCTGAAGTACGTTGTACACAACGTTGCTGACGCTTACGGCCGCACCGCGACCTTCATGCCTAAGCCGCTGTACGGCGACAACGGTTCGGGTATGCACGTACACATGTCCATCTGGAAAGATGGCAAGAACACCTTCGCAGGCGAAGGCTATGCCGGCCTGTCCGATACCGCCCTGTACTTCATCGGCGGCATCATCAAGCACGGTAAGGCTCTGAACGGCTTCACCAACCCGGCGACCAACTCCTACAAGCGTCTGGTTCCAGGCTTCGAAGCTCCAGTTATGCTGGCCTACTCGGCTCGCAACCGCTCCGCTTCGATCCGTATTCCTTACGTGTCGAGCCCTAAAGCCCGCCGTATCGAAGCTCGCTTCCCGGATCCGGCTGCCAACCCGTACCTGTGCTTCGCCGCACTGTTGATGGCTGGCCTGGACGGTATCCAGAACAAGATTCACCCTGGCGATGCTGCTGACAAAAACCTGTACGACCTGCCGCCTGAAGAGGCGAAAGAGATCCCACAAGTTTGCGGCAGCCTGAAAGAAGCCCTGGAAGAGCTGGACAAAGGTCGTGCGTTCCTGACCAAAGGCGGCGTTTTCAGCGACGACTTCATCGACGCTTACATCGCCCTGAAAAGCGAAGAAGAAATCAAGGTACGTACCTTCGTACACCCACTGGAATACGAGCTGTACTACAGCTGCTAATCCGGTAGCGCCTGCGCAAGCGGCGTGACAAGAAAGGCCTCCTTCGGGAGGCTTTTTTTGTGGGCAAAATCAAAAGATCGCAGCCTTCGGCAGCTCCTACGGGTCACATGTAGGAGCTGCCGAAGGCTGAGATCTTTTGATCCTTTTACCGTACCCAAATGTTAACGGCTTGGGTCTACCACCGACCCTGCCCTATGCTGCACCTATCGCTTTCGTTTCCGGTCGATTTTATGGGTCGTGGTTTTCTCTTCATCCTTTTGCTGATCGCCCTGCCCGTATCGGCGCAGATCTACAAGTACACTGACGCCGAGGGCAACACGGCCTACAGCAATCAACCACCTGACGTTGTGAACGCCCAGCCGGTCGAGCTGCCGCCGCTCAATCGCGTCGAACCCTTGTCGCCTCCTGCGCCCCCGACTCAACCCAAACCAAAGGAACAACTCCAAGCCGCCTACGAGGTGCTGGAACTCACCGGCCTGCCCACCACCGAAGCCCTGCGCGCCAACAATGGCACCTTCACCGTCAACGCACTGATCAAACCGCGTCTGCAAGCCCCTCATCTATTGAGACTGCTTCTGGATGGCCAACCTTACGGCCAGCCAACCAACGTACCAATCCTCCAATTGGTGAACATCGACCGCGGTGAACACAGTCTGGCAGTGCAAGTGATTGACGGCGAAACCGTGGTTCAGCAGAGCTCGACAGTCACTTTTTACGTGCAACGGGTGCGAAAGCATCGAGGGCCTGGGCGCTGATCGGGCGCCTTCAAACGCATCTTCGGCCGACGACCGAAATCCCCACTTACCGACGAACCCGAAGAAAAAAGTTCGTTCTTGCACCTTTCAAACGTCGTTCAGCTTTGCGCACTATATTGGTGCGATTCGTTGCACTGCGCTCACACTTCAACCCATTTTGGTTCGAAAGTACCCGCGTTAGCTGGCAGTACGCCACGCAATCGAGCGTCAAACGCCCGTTTCAGGCGTTTAACGCTTCTTTTCGGAGCCTTGGTTTGGTTTTTGCATTTTCCCCGCATCAGCGCTTTTTTCCTGCGCGCCGCCCTGCTCCAAAAGAGGTCCCGATGACCATTAGCGACGCACTGCACCGCTTGCTACTCGACAACCTCACCACCGCGACCATCCTGCTCGACGCCGAATTGCGCCTTGAGTACATGAACCCGGCGGCGGAGATGCTTCTGGCCATCAGCGGCCAGCGCAGCCATGGGCAATTCATCAGCGAGTTATTCACCGAATCCACCGAGGCGCTGAATTCCTTGCGTCAGGCGGTGCAGCAGGCGCACCCGTTCACCAAACGTGAAGCGATGCTCACCGCCCTCACCGGCCAAACCCTGACCGTCGATTACGCCGTGACGCCTATCCTGAGCGATGGCAAGACAATGCTGCTGCTCGAAGTCCATCCCCGTGACCGCTTGCTGCGTATCACCAAGGAAGAAGCGCAACTGTCGAAGCAGGAAACCAGCAAGATGCTGGTGCGCGGCCTGGCCCATGAAATCAAAAACCCCCTGGGCGGGATTCGCGGCGCGGCGCAATTGCTGGCCCGTGAGCTGCCGGAAGAAAGCCTGCGCGACTACACCAACGTCATCATCGAAGAAGCCGACCGCCTGAGAAATCTGGTGGACCGCATGCTCGGCTCCAACAAGCTGCCGTCGCTGGCGATGTGCAACATCCACGAGGTGTTGGAGCGCGTCTGCCATCTGGTCGAGGCCGAAAGCCAAGGCTGCATTACATTGGTGCGTGACTATGACCCAAGCATTCCCGACGTCCTGATCGATCGCGAACAAATGATTCAGGCAGTCCTGAATATCGTGCGCAATGCGATGCAGGCCATCAGCAGCCAGAACGAGTTGCGCCTGGGCCGCATCAGTTTGCGCACCCGCGCCATGCGCCAATTCACCATCGGCCACGTGCGCCATCGCCTGGTGACCAAGATCGAAATCATCGACAACGGTCCCGGCATTCCTGCGGAACTCCAGGAAACCATCTTCTTTCCCATGGTCAGCGGTCGTCCGGACGGTACCGGGCTCGGCCTGGCCATTACCCAGAACATCATCAGCCAGCACCAGGGCCTGATCGAATGTGACAGCCACCCAGGCCACACCACTTTCTCGATCTTTCTGCCACTGGAACAAGGAGCCACATCGACATGAGCCGTAGTGAAACCGTGTGGATCGTCGATGACGACCGTTCTATCCGTTGGGTCCTGGAAAAAGCCTTGCAGCAAGAAGGCATGACCACACAAAGCTTCGACAGCGCCGATGGCGTGATGAGCCGCCTGGCGCGCCAGCAGCCGGACGTGATCATCTCCGACATCCGCATGCCCGGCGCCAGCGGCCTGGACCTTCTGGCGCGGATTCGCGAGCAACACCCACGGCTGCCAGTGATCATCATGACCGCGCATTCCGATCTGGACAGCGCTGTCGCGTCCTATCAGGGCGGCGCGTTCGAATACCTGCCCAAGCCGTTTGACGTTGATGAAGCGGTTTCCCTGGTCAAGCGTGCGAATCAGCACGCACAGGAACAACAAGGCCTGGAAGTCCCCGTAGCATTGACTCGCACCCCGGAAATCATCGGCGAAGCGCCGGCGATGCAGGAAGTGTTTCGCGCTATCGGGCGCTTGAGCCATTCCAACATCACCGTGCTGATCAACGGCGAATCCGGGACCGGTAAAGAACTGGTGGCCCACGCCCTGCACCGTCACAGCCCGCGCGCGGCTTCGCCGTTCATCGCGCTGAACATGGCGGCGATCCCGAAGGATTTGATGGAGTCCGAACTGTTCGGCCACGAAAAAGGCGCGTTCACCGGCGCGGCCAACCTGCGTCGCGGACGCTTCGAACAGGCTGACGGCGGTACGCTTTTCCTCGATGAAATTGGCGATATGCCCGCAGACACGCAGACCCGATTGCTGCGCGTACTGGCCGATGGCGAGTTCTACCGCGTTGGCGGCCATGTGCCGGTCAAGGTTGACGTGCGGATCATCGCCGCAACGCACCAGAACCTGGAAACCCTGGTCCACGCCGGGAAATTCCGTGAGGACTTGTTCCACCGCCTCAACGTGATCCGTATCCACATCCCGCGCCTGTCGGACCGTCGCGAAGACATTCCGACACTGGCCAAGCACTTCCTCAGCCGTGCTGCGCAAGAGCTGGCCGTCGAGCCGAAGTTGCTGAAAAGCGAAACCGAGGAATACCTGAAAAACCTGCCATGGCCGGGCAACGTGCGTCAGTTGGAGAACACTTGCCGCTGGATCACGGTGATGGCTTCCGGGCGCGAAGTGCACATTGGCGACTTGCCGCCAGAGCTGCTGAGCCTGCCGCAGGATTCGGCACCGGTGACCAACTGGGAGCAGGCGCTGCGTCAGTGGGCCGATCAGGCGTTGGCACGCGGTCAATCGAGCCTGCTCGACAGCGCTGTGCCGGCATTTGAGCGGATCATGATCGAGACCGCCCTGAAGCACACCGCCGGTCGCCGCCGCGATGCTGCTGTTTTGCTGGGCTGGGGGCGTAATACCCTGACTCGCAAGATCAAGGAGCTGGGGATGAAGGTTGATGGCGGGGATGATGATGAGGGGGATGAGGGTTAAGTCCGGCTTCAGATTCCAGTAGTCCGCAAAAAGATCGCAGCCTT